>MGTT01000017.1:0-3725 GCA_001799575.1 Elusimicrobia bacterium GWA2_56_46
AAGTGGCGAGGTTGGAGGCTGCGTCCCTCGATTTGACACGGTAGTGATAAAGCGTGCTCGCGGCCAGGCCGGATACCCCGGCGCTGTGAGCGGTCACCATGGCGGAATTCAGCGCGGTTGAATTGCCGTAGGCGGTAGTGAGCCCGTATTCGACCTGAGAGTTGGAAGCCTCATTGGTGGCCCAGGCTATGGTAGCGGCGTTATTGGAGATATTCGAACTAATGACTCCGCTGATGACGGGCGCCGTCGTATCAGGCGCGGCCGAAGTGGTGAAAGTATAATCGGCCGAAGTGGCGAGGTTGGAGGCCGCGTCCCTCGACTTGACA
Organism: Elusimicrobia bacterium GWA2_56_46; assembly: GCA_001799575.1. Lineage (GTDB taxonomy): Bacteria > Elusimicrobiota > Elusimicrobia > Elusimicrobiales > UBA9959 > YA12-FULL-51-18. The sequence continues at coordinate 327 of MGTT01000017.1, forward strand.
CGGTAGTGATAAAGCGTGCTCGCGGCCAGGCCGGATAATCCGGCGCTGTGGGCGGTCACCATGGCGGAATTCAGCGCGGTTGAATTGCCATAGGCGGTTGTGGGCCCGTATTCGACCTGCGAATCCGAGGCCTCGTTAGTGGTCCAGGCTATAATCGCGGCGGAGTTGGAAATATTCGAACCGGCAACCCCGCTGATAACCGGCGGCGTCGTATCCCCTTGCGTAAGCACAGCCGAAAAAACTATTGCGCCGCCCGGCGGAAGTTCCTGGGTCTGCTCCCAGGTCTGATAGCCGGCCTTGGTCAGTTTTACCCGCCAGGAGCCGGGCGCCACCGAGGTGTAGGCGGCCGGGGTAAGTTCAGCCAGATCCACGAATGTCCCGCCATTGTACGAGACCGAGATAGTGGCGCCGGTCGGCGTTGAATTGATATTCGCCGTGGTGGCGGAACAAGTGGTGGGAAGGCTCCCGGCCTGCAGATTCGCTGTCACATTGTCGGCTGTCCACGAAACGCCTTCCAGCGCCCAGACATAATTTATGGCCGCCGCCACGGCGGAGGGCCCGTTGCCGGCCGGAACCCGGGTATCGGCGCTTGCGTAAAGGAATTTGGGGTTGGCCAGCGTGACGATAAGATCCGAGAGATTGGCTTTTTCCGCGGGAGCGGCGCACATTTCCGTCCGGTACGCGGAAAGGATAGAAATAAGATCTCCATCCTGAGGATGTGAACGGGGGATGGAAGCGACATCCGGAGGTATATTGTAAAACAAAAAATTCTCATTCAGAACCGTCTGCATCCTTACCGGCGAATTCGTATCGAGAACTCCGTGCCCGGCTTCCGCCGCGGATTTAGTGTCGAACAGCGGCGGGCCGTTCTGGTAGATATATTTGTTCACCGTCTTCCCATTTGTTTTCGCGGAGTTGTATAGATTGGTGGTTTCGGAAACCGGAACCATCATGTCGTCCGTGCCGCTGAAGAGGAGCAGCGGCGTGGTGAGATCTCTCGCGGTATTCGCATTGGACATGGCGTCCCACGCGGAGCTTTCCGTCCTGCCCATAGAACGGTACATGCGGTTGGCGTAGGGGGTGGCGAAATCCTGGCTCGCATGCCGCAGCGAGTCTATCGGCTGCAGCGTGTTGAGAGACCCGAAGTAATAAGTTTCAACGGACCTGAGGTCGATCGGCGCGACCGCCGCCACCGCCGCTTTAATGGCCAGCGGTTTGTCGGGCCGTGAAAGCGTGTAGACCGTCAGAAAGCCGCCGAGACTCCCTCCCAGCATGCCTATCCGGGTGGGATCTATGTCCGGAAAAGTCTTCACGGCTTCAATAACGCTTATGATCTCGTAGGCTCCGGATAAAAAATCCCGGCCGGCATAGAGGCGCGTGTACGGCATGACCGCGGCATAGCCGTTTTTAAGGGCCCAATCTATGGTTCCCGCGAGATCGCTGAATGTCGCATAATTCACGTGGTGGAAACAGTCAGGATTAAAGCACTGGCGGTTCTCGGATGACGCGGGGAGGGAGACATCCATGGTCGGCACGGACGCCGCAGACCAGGTAATGTCGGCCGCGTCCGTGCTTGGCGGAGCGGGGAATAACGTGTAACCAGGGGACCCCACTATAAGCGGGTGAGGGGCATGGGCTCCGTTGAGCGTGTGCCCGCTTATGAACAGGAAGTGCACCGGATAGCCGCTTCGCCAGTCCTTTAACCGGTATATGGACATCTGGTGCGTTCCCCCGATCGAGTCGGTGTAAGGAGTCAAAGTTTGCACCAGCTGCAGATCCGGAGTAATGTTCGGCTGCATGTCGTAGGCGGATTTGGAAGAGGCAAGCGTGTCGTTTACGGCCTCAAAATAATAAGTTCCGTAAGGAACGTCCGCGGCGAAAGATATGGTTATTCGCGCGCTATCTACCAGGGTGAAAGTCCAACTGCCGTCCTGCGGCTGGGTCGCGGCTGAAAGCTCCCCGACAAGCCTTTGCAGATAATCATACAGCCTTACCTTAGTTATAGAATTAAAATTGCCGCCGTTCAGTGTCAGGGTATTGCGGTTCCCGGTCATTCCGGAAGCGGGGCTTAGCGAGGTAAGGGAGGGCTGCGGCGCCGTGAATGTATGGTTGAAAGTTATGGCGCCGGCCGGCGGCAAAGACTGTTCGTATATCTGGGAATCAAGGTAACCGCTCAGGGTGTATTTTATACGCCAGATCCCGGCCGTAAGTCCGGGAACCGAAATATTGGTGACGGAGGGCAGGGAAGACGTGGTGGGATTGCAGCCCGCGCCGTAACAGTATAAGAAAACGGCGCCGGCCGGGTTTGAATTTACATTAACAGTGCCGGTTTGCGAAAAGAGCCGCGCGGACGGAAAAACCGATAAAAGCAGAAACAGGCCGGCTTTTAAATATTTGCGGGAAAAATCAGGAAATTGGTCAGGCATTTAAGTATTCTCCGGTCATCTGAATTCCCAGTTTTTTTTGTTCAAAGGTTTGGAGCGTCTTTTGGTTCCGCCTCTGTCTTTCTTCGCCGGTTTTCCTGTTTCCCCGAATCTGAGTCCTATGCTCATTCTCTGAAAGCTGCCCAGTTCGCCCACGGGGACAAAACCATAACCCAGCATGAAATCGGAAACCTGGAACTCCAGTCCCGCATTCAGCCTTAAAGGCATGGAATCGTAGGCCGCGGTTTTGGCGGGATCTCTGCTCAGGCCTCCGCTTAGCGAAAAGTTGTTCACTGGACTGAAATTCATACCGAGGCCGAATTCAAAAGCGTTTTCGGTCAGATTATCGCTTATGTTGATCCCCGCTTTTACGGAGCCCAATATGGTAACGGCGAGCGCCGCGGAAGCCGTAAGGGGGAGGGGCTCTCTTTTGTTTATATACTTCATGCTGGTACCGAGGTTCCGTATTGAAAAACCCAGATCGCAGGGCCACGCCGCGTATTTATCTCCCAAAAACACAAGCCCGGCGTCGACCGCCAGGGCCGAGGCGGATTCGTTTTCTATGGTGGAGCTTATATATTTAAAAGTCATGCCGAGGGAAAGGTCGTTAAAGATCCTGGCCGCGCTCAGGTTAAAAGCGGTGTCACCGGCGCCAAAGGAGCCGGTGGGAGCGCCCTGCGCGTCGCGGCCCTCGAAATCGTCCGCGGCAACCCGTGTGAACGACAGGCCGGTGTTTATGAAAGGGTCCCGGCGCCCGTAGGAGGCGTTGAAGAATCTGTAGTTTTCAAGATGGGGGCCATAGGAAGTTTGAAACTCCTGGCGGTTTATGAAGCTCAGCATTGCCGGATTAGCCGTAACGCTGCCTATGCCTTTTCCAAGGACTACGGCGTTTCCGCCAAGAGCTATGGCGTCGGCGCTGACGGGAAGTTTAAGAAAGCTGGCGGCAGAGGTCTTTACCGCTCCGTAAAGGAGCGGC
>MGTT01000017.1:3734-61361 GCA_001799575.1 Elusimicrobia bacterium GWA2_56_46
TAGCGCTCCCCTACCATACTATGCGCATTCGTGCCCCGTTATTTGCATCCTGTTTTTTGCGTTGTCATTTTTCCGGAAAAATGGTATTATAATACCATAGGTGGCTGAAGTTCGGCCGCTTTTTTTTATAAAAGAAGGCCTTTCGGGGATATTTATGCAAAAAGAGCGCATTGAGAAAGAGACGGAGCCGTTATTCACGGAGAACGGTTTTGAGCTTGTGGATCTTAAAGTGCTCAGGCAGGGGCCCAAGTTCCTGCTCCAGTTTTTTATAGACCGGGTGGAAGGCGGAGTGTCGCTGGAAGACTGCGGCGTTATGAGCGATAAGATCGGTTCCTATCTGGATATGAGCGGCGTTCTTGAGGGCGGCTATATCCTTGAGGTCTCTTCCCCCGGGGTGGACCGGGTGCTGAGGAAAGAAAAAGATTTCCTCAAATTCAAGGGCGAAAAAGTTAAACTCAGGCTCAAAAAGCCGGTGAACAACGCCCGCGTTTATTACGGAGATCTGCTGGATTTTAAGGACGGGAAAGTCCTTTTGAGCGGCGGTCTCGCGTTCGATCTCAATGAGATCGATGAAGCGAGGCTTAACCCCGGCGACGACGAAATATTAAGAAAACACAATCAGATTCGGGATTAAAGATTCAAGATTTAAGATCGGACGGGAGCTCGTTCAATCTTCAATCCGGAATCCGGAATCTTAAATCGTTAAAGAGGAAAAAGATATGAACAAAGAAAATACTTTCAAGAGCAAGACCGAACTTATCCTGGCGCTGGAGCAGCTGGAACGGGAAAAGAATATAAAAAGGGACGACGTCTTCAAGACTATCACCGACGCCCTTGTTTCGGCCCTCCGTAAATATTTCGGCAAGACTTCGCAGATCGCGGCCACCATCGATCCCGATACGGGCGAGATGTGCGGCTATCTGGTGAAAAAGGTCGTGAAAGAGGTATTTACGCCCGAGATAGAGATCAGCGAGGAAGAGGCCGTCAAGTACGAGCCTTCGGCCAAGCTCGACGAAGAGGTAAATATTCCGGTGGATATCCAGGACTTCTCCCGCATCGCCGCCCAGACGGCGAAGCAGGTGCTCATCCAGAAGATCAGGGAAATTGAAAAAGTGAAGCTATTCGACGAATTCAAGCCCCGCGAGGGAGAGATCGTCACCGGCCTGGTGCACCATATCGCCGGCCGCGATATTTTCGTGGATCTTGGCAAGACCGAAGCCGTTCTGCCCTATTCCGAACAGATCCGGCGCGAGCATTACACCATCAATCAGCGCGTGCGCGCCATCATCCACCGCGTCGACAAGGAGAATAAGGGCCTCCAGATAGTCCTCTCGCGCGCCTCCATCGCTTTCCTCAAGGGCCTGTTCGAGGCGGAAGTCCCCGAGATAGCGGAAAAGGTCGTCGAGATCTCGGACGTGGTTCGCGATCCCGGCTTCAGATCAAAGGTGGTGGTGAAGAGCAATTCCTCAAAGGTGGATCCCGTCGGCGCCTGCGTCGGCATCCGCGGTTCCCGCATCCGCGTTATCATGGCGGAGCTTTCCAACGAGAAGATAGATCTTATTCCTTACACCGAGGAGCCGCTGCATATGCTGGCCAAATCGTTCTCCCCCGCCACGGTGCTTTCCGTCAGGGTGATTGATAAGGCTTCCAAAAAGGCGCTGATCATCGTGCCCGACGACCAGTTGGCGATCGCCATAGGCCGGGAAGGGCAGAACATAAAACTGGTGTCCAGGCTCACGGGCTGGGAGCTGGAAGTGAAATCGGAAGGGCAGAAAGTGGAGGAAGCCAAAAAAACCAACGATATGGCCGTTCAGGATCTGCTGAAAGTAGACGGCATCGGCGCCAAAGTGGCCGATACCCTGGTTAAGCTGGGCATGTCCGATATCCGCAAGATCGCCGGGTTCACGGTGGAGGATCTGTGCGCTCTGGAAGGGATAGGCGAGAAGACGGCCCAGAAGATCGTTTCCGGCGCCAATAAATTCCTGGAAGAAAACCCCGGTTACGGCAACAAAACCGCGCCCTCGGCGGCCCCCAAGGTTTTGGAAAACAAAGAGGTACAAGAAAATGAGTCTAAAGAAACAGAAAGCAAATGACGATTTGACCGGAAAAACAAAGAAAAAATCCGCGGCTAAGCCGGCTGCCGCCGAAAACTCGGAAAAAAAGCCCGTGAAGAAAGCCGTAAAAAAGGCCCAGCCGGAAAAAGCCGGGGAAAGCGCCGCCGCGCCGGCAAAGGCAAAGAAGCCGGGCGTGGTGAAAGCCAAAAAAAACAAAGCCGCGGAGCCGGTCGAAGCGGTCAAGGAAGAGGTAAAGCCGCCGCAGCCTCCGAAGCGTCTCATTATTTCCATTTCAAGGCCCGAGGGGTACGTCCCTCCCCCTCAGCCCGCCAAGCCGGAAGTCACGCCCCCCCCGCCCGCTCCTCCGGTCGTTACGCCCGCACCCGTGCCGGCGCCCGCTGTCAGCGCGGCGCCCGTCATTCCTCCGCAGCCCGCGAAGCCGGACATTCCGCCGTCGGGCTCCGTTTACAGGCCCGCCGCCTCGGCCCAGCCGCATAGACCCGCCGCTCACGCTTTCAGACCGTCGTCCGCGCCCGCGCATCCGTCCCAGCCGGCAAAACACGCCGCGCCGCAGACGCCGGCGCAGCCCGTGAAACCCGCCGCCCCTGTTCCCGCGGCGGGCGCCAAATCCGTCCCGGCTCCCGCGCCGGTGGAACCTAAGGAGCTTCAGAAACTAAAAGTTTCCACCCAGGTCGTGGTCCGCGAACTGGCGGAAAAAATGAACGTCAAACCCACCGACTATATAAAAAAACTTATGAGCATGGGCGTGTTCGCCACCATTAATCAGCGCCTCGATCCCGACGTGGCTACACTTGTCGCCGTGGATTACGGCTATGATCTTGAGATCGTGCCCATATTCGACGAGGAAGCCGCGGAAGTAGTGGAAACCGAAAAGCCGGAGAACCTTAAGCCCCGTTATCCCATAGTGACGATCATGGGCCATGTCGACCACGGCAAAACCACTCTCCTCGACGCTCTCCGGGAATCCAACGTGGTGGACTCCGAGGCCGGGCAGATAACCCAGCATATCGGGGCTTACATGGTTTCCACCCCCAGGGGCAAGATAACCATTCTGGACACCCCGGGCCATGAAGCTTTCACGGCCATGCGGGCGCACGGCGTCAAGATAACCGATATCGTCATACTGGTGGTCTCCGCGGTGGACGGCGTCATGCCCCAGACGCTAGAAGCCGTCAACCATGCCAAGGCGGCCAATGTCCCGATCATCGTGGCTATCAATAAGATGGATCTGCCGACGGCCAATCCGCAGGACATAAAGCAGCGCCTGGCCAATATCGGACTCAATCCCGAGGATTGGGGCGGCTCCACGGTAATGGTGGAGATCTCGGCCAAGAAACGCACCAACCTGGATAAACTTCTGGAATTGGTCAGCATCCAGGCCGAGATGATGGAACTGAAGGCCAACCCCGACAAGATGGGCTCCGGCATAGTGATCGAATCGCGGCTGGATTCCCAAAAAGGCATCGTGGCGACCGTGATCACTGAGAGCGGAACTATTAAAGTGGGAGACCCGTTCGTAGTCGGAACCTCGCACGGCAAAGTGCGCGCCCTTGTGAACGACCGGGGAGCGCGCCTTGAACGGATCGGGCCGAGCGAACCGGCGGAACTCCTGGGTATAGGCGGGCAGCTCCCGCACGCGGGAGATATCTTCAAGATCTACGCGACCGAAAAAGAAGCCCGCCACGTGGCGGAAAAGAGAAAGCTGCACAAACGCGAAGAATCCCTGATACATCAGAAACATGTCAGTCTGCTCTCGCTGAAGTCCCAGGTCGACCAGAAACTCCTGAAGAACCTTAACGTCGTCCTCAAAACCGACGTCTTCGGTTCGCTCCAGGCCATTAAGGATTCTTTGGAAAAGCTGAGCAACCAGGAAGTTGCCATCCGCATCCTCCACTCCGGCGTCGGGAATATCACCGAATCGGACGTGCTTTTGGCGAAAGCCTCGGATGCCGTCATCTTCGGCTTCCACGTGGACGCGGATTCCAAGGTAAAAGAGGAAGCGAAAGCTTCCGGAGTGGAAATCCGGACGTATAAGATCATTTATGATCTTATTGAGGACATCAAGGCCGCGATGAGCGGTCTACTTGAGCCGGAAGTGGTAGAGACCGTCACCGGCCGGGCGGAGATCCAGCAGATCTTCGACCTGAGTTCAGGAAAAGTCGCAGGCTCGCTGGTCAAAGAAGGTAAAGTAGTCCGCGGCCAGCCGGTCCGGCTGCTCCGGGGAAAAGATACGGTCTACACCGGAAAGATCTCCGGCCTGAAACGTTTCAAGGAAGACGTGAAAGAAGTGGAAAAAGGCCTGGAATGCGGGATCCTGCTGGAAGGGTACAGGAATTTCCAGACAGGGGATATATTGGAGGCCGTCACCCGGGAAGAGAGAGTGAGAAGGATACGCCCGGCGTAATTATGTTTAAACGAACCGACCGGCTCAAAGAGCTTTTTTTGCGCGAGGTGAGCCTGGCGCTTCAGGATGTGCACGGCCTTAATTCCCGCGGCATCGTCACTATCACCGGAGTGGAGCTGGTGGACGACGGCAAGATGCTGCACGTTTATTTCTCCGTCTTCGGTCACGATAAAGCCTGGACCGAAGCCCTGTTGACCAGATCTATATACCTTATCAGGGCCGCGCTTAAGAAACGCCTCAGGCTCAGAACCATTCCGGCGATAATGTTCAAGCATGATCCCACGCCGGAGGCGGCGGCCAGAATAGAGACTCTTTTCGACAAGATAAGAGCCGAAAAGAAAGATGGCCGCCCGGGGTAAACCGTCCCCGACGGCGGCGCCGACAAAAGGCCGTCTGATGGGCATAGCCCTTGATACGGCACAGCCATAGGCTAGTAATGAAAACACCGGATCTTGAGCAGGAATTCAAAAAACTAGAGGAAATAATAGTGGCTGGCGGGAGTTTTTTCCTGGCCGGGCATCTGAATCCCGACGGGGACACTCTCGGCAGTATGCTGGCCATTTCTTCCGTGCTGAGGCGTCTTGGCAAAAAAGTTTATCTTTTTTCCAGCGATCCGGTGCCGGAAAATCTCGGTTTCCTCCCCCACGCCGGGAGCATCAGGATCGGGCGTGTGCCGCAAAAAAAACGCTTCGATGCCGCCATACTGCTGGAGTGTTCCACCCCCGCGCGCGGCGGGGATCTTTCCTCCGTCCTCAAACACGCCGGGAAAGTGGTGAATATCGACCACCACAAGACTTCCGAATTATACGGCGATGTCAATATCGTGGAGCCGCATTCTTCCTCCACGGCCGAGATAATTTACAGGCTTTTTTACAGTATGAACGTGCATATCACCAAGACCGAAGCCGCCTGTCTTTACGTGGGGATAGTGACCGACACGGGTCGTTTTCATTTTCCGGCCACCAGCCCCCGCACTCTGGAGGTGGCTTCGCGGCTGCTGGAAACGGGTTTTAAATTCTCCAGGATCAACGATCTGCTTTACGCCTCCAAATCAGCCCCGGCGCTCAAGATCCTCGGACGGGCGCTGGAGAGCCTTGAGCTGCTCAGCGGCGGCCGGGTGGCCGTAATGACGCTCAGGACTTCGGACTTCACCGATTTCGACGCCGCGCCCGAGCATACCGAGAATGTCATAAATTACGGAATGATGGCGCCGGGCGTGAAATTAGCCGTTCTTTTCAGGGAGGAAGAGGGCCGCATAGGCGTTACTTTCCGTTCCAGGGGCCACGCGGACGTCAGTTCTCTGGCCAAGATCTTCGGCGGTGGAGGCCATAAAAACGCCTCCGGCTGCAAGATAAAGGCCGGCATGGAGGAAACCAGAACAAAAGTCCTGGCCGAGATCCAGAAGCTCCTGGCCGCCTGATTCTTAATCTGCCATATGAAACCCGCTTCCCCCCAGATTTCAGGCCTTTTGCTTTTTGACAAGCCTAAAGGCATAACCTCGCACGACGCCGTGGATCTTCTGCGCCGCCGTTTTAACTTCAAGAAAATAGGGCACACCGGCACCCTGGATCCAATGGCCACCGGGCTCCTGGTCATGCTGATGGGTTCCGCCACCAAGTACCAGGCCAAACTTCAGAGCTGCGTCAAAGTATACAGCGGCGTCGTAACTCTGGGAGTGGAAACCGACACCTGGGACGCCGAAGGGAAAGTCCTCAGGGAAACGCCTGTGGCGGGCATTACGCAGGAAAAGATAAAGAACGTTATCGGCTTTTTCACCGGCAAGGTCGTCCAGCAGGTGCCGTCATTTTCCGCCGTACGCTATAAAGGCACGCATCTTTACAAACTGGCCCGCAAGAACAGCGCGGTTCCGGCCATCCGCCGCGAGGTCAATATTAAGTGGAACAGGTACTCTTTTAAAGAGCCGTCGCTTAAGTTCGAGGTGGAATGTTCAGGCGGCACTTACGTGCGCTCCATCGCCTATGAAATAGGCCGCATGCTCGGTACCGGGGGTCATTTGAGCGAATTGCGCCGGCTTAGCGTGAACCGCTGGACAGTGGCGGACGCCCTGGACAGGGAAACTCTTCAGGAACTTCCGCTTGATAGTCTTAAGGCCAGACTGCTGGAAGTTCCTCCTGACCTGAAAAATCTATAAAACCTGAAATTTCGGTTGAAGCCGCCCGCCCAAACGGATATTTATGAAATTAGTTTTTCATCCCTCATCCCTCATCCCTCATCCTTCCAAATTCCGGCTGAGGAATTTGGGCTGATATGCCCGTATTCCTTACTATCGGCACTTACGACGGGGTGCATCTCGGTCACCAGAAGATCATCAGGGCGCTTATCCGGGAAAGCCTGAAGAGGGGCCTGGACAGCTCTCTCGCCTATTTCCCCCTGCCGCCCAGGTTTTTTTTCTCCGGGGAAAAGGAAAATTGTCTTATCACCCTGCCGGGGGAGCGCGAGGAGCGGATCCGGCGCCTGGGGGTGAAAAATATCGCCAGAATTCCGTTTAACAACGCGCTGGCGGAGATGAGCGCGGAGGCTTTTTTTGACAAGATAATCCTGAACGCCCGCTCCGCCCGGGGGCTGTGCGTAGGCCGTGATTTTGCCCTCGGCAAAGACCGTAAAGGCGACCTCGTTTTTCTCAGGAGGCGCTGCGCCTCGGCGGGAGTCGGGTTTAAGGCGATACCTTTTGCCGTTTTCAAAGGCAGCAAGATCTCTTCTTCGCTTATCCGCGCTTTTCTCAGGAAAGGCCGAGTGGAACCGGCCGCCAGGTGTCTGGGATGGAACTATTCCGTCTCCGGAAAAGTGGTCAGGGGGGCTGGCCTGGGCCGCCGTCTGGGATTTCCGACCGCCAACATAGGCGCCCACCCGGCCAAGATCCTGCCGCCAGGCATCTTCGCCGTGAGAGTACGGCTGGGAGACGAAATGTTTTATGGAGTGGCCAACGTGGGACGGCGCCCGACCGTGGCGGCTTCCGCCGCCCCCCTGCTTTTGGAAGTCCATATACTGGATTTTGACCGGAATATTTACGGGCGCAGGCTGGAAGTGGAATTCCTGCGGCGCCTGCGGCCCGAAAGAAAATTCAGTTCCAGGGAAGCCCTCCGAAGGCAGATATTTAAAGATGTAAAAACAGCACGGCAATTTTTACAGTAACCAGTATTCAGTAACCGGTAACCAGTAAATATAGAAACTGGATAAATAATTAAAAAATTTATTACACCGGATATCGGGTAATGGCTATCGTAGCATCGTCTTTTTGCGGCGCAGGAACCGCCCTCCGGGCCTGTCGGGCTGGAGCAGTTCCCCCTCTTCGGCGATCACTTCCCCTCTTAAAATAGTTTTTTTTGCCCAGCCGGAGAGTTTAAGGCCCTGGTAGGGCGAATAATCCGTATTGTGTTTGAGTTTTCTGAAATCCACCGGCGCGGACGCGGAGGGGTCTACGAGGGCGAAATCGGCGTCCGAGCCCGGCCTTATCACGCCTTTTTGCGGGTAAAGCCCCATGACCCTGGCGGGGTTTGCGGATAAAATCCTCGCCAGCCCGGAAAGTTTTATGCGGCCCTCTTTGACCCCGAAAGTATAAATGAGCGGGAGCAAAGTCTGAGTGCCGGGCAGACCCATGTAAAGCCGGCCTATATCCCCCGCCCACTGGTCTTTCTGCCGGCGGGTAAAAGTGCAGTTGTCGGTCGCTACTACGCCCAGCGCGCCTTTATTAAAGGCCGTCCAGAGAGCTGCCGCGTCCCCGGCTGTTCTCACCGGCGGACAGGTGGCGTAGAGGTGTCCGTCCTTTCGTTTAAAGAGCGCTTCCCGGAGGAGCAGATATTGGGGACAGGTTTCTCCCAGGGCCCGTACGCCTTTGGCGCGCGCCCCGGCAATAAGTTCCGCGGAGACGCCGCTGGAAAGGTGGACGAAATAGATATTCCCTCCGGCGCGCCCCGCCAGAACCAGCGCCCGGCTTACGGCCTCCCACTCGGTGAAGTCCGGCCTTGAAAGGCGGTGCGCCTCCGCCCCGGGGCGTTTCTCATGTCTTTCGCGCTCGACGAACAGATCGATCAGGGAACCGGACTCCGCATGGACGCAGACGAGCGCGCCGCTTTTTTTTGAAACTTCAAGCGCCTCAAAAAGTTCCGCGTCCGAGGACATGAGCCCTCTGGATCCGTACGCGGTGAAGAATTTGAAGCTGGTAACGCCCAGCGCCATCAGTTCCCTGATCTGCGCGGCCGGGTCGTAAAGTTGTTTCCACGAGGGAACAGCGGCGTGGAAACCGTAGTCCACGTGCATGAGGCCCTCGGCTTCCTCGATCCTCTCCTTAAGCCCGGTTCTCAACGGAACGCCGGGGCCCTGGCCCGTGTAGTCTATTACGGACGTGACGCCTCCGCAGGCCGCCGCCGCCGAGCCGGAGTAAAAATCGTCCGACGTCATGGCTCCGCCGCCCAGATGCAGGCTGTAGTGGACATGGGCGTCTATGATCCCGGGCAGAACGATGAGGCCGGCCGCGTCGATTACGCGGGCCGCGTTATATTCCCGGTGCGAAGGCCTGGAAAGACGCTTTATCACGCCTTTTGAGATAAAGATATCGGTTCGGGCCGGACCATTTTCCAGCACGGCCAGGCCGCCTTTGATTACAAGATCGTATTTCATATAAAAAAGTGATCAGTGACTAGTGGTTGTGGCTAGTGATGGGAATTTACCGATTGATCCTGATTGTCCGTTCAGTAATTTCGGTCAGGTACTTGCCGGTGGTGATGAGCGAAGATGATGTTGTAGGCCAGCCAGGTGGCGGAAATGAAAGTGAATCCGCACATAACGAGCCAGGCCCAGATGAGCCGGGGATCGTGTTCCGTCTGGAGGACGATATACGCCAGGAAACCGACGAAACCGGCGGAGATCACCCAGAAAACCCCGAAAACGGACTTGATAAAAGCGGCCATTGTTAGATTCTATAGCTTTGCCGGTGTGCTGTCAATGCCGGGGACGATCGGGGTAATGTACGATAGTCTGTGTAATTTCTAGCTTGCAAAAATAGTAGGGGTTATCCTCCAATGTAGTTGCTTAGAAAACACTAGGAGGATAACCCTTATGAACAGTATACAGGAACTTTATTTTACCGACAAGGATCTTAAAGAGCGGCAGGCGCAAATCAAAGAGGATTTCTGGGGCGATCTAAAGTCGGAAACGCTCATAGCAGTCAAGCGATTACTGGAAACTACAATGGAAGTAGAAATTCAGGATTTGGCGGGTGCGCGGCGCTGGGAACACAGCACCAAGCGTCTGAATTATCGAAACGGGTTCTACACCCGGAACCTTTGGACGCCGTATGGCTGGATAAACTCGCTGGCCGTGCCCCGGCTTCGCTCAGGCACGATGAGTTTTAAAACATTCAATAGATACCGGCAGCGGACGGAAGCGGTCAATCATCTTATGATGGATATGTTCCTGGCCGGCGTGTCGACCCGAAAAGTTAAAGAAGTGCTGAAGCCGCTTTACGGTCAAAATATGGTCAGCGCCGCCACGGTGAGCGCCGTAACCAAAGTGCTGGATGGAGCAGTCGGAAAATATCACGCGAGAGCCCTCAGCGACGACTACAAGTTTTTATTCCTGGACGGGATTTATCTGAAGGCTAAAAGTCCCGTGAAGGCCAGGCGTAGGTGTATACTTGTGGCTTATGGGATAAAAGGAGACGGGACAAGGGAACTTATAGACTTCCGACTTGCCAGAAAAGGCGAATCCCAGGCTGCATGGGAATGTTTTCTTACCAGTATGCGAAACAGAGGATTTGAAGGCAACCATCTGGAATTAATCTCGATTGATGGCGGGAAGGGAATGATGAACGCGCTGGATTTCATATTCCCGGATGTTCCGAAACAGCGCTGCTGGGCGCATAAACTCAGGAATGTGGCCAATCACCTGCCGAAGAAGCTGCAGAAAGCGTGCACAGGTCAGGCGAAGGGTATTTACGACGCGGAGAACTACGGACGGGCCATAAAAGCATTCAAAACTTGGGCAAAGATCTGGCGTCCTATTGTGCCCAAAGCCGTTGAATGCCTGGAAGGAGATCTTGAAGACCTGCTTAGGTTTTACGAGTGCCCGAAAGCGATGTGGATAAAGCTTAGGACGACGAATATTATAGAGCGGGTATTCAGGGAAGTAAGGCGGCGGACGCGACCGATGAGTTGTTTTACCAACAGTAAAAGCGTGAAACGGATAATTTTTGCCATATTCAACAGGCAAAATGTGATTTGGAAGGATAAACCCTTGGCGATGTAGGTGGAGCGGGTGACAGGCATGGGTTGGATCGGGCCGAGGAGGAACCGGCGCGAAGTCGCCGGGCCGGCCGCAGGCCCGATGGGCCCCATGCCTGGCAGGACCCGCGAACCCTGCACTGGGAAATTACACAGAAGTCTTGACGTTACCGACGATCGGCGGTTTGGATGCGGGATTTGCGGGGCGCGTGCGGGATGAACGTTTCGTGCAGCGCCTTCAGCAGGGGTTCGCCATCCCGGAAAGCGGCGGTAAGGGTGAGCTTGCCCGGAGCACAGGTTATTTTCCTTAACCGATGTCCTTCGGCCGCGGCCGCCGCTTTTACCGTTTTTTTTATTCCCGGCGTATCCAGTTTTGAGCCTATAAGACAGATCTCGGCCGATCGGCCGGTTTTTTTCATGGAAAAACAGATCACCCGCGGCCGTGCGCCGCCGTGGTCGAAGTCTCCGATCCTCGTGCCCTCCCCGTTCTCGAAAGAAGAGCGCAGGTGCAGGGGTATGCGGTATTTAGCGGCGTAGGTTATGGCCTGAAACTGCCTTACTTCGGCGCCGGAGCGCGCCAGTTCCAGCATCGCGGCGTAGGAGACCCTGGGGAGCTTTTTCGCCCGGGGTACTATGGCCGGGTTGGCGGTGTAGATCCCCCGCACATCCGTATAGAGTTCGCAGACACCGGCCTTGAGCGCCCGCGCCAGCGCCACCGCCGTCAGATCGGAACCGCCCCTGCCCAATGTCGTAATATCTCCGGATTTGTCCGCTCCCTGGAAGCCCGCCGCGACCACGATACGGCCTTTTTTGAGTTCCCGGAGTATTCGCGCGGGATTTACGGCGGTTATGCGGGCCGAGCCATGGACGGAGTCGGTTCTTATTCCGGCCTGTATTCCGGAGAGAGAAACGGCTTTGACGCCCAGTCCGCTTATCGCCATGGCCATCAGAGCGGCGCTCACCGTTTCACCGGCGGAAAGCAGGACATCGCGCTCGCGCGCTTCCGCCCCGGTTGTTATAAGTCTGGAAAGGGCCAGCAGGTCGTCGGTCATGTCCGCCGGCGCGGATACCGCCATGACCACCCCGGATCCGCCGGCGCGGATCCTGACCGCCCGTTCAGCCATTATCTTTATTTTTTCGGGCTCGGCCAGGGAACTGCCGCCGAATTTCATCACGATTATTTTCATCAGGAACGCGCCGCCGGAAGCGGCGCTACACCATCGTGGCCGTGACCCGTATCACTTCTGAAAGCGTGGTGACGCCGCTGCGGGCTTTGCCTATGCCGTCCATCAGGAGGGTGCGCAGTTTGCCGGTCTGGACGGCCGTGCGCCGTATCATATCGGTGGGGTTGTGATCCAGCACCTGTTTGCGGATTTCCTCGTTCATGAGCATTAATTCGAAGATGCCGATACGGCCGAGGTAGCCGGTGTTCCGGCAGGCGGCGCAGCCTTTCTCAACCTTGTAGTCGGCGCCGGGTTTGAGGATCAGTTCCTTTATCATGTTTCCCTCTACGGGATCCATGTTCTTTACGAACTCGCTTACCACGGCTTCGGACGGGGGCGCGGCTTTCTGCGCGCATTGGGGGCACACCTTGCGCACCAGACGCTGCGACATGGCGCCCAGCATGGAGGAGGCTATGAGAAAAGGCGGAACACCCATCTCAAAAAGCCGTTCTATAATGCTTGGGGCGCTTATGGTATGGATGGTGGTGAAGAGCAGGTGGCCGGTCAAAGCGGAACGCAGGCTGATCTCCGCCGACTCGTAATCCCGGATCTCCCCCACCATGATCACGTCCGGATCCTGCCGCAGGATGGTTCTGAGTCCCTCGGCCCAGGTGAATCCGGTCTTGGCGTTTATCTGCGCCTGGTTCACTCCCTCCAGACGGTATTCCACGGGATCCTCAAGCGAGATGATGTTTATCATCGCCGTGTTGATGTTCTTGAGCATCGCGTAGAGCGAGGTGGTCTTGCCCGAGCCGGTGGAACCGGTGATGAAGAAAATCCCGTAAGGATTGCGGATTAGCTTTTTGATGATGACCAGGGATTCCTGATCCAGGCCCAGCTGATCCAGATCCAGGCCCAGCTGCTGCCTGTCCAGCACCCTTAAGACCAGTTTTTCCCCGTTAACGGTGGGGAAAGAGGAGACACGCACCTGAATGGCGCGGCCCGCTATCATCTTCTGGAAGCGGCCTTCCTCGTTCCTGAAAGAGGTGGGAGGTTCTGGATCGAACCCGGCCAGCACGCGGATGCGCTGGGTCAAAGGGATATCGGCGTTCTTGGGGGCGTGCAGCATATCCTGGAGAATTCCGTCCACGCGGAAACGGACGCGCAGATTGGCGCCCTGGTTTTCAATATGGACGTCGCTGGCCCGCTCCTGCACCGCGTGCTCAAGGATCATATCGCTTAGTTTTATGGCGAGGTCTATGCCGGGCGCCCTGCCCTTGGTCTTGAGCAGTTCCTGGTACGATTCCTCTATGCTGAGGCCGCCCGGCTGGGCGGGCGGCTGACCCGGCGGATGCGGCTGGCCGCCGGGCAATTGTTCTTCCGGCTTGTTTCCCCAAAATGCCATAAATTAGCTCCTTCTATCCCGCTTTCTATTACTGCCTCGCCGGCTGGTTATATTCCACTTTCAGAATGTTCAGGATCTTTTCTCCGCTGGGAAGTTTGATCCGGACCCGGTCGCCGGCTTTGGCGCCCAGAAGTCCCTGGGCGAGAGGCGAACTGACCGAAATCCTGCCCTGGCCCGGGTCGGCCTCGTCCGCGCTGCCCAAAGTGTATACCATCCGGTTCTTTGAGATCTCATCCACCATGGTGACCGTGGCGCCAAGCCGTATTTCATCCTTGTTGACTTCCAGGTTGTCCACCAGTTTTGCGGTGTGAAGCTTGGTCTGAAGAGCGTGTATGCGGTTGAGAACCATGCCGTGCCTTTCTTTCGCGGCATGGTAGCCGGCGTTTTCTTTCAGGTCTCCCTGCGCGCGAGTCTCTTCCACTTCGCGGGCGAGCTCCGTTTTTTCGTTATTGAGCCTTGCCAGCTCTTCTTTGAGCTTTTCATAGCCTTCTTTGGTCAAATATACTTCGGACATCGGATCCGCCCCCCGTAACCGCGTTTTATAGCCTGCGCCTGAATCTGATTTTCCGGGTGTTCGGAGGAGGAAGGGCGCGGGGCAAAAAAATAAATGGCACCGAGTGGAATCGAACCACTGACCTAGCGCTTATGAAACGCCCGCTCTAACCCCTGAGCTACGGTGCCAGTAACTCGGGCCTGTTTCACCACCGGGAGGTTTTTGAGGCCTTTCGGGTGGATTCTGCGCGTCAGGTCTCCACTGTCAATCGAAAACTAGTATACAAAAAAAGCATTGTCAAAACAAACTATATTTCCTACACTTGGATTGAGCGTGACGGATCCGATTTACGGGCTGAAAACATCCGCGGAGAATCTAACAAGGGGCGCAATATGACCAAAAAAAACAGCGTGGCGGCCGTTAAAATATCCAAAGAGGAACTGCTTAAAAAGGCCAATAAACCGGCCGAGGAGGCGATGACCCTCCATCCTTTCTATAAAGGCAAGGTGGAAATAGTCCCCAAATGCTGCATCCGGGACATAAACGATTTTGCCATCTGGTACACCCCCGGAGTGGCCGCCGTCTGCAAGGATATACAGCGGAACCCGGAAAAGGTCTATGAGCATACCAACAAGGCCAATATGGTGGCCGTGGTTTCCGACGGCACCCGCGTTCTCGGCCTGGGGGATATAGGCCCGGAGGCGGGCTTGCCGGTCATGGAGGGCAAAGGTCTTCTGTTCAAGTATCTGGGCGGCGTGGACGCTTTCCCCATCTGCCTGGACACCAAGGATCCAGACGAGATCATAAAAACCGTCCGGTACCTGGCCCCCAGTTTCGGCGGCATCAATCTGGAGGACATCGCTCAGCCTAAGTGCTTTTATATCCTGGACGAACTCCGCAAAACCATGGATATCCCGGTGTGGCATGACGACCAGCAGGGTACGGCCACGGTGTGCCTCGCCGGCCTTATCAACGCGCTTAAGATAGTCGGCAAGAAGATCGGGGACGTGAAGATAGTCCTGTTCGGGGCGGGCGCGGCCAATATCCGCATAGGCACTCTCTATATGTCCTACGGGGCCAAACCGGAAAATCTTATCTACGTGGATTCCAAGGGGATTCTCCACAAAGGCCGGACCGACCTTAAAGATCATAAAGAAAAATGGCATATGTGCAATATTACGAATGGCCGGCAACTGACGGGCCGGCTTGAGGACGCTCTGGCCGGCGCGGATGTCCTGAGCGCGGCTTCCACCCCCGGCCCCGACGTCATCAAAAAGGAATGGGTGGCTAAGATGAACAAGGACGCCATAGTATTCGTTACCGCCAACCCTATCCCGGAAATGTGGCCCTGGGACGCGAAAGAAGCGGGAGCAAGGGTGGTCGCCACCGGCCGCTCGGACTTTGATAACCAGGTCAACAACTCGCTGGGCTTCCCCGGGATATTTCGCGGCGCCCTCGACGTTCACGCAAGGACTATCACCGACGATATGTGCATAGCCGCGGCCGAAGCCCTTGCCGGCTATGCGGAGAAGAAAGGGATGGACGAAAATTATATCATGCCCAGGATGGATGAGCCGGAAGTATTCATCGAAGAGGCCGTCGCGGTCGGCATGAAGGCGATAGAGCAGGGGCTTGCCAGAAAGATCCTGACCAGGGACGAGCTGCGCAGGAGCGCGGAATTACACATCCGCCGCGCCATCAGGGACAGGGATATCCGTCAGAAAGACGGGATCGTGAAGCTGCCCTGAAAAAACAGTCCGGCCGTAAATTTTTCATTGGGACGCGCGTACCTGCCCGGTAAGATCGGCGAAAACGCAGTTCAGCTGTCTGAAACTGCCGTCCCTGTTGTAGGCGACGCAGCCGTTGAAAGAAAGATTGCGCTTTGTCCCGTCCTTTCGCGTTATTTCGGTCTTGATCCCGTCCACGGTGCCGTCGGCCATGCATTTCCGGAACGCTTCCCGGCAGTGTTCTCTGTTTCCGGGCGTCATGAAGTCCCATAAATACCGGCCCCTGATTTCGGCGGCCGAATACCCGAACGTTGTTTCCCAGGTTTTATTCACGGTCAGGATCTTCCCGTCGGAGTCCAGCGACTGGTAGCCCACCGGCGCTTTGTCGAAAAGCTCCTGGAAATACTCCTCCGACTCTTTCAGCGGAGTGATGTCGATCCACGAACCCGCCACTTCTCCCTCGGACTTTGAAGCGACTTTTAACTGGGAGTGTATCCATAAATAGCCGCCGTTCTTTTTTTTAACGCGAAAATCCTGCGAAAGCGAGCCTTTCTCCAAAAGATCTTTTTTTCCGGCCTCCACACGGCTCACGTCCAGAGGATGAATATTGTTCTCCCGCCAGCCCGGCTGCAGCATCTCCACGGGCTCATAACCCAGCAGCCCCTGGGTATTTCCGCTTATCCATTCCGGGATGAAGCGTCCGTTAACGTAGCGCAGCGTAAAAAGTATTACGGGAGCCGCTTCCATTACGCGGGTCAGATGTCCGGCCGTGCGCGCGAGGGCGGCCTGGGTTTCGGAGCGCTTTTTTTCGGAGGCGATCGCGGCCAGGGCCAGGGAGACGCTCGCCTGGATCTCGCTGAGCAGTTTTATCTCCTCGCTTGTAAAAAAGAACGTTTCCGAGGAATATATGCTTAACACAGCCGCCAATTTTCCGTTTTCCAGAAGCGGAATAGCCGCGGAGGACCGGTATCCGCGTTCAAGCGCCCGAGCCCGCCAGGGAAACATTGCGGGGTCATTGGCGATATCCGGGCAAGTTCTTATTTCCCCGGTGGCGGCGGCCGTGCCCGTGGGGCCTTTTGAGGTGGCGCCCTCCATGTCTATTTTCAGCGAGTCCAGGTACCCGCGGACGGTTCCGGCGGAATAAAACGGGATTATTCTGCCGACATCTTTGTCGGGGATGCCCGCCCAGGCCATTTTAAAGCCTCCGTTATTTACCGCTATTTCGCAGATTTGGGAGAGCAGCTGTTCCGAATCTTTGATTTTAGCGGCCGCCAGATTGATCTGTGCCAGGAAATTGTAAAGACGGAGGTTCTTTTTAAGCCCCGTCTCGGCCGCCTTGCGTTCGGTTACGTCTATGAAAGCGCAGTGGATCCGCTCAACGCCGCCGGTCTCGCCTTTTATGGAACTGAAGTTCAGGATAATATTTCTTTCGCTTCCTTTTTTTATGACAAAAGCCGTTTCAATATTTTCCAGGTAGCTTTTGTTCAGGGCGGCGGCGAAAGCCGCCGAAAATTTTCTTCTATCCGCCTCCGTTATGAACTCCTCCGCTCCCCGGCCGAGGAGTTCATCCGGCGCGTATCCGGAGAATACCGCGGCGGGTTTATTGGCTTCAACGATCCTGCCTTCGGGATCAAGGGCCAGGCAGGGAACAGGGGCGCAGTTGAACAGCGCCTTGTATTTTTTTCTCTCTGTTTCAATCTGTTTCCTGGCGGCCGCCAGTTCGCGCGCAAGTTCCGCTTTTTCCAGTTCCAGGATTCCATGGCCGCTTTCGGCCATAGGCATAAAACCGTCTTTATCGGGCACAATTCCTCCTTTCAATCCCCCCGCGGGGAATCAGAATTTGGATTTTTGCGGGAAGCCTTACTTGAAGCGGTTTTCAGCGCCCCCCCGGCGCCGAACGCGGACATCAGCCTATTGAAGCATACCAACGGGGAAAAGTCAAAAATTTTTCACGCGCCGGAATTCTTTGATCAGGGCCGGAACTATCTCCAAGGCGTCGCCCACGATGCCGTAAGTGGCGGCTTTGAAGATCGGCGCGTCCGGGTCTTTGTTTATGGCCACTATTATCTTTGACGACTGCATGCCTATCAGGTGCTGGATCTGGCCCGAGATGCCGCAGGCTATGTAGAGTTTCGGACAGACGGTCTTGCCGGTCTGCCCGACCTGATGCGAGTACGGGATCCAATCCGAATCCACGGCGCTTCTGGACGCGCCGACGGCGCCGTTAAGAACCACGGCGAGTTCCTTTATCATGGCGAAGTTTTCCGGTCCGCCCATGCCGCGGCCGCCGGCCACTACGACATCGGCTTCCGTCAGATTGACGGTTTCCTCTATTTCCGCCATCACTCCGAGCAGTTTTGTGCGGGAGATCATCACGGTTTCGGGATAGTTCTTTCTTATAATTTCGGCCGCGCGCGTTTCGCAAATTTCGGCTTCTTTCATGACCTTGTGGCGGATCGTAGCCATCTGGGGCCTGTGGTTCGGCGTTATGATGGTGGCCATGATATTGCCGCCGAACGCCGGCCGGGTCTGCAAAAGGAGCCTTTCCTTTTCGTCTATATCCAGTCCGGTGCAATCGGCCGTCAGGCCGGTTTTTATTTTCACGGCGACGCGGGCTGCCAGGCTTCTGCCGATAGTTGTGGCGCCGCAGAGCAGAATTTCAGGAGCGTATTCTTCGACAAGCCGCGCCAGGACTTCCGTATACGGATCATCCTGATACACGCCCAAAGCGGGGTTATCCACCAGGTAGATCCTGTCCACGCCGCGGGCCGAGAGTTCCGACGCTCTGGGCTCTATACCGCTCCCAAGGACGACCGCGCAGAGTTTTACGCCCAGTTTTTTGGCGAGTTTGGCCCCTTCCCCCAGAAGTTCGAAAGACACCGGCTGTATGACGCCTTTTTTCTGCTCGCAGAAAACCCAGACGTCCTTGTACCTGGACAGATCCTTTTTTTGCTCCGTGTCTTTGCGCAGTTCTATGGCGTCGAATTTGCATACCGCAATGCACGCGCCGCAGAGCGTGCATTTCTCCGGATCGATGACGGCTTTCGGGCCGGCCATGCGGATGGCGCCGAATGGGCACACCGCCGCGCAGAGCGCGCAGCCGGCGCATTTATCCGGGAATATCATTATGGAGCCCGCCATTTTATATCACCACGCCTTTCAGCAGCCCGACCAGCTTTTTGGAAACGTCCCCGGCGCAGCCTTTAAGGATCTCGCCCCCTTTTCTAGGCGGGGGCGTGAAGATTTTTGCCACGCGCGTGGGGGAGCCGTCCAGCCCCAACGATCCGGGATCCGCCTCAAGGTCGTCCGCTGTCCACCTGATTATTTTCGCGGATTTGGCCCGCATCAGGCCCTTTAGCGACGGCAGGCGCGGCGTGTTGATCTCTTTTACAACGGTAAGGAGGCAGGGAAGCGGGGTTTCGATTATATCATAACCCTCTTCCGTCATGCGTTCCACCTTTGCCGCATTCACGGAGACATCTTCGATCTTCTTTACGAAAGCGACTTGCGGTATGTCCAGATGGACGGAGATGCCGGGGCCGACCTGCGCGGTGTCCCCGTCGGATGCCTGTTTCCCGCACAGAACGACGTCAAAAGCGCCGATCTTCCTTATCGCGGCCGCGAGCGTATAACTCGTGGCCCAGGTGTCGGAACCGGCGAACTTCCTATCGCTCACCAGCACAGCCTCGTCGCAGCCCAGCGAGAGCGCTTCTTTCAGCGCTTTCTCCGCCTGAGGCGGGCCCATGGTGAGAGCGGTGACTTTTCCGGAGAGGCGCTCTTTCAGACGGACGGCTTCTTCTATGGCGTAAGTGTCGAACGGGTTTATGACGCTCTCCACCCCGTCCCGGATGAGCGTATTCGTCACCGGATCTATCCTGATCTCGGTAGTGTTCGGCACCTGTTTTATGCAGACGATGATATTCATACGGACAGACCGGACGCTTTCAGTCCCGAGATTGCCTCTTCAGGCTCTCTTTGATCATATTGGCGGCTATGACGTTGCGCTGAACCTGGCTTGTGCCCTCATAGATCTGGGTGATCTTGGCGTCGCGCATATATTTTTCCACCGGGTATTCCCTCATGTAGCCGTAACCTCCGAAGATCTGGACGGCGTCCGTGGTCACGCGCATCGCGACCTCGCTTGCGAAAAGTTTCGCCATGGCGGATTCTTTGGCCACTGATTTCGCGCCTGAGTCCACCATGCGGGCCGCGGCGTACACAAGCGCGCGCGCCGCCTCTACCTGCGTGCCCATATCCGCCAGCATATGCTGGATGCCCTGGAAACCGGAGATAGGCTGGCCGAACTGGACTCGGGTCCTGGCGTATTCCACGGCGTGGTCAAGCGCGCCCTGCGCTATGCCGACAGCCTGGGCCGCCACTCCCGGCCTGGAACTGTCGAATGTTTTCATCGCCACTATGAATCCCATTCCCTCTTTTGAGATAAGGTTGGAGGCGGGAACCTCGCAGTCGGTGAAAATAACCTCGCGCGTCGCCGAGGCCCGTATTCCCAGCTTTTTTTCCTTTTTCCCGAAGCTCAGGCCCTTCGCGCCTTTTTCCACGATGAACGCGCTCGCGCCCCGCGCGCCCTTGGCTTTATCCGTGAGGGCTATCACGGTATATATTTCGGCCTCGCCCGCGTTGGTTATCCACTGCTTGGTTCCGTTCAGAATGTAGCGGTCGCCATCTTTCCGGGCGGTCGTTTTTATCGATCCCGCATCCGATCCCGCCCCCGCCTCGGTTATGCAGAAAGCTGCCAGTTTCTTGCCTTTCGCTATGTCCGGCAGGAACCTTTTTTTCTGCTCTTCCGAGCCGTACAGAAGTATCGGGATAGCGCCCAGGCCGGTTCCCGCGAACCCGAGCGCTATGCCTCCGCAGGCGCGGGACAATTCCTCGGTCACAAGGCACATATCCAGGATGCCGCCACCCAGGCCTCCGTATTGCTCCGGGATATAGACGCCGAAGAGATCGCTTTCGGCCAGTATTTTCATTACCGGCCAGGCGAATTCTTCGGTCTCGTCGTAATGGGCCGCGACCGGCTTTATTTTCTCGTCCGCTATTTTCTTAGCGAGATCCCGTGTCATCGTCTGCTGTTCGGTCAAAAAATAATCCATGGATCGGCTCCTTGATAGTCCTGAAAAGCGTCGCATTCCTACAGCTATAATACAAAAAAGAGGGCCGGCCTAAAAAGCCGGCCCTTTTCCAACCGCGACTGAGGCTTAGGATTACAGCGCGGTGTTGGGAACGCTGGGAGGACAGCCGTGGAAAGGCACCCAGGGCGGCGTAGACGGGAAAGGATTGGGTTTGGTTATCCAGGAGCCGTCCTTGCACTGATATGAGCAGGAGTTGACGGTGTCTATCACCAGCGAGCAATAATCCTGCGCGCCACCTTTTGCGTCGGCGGCTTTGGCCTGGGGAGTGAGTCGGAATTCGCTGAGAACAAGGTCTTCCCTGTATTTGTACGCCGGAGTGATCTGTTTCAAACTGAGGAACTGGCCCCAGAGACATACTTCAAAAACCTCGGTCTGGCCGGGGTTCAGCGTGCGCGGTTCGGTTATCACTATCCGGACGTCTTCCCTGTAAACGTTGGTGTGGGGAAAGCAGATCTGGCCCGGAGGGTAGCCCGTGTTCTGGCAGTCCTGGTACATTTCCGTGCTTGAGAGCCGGACCGTTGGGGAGGTCAGCGGGCTTGTTTCCGTGAAAGTTATTTTTTTGCAGTCCCGGAAAGTATAAGAGGGCACTATGAATTTGGCCTCCGGAGCCTTAACTTCGGAAACGGACGCTTCCTCCACAATGTTCCGTACGTTCACGCCCTGGTCGAAGTTAACTTCGGCCGAAGCGAACCGGCTTAACGACAGCAGCACGACAGCGCATATTGTTGATCTCATCATCAGTATTCTCCTTTGTGATTCGATATTAATCTACCCCGATACTACGTTCCTATTCTACAATTTTTTGGCGGGCAATAGAATAGATTTGAATTCCAGCTTTCCCGCGGCCTACTTGTCGGCCCATTTATAGCCGAGTCCCGTTACCGGCTCAATGCAGTCCGCGTAACGCCCCAGTTTGGATTTCAGCCGGTGAATCGTCACTTTTATGGTGTCTCTCGTAGCTATGGCGTTTAATCCCCAGACGGCTTCCGCTATAAACGCATATTCCAAAATACGCTCTTCCCGTCTGAGAAACATCGCCAGCAGGGCGAATTCCTTGGGCAGAAGATCCGCTTTTTCCCCGTCCACAGTGACATCGCCGGTGTCGAAATTTAGAGTGAGGCCTCCGGAAACAAGAACCTTATCAGTTTTCCCCTGGTGATAACACCGGCGCAGGAGCGCGTCGATGCGGGCCAGCAGCTCATTATTCGAACACGGTTTTACGATGTAATCGTCGGCGCCGGTTTTCAGGGACTCCACTTTATGAAATTCGTCCCTTACGGAGGTAAGCATTATCAGCGGAATGCTGGCGGTTACAGGGTCATCTTTCAGTATTTTACAGAACTGCATACCGGAAAGACCGGGCAGCCCCATGTCCGAAATTATCAGTTCCGGTTTATGATCTTTAAGCCACTCAAGCGCGCTGTTGGCGTCGGTAAAGGCTATAGGAAAGTGTCCGGCTTCCGTTAAAAGGCCGCATACCAGAGCGGAAATATTTTCATCGTCCTCTATTATTAAAATTTTTGCTTTCGAGATCGGCATGGCCCGCCTTATTGGAGAAGTTCTTTCCGCAGTATTTTAGCAGAAAGGCGCTCCTGTCGTAAATGCTTGCTTGCGCGCGGAATCTGCCGCAGGATTTAAACGGTAAGAACCGGACAAAAAGGCCGGCGCCGGACTTTGCCAATGATTTATTTCACCACGGAGACCTTTTTTATCTTCTTCTTGCCGTCATGCTCGAAGTAAACCAGGTACAGGCCGCTTGCCGCTTTCCGCTCCGCCTTGTTGCGTCCGTACCACACGGCAAGGCCTGCGGAGTTGGCTTTCCCCTCCCACACCAGTTCACCGTTCAAGGTGTAGATCTTAACAGTAGTCCCCTCCGGCACGCCGTCCAGGCTCACCTGCGTATGGCCCTTATTGGGATAGAACGGGTTGGGATAGATCCGTGCGCTGTCCAGGTTGGTGCCGGCGGCCAGTACCATCACCTGGAACAGGGAGAAATGGGTGGTCCGTCCGGATACTGTGTTCCGCTCGGGATAAGACACGGACTCAAGGGGTATCCAGCCCCTGGAGCTCTCATCGTAGCGGGCGAGCACCAGCTTTGTGCGATCCACCCCGGCCATTTCGGCGTCGGTATAGGTAACCTCCAAAGTGGCCGCTTTCGCGGGCTGCACCGCCTGATCAAGGGTTATCTCCAGACCTACGCCGGTGGACTTAAGGCCCCCGTTCTGGACGGGATCCACGGGGGGCAGAGCGTTAGGCACCTTTAAGCTCAGCACGACTTCGCCGGCAAAGGACGCGGCCGGGATGCTGACGCTCATCGGGCGCTCTATAGCGGAATTACTCGCTATCAGCGCCGCGCTGGCGGGAACGACAGTGCTTACAGCCACTACTCTGCCGGACTGTGAAGCGTCTTTTGAGACCGTGACGCGTACAACAGCGCTGCTTCCGATATTGCCCGCCGCATCGTAGGCTCTGGCCTGTAGAGTGTGCTGTCCGTCCGCGACCGTGCTGAAGTTCCAGGGGAAAGCATACGGAGGCGAAATCGCCGCGCCCAATAGCGCGCTGTCGGCGTAAAACTCGACTTTGGTTACTCCGACATTGTCGGAGGCGTCGGCCGTAACGGCCACGACATTCGACGGCTTCTGCTCCGCGAGCGCCCGGTAGGCGTTGATCCTTCCATAAGTCCAATACGTGCCGGTTCCGGGGATGTATTCGGCGGAGGCTTCGATCTGTTTGCGGACGCAGACGTTATCGGAGCATATCCCGCTGGACCAGATCATGGCGGCCAGGCCGGCGACGATAGGAGAGGCGTAGGATGTGCCGTTGCCGGTTTCATAGCCGTCCACGGCCGTGGGAT
This sequence comes from Elusimicrobia bacterium GWA2_56_46, assembly GCA_001799575.1. Taxonomy (GTDB): domain Bacteria; phylum Elusimicrobiota; class Elusimicrobia; order Elusimicrobiales; family UBA9959; genus YA12-FULL-51-18. Next base: position 27,245 of record MGTT01000017.1, read on the forward strand.
AGACGGACGCGGAAAAGACCGCGGCGCCGGGGGCGGCGACGCTCACCCAGGAGCCGTGGTTGGAGAAAGAGGCCTTCGCGTCATCCTTGTCGGTGGCCGCCACCGAGATGACGTTTCCGTAGGCCGCCGGATAAAATTTAGCGTTCGTGTTGCTGTTCCCGGCCGCGGCGACGATGACCGCGCCTTTTGACCAGGCGTAATTTACCGCGTCTTCCAGCGCGGCCGAGTAGTTGCTGCCCCCCAGGCTCAGGTTGATAACCTTGGCGCCGCCGTCCGCCGCCCACCGCACCCCTTCGGCTACCGCGGAATAGGGGCCCGAGCAGTTGTCCGATAATACCGTTACGTCCAGCAGCGGGGAGTTGTACGCCACGCCCGCGCCGCCTTTCCCGTTGTTGCCGCTGGCGGCCGCAAGGCCGGCCACGAAAGTGCCATGTTTGCAGCCGGTCGCGCCCGCGAACACTTTTCTCGCGCTTACCTTTCCGGTGAGATCGGGGTGGCTGTCCGCGACGCCGGAGTCCACGATGGCTATTTTTACGCCGCTGGCACCGGCGGTCATGTCCCAGGCGCTTGCCTTCGTCCCGGCGGCCGCCGTTATGAAGAGATGCCACTGTTTGTCGAGGAGCGGGTCGTTCGTGCGGCCCACGGCTTGCGCGATATAATCCGGCTCGGCATAGAGGACGTCCGGATCCTGCGAGTAGCTACGGACGGCGTCCAGCACGGTGCCGGAGGCGACGCGCACGATCTGGACATCTATGCCGGAGATCTGTGAGACCGCGCTTGTGCCGGCGGCGGCGTGGGCGGTTCTCATGGCCGCGGCGCCCAGCCCGGACTTGAACTTGACCAGCACGGTGTCGGAGATAAAGTCGGAGGGGTCGGCGGACGAGAGCGTGAAAGCGGTCCGGGCAGGCTCCACATAGGCCGCCGGGCCGGACTGGGTCCCCCGCGCCGGAACGACCGCCCAGTCGGAGGGCGAGGTGATCTTTACGGAGGGTTTGGCGGTGTCCGCCGCGGCGGCGGAGGAATAGGCCGAGAGATTTCCGGCACCGTCATAGGCCCGTATCCGCGCGTGATACGTGGAACCCGCGACCAGCCCGGCCGCTCTGGTGGATACCACCAGTCCCACATCCCGGTTTTTCCACCCCGCCACGTAGCTAGTGAAGCCGCTGTCTGGAGAAATATCCACCCTATATCCCTCCAATTCGCTTCCGCCGTTGTCCGTGGCGGGATCCCAGGACAGAGTTATGGAACGCTCGCCTTTTGCGAGGGCCGGATTTCGCGGAGCGGACGGCGCGGTATGATCCAGATACCCTTCTACGAGGGTATAGCCGGAGTTGTATTCGCCTGCGAACTGCGGATTGAATTTGGGATTCCCGGACTTTTCCCGTGTCGTATAAAGCACATATTCCGCCAGTTCTCCCAGTTCAACGCCGCCGTTGCGCTGTTTCCCCTCAAAGCCGTCGCCCGATCCGCTTATTCCGGTCCAGACCGCGTAGGTAAAAGAGTTGCCCACGTTGGGATCGCCGGTCGCGCCGGAAAGTTGTTCGGCCGAAACGGCCGTCAAAACGACCAGGTTCCTTCCTGAGCGGCTTCGTCCCTGCCAGGATCCGGGCGACGCTTTTAGCGCGTCCGCAAGATATCCTGAATGGCACGCCATGGTAAGCGCTATTACGTCGCGCGCCGGAAGGCCTGCGATCATACCGGCCAGTTCATTCCAGGTTATGGTCGTGGGTTCAGGCCCTGAAAAATTCAGTATTATCCCGGACGCGCCGCCGTGAGTATGGGAATACATGACGAAAGTATCGTTGGGTCCCAGGTTCGCTTTATAATATGCGAGGCGGCTCTTGATGGAGGCTACGCTGACCTGGCTGGCATCGCTGATGATCTCCGTTTCAAAGGCCGGACGCGCCATTGAGCCGAAAGCGAACGCCACTTTGGCGACCGATTGTTTCATCCGGGCGGTCTGGTCGGGAGGGTCGTCCGGTTTGGAAGTGCCGAAAGCGAACAGTATCCTCCGCCGGCTTGTTTCAGCCGAAACCGTTCCGCTGTATGGCGAAAGGTTGCCGTTCCCGTCGCGGGCACGTATGCGGGCGTAGTAAACGGTTCCGGAAATAAGTCCCGCGGCCGTGAGGGATGTGACAAGGCCGACATCCTTGTTCTGATAGCCTGCGGCGAAAGAGGAAAAATCTGGCGAAGAAGATATATCCATCCGATACCCGGCCAGGCCGCTGCCTCCCGCGTCCGTGGATGCCGACCAGCTAAGATCAACACTCCGGTCTTTTCCCGTGGCCCGCAATCCCGTTGGCGCCGAAGGCGGCGTAGAGTCTATGGATGACGATATGGGCGTAGCGGTAAGGGAGAGCGCGCTTGCCTCGACATCGTTCGAATATCCCCCCCAGATCTCCCAGCCCAGAAGAATCTGGGATACATGATAATCCGACGTGTTGAAGGACTGCCCGTAGTTGGTTTTCAGGGCTTTCAAAGCGTTCGTCAGTATCTCGATCGCGTCCACCGAATAGTCCACTCTCTGGCCGCGTTTAAGCGACGGATATAGGGGGGAAGAATAGACTACCTGTCCGAACTGATCCGGCATGATCCACTCCGCGTTGTTCACATGAGACGTCCCGTCCTCGGAGTAAAACATCGGCACGAGGGCGAAGATCGTATTCGCGTTGATCGTTCCCCCTGTGGAAGGCACTGTCTTGGTAAGCACGAATGTCATGTAGAAAAGCTCATGGTTCGGGAAGGATGTGCTCCAACTGCCGCCAGGGCACTGCTCTCCTGTTTTCGCGCTGTTGTTCAGGAGTATAGATCCGGAAAATAGCATCTTGCTGTATCGTCCGACACGGAATTTACCCTGGGAATCGGTGGGATCCTTGATGTCCTGTCCGATCAGAAAATGCGGCCAGTTCGTCGCCGGATCGCCGTATTTAGGACGGGCGCCGTTCTGATCCGGAAGCGACAAATTACACCCGGATCGCCACTCTTTGGCGGTATCAATGCGCCACCCGATCCTGCCGCCGCCGTAATTGAGGAATTGCTTCGAGCCATCGCTTGAGCTGTAGGTCATCGGAGAGGAGCCAGAGGGAGTAGCCGGATTGTCGCAGAAGTATGTTTTTTCGGCTATTTCCCAAAACAGCCAGCTGGCGTTTGAGAGCGACGGGCTTCTGGCCGCCCATCGGGATTTGCAGATGGTATCTTCCGCATCCGGATATGTATTAGCCCAGCCATGCTGCACGCCGAGAGCGAATGAAGGATCGGCGAACAACTGTCCGGATACGGGCGCGTTCCCGCTGGTGACGGCCGTGACCGACGCTGATTGCGCGGACACGTTGCCCGCCGCGTCGTAAGCGGCCACAGTGTAGGAATAGGCGGTGGAAGGCGACAAACCTGTGTTCTGGAACGATGTCCCGGCGCTGGTTCCTATCTGCGCGCCGCCCCGGTACACCTTGTACCCCGCGACGCCGGTGTTGTCGGTAGAAGCGGCCCAACTGAGGTTGATCTGCGAGGAAGAAACAGCCGAGGCATTAAGTCCCTGCGGAGCGGACGGTGGCGTTATGTCCTGCGTAACATTGTTCACCGTAATACTTACAGAGGCGCTGATCCCGATATTGCCCGCCGCGTCGTAGGCCTTCGCCTGCAGGCTGTGCACTCCGTTTGCCAACGGCTTAGTGTCCAGCGTGAATGAATACGGACTTGCGGTATCGGTATTCTTCAACACCCCGTCCAGATAAAACTCCACCTTCGAAACGCCGGTATTGTCGGAGGCGTTGGCCGATATGGTTATGGTTCCGGAAACGGTGGAACCGTTGGCCGGCGCGGTTATGGATACCGTCGGCGGCGTGTCTACGGGCGCAGCGCAGGTAATCGTGTTTATTGAATTAGGATTGGACAACAAGGCAAGCGGAACGCTCCCGACTACCGCGCCGTTGGCGTTTATACTACCGACGTAGGGATATAGAACGTGGCGTCTGCCATCTTTCAACGATGCCGGCGTTGAAAATACGAATCCGTGCGCCGCGGAGCCGCCGCACTGCTGCGCCACGCCGGCTTCGCGCGCGGCGTTGGCGGTAACATTTCCAAGCAGGATCCCCTGCCCTGCCGGGCCGTCCGCGTAGAAAGTAACCGTCAAGGCGGATGGATACCTGTCCGGATCGCACACCCACCCTACGCTCGCGTTGCAATCCGAACCTTCGTGCCAACCCACCGGCGCCGCGTCCCGTACGACGTTGTTCACCGTAACGCTTATAGAGGCGCTGGTTCCGGCATTGCCCGCGGCGTCGTAGGCTTTAGCCTGTAGCGTATAAACGCCGTTCGACACCTGCGTAGTATCCAGCGGGAACGAATACGGCGCCGCCGTAAGCGTCTTTATCAACACGCCGTTGGAATAAAACTCCACTTTAGAAACACCCACATTGTCGGAAGCGCTGGCGGATATGGTTATACTGCCGGAAACAGCGGCTCCGTTGGCCGGAGCGCTTATGGCTACTGTGGGGGCTGTGGTGTCCGCGGCGGCACAGGTGAAAAACTGCGCGGCCGGAGTCGCCGGCCGGACCAGCAATGGGTTATCGTTTGAGTCCGGGTTAATACCGTAAACATAGATTTGGTGCGTTTTACCGTCTTTCAACGAAACCGGCGTCGCGAAAGAGAACCCGTGATTAGAGTACCCGCCGCATTGGGCTCCGACAGCGGCTTCACGGACCAGATTGGCGGTGCTTTCCCCCAGGAAAGTGCCAGAGGGGTGAGGCGCATCCGCGTAGAAGTGCACCTTGATCGGCGTGGAATAATGATCCGGGTCGCAGGCCCAGCCCAGGCTCACCTCGCAGGTCGAGACATCGTGCCAGCCCTTGGGGATCTGGTCCGCGGCGGCATTTGCCGCCATGATGAGCGTCGCCAATAAAGTGAAAAGGCCGGCCAGGCATCCGCGCGGATAATTAGTTTTACAGTCACGTTTTATTCTCATAAAAAAGCCGCCTTGACCATTATAGGAATTTTATCTGAAGAAGTAAGCCAGCCTGTCGTCATCGGCATTGCGTTTCGCGGTTCGCTGCCCGTATCTGTTGTATTTGCTCTCCGCGTCGCTGCGCGCGCCGCCGAATTTCATCGTCAGCGAGATCCGGTGCGCGATCCCGAGATCCCCGAACGGAACCACCGCGTAATCCACGGCCATATTCTTCACCACCACCCCGAGTCCGCCGCTTATGCCGTTTATCCCGGAGATATCGCCCATGGTAAGACTGTTGGCGCCGAAGCGCAGCAGCACGCGCATATCGTCGTCTTTATAGGCAGTATGCTCCGTCCCGGCGCAGAGATACGGGGCGTTGCCGCGGGGCGCCACGAGATCCGCGGCGATAAGCCAGTTTTTGGCTATACTCAGCGCGCCGCCCGCTTTAAAGGTAGTGGGTAACGGATCGCTTTCTTTATCGAACTTCATACCGCCGCCCAGGTTCTGCGCCACCAGGGCGAGCCTTAAAACCTTACCCCCCACGCCGGTCTTGGCGGATATCCCGGCGTCAAAAGCGAAAGCGCTGGCTTTTTCTATGATCTTGGAACTTATATATTTACCGCTTATCCCGGCCTGGTAAGCCCCCTTCTCCGCGCCAAGGGCCTCCAGGTCGGCCGCGTAGGACAGGGTGCCGGCGTAATCTCGGGGCTGGTAGTTCCCCAGGCTGTTGCCTGAGGCGTCCGTATGCTCCACACTGCCCCCGTTCATATAGGCGACCGCGCCGCCGAACGCGGAAGAGCCGTTTGAATGGGTGAACGAGAGGTAATCAAAGCTTATATCGGCCAGGTAGCTTGAGTGCATGAACATCACCGAAAGCTCCGGCGCGCGCACAAGGCCGGCGGGGTTCCAGGATACCGCCGAAGCGTCCGCGGCCACCGCCGAGTACGCCCCTGACATTCCCACCGCCCGGGCGCCCATTCCCATAGTGAGGAACGCCGCCCCGGTGGTGCCTTTGGCGCCGGAATTAAAATCCCCGGCCGCCAGGTTTGTCCAGGCGGCGAGGGTGGCTATCAGCAGGGCGGCCAGGGTCTTCATACCAATAGTATAAGACCATGCGGTTAAACTGCGGTTATACCGCGGTTACAGTTTGGTTACAGTTTTTGGAGTCTTTGGAACCGAACGAAATCAGGCGGGCGCGGCGATTTTATCCGTCCCCGCCTTTTATGATATATTCATAAGAAAGGGCGGCCAGATAGCCGGTTGCTTGCGGGATCCTGCGTTCGTAAACTATGAGACTGAAGACCGTTTTTTTTCTGAGTCTGGCGGCGATGGCCTCGCCGGCGGTGTTCCTCGCCGGCGCGTGGAGCGCGGGCCGCCATAATTGCATCCCTGGCATTTTAATCGTGGTGGCGGCGGCGGGATTCGCTTCGGCCCTGGCTTTTTCGGCGCTGGTTTTTAAGCGCGTTCTCCGGCCATTGAACGACATGACGGACGCCGCGCGGCGATTTTTCAACGCGGGTTACCGCCTTGACGCGGTTATTCCGCGGGCCGGCCGGCCGGAGCTCCGGGATCTCGCCGGCTCGCTCAACCGCATGATGCTTGAATTGCAGTCTTACCGCGCTTTCCAGATCAGCCAGATAATGGAAGAAAAAAACAAGGCCCAGGCCCTTATAGACACCATCTCCGACGGTGTCATCCTGGTGGATGAGCTGGGCGGGATCATCTATTCCAATCAGGCGGCGCTCGCCCTGCTGGGAATACCCAGGGTGTCACCGGAGGTGGTTCTCCCCGCCGCCATAAAAAACGAGGTCTTTGCGCGGGAATTCGCCGCCATCCTGGCTTCCGGGGAAAAATTTTTAAGGTCGGAAGCGGAGATAAAGCTTCCAGCGGCCCCGGAAGACGGGGAGCCGACGGTCAGGAATTACGGCATTATGGCGAGCCGGTTCTTCCTTGCCACTCTCAAACGCCAGGGCCGTGTGGTCATACTGCGCGACATTACCAACGAAAAAGAGCTTGAAAAAACAAAAGAGGCCTTTTTCCACATGATAACGCACGATATGCGGTCGCCGCTGGCCACGATCCAGGGCTACGCGGAAATCCTGAGGCGCAAGCTCCCGCAGTCCCCCGAGACGGAGAAGTATTTCAAAAGCATGGTTTATTCTTCCAGGCGCCTGCGCGGCATGATAGATGACATCCTTAATACCACCGATCTGCAGCGGGGCGTCATGGCGATGACGCTGGAGAAGGTCTGCGCCAACGCCCTGATAGCGCGTGTCGCAGAGCAGCACGAGCCTGTGACCACTCCCAAGAAGATCACGGTGAGCATACAGCCTTTGCCGCAGGAATTGGAATTTATCGCCGACGCCGCGCTTATGGAACGGGTTCTGACCAACCTTGTTCTCAATGCTCTCCGATCCACCCCCGCCGGAGGAACCATCACCCTTGGCGTTTCCCAGGACGCGGAGAACGTGCTGTTCTGGGTCGGGGACACCGGGCCTGCCATGCCCGATGACAAACGCGGGACGATTTTCGAGCAATATTCACGGATGGAAAAGCAGAGCGGCCAGAGCATGGGACTTGGTCTGGCTATGTGCAAGATGATGGTGGAACTTCATAAAGGCCGGATCTGGGTGGAATCTGAAGCGGGCAAAGGCAGTAAATTCCTCTTTACGATTTCAAAGAGCCTTAAGGCTTCAAGCGCATCTCAAGCGAAAACGCTTGATTGAGGCCGTGTTTTTTTGGTTTATTTAACTGTTAGTCGTACCTATTCTGGAGGACTTTGATGCTGAAAATGCTCATCGTGGATGATAATACGGAATTCAAGACCATGGTCTCGTGTTATTTTACCGACCTGAATTACACGGTTGAGCTGGCGGACAACGGCCGCGAAGGTCTGCAAAAAGTCAGGACGTTCAAGCCCGATATCATCCTTCTGGATATTATGATGCCGGATATCGGCGGTATCGAGGTGTTGAGAGAGCTTCAGACTTATGACGATGTCAGTCAGGTTCCGGTCATCGTCATCACCGGCACTTATTTCGACAAGAACATGAGCGAACTTTTCCGCCAGGAGCCCAATTGCAAAGAATTCCTGGCCAAGACCACGGAACTCTCCTACCTCGCCAAGAAAGTGGCCGCCCTCGTAAAAAAATCCCTGTAAATCCAGGTACCCCAAGTGGAAAAATGGCGGCAGGCTGCCAGTTCGGAGCCACCCCTCCACCGATACCCTGCCGCCATCCTCCCATATAATTAGCCTGAATCCTGCAGTTGGAAGCGGTTTCCATAGGAAAATCAGGCGGACAGAATCATTCTGCAGGATTCCCCGCGAAGCGGGCGTCGGGCCCAGCGCTATGCGCGCCCGGCCCGACGAGGTGTATGCCTCCCGGAGGGCGCCCGCTGTGCGGGCGGAAAGTTGCAACCGCAACTTTCAGGTTAGCGGGCAAAAGTTAAATTATTAGCCAAACTGAGCCTGGCTCCTTTTTAATCATTTAAGTTTATGGAGCTTGATGTCTTTCATGGGGTAGTGCTTGTGGTTGAAGGTGAAGAGTTCTGCGCCGTTAATGCGCGCCGCCGCGGCGATCAGTGCGTCGGCTATGTCTACGCCGTGGCTTTTGTGGAATTGGCGCAGATAGCGGCCGGCTTTTTCTCCGATCTCGTCGGTGATAGGAACTGATCTGCAGGCGGAGAAAAGCGCTTCGGCCTTCCCGCTTTCTCCTTCACGGATGCCGTGGTATATTTCAGCTTTAGATACGGGGGTGTAAAGCGCCGCGCGCCCGGATTCGCACAGGCTGATGACTTCCCCGGCGACTTCTTCGTTGCCGCGTAGGATCTCTATGATGACATCGGAGTCGAGTAGTATGTCATGCATGCGGCTTCCTCTTTAGCCGCCGCAGCCGCTCCAGACGCGTTCCTTTGCGCAGCTTCCGCACATAATCCGCAGTATCCCCTATATCCTTGCGGTCTTTCCATATGCCGCACGCCGCTCTTACGGCGGATTCAAAATCTCCGGGCCGGCTGCCCAGATATTTCCGGTCAAGCGCGCTCCTTATCAACTCCGACATGGACTGATGGGTGCGGAAGCTCAACGCGTGCAGTGTTCTCCACTGCTCCGTTGAAAGATATATTTGTGTTCGTCTCATGATGTATACTATACATCACATTCGCGGCGCTGTCAATGGGCTGTCGATCATTTACAGATGTAAGGAAGAATAGCGGCAGGGTATCGTTGGAGGGGTGGCGATGGAGAGCCTTTTTGTCCCGCAGGCTTCCGAGGGAAGCAAAAAGGCTCTCCGTCGACAGGACCCCGAACTGGCAGCCTGCCGCTATTTTTCCTATTTTCAGAATATAGCCGCGGCTTGGGCCAGGCGGAGGAGCGGGGCGGAGAAGATACCGAGGGCGGTTACGGCTAGGGCGAGCAGGATCAGGGCCAGGTTCATAGCCCTTGAGGGCCGCGCGTGCAGCGCTGTGTGCTCCTTTTCCATGTACATCGCCGTCAGTACGCGCAGATAGTAATACACCGATACGGCGCTCATCACCAGCGCTATCACCACCAGCCAAACGCAGCCCGCCTTAAGCGCCGCCGTGAAAACGTAGAACTTGCCGAAAAACCCGGCCAGAGGCGGGATCCCCGCAAGCGAAAGAATAAAGACGGCCATCGCCCCCGCCAGCCAGGGATGCCGCCCCGAAAACCCGTCCAGATCTTTAACCGTTATCCCGCGCTCGTCCTTTTCCACCGCCGCGATAACCGCGAAAGCGCCCATCGTGGCCAGAGCGTACACGGCGAGATAATACAGCACCGCTTTCAACCCCTCGCTCCCCCCGAAAAATCCGGCGGAGATATAGCCCGCGTGGGCGATGCTGGAGTAACCCAGCAGACGCTTAAGGTTCTGCTGGGGCAGAGCCATCAGGTTGCCGAGAACCATTGTTACGACCGCCAGCCCCCAGAAGATCTCTCTGAACTGCGCGGAGCCCGCCGTCAGGACGTAGAGACGGTAAAGGATCAGGATCCCGCCGGCCTTAACGGCAGCGCCCATGAAGGCGGAGACGGGTGTGGGCGCGCCCTCGTAAACGTCGGGCACCCACATATGGAAAGGAACCAGGGCCGCTTTGAACGAGAAACCGGCTATCAGGAATATGAACCCCGTAGATGTCAGGGGGTGTAAAGAGGGATGAGGGATGAGGGATGAGGGATGAGAGAACGGGAGGGCGGACTGTATGGCTTCAAAGTTGAGCGTGCCCAGAGTCCCGTAAACCAGCGCGATACCCATGACCAGCATACCGGTGCCCAGGGAGCCCAGCAGAAAATATTTATACCCCGCCTCGGCGCCCGCCGGACTGCGGTTGATGGCCGCGAGCGCGTAAAGGCAGACTGAAAGCAACTCCACGGCGATGAATACGGTCAGGAGTTCTCCGGCGGAAACCAGCAGCATGAGGCCTAAAGCGGCCAGCGCCAGCAGAAAGTAATATTCCCCCGCTCCCGGCAGCCCCCCGCGCGCGCGGAGCGAGAGCAGGACGGTGAAAGCCAGCGCCGTCAGGAAGAACGGCCACAGGTAATTGGTGAAAGGGCTTAAGGTCAGCGCTCCGCTGAACAGGGAAATGGAATCCGGGCCCGATGCCGGAAAAACGGCCAGCAGCGCCAGCGCGGCGCCCAGCACCGCCAGGCCGGGGCGGGCATCGTCCTTTCCGGCGATCATCGGGAGGAACAGGGCGGCCAGCGCAGCCGCCGTCAGGGTCAGAGGAACGGCCAGCGAGCGCATAAAATGTGACGCTGTTTCGGGATTCATCGGCGCTCCTTGTTCGTGGCTTGAGGTTTGTGACTGCCGCGCTCTCCGGCTAGCGCGCTCTCCGGCTTTTGGACGGCGGTCACGTAGGTCCTAACCGCCGCGTCTATCTTTCTCAGGAAAGGCGCGGGATATATGCCGATCAAAATTATAAAGGCCAGCAGCGGCAGCATATACGCCCATTCCCTGGCGTTCAGATCCGGCAGGCGCTTATTTTCCTCATGCGTCACCGGGCCGAAGACCACGCGCTGGTACATCCCAAGCATATAGACCGCGGAGAGTATCACGCCCGAGACCGCCGCCGCCGACAGCCACGGGTACGTCCTGAAAGAGCCGAAAAGCACAAGGAATTCCCCCACGAAACCGTTCAGCCCCGGCAGCCCTATGGAAGACAGCATGACGATCATGAAGACGGCCGAAAAACCGGGCATGGCTTTCGCCAGACCGCCATAATCCTCTATCATGCGGGTATGGCGCCTTTCGTACAGGATGCCCACTATAAGGAAGAGAGCGCCGGTGCTCAGGCCGTGGTTCACCATCTGCAAAACCGCGCCTGAAACCGCCGCGGGCTCAAAGGCCGCGATACCAAGTACGATCAGGCCCATGTGGGCCACGGAGGAATAGGCCACCATCTTTTTCATATCGGGCTGGCTCCACGCCACGAGCGAGCCATACACTACGCCTATAACCCCCAGCAGGGCCAGCCAGGGCGCGAAACTCTGCGCCGCCGCGGGGAACATCGGTACGGCGAAACGCAGGTAGCCGTAGACGCCCATCTTCAGGAGCACGCCGGCCAGGATCACGCTGCCGGCCGTGGGGGCTTCGACATGGGCGTCCGGCAGCCAGGTATGGAAAGGGAAGAGCGGAACCTTGATGGCGAACGCCAGGGCGAATGTCGCGCACAGCCAGAGCTGGGTCTTGAGCGGAAAAGCCGTTCCGCAGAAGTCCGCGAGGGCGAAAGAATAAGTCCCGAACTGGGCTTTGTGGGCGAGATAGACGAAAATTATAGCGGCCAGCATCAGCACGCTGCCCAGCATCGTGTAAATGAAGAATTTGAGCGCCGCGTAAACGCGCCTGTGCCCGCCCCATACTCCGATAAGAAAATACATCGGTATAAGCATCGCTTCCCAGAAAACATAGAACAGGAAAACGTCCATGGCCGCGAACACGCCCATCATACCGGTCTGTAGCGCCAGCAGAGAAGCGTAGAAAGCTTTCTGATGCTCCTGTATGGAGTTGAACGAGGCCAGGATAGCCAGCGGCGTGAGGAAAGCGGTGAGCATCAGCATAAGCAGGCTTATGCCGTCCACGCCCAGCCGGTAGTTTATCCCCCAGTCCGGCAGCCAGGGTTTATTGACCGCGAACTGCATGGCGGCGTCGGCCGCGTCAAAGGCGAAGTAGAGGCGCAGCGAGAAGAGGAGCGCCGCCGCCGAAATTCCTAACGCCAGATTTTTTATCAGGCCGGTCTTTTCTTTGGGGACGAAAAGCAGGGCCAGCGCCCCCGCCAGCGGCAGCGTTATTATTATCGTCAATAGGTTCGCGTCAATAAATTGCATACTTAACTCCGCAATCTCAAATCTTAAATCTTGAATCGTTACATTATCCAGTACAGCAGCAAGATCAGTCCGCCTGTGAAAGTGAGGGCGTAGCCCTGGGCGTTCCCGGTCTGAAGATTCCGGAGGACCGCGCCGGTCCTGTAAGTCAGCCTTGCCGCGCCATTGACCAGGAGGCCGTCAATAAGTCCCGCGTCCAGAAAACCGAAGCACACTTTATCCGCCAGCCGTTTTAGGGGCCTTATCACGGCGAACGCGTAGATCTCGTCTACATAGAACTTGTTGTAGACGACTTCGCGCGCGATACTGAGCCGCCGGGCCAGGGCGTCGGAGATGGCCGGTATGGCGAAGAAGAAACCTGAAGCGACGCCGGCCAGCGCCGTGATAACCGAAATCATCGTCAGTCTGAACGCCTCGGGGGAAATTTCCGCGCGCGCCGACGCCGGGTCGAGAAAAGCCAGGAGATATTTTGAGCCCAGCCAGCCGCCCGTCAGGGCCAGGGCCGCCAGCGCGGCCATGGGGATAGTCATGAGCAGCGGCGATTCGTGCGCATGAGTTTCCGAGTTCTTTCCACCCAGGAATGTCAGCGCCAGCAGCCGCGTGACGTAATACGCCGTCAGTCCCGCCGTGGCCAGACCGGCATACCACAAAACAGGAACGCCGTGGGCGTAAACATGTTCAAGCACCAGGTCCTTGGAATAAAAGCCCGCCAGCGGCGGGATGCCTGAGATGGCCAGCCAGCCGACGGCGGTAAGCGCGAATGTAAAACGCATTTCTTTTGAAAGGCCGCCCATCCTGAACATCTCCTGCTCGCCCGCCATGCCGTGTATGACCGAGCCCGCGGCCAGGAACAGGAGGGCCTTGAAAAAAGCGTGGGTGGTCAGGTGGAAAATTCCGGCCGCGTAGGCGCCGGTTCCGGCGGCCATGAACATATAGCCTATCTGGCTGATGGTGGAGTAGGCCAGCACTTTCTTTATATCGCTCTGGAGCGCGGCGATAACGGCTCCCAGCAGGGCCGTGAATACTCCGGTGACCAGCACCACCTCAAGAGCGCGCGGCGCCAGGGCGTAGAGGAAACTCATGCGCGCCAGCATATAGACGCCGGCGGTGACCATGGTGGCGGCGTGGATCAGGGCCGAAACCGGCGTGGGGCCGGCCATGGCGTCGGGCAGCCAGATATAGAGAGGGAACTGGGCGGACTTGCCCGTGGCGCCGAAGAAGAGCAGCAGGCCGATGACCGTCGGGGCGCCGAAACCCAGGACGGTTCCGCCGTCCAGGAGATTTATATTCAGCGCCAGCGTCTCAAAGTCCAGGCCGGAGACGCCCTGCCGCGCCAGGAGATACGACAGGAGCATCAGGCCTATCAGGAAACCGGCGTCCCCCACGCGGTTGGTGATGAAAGCTTTTTTGCCCGCCGCGGCGTTCTTCTCGTCCTCGTACCAGAAACCGATGAGCAGATAAGAACACAGACCCACGCCCTCCCAGCCCACGAACATCAGTATCGGATTATCGGCCAGAACCAGGATCAGCATGAAGAAAACAAAGAGGTTCAGGTAAGAAAAATAGCGGTTAAAGCCTTTGTCCCCGCGCATATACCCGATCGAATAAACGTGTATGAGAAAACTGACCCCGGTCACCACCAGCGCCATGACGGCGGAGAGCGGGTCGAAGCGCAGGGCGAAGTCTATGCTGAACGAGCCGGCCGAGATCCAGTTGAAAAGGGTGTCCCGGAGCAAGCGGTGTCCGGCGGGCAGATTCAGCAGATCGGAAAAGCAGAGAAAAGAGAAAATGAAAGCCAGCAGTATGGCGGCCGCTCCCAGCCAGCCGCCCCCCTTTTCTCCGAGGAATCTTTTCCCGATACCGCCGTTGAGGACGAACCCGGCCAGCGGCGGGAGGATGATCCATTTCAGCAGAGGATAAAAATTTCCTGTCATATTAAAACAGTGATCAGTGGTTAGTGGTCAGAATTAGAATACTTTCGGAACCGGTGCTGTTCACCGGCCGCTGCTCCCATTATCCTTTTAGGTTCCGTATCTCGTCTATATCCAGCGTCTTTAAATTGCGGGCCAGCAGGATGATCAGGGCCAGGCCGACGCCCGCTTCCGCCGCCGCCACGGCGAAAATCATCAGAATGAAGATCTGGGGTTCGGGCGAGCCGCTGAGTTTCGCAAAAGCGGCCAGGGCCAGGTTGGCGGCGTTGAGCATCAGTTCCGCGAACATTAGCAGCACGATGGTGTTCTTGTGCGTAAGAAAACCCGCCGCCGCCAGCGCGAACAGGATAAAACTTAAAACCAGCAGATGTTCAAAAGGCATAAGGGTTAAATTTTCCTCTTTGCCGCCGCGACTGCGCCCACGATGCCGGCCAGTATCAGCAGGGACAGCAGTTCGAACTGAAAGGCGTAAGGGCCGAAAAGCAGGGCCGACAGGCGCTGAACGCTTTCCTGCGAGAAAGCTATGTCCAGGCGCGTTCTGAACGTCAGCGCTATCTGTATAAGTTCCGCCAGCAGGATGGCCGCGCCCGACAGCCCGGCCAGCCTCAGGAAAGTCGGCCGCTGCTGCTTTTCCCGCCCGGCGGCGAATGGCAGCGTGTTGATGGCGATGATGAAAAGCGACATGATCGCGCCGGCGTAAATAATGACCTGCAGGAAAGCGATCAACTGGGCGCTCAAAAGTATATAGATCCCGGCGGTGGCTATCAGGACGGCCAGCATGGCCAGGGCCGCGCGCAGAGGCTCGGTCTGCGACAGCATCGCCAGGGTTCCGGCGGCCGCCAGGCCCCCCAGCGCGTATATAGCTATTTTGTGCATCATAAATTTTCCCGGCTCTACCCCCGCCCAATTCCTTTTCCGCCCTGGGCCAGTCTGTTTGCGGCGCCTTTCAGCGACGGTTCGCCGGGCAGATTCCTGAAAAGCTTTTCCCTGGTCAGATACATCTCTTCCCGTTTCAGGGCGCCGCCCGGGATCTCTTCGGTGTCCATGGCTATGGCGTCCTCGGGGCAGGCCTCGACGCACATGCCGCACACTACGCACCTGGCAAGATCCACGTCGAACACGGCGGGGTATTTTTCAACAGGATTCGCCTGATATTCCGCCGCCTCGATATGGATACAATTCGCCGGGCAGGCTGTGGCGCACAAAAAACAGGCCACGCATTTCGGCGAGCCGTCGGCCCGGACTTTGAGCCTGTGGCGGGTGCGGCGCTTTGCGGCGTATTCCAGCGGCCGCTTCACCTCGGGATACTGCACCGTGATCAGCCCTTTTGGATTAAAAAGGTTCCTGAAAAAATGTCCGGAAGTCACGAGGAAACCCTTGAAGATCTCCCAGATGTAAAGGCGTTCAAGGAGGTTAAGGGGCCTGTTGTCGACCTTTTTTATCTCGATCATATAAGCGTCAGCGCCAACCCGGTTATAAGAATATTAAGAAGCGAGAGCGGCAGGATCCCCTGCCAGGCCAGTTTCATCACCTGGTCGAAACGGAAGCGGGGCACGGTCCAGCGGAGCGTCATCAGCGCCCAGCACATGAACGCCGTCTTGGCGGCGAAAGCGCCCATCTGCGCCAGCGCCGTTAAATAGGGGTGCACGGGTAACGCTAAACCGCCGGGGAACAGGAAGCCGGCTTCCTCCAGGAACGGCACCTGCCAGCCGCCCAGGAAAAGCGTCACGGCCAGCATGGAGATAAGAATGATCTCGATGAATTCGGCGAACATGAAAACGGCGAAGCGCATGGAACTGTATTCCATGAAATAGCCGATGATCTCCGATTCTCCCTCCACCACGTCGAAAGGCGTGCGTTTGTTCTCCGCGATGGCGGCGGCCAGGAAAAGTATGAAAGCCGGAAACTGGTAGACCACCCCCCAGGCCGGGATGAAGCCGAAAAGAAGCTTCCCCTGTTCCCGGACTATCTGCTGGAGATCGGCGGTGCCGTAGATCATCAGCAGGCCGATCAGCGTCAGGCCGAGCACGACTTCGTAGGAGATCATCTGGGCCGCGCCGCGCAGGGCGCCGAGCAGGGCGAAATTGGATTTTGACGACCAGCCGGCCAGAAAAGTCCCGTAGATGGCGAAGCCGGAAACCGCCAGCGCGTAGAGCAGCCCGAGCGGGAATCGGGCGATGACCAGTTCCACTCTGAGGCCCATGACGTCCACGTAATTGCCGAACGGTATCACGGCGAACGCGGCCAGCACCGGTACGAGCGTGAGGACGGGCGCCAGCGTGAACAGGACTTTATCGGCCCGGGCCGGAACGAAATCCTCTTTCATCATCAGTTTTATGCCGTCGGCTATCGGATGGAACAGGCCCAGCAGCGTGAAACCGAAAATAGAGGCGCGGTTGGGGCCGACGCGATCCTGCATCAGCGAGCTGAGTTTTCTTTCCACCCAGGTGAGAAAAGCCGTGAAGCCCATAACGGCGCCAAGCAGAAAGCCGATCTTCACCGCGGTTATCGCCGTAAACAGGAGAAGATCAAGGTTTAAAAGCGAAATAACGGGCTTAAATTTTTCCATAAGATAACTTCTGTCATTCCCGCGTGCTTTTAGCGGCAATGGATCCCGGCTTACAGATCGCCGGGATGACGGATTTACCGAGTGCATATTCCGAAAGTTTGGCGCTCATCGCTTTCGTGTCTTCTATCTTTATCGGCGCGCCGGTATAGGACGAGATCTTGCTCAGAACCAGCCACAGTGGCTGCACGCCTTCGGGCGCGGCCACGGCGGCGGCGGTCTTCTGGATACGGCCCTTGTAGTTCACAAAATGCCCTTCGGTCTCGAAGTATGAAGCATAGGGCAGGACGCAGTCCGAATCAAAATCGAGGTCGCTCTTGGCCAGCGCCAGGATGACCGTCGGGATATTGGAGAGGTCGCGGAGTTTTTCCCGCAGGGAATTCAGCGCCCTGGCCTCGGCCACTATCAGTTTGATCCTGCCTGAATTTATCAGCCCGATCAGCGCGTTCTGATCCAGTCCGCCGTATCGCGCTCTTAAAAGTTTAAGTCCGTTGGCGTTGGGCGTCTGGTCTTTATTTATCAGGATGCCGTCTTTCACGCCCTGTTCACAGGAAAAATCCAGGCAGAGGGCGCCTGTTTTTATGGAGCCTGAAGCCAGTTCCGCGATCGCAAGATTATCTTCAAGGGATAAATAGGGAGAACCAAGCACGGCCACCGACTCCGGTCCGGCTCTGTGCGCGGCGTCATCTATCAGGTGCGCGGCTTGTCTTAGCGCGGGTTCCGGTTCCATACTGCCTTTTTTTATCCTGGCCTTGCTCAGGCGGTCTCCGGCCCGGAGAACTTTATAGGTCATCCGGCCGCGGTCGCACAGCCAGGTGTTTGTTTCGGGATTCGGTGCGGGCATAAGACGGTGTACTATGCCTTCGTTATGGTGTACCTCTATGTTACAGCCGGCCGCGCAGCCGGTGCAGATGCTGCCGGTCTTTTTAAGAAACCAGACGCGGGCTTTGAAGCGAAAATCCCTGGAAGTAAAAGCGCCCACCGGGCAGATGTCGGCGATATTAAGGGAATAATCGTTATCCACGCCCTTTCCTTCTTTCATATCTATAAAGGAGGCGTCATTGCGTCCCGAAACCGTCAGTTCGCCGGTCCGGGTTACTTCATCGCAGAAACGAACGCAGCGGGTGCAGAGAATGCAGCGTTCATTGTCCAGTGTCAGATACTTGCCGGCGGCGCGGCGCTTGGAGCGGCGGATCTTGTCCCCGGGTGCGATCCGGCTTTTATGGAGACCGTGATCCATATAATAATCCTGCAGGAAGCATTCCCCCGCCTGGTCGCAGATGGGGCAGTCCACGGGATGGTTGATGAGCAGATATTCAAGCACGTCCCTGCGGGCCTTTTTGACGGCGGGCGTATCCGTGCGGACCGCCATGCCGTCGGCGATTTCGGTGGCGCAGGCTATCTGCAGCTTTGCCGTCTTTTCCACTTCCACCACGCACATACGGCAGGTGCCGGAAACGGGAAGCGAGGGATGGTAGCAGTAGCGCGGAATATAGACGCCCAGCGCCTGGGCCGCCTGGAGGATGGTGGCGCCTTTCGGCATCTCGATCGTTTTACCGTCAATGGTCAGTTTGGGCATTGCATTAAGTCGAACGGTTCTTTATGGCTTTCCTTTTGCGTGCGCTTCGAATTCCGGGCGGAACTTGGTTATAAAGCTCATCACCGGCATGGCCAGGGCGTCGCCGAGGGGACAGAGAGTCCGGGCCAGCATATTCTCGGCTATGGAGTAGACCAGATCCACGTCGGTTTCTCTGGCTTCCCCTTTTTCCATCTTCGCAAGGAGTTTCTCTATCCATCCGCCGCCCTCGCGGCAGGGCGTGCACTGGCCGCAGGATTCATGATGGTAGAATCCGGCCAGCACCAGCAGGGTTTCCACCATGCAGGCTTTGTCGTCGATAATAATGATGCCGCCCGAGCCCAGCATGGAGCCGGCCTGCTGAACCGATTCGTAATCCAGGTTCATTTTCAGCGCTTCCCCGGCGGTGAGCACCGGCACCGAGGAACCGCCCGGTATGACGGCTTTGAGGACGGAGCCTTCCAGCATGCCGCCGGCGTATTCTTCCAGGAATTTTTTGAACGGCATCCCCAGTTCTATTTCGTAGACGCCGGGTTTTTTTACCGGCCCGCTTACGGAGAAAAGCTTGGTTCCGGCGCTCTTCCCGGCGCCAAGCCCGGCATACCAGTCTCCGCCTTTTTCTATAATGGCCGGCACCGAAGCCAGGGTCTCCACGTTGTTTATGACCGTGGGACAGCCGAAAAGTCCGACCACGGCGGGGAACGGAGGTTTCAGGCGCGGAAGTCCTCTCTTGCCCTCTATGGATTCCAGGAGCGCGGTTTCTTCGCCGCAGATGTAGGCGCCGGCTCCCCTGTGGGTTATAATTTCCAGGTCGAAGCCTGAATTTAAAATATTTTTTCCGATAAATCCCCGTTGGGCCGCTTCCCGGACCGCGTTTTTCAGAAGTTCCGCTTCTTCGGCGAATTCCCCCCGGATATAGACGTAGCACTGTTTCGCGCCGATGGCGTAAGAGGAGATCGTCAGGCCTTCCACAAGGAGATGCGGGTTTTTGCGCAGCAGTTCCCGATCCTTGAAAGTTCCGGGCTCGCTCTCGTCGGCGTTACAGACAAGATATCTCGGTTTCGGATTGGTTTTTGGGATAAAAGACCATTTCAGCCCGGTGGGAAAGCCCGCGCCGCCGCGGCCGCGCAGATTGGATTTTTTAACTTCAGCGGTCACGTCTTCGGGCTTCATAGCGAAAGCTTTTTTAAGCGCCCGGTAGCCGCCCGCTTTTATGTAGGTTTCGATATCCGGCGCCGCAACATTTAGAAGTATCTTTTCCATCTTCAATATTCCCGTCACTAACCACTAATCGCTATTGTTCTCGGCGCGCAGCTCCGCCAGAAGCCGGTCTGTTTTTTCCACGGTCATGTTCTCGTGGTATGTTTCGTTCACCGCGATCACGGGGGCCGTCCCGCAGGAACCGAGGCATTCCACCGCGGACAGCGTAAACAGCCCGTCTTCGGTGGTTTCGCCTTCTTTTATATTCAGCTTATCTTCGAGATGACGCAGCATCCCGGCCGCTCCGGCGAAGTGGCAGGAGATATTGCGGCAGACCTGTAAGTGGAATCTGCCCATTGGAAGCCGGTTGAACATTGTGTAGAAAGTGACTACGCCTTTAACGCGGGCGTAGGGGATATTAAGGCGGGCGCCAAGGGCGTCCATGGCTTCTTCCGGGATCCAGCCGGCTTCCTTCTGCATTTCATGCAGAGCCGGTATCAGCACCGCCTCTTTTTGCGGATAGATCTTCAGCAGTCTGTCTATCTCCGCCAGCGTTCTTTCCGAGATCTTGTAAGCCATTGTCACCTTTCTAATTCCCCTCCGATCATATTTATCATGCCGAAAGTGGAGATGATATCGGCGATGTAACCGCCCTTTATGAGTTTTGAAAGCCCGGCCACAAGCGGGAAGCACGGAGGGCGCACGCGCACCCGGTATGGTTTTCCCGAACCGTCGCTTACGACATAATAGCCCAGCTCTCCGTTGCCGCCCTCCACCGCCTGGTAAACTTCCCCGGCCGGGGGCTTCACGCCCTCGAAGGTAAGCTTAAAGTGGGCCATCAGGGCCTCTATGTTCCCGTAGACTTCCTCTTTCGCCGGCAGGCTTACGTTGAAGTCGGGGTGGCGGATGGGGCCTTCGGGGATCTGCGCGAGGGCCTGTTCCACGATCCGCATACTCTGGTTCATTTCCTCCATGCGCACCAGGTAACGGTCGTAATTGTCTCCGCTGCCGCCCACGGGGACCGTGAAATCAAAACGGTCGTAGACCAGGTAAGGCGCCGCCTTGCGCACATCATAGGGAACACCGCAGGCGCGCAGGACGGGGCCGGTGAAAGACAGCGCTATGGCGTCCTGCTTCGAAATGACGCCTGTGCCGCGCATACGATCCACGAAGATCCGGTTGCGCGTGAGGAGTTTATCGGCGTCGCCAAGGTTTTTGCGCACTTTCCGGAACGCTTCGGCTGTTCCGGCCCTGAAATCCGGCGGGAGGTCGCCGGTCACTCCGCCGATGCGGGTATAGGCCGGCGTCACGCGGCCGCCGGATACGGCATCGGTCAGGCGGTAAAGACATTCCCTGGCGTTTATCAGATAAAAATAAACGGTGAAAGCGCCCTGCTCCATGGCGTTGGCGCCAATGCAGGTGAGATGGTCCTGAAGGCGGCCCAGTTCGGACATTATGACGCGGAGGTATTTGCAGCGTTCCGGGGTTTCTATATCCAGCAGTTTTTCTACGGCCAGCGAGAAACCGGCGTTATTGATAAAGGGCGACACATAGTTGAGGCGGTCGGTATAGGGTATGACCTGGTTATAGGTGACGTTCTCGCAGGTTTTTTCGAAGCCGCGGTGCAGGTATCCTATCTCAACGTCGGCTTCCGCTACTCTTTCCCCTTCCACCGTCAGGAGAATGCGCACAATGCCGTGCATGGCCGGATGCGAAGGCCCCATGTTGAGGATCATGCGTCCTTCGCCCAGGTCTTCCACGCTCCAGTTCTTAGGCAGCTCGGCGTTCTTTGTTCCCATTAAAATTGTCTCTTGCTGTACTCCGACCACTGTTCACTGACCACTTTCATCAATCCCTGTGCGGCAGCCTCGGCTGTCTTTTGTCCAGCGGGTAATCCCGGCGCAGCGGGTGGCCCTCAAAAGTGTCGTACATCAGGATCCTCCGCAGATCCGGATGTCCTTCGAATTTTATGCCGAACATATCGTAGACTTCGCGCTCGAACCAGTTTGCGCCGCTCCACAGCGGCGTCAGTGAGGCGATAACCGGGTTCTGGCCGCCGACCGGGGCTTTCAGACGCAGGCGCAGGTTGGCGGAGAGGGAGAAGAAATGATAGACCATTTCAAAGCGTTCCTCCCGGCCCGGATAATCCACGGCGGTGAGATCCATCAGAAATTCGAAACCGAGTCCGTCGCGCAGATATCCGGCCACTTCCAGCAGCGCTTCCCGTTTTATGACCACGGTCTCGTCACCCCGGAAAGCGTGCGAGTCCGTGACATATTCCGGGAATTTCTCTTTGATCGTACGAGTAACGTGTTGATTCATCTGTATTTTTTATCCAGAACGGATTCTTTGGAAACCTTGTCCTGCAGTTTCATCAGGGCGTCCAGCACGGCCTCCGGGCGCGGCGGACAGCCCGGAATATAAATATCCACCGGGATGATCTTGTCTATCCCCTGGACGACGGCGTAATTGTCGTAGAAACCCCCGGAGGTGGCGCACACGCCGAAAGAGACCACCCATTTCGGCTCGCACATCTGGTCGTAGACGCGTTTCAGGACGGGGGCCAGTTTCTCGTTCACGGTTCCCACCACAAAGAGGACGTCGGCCTGTCTGGGCGAGAACCGGGGAAATTCGGCGCCGAAGCGGGCGATGTCGTAAGTGGAAGCCCAGACGGACATGAACTCCATGCCGCAGCAGGCGGTTACGAAAGGATACTGAAAAAAGGAGTATTTGCGCGCCCAGTTTACGGCGTCGTCCACGCGGGAGGTGAAGAACGAGTGTCCGAAGACGGTTTCTAATCCCATTGCAGCGCTCCTTTCTTAACGGCATAGACGAGGGCGGCGAACAGGATGGAGATGAATCCGGCCATGGCGAGGAGGCCCTGGAGTCCGAGGCCGCGGAAAGAGACCGCCCAGGGGTACAGGAAAACCACTTCGATATCGAACATGACGAAGAGGACGGCTGTCAGATAGAAGTTGACGGAGACCGAACTTCTGGACGGCTGGGCGGGCGGCATCCCGCATTCGAACGGTTCGGATTTTATGCGGGTGCTTTTTTTTGGCCCGAACAGCATGGCGGCGAGAAGCATTCCGGCTGCTGTCGCCAGTCCGAACCCCATCGTCATAAAAACGGCCAGATATTGCCTCATTCAGCCTACATTCTACCAAAATAACCCGGCTCGCCAAATTAGTTCTTTTAATCAGGAATTAAGCCGCGGTAATACGGAGATTTGGAATAGGCAATGCCTGGCATACTATCACATCAGCATATCGGGGAGGGTTATTTCGGGGTGGTGGTAACGGGCGTAGGCCGGAATATTTCCGAACTCATATGAATTTATTGATCCTCCGTTCCGGGCCCGTTAATTTCAGCAGGCCGCCGTCGAACCGCACCCCCTCCCTGAAGTGAGTCAGAAATTTCCGCATTTGGGCTTTCCAGGTATTCCAGTCATGCGGCCAATTCTCGTCCCAGGGGTCGTACCAGCAGGTTATGGATTTGCTGCCGGCTATTTCGGCCAGCTCGCGGGACTGGTCGTTAAACTGTTCCCAGGCCCCGCGGCCGTGTGAAATCACCATATAGCCTGAGCGGAGCCGCGAAAGCGTCTTCTCGTCGGTGAGGCCGGGCAGGTAGCTTAACGGTTCGTTGAAATAAATACCCGCGTCCGAATATCCCCCCAGCTCGGTTTTCGTGCTGTAAAGTCCGCTCAGGCACAGGGCGGAGTCAAAACAGCCTGGAAACTTGAGAAAGAAATTGGCGGCGTGAAACGCGCCGAAGCTTACCCCGGCGGCCAGGAACTTTTCGGAAATGCCGCAGGTGTCGGACAGGAAGCGCGTCGTTTCATCCGTTATGCAGGCCTCGTATTGCGCGTGCCGCAGCCCTATCCACTCATCTCTTATCGGTTTGTGCCAGCTTTCCCAGTCGCGGCCGTCCACCGCGAATATGCGGATCTCCCCGTGCATTATGAAATCCTGCACGGCTTCTATCAGTCCCTGGTCTTCGTAATCGTAGAATCTTCCGTTGGAAGTAGGGAAGAACATGACCGGCTTTCCCGCAAAGCCGTAGGATTTTAGTTCAAAATCCTGTCCCAGGCGCCCGCTGTGGAATTTATGATAATTGATTTCCATGATATACTATAATACCAATTACCTATGAATTTCGTCTTCCTCTCCCCGTCGTTTCCGGCTAACTATTACCTTTTTTGCGCCGCTCTGAAAAAGGAAGGCGTCAACGTTCTGGGCATAGGCGAACCGTCTTTCGGGGAATTGCGAACCGAGCTCCGGGAATCCCTGGCCTGGTACTGCCAGGTCGGGGATCTGCGCGACCGCGCCCAGGTGGGCGGCGCCATGCGCTTCCTGTCCGGGCGCTTCGGGACAATAGACAGGATCGATTCCCTGAACGAATATTGGCTTGAAACCGAGGCGCAATTGCGCACCGAATTTGGGATCTCCGGCATTCAGGCCGCCGATGTGGCGGGAGTGCGCCGTAAATCCCTGATGAAAAAAGTTTTTGCCCTGGCCGGGATACCTCATGCCCGCGGCCGCCTGGTTTCCGATGCCGGGCAGGCTCATGAACTGGCCGGCGAACTTAACTTTCCCATTGTCGTGAAACCGGACGACGGCATGGGCGCGGAATTCACCTACCGGCTGAATTCCCCGCCGGATCTGGATCGTTTTTTAGACGGCAAGCCGAACAGGGATTTTATCATGGAGGAATTTATAGACGGCGGCATAGTGACTTTCGACGGCCTGGCCGGTCCGGACGGCGGGATAGTTTTCTGCACTTCGCATGTCTATGGGCAGGGCGTGATGGAGGCCGTCCTGGCTGATATGCATATTTCCTACTATTCCCTGAGGGAGATCCCCCCCGATATCATGGCCGCGGGGCAAAAACTTGTAAAAGGATTCAATGTCAGGGAGCGGTTCTTCCATTTTGAATTTTTCCGCCGCCCCGACGGGACGCTTTGCGCCCTGGAGGTAAACATCCGGCCTCCGGGCGGCATGACAATGGATATGTTCAACTACGCCTGCGATATAGATATGTACGCCGTCTGGGCTGGCATGATGGCGCGCGGCGCCGTCCGGCTGGAGTACAGCCGGAAATATTACTGCGGCTACGCCGGCAGAAAGAACCGTCTCAGCTACGCGTATTCGCACGACGAGGTGCTTAACCGCCTGGGCGGCCTGATAATACATCATGAGGGACTTCCTCCCATCCTGGCCAGGGCCATGGGCGATATCGGTTATCTTATGCGCGCCGGCGCACGCGGCGAAGTGGAAAACGCCGTAAATTTCATACAGGAACTAAAATAGTTTTGACTGCCCGCCGTTAATCTTGTATTATATAGATGGTTAATATAAGGGCTGAAGCTGTGACTTCAGCGAAAGGAATGTAAACAAATGACGAAAGGAAAAGTGAAGTGGTTTAACGACAAAAAGGGTTACGGTTTCATCACTCCCGACGAAGGCGGCGCGGAGCTTTTTGTGCATCACCAGGATATACAGGGCGACGGCTTCAAAACGCTGGCGGAAGGACAGGCCGTGCAGTTTGAAGTGGCCCAGGGCGAAAAGGGCCCCAAAGCCACAAAAGTCGTTAAACTGTAAAGCCAGACTTTACAAACAAAAAACCCGCTTAACCGCGGGTTTTTTTATTTAGGCGCCCGCACAATCCATGCATCCTTGAAGCGCCATGTTTCTATCATAACGGTTTACCCGTATACGATCTCCAGATTTTCAAGATAATCCTTAAGTTCCGCGAGGCGCGCGGCTACTCCGGCGGAGTCGCCGGCCAGCGCCAGCGCCTCAACCTGTTTTCCCAGTTCGGAAATACGGTCGAAGCCATAGCCGCCGCCGGAGCCGGAAAGTTTGTGCCCGGCCTTTCTTAACGACTCCAGGTCTCCGGCCGAGTGGAGCGCGAAAAGCTCCGGAATTTCCCTGCGTCTTGTCTCAAGGTAGCCGGGGATAATATCGCTCAGATCTTTGTCTATAGAAACCTTGTATTTTGCCATAATCTACGCTGTCCGGATCCGTCGCCGGGGAATTTATAGATACTCTCGGATCTTTTCCAGCAGCGCCTCTTTTTTAACCGGTTTAACCAGATAATCCGTGCAGCCCGCGTCCAGGCATTCCCTGATCTTCACGGGGTCGTTGTGCGCGCTGAAAGCCACCACCGGAACCGTTTTTCCCTCCGCCATGCCCCGCAGCGCCCTTACCGCGGTAAGCCCGTCCATCATGGGCATCTGGAGATCCATAAGCACAAGAGAAAAAATTGTCCGGCCGAATATCTCCAGGGCTTCTTTCCCGTTAGCGGCATTGTAAAGCCGCAGCCCTGTTTCTCCCCGCAGGTACGCTTCCAGAAGCGAAATATTGTCTGGGTTATCGTCGGCGACCAGAACCTTTAGCCTGGGATCCAGCCACTTATCCAGCGCGTCATAAATCATGCTTTTTTTCACGGGCTTGGTTATATGGGCATTCATGCCGGATGAAAGCGATTTCGCGATATCGCTGTCCTGGCCGTGCGCCGTAAGAGCGATGATGGGGGTTCCCTTGTAGGCCTCAATTTTACGAAGCTGGAAGACGGTTTCGTAGCCGTCCATTTCCGGCATCTGGATATCCATGAAGACCAGATCGTAGTCGAATACGGCGCATTTTTCAAGCGCCAGCCGGCCGTTGGCCGCTATATCCGGTTTATAGCCGGCATGCTCCAGCATCAGCCGCGTCAGGTTCTGGTTATCCACGTTATCCTCGACCACCAGGATACGCAGGTGTGAACGGCCGCTTCCGGGCCTTGCCGGCGCCGCATTTAGCGGATCCTCTTTGTTTTTGCCGCCGCCCCGGTTAAACCACTCGATCATACCCCCCCCCGCGAATACGGTTCGCGGCGGCTTATGCCTGGCATGGCCAGGCTCAGCCGCGCCGCCCTTTCGCCATGATCATATAGATCAGGATGGCGCTGGCGGCGGAGAAAAAGAGCGCGGCCGCCCCGCCGATCAGTCTGTGAAACAACGGAACAAAGCGGAGCGCGGCCCAGATGCCAGCGGCGCCGCCCAGGAGCGAAATCACAAGCATAGCCCATAGCGTGAATTCGCTGTTGGCTGCGGCCATAGCCGTATAGATCTCCCTTAAGCTGAGCTTTTCGTCGCTCAGATGGCACTGCGCGGATAGTTTGCCGGCGCCGTAGTAATACCAGATGTAGAGCGGGGGTATCAGCAGCAGGAAGACATAACCGCGGCCGGTGAGAACCGGCACGATTGCCAGCGAGAGGAAAGCGCCGATGTAATAGCGCCTGAGGAACGCGCGGAGCCTGGATTCCGTTTCCGCATTTTCCAGGATCCGGCCTTTACCGACCGCGCCCAGCGGATAGAAAACCGTCCTGCCCATGCCGTCCTTTTTGAAACTGCTGTTTATCAGGCCGTCAAGATATCCCATATCGCCTCTTTAAGGATGGATCTCGTGGTTCTCCAGGTAATCAAGGGCGGTTTTCGCCGCCGCCTGCTGGGCCTCTTTCTTGTTTCTGCCCGAGCCCATGCCCAGCGTTTTTTTCCCTATCCGAACCCGGACGGTGAACACTTTGTCGTGTTCCGGGCCTTCGGTGGTCATGATCTCGTATTCCGGCGGTTTTTTGTGGCGCTTCTGGATGACTTCCTGGAGCACGCTCTTGTAGTCCTGTTCTTCCATCCCGCCCATATCCTGCGCGTGGAGCCGGCACTCTACGAATTCAGCCGCGGGCTTGAGCCCCCCGTCCAGATAGATGGCGCCGATGAGCGCCTCTAAGCAGTTGGAAAGAATACTGCCGCGCTTCTTGCCGCCGGTCTGGTGTTCGCCCGCGCCCAAAAAGACATGCTCGCCCAGATTCAGCGCCGCGGCCCAGTCCGCGAGATTGGCGCGTGAAACCAGCACCGACTTTACTTTGGAAAGGTAGCCCTCGTCCTGCGCGGGGTGTTCGTTAAAAAGATAACAGGACACGATCAGGCCGAGAACGCTGTCGCCCAGAAATTCAAGCCTTTCGTTATGCCCGGCGCGATCCCGTTCGGTCGAAAACGACTTGTGGGTAAGGGCTTCCCTGAGCAGTTCTTTGTTCCTGAAAGTGTAGCCTATCGCTCTTTCAATGGAGTCCATTTTTGAAAGGGCAAAGGTGTCAGGGCAGAGGATCCAGGGTGAGAAGTTCCTTGCCTCTCCCCTAAACCCTCTCCCCTGTACCCTGCCCGGGCTCAGTCTTTCTTGGACAGCTTGTCCTTGATATAGGTGACGGCTTCTCCGACGGTCTTTATCTTCTCGGCGTCTTCGTCAGGGATCTCAACGTCGAATTCCTCTTCCAGGGCCATGACGAGTTCCACGGTGTCCAGGGAATCGGCTCCCAGATCCTGCACGAACTGCGACTGGGGCGTGACCTCGCCGAGATCCACCGCCAGCTGCGTTACGATGATCTTTTTCACTCTCTCTTCCAGGTTTTCTGCTACTGCCATTATTCCTCCATTGTTGCGTTTGATATTTTCACCCGCCGCTCGGGTTCGCGGTTCCATTCCTCACATATATATGCCGCCGTTCACGGCGAGGACCTGCCCCGTGATATACGGGGAATCTTCGCCCGCCAGAAAGAGCACGGCCTTGGCGACATCGTCACCCGAGCCCAGGCGGCCGAGCGGGACCATCTCAAGAAGCCTGGCTTTGGCCTCCTCCGGGAAACCGTCGGTCATGGCCGTGCGGATATAACCGGGAGCCACGGCGTTGACCAGCACCTGGCGGGAAGCGAATTCCCGCGCCAGAGATTTGGTCAGGCCTATAAGGCCGGCCTTGGAAGCCGCGTAATTGGCCTGGCCCGCGTTCCCGGATTGTCCGACTACGGAAGCGATATTTATGATGCGGCCGCTCCGCAGGCGGAGCATGCTCCTCGAAGCCGCTTTCGCCATAAGGAACGCGCCTTTCAGATTAACGTCAAGTACCGCCTGAAAATCTTCCTCTTTCATCCGGAGCACAAGGTTGTCCCTGGCGACGCCGGCGTTGTTAACCAGCACGTCCAGCTTCCCGAAAGCTTTAAATGTTTCTTCCAGGCTGCGCTCGCAGTCCTTGTAATCCGTGACATCCGCGGCCAGCGCCAGCGTCCTGGCCCCCGTTTCCCCGGCGATCGCCGCCGCCGCGGCCTTGACGCCTTCGGCGCTTACGTCGGTCATGACCACGTCCGCGCCCTCGGCGGCGAACGCTCTGGCTATATCATAGCCGATCCCGCGCTGGGCGCCGGTGACAAGGGCCACTTTGTTTTCAAAGCGTTTCATCGTTCACTCGTTGTCCGCCGTTTTGGCGGCCGAGATCTGGTCTTTGACCTGCTCCATATGCTTCCGGATCTTTTCCACCATGCCGGAACCCGCCAGATCTCCCGCGGCCTTGATGGCGTTGAATATAGCTTTAGGGCTGGCCTTGCCGTGGCAGATGAGCACCACGCCGTTGACGCCCAGAAGCGGCGCGCCGCCGTATTCGTCGGGGTTCATTTTTTTCTTCAGGTCTGAGAAGATCTTTTTCATCAGCAGCGCGCCTATTTTGTAGGTGAACTTGCTCCTGATCTGTTCCTTGAGTATGGCGAAGATGGTTCTGGCCAGACCTTCGGAGAGCTTCAGCGCCACGTTGCCGGTGAAGCCGTCGGTGACGACCACGTCGGCCTCACCCGCCGGCAGGTCTCCGCCCTCCACCGGACCTTTGAAATTTATACCCACGTTCTTCAGGAGCGGGAGCGTCTCGGAGACCAGCGCGTTGCCCTTGGTTTCCTCTTCGCCTATGGACAGCAGGCCTACGGAGGGATTTTCCACGCCGAAGCGCAGCCGCATGAAAATGGAACCCATAATGGCGAACTGAACCAGATGCCAGGGTTTGGAGTCCATGTTGGCGCCGGCGTCCAGCAGGAGAGAGGAGCCCTTGAGCGTGGGATAGGGTATGGCGATAGCCGGGCGTATGATGCCGGGGATACGTTTCAGTTTCAGAAGTGAGGCCACCATTACGGCGCCGGAATTTCCGGCGGAAATAAAGGCGTCGGCTTTGCCGTCCCTTACGAGTTCTGCTCCCACCATCAGCGAGGAATCGGGCTTGGAACGGCATTCTTCCACCGGTTCTTTCCCCATCTCCACGATCTGGGCGGCGTGCACGATCCTGAGCTTTTCGGAAAGTGCCGCGCCCCGGCGGCGCAGTTCCTCCCGTATCTCCGGGTCGCGGCCGACCAGTATTATCTCATGCGGCAGCCGGGCCGCGGCCAGAACGGCCCCGTCGAGATTGGGCTTAAGCCCGAAATCGCCGCCATGAGCGTCAAGCGCTATTTTCATTACTTGGGATTCTGTTCGTCCGTCTTTTTTTCCTTCCTGACGACCTCTATCTTGCCGTTATAGGCGCCGCAGGAGGCGCAGACCCGGTGGGGCAGGCGCATCGCCCCGCACTGGGGACAGGAAGAAAGGGTTTTGGTTTCCAGTTTCCAGTTCGCCGCTCTTCTGGAATCTCTTCTTGCCGGGGAATGTTTTCTTTTTGGATTAGGCATATTAGTCGCTCCTGTATCTGTCGTGAAGTGTGACGCGCGAAACTTTAAAAGCGGCGGAATTACTTTGCGCGCTTTTTTTTGACCGGCTCTCCCAACGCTCTGAACGGATTTTCTTTCCCGTTCTCTTTAAATCCTTCTCCGTGTCCCGCCGGGCAGCCGCAGACTTTCAGATTAAGATCGGCTCCGCAGGCCGCGCAAAGCCCTTTGCACGCCGGCGCGCAAAGCGGCTTCAGCGGCGGCATAAGCGCCACGGATTCGGCCAGCGCGCCGCTCACGTCTATAGATTCTACCGCATCTTCATACAGCTCGTCAAAGGTTTCGGAGAATTCCGCCGTGAAAAGAACGCCGCAGCGGGCGCACTCCAGCCGCAGGGCGGCCCGCACCGCGCCATCAAGCAGAATAGAGCCGCCGCCGACGGAGAAAACAAGATCCGCGGACGCTTTTGCGACTTCGGCCGGCGCCTCCAGCACGCCGGCAAAAAGTCCGGGATCGAGCTTCCTGCTGACCGTTAAGCCGCCCTTTTCCCTGATCTCCCCGGCGCTGAATATAAGTCCGCTGTCTTTCTCCATAAAGTGGTATACGATATCATTAATCGTCCGCTTTAATCAATCCGCTTTTTCTTCAGAAGCTTCAGGTACAAAGCCTCCTGCTGCCGGACCATGTAGTCGATGTCAAATTCAGCGAGATCCGTGCCGGCGGCCCTGGCGGACATTTCCGCGCGTAAGGCGGGTTGCTCTATCAGTTCTTTCAGCCGCAGGCAGAAAGCGTCAAGATCGCCCGGCGCCACCGCGTAACCGTTGGCCCCATCGTAAAGGAGATCCGCGACGCCGTCGGTTTTGTAGCAGACGGAGGGCAGGCCGGTTCTGACGGCTTCCACCAGGCTCCTGGGCAGGCCTTCCCAGAGCGAGGTAAGCGCGAAGATGTCGGCGGCGGCCAGGATCTCCGCCGAGTCCATGCGCCAGCCCGGGAAAAGCAGGCGCCGCGCAAGGCCGGCCTCCGCGGCCTGGAGGCGCGCGGCTTCCAGGTTTTCTCCCCCTCCGACCAGCATGAATACCGCGTTCGGGTGCGCGCCGGACAGGCGCCTGGCGGCGGCGATAAAGTCGCCGGGGTTTTTCTGCGGTTTAAGATTGCCGAGGCTGACTATAAGCACGGCGTCTTCCGGCACTCCCAATTCGCGGCGTTTGGCGGCGCGGTCGGAGCGGGCCGGGTAGTCCCCGAGGCGGATCCCGCTGCGTATAAGCACGCATTCGCCTTGTTCGCAGAGGCCGTAGTCGCGGGCGTAATTCATGTTCGCGTTTGAAACGAAGACCAGGGCGTCGGAAAATAACGAACACAGTTTTTCCAGCAGGATGAAGAAGCGTTTCAGCAGCGGGTGCTGGCGTTCATGAAAACCGAAGCCGTGAAAAGTGTGGATGATGACCGGCACTCCGGCCAGACGCGCCGCCAGCCGGCCGAGTATGCCCGCTTTGGAGGAATGCGTGTGCACGATCAGGGGGGCCTCGTTCCGGATTACGTTCCGGAGTTCCAGTACTGCCAGAAAATCGTCCACGGGGCTTATCCGGCGGATCAGGCGGGAAACATAGGCGATGGAACCCGGCGGAACTTCCCCGTCCAGCGCGCCGCCGGGTCCCGCGATCAATTTAGCGTCGAAGAGTTTTTTATCGAGATGCGCCGCGGTATAGATCGTGTTGCGCTGGGCGCCGCCGAATTCAAGTTTGGTGATTATATGCAGGACTTTAACAGGCATTATGGATCCAGCCACCGGCCGCTGACCGCTATTTGTTAGGAAGCTTCTTTACCTTATATCCGGGGAAATAGTGGCGCAGAATTTCCAGGTAGCCGCTGCCGTAATTCTTCGCCATACCATGCCCTCCCAGCACGCAGTAACCGCGCCCGTCGCCGGTGCCGATGCCGCGCAGGAGAAAGTATTTCGGGTACTTCCCCTCGAAGACGGGCCTCATGGTGAACAGGGACGAGCGCAGCATCCCGGCGGCCAGCGCCCGCGAGATGGCTTCAAAACCTTCCAGTACCAGGCTGCCGGCTGTGCCCTCAACGCGCAGGGTGAGCGCCCTGCCGCCGGGGCGCCGCTTCAGGACGTACATGGATCTGATGCGGCCGACCTTTGCCAGGCGGTTGACGCGGTTCTCTATCCATCCGGGTTCCAGCATCAGGGTCCAGGAAACGTCGGACGCCGCGGTTCTGTCATCGGCCAGGCACAGAAGATTGTCGGGAGGGGCTTTTAGCGTGAGGTAATAAAGGCTGAAAGGGGTCATGCGGCCCATGACGCGGCCATTGTCGTTGACTTCCGATTCCGTAAATCCGCCGCAGGCGGTATGGAAATCGACAGCCACGGGCGCGCCGTCTTTGGAGAGGACTTCGTCTCTGGTCGTCTCGACGGCCTTAAGCGCGGTTTCGTTTTCCGCCTGGAGGCCGGGGAAAGCCAGGCAGTGGGGCGAGTCGCAGATATCATAGTCGCGGCCGGCATGGTTTTTGGCGTTCTTAAGGCTGACAAGCTTCGAGCGGATAACGACCGCCAGCGCTTTAAGCTCTTCCGGCTGTTTTCTCCCCACCGCCAGGCTTGAAACGATGGCGGGCACAATGGTTTCCAGAGGGGTCGTATTTACCGCGATAAAGCCGCCGGGCCGGGCGAGAAGATTAAGCTCGCCGGCCGTTTCCCGGTCGCCGCGGTTGATCCCCCTTTGCGGCACGGGTTCGGGGCTTTTAATAAGGATGACGCCTCCTTTTATCCTGGGCGTCAGGCGGAAAGAGTTGCGGGTGGAATGTATCACGGAGCCCATGTTGTCCCTTAGTTCGTAGATCCTGTTAAGGGGATTGTATTTCACGCTCCACTGCATATTGGCTTTACCCTCGCCTACGGCGCCGAGGCGGGAGTCCGTTATGACGAACGTGGTGTTGACGATGAAACTGAATCCGGTAAGCGGGGCCGGTTCGCCCTTGGCGTCCGAGAAGAGCCCCACGCGGAGGAGGTTCCCGTCTCCGCGGTTCACCGGTTTGAGGTGCACGGGCCAGGCCATGCGGGTCCAGTAGAGAAGGTTGTCCAGCTTTCCTTTTATATATTTGGCCAGTTTGGAGGTCTTGTCCGCGGAGTATTCGTCTCCGGGATCCAGCTCCGAAAGGTTATAGTAAGTTTGCCAGGCCTGGAGGTAATAGCCGGATTTATCGTACAGCCTGGCGAGGTCTATCTCCGCCTGGATGTTGCGGGGATCGTAGGCAAGCGCCTCTTCCAGGAAAGTAACGGCATGCTGGCGTTTTTTAAGCGCTTCATATTGCGCGCTTATCACCCCTGCGGCTGGAGACAGCAGATAAGGATACTTCTGATACACGGTCTGCAGTACCGAGGCGGCTTCAAGAGGCCCGCCGAGATGCGCCTCCGTCAGGGCCAGTCCAAAACGCGCCTGCTGCACGATATCGGCTTCGCCGGTCATCGTTATGGTCTTTTCAAAGGCGGAGCGGGCCTCCGGATAGTTTTCCGCGCTTAAAAGGTTCCAGCCCTTTTCGAAAGCCAGGTAAGGATCTTCCGGAGCGAGGATCTCGCCCTTGGCGAGATAGGCGAGGGCCTCCTGGTTCCTTCCCAGTTCCGCCAGCAGAACCGAGATCTCTTTTATAGCGGAAAGGGTGAGGACGGTATCGGAGGAGCGGAAAGCCACGTATTCCAGCGAGCCGGCGGCGTCTTCAGGCCGGCCGTCGGCCCAGGCGGAGAAAGCTTCGCCCAGGGGTTTTAAAAGATTTTCTTCCGCGGCGGCGGGAGATGGCAGGGAAAGAGTCAAAAGTGTTATCAGCGGAAGATTGAACATGACAGGAGTAAATCTAGCAATTCTAAAGGAGGTTTTCAATGACCGCGAAGCGGTCTTGTCGCGGTCTTAATTCTCCGCTAACTAGCCTACGTCATTGATGACAAGATTTCACCCAATGGGTGAAAAATGGAAAAATGGCGGCGGGCTGCGAGTTCGGGGGCCTGCCAGCCATGGGGCCCATCGGGCCTGCGGGGCCCGGCGACTTCGCGCCGGTTCCCCTCCGGCCCGATCCGACCCATGGC
>MGTT01000018.1 GCA_001799575.1 Elusimicrobia bacterium GWA2_56_46
CTCCATTGTGCCTCCTTTTAAAAGGAAAAGGAGGTTTTAGCATTTAACCGGACATTTCTATTTGCCGCAAACAGGACATTTTAAAAAAATTTCTACACTGGAATTCTCCCTATAGACATCGGGGCGGGAAATTGCTACTATAGACTTACTATGATACAGAAAACAACTTTGCCCAGCGCCAAAGAAGTGCAGACTACCAGGAAATGGCATTACTTCGACGCCTCCGGACAGATCCTCGGCAGGCTCGCTTCCAAAATAGCCATCCTGCTCATCGGCAAACATAAACGCACCTACACTCCCACTATGGATTGCGGAGATTTTGTCGTAGTCACGAACGTCGCCAAAGTGAAGGTCACCGGCAACAAGGAAGAGGATAAATTCTACTTCCGCCACTCCGGTTACGCCTCCGGCGCCAAGACCATCCCCTACAAAAGACAGATGGAAAACGATCCCACAAAAGTCCTGGAGCTCGCGGTGAAACGTATGCTCGACTCCAACAAACTGCGCCACGGCCGCCTCAAAAGGCTTAAGCTGTTCGTGGGAGAGCAGGATCAGTACGGAACGAAGACCGACAAACAAGCGTCAGGAATCAAAGGATAATTTATGGAAAAAACCATCATAACAGCCACCGGCAGACGAAAGACCTCCATAGCCCAGGTAAAGCTGATTCAGAACGGAGAAGGCAAAGTTACGATCAATGCCAAAACCCCCGAGGTGTATTTCGGCAACAACCCCCGCCTGAAATACGTAATAACTTCCCCTTTCGACCTTGCCAAGGACCAGAAATTCGACTGCATCTCCAAGGTTGTGGGAGGCGGGCTCTCCAGCCAGGCCGGCGCCATACGCCACGGCGTGGCGCGCGCGATAGCCAGCCTCGGCGACAGTTTTCACTCCTCCATGAAGAAAGCCGGCTTCCTTACCCGCGATCCCAGGATGGTGGAAAGAAAGAAACCCGGCCAGCCGAAAGCCAGAAAGAGATTCCAGTTCTCCAAGCGTTAAACGGCGCTTCGGCGGAACACCGGACGCGGGAAGGCAAAACCTTCCCGCGTTTTTTTGTATCATCTCCTTATGCGGGCGCCCGACCCTAACCCTGACCCCTATACCCTCTAAATTAATGAACCTCCTGCTGT
This sequence comes from Elusimicrobia bacterium GWA2_56_46, assembly GCA_001799575.1. GTDB lineage: Bacteria > Elusimicrobiota > Elusimicrobia > Elusimicrobiales > UBA9959 > YA12-FULL-51-18. Next base: position 1,131 of record MGTT01000018.1, read on the forward strand.
TATTGAAAAACCGCCCCCGCTATAAATTGCTGCGCCTGGCGCTGGCGCTGGCCGATCTCTGCCGCGCCATAGCGGCCGGGAAAACCGGCGTAAAAAAACGCTTTAAACGCTTTTTTACCGCCGCGGCCGGGGCACGGACGCTTATGACAAAAACGGGCTCCGGCCTGGCCGGCCTTACGGCAGCCTTTGAAGCCGCCGGCGCCTGCCTGGAACTGACTTACCTGGACATGGAGCTTCACGGAATACGGCCGGACTCCGAATCCAGGGAGGCCCTGCTTTTTACCGCGCGCGCCGTCCGCCTGCAGGCGGACTTTATCGCCCACACCGGCTCCGGGGCCGCGCTGTCAGAGGCGGCAAAGAGCTCCGCTTCCGCCTCAAAAGTCCTGGCGGCTGCCCTGCGCGCCGTAAGCCACACGGACGACCGGGATTTTATCGCCAATCTGAAATTTAGTAGGATATATTCGGGTCTGAAGAAAACCACGCGCGCCGTCGAAGAATGCGGGGAGCTTCTGGCCGAAAACAAACTATTCACTCGCAGCCGACCACCGCTCCGCAACGGATCCGCTATGAAAAAAATACTCGGTCTTCTCGCGTTCCTAACCCTGCTCTTCAGGCCCGGTCTTTCGGCCCTGACCATCTCGATCTACCATACCAGCGACGTGCACGGCTGGTATTCCGCCCGGCCGGCCGTATGGGACAAAGAAAATTCCACCCGCTCCATAGGCGGCTTCGCGGCCCTCTCCTCGCTGGTCAAACGGGACAAGAACCCCTATATCCTGCTGGATTCGGGCGATACTTTCCAGGGCACACCGGAGGGGAGTCTGACAAAAGGCATGGAGACCGTAGTGTTAATGAACAAGCTGGGCTACTCCGCCGCGGCGGCCGGCAACCATGATTACGATTATACCGAAGACAATTTCAAACTTTTAGCTTCCAGTTCCTCTTTCCCCTGGCTGGGCGCCAACGTCTACGTAAGAGAAACCGGGAAAGCGGCGGCCTACCTGAAACCCTATACCATCATAAAAAAAGCCGGCAAACGGATAGCCGTGATAGGCATCGCCGGCCAGCACACCGCAACCTCTACCCTGCCGCCGTATGTAAAGCATCTCGATTTCAGGGACGAATCCGGAGAAGCGGCCAAATGGACCGAGGAGGTCGGAAAACTCCGCCCCGACGCCATTGTGATCTTAGCTCATGTCGGGCTCGGCATGAGAACGGGGCCGAAAGCGGATATCTCCACCTGGACTTTCACCGCTGGAGGAGACAGCCACGGCACGCTTAGTATAGCCCGGGCGGCCAAAGGCGCCGATGTCGTCATAGGAGGACACGCCCATAACGGACTGCTGAAAGGCTATCATGACCCGGAAAGCGGCGCCCTTATCGCCGAAAGTTTCTATGGACTTACCGATGTCAGCAAGATAGACCTGGAATTCGACGACGCGTCCGGCAGGTTCAAGGGAGCCGCGGACGAACTGATCCCGCTCTGGACCGACCAGACCGGCGAAGACCCGGCGGTCACTGAGCTCATTAAAAAATTCACCGCTGACGTGGATGAGGAAATGAATAAAGTCCTGGGGGAGAGCGAAACCGACCTCGGGTTCAACCCCGACGGCTTCAATTCCTCCATCGGCAACTGGATGACCGACGCCATGCGCCGCCAGACCGGCGCCGATATCGCCGTGCAGAACACAGCCGGGATCCGGTCCGTTATGCGGCGGGGAACATTGAGAATGCGCGACGTTTACCAGGTCATGCCGTTTGAAAACACGCTGGTGACGTTGAAAATGACCGGAGCCCAGCTCTTAAAACTGCTGGAAGACAACCTCTCCGGCGGAAGGGCAAAGATACAGATCTCCGGCCTCACGGCCAGATTCAGGCTGTCCCCCGACGGCAAGGCGCAGGATCTCGCGCTGGAAAGCGGCGGGAAACCAGTATCGCCGGAAGATGAATTCGCCGTAGTCACCAATAATTATCTCACCAGCGGCGGAACAGGGGGAAGAGCTTTCTCCGAGGGCAAGGACATAAAAGACACCATGCTGCCGCTCAGGGAGTATCTGATAAAAGACGTCAGGGAAAATTCGCCCCTGAAACTGCCGGACGGCCCCAGGTTCATAAAGCTGGACTATTGAAAGACAGCAACTATTCGATGAACCCATCGTCCACGTTGTCATTCCTGCGCGCTTTTGGCAGGAATCCAATATTAAAAGGGAGATTATTTTTATGGATTCCCGCTAACAGCACGCGGGAATGACATATGAAAAAAATGAAAATGCGTCACCTCAGGTTTCCTGTCCAACTGACGCTGGCAGCATTACTCCTGCCGTTCCTTGCCGCCTGCTCAAAAACAAACAAGGTAACCATTTACGCCACCGCCAGATCCGGCGGCTGGCTCTGGGCCAGATCCGAATCCGGCGTTAAAAAAGAACCAGTGGAAGCGGGCGGCTACGCGGTTCTGCGCAAAGTTTACGATCTGGAGAAAAAACCCAAGCTGGCCGTGGATCTGGGCAACTGGTTCGGAGAGACGCCGGAGGGCTATCTTAGCAAGGGCGCGGCGGCGGCGGCCTGCATGAACGCCGTGCCTTACTCGGTTTCCGCTCTGGGCCCGGAAGACCTGACGCTTTCCCCCTCGGACCTCGAAAAGCTGGTCAGCGCTTCCTCTTTCACGATCCTCGCCTCGAACCTGTATCTGAGAAACAACAAAAAACCGGCTTTCATAAAGAGCCAGCAGCTACTTTCCGCGGGAGGCGCAAAGTTCGGATTTATGGCAGTGACGGTCATGGATCCCGAAAAATTCAACGTCCAGCGGTATCTGCCTAATTACAAATTCGAAAAAGAAAGTTACGAGATAGAACGCTCTCTCAAGGCGCTGAAAGACGGCGGGGCGCGCGTCATAGTGCTGCTGCTCGGAATCAATCCTAAAAAACAGGCGGGCGGGAACTTCTACGCCTCCTTTCTGGCTAAACTTCCGCGGCTGGATCTGGTCATTACCGACGATCCAGGCCTTAAAAAGACGCTTCGGGTCAACAAAACCTGGGTAGTCTCCGCCCCGGCCAGGCTGCTCTCCGCGGCCAGGATAGAACTTTCCATAGAGCCGGACACCGGCCGGCTGGTGAAAACGGAAGCGAAGAATATACTCCTGGACAAAGCCGGGTACGGAGAGGATCTGGCCGCGCTCGACGTAGTCAACAGGCAGCGGGCCGCGGCAGCCAAGATTTTTTCCAGGCGTGTGGGCGCGGTCGCCGCCGATATAAGAAGGTCGGAGGGCTCCGTCTCGCCGCTCGGCAATTTCACGGCGGACTGCGTAAAGCGCTGGGCCAGATCCAACGCCGCCATCATCAACAATTCCGTGCTGGGCGGGGATCTCCTTAAGGGTCCGGTCACGACCGGAGATCTCTACCGGGTGCTGCCATTCGACACCAGCGTGGTTTTCGTAAAAATACGCGGCGAGGATCTTGAGCGGGCCATAGAGAAAACTATTCCCCTGGGCATAAGCGTTTCCGGCATGGAAATAGCGATGCAGGGCCCGGCGGTGGATCGCCTCGTTATCGAGGGTTCCCCCGTCAGACCCGGCCATATCTACCGGATCGCGGTTCCGGACGCCATCGTCAACGACAATGATTACTCGCTTCTTTCCAGCGCAACCGAATTCGCCAATTCCCGGCGGTTCCTGCGGGAAGTGCTCGGCTGGTGCTTTTCCCGCCAGGCGGTCACGCCCAAGCCGGATCTCAACCGCATCACAAGGAACGAATAATGCTCCAGATATTGGACGCTTTCCTGAAAAAGTGGCTGCTCAGGCTCAAGATTTTCTCTTTTCTGGCGGCCACCTGGGCGGTCTTCTTCAGCGTCTTCACCCTGATGGGCCTCCGCGCGGGCTTTGAATACGACGACGGCCTTGTCTTTTCCACACCCGCTTTCAAAAGCGCGCAGGGAACCGGGCTGGAACCCGGCTCTAAGGGCTATTGGGAGGCGGTTAACCGCTCCCATAAGCTTGAGCGCGTCAAACCCGCGGTATGGCTGACGGCGTGGTTTTTCAGGGTTTTCGGCTTCAAAACCGCCATCCTGGCGCGGCGCGGCCCGGACGGCTCGGATTCACTGGTTCAAAGCTGGAAGCCGCCGGCCGACGACTTTTTTTTCTCCGACGACGAGAACCAGGAATACGAAATTCTGGAAAAAAAAGGTTTCACGCTCTATTTCGCGGCCTCGGACGCCGGCATTATCCAGGCCAGGAAAGCGGGAGTCTGGGCCGTCAGGATACGCAAAAGCGCCAAGTCCGTCCTGCCGGCGCCGGCCACTCCCCGCAAATTCAGGGAGCCCGTCCTGCCGCTGTCGGAATTCTAAGCTCCACCTAAATCCTCTGATAAGTGATAATTCCGCCTACAGGATCCCGTTCGCAATATTCTTCTCATCAATAATTCAGGCGTGTTACCGGCTTTGGGCTAACGAACCGCAGGGTAGTAAAACGGGGGCCTGCCGGAGCAAGGCTTTTTCGCGTTCCCTCATCCGACTGCGGGGTCGAAAAAGCCTTGCCCCGGCACCCCTTAGTAAAATTTACGCAATTGATGGTCACTCGGCATTCCAAATCTGAAAATACAATATATTGACCCCGCCCAAATTACTACTTGAATTACCCACCCGGTACCGGTGTAGGTATCTGGGTGCCTCGCGGATAAATAGAGGTATGTTTTTCAGGCTCTATCAGGAGGATGGCGGCGGGGTATAAACTGGAGGGGTGGCAGCCATGGGTTGGATCGGGCCGAAAGGGGAACCGGCGCGAAGTCGCCGGGCCCCTTTCGGCCCGATGGGCCCCATGGCTGACAGGCCCCCGAACGCGCAACCCGCCGCCATTTTTCCACTTTTCATCCAAGGGGTGAAATCTTTTCATCAATGACGCAGGATTGTTAGCGGAGGATCGGGAGCTCCACGCCGCTGTTGCTTAATCTCGCCAAAACTAATAAAATGTATCTATAATAATGCAAGATTGCATTTTCTGCAAAATAGCCGGGCACGAGATCAACGCCAGATTTGTGCATGAAACGGATGAATTGGCGGCCTTTCAGGATTTAAATCCCCAGGCCCCCACGCATATCATCATCATCCCCAAAAAGCACATAGCCCGGCTCTCGGAAGCGGCGGAGGAGGAGATTCCTCTGCTGGGCAGGCTTCAGTACGCGGCCAGGGAGATAGCGGAAAAGCTCGGCGTGGCCGACAATTTCAGACTGGTGGCCAATAACGGCCGCAAGGCCGGCCAGTCGGTGGATCATCTCCACTACCATCTGCTGGCGGGCCGCAAGATGAACTGGCCGCCGGGCTGAGAGCAACAGTGACCAGTGATGAGTGATCAGTGGAGAGCGGATATAAGGATTTTATTACTGTCCACTGAACACTATTCACTGTACACTTTTCCTAAAAGGTGGTGATATTCGTGGTATTCATTAAACTCAGAGAGGAAGAGAACATAGAGGAGGCCCTCAGGCGTTTCAAGCACGAATGCGAGAAGAACGGCATTCTAAAAGAAATAAAACGCCGGGAGCACTACCTTTCCCCCAGCCTCAAAAGAAAGCTGAAATCCGAGGAAATGAGACGCAAGCTTCGCAAGAACCGAAGACCGTCTTACTAGCGTCAACAGCGGTGATTAGTGGTTAGTGATCAGCGGCTGGATCTTTTTAAAATCCGCCGCTGCCCACTAGCCACTATTCACTATTCACTTTCGTTTTATGACCTCTCACGGCATCTCCGATTCCATCCGGGAAAAGCTCGACATCGTCGAGGTGGTGAGGGATTATATACCCGCGCTCCGCAGGGCCGGGCGCAATTACAAGGCCGTCTGCCCTTTCCACAACGAGAAAACCCCTTCTTTCACCGTCAGCCAGGACAAACAGATCTTCTACTGTTTCGGCTGCAACGAGGGCGGGGATATGTTCACTTTCGTGATGAAAATAGAGGGCCTGACTTTCGTGGAGTCCCTTAAAAAACTTTCCGCAAAAGCCGGGATCCAGTGGCAGGAGACCGAATATCACCAGCTGAGCGCCAAAGAAAAAGAGCGGCTGGATCTGAAAAAGGTGCTTTCCGCCGCGGCCGAATTCTACAAAAAACTGCTGTTTTCCTCCAACGGGGAACGGGCGCGCCTGTACCTGGGAGGCAGGAAAATCAACAAGGCCACGGTGGAGCGTTTCGGACTTGGTTTCGCGCCGGGAGAACCGTCCCTGACCGAAGAACTGGAACGCAAAGGTTTTTCAAAAGAACTGATCGTCACGGCCGGCCTGGCCGCGGTACGGGAAAGCGGACAGGTTTCGGATTATTTCAGGAACCGGGTGATGTTCCCCATACGCAACGCCGCCGGCGACGTCATAGCTTTCGGCGGCCGGGCGCTGGAAGACGGCCAGCAGCCCAAATATCTCAATTCCCCGGAAACCCCGCTATTCTCGAAGCGGCGCACACTTTACGGCCTCAGCGAGGCCCTGCCCCAGGTGCGGAAAGAGGGGCGTATGCTGATCCTGGAAGGCTACATGGACGTCATAGCGGCGCACCAGCACGGCGTAACGTTCGCGGTGGCGCCTCTGGGCACGGCGCTTTCCGCCGACCATGCGGCTTTTATAAAAAGATATTCCCGGGATACCATCCTGATGTTCGACGCGGACGAGGCCGGCATCAACGCCTCGGTGCGGGCCTCCGATATTTTCATGGACGCCGGCATGTACGTCAAAGTCGCGGATCTGGGCGAAACTCTGGATCCCGACGAGTATCTGAACGAATACGGGCGCGAAGCTTTCGACGCCAAACTGGCCCAGGCCGCCGACCCCCTGGAATTCAGGATCTCCGCCCTCCTGCGGAGCCGCCCGGGCGCCCTGGCTTCGCAGGACAAGGCAAAGCTTATAGAAGCGCTTCTGGACACCGTGGTAAAGCAGACCGACGAGATACTTAAGAGCGAATGGGTCAAAACCCTCGCGGCCCGCTTCGACGTGACCCAGGAGTCGGTTCTGCGCCAGCTCAAGAAAAAATCGGTTTACGCCGGCGGACGCCGGGACGACGGAGGCCGGGAAGCCGCGCCGGCCGGGTTCCCGGAGGCGCCCGCGATAGAGCTCGGCTTCATCCATCTGCTGTTAAAAGATCCCGGCCTCATCTCTCAGGCGAAAGAGCTGACGGAAACCGATTTCCAAAGCCCGGTTTCAAAAAAGATCTTCTCAGCCGTAAAAGACATGGCGGGCGAGGATCCCTCAAAAGCCATCAGCCGGCTGACGCAGCTTTTTCCGGAATACGCCGGCCTGATCATGAAACTCTCGGTGGAAGAGATGGGGCCGGATATGAACACGCCTCGGAACGCGGCCCTGGCCGCCGGGACGATACGCAAACTTTCGCTGGAGCGCAAGAGGAAAGAGCTCAAAAGCCGATTCGGCTCGCTCACGCCGGCGGAGCTGGCCGAGTACATGGCCCTGACGGGCCTGCTGAAAACCGCGGCCAAAACCGATCCGGAATAGTTACCTTGTACTGAGGGAAATTTCTGCTCCGGGTGGTTCAGCGTAGCGACCAAGCGAAGCGCAGGGAGCAAGCGACGATGAAATGGAGGGCAGAGCCCTCCTTGTGGAGCACCGGGCGCCACCTTATAAAGCCCGGCGGTAATCCGCCCCGCGCATGTGTTAAGCGCGGGGTGCGACAGAGAAGGAGAATACTATGGCGCAGGCACGCAAAGCTTTAAGAGATCTGGTGGAGCTGGGCAAAGAGCACGGGTACATCACCCTGGAGGAGATTAACCGCTCTCTCACCAACGCCTCCATGTCCAGCGAAGAAATAGACACGCTCATGGGCACGCTGGAGGATCTCGGCATTGATGTCGTGGATCGCAAGAAGTTCAAGATGGTGGCGGCGGCCGAACGCGAGGCTTACACCGAAGAATGGGACGCCGCGCCGGACGTCTCCAACTCGATCCGGATGTATCTTTCCGAGATGGGCAAGGTTCCGCTCCTCACCCGCGACGAGGAAGTAACCCTGGCCCGCAACTCCCGCGAGCGGGAGAAAGAGCTCCGTATGCTGGTGCTGGAATCCCCCATCACCATGCGCGAGATCCGCAACTGGGAAACCCTGATCGAGCAGGACGAGATGACCACCAAAGAGCTCATGCCGCGCGGGCGCAAATCCGCGCACGAACTTTCCGCCATGAAGCGCAAGATGAAGAACGTTGCGCACCTCATCACCAGGACGGAAAAAGAGATCATGAAACTGACCGAGCGCTTCAATAAGCCTAAGCTGCCGAACGAACAGAAGAAGAACATCGCCGCCATCATCGACCGCAAGCGCAAGGACATCGTCAAAACCATCATCAACCTGAACCTCAACCAGGAAAAGATCAAACGCCTTACCAATAAGATCAAAAATCTGGCCCACAAGATCAAGGAATACCGCACCGAACTTGAAAAATACCAGAAGCAGTACGGCGATCTTATCAAACTCCGGACCGATCACGACCTGGTGCGCAGGAACCGCATGACTCCGGGGGCTTTCCGGTCCAAATGGGGTTATAATCCCACCGAGGTGGAAGCGGCCCTGGACAATATCGCGGCCATTAAAGAGCGCGAGAAACACCTTATCCGCACGCTCCCCATCAGTCCCGACGACTTCATGACCCTGAACGATAAGATCACTTTCCTGGAAGACCAGATCCTGCAGGACAAGCTGAAACTGATCAAGGCCAACCTGCGCCTGGTCGTCTCCATCGCCAAGAAACACGTCAATTCCAACCTTGAACTGTCCGACCTCATCCAGGAAGGCGGCCTGGGCCTTATGAAAGCCGTGGAAAAATTCGAATACAAACGCGGCTTCAAGTTCTCGACCTACGCCACCTGGTGGATCCGCCAGTCCATAAACCGGGCCATCGCGGATCAGGCGCGCACCATCCGCATCCCGGTTCACATGAAAGAACTGGTCTCCAAGCTCATGAAAGTGACCAGGAAATACCGTCAGGAATTCGGACGGGATCCGGCCATCGAGGAGTATTCCAAACACCTCCACATCTCCATGGACAAGGTCAAGAACGCCCTGAAGATCATGCAGGATCCCATCTCGCTGTCCACGCCGATAGGAGAGGACGAGGATTCCCACCTTGAGGACTTTATCGAGGACAAGGGCGGCCTGCCGCCGTCCCACTCCGCCCTGGACCTCCTCCGCCGCCGGGAAGTGACGAAGATCCTGGACACGCTGACGGACAGGGAGGCGAAGATCATCAAACTGCGCTTCGGCATAGAGTCCGGCTACCCCCGGACCCTGGAAGAAGTGGGAAAGATCTTCCGCGTCACGCGCGAACGCGTGCGCCAGATAGAGGCCAAAGCCATAAGAAAGCTCCGCCATCCCTCGCGCAGCAAGATGCTCAGGGATTATCTGGACTGACAATGAATACCGGTAAAAAAGATCCTGTTCTGGTTGTTGTTTCGGTCATGACCGTTCTGCTTATCGGAGGGTTCCTTCTGGCGGTCTACGTGGGAATGAGCGGCAGGAAAACGGAGACCGCGCGCCGTTACTTAGGTTTCCGCAGCCCCGCCTCCGCCTCCCCCGGGTATTTTGAAAGCGTCAGACAAGGGGCGGCTGAAATACAAAAGAGAGCCGAAATCTGGGGCCGCAGTTTTTTTGCCGGAACGACCGCCTCCTCCGATTCCGCCGCGGGAACGCGGTGGGAAACCAGCCGGGACAGAATCGCCGACGACGACTCCTACGAAAAAGACTTTAACGAAAATTACGATGGGGACTACGCAAGCGGCAGGAGATCGGGCCTCCGCTCCTCCTGGGCGGATAGCGACGGAGGGAGATTCTCTTCAGGCGGCTCTATGGGCTCAGGAGGCTATGAATCCGCGCCGGAGGGTTCGCGGCGCAAGGTCCGGAAAGCGGCTACGGGAGGCGGAACGGCCTCTTCCGCGGCCGGCGGGCCGGCTCCAACCTCACACGCTGTTCCCGGCGGGCCGCCCCAGGACGGGGATCGCGCGGCCCCCCCGCGGCGGCGCGCCTCTTTACCTTCGAAAAACGCCGGCGGAACCGCGGGTCTTAATTCAGGCGGTTTTTCACCGGAGCATGGAGGGGAAAAATTCAAGAAAGGCGGCGGCTTGCAGGGCATGAGCGGCAGCGGCCCCGGCGCCGATCTTAACGGCGCTTCGGAAAGCATGAAAACCGAAGCGCAAAACAGTTATAAATCCGGGGCGGCCGGCGGCGCTGCCGCCGCCGCGGCGGGCGCGGCGGGTGCGTCAGGCGGCGCGAGCGCGGCCGTCCCCAAGGCTCCCGAACCTAAGAAAGCCGACGCGGATGAAAAAGCCGGCGATGCCGCCGCGGAAGAGGATTCAGACCTGGAACCCGGAACGGACGAAGAATTATACGCCGACAGTTCAGGGGCTGAAGAGCCGGATCTTATAAGATCCGTGGTCGCCGCCAGACTGAAAGGAACGGATGTGAAATATGTTCCGGAGGAAAAAGCCTCGGGCGAGCCGGAAGAAGCGTTGCTGCAGGCCGGGGCCGCGGCCATAACGGACGAGAACCAGAACGCCTCTAAAACCGACCCCGCAAATTTCGACGATCTGTCCGAAGAGCGCAGGAAAGCGATGAGAGAAGAGATCCACGTATTTTTGAAGAAAGTGGAAAATAAATACGGGGCAATGACCGATATCTACGACACCCCCTGCCGCTTAACTCCGGATCTGTGCAAAGAGCACGGTATCAGCGGGAACTATCTGACCATGATCACCGCTAAAGGCGCAAAACTGGTTCTGGGAACCAAATACCTGAACGGCAAATGGCGCCGATACACCATAGATTTCAAAAAACCGCGCGCCGCCCGCCCTTAACCACCCCTGTTGTCTACTTCTCGTCTTTATTTTCGGTCAGCATGCCCTTGATGATATCGCGGGCGATGTCTTTGGCGCCCAGGCCCGCCGCGATGGCGAAAGCCAGGCCCAGGGAGGCGAACAGGATATTCAGACTGGAACGGATGATCTTCATATCCACGCCAAGCTGTTCCACCGCCGCTATGGCGGTGAACACCAGGATGACGAAATGAACGATCTTGGAAAGCGATTTCCCCCCCCGGAGATTATTGGCCGCGGCTGAATCAGTGACCACGTCCGAAATGAACTTGGCGAATGTAAGACCGCCGAAAGCGATGAAAATGGCCGCAGCGATCCTGGGGATAAAGCCGACCAGGAAACGCTCAAGGATCTCCGAGATCACGGTAAGGTTCATGATATTGGCGGCGGAAACAAAGAACACCATGATGAGCGACCAGTAAACTATAAAACCTATAATGGCGGACGGCGAGCGGCCGAAACCGAAGCGGACCATGACCTCGTTGATGCCCACCTGGCTGGTGTAAGTGTCCAGTTTTATCCTCCTGAGGAACTGTTCAAGCAGCGAACTCAGTACCCTGGCAATGAACAAACCGAACAGGACAAAGAGGAGTGCCGCTATTATATTGGGGATATAGTTCGCGAAAACCGTCCAGATGCGCAGAACGGGATCTATAAAAAGTTCGGCGATATCTCTTAGCATGTTGCCTCCGGATAAGATAATTTGACGCTCTCTATTCTATGAATTCCCGAAACCCCATGCAAACGGAAGCTGTATTGGAAAGATGGCGGCGGGCTGCGAGTGCGGGGGCCTGCCAGCCATGGGGCCCATCGGGCCTGCGGCGGCCCGGCGACTTCGCGCCGGTTCCGCCGCAGGCCCGATCCAACCCATGGCTGTCACCCCTCCAACTAAACCCCGCCGCCATCCTTCTAACACAACCTTAAAAACAAACCTCTATTTTGTCCGCGAGGCACCCAAATAGATAACTGTCAATGAAGAGATGATGATTCTAAGACGGGCCGCGCAAGTCGGGAAAAGCACCGGTGGTTTTATCAAATTTACTGATCCCTATACCGGGTGGGTAATTCAAGTAGTAATTTGGGCGGGGTCATATACTATACTTTCAGATTGGAATACCGAGCAACCATTAAGTGCGTAAATTTTACTAAGGGGTGACGGGGTAAGGCTTTTTCGACCCGGTAGGCCGCCGACGGAACGCGAAAAAGCCTTGCCCCGGCAGGCCCCCGTTTTTACTATCCTGCGGTTCGTTAACCCAAAGCCGTTAGGATTACCGCTTATCGGAGGATTTGGGGCACCGTGTTCCCTTGCCCTCAGCTTTCAGCCTTATAACTTTCTCATAAAGCGCGAGATGGGCCAGGGCGGGTTTTTCCCAGGAAAGGCCGGCGGACAACTCTACCCCGCGATCCGAGATTCGTCCCCGGAGGACCGGATCCGCAAGGCGGTCAGCAAGGCCGGCTATCGCTCCCGTATCCCACGGCCGCTCCAGAACGAACGCATTTTCACCGTCTTTAAAAAGTTCGCTCACCCCGGCGTATCGTGTGGTGATCACAGCCAGGCCCATAGCCATCGCCTCAAGAACCGCCAGGCCGAAAGTGTCCATGGGCGTGGGGTTTATAAAAATATCTCCGGCGCTGTAAAGATCCCGGATATCGCTCCATTCGTTTTCGCAGATAAGCCGCAGACCTAGTCCGGCGGCCAGGGCGGCGAACGGCTCCGCGCGGAACGGACCGGCCGCGATAAGAACGCTGTGCTTAGCGCAGCGGGCGGAGGCAAGCCCCTTTATGGCGAACTCAAGCCCTTTCCAGGAATCACCGATGTACACAAAAATCAGATCTCCGGGGGACAGGGACAGCAGCGCGCGCGCCGCTGCGCGGCGGACATGGCGCTCAACCGGCGAAAAATAAGAGGGATCCACGCCGTGCCTGATCACCGACAACCGGTCCCGCCCCACCCCGTAAGCCGCCGAGATCTCCCCGGCGGAACGCTCGGAGGCGGCGACCACGCTTTTATAGCGGTAAGGCGCGAAGCGTTTTTTTTCTATAAAAGCCCGGAGCGCCCTGTTCCTGGAACGCAGGCGCGGCCGATCCATAGTGAACGGCACGGAGGCCATCTTCTCCACTTCCACCGGCTGGGGATCATTATGCATGACGATCACGTCCTGCCAGACGGTGAGCAGATGGCTGACCACCAGGTCATGGCTCCCTTTCAGAAAAGGGAGCAGCGCCCCGAATGGTGAGGCCCAGATGCGGTTGGAACCGCGCAGACAAGGGAAACGATGCAGAAAAATATTTTCAGGCAGTGCCCGCCTTTCCTCGCCCGAAAGCAGCAGCCGCGAAGCGTACAGGTGCGTCTCATGCCCGCGCTTCGAAAACTCCCGCGCCAGGGAAAGCACTACACGCGAGATGCCGTTGTTCCTGGAAAGGGCCTGCAGGACCAAAGCAAGGTTCATAAGAGAGAACGCTTCCCCGCCTGCCGCAGGCGCATCGCGAAATTTAAAAGCCCGCTCTTCCCGCTTACGATGCGCCGCGGAACGGAGAAAATGTCTCCGTCCCCCTCCTCCGTGGCGAAGCCTATTTTATAGCCGGCTTCGGCCAGGGCGCGCCGGGCGTCGGGCGTATAACCGCCATAAGGATAGGCGAACCAGGAAACTTCGGAACCGAGCTCCGCCTCAAGCTCCGCCTTGGAACGTAAGGCTTCTTCCGTCAGCGCAACCCCGTCCAGACCCCTGAAATCTCTGTGCGAAACCCCGTGGGAGCCTATTGTCCAGCCCTCGTCCCTGAGCGTCCTGAGCCCGGAGGGCGAAAGCAGGCGGTTCGGGGAATCGGCGGCTTCGCCGTCCCAGAACGCGCTCTTTCCGAAACCGGAAGAGACCATAAAAAGCGCGGCGGAAAAGCCATTGCTTTTCAGAACCGGCAAGGCGCGGGTAAGCACGCTTTCAAAGGCGTCGTCGAAAGTGATCAGGAACGGTTTTTTTGGAAGGCGAGCCGACAGACCGAGACGGGCCTTAAGATACTCCTCCGGGTCGGCGGTGCGGTAGCCCAGCAAAGCCATGAGTTTCATCTGATTCAGGAAATTTTCCGGCGTGACACAGGTATTGGAATTAACGTCGAAAGCCGATGGTTCGGCTATCTTATGGTAGACCAGCACCGGAATACGGGGATGGGGCATTTGATTCCATTATCCTTTTTTTAAGCGGCGATTTCAATTTCAATTGCAAAAAAACGTTCCTTTTGCTAACATATATCTACTATGTACGCAATAATCGAAACAGGCGGCAAACAATACTGGGTCGTTCCCGGCGAAATTCTGCAGGTTGAACGGCTTACGGCCAAAACGGGCGAAGAAGTGACTTTCAACGCTTTATGGACCGCGTCGCAGGAAGAAAAGAACGCGGCCCCCGGCAAATCCCCCTCGGCCAAAGTGACGGCCAAGGTAGTGAGACATCTCAGAGGCGAGAAGCTCATAATTTTCAGAAAGCGGCCCAAAAAGGCCTATGAAAAAAGTTCGGGCCACCGCCAGGAACTGACCGAGCTTCAGGTAAAAGACATTCAGTTGTCCTAAGAGGTTTTAAAACTATGGCAGGAACAAAATCACAGGGTTCATCCACTAACGGAAGGGACAGTCACGGCCAGCGTCTTGGCGTGAAACGCTACGGAAGTCAGAACGTAAAAGCCGGGGAAGTCCTGGTCAGGCAGCGCGGAACCAAATTCCTGGCCGGCCTCAACGTGGGAAAAGGCTCGGACGACACGCTGTTCTCAAAAGTGACGGGAGTAGTAAAATTTGAATGGGCGAAGCGCAATAAGAAACAGATCAGCGTTTATCCTCAGGTTTCCAAGTAACCTCCGGGCCGTCCAAACCTCCCATAAACCGCTAAGTGGGAGGTTTTTTGTTATCCGGGCGGAACATTTATTATGCTGAAACAGGGACGATCGGAAAGAATGGATTTTATAGATACAGCAAAAGTCTACCTCCGCGCGGGGAAAGGCGGGGACGGCTGCGCCTCGTTCCGCAGGGAAAAATTCGTGCCTTACGGCGGCCCGAACGGCGGGAACGGCGGAAAAGGCGGCGATATTTATTTCGAGGCTTCCACGAATATCACCACTCTTTACGAGATCTCCAGGCATCCCCATATCAGGGCGGAGGAAGGCGGCCCCGGGCAGAGCAACAACATGAGCGGGCTTAAGGGCCCGGACATCGTTAATTATGTTCCCTGCGGCACCATCATAAAACTGGAAGGCCGCTTGGCGGCGGATCTCAAGAATCACGGCGACCGCTTTCTCGCGGCGCGCGGCGGGCGCGGCGGGCGCGGCAATATGTCTTTCAAGACCAAGTTTAACACCGCCCCCAGAATCTCGGAGAACGGCGAGCCAGGGCAGGAGTTCACCGCCGAGCTGGAACTGAGCGTCCTGGCGGACGTAGGGCTGGTGGGTTTCCCCAACGCCGGCAAATCCACGCTGCTCGCCACCATCTCCGCGGCCAGGCCCAAAGTCGCGGCCTATCCTTTTACCACCCTCAGCCCGCATCTGGGCATCGTGTCGCATAAAGGCAAAACTTTCGCCGCGGCCGATATTCCCGGCCTTATAGAGGGCGCGCACGAAGGCAAGGGACTGGGCGACTTGTTCTTAAAACACGTCCTCCGGACAAAGATGCTGATCCACCTGGTGGATCCGGCCGGTTTCGGAAAATTAAAGCCCGCGGAATCCGTTACAGTGATCGCCAGGGAACTTAAAACCTACCATCCGGAACTGGCCAGGAAGCAGCGCATCCTCGTTGTCAGCAAAGCCGATCTGCCCGAAGCGAAGAAAGTCCACGCCGCGCTCGTCAAAAGATACAAGAAACACCCGGTATTCCTGATCTCCGCGGCCACCGGTTTCGGGGTTACGGGTTTGCTCGACTATCTCATCTCTCTACTGCCCGGAATAAAGGCGCCGGAGATCTATAAACCGGAACCTGACGGCGACGTCAACGCCCTGCACAAGCCTGTAAAAGAGGGTTTCAAGATCGGCGAGGGCCCGGACGGACTGATGGAAGCGAACAGCGAAGCGCTGAATACTATTATCGCCATGACCAATTTCAGCCAGCCCGATTCGATCAACCGTCTCAGGCGGATCTTCAAACTTATAGGGTTGGACAAAGCTCTGAAGAAAGCGGGTGTGGTTCCGGGCGACCAGGTGAGGATAGCCGGCAGAGAGTTCGAATGGTCCGAGCACCAGGTCACCCCCCCCCACAAGCGCTCCAAGTTCGCCTACAAATACCAGACCAAAACCGGCTTCTGATCCGAAAGAGGAACCGCCGGATCAGCGGGCTTTGACTAGCACCCCGCAGAAACCTATTCAGCCGGTCGTAAAAATTAATTTATGGAAATATTAAAAATCGAAGATATTTTCGGAGACCTGCCGGAACTTGAAACCCCGCGTCTGATACTGAGGAAATTGAAAGCGGAGGACGCGGAGGATATGTTTGAGTACGCCTCGGATCCTGAGGTGGCCAGGGATGTTACTTGGCCGCCGCATAAACACATAGATGATTCCGTGGCGTTTTTAAATTCCGTTCTCCAAAAATACTCAAAAAAAGAAGTCGAGGGGTGGGGCGTGGCCTTGAAAGAAAGCGGGAAACTTATCGGCACCTGCGGCTTTGTCTGGTGGAAGCCGGAACATGCAAAAGCTGAAATAGGCTATGCTCTCTCCCGCAAATACTGGGGCCGCGGCCTGATGACCGAGGCCGTGACCGCGGTTATGGATTTTGGGTTCGACAAAATGAAACTGAATCGACTGGAGGCCCGTTGCACAGCCGCCAACATCGGCTCGGAAAAAGTAATGCGCAAGAACGGCATGAAATACGAGGGGATATTGCGCGACGTCCTTTACGTGAAAGGCGCCTTTATGACCCTGAAATCATACTCCATACTAAGATCCGAATTCCATCCCGCCTAAGGGAGATGGTCCCCCGATATCTGCACTATCAGGGTTTCTCTTCTGAAGCGGTAGCCGCGGGCGAAGGCGGTGTTGCTCAGGAGCAGCGAGGGGGTGGAGGCTATGGTGGAATAGATCCTGAACCTTTTTATTTTCGGTTTAGCCGACGGTTCCAGCAAATTGGCCTTGGCTATCTCCTGCAGCGTGTCCATAGCCCAGTAGACGGGCCAGATAAAAGCGGCCCGCAGGGCCGGCTCGGTCTTGGGAATAGAAGCGAGGAAACCCTCGCTCAGATCCAGTTGATCCACCGCCCAGGAAATCCACTTGTAAACCACCGGGCGAAGACGCGCCATATTTCCCGGCTCAAGCAGATCTCCCGGTTTCAGGGCGACACCATCCAGCTCGGACTGCGGCAGGTAACAGCGGCCGATGCGCAGATCCGCCGACATATCCTTCAGTATGTTTGTTATCTGCAGGGCCGAGCCTATGAGCGCGGCATCCGCTTCCGAGGGCAATTGCCCGAGATTAATATTGCAGCGGCGGATATGCTCCCGGTAAAGACGCGCCCAGAAAACGCCGGGTTCTCCTCCGATCAGGGCGCAGTATTTTTTGAGGTCGTCTTCGGTCCCGAACGCGGCCGCGGCCGGCGCGGCGCCCGACGGCTGAAAGGCGTCCAGATCCATTTCCATTCCCCCGGCCACGCCGTTCACCAGCGCTTTAAGCTGGGCCAGCTCCCGCTCCGGCAAGGCCGCGTAAAAAGCGGCGATCTTTTCAAATTTTGAAAGCAGCGTCTTTTCTTTCTTGTCGGGTACGCTCCGCGCGGCCCGTTCTATCAACTCCGCCAGCCGCCCGGCGTTGGTTTTGTCCTCCAGGCCCCTGAAAAGCCCCAGAATTTCCCGCTTCGCGGCGGCGTCTATACCCGGACAGTCCGCTACGGTGTCCATGGCGCGGGCGACAAGGTAGCCCAGGGCCAGGGAAGTCCTTAAAGGTTCCGGCAGGATATTAACGCTGAGATAAAGTGTTCTTGAAACCGCTTTCAGAATATTTTTCAGATCCCCGTAAAAACCGGTTTGGACATTTTTCATAAATAGATCTTATCGGCCGCCACCCCCGTCCCTTCCGGGAATTATCTTGCCCAGGACGCGGGGGCCGCGCGCGCCGGTGGCGGACGGGCAGTGGTTCCTCTTTCCGCCAAGCGCCAGCCAGGCAAGCAGCGCGAAGCAGGCGGGCTCCTTGGCCAGCGGGTCTATACCCAGTTCCGCGATGCTTTTTACTTCGATGCCGGGAAGAACCGAGGCAAGATTGCGCATCAGAACCGGATTCAGCGCCCCCCCGCCGCTGACTATCAGCTCGCGCGTCCCCCGGGGGGCGAATTTTTTGAAAGCCAGGGCGATGGACGCGGCCGTAAAATAATTCAGGGTGGCCAGGAGATCGTATTTATTTTTACGATCCGGCCGGCCGAAATGTTTTTTAATGAAACCCGCGGAAAACTCGCTGCGATCCAGCGACTTCGGCGGTTTCGACGAGAAGAACGGGAGTTTCAGCAGCTTCGACACTTTCTCCCGGTCGGCCCTGCCAGCGGCGGCCCAGCGCCCCTCCGCGTCATAATTCTTTTTTCCCCCGCTCAGTATGACGGCCGCCGTATCCATCAGCGCGTTCCCCGGCCCCGTGTCGAAACCGGAAGTCCTGATCCCCTTTCCGACAAAAGAGATATTTCCCACGCCGCCGATATTCTGCAGGGCCGCCGGCCGTCCGCCGCCGAACAGATATTCGTCCATAAAAGGAATGAGCGGCGCGCCTTCCCCGCCGGCCGCCATATCCGCCGGCCTGAAATCCGAGACCACGGGCCGCCCCGTTTCCTCGGAAATGAATGACGCTTCGCCTATCTGCAGGGTGCTGCCGCCCCTGCCCGGCTGATGAAAAACGGTCTGGCCGTGGGATCCTATTACCGATATGTCTTTACAGGAGAGCCCGTGTTCCCGGCAGAAACGCTTTACCAGGCCGGCCCAGATACGGCCCAGTTCGAAATCAAGGGCGGAAAGTTCCGGGGCCTTCATGTCCATGGCGGAAAGTATGCGCCTTTGCAGTCCGGCGCCGTAGGGATAGGTTTTGTGCGCCAGAACTTTGAGAGGTTTCCCGCACCGCGCGACGGAACACAGCGCTATTGAGAGCCCGTCGGCCGAAGTCCCCGACATCAACCCGAGAATTTTTATAATTTTCTTCATAGTACAGCGATATGAGCTTATGGCCTAAAGCTTATGGCTTATGGCGGGCGCGGCGCCATCTTCAAACAGCCAGGTGCTCAGGTAACGCTCGCCGGTATCGGGCAGAATGACCACTACGGTCTTCCCGGCGGCCTCCGGCCTGGCGGCCACAAGGGCGGCGGCATGCATGGCCGCTCCGCCGGAGATGCCGGTACAGAGGCCCTCTTCGGTCATAAGACGCCTGGCCATGAGGCCCGCCTCGTCGTCCCTGACCCTGATAATTTCGTCTATGCTCTCTGTTTTGAGCACGGCCGGAACAAAACCCGCGCCTATGCCCTGTATTTTATGCGGCCCGGCCGGGGATCCGGAAAGCACCGAAGAGGTGTACGGTTCCACGGCTATTATTTTTACGCCGGGCCTGCGCTCTTTAAGGACCTCCGAAACGCCGGTGATGGTTCCGCCGGTGCCGACCCCGGCCACAAAATAGTCCACTTTTCCGCCGGTGTCTTTCCAGATCTCCTCGGCGGTGGTCTTACGGTGGCTCTCCGGGTTGGCCGGATTTTCGAACTGCTGCGGCATGAAAGCGCCGGGATTCGCGGCCAGAAGTTCTCCGGCTTTGATTAAGGCGCCTTTCATTCCCTCCGCGCCCGGAGTCAGAACCAGTTCTGCCCCCAGCGCTTTTAAGATCTTGCGCCGCTCGACGCTCATGGTTTCCGGCATGGTCAGCATAAGCCGGTAGCCCCGCACCGCGCAGACGAAAGCAAGCCCTATGCCGGTATTACCGCTGGTCGGCTCTATTATCAGGCTCCTTTCCTTTATAAGTCCCCTCGCGCGGGCGTCTTCCAGCATGGCGAGGGCTATGCGATCCTTGACGCTGGACATCGGGTTGAAAGATTCAAGCTTGGCCAGCACCAGGGCCCGGCCGGCGGCCGTCACGCGGTTGATCCTGACCAGCGGCGTGCCGCCTATAAGTTCCGTGACGTCGTTGGCGTATTTCATGGCTTCAACCTTTTCTTCAACTCCTCCACTTCGGCGCGCAGGACTTTTATTTCCTCTCCGCAAACGTCAAAAAGTTTATTATGATCAAGCTGGGTGG
Source organism: Elusimicrobia bacterium GWA2_56_46 (assembly GCA_001799575.1). Taxonomy (GTDB): domain Bacteria; phylum Elusimicrobiota; class Elusimicrobia; order Elusimicrobiales; family UBA9959; genus YA12-FULL-51-18. The sequence goes on from MGTT01000018.1 coordinate 21,179, forward strand.
TCTCCCCGGCGCCGCCCTCCCTGGGTTTGGCCGGGACGCCGAAAACCGTGGTATTCGGCGGGACATCCTTCAGCACCACCGAACCGGCGCCTATGCGCGCGTGCTCGCCTATGACAATGGCGCCCAGCACGATAGCGCCGGCCCCTATCACGGAACCGCTGCCGATGGTGGGGTGTCTTTTCTTTTTCTCAAGGCTGGTGCCGCCCAGCACCACGCCCTGGTACATGAGCACATCGTCGCCTATCTCGGACGTCTCGCCGATCACAACGCCCATACCGTGGTCGATAAAGAACCGCCGCCCGATGACCGCGCCTGGGTGGATCTCTATGCCGGTCAGCGCCCGCCCCGCCTGTGAAAGAAGCCGCGCCGGCAGGCGCAGGCCAAGAGTCCACAACCGGTGGGAAACGCGGTGCAGCCAGACGGCGTGCAGGCCGGGATAACAGGTGAGCACTTCCGTGAAACTCCGCGCCGCGGGATCTTTCAGGAACACGTTCTTTATATCTTCCAGGATATGCATCCGCTAAATTATATGATTTTTTTTATGTATAATTGCCCTATCACTATCACAACCTGAACGAGGTGGCATATTATGAACAAGAAAGATTTTTTGAGGGTGGCCGACTACACCAGGGACGAAATAAAAGAGATCTTCGAGCTTACCGGCAGAATAAAAGCGCGCCAGAAAAAAGGCGACCCCGCCAGGCCGCTGGAAGGGCGCACCCTCGGCATGATCTTCCAGAAATCCTCCACGCGGACCCGCGTCTCTTTCGAAGTCGGCATGTATCAGCTGGGCGGATATCCGCTGTTCCTGAGCGCCAACGACCTCCAACTCAAGCGCGGCGAGACGATAGCCGACACCGCGCGCGTCCTCTCGCGCATGCTGGACGCCATCATGATCCGCACCTACGCCCACAGCGAGGTGGAGGAACTGGCCCGGCACGCGAGCGTGCCGGTGATCAACGGCCTTACCGATTCCCACCACCCCTGCCAGATCATGGCCGATATCTACACCGTCATGGAACATAAGAAAAACGTGAAAGGCCTGACCGTGGCCTGGGTCGGAGACGGCAACAACGTCCTCCACTCCTGGATAGAGGGCGCCCCGCTCACCGGCATGAATCTCAGAATGGCCGTCCCGCCCGGCTATGAACCGGACAAGGAAATCCTGCAATTCGGCGTGGATCTGGCCAGGAAAGAGAACACGCAGATGCTGCTGACCAACGACCCGGTGGAAGCCGTTAAGGGCGCGGACGTCATTTATACGGATGTCTGGGTGAGCATGGGGCAGGACGCCGAGAAAGAGAAGAAGCTCCGCGATTTCAAGGGTTTCCAGATAAACGCCGGCCTTATGAAGCACGCCGCCGAAGATTACCTCTTCATGCACTGCCTGCCGGCGCACCGCGGGGAAGAGGTTTCCGCGGAGATCATAGACGGGGAGCACTCCATCGTGTTCGACGAGGCGGAGAACCGCATGCACGTGCAGAAAGCCATACTGGCCGCGCATATGCTCAGGGGAAAAACCGTAAAAATATAGCGCAAGTATGCAACTCCCGCCGGATACTTTCAAGGCAGTGTTCGATTCTCTGGAGCAGTCCGAAGAGACTTTCTTCATCACGGATCTTGACGGAGTCATCGTCTACGCCAATCCCGCCTTTGAGCGCCTCACCGGCTACGCGGTAAAAGAGGTCGAGGGCAAAAACGCCAAAATCCTCAAGAGCGGCGAGCATCCCGCGGAACTCTACGCGGAAATGTGGACTACCATTAAAAACGGAAGCCCCTGGAAAGGCCGCCTCCTGAATAAAAGGAAGGACGGCTCTCTCTATACGGAAGAACTCCACATCTGCCCCGTCAAAGACGGCGGCGTCATCAAACATTTCTTGGCGATACTCCGCGATATCACCGAGCAGCTGCGCGCGGAAAGAGAAATCCGTCTGCTGCAGGCGGTCACGCAGAAAATAGCCGAAGCCGCGGACCTCAAATCAGCGCTGGTCTTTGTCCTGCAGCAGATCTGCGAGACCACCGGCTGGATCCTGGGCGAAGCGTATCTCCTTTCCCCGGACAGGAAGCAGCTTGAATTCTTCGCCGCGTGGACCGCGGAACCGGAAAAGCTTAAACCGTTCCTGGAAGTGAGCCTGAAAACCGTTTTCCCCCCCGGCATCGGGCTTCCGGGACGGGTCTGGGCCTCCGGAAAGGCGGATTGGATCCCGGATGTGACCAAGGACGCCAACTTCCCACGCGCGGCGATCGCCGTACAAGCAGGGTTGAAAGGAGGCATGGGTATTCCCGTGTTCGCCGGGACGGAATTAGTCCTGGTAATGGATTTTTTTACGCATAAGCCGCGCGAACGGCAGGATGAACATCAGGTCGCGCTTGTCTCCACAATTTCCAGCCAGCTCGGGGGCATGTTTCTGCGGAAAAAGGCCGAGGAAGAAAGCGCAAAGATACGCGAACAGCTGCTCCAGTCGCAGAAGATGGAGGCTTTGGGGCTCCTGGCGGGGCAGCTCTCGCACGACTTCAACAACCTGCTGACCATAATTATAGGTTCCATGGAACTGATCATGGAGGACATAGACAAGAAAAGCGTCACCATGAAACTCGCCCAGGGAATACTCCAGGCGTCTAAAGAGTCGGCCAATCTCATACGGCAGCTCCTTATCTTCGCCCGCCGCCAGGAATACGTCGCCAAAGTAGTGAATCTGAACGACGTTGTAACCGAAACAGGGATACTGCTGGACCGGCTGATCGGAACGAGTATCAAGATAGCCTACGACCTGCACCCGGATCTCTCGGAAGTCACGATGGAACCTGAACAGTTCAAGCAGGCCCTGATAAATCTGGTCATAAACGCCAAAGACGCCATGCCCTCCGGCGGCGCCATAACGATACGGACTTTCAACCAGTCGGCGTCCGCGGATCCCTCCTCCACATTAAAAACCGGGGATTACGCCGTGGTGGAAGTCTCGGACACCGGCCCGGGCATCCCCCCGCAGATCCTGCAGCACATCTTTGAGCCGTTCTTCACCACCAAGCCTAAAGGCAAAGGCACCGGCCTCGGCCTCTCTATGGTCTACGGAGTGGTGACGCAGTACAAAGGCGAGGTTCTTGTAAATTCCAGGCCCGGGCATGGAACCGTCTTCACGATACGCCTCCCCAAAGCCGAATGCTTCAAGTGTTAACCTCCCGTCCATTTACCCCTTGACAGTTTTTTATTATATTGGTATAGTAGTACCACAATACTTCTGCAAGCCTTGCGCCGGAGGCCGGACCGGCGCCTTTTCCGGAGGACACTCTATGCGGACAATACTGAAAATCTCTGACGCGGCGGCCATAGCCCTGCACGCGGTAGACCTGCTGGGCAAAGCCCCGCGGCGCCCGCAAAGCGCGGCGGGAATAGCCCGCGAACTGGGCGTATCCTACAACCACCTTTCCAAAGTAATGCAGCGCCTGACCAAAGCCGGTTTCGTCACCCCCCTCAGAGGCCCGAAAGGCGGCTTCGCCCTGGCCCCCAAAACCCCCGGCGCCGAGCTCAGGCGCGTTATCGAAGCCATAGAAGGCCCTCTTGATTTTTCGGACTGCCTTATGGAAAACAAGGTTTGCGGCAGGAGCGGCTGCCGCTTCAGCGAACTGCTGGCGGACACCAATAAAAGGCTGGAGAAACTGTTATCGCAAAAAGTATCGGCTTTCGTAAAGAATAGGTAGAATTAAAAGGAGAAAATAAATATGGAAATGTTCTGTTATCAATGCGAACAGGCGGCTAAAGGCACGGGGTGCACGGTGCAGGGCGTATGCGGAAAAGATCCGCAGACCGCCGGAATGCAGGATCTGCTGTTGTGGCAGACAAAGGGCGTGGCGATGTACGCCCACAGGGCCCGCAAGCTGGGTTTAAAGACCAGGGCGGCCGACCATTTTGTGGTCGAAGCCCTGTTCACCACGGTCACTAACGTTAATTTCGACCCGAAAGTCATAGCCGGCCTGGTTCAGAAAGGCCAGGCGGTGAAAGATCTGACCCGCGCGGCTCTGGAAAGCGCCGCCAAGGCCGCTGAAACGCTCAAAGGCCCGGCCGCCTGGCAGGCTCCCGGAGACTACGCGGCCCTCCTAAAGGAGAGCGAAAAGATAGGCATAGAGCCGGAGATAAAAGCGCTGGGAGCCGACAGGGCGGGCCTGGCGGAACTGCTCACCTACGGCCTCAAAGGCACGGCGGCATACGCCGATCACGCCCGGATCCTGGGGATTGAAGACGATTCGGTCTACGCTTTCTTCCACGAAGCTTTGGACTTCCTGACCCGGGAAAACCCGTCCGTGGACGAACTCTTCGGCTATAATATGCGCTGCGGCGAGGTGAACCTGAAGGTGATGGGGATGCTGGATACGGCCAACACCGGCGCCTACGGCCACCCCGTACCGGCCAAAGTGCGCGTGAATCCGCTTAAGGGCAAGGCGCTGCTGGTCTCCGGCCATGACCTCAAAGACCTGGAAAACATCCTCAGACAGACCGAGGGAAAAGGGATAAACGTCTATACCCACGGCGAGATGCTCCCCGCGCACGGCTACCCCGGCCTGAAGAAATACAGGCACCTGGCCGGAAATTACGGCGGCGCCTGGCAGGATCAGCAGAAAGAATTCGCGGCTTTTCCCGGCGCCATAGTCATGACCACCAACTGCATACAGCGCCCCGCCGAATCCTATAAGGGCAGGATCTTCACCAGCGGCCTGGTGGCCTGGCCCGGCGTCACGCACATAACCGGCGGGAACTTCTCCCCCGCCGTTAACGCCGCCCTCGCGGCGGAAGGCTTCGCTTCCGACGGGGAGAATAAGGAGATCCTGGTCGGTTTCGGCCATAACGCCGTCATGGGCGTGGCGGGAAAGGTTATCGACGCCGTAAAAACAGGGCAGATAAAACGCTTCTTCCTTATAGGCGGCTGCGACGGGGCCAAACCGGGACGCAACTACTATACCGAATTCGCGGAAAAAGCTCCGAAAGACACCGTCATCCTGACGCTGGCCTGCGGCAAGTACAGGTTCAACAAAATGGAATTCGGCGACATCGGCGGCATACCCAGGCTGCTGGATCTGGGGCAGTGCAACGACGCGTATTCAGCCGTCCAGGTGGCGCTCGCGTTGTCGAAAGCCTTTAATGCCGGAGTCAACGAACTCCCCCTGACGATGATCCTGTCGTGGTACGAGCAGAAAGCGGTCTGCATACTCCTGAGCCTGCTGTCGCTGGGCATCAAGAACATAAGGCTCGGCCCCACACTGCCCGCCTTCGTGACGCCCGCCGTGCTTAAGGTGCTGGTGGAGAAGTTCAACATCATGCCGGTAACCACGGCCGAAAAGGATCTTGAAGCGATAATGGGAACGGTTGTATATGATACCAGATAAAAAACTTCTGGAAGCCGCCTACGCCCGCTTCAACAAAAGCGAGTTCATCCACCCGGATCCGCTGGAATTCGTCTACCACTACGAGGCGCCAGCGGACCGGGAGGCGGCCGGCTTTATCGCCGCCGCGCTGGCTTACGGCAACGTCTCGCAGATCCTGAAAAGCGTGGAAAAAGTGCTGGCGCCCATGGGGCCCTCGCCGGCGCGCTGGCTGGCAAAAACCTCCGCAAAGGAAATAACCGGGAAGTTCGGCGCGTTCAAGCACCGCTTCACCACCGGCCGGGAACTGGCGGTTTTCCTTATCAATCTTAAATCCGCCCTCGAAAAGCACCATTCGCTTGAAAACTTATTTTTAAAACATTACAGGCCGGCTGAGGAGACTCTGGCCGAAGCCGTATACGCTTTTGTGGACGATTTTAATCTGAAAGCCCGCGCCCCCACTTTGACGCCCTGCCCCGAAAAAAAAAGCTCGTTCAAACGACTCAATCTTTTCCTGCGCTGGATGGTAAGACATGACGCGGTAGACCCCGGCGTCTGGAAGAAAGTGCCGCCCGCCAAGCTGATAGTCCCTCTGGACACCCATATGTTCCAGGTGGCGCGGGAGCTCGGCCTTACCGGGAGAAAGGATGCCTCCATGAAAACGGCCCTTGAGATCACCGCCGCTTTCAGGAAAGTCAGCCCTCCGGATCCGGTACGCTACGACTTTGCCCTGACGCGCGCCGGCATAAGGCGCCGTGGCGGCGTTTAACCGCTTTTTTATTTGTTAGAATATCCACAGCAACGGGGAGGAAAAATGAAACTTAAAGGAACCCAGACTGAAAAGAACCTGCTCGCGGCTTTCGCCGGCGAATCGCAGGCCAGGAACCGCTACACTTATTTCGCCGGCATCGCGAAAAAGGAAGGCTACGTCCAGATCTCCAAAATATTCGAGGAAACCGCGGATCAGGAAAAGGAACACGCTAAAAGGTTCTTCAAGCTGCTGGAAGGCGGGGACGTCATGGTGGAAGCCGCTTTCCCCGCCGGCGTCCTGGGAACCACGAAAGACAATCTCAAGGCCGCCGCCGACGGGGAGGCCTTTGAATGGGGAAATCTTTACCCGGTATTCGCCAAAAAAGCCAGGGAAGAAGGCTTCGAGGAAGTCGCCGGAATATTCGAATACATTTCAACGGCCGAAAAGCAGCATGAGCGGCGATACCGCGCCCTTTTAAAAAACATCGGGGACGGCAAAGTCTTTAAAAAAGACGGAGCAACGATCTGGCGCTGTCTTAACTGCGGTTATACGCATAAGGGCGCGGAAGCCCCGGAAAACTGCCCTGCCTGCGCGCATCCCAGGGCCTATTACGAAGTGCTGGCGGAAAACTGGTAAAGAGGCTATTTATGGACGAAAATATCAACGAACAGGAAGAAAAAAGGGAAATTGCAAAACGAACCGTGACGATGCAGGGCAGGGCTGTGACCCTGGCAGGAGACGAGATCAGGGTCGGAATGACGGCGCCGGATTTCAAGGTCACGGACAACGATATGCTCCCCATGAAGTTCTCCCGGACCTACGGCGGAAAGGTCGCGGTCATCTCAGCGGTTCCGTCGCTTGACACTCCCGTCTGCGATCTGGAAACCCGCCGGTTCAACAAGGAAGCCGAAGCGCTCGGCCCGGACGTGAACGTCCTGACCATAAGCATGGATCTGCCTTTCGCCCAGAAACGCTGGTGCGGGGCCGCCGGCGTAAAAGCCGTAAAGGTATATTCGGACTACCAGAAAGCCGATTTCGGAAAATCTTACGGGGTGCTGATAAAAGAACTGCGCCTGCTGGCGCGCGCGGTTTTTATCGTGGACAAGGACGGCATAGTCAAGTACGTCCAGCTCTGTCCCGAAGTCGCCAAAGAACCGGATTACGACGAAGTTCTGACCGCGCTCCGGGCGTTGGTATAGGGGTCAGGTTAGGGAGGAAATTATGGCTGAAATAAAGGAAATATACAAGTGCGACGTCTGCGGCAATATCGTGGAAGTACTGCACGGCGGGCCCGGAGTTCTCGTCTGCTGCGGGGCGGATATGCGGCTGTTCTTTGAAAACACCACCGACGCCTCCAAAGAGAAGCATGTCCCGGTCATTGAAAAAAGCAGGACGGGGTATAAGGTGAAAGTGGGAAGCGTCCCCCACCCGATGGAAGAAAAACACTACATAGCGTGGATCGAACTTGTGGCCGACGGCAGGTCATACAGGGAGTTTCTGAAACCGGGCCAGGCGCCGGAAGCCGTATTCTGCCTGTGCTTCGAGCCTAAAGAAGTTTACGCCAGGGAATACTGCAATCTTCACGGCCTCTGGAAAGCGTAAAACAGGAGTTTAATTATGAAGAAATATGTGTGCAAACTTTGCGGTTACGTCTATGACCCCCAGCTCGGAGACCCGGACAACAATGTTCCGCCCGGCACCCCTTTTGAAAAAGTGCCGGACACCTGGGTCTGCCCCCTCTGCGGGGCCGGCAAGGACGAATTCGAGCCGCAGAATTAGCGAAACTTTTCTCTGACACAGTCCGCTTCGCGGTTCATGCCGCCGCGGTCGAACAGGTCGGCAAGTTTCCCGGCGCCCTCTTTATCCACCGTCAGGTCGTATACGAATATTGAATACCCGGCGCCGAACGCGGGCTTGCGGCTTTTAAGCCAGTCAAAGGTTCTCTTGTCCGGATAATAGGTGCTCTGGAGATTCGTGGCCGAAACCGCCAGCAGCAGTTTATCCATGCGGCATACATCCTCCCCGGTTCCGGGCAGATTCACACTGGAGGTAACGCCGAGCGGCGCATACTTTATCCCGTAATACTCCGGGCGGGCCGTGCCGAAATAAGAAAAAACTACTGGAGGATTCCCCTCTTTTCTCAGCCGGGAGGCGAGGGTCTTCACGTCCTGGCCCCAGTCCAGGTTGGAATCCACCAGGAATTTATAGCCGTTGGCCGATCCTCCGGCCAGTTCGTTGAAATAGGCCAGATAATGCGGCCCAGTCCCGGCAAGCCCCCATACCCACAGAATGAGCAAAGGCGCCAGAGCATAACGCAGCAGCTTTCTCTTTGCGGCATAAACCGCGCCCAGGCCGGCCAGCGCGGCCAGGAAAGGCATGACGGGCAGTATATGGCGGACGCCTATCTGAACCCTGGCCGTCATAGAAACCGCGAAATAGACGAGCGGCGGCAGAACCAGCCAGAGGTAGTCTCTTCTGAAAGAATTTTTCATGGATGCCAGCCCGATCAGGGCCAGGGCCGACACCGCCAGCGGAGTCTTAATGATCAGCGCAAGCGGGAAATACCACCATACCCCGCTGATGGAATGCTCTCCCCATGCGAAAGAAGACCGCCCCTGGCCCATTTGTTTAAGCGTCCCCCCTAAACCGGAAAAATACGATCCCAGATCCAGCCTGTAGACCAGCGCCAGCGCAAACAGCGCCGCGACAAGATAGACCGCGCAATACCACAGAAGCCTCGCAAAACGCATTCTGGGGCCCGGCAGAAGATTATACGCGGCCCAGAACGCGATCATGAGCGGAGGAAGCATGAACATACTGAATTTGGAAGCCAGGGCCAGGCCCGTGGCCAGGCCCGCCAGGATCGCATAACGGTACTTTCCGGCCCCGGCGGCGGCCGGAGAGGAAAAGAGATAGCCGAAACAGAAAGCCGCGAAATAAAAAACAGTCGGCGCCGCATCGGTGGTGATAAGGGCGTTATTCGAGATAAAGACCGGCATCAGGGAAAAAACCGCGACTGAAACCGCGGCGGGCTCCGGGCCGGAGATCTTAGAAACAAAAAGCCGGATAAAAAAAACCAGCAGGCCGCTCCAGAGAACCAGGGAAAAGACGCGCGCGGTGTCCAGCAGCTTTCCGGCGGATGCCGTGTTCTGGTAAAGGAACAAGTCCCCGTAAGAGTAGATGGCGGACCGGGTGAAATAAGGGTGGGCGGAGAAGATGTTAGGTTTATAGACCAGCAGCGGCAGGGCGTCAACCGTCTCGGCCAGGGGCGGATGGCCCGTAAGGAGCGTCATGTCTTTGCCGGTAAGCAGGTATGAATAGCCGCTTGAAAGGTGAACGGTTTCGTCGTAAGTCGGGGCGGCGGACCTGATGAAAGCCAGCCCCATGACAAAATGAGCGGCCAGCGCCGCCGCGCACAGAACCAGGACATTTTTTCTGTTCATTCAAGGAATATAATACAAAAAGCCGCCGGGGGTTCGACACAGGACATCCCGCCGGGGCGCGCAAACAAGCCATTAATTGGTTAATTATCTGCAATTTGTGTTTAGTATATGGATTTATATATTATAGGCCTTGATTTTTATAATATTTTCTGGTAGGATTATAGTATTCATATTATATTGCCGGACAGGAGAATTTATGCCCAAAGAGATCGCCAACAAGCCAGTAACCCTTAAAAACTTCCTTGAGATCCCGTATGACGAACTCGAAGCTATGAACCTGAAAGCGGCGGAAGAAGCCGAATCGCTCTCCGTAGCCGAACTCATGGAAAAATATCGCACATATCTCCACAAAGAAAAGCGCATTAAGGCCGTTACGCTCTGCTTCTCGGACATCGAGGGACGCTTCCATATGCTCGACTATGACAAGCAATATTTCCTGAGAGCGGCCGACAATCTCACCTTTGACGGCTCCTCCATCCGCGGATTTTCCGCCCAGAAAGAATCGGATCTGAGGCTGGGGACGGATTGGCGCAGCATTTTCTGGCTTCCTTCCGACGTCTTCGGGCCGGGCAAGGTGATCCTGTTCGCCACGGTACTTAACCGGGACAAGACGCCTTATGAATCCGACTTTCGCGCGCACCTGGCCGGACTTGCCAATGAACTTAAAAAGACGAGGGGAATTACCGCTAACGTCGCCGCGGAAGTGGAGGGCTTCCTGGTTAACGGGCTCAACGCCGAGCAGAGATACAATAATTCAGCCGGATTCGACCTCATCTCCACCGGCGGATATTTCCATTCCCTCCCCCTGGACCGCCTGAAACTGTTCATCGACACCGCGGCCGAGGCGCAAAGGGCGATGGGTTTCAGGAACGAAAAAGACCACCCGGAAGTGGCGCCCTCGCAGTTCGAACTCAATTTCTCGTACGCGGACGCCGTACGCGCCTGCGATATGATCCAGCTATACAAACTGGTCTGCCGTCAGGTCGCCGCGAATATGGGAATGACCGCCACGTTCCTCCCAAAACCGATCTCAGGGGTGAACGGAAGCGGGATGCATCTCAATCTTTCTTTTTTTAAGGGCGGCAGGAATATCTTCTACGATAAAAAAGGAGAGGACGGCCTGTCCTCCACGGCCTGGGACGCGATCTCCAGGATACTCAACCACGCGCAGGAACTTTCCCTCATCCTGAACTCAAGCGTTAACGCCTACCGCCGCCTGGATCCGCATTTCGAAGCCCCTAACCAGATAAAGGTCTCTTCGGTCGACCGCGGCGCGATGATCCGCATCCCGGCCGGGAACGAGACGTCCGCCCGGATAGAGATCCGCTCCGTGGGACCGGACGCCAATCCCTACCTGGCGCTGCACGCGCTCCTCCATACCGCGCTCAACGGCGCGCCCCTCACAAAAAACGGGGACAAACGGGACCGTATGCGCTACCTCCCCGGAAACATTTATGACGCGATCCGCATCTTCCGCGGGAGCGATTTCATTAAAAAGGCCATGGGCGCGGCCTCGCACGATAAGTACGCCTCCCACAAACAGGCCGCCGCCGACCGGAGCCCTAAAGAACTGGGCGGGATCGTAAAAACATCGGAAGTTCTTTTTCACCACGAAGTGACGAACCAGATGCTCTGGCACAAATTTTAACCCGGATCCTCGGGCAGAGAGATCCGGGCTAAAGAAAGGCGTGAAGAGCCAGGAGCAACTCTTTACTTTTTACCCTTTGAGTTCTTTATCGCCGCCCTGACTTTTTCCGGCGTGAAAGGCGCGTCAAAGAGCCTTATGCCGGCCGCATTGTAAACCGCGTTGGCCACCGCCGGCAGAGGCCCGTTGATGCCTATTTCCGATACCGACTTGGCCCCGAAAGGTCCGTTGGGTTCGTAAGTCGGGATAAGAATGGTTCTGATCGGCGGCATATCCGCCGTGTTGAAGATCTTATACCGCCGGAAACTGGCGTTAAGCGGCGTCCCGTTGGCGGAAAATTCCATCTCCTCCGAAAGCGTGTGGCCTATGCCGTTCAGCACGGCGCCGTCGTTCTGCCCCTCGGCCAGTTCCGGATTGATGGCGGTGCCGCAATCCACGCACGAAACGTAATCAAGTATCTTTATCCTCCCCGTCTCCATGTCCACTTCCACCTCCGCGAAATTAGCCGCGAACGGAGGCGGCGAGGTGTGGGCGTAATGCGAGGCCGAAGCGATGATCTGGTGCTGGTCGTAATAGTAAAGCGAGGTGTTCGCCACCTCGGAGAGTCCGCACGACGCGCCATCTTTGGCGACAACCCTGCCGTTTTCCAGCCGGAGGTCTTCTTTCTGTCTGCCCAGGATCTTCGCCCCCACCGCCAGGATCATGTCGCGGACCTTTTCGGCGGTCTTCTTGACCGCATTGCCGGAGATGAAAGTGGTGGAGGAGGCGTAAGCTCCCACATCAAACGGCGTCAGATCGGTGTCGGACGAATAGACGACAAGATCCCCGGCTTTCACGCCCAGCACCTCGGCCGCTATCTGGGCCAGAATGGTGTCGGAACCGGTACCCAGGTCCGCCGCGCCGACCATAAGGTTGAATGAGCCGTCCTCGTTCATTTTAATGGTGGCGCTGGCCATATCCACTTCGGGTATGCCCGAGCCCTGCATCATGCAGGCCATGCCCAGTCCGCGCCTCACCGGTCCGGTCTGGCCTTTATACTTTTCTTTTTTGGCCTGCCAGCCGGCGGCTTTCAAACCCGCCTCTATGCCGTCATAAAGGCCTATGGAGGTTATCACCTGCTCAACGCCCTCGCGGCCCTCGCCCATCGCCTTGAACACCGGGGAGCCCTCTCCGAGCCGGATATAATTCATCTTACGGAATTCCACCGGATCCATGCCTATCTTTTCCGCCATTATATCCATCTGCGACTCCCAGGCGAAAAATCCCTGGGTGGCGCCGTACCCGCGGTAGGCACCGGAGACCGGCAGATTGGTATAAACGCTTCTGCCTGTGAACTTGATATTATTCTTCACCTTGTACATCGGAATAGTGTGCGAACCGGAACACATCATTACCGTCAGGGCGTGCGAGCCGTAAGCGCCGGTATTCAGGACTATATCCATCTCCGCGTCGGTTATCGTGCCGTCTTTCCTGACTCCGGTCTTCAGCCGCACCGCGGCCGGATGGCGGGTACGGGAGGAGATGAAAGTTTCCCTGCGCGTGTATTCTATCTTCACGGGCTTTCCCGTTTTAAGCGACAGAGCGGCCGTTACATCCTCCAGCAGGATCTCCTGCTTGGAACCGAAGCCGCCGCCGATGCGGGGCTTTATGACGCGTATCTTTTTAACCGGCATTTTGAGGGCCTGGGCCACGATGCGCCTCACGTGGAACGGCACCTGCGTGGAGGTCCTGATGACCAGCCGGCCGAAATGATCGAAACTTGTTATGACCGTATGCGGTTCTATGGCGCAATGCTGGAGATACGGCATCCTGTAGGTGCGCTCTACCACGAAATCCGCGTCCCCGAACCATTTCCCGTTTTTAACCTCGAACTCGAACCTGGCGGCTATATTATGTTTCGCATCGGGAATGTTTTTGGAATCCTCTTCGTCGTGAATAACGGGAGCGCCGTCCCTCATGGCTTCAAAAGTGTCGAATACCGCGGGAAGGATCTCGTACTCCACTTTTATAAGTTTAAGCGCCTCTTCCGCCGCCTCGGGCGTCTCGGCGGCCACGGCGGCGACCCGGTCTCCGACGAAACGCATCTTGTTGTCCAGGATGTAGGTATCGTAGGGCGAAGGCTCGGGATAGCCCTGGCCGGCCGTGGTATGCGGAACCCGGGGCACGTTCTTATAGGTAAGCACGGCTTTTACGCCGGGAACCCTTTCAGCTTCTCTGGTATCTATATTTTTGATGCGGGCATGGGCGTAAGGGCTCCAGAGGATGCGGCCGTAAAGCATGCCGTTGAGATCCACGTCGTCGGTGAAAACCGGTTCGCCGCAGGCCAGGCCCAGGGCATCCATCTTCAGCGCGCGCCTGTTGACCACTTTTAAATTTTTAGTATCCATAAATTTTCCTAAACCCCGGACACCCTGCCCTTGCCGCGCAGTTTTTTCGCGGCGGCTTTCACCGCCTTGATCTGCTTCACGTAGCCGGTACAGCGGCAGAGGTTGCCGTCCAGATATTTTTTTATTTCTTCCTCGGACGGTTCCGGATTCACATCCAGCAGATGTTTGGATGACAGGATCATGCCGGGAATACAGAAACCGCACTGCACCGCCCCCGCCTCCACAAAAGCCTCCTGAAGCGGATGGGGATCCCTGACCGTACCCAGACCCTCTATGGTCGTGATCGCGGCGCCGTGCGCGGTGAAAGCCGGGATCAGGCAGGCGAGCGCCGGCTTGCCGTTGAAGATCACCGTGCAGGAACCGCAGTCTCCGGTATCGCAGCCTTTTTTGGCGCCTTTATAGCCGTACCGCCGCAGGGCGTCCAGCAGAAATTCCGTATTCTTCACGGCGAAAGTTCTTTTGGCGCCGTTGACGCCGAGACTTATCTCGAATACGCCGTTCACGGCCTCAAGCCCTGTAGTTTTTTTCTTCATACTTTTCTCGCCTCTACCCTATACCCTTTCTTTAATAAATCTCTTGAAAAGGCTTACGGCCACTTCCTTTTTGAATTCCCCGGCGCGTGCGGCGTCAAGATCCCGCCCTAATTCCAGGACAGCCGCGTCTATGGAAACGGGAGCGAGTTTGGCGCCGGATAAGACGCGTTCGGCCGATTCCGCCCTGAACGGCCTGGGAGAGAGCGCGCCTACGGCCACGCGCAGTTCTTTCACGACCCCGGCTTTCATCCATATACCCATAAAAAGCGTCAGGTACGCCTCCCAACTGGCCTCCGTTTTGGCGAATTTTTCGAACCGGCAGGCCCAGTTCCTGGTTTTACCCGGTATAATGATCTCAAGGATCAGAGAGTCCCGGCCGGGCCTGAACCTGAATTCAGGCTGATACAGCGCGGAGAACGGAATTGTCTTTACGCCCGTCTTTGTGAGTACCCTTACCTTGGCGTCCAGGCCAAGCAGTACCGCCGGGAAAATATTGAAAGAATGCGGCCTGGCGATATTGCCGCCGATAGTGGCCATATTCCGTATAAGCTGGCTGGAGCAGCGGGCCGCCGCGGCGGAAATAACTCCGCCGGCCCAGCGCTTCGCCAGCTTTGAATTGTCTATCGCGTCAAAGGTCGCCGTCGCGCCGATGACCAGATCGCCGCCCCGTTTTTTAACATAACCCAGCGGCAGATTCTTCAGATCCACGAAATTCTCCACCGTTTCGGGCAAAGTCTTAGCCGCAAGGGTTCCCCCGGCCACGGCCATGGCTTCGGTTTTGCGGTTGAGCAGCCCGGCCAAAGCCGCCCCGGGCGTTTCAGGAAAACTGTAATATTTTATATGGTTCATCTCTCTCCTTACTTCCCTGCCTCCTTATCCCCTTTACCCTCCCCAAAGTACGGGTGCGGCAGATATGGCAGCCGGTCCGGTTTCTGCTCCGTTTTTTTAAGTTCCATTTCCTGTACCAGGATGGACGGAGTGATAATAGCCGCGGGCACATCAGCGCGATTGTAGAACAAAGGGCCTGACTGATAAAAATTATGAACGTAGTAATCGTCCGAAGTCAAAACGATATCGCGCAAAGCCCTGAAACTTACGCCGTCAAATTCCACCCCGTTGATCAGCTCCTCGGCGCCGTCTTTGACATAGGCCTTGTAAACCAGCATGGGTTTGGCCATGAGATCCTCCAGCCGTTTTGAACCCCCGCCGGCCATGCGCCGCACTATTATCGCGTACTCAAGCCCGAGCTCTTTCGCCATAGCCAGTAATTTTTTCTTCAGTTCTTCTTTCGGCGCCGTTTTTTCGGACAGAATGAACACATTTCCCGGCCGCGCCGAAAAGAACTCGTCATAAGCGCCCCGGCCGTGCCCGTTGGAGGTTTTAAACTGTTTGACGGGAGCGCGGGACATATAAAAATTGGCAAGTCTGCCGTTCTTCACAAGTTCCAGTTTCCCGGGCCGCACGCCCTCGTTGTCTATTTTATAAGAACCGTAGAGCGCCGCGCCGCCGGATTGCGTTTGAAGCGGGTCGTCATAAACGCTGAGGAAAGGCGCCATGACGCGCATTCCAAGTTTATCCGTCAGGGCGCCGGAATCCACGTACCACTTCCTGGACTCATCGTTATCAGCCCAGATCGTCCTGACGAAAGAAATATTTTCCACGAACAGTTGATTGAAAAACTCGGCCGCGGCCTGGTCTTCGAACAGGACGGGGCCCAGATAGACCCCGGCGGTGGAAGAATCCACCAGATAGCTCATCCGCCCGGCGAATTCCTCGGTCCTGGCGGCAAGAATATCGAAACCTGGCACGGCGCCGGGCAACTGATAATTGAATTCCATTTCATCGTTTATTTTAAGGCCTTCCCTGGTCTGCGCGCCGGCGGAAATGGTAAGAGAAAGCGCGTCCCCGTATACCCGGTACCTGGAACCTTCGCTGTTAATAAAGCGGTTGACCCGCAGAGTATGATTCAGATTTACATCCGAGTTTTGTATCTTGGGATATTTTCTGAAAACAGCCGATAGGCGCCTTACGGTTTCTTCCCACACGGACGTCTCGAAAGCCCCGGTAGCGACGCGATCCTCAATAAGCGCTTCAGGCTTTTCCACGGAAAGATCGCCGTAGATTTCCTTGATGCCTTTTTTTTCCATATACGCTTTTTTCTGGGAATATTTTTCAAGCGCGGCTTTATAAGCCTGGTCGGTGAGCGACCAGAGCGAGAAACGCAGGGCGTTGTAATCGTCCTCCACCGGGATGTTGGCGGAAAAAGGTTTATAAGCCTGGAAATCGCTCCCGGCATAATTGGTATTATCCAGCTCCCGGCTGCCTATCCTGACGTCGGCCGCCAGCTCCCTTGAGGCATAAATAGTTTTACGGAGGATGGCCCCAAACGAAGCCGAGATATAAGTATTGGTTGAATCCACTACATAATAGGCGGCGTAATACGGCTTGGCCAGATCGTCCATTTTAAGCCTGGCCATGGAGCGCCCCAGTTCGTCATCCATGGCCTTAAGCACCTGGTCGTCGGCAGCGTAAGCGGAAAGGATAAAGGATGAGGGATGAAGGATGAGACAAAACATGATAAAAATCCGAAACCCGCACATTTTTTTCATAAATATCACCATAACATCCCTCATCCTTCAGTTCACTTATCCGTAAACGGCGGCTTCAGCACCGGCGGTTTGGCGTTGGATTTCTGCACTTTTTCCGTTTCCAGCTCCGAAAAAAGCAGGCTCGGCGAAATGCCGGAATTAGGCACCCAGCCCGATTCCGCGCCGCAGCTCCCTTCAAAGGGAATAAGATCATCCGCCGTCAGCATTATCCTGGCAAAAGTCTGGAGAGGCGTGCCTATGATGTTCAGACCGCGCACCGCCTCGTCAGGTCGCCCGTCGGGATAAACCTTGTACGCCAGGTTGGCCTGCACCGAAAAAGTCTGCGGCAGGGAACGCCGCGTGATCGTAAACCCCCCGGAAATATCTTTTACTATAAGTCCGTAGGATTTCCCGCTTTTCTTAACTTCCTCAATAAGCCGGGCGCGCAGTTCGGCATACGGAACTTTTTTAGAGGATTCCACGATCAGATTCCCCTGCCGCGCCACGGTTCCGTGGCCGGGGGAACGGCGGCCATGGCCGTTAGAGACTGGAAAGCCCTTGATCGGCGAACGGCCCATTAAAAATCCTTTCAGCACGCCTTTGTCCACAAGGACGGCGCGCTCGGCCCTGACGGCCTCGTCATCGTATTTATAGTACCCGCGCAGAAATTGGCCGTTAAGATCGTGGATCGTGGGATCGTCGTAGACCGTAAGGAAATCCGGCATGATCAGCTGCCCCACTTTTTTGGTGAAAGTCTGGCCGGACTCCTCGCTTTTCTGACGGTGTCCCTCAGCCCTGTGGCCGAAGATCTCATGAAAAAAAACTCCGGCCGCCCGGCTGTCAAGTATCGCGGGGCCGCTGTAAGGTTCGCTGGCCGGAACGGAACGCAGCGCCGCCAGCTCCGCTATGGAATTATCGATGTCTTTTAAAACCGTCTCTTCAGCGGGCAGATCCTCCGGAACGTCAAAATCATAGCTCCTGAAACGTTCAATATCCATTCCGTCGGGGGTACGGCTTGAAAGCGAGTACATCACGCGCATATAAGTATTCCCGGTCACGATGCGCGCTTCCTCGGAATTTACCATATAGCGGTTGATAACCTCTACGGAAAAACCGGCGTAGGAATTGTATATAAAATCGTATTTTTTAAACTTTTCGGAGAGCCGTCTTGTCATTTCCGCGATCTTTTTCCTGTCGAATACCGGAAACTGCGCCCTCTCATAGAACACGGCGCCGGAAGACGCTGAGAAATCGTCGGATTTATCCTCTTCCTCCGCGGTTACGCTCTTGTTCATCTTCACTTTGGCATATTGATCCAGGGCGCTTTTATAATTCGTATCGGTCAGAACCCAGAGCTTGCTTCTTATGGCGTCGGCATCCGCTTCCAGCGGCACGGATCCGTAGGCCTGATTTTTTGAACTCGCGCCGGCATTATCTCCCTTTACCTCATGGGTATTGTCCAGCGTCTTGTCCCCTACCCTGACATCCACGTCAAAACTTCTGTTTCCGTTATCATTCTCTCCGTATATAGCTCCCTCCACGGCGTACACGCTGTAACTCCTCTTATCATAGACTTCGTAGCCTATGTAATGGAGCGGAGCTTTTTCGGCGTTCTTCAGCTTATCGTAGGAGCGCGTGAGTTCCGAAGCCATGGCGTTCAATAGGACGTCATTTTTGGCGTCCTGCGCCCGTACCTGGCCGGAACACATGGCCACAGCCGCGATCAGCAAAATCTTTCTCATAAATTTTCTCCTCGCCGGCCTATCCGCCCAAGCGCTCTTGCAAGCAGCACTCCGGCCATTTCGCGCCGGTAGGCGGCTTCCGAACGGACATCGGTTATCGGACTGACCTCGGCCTTCACCAGTGCCGCGGCCGTGCGGGCATTCTCTTCGTTCAGTATGCGGCCGGCCAGGTAATCCGCGGTTTTACGCGCCAGCAGGGGCACGGGGGCCACGGAGGCCAGGGCTATGGATGCGGTTTTCACGCTTCCCCCGTCCATTTCCAGGGCCGCCGCCACGGAAACTTTTGAAATGCCGAAATAAGACCGCGGCCCCAGCTTCAGATACGCTCCCTCGTGTTTCCACTTGGGGATTTCGAACGCTATTATAAGTTCGTCTTTTTTCAGGGCTGTCTTTTTGGGGCCTTTAAAAAGGGCGGCCAGGGGAAGTTTGCGCCTTTTGCCTTTAAGCTCAAGCCAGACCCAGGCTTTTTCGGCGCAAAGGGCGCACGCGCCGTCGGAGCAGGGGCTGGCGTTGGCGGCATTGCCGCCTATGGTCGCCATATTTCTCAAAGAGGGGCTCGCGAAATGGGGAATGGCGGCGTGCAGAACCGGAAGCCACCGGCCGACCAGCCGGGATCCCTCCAGTTCCGAGATCTTAACCCCGGCGCCGATAATAACGGCCGCCGCCGTCTCCTTTATACCCCTCAATTCCTTCAAATCGCTTATATCAACCCAGGTTTCGGCGGAGTTCAGCCCGGTATTGGCCCCCGTAACTAGATCGGTTCCGCCGGCGAGATATTTGCGTTTAGGGGATATCGAAGGCAGGAGCTTCCAAAGCGCCTTAAGATTCGCGGGTTTTACAACGGTCGCATGGGGCATAATCAGAACGCTTTAAGCCATAAGCCGTAGGCCATACTGGCGCCCGTATGGCCTATAGCAATTGTTTGGCTTTTTCCACGGCGCTTATTATTTTTTCGTAACCGGTGCAGCGGCACAGATTGCCGGTCAGGCCCAGTTTGATATCTTCAAGGGTCGCCCCGGGATTTTCCCTTAAAAGCGCCTCCGAAGCCATGATCGCCCCGGGGGTGCAGAAACCGCACTGCACCGCGCCTTCTTCCATGAAAGTTCTTTGCAGGGGATGCAGGCCGCCGTCCCGGCCCTTGAGGCCTTCTATGGTCGTTAAATGTTTTCCGTGCAGCTGGACGGCCATCATCAGGCAGGAGTTGACGGCTTTCCCGTCCACAAGCACCAGGCAGGCGCCGCACTCGCCCTCTCCGCAGCCTTCCTTTGTGCCTTTAAGGCCAAGGTCTTCGCGGATGAATTCCAGCAGGGTTCTGGAAGGGTCTATTTCCCGCTCCACTTTCCCGCCGTTGACAGCGCACCTGATGTTGAACGTCCCGCCGCGCCTATTTTCCATGGGCTAGAAATCAAACCCCATACCGAGCAGAAATTTCACGCCGCTCAGCGTTATATGATCGGACTCGCCGGACACTCCGCCGCGGGTGAAGTCCATCGTATTCATTTCATAGCGCAGTTCGGCGACCAATTGCGTCTTGTCTGCTATCTTTATCCGCATACCGACGGGTACCCGGAGCATGAGGCCGATGGCGAATTCATCCACGGGCTTAGAGAACACGCTGGACTGCGTGAACCCTTTGACATAAGGCAGGGTGATGGAATTGAGCGACATCCCCAGGCCTATGCCCAGATACGGGTCGATCTTCTCCCCGGGATGCCGGATGAGCAGATCACCGCTGATGCCGAAAGTTTTGACCGTGGCGTAGTCGTTGACGGAGAACTTGAAACTACCGGGTGCCAGGCCGTTGAGGCTCCAGGTGGTGTCCTGCGCCGCGATATTGCGCTTCTCGTAGGAGAATTCAATGTCTCCTCCAAGGGCCTTGTTGCCGAAACCGCCCACGCGGAAAGCCAGGGGTCCGAAACCCTCGGTCTTAAGCTTGTCCCACGTAACGCTCTTGAAATACGAGGGATTGCCGCAGCCGGTGCAGTAAAGGCCAAGGTCATTATAGGCCGCGCTGCCGGCGCTGTTGGTTATGCGGATATTCCCATTGGAATTGGTGAATTCCAGTTTCATGTCCGGAGAGCCGAAACCCATAAAAACGTCAAAAAAACCGTACTGGTATTTTCCGCGGACCCTGGGGGCGGCCGCCTGCTGAACCGCAGGCTGCGCGTAGGCCGGCTGTTCATACGCCTGCGGCTGGGGCTGCGCCTGCTGCGTGGCCGCGTCTCCCACCCAGTCTTTTTCTACATCCACCTGGGAAGCGCCTATCGCCTGGGCGGTCTCGGTTTTGATAAGGCGGGCGTTGACTTCTATCTTGCCCGCCTGCATCTCCACCAGGGTGCCCGTCACTATCGCCTGGACTCCGAGGAGTTTTCCGAGCTGCTGGGTCGAGGTGGCGTCCATCATGCCGGTGGACTGGAGCTTAAGCTCCCCCATGACCTTATCCAGCAGGCTGCGCTCCACTACCTCGAATTTCTGCTGTTTTATCAGGCGCATGGTTATGCGCTCGGAGACGATGGCGCCGTCTTTCGCGGCGGCCCTGCCGTCGGCGTAGGAAAAAGGCAGAATGGCTATTTTTTTATTGGTGAGCCCGGCTCCGGCTTCGCTTATCTCTTTGGCTATCTGGTCGTACTTATCCTCCGCGAAAGCCGTGCCGCCCAGATTAAAAAACACCGTCCCCATCAGCAACATAACCGCAATCTTAATATTACGCCTCATTTTTATCTCCTCCTGCCCAATACCGCCAAATTCAGCTCTTCTTGCCGTTCAAACCGTTCCAGACTTTCTCCGGCAGCAAAGGCACTGTCCTCACCCGCGCGCCGGAGGCGTTCATTATCGCGTTGCCCACGGCCGGGGCCACGCCTATCAAAGGGACTTCTCCTATGCCTTTGGCCTTGTACGGGCCCCCGGCATAGGGTTTCTCTATGAATGTTATATCATATTCGGGTTTGTCAGCGGTAGTGGCCAGCACGTAATCGGTGAAATTGGGGTTAAGCATGATCCCGTTTTTGTACGCCAGATTTTCGTAAAGCGCCCAGCTCATCCCCTGCAGCAGCCCGCCCTGGGCCTGGCCTTCCGCAAGCCCCGGATTGATGATCCTGCCCGCGTCGTAGGCGGCGTAAATCTTAAGAACTTTCGTCACGCCGGTCTTAAGATCCACCTCCACATCGGCCACGTCGGCGGAGTAAGAATAAGTGACATAGGCATCGCCCTGGCCGTCGCCCATATCATAGGAAGTGCGGGGCGCGACATACCAGCCCTGTTCGCCCATTTTCATACGGCGGTTCCAGCACTCCTTCACCGTTTCGGCGAAAGTCACCGAAACTTCGCCTATGGAAAACAGCCCCTCGGCCGCTCTCATGGGCCCGGAGCCGTCCGCGCCTTTGGCGAGCAGCAGCTCGAAAGCCGTCTTAAAGATATTGTCCCGCATCGGAGCGGCGGCTTCTATAATGGCGTTGCCGCTCATAAGCGTGGTGCGGCTGGCGACGGTGGGACCGGAATCAGAAACCTTGGAAGTATCCACTTCTTCCAGCTTTATGTTTTCGTAAGGGGCGTTCAGGGTCTCGGCGCAGATCTGACTCAGCACGGTCAGGGCGCCCTGGCCCATCTCGGTATTACCGACATTCACCCCCACGGTGGCGTCCTTGTAAATGTTCACATAAGCGCCTGCGCGGTCAAGATACCGGCCCTTGGCGCCCAGCCCTACCCCGTAATACGCCACGGACACTCCCAGTCCCCTCGCAATCTCCCCTTTATCCTTTATCCTTAAGCCTTTAGCCTTCCTTCTGTCCCAATTCGATCTTTTTTTCACGGTTTCGAGAAGTTTCTCCAGGCCGCAGGAAGCGCCGATAATCTGGCCGGTGGCGGTCTTGTCTCCGGGGCGCAGGATATTCTTGAGGCGCAGCCGGACGGGATCCATTTCCAGCTTGTGCGCCAGTTCGTCCACCAGGGATTCCTGGGCAAAGCAGATCTGCGGCTGGCCGAAGCCCCTGAAAGCTCCGCAGGGCACTTTATTGGTGGCCGCGGCATAGGCCTCTATGCGGATATTTTCGATCCGGTATGGCCCGGCCGCGTGCACGGCTCCGCGCCACAGGACTATAGGCGAAAGCGTGGCGTAGGCGCCCCCGTCCAGAACGTACTTGACCACGCAGGCCGTGATCTTCCCGTCCCTGTCCGCCGCGTAGGCAACTCTGGAC
The DNA here is from genome assembly GCA_001799575.1 of Elusimicrobia bacterium GWA2_56_46. Lineage (GTDB taxonomy): Bacteria > Elusimicrobiota > Elusimicrobia > Elusimicrobiales > UBA9959 > YA12-FULL-51-18. Next base: position 43,816 of record MGTT01000018.1, read on the forward strand.
CAGGACGGATGGCGTTTGGACATGGAGTTGAAATCTTCTTTGCGGTCATAGATAAGCCTGACCGGTCTGCCGACCTTGAGCGCGCAGACAGAGGCGTGAGAGGCCACCAGGGCCGGGACGTCTTCTTTGCCGCCGAAGCCGCCGCCGGTCACGGTCTGGATGACTTTCACTTTGTGATAACCAAGATCCGCCGCGGCCGCCACGGCATCCAGCACATAGAACGGACACTGGGTCGAACTGTAGACGGTCAGCCCGCCGTCCGGTTCCGGCACGGCCGTCACGCCCTGGGTTTCCAGATAAGCGTGTACCTGGTAGTTGGTCGAGAATTCCTCTTCCACCACCACGTGGGCGTCCCTTATGGCTTGATCCGGGTTACCTTTCTTAATGACAAATTTAGCGAAAACATTATCGTCCCCGTGGAGTTTTACGGCGTTTTTTTCCAGCGCTCTCAGGGGATCGTCCAGAAAAGGAAGTTCTTTATACTTTATCTCCACCAGGCGCGCGGCGGCAACTGCGGCTTTCCGGGTTTCAGCCACCACAAGGGCGATCGTTTCCCCCTGGAACCTCGCTTCGGTCTCCGGCAGAAAAGGGTAGTCGCTCGACACAAGCGGCCATTTATTGGGGCCTTTCACGTCCTTGTATGTGACCAAAGTCACATAGCCGGGGACTTTTTCGGCTTTGGCGGCGGAGATTGAGAGGATCTTTATGCGGGGTTTGGGGCAGCGGACGGCGGCGGCGTAAAGCAGGCCGGCGAAGTCCTGGTCGGCCGCGTATCTGGCCCGGCCCGTCGCCTTTATGAAAGCGTCTTTCCTGGGCAGCGACTTTCCCACGAATGAAAACTTGTCCATCAGTTCTGACCTTTATCCTTTAGCCTTTGGCCTTAAGCCTTTCCCCTCACCCTCATATGCCCGCCGCCGCGTTTGTAATGCAGTTGAATTATCTCCGCCAGGATCGAGACGGCTATCTCGCCCGGCGTCTTGCCGCCCAGATCAAGCCCGATCGGAGAATAAACCCGTTTGTCTTTCAGCGGATAAAGTTTTTTTCCGCCGACCCGGCGGAACACTTCCCGCACCTTTTCGGCGCTGCCTATCATGCCGATATAAGGCGCTTTCGTTTTCATGGCCTCTTCCAGACATTCCCTGTCCAGGGCGTGTCCGCGCGTGACTATGACCACATAGGTATCTTCGTCCACGCCGGCGCGCGCGACAGCCTCGTGCGGATTTTCGAGAATTATCCCGGAGGCGCTGGGGAATCTTTCCTTGTTGGCGAATTCCGGCCTGTCGTCCGCGACCAGGCAGGGGTACCCGGCGAGGTTTGCGGCCTCGGCTATTTTCACGCCCACATGGCCGGCGCCGAGTATAAGTATTTTAAGAGGGTTTTTGTATACGTCTATGAATATTTCCACCCGGCCCATGCAGATCATACCGGTATTCCCGGCGGGCTTCAGATCAAAAATGAATTTACCGCCCAGACCTTTCCTGACGCAGGCCACGGCCTGTTTTATGGCCAGCGCTTCCAGCGCCCCCCCGCCGACGGTACCCTCTATGGCGCCGTTCTCGAACACCAGCATTTTGGCGCCCGCCTCGCGCGGCGTGGAGCCGTCCACGGAAATCACCGTGACAAAAGCGGCGTTCTTTCCGGCGTCGATGGCTTCGCCCAGTATTTTGATGAGGTTTCCGGAACCTTTCATTATTTCAGCACCCACTCGTCAAGCGTCTTGTCCGTTCCGTATTCCACGATCTCTACGGCGGTCGAATCTTTTCCCAGGGCTTTCGCCCATTCGTTCGCCACGATCTTCACCAGTTGTTCCTGCTGGGCTCTCTCCAGATTGTTGAAGCGCTCGTCCACATAAACACGCAGCGCGTCGCCCTTGTAGCCGATATCGGCCACCCCCAGCGTGTTCAGGGAGCCCGAACCTTTTTCCTTGATTTTTTGGATCAAAGCGTCCTTAACTCCGGCGGAGGTCTTGACGTCATCGGCCGCCGCGGGAACTTCAGCCGGCGCGGTCGCCGAATTGGCTGAAGACGAATATCCGGCGATCTTGCCGGCCAGGGCAAGCGCCAGGACGATAAGGAGTATTTTCAACGGAAGCGAGCCCGGTTTCCCGGCTATCCCGGATTCCGTTCTGGCGCCAAGTTTTATATTGCATCGCGGACATCTTTTCGCGTTCTCATCCGCTTCGGTCGAGCAGTTATAACATTTCTTGGTCTTACCCATAGTTCGTCACCTCGTCCGGAAAATCTACCGCCGTACATTATATAAATTATCCCGCGCAGTGCTCCGGCCGGATAGTGATCAGCGGTCGCCAGCAGGCAGCCGCGAGTATTCCTCCGGGGTATCGAAATCGCGGATAATGCCGCCGTCTTCCACGGTCAGATCCGCGGGCGTCACCGATGGATGATGCGTAACCCAGTGCAGCCCCTTCCCGGCCGGGCCGTCAAAGCAGAGCTGAAAATAGCGACGGGGAATAATTATCGGGTGGCCGCGTTTAAAAAAAAGGGTAGAGGGTAGAGGGTGGAGGGTAGAGTTATCGGAATTCTGACCTGTGACTTGTGACCTGTGACTTGTGACCCACGGCTGCCCCGCTTCGCGTCTGCACCTGGGGATGACAAGGAAATCTTTGTGTAAACGCCAAAAGCCAGCTATCAATTTATAGGTTTCCGGCTTTATAAGCGGCTGATCTACCAGGCAGATCATTGCGGCTTCGGCTTCCGGGCCGGCCATTTTAAGGCCGGCCCTTACCGAGGCTATCTGGCCCAGTTCGGGCGTCCCGTTAAAGGCGATCTTCTCTTCCTTTGGCCGCCAGGCCGCCAGGACCTCCGCGCGGTTGGCGCCAAGCACAACGATAGTTTCCCCGGCCCCGGCGGCCTTTGCGCCGGCAAGCGCCGTCCCAAGGAAAGTCGCGCCCTTATATTCCAACAGGGCTTTTGTCCGCCCCATGCGGCTGGAATCACCCGCCGCAAGTATAATAGCAGAAATCATAGTCTTCGTCCCGGCTCTCAGCAGGAGACGCCCTTAAAAATCTTTTCGCCAACCGGCACAAACGACAGAAATATGCTCCTGAACAGCTTCCCGTGGTTCGGAACCAGCAGGTGAACCAGCTCATGAACAACTACCGCCTCCTGGAACTTGCGCGATTTGGCAAACAAGGCGGTATTAAAAGTTATCTGCCCGGCGGTAGAACAGGACGCCCATTTTTTTGTCATTTTCTGAAAGCGTATCCGGGAAGGTTCGGCATGAATCTTTTTAGCCCAAGCCGAAACCAATCGCTGGAATTTCACTTCCGCCTCGGCGGGTTTTACGTTGACTCGTTTTGGTGTTATACAGGCCGCCATCACGCTTTCCGCATCTCAAGTATATTTTTAACTATCCGCACCATCTTCTCTTTGCCGGCGGCCGGCAGCAGTATTTTGTAGAGCTCAGCCTTCAACTGACGCATCTCCGCGGCATTATCCCTGTAATGCGGATGCTTCTGAACAAGCGCGTCAATTTCTGCCGCCAGTTTTTCCGATTCCGCAATGCTTTCGCTCTTTAAAACCCAGTAGGCGGTAAAGGTATTTTCATCAAAGTTTTTTTCCTTCCGCTCTTTCTGGGCGCCCTGGTACTTCCGGTATAGTTCCTCTATCTCTTTCAGCGCGGCCTCAGTAGTAAGCTGGCGGTTTTCGTAGCCCTCAAGAATAGCTTCCGCCCTTTCTTTTATAGAGATAAGATGCGGCTGGCCGTCAGTGTCAACAATGCGGATTATCTGTATGACAAGGTTTATAACTTTAGCCTTGCCGGTATTTGTGGATTTTATGGCTGTGATTATTTCCTCATTCAATTTTACTGTGTTGGTCGGGGCCTCCAGGTATGCCCCGACTTTTTCGCGCACAAGGCTTTCCGTTTTGCGCATGAAGTCCGGGGCGGCTATCGGCCTTGGGCTGAAAAACTTGCGTATTATGCCGTATAGAGCCGCCAGCTTGAGATAATCATCCATGTGTTTGCGCAGGAAAACATCCGGGGAAATTATCTCGTAAAGCATTTCCAGTTCTTTGTAAAAATCAAAGAAAGCCTTTCTATCTTCTTTGTCGGCCAGGGCTTCTATGGCGCGTTCAACAGTTTTGTCGTCAACTTTGCCCTGACAGAGCGCCAGGTATTTTGGCGCGGTATCGGTCATTAAAGCGGCAAAGCGCCCTTTAAGCGCCTCAAGATTTTTTATAACTCCGCTTACAATATCGGAATCAAAGGCGAGGGCGCGCTCAAGCCTCTCAAATATGCCCACAAAGTCCAGGACAAATCCGCAGGGTTTGGCTTTGCCGGAACTGTCCTCATAGGGACGGTTTACCCTGGCTATGGCCTGTAAAAGGGCGTGGTCGCGCATGGGCTTATCTAGATACATGCAATAGAGCAGGGGTGCGTCATAACCCGTAAGCAGCTTATCGGTAACTATCAAGATTTTAGGCATCATATCCGGCTTAAGAAAAGCTTTGCGCACTTTCTTCTCTTCAGTTTCGGATATATAGAATTCTTTTTTTAATCCATCGTCGTTATGCCCCTTGGTGTAAACAACGCGGGAATACTCCGGCGGCAGATGTTTATCCAGGGCTTTCTTATACAATGCGCAGGCCTCGCGATCCACCGCCACAAAGAATGCCTTGTAGCCGAGCGGCTCAACGTTGTTGGTGAAATGCTCCGCCGCATATTTGGCCACCTTTTCCACCCGGTCATGGCCTTTAAGGAAGTTGCGCAGGTTTACGGCGCGCTCCAGTATTTTATTGAGTTCCTCAATGTCGCTGATTCCTTCGGCCTCCGCAAGGGCGAAGAATTCCTTTTCAAGCTGATCCTGCGGCACACGTATTTCGTTGGGGGCAAGCGCGTAGTGCAGGGGGCGCGTGGTTCCATCTTCGATGGATTCCGCTATGGAGTATTTATCCAGGTAACCTTTATCATCTTCTTTACCGAAGATCTTGAATGTCCCTTTGCCATAAGCGGTTTTATCAATGGGGGTGCCGGTAAATCCGATAAACGTAGCGTTGGGCAGCGCCGCCACCAGATAATTGCCCAGGTCGCCGCCGGTACTGCGGTGCGCTTCGTCTATAAGCACAAAAATATCCGGTCTGTCGGACAGGCATTCATCGGCGCGGTCAAATTTATGGATCATGGAAACAATAAGGCCGCGGTACCCGCTTTTTAAAAGCGCGCGCAGCTCTTTTTTGTTCTCCACCGGTTTATGGGAGTCCCCGCCCAGCATGTTCACCAGCCAGCCGGAGAGCTGGCCTTCAAGCTCGTTGCGGTCCACCAGCATAAGAACAGTGGGCTTGGCAGGCAGCCGCAGTATAAGTTCCGCGGCCTTTATCATAGTAAAGGTTTTTCCCGAGCCCTGCGTATGCCAGACAAGGCCTGTCTTTTTGAGCGGATCCAGGGCGCGCGCCACTATCTTTTCTATCGCGCGGCTCTGATGCTGGCGTAGTACGGCTTTTTTGAGCTCGTCGTCCTTGGTGAAGAAGATAATCCAATCGCCAATAAGTTTTAAAAACCGCTCCCGTCCGAAGAATGTCTTTACCTTTTTTTCAAAATTGCCGGGCTCTTCATCTTTCCAGTTAAAGACGCTCTTTCGGTCGAAGTTCCAGGTGGCGGCATAATAAAAATCCAGGATGTGGGTAATGTCAAAGACCTGGGGAGAAGTTATAAGTTCAGGGGTTTCCTTGTGGTACCGGTACACCTGAACAAGCGCATCCTCAATATCTTTTTTAGCGTTTTTAGCCTCAACAATGGCCACTGGGATCCCGTTGACCACAAACATCACATCTGCGCGGTTGCGGCTTTTGCCGTTAGTATATGACCACTCATCCGATATGTTAAAAACGTTGTTGCCGGGGTTCGCGTAATCAACCAGGGTAACGTTCCGCTCCTGTTTTTCGCTCTCGACGTAGACGGAATTCCTGCCGCGCAGCCACTTGAGTATTTCACAGTTGCCTTCAATATTATTGCGGACATTTTCAATCCTGCCGATTATGGCATCCACGTTCGCAATGGTTACGATGCCGGGATTAAGATCAATTAACTTGCGGCGGAGAGTCTCGTATAAGAAAAGCCCGCTCTCGCCCTGGCGCAGCGTCAGGGCTTCGTCCTGGGACAGGTAAACCCAACCGATGTCCACGGCATATCTCACCAAAGGATTCTGCACAGTAGCTTTTTCGTTGTCAAGGTTAGGCATATTTTATTCACTGATCCGCACTTTCCCGGTCATAAGTTGATTAAGAGTTGAAGCGAAGAGTGCTTTTAAATCAGCCAGCCTCTTCTTGCTTCCATCAATGCTTCCATCTAGTTTTCCTAATACGGCCCCAATTTCAGCTTGCTCATCCTTCTGCGGAAAGGCAATCGCAGCAGAATGAACCAAATTCCTATTTAAAGTGGGGACACTAACCCCGCCAGAATATTTTTTAAAGTTAAACTGCTGGAAGAAGTAGTGGATAAATTTTGGATTATTCCCATGGAAGTCTGAAACGAACAATGAGGTGTTTAATGGCCAGTAATCATTACTCATATAAAACGATAGACTGATGGTTCCGCTTCTCCCAGTCATAACGCCAGGGCCTTTGCAGGCTCCAACTTTGTGATATCCAACTATACCGTTTGATCCGATCACCGGAATATTCCCCGATTCACGACTTTGAACAGGCAAATCATAACCCCTTTGAAGTGTTATAAAGTTTCCGAATAGTCCAACATCCCAACTTTTGGGGATTTCTCCGATTTCGCTTTGCTTCAGTGGTTCGCCGCGAAGGCCTTCGTTGAAGATTTTTGATAGCGTGGCGGCTTTAAGTTCGCGCAGGTTCGACACCATTCTTTCCTGGTTCTCCACCGCCTTCTGAATCTTTGAAAGCGCATCGGCAATATGTTTCTGCTCTGATTTTGACGGGCACGGAAGAAGTTGTTCCTTTAAAATTTTAAAATGACGATTATATCCACGATTAGGGATATTCAACCGCTTAAAAACGTAAAAAAGAAATTTCGGGTCAAAAAATTCTTTGTTCGCTTTAATTAATTTTGTTCCATCGGCTCCAGTAGCAAATGGGAAATCTATATACTTAAAAATCCTGGTATGATCCCCGAAAATAATTAACGGGATAGAATCTTTGTAGACTTTCGCCTCATCATTGGTATATCCGGCAATAAGTTCATGCCCTTGGTCGACAATAGGGTATCTCCCCGCAGTTTTATATGCGCTTTTTGCTTCCGAACCTTTTGATTCTGCCCATTTTTTATCTATAGCGACATCGAAAGGCTTAACCCCCCAATCTCCCGGTATTTCTCCGATTTCGGTCTGTTTGAATTCGCCGGTTTTTGTTGTGGTCATAAAGTCAGCCGGTTACGCGCGGCATAAATGGCCTCATGCAATTTTTTTTCAAGCACACTTCGCGGCGGCAGCTCCGTCATATATTCGGCCACCCGGATGCCGCTTTTACCGAGCTGCAAAAGCTCTATCTCCTCGTGCGCGCCGCCGGCGCAGAGGATGAGGCCTATGGGCGTATTTTCACCCGGCTGTTTCTCATACTTTTCCAGCCAGCGCAGATAAAGCTCCATCTGGCCTTTGTATTCAGGTTTGAATTTATCAAGTTTCAACTCAATCGCCACCAGCCGTTTAAGTTTGCGATGAAAAAAGAGCAGATCGACATAATAGTCGTTGCTCCCCAATTGAATTCTTTTTTGACGGGCCACAAAGGTGAATCCTACGCCCAGCTCCAGAATAAACGCCTCCATCTCCCTGAGGATAGCCTCTTCCACATCTTTCTCTTGATAAGCTCCTTTGAGCCCCAGAAAATCAAGAAAATACGGATCCCTGAAAACAAGATCGGGCGTCAGCTTATCCTCATCGCGTAATTTCGCAAGCTCCAGTTGCGCAAGTTGGGCCGGTTTTCTGGACAATGCGGTTCTTTCAAACAACATACCGCTTATTTTCTTTTCCAACGTGCGGGTATTCCAGCCCTCAATGCGGCACATCTCCGCATAAAATTCCCGTTTAAGCGGGTTTTCAATATAAATGAGTCTTTTAAAATGGGTCCAGGTTAATTGTCTCCGCAGCGCGGAGACAATCTTTTCGTCCGGGAACGCTTCCGCGAAGCAAATCATGTGGCGCAGGCTTTTTTCCGAAAATCCCTCCCCATATTCCGCCGACAATTGTCTCCCCGCCGCGGAGACAATCTGTCCGCCGTATTCGGCGCGTTTGCCGCCCAAAACATCCAGACTTACACGTCTACCGATGTTCCAATAAAGGGAAACCATGCCGGCATTAACGACATGCGCCACATATCCACGGGATGCCTCAATAATGGTCTTAACATCCCCTATCAGTTTAAGCACAATCCGCTCTTGCCGGGGATTTGAAGAATTGGGCAAAAGCGCCTTGCTACGAGACAGTTTCATTTTATTTTCCCCCACCCCACCTGTACCCCATTTTTGTGAAGATGCCCTTAAGCTCCTTCTCCGCCTCGATCTGCTCCGCGGTGATTTTAGCAAGGTCGTTAAGGATAAGCTGTATATCCCTGTGCTCCACGGCCTGGCCGGTTTCTATGAAGCGGGACGGAGAGATATTATAATCATGCTTTTCGGCTATCTCGGCGCAGGGCATTACCTTAAGGAACTTTTCAACATCGGCCCCGGAATGGAACGCCGTGGCTATTTTCTCCACGACGGAATCCGGCAGATAGTTCTTGGGTCTGCCCTTTTCAAAATCTTCGCCGGCGTTTATGAGAATTATTTTTCCTTTCCTATCGGCGGACTTGTGCTTGTTTATTACCAGTATAAGTCCGGCGGCGGGGGTGTTGTAGAACAGATTATCCGGCAGCATTATCACCGCCTCAATAAGATCCTTATCCACAAACCATTTACGGAGATTTTTCTCCTTATTGTTGTCGCCCTGGCTGCCGCTGCCGCGGCTGGCGGCGCCGGTATCCAGCACTATCGCAGCCCGGCCTCTGGGTTTTAGCGAAGCGTGTATGTGCTGCGCCCACGCCCAGTCGGCGCTTGAGCCCGGCGCATAGCCTCCGCGCGGGGAAAAACGGTCGTATGGATCGTTTTCATAGAAATTAGGGTCTATATTGTCCTGGTTCCACATGGGGTTTGTTACCACAATATCAAAAGGCTTAAGCCCGCCGGCTTCAAGGAACTTTGGATTGGTCATGGTGTTGCCGCGGACAACCTCGCCTTCCATGTCGTGGACAACCATGTTCATCCGGGCGATAGCAAAGCTGGAGCCGGTCAATTCCTGCCCGCGCAGTTTGAGCGGTTTTTTAACTTTATCTTTCCCCTCACGGCGCAGCAGCTCAAGCTCACACTTTACCAGGAGCCCGCCGGAGCCGGAGCAGGGGTCATAAACTTCTTCGCCCTGCTTAGGGACCATAAGCTTGGCTATAAGCCAGCCAACTTCCTTAGGCGTAAAATATTCCCCGGCGCTCTGCCCCTGATTTTCCGCGAATTTACGCAGAAGATATTCATATGCCCTGCCAAGAAAGTCCGGCTCCACATCATTTATGCCAAGACGGTATTTAGGATCGCTTAATTTTTCGATAAGCTTGGAAAGAGCTTCGTCGCTGATTTCCCGCTCGCCGTTATGGGTGGCGTTAAAATCCTCTCTATCAATAACCCCCTGCAACGATTCGTTTTCTTTGGCTATCAGGCGCAGAGCATTGGTTATTCTTTCTCCGAGCGTTTTCGGAATCTTTGAGGGAGGATATTTAAACTCCTTGCGGCCGCTCAACACGGGCCAGCGGGCTTCCTCCGGGATATAAAAGCGCACCATGCCGTGGTCGGCTTCGATAATTTCCATGGCGGACATCTCATCGCCGTAGTCCTTCACAAGACGGGCGATTTCGTCTTCAAAAACATCCGAAAGGCGTTTTATGAAAAGCAGGGGCAGAATATAGTCTTTGAATTTTGGAGCGTCCTTTTCTCCACGGATTGAGCAGGCGGCCTGCCAAAGCATGGATTCCATGTCCTTTATCCCCATAAAATCAGCACTACCCTCCGGAGTCTCCGCGGTTAGGCTGCCTGGTTTGCGCTTTTGAGCTTCGACTTCACTAAAATACGCCAAGAGATCCGAATAGTCCTTACCAAGGGCCTTTATATAATCCCTTACAACAATGGAAATACGCGGGTTTGGGTCGAACCTGCTGTTTTCCCAACGGTTTATTGTCGGGTATGAAAGCTTAAGCTTTTCGGCAAGTTTTTGTTGGCTTATTCCCGCTCTCTTGCGCAGTTCTTTAATTACCTCTGAAAATTGCATATTTTATACTCCTTTCTGCGTATATCATATGATATATCACACGATTATAAGTTGTCAAGGGCCCTTTGGATAGCACCCTCTACCCTGAACCCTATACCCTATATTTCCGCCGTGGCCCGAAAGGCCTATGACAAAGACGGCAGAAAAACAATGGAATGGGCCGGATGGCCCTTGGTAAGCCCAGCCACATGGGGTAAACTTTGGAAGCGGAGATACCGGTTCCAACTCATGAAAAGAATAATCCTTGCAGCGGCGGCATGGCTTCTCTTCCCCGTCGGGATTTATGCCGGGGACGCGTTTAACCAGGCCCCCGAATTTTCCGGGGACATAAACCAGGTGGTTTCGGCGTGGCGGGAGAAATGCGGAAAAGCCGCCGTTTATTCCAACCCGGACTGCCGCATTCATGAGTGCGACCTGCTGCCGTCCAACTGCCGCCCGGGCCGCCTGCTGCTTTTCCGCGGAGAACCTAAATTAAACGAACACCCAGCCGTTTCCGGACTCTATCGCGCCGCTTTGAGCGGAAGCGATTTTTACGCCGCCGGCAAGGATCCCGTGGGTTTGGCCGAAAAATTAAAAAGCGAACTGGAACCGGTCCGCCCCATGAAAGCGGTTCCCAAAAAAGAACTGGGTGAAAACGAGAACGAAATAGTCCTTGCCGGAGACGCCGCCAAACACGACTGGTACTGGCGTTACGATAAAGACGGAGAAGAAGACCCGTCTCTCAAAAGAGCGTTTCCCGGAAAGTACGCAAAAACGAAGCGGGAAGCCTTTTCGTTCATGGAAACCATTTTCTACTTTCACAAGGACGGGCCTTTTTTGAAATACAAAGATCCCGGGCTTGGCATTATTTCCATCGATCCGTTCGTTTCTTTCAGCCTGAACGCCGAAGTCGCCATCGGCTTTCCGATCTCCGATCTACAGATGGAGAGCGCCCTCTCCCACGCACCTATCTCCGGAACCCCCTATCTTATCATCGCTTCGGTTCCCGAATCCGAAATCGTGAGGCAATGCGGCGAGGAGATCCAGGAGCCAGGCACTATCCTGGATCCGGCCCAAAACTGCCGTGGCTATAACGACTACAATGAACACGAATTATCCGCGTTCGTCTTCACAAAGCCGGAATATATTCTAAGCTCAGTGCCGATGCCTAAAGATTTTATAGAAGCCTGGATCAACCGGGGCGCGCTGAAATAAAGCGGCCGCGTTATTTTCCGCGCAGCAGTTTTGCCGCGGCCTTATTGGCTTTTTCAGCCAGCTTAAATTCATCCACGTTAACAAGCCGCCCGTCTTTCACCACAACCCGGCCGTTCACGATGGTGTATTTAGTCCGATGCGAGGCGCCGCAGAACAGCAGGGAAGCCAGCGGATCGGACTTGGAACCGGCGAAGTCCAGCCCGCTCACGTCGAAGATCGCGATGTCCGCCGCCTTGCCGGGCTCTATCGAACCGAGATCGGTACGGCCCAGCACTTCGGCGCCTCCGCGCGTGGCCAGTTTGAACGCGTCGCGGGCCGGCATGGCCTCCACGCCGGCTTTCACGCGCTGCACCAGCATGGCCTGGCGTATCTCGCCGAGCATATCGGAAGAATCGTTGGAGGCGGAGCCGTCCACCGCCAGGCCCACCGGCACTTTATGCTTCAGGAACATGCGGACAGGCGCGATACCGGAACCGAGGCGCAGATTTGAACAGGGACAATGCGCCACGCCGGTCTTTGTCCCGCCCAGCTTCCGGGCTTCTTTCTCATTTAGATGAACGCAGTGGGCGAACCAGGCATTCCCCCCGGAAACCCAGCCCACGGATTCCATATAGTCCAGCGGCCGCATCTTAAAAAGTTTTTTGCAGAAGTCTTCCTCGTCCAGGGTCTCGGCCAGATGCGTGTGCATCCGCACACCCCACTTGGCGGCCATTTCGGCGGTAAGTTTCAGCAGTTCGGTGGTCACCGAAAAGGGAGAACAAGGCGCCAGCGCCACCTGCGTCATGGCGAACTTTTTTTTGTCGTGGTATTTATGAACCAGGCGCTCGCAGTCCTTCATGATGAAGTCTTCGCTCTGCACCACCTCGTCCGGAGGCAGCCCGCCTTTCGACCGCCCGCGCGACATGGAGCCGCGGGTGGGATGAAACCGCATCCCTATTTCCCGCGCGGCCTCTATCTGGGTATCTATAAAAAAACCGCTGTTCTTTCTGGGGAAAAGATAAAGATGGTCAGTGCTCGTGGTACAGCCGGTCAGCAGCAGTTCGCCCAGGCCGGCCTGTGTGCTGACATAAACGGCTTCCGGGGAGAGATGCCGCCAGATCCCGTATAGATAGGTAAGCCAGTCGAAAAGCTTCGCGTCCTGCACCGCGGGCAAATTGCGGGTCAGGGTCTGGTAAAGATGGTGATGGGTGTTGATAAATCCTGGCAGAACCACGCAGTTTTTGGCGTCGATGACGGTGTCGGCCTTGACTTTGAGGCCTTTGCCGATCTTTTTTATTTCCGGGCCCTCGATATAAACGTCGCCGCCCTTTATCTCCCGGCCCTCACCGTCCATGGTCGCCAGAACCAGCGCGTTTTTGATCAGGATGGTTTTATTCATAATGACGGATCCTTATTAGGCGGTAATCGGTTACAGTGAAACGGCCACGCCGCGCGGCGGAACGGAAAGCGCGGCACTGCGATATTATAGTAAAATATTTTGTACGGAGCCCCTTATGAAAAACAAGACGACTTTCCTCAGCGACGCCCAGCTTAGGGCTGAAATGGACCGCTGCCTTTATTGCGAGGAGAAACCCTGCAAGGCGGCCTGTCCGGCGGACTGCTCCCCGGCCGATTTCATCATGGCGGCGCGCCTGATGGAGAAATCGGACTACAAACGCGCGGCCAAGCTTATCATGGGGCACAACACTTTCGGCGGCGTCTGCGGGGCCGTCTGCCCCGACTGGTTCTGCGTCAAGGCCTGCTCCAGAAAACTTTTCGACAACCCCATAAACATACCCGCCGTCCAGGCCGCCATCGTCCAGAAAGCCAAAGAGCTCGGCGTAATGGACGGCTTTAAAAAAGCGGAACCTAACGGGAAAAAAGCGGCGATCATCGGCGCGGGCCCCGCGGGGCTGGGAGCGGCGGCCGTGCTGGCCCAACTGGGATACAAAGCCGATATTTTTGAAAAAGAAAAACGGGCCGGCGGCGCCTGCAGCCTTATACCGGACAAACGCCTCCCGAAAGAGATCCTGCGCACCGAGCTGGAATTCATCAAAACACTGGGCGACATAAGTATAAAGACCGGGCAGTCCGTCAAAAACCCCGAAGCCCTGCTCAAAAAATATGACGCCGTCATCGTGACCGCGGGCGTAGCCGCCCAGATAAAGCTCAATATCCCCAATGAGAACCTGGGGGTGGAAGGCCTTGAGTTCCTGGCAAACCGCCGCAAATACTCTCTTAAAGGCAAGAATGTCGCCGTGATAGGCGGCGGGGCCGTCGCGGCCGACTGCGCCGCTACGGCGCTGGAAGCCGGCGCCCGCAAAGCCGAGATCTTCACGCGCAAGAATGCCGGCCAGATCCAGCTGCCGGAAAAAGAGCTCCGCGACCTCATTAAAGCCGGCATTGACATCAATGCCAAGTCCCGCCTCACCGGCATTCTGGCCGAAGGGAAAAAAGTTAAAGGCATAACCATTACGCGGCTGGACGAAAAGGGAAACGACATCAAAGGTTCCTGCCAGGTGCGTTCGGACATAGATTTCGTCGTCCTTGCCATAAAAAATCTGCCGGTTTTCAAAGAAAAGAAAATGAGAGGTCTGTTCTACGCCGGCGACGCCAGGAACGGCGCGTCCTCCGTGGTGGAATCCGTGGCCTCGGCAAAGAACGCGGCCCTCGAAGCGGACGCTTTCATCCGCGGCGTCCAGCCCGCGCCCGCCGCCGACAAGAAAAGCACTATCATACTTAAAGGCAGGGAGATGCTGCCCGTGGATCTGACCACCGACTTTTTCGGCCGCAAAATACGTTCCCCTTTCATCATCTCGGCCAGCCCCCACTCCGACGGCTACGCCCAGGTGAAAGCGGCCTACGAGGCCGGCTGGCCCGGCGTGGTAATGAAAACCGCTTTCGACGGACTGGATATTCACATACCTTCAGAGTACATGGTCACGTTCAATGAGTCCACCTACGGCAATTCCGATAATGTTTCCGGCCACCCGCTGGACAGGGTCTGCCGCGAAGTGGAGAAGCTGGTCAGGGAATACCCGGATCGGATGACGGCGGCCTCCACCGGCGGCCCCGTGACCGGGAATGACGAGGCGGATCGCAGGGTCTGGCAGGCCAATACGCTGAAACTCGAACGCGCCGGAGCGATGGCCGTGGAATATTCGCTCTCCTGCCCGCAGGGCGGGGACGGCACAAAAGGCGATATAGTATCCCAGGATCCGGAGCTCTCGGCGAAGATAGTCGGCTGGGTGATGGAAGTTTCCGATCCCGGAATACCTAAACTCTTCAAGCTGACGGGAGCGGTCACCTCCATCTACCAGGTGGTGGACGCCATCCGCAAGGTTTACGAAAAATACCCGCATAAGAAAGCCGGCATCACGCTGGCCAACTCTTTCCCGGCGCTCGCTTTCCGCAAGGGCGGAAAGGGCCCCTGGGAGGAGGGAATGATCGTAGGCATGAGCGGCGAAGGCGTGGCGCCCATCAGCAACCTGACTCTCTCGAAAGCCGCGAAGCTGAACGTTCCGGTCTCCGGGAACGGCGGGCCCATGGATTACAAAGCCGCGGCCCATTTCCTGGCCCTTGGCGCGGGCTCCGTGCAGTTCTGCACTATCGTCATGAAATACGGCTTCGGCATTATAAACGAACTGAACTGGGGCCTAAGCCACCTGCTGGAAGAGAAAGGTCTTGGCTCGGTGAAAGAACTTATCGGCCTCTCGCTCCCGAATCCGGTTACCGGCTTCATGGATCTTTCTTCCGTGAAAGGTATTCCAGAAGCCGACCCGGATCTCTGCATGCACTGCGGGAACTGCCTCCGCTGCGGCTACCTGGCTATCGCCCTGGACAAAAACAAAGTCCCGAAAGCGGACGCCTCCAAGTGTATAGGCTGCTCACTTTGCGTTAAAAAATGCTTCGCCGGGGCGCTGCGCATGAGGAAGCGCACCGCGGCCGAACAGAAAGTGACGCCGGAATAGGGGCCGCAAAACCATGAAAAAAACCATCCTGATAAAAAACGCCCTGATCGCCACGCTGGGGCCGAACAACAAACTGCTTAAAGACCACGCCATCCTGGTGGAAGACGGCCTGATAAAAAAAATCGCTCCCGGGAAGTCTTTCAAAGGAAAATATTCAAAAGTGATAGACGGCGCCGGCAAGCTGGCCATGCCCGGCTTTATCAACGCCCATATGCACTTTTACAGCACCTTCGCCCGGGGGCTCGGCAAGGCCAAACCCTCCAGGAATTTCACCGAGGTGCTGGAAAACCTCTGGTGGCGCCTGGACAAACGGCTGACCGAGCAGGACAACTATTACAGCGCCCTCATTCCACTGATAGACGCCGTGCGGAAAGGCACGACCACGATCTTCGACCACCACGCCAGCCCTTTCTCGGCGCGGGGCTCCCTCAAAACCATAGAAAAAGCCGTAAGGGAAACGGGGCTGCGGGCCTCGCTCTGCTATGAGCTCTCTGACCGGGACGGCAAGGACGCCGCCGCGGCGGGGCTGGAAGAGAACACGGAATTTATAAAATACGCCGCCGGCCTGGACGACAACCGGATAAAAGCGATGTTCGGCCTGCACGCCTCTTTCACCGTTACCGACGCCACGCTTGAGGAAGCCGCCTACCGCGGCCACACGCTTAAGACCGGCTTCCACGTCCACACCGCGGAGTCCCAGGGAGACCAGCTTTACGCCGAGGCGCATCACAAGCTGCGCGTAGTGGAACGCCTGGAAAAATTCGGCATACTGGGCCCCAGATCCATAGCCGCCCACTGCGTACACATCAATGAAAAAGAAATGGACATCCTGGCCCGCACCCATACCGCCGTCGCGCACAATCCCCAGTCCAACGCCAACAACGCGGTCGGCATCGCCGACATCGTAACGATGGCGAACAGGGGCGTCCTGGCGGGCCTCGGCACGGACGCCATGACGCTCAATATGCTGGAGGAAGTCCGCGCCGGGGTCTGGCTGCAGCATCTTAAACACGATCCCTCGCAGGGCTTCGCCGAGCCCGTCCGCGCCCTGCTCTCGAATAACGCCGAGATAGCCGGCCGTCATTTCAGGAACGTGGGAATACTGAAAGAAGGCTGGTGCGCGGATATCGTCCTGCTGGACTACCGTCCCCCCACTCCTTTCGGCGCGGATAATTTCTACGGACACCTGGTTTTCGGCGTCTCCCAAAGCGCCGTGGACACCACCATAGCCTCGGGGCGGATCCTGATGGAGAACAAAAAATTAAAACTGGATCTGGACGAGGAAGAAGTCTCAAGGAAATCATCCGAACTGGCCAAAAAACTCTGGAGCCGGTTTTAGCCGGAGCATCCCCTTCGAACTCAGAACTCTTTTCGACCGCCGGCCCGGAAGATGGAACCGCGCCCGAATCTGCCCCGTATCGCCTCCACTACCTTGTGCACTTCTTCCAGCCTTTTTTCTTCCCCTTCAAAGAGCGACTCCCTCTCCCCGGCCGGCATCAGCCCCGAAACTTTAACGCCCAGAAGGCGTATTTTTCCCCCGCCGCGATCGAAGGCCCCGTAAAGCCGCCTGATCCGCTCATATATAACCTCGGTATAATTAGTGGCAAAAGCGAGAGTTCCGGCGCGGGTAAAAGTTTCAAAGCCTTTCAGACGGATTTTAAGGGTGATGGTGCGGCCTTTTACGCCGCCCTCCCTCAGGCGGGAAGAGACCTTGTCGCACAAGGCCAGAAGCGCTCCGGAAAGATTCCGCTCGTCCGCCGTGTCCTCATCAAAAGTAAATTCGTTGCTCACCGACTTGGCCTCTCCCTCCATTACCAGTTCCCGGTCATCGCGGCCCAACGCCAGCTCCCGCAGTTCGGAACCGCGTCCGCCAAGCAGCGCGTGGAGTTCCTCGACGGAAGTTTCGGCCAGCCGGCCTATGGTATGTATGCCCCGCCCCCTCAGAAGATCCGCCGTCTTGGATCCCAGTCCCCAGAGGCGGCAGATGTCCAGAGGACGTAAGAATTCGCGCACCTGCCCGGCCCGCACCTCCACCAGCCCGTCCGGTTTTTCAAGGTCGGACGCGATTTTAGCGGCCATCTTGGTCGGGGCCAGCCCCACAGAAGCCGTAAGCCCGGTTTCGGCCTTTATGCGCGCTTTTATCAGACGGCAAACATCCAGAGGAGTTCCAAACAGTTTATAGCTGTTGGTAATATCCAGAAACGCCTCATCTATGCTTACAGGCTCTATGTCCGGGGTGAAATCGTAGAAGATCCCGTGTATTATCTCCGCCGCCGCCGAATATTTTTTAAAATCGGGCGGAAGAAACGCGCCTTGTGGACATCTGCGCCAGGCTTCGGATATGGGCATGGCCGACCTGACGCCGAACTTACGGGCTTCGTAAGAGCAGGTCGAGACCACGCCGCGCCCCCTGCCGCCTTTAGGGTCTGCTCCCACTATCACAGGCCTGCCGCGCAGCGACGGCTCGTCGCGCTGCTCTACAGCGGCGAAAAAAGCGTCCATATCCACGTGCGCTATATATTTTTCGGCCATGATTCACCCGCCATACACTATCCTAATAAATCCGCGCCGCCAAGCCAAACCGGAAAAAATTTTAAACGCCCCTTGACAAACCTCCCGGGCGGGGCTAGACTGTAAACAGAAAGGATTGACATGTTAATGAAGCAATAGATTATGAAGAATGCTATGTTGTTGACAATTTCAGCCGCGTTGCTGCACCCGGCCGCTGTCAGTGTGTATGGCCAGTCTTTCGACGAGTTGGCGGAACTGAAAACCGGCAATTCCATTCACACCGCGAACCTCCCCACCCCGGGGGCCGCGTACGGTATTGAAAAAATTGGAAAAAACGAAGAGATCCAGGCTTTGGGGCCTATGCCCGAAGATCTGGCTTTCCTGATGCGCCCCCCCGCCGACTATGATCCGGAAGCGCCTGTTATCGATATTTTCTCCATGGCGCGGTCAAAAGGCTACGCGGATGCGGATATACCTTACCTTCGCATTGCCGCCATGGAATCCGCCATGCAGGGCGTAGACCTTGAACTTGTTCTGGCCATTATGATGAAAGAATCCAGCTTCAATCCAAAAGCCCATAACAAGAAGTACGGCGCCTCCGGACTGATGCAGCTCCTTCCCGGGGTCGCCAAATGGATGGGGCTCAAAAACGCCAGGGAAATCTGGCGGCCCGAAGTGAACATAAAATACGGGGTCAAATACCTCAAGTATTTGTCGGAGCTTTTCGATGATCCCGAATGCGATATCGCAGCTTTAAAAGCGGACGACGTTTCCAAAAACATGGCTCTGCGGAGGATCATAGCGGCCTATAACGCGGGCCCCGGAACGGTCGCCAAGTATATGAAAGGAACTCACGCCGCTAAGTACAGCGGCATTCCGCCGTTCAGAGAAACCCGGAACTATCTCGTAAAAGTAGACGAGTATTTCAGGGAATTTAAAGATCTGAACCTTCAGACCCGTAACTCTTTGCGGCCGCCGGCCCGGTAGATGGCCATTACACGACGCTCCCTCAGCAGACCGATACGTTAAAAGCGCGGCCTGATTTTATATGCTGTAATGACCGGGGGGTACGATATATGCGATATTTATTCTTGATGTTTCTTCTGGCCGCCGCGGTTCCGCAGACGGCGCAGGCGCAGTCCGGAGGCGAGCGCCGCCAAGCCTGGAAATCCCGAAGCGCGGAAGAACTAAACAGGGATATAGCGGCGCTGGAAGAGGCCGTAAAGAGGAACCCGGCCGATATTGAACTGTATATCCGGCTGGGCTTCGCCTACGCAAAACTCGAAAAAGCCGACGACGCGCAAAGGGCCTTTGAAAACGCGGTGCGGCTGGATCCCAAAAAAGCCATCGCCCATTATATGCTGGGCCTCATCTATGAAAAAAAAGGCTTAAGGGAGAAAGCCCTGGCCGCCTGGCAGGCCTGCCTTGAGAACGCCGCGGAGCCCCATCTGCGGGAGACGGCGTTGAAACACCTGCACCATCTAAGGGCTAATTGATGAAGACGATAAGACTTTTTCTTTCGCTGCCCGCCCTGGGTTTCCTGGCCGCCTGCGCCGCCCCCCAGGTGGCCGTAAATCCGCGCGCCGATTTCTCGGCCATCAAACGCGTGGCCGTGCTGCCGTTCAACGGCCCCAGGGGCGACCTGGCCGCCGATATGCTGACCCAGAGCCTGCTGGCGCACGGCGCGGAAGTTATCGAACGCCAGCGTCTGGACGCCGTACTGAAAGAGCAGTCTCTTTCCGCTTCCACCTCTTTCGATTCCGTGACGGCCAAGCAGCTGGGGAAACTCCTGGGGGTGGACGCCATCTTCGTCGGCACCGTGGCCGAAAGTACGCCGCAGACCAGCTACCTGGTCAGCGGGGCCGATAATCCCATTGTGACGAACGTGACGCAGGTCTCCGGAGGCTCCGTCTATTCCGAAGGCTCCGTGCCCGGTATGCCCAACTCGCAGCTCTTCAGCACCACGGCCAACGTCTCGCTGATCTCGCGCATGATCGAGATCCAGACCGGCTCCATAATGTGGTCCGCCTCCATGTCCTACGAAGGCTTCGACGTGACTTCGGCCATGAGGGGCATCTCCGAATCTTTTACCCGCTCCCTGGCCCCCATCTGGCCCGGGCTTTACTAATCCATCAGGCGCTTCTGGCCCTCCAGGCGCCTTATTTCCTCCACGTCCTGCGTGAATTCAAGGCAGCCGATATATTTCTTCTTCTCGTCGCGCAGGGCGTAGAATTCTATAAGTATCTTGTGTTTCGGAGCGCCTTTTTCAACCTCCAGGTCTATCCAGAAACGCGCTTTCTCCCTGGAACCGGCTTTCATCTCCGCTATAAGTTTTTCCACCATGGCCAGGCTTTTTTCCGGATGGCATTGCCGGAAATTCATGCCCATGGACTCCATGGGCCGCCTGAACAGCCTTGTCTCGTGCTTGTTCCAGCCCACCACCTCATCGTTGGCGTCGATGACCGTCACCTCGGCCGGTATACATTCCACCATCGCCTTCACCATGTCCGCGCTCATCTTGTCAAAAAGCATGCTGCCTCCCTGAAATAGCGAAACCGTAAAAAATTATAGCATTCCTCACATAAGGTTCCGCTGCTTAAAACTGGCGAACGCCTCCTTTGTCACTATCACGTGGTCCAGCACCTCTATGCCCAGCAGTTTGCCGGCCTGCACAAGCCGCTTGTTCAGGCTCAGATCCTCGTCGGAGGGTTCAAGGCAGCCCGAGGGATGGTTATGCGCCAGTATTATTCCCGCGGCCAGGTTCCTGACGGCCGGCTCAAAAACCTCGCGCGGGTGCACCAGGTTGTAGTTGAGCGTCCCGATGGAGACTATGTCCCTTTTTATTTCCTGGTTGCGCGTGTCCAGATAAAAAGCGACAAAATGCTCCTTTTTATTTTCCCTGATATCCCGGAGCTCTTCCCAGACGTCGCGCGGCTTCAGGTAGATATTGCACTTCTTGCCGGTGAAGAAGCGCCTGCCCAGTTCGAAAGCGGCCGCTATCTCGCAGGCCTTCACGGGGCCGAGGCCGGGATGCGCCTTAAGGCTTTCAAAACCGGCGTTGGTGATGTTCTCCTGCCGGAATTCCCCCAGGAGATCCCCGGCCAGATCCAGCACCCCGCGCTTTGCCGTGCCGGTCCTTAAAAGTATGGCCAGGAGTTCGGGGGCCGACAGTTTCCCCGGCCCATAGCGCATCAGTTTCTCCCTCGGCCGCTCCAGCTTCTCCATTTCCATTATATCTTTACACATAATCCCTCCTTGCAGGATTCCGGATTTAAGATTGCCGGAATGTCTCTTAATTTTGAATCTTCAATCCGCAATCCGGAATCGTTTTCCCCATATAGTATAGATGACGACCCCGACAGCGTACTGTCGCGCAACTTTTCGTATAATATGGATATGGAAACCGATAAATTCGCGCGATATGCGGCGGTAAGGAACACTATAAACAAGGTTCTCTGCGTGGTAATAAAAACGGCGGGCGACAATGTGACCGTGCTCACCAGGAACGGAGAGAGAATGACTTTCAAGGCCCAGTACCTGGAACCGGCGCCGGAAACCGAAGCGGAATCGCTCAAGCTGATGATAGAGCAGTTGAAAAGGGAGGAGGAGAGCAAAAAAACGGGCGCCGTGAGAACGGCGGATCCAGAACTGATACGCTCCGCCTGCGACAAATTTATCCGGCACATCGCCCTCAGATATCCCAAGTCGGGCGAAGCTTTCAGGGTCTTCTGGTCCGAGATCCTGGCCATAGCCGGGGATCAGCCCGGCAGAACCTGGGAGATGAAGCCCAACACTTCCAGCAATCCCTGCCCGGTACTGAAAGTCCACAACCCGGCCACTCAGAAGCGGGTATACTGCGTGAATCTGCTGGCCGGTTACGGTCTGAGGATGGAGATCAAGAAAGAATTCCTGCCGCCGGGCTGCGAGGCTCTGTTCCCCATAGACCACGCCATGTTCGGCGCGGGCCGGGCCGTGGAGCTGAGTTACAGGGATTTCACCCCGGAAAAACGCAAACCCTACCTGGACTGCATAAAAACCATTTACGAAAAAGACGTCCGCCCGGAACAACCCGCCTGAACCATACGACGGCCGGATTTGCGGCCTCTCTCCTCCAGCCCAAATCTCCCGCTGACAATGGAAAATGGCGGCGGGTTGCAAGTTCGGGGGCCTGCCAGCCATGGGGCCCATCGGGCCTGCGGCCGGCCCGGCGACTTCGCGCCGGTTCCTCCTCGGCCCGATCCGACCCATGGCTGTCACCCCTCCAACTTTACCCCTTATTGGATTGGGGATGATAGTCCCTTGACTTATTCCCGCTTTGGGACAGCCGTGAGCCAAAAGGCTCGGGACGGTATAGGCCCAAAAACTGTTGATTAATAGGCCTCTGTGCTCATGCTTAAGAAGTGCTGGGAAGCCATAATATATTCAAGCGAGTACGAGACGTAGGTTCAAGACGGCAAAATCGGATGAGGAGGGTAAATTTATGAAGAGAGTCATGATAGTTGCGGTTATGATGACTATTTCGGATGCTTCTTATGCTGCCGGGAGTGCCAGAAGCCAGCTTTCAGGCCTATCGGCTGATATTTCTGTTAACGTACCGGCCGAGGTTAACACTACAAAGCAGATTTTCAAAACCAAGCTCCCCCCTACTACTGTCCGGGAATGCGCGGAACAGATACAGGTGCTTTCCAGGCAACTGGACGCCGTCACCGATCATGCCCAGGCCAGTGCCATTCTGACTGAGATGGGGAGAATTGATTCTTTACTGCAGGAACTAAACCGGCCATCCTCTGCTTTGCCACCGTACAATCCTAACCCTGCCACTGTCCGGGAATGCGTGGAGCAGATACAGGTGCTTTCCAGGCAACTGGACGCCGTCACCGATCATGCCCAGGCCAGTGCCATTCTGACTGAGATGGGGAGAATTAATTCTTTACTGCAGGAACTAAACCGGGCATACATGGATAATTCCTTGTAACTGACCTCTCCTTAAATCTGAAAATAACGCTTCCTATCGCAGTCTGTGTTGGCGTCTGGACTGGCAACCCTCCGTCTCCTTAATGTTTTTCTGGACAGGCCGCAGCCCTGGCCGCAACGTCCACCCCGAACTTGCAGCCGCCGGCGCCGGGAGCGCCATTTGCGGTTAAATTTTTGGCGGCGGGGTACAGGGGATAAAGTGACACACAACTTAATTAAGCAGGAATTAAGTTGTGTGTCACCCTTATCCAAAGTTGGTGCGTTTCCAGACTTCCGTGGCCCCCATTAAAATCATCATCTCTTCATTGGAAACCATCTTGCAATTTGGGCGCCTCGCGGGCAAAATAAAGGTTTGTTTTTTAAGCTGTATTTGGAAGGATGGCGGCGGGGTATAATTGGAGGGGTAGCGGCCATGTGGCTCTTCGGGCCGAGGAGGAACCGGCGCGAAGTCGCCGGGCCGGCCGCAGGCCCGAAGAGCCACATGGCTGACAGGCCCCCGAACTTGCAGCCCGCCGCCATTTCTCCATTCCCCCCCCTTGCCGCGCGCGGTTCTGTCTGGTAAGCTATATATATAGGAAAAGCCGATGAGAACTGAATTATTTCTGGCGTTGCTTCTTCTGCCGTTGCGGCCGCTTGTAGCGGCGGGAGCGGGCGAGGGCGTCCCCTGGGGCTCCGAGACGGACGGGCAGTACCGCGCCTGGGACTGGATCTCCGCTTTTACCGAAGAAGACAGGAACACCTGGGACGGCCTTGACGCCGACGGACAGGAAGCGCTCCTGAAACGCGCCGGGGACGCCTGCCTGGCGGCCGACAGAGCGTCGCTGGCCGCGCAAACACGGGGAGAAGCCGGAGTGCTCTCCGCGCTGCCGGACGAAACGCTTGACCAGCTTTCTATCTGCGTTGAAAACGGCAAAACCAGGGCGGGTGCCTTAAGGGAGAAACGGGACAGGCTGAATCAGATAATACTCCGCTCTAAAAACCGACAGCTTTCACGGGCGGACCTGACTTGGCTTGAAGCCAACTCTATACGGCTTAAAGATCCCTCTTTTAACGACGCGGCGGCGGCCGGGGAAATAGAGCGGCAGAATAAGACAGCCCAAAAGAGAAGCCGGAACGCGGAAAAGAAATATTCGAGATTAAAGGAAGGAAAACCGCTGACTTCCGCCGGCCTCGCCTCGATCTATGATGGTTCCGGATCGAAAGGCAAGGATTCGCCGCAGTACCCGGAGACAATCGCCCTTAAAGATAGAACAAATGCGAAGCTTTCCATCCCCGGGCCGGAAACGAGGGGCCCCAGGAAAAAACTGACTTCCTCCGCCCCGCCCGAACTGGCGCTTGCCCCGGACAAGATCCGGAACGGTTCCCCAAAAGCGGGGGAAGAGACGAGAGTAGAAAGGAAGATTGCTTCTCCATTCCCTGAGGAGGATGTGGCGCAGCTTGATAAAGTGGTTCAAAAGTTAAAAAGCAACTGGCTTGAGAAAGGCCACACTTCCGGCAGATGGGGGAATCTCAAGCAGACTCTCCACATGGCAAAAAAACAGGCGGACGGCACCGGTTCCGGCTGCCGCGACTGGAGCGAGGAAGTCTCCATGGCCATAAACCGCGATCCCCAGGCAGGAAAAAAATACGAGGCCGGCGTCCTTTGCGGAGCTAAAGTCCCCTACCTGGCGCAGCATTGCGTCACGGTTTTTTATCCTAAAGGTTCCGACCCGAACGATCCGTCGACCCAAGTCTGGCACTATGACGCCTGGGCGTCGAAAACCAAAAGCGGCCCCGTGGAAGAGCAGCTATGCTCCAATCCGATCCCTATCGAACAGGATTTCACTTCTAAATGGCCTTTCGGGCAGGTTCCGACCGGAACTCATCATATAAGCTTTTACGGCATTAAGAAAACGGGGGATCCCGAAATCATCAGAGAACTAGGCGGGTATCAGACGAACATGGTTTTCAACCGGGAATGCCCCTCCGGCAGGTAGTACCTCTATTCTTTCCGTCCGGCGCTCAATATTTTTATGGCGGAGTTCGCTATCACCAGGCCGAAGATCCCGGTGACGGTCGGCAGGCTGCCCAGCGCGGCCCGCCTGCGGCCTCTCTCGTAAAACTGAGTTTCCGGATCTAGCTGCCGCGCTTTCCTCAATTCCCCCACGGGTTCCAGCGAATAAACGCAGGTGAGATCCAGCGGCGTGCCGTTCTTCCTGAGCAGGTTCCTCAGCGCGGCCGCGAGAGGGCAGCCGCGCACCTCCCCCAGCGGACCGACCCTTATAGCGCCCGGATCGGTGCGCAGGGCGGCGCCCATGGAGGCTATCAGCGGCAGACGGCGCTTCACGGTTTCCGAGATCAGGCCGGCCTTGGGCCCCAGCGAGTCTATGGCGTCTATCACCATGTCCGGAGCGCCCTCAAGTATGGCCTCGAATGTTTCGGGGCCGGCGAAAAGATCCAGCGCTTCCACGCGGCAATCCGGGTTGATGTCGCGCACCCGGCCGGCGGCCAGGGCCGACTTGTGTTTCCCAAGCGTGGAACCCAGCGCGTACAACTGGCGGTTTATATTGCTGGCTCTTATGACGTCAAAATCCACCAGTCGCAGGCGCCCCACTCCGGCCCGGGCCAGCCCCTCCACGGCGTAGCCGCCCACGGCCCCGAGCCCCACCACGGTCACGAACGAGTTCTTCAGGCGGTTTACGCCCTCCTCGCCCAGCATCAGCCTTATGCGCGCCAGTCTGTCTTCGGTCATAATTGAGAAAATAATTCGCCCAGGAACGTTTCGGCGTTGCGCCAGCTCAGTGTGCCCAGCGCCTCGGGGGTCTGCCCCAGGGCCGCGGCCGCCGCGCCGATCACTTCTACCACACCCTGCGGCCCCGGACGCCGGCCGGGTAAGGCCGGTCCGGGGGATTCGGTCTCGAACAGCAGCCTTTCAGGCGGCGCGGCCAGGAGGGCTTTGCGCATTTTCTCCCGTTCAGGGTCCAGTACCGCGCCGCTGAAGGAAAAATAAGCGCCAAGGCCGGCTAATTCACCCGTCATTTCGGGAGGCCCGCCGTAGGCGTGCAGCATAAAAGCCGGCGGCCGTTCCTCTTTGAGGACTTCAAGCAGCCTGCCCCAGGCCCTGACGCAGTGGATCGAGACCGGCCTTTCAAGTTTTTTGGCCAGCCTGAGCTGCGCCCTGAAACTCTCCTCCTGCTCCGCAAAATCGGAAGACGCGGCCTTATCAAGGCCGATTTCGCCCACGCAGGACGGCGAGCGGGAAAGAAAACCCTCAAGGAGTCCAAGCCAGCCGGGCCGGACCTTTCCTACAAACCAGGGATGCAGTCCGAAGCACGGAATAATGCCCTTATGGCCCGCGGCCAGGGCCGAAACCCGCTCCCAGTCGGCGGGACTGGTGCCGTTGCAGAGCATGCCCGCTACTCCGGCCGCCGAAGCCCGCTCCAGAGCGTCCTCCGTTTCAGCCCCGTTCGAATAATTCTGAAGGTGGTTATGCGCGTCGAAAAGGCGTGTTTTCATCGGCTTCTTTTATCAGTTCGCGGGCGTGTTTAAGGCCCAGTTCGGTGGACTTGGTTTTGCCGCCGAGCATACGGGCTATCTCCAGGACTCCGGCTTCCGGCTCCAGCCTGGAAACCTTTACCACAGCCGTGCCGCCGCTTAAATTCTTTTCCACGTAATAGTGCGCCCCCGCGAAAGCCGCGATCTGCGGCATATGGGTAATACAGAAAAGCTGCTTTGTCCCGGACAGGGCCGAGAGTTTTTTCCCGAGGAGGCGGGCTACGGTGCTGCCCACGCCGGTATCCACCTCGTCGAAGACGAGCACCGGAATATTATCGTTTCCGGCCAGCACCGTTTTAAGCCCCAGCATGACGCGCGACATCTCTCCGCCGGAGGCGGTGAGTTTCAGCGGCTTCAGCGGATAGCCCGGATTGGCCGAGAACAGGAACTCCACCGCATCCATGCCGGAAGAAGTGAAATGCCCGTCCTCGGTTTCTACCGCGACGGAGAACCGGACATCCCTGAAACCCAGGCCGGCGATCTCGGAGAGCACGGCGGAAGAGAGTTTTTTGGCGGCGGCCGAGCGCCCGGCATGGAGGGCCTCGCCCAGCTTTGCCAGCCGGCTTTCGGCTTTTTCCAGCGCGGCCGACAGCTCCTTCTTGTCGAAAGAAGAATTCTCAAGCCCGTTTATTTTCTCCCTCAATTCCTCCGCTTTTTTCAGCGTGTCGGAGAGTTCGGGGCCGTATTTTTTTTTCAGCGTGGAGAACTTCTCAAGGCGGGAAAGAACCGCGTCCAGCCCGGCTGGATCCGTGTCCAGGCCCTTGGAGTAGCGATAGAGACTTTCCTCGATATCTTTCAGAGCGAGAACGGCCTGCGCGAGCGCTTCCTTGATGGGCTCTGAAGTCCCGTCCAGCTCCGAAAGTGCTTCCAGATCCTTCAGCGCTTTCTCAAGCCCGGACAAAGCGGGCGCGTCTCCGGCGGAGAGCAGTTCATAGGCCCGGCTGGAAAGGGTGAAAAGTTTCTGGGCGTTCTTCAGGCGGGGATACCGGGCCTGGAGTTCCTCTTCCTCCCCCTCCCTGATCTCCGCCGACTCTATTTCCTTCAACTGGAACCGGTAAAGTTCCAGAAGCCGGGCGCGTTCCTCTTCGGAAAGGGAAACCGAATTAAGCCTCTCAAGCAGCCCGCGCCGCTGGCCGAACGCTTCGCCGTAAGCCGCGGCCTCTTTTTCAAGCCGCCCGTAGCGATCCAGGAGCGCCAGCTGGACTTCGGGCTTCATGAGGCTCTGATGCTCGTTCTGGCCGTGGAAATCCACCAGCGCGTCGCCGAGCCCTGACAGGAAAGCGGCCGTCACGGGACGGCCCTCAAAAAAACCCCTGGTCTTGCCGCCGGCGTCCAACTGCCGGCGCACGGAAAACTCAGCCCCCTTAACGCCGTGGGCCGCCGCCAGTTTTTTCGGCAAAGAAGCGGAACTGAAAACCCCGGAAACCTCCGCCTGGGCGGCGCCCGTCCTGACAAGCTCCGAATTCGCCCGCTCGCCCAGCAGAAAGCCTATGGCTTCCACGATTATGGATTTGCCCGCGCCGGTCTCGCCGGTGAAAACGTTAAGCCCCGGCCCGAACTCCAGGCTGAGCCGGTCAATAACCGCGAAGTTTTTTATCTCAAGCTTTTTCAGCATCCCTTATCTCTCTCCCCATCGCAGTTTCCTGCGCAGAATGTCGAAGTAGGAGAAATCCCGCGGCGCCAGCATCTCGAAGTTCTTCGGATATTTGCGGATAACCACCCGGTCGGCGGGTTGCAGCACGCAATTTTCCTGACCGTCCAGGGAAAGGGAAACGCTGTGGCCCCCGCACCGCAACTTTGCCCGCAGGACGACGCTTTCCGGTCCTCCCGCGCCCAGGTCCGCCTGCTCAAAAGCGCGGGACCGGCCGCCCACCTCTATCGTGATGTCCTCCAGTGAGGACAGCACGATGGGGCGGTGGGTCAGAGTGTGCGGGCAGATGGGCGACAGGAGAAAAACTTCCAGTTCAGGCAGCACAATGGGACCCAGCGCCGCCAGATTGTAGGCCGTGGAGCCGGTCGGGGTGGAAATGATAAGCCCGTCCCCGAAATATTCGCTCAAGAGCTGCCTGCCGAAGAAAGCGCGCAGGGAGAACGCGCGGGCCTCCGTGCTGCGTATGACGCAGTCGTTCAGGGCCGGATACGGGCCGAAGACCCTGCCGCCGCCGCGGAACACTTCCACCGACAGCAGCTGCCTCCTGATCCTCCTGAAACTATTGTTCAGAAAACTGTCCAGATGTTTTTTAAAATTGGAGCGTTCCACACCGCTCAAAAAACCGAGCCCCCCGGCATTGATGCCCAGCACCGGGATGCCGTATTTGATGACGTGCCGGGCGGCGTAAAGCACCGTGCCGTCCCCGCCGACGGTAATGGCGGCGTCGGCCCGCCCGAATTTGCAAACCACGTCGTTGACGCAGACCCTTGAAACCCTGACGCCCCTGGCTTTCAGGGTCCGCTCGATGCCCGCCGCGAAAGTAATGGCTTTCTTCCTCTTGGAATTATAAAAAAGCACCACGCTTTTAACCCGTTTCATAAGGAATATAATACAATAAGGGGACGCCCTTAGTTAATTAGTTTTTTCATGATGTCGCACCGCCCGCTTAATGCCTTTCCTCTTAATCTTGCGGCGCTGGCGGATGGCTCGCTCAAGTTGTCGGCATAGGCCCAAAGACCGGCAAAATTTTCCCTTAAGACCCTTGGTGAAACCCGCGGTTTTCGTTAAACTATGGCTATGGCAAGTATTCAGATGTTGTTGATCCTGAGCAATATCGACATTGGAAAGGAAGCACTTCCAGGTTGGATTCAGCCGTTTTTAACTTGGCGCACATATTAGATATGGGAGGCAATAGTCATGAAGAAAATAATTACAAGTTTGATATTTTTGGCATCTTCGGTAGTTTTTGCGAGGGCCGGAGGAGACGCTTCGAACCAGTTGGGGTTAGTTGCCCAGCTTAACCCGTCAGTTCCTACACCCGCGCCGGCTTTAGTTATCTCCCAGCCGCACGAATTTACGAGGATGTCTTCAGTGCTTCTTCCCTCGGAGACGCATTCAAGCGACTGGTACGTACTTACGGAATCCGGATACCTCAGCAAGAACGGTAAAAGTCTCGGCTATACCGGCCAAGGCAGCCTCGCCGTCGATAGGGACAACTGGTACGTACTTACGGAATCCGGATACCTCAGCAGGAACGGCAAAAGTCTCGGCTATACCGGCCAAGGCAGCCTCGCCGTCGATGGGGACAACTGGTACGTACTTACGGAATCCGGATACCTCAGCAGGAACGATAAAAGTCTCGGCTATACCGGCAAAGGCAGCCTCGCCGTCGACTAACCGAAAGCTACAGTTGCAATTTTCAGGTTAAATTTTCATCTCAACCGGTTCGCCGGGGCGGTTCTCTATCAGGCGCTCGTCTCCGGGGGCGGGGCCGCTTTTCACCGCTATTTTGGAGCCTCCGGCGAGCACGCGGACTTCCAGGCCGGGAGCTTTCAGAATCCAATCCAGGCCCTCCCCGCGGCCCAGGCCGGTGTAGCCGGCCGCCTTGTACCGCAAGTCCGGGCCGGAAACCCAGTCGGGCCGGACCTCCGATCCGCGGAAAAGCACGCTGTCTTCCGGCCAGGCGCGCTCCACCCGCGCGCCGCCGGCCTCAAGTTTAACCAGCTCCGCCGCCAGTTCCGCCGGGCGCGGGCCGTAGGGCAGGATCACTTTCTTTATCCGCACACGTCCGCCGAGCTCCGCCAGGCCGCTCCAGTCGCGGCGGGCCAGCGTGGAAATAAATACGCCCTCCACCTCCCGGAAACCGTAGAAAAGCGCCGCATCGGCGCACTTGCGGCCGCTTGTCCCGGGGTTAAAAAGAAAAAGACCGTTCCCGCGCCGGACGATAACGGAGCGGGTATCGGAGTCGGAAAACGCGGACACAACGCTTCTTTCCGGCAGGAAGCCGGCGGCGAATACAGCGAGGAGCGGCGCAGCCGCCAGGGCGTACAAACGGCGCCTTCTGAAACCCAACAGCGGCGCGTGCAGCAGAACCAGCACGAAAACCGAGAAAGCCGCGAGGGTCAGAGCGGACGGCGGGCTTACCGGAATGGAAGAAAATTTTACGGCCGCGAAAGCTTTCACCAGCCGGATGAACAAAGCCGCGCCAAGGTCGGCCATGGTTTTAACTACGGAGAACAGCGCGGGCGGCCAGGGAACAATTAGAACGGCAAAACCAAGCCCCATGATAACGCCGGAAGCCGGCACCAGGAGCACATTGGAGAAAATGGAGATCAGGGAGATCTTATGGAAATAAAGCGCCATCAGCGGATACAGGCCGGCCTGGGCAAAAAAGCTGACCAGCAGGATGCGGCTGAGGGAAAGCGCGGGGCCTTTCAGACGCAGCAGGCCGTCCCAGAGCGTCATCCCCGCCGTTATCCCGTAGGAAGCGACGAAAGACATCTGGAAACCGGCGTCAAAAAGGGCCGCGGGCTCCGCCAGGAGTATGGCGAAACACGCGATGACCAGACCCTGGAAAACCCCGGAATCTCTGTCAAGCAGATAGCCGGCCAGCGCGGCGGAGAACATCACATAACCGCGGACCAGCGGCGCTTCGAGGCCCGCCGTAAGCACGTAGAAACCGGCGCACGCCAGCGCCGCCAGCCCGGAATACTTTTTCCGGACCCCGAGCCTGGAACACAGGAAATAAACCAGGAAAGTTACAAAACCCACGTTCGAGCCGGACGCCACCAGGAGGTGCATGGCGCCCGAATCCTGGAAAGCGGTTTTAAGTTCCTCGGAAACGCTTTTCTTCTCGCCCAGCACCACGCCGCCGAGGACCGCGGCGCGGTCGGCCTTGAAATTATCCTCGAAAATTTTAAGCGCCCTGGCGCGGAAAGCCGCCGCGAGCCTGATGGGGAGGGGCGCCTTTTTTATTATTTCAGGACGCTCCCCCCTGGCCTCGGCGCTTATGCCCCGCGCGGCGAGATAGTTCCGCCAGTCGAGGCTGCCGGGAACGACGTGATTGAACGGTTCGGATAAAACGGCGGTAAAAGCTATTTTGTCGCCGTAGGAGGCGCCGCCCATGTCGCGAGCATAAGCCATCACCACGGTATCCGCGGGTGCCCCGTCCGCGGAGGTAACTTCCAGCGCGAAGCGCCAGAAACCGCCGCCGCTTACCGGATACCGGGCCACGCGGCCTTCCAGGCGGCTGTCCGGCTCCGGCAGCGGGAAAAGGCCCCCCGGGCCCGCCCGCGGGCCGGCGGCCGTTTTAAAGGTCAGGGATCGCAACACGGCGCCGGCGCGGGTATCCGAGTTAAACACCAATATAACCGCGGCCCAGCACAAAAGCAGGAGGAACAGCGGCCTTTTATAATAGGAAAACCGCATAGGTCAGCGGATAGGGGTCAGGGGATAGGGTAGAGGGTTTAGGGTAAAAACAGAAGATATAGATAACTCCACCCTAAACCCTTTCCCCTATACCCTTCCCTTACACTTTTGTTCTCCCTTTCAGGGCGTGGCCTAAGGTCACTTCATCCATGTAGTCTATATCGCCGCCCAGCGGCACGCCGCAGGCGATGCGCGTGATCCCGGCCACGTAATCCTTTAAAAGCCCGGTGAGATAGATGGCGGTGGTCTCGCCTTCGGTGTCGGGATTGGTGGCGATTATCAGCTCGGTCACCGCGCCGTCGGCCCGGCGAACCCGCTCGACAAGTTCCTTAAGTTTGAGGCCCTCGGAATTGATACCGTCCATCGGAGAAATTACGCCGTGCAGGACGTGGTAGACGCCGTTGAAAGTTTTGGCTTTCTCTATGGCCGCCACATCCTGCGTCTGGGACACCACGCAGATAACGAACCGGTCCCTCGAATGATCCGAACAGATCTCGCAGAGCTCGCCATCCGCGTAGTTGCAGCATTCCCGGCAGTAACCGACCGAATTTTTCACCCCTCTCAGCGCCTCAACCAGCTCTTCTATCTGAATGGCCGGGGTTTTGACGACGTAAAGGGCGAAGCGTTCCGCCTGCTTGGGGCCGACCCCGGGAAACCGCCTGAAAAGGGTGATGACTTTGTCCAGGGCTTTCATTTGATCTTCTGGATCCTGGTTATGCGGCCGTGGAAAACCTTATTCAGGTGTTTAAGTTCGGACTCTTCCTCCGGCGCGTTCCGCCCGCCGGCGTCTTCCCATTTGAGCTCGGCGGCCTGGCCGGGCCCCGGAACTTCCGCCGGCTGAGGTATCGCTCCGGGAGCAAGCCCCGCGTCGGAGTACGCATCAGGCTCATCCGCGTCCTGCTCCAGGACTTCCGCCGTTTCCAACGGCTGCTCCGCGTCCTTATCCGGCGCTGAAGCGGTCCCGGCGTTTTTGTTATGCTCCACCGTCAGGCCTATCCTGCGTCCGGCCGCGCGCTCAAGAATTTCTTCAAGTTCCTTACCGGCCTTTTCTATGATACCGGCTTCGAACTCATTGGCGGCGGCGAGCTTCCAGGTGTTTTCATGGTCAAAGGAGACCCTGACTGAAAGGAGGATATTATAAAGCATGGGTTTTTTGACGGAAACCGCGCCAAGCAGGCGTTTCCAGAGCGCGGAAGAGGGGAGAACGGCGAGGGATGAGGGATGAGGGATGAGGGATGAGGGGTTAAGGGTCAGGGCAGATTTTTCATTTTTTTTTTGCTGGCCGGCTGAATCCGGAGCGGGCCAGGCTGCGTCCGGGGCCGGGGCGCCGGAAGCGAGGCGGCTTTCAAGCGCTTCGAGCCTTTTTACCAGGGCGTCCAGATCCTGCGGCGTTTCGATCAGGGTAAAAAGGGCTATCTCCGCGGCCAGGGCCGGGGAATCGGAAAATTTAACCTCGTCTATGACGGCGTTGAGCTTCCTGGAAAGCCGAGCCAGGGCAAGCGGGGAACAGTCCTTTTCCAGAACCGCCGACAGCGCCGTCGGGACTTTTGAGAATCCCTGGAGATGGAGAAAGGTCTCGGAAAGCGTGTTGCGCAGATCCCGCAGGATCGTTATGGGATCATAACCTTCCCTGGAAATCTTCTCAAAACCGGCGTAAAGGGCGGCCGCGTCCCTTTTGACGAGCGCAAGAGCCGCGTCCCTTATCAGGTCGGGGCCGGCGTGGCCCAGAAGCTCGTTCAGAACGTCCAATTCCACCGAACCCTTGCCGAATGAAGCGGCGCGGTCAAGCAGCGTCAGGGCGTCGCGCATAGCCCCGCCGGCCGACCTGGCGATCACGGCCAGCGCCGAACCGGAAACATTCAATTTTTCTTTCGAAACCACTTCCGCGAGCCGCCCGGCTATCAGATCCTCCGGGATAGGCCGGAAGCGGAAGCACTGCGAGCGGGAAAGTATGGTGACCGGCACTTTGGTCTGTTCGGTGGTGGCCATGATGAACACCACGTGGGCCGGCGGCTCCTCGATGGTCTTCAGAAGGGCGTTGAAAGACTGCTTGGACAGCATATGCACTTCGTCCAGGATATAGATCTTGTATTTATCGCGGGAAGGGGCCAGCCCGACGTTCTCGATGATCACGTTGCGGACATTCTCCACGTCGGTGTGGCTGGCGGCGTCTATCTCTATCACGTCCATGGACTTGCTGTCGGCTATCTCAAGGCAGGAAGAGCATTTGTCGCAGGGTTTGCCGTTTTTGGCTTCCCGGCAGTTGAGGGTTTTGGCCAGGATGCGGGCGATAGTGGTCTTGCCGCAGCCACGGGGGCCGTAAAAAAGGTAGGCATGCGCCAGGCGGCCCAGCTTCACCGAATTGGCCAGCGTGGTTTTGATGGTTTCCTGCCCCATCACCTCTCCGAGGTGCCTGGGCCGGTACTTGGCGGCAAGGTTTTCGTACATGCTTCTAAAATCTCAGACCGGCGCCGACGGAATAGAAACCGTCCTTGGTGGAGCCGTCGTCATAAAGCTCGTAGCTGACATTGACAGCCAACATGCTTATATCTATCGTGGCTCCGGCCATATAAGCTTTGGAGGTCTTCTGGCTCAGCTTGAAAGTGGTCCGGGTGTACGACAGAAATGGCGAAACCATAGGCAGGGACGACCAGGCCAGGCCGAAGTTCCAGCTTGACACGGGGAAACCCTGTATGACGTTATTAAGACCGGTGATGTTTTCAACTTTCGGAACCGAGATTATACTGGCGGCCGAGAGAGTCTTGTCGTAGGAAGACCTGGTGTAAGTTCCGCTGACCCGGGCGGAAAGGATCTTGGCGCCGGCAAACAGCGACAGATCGGTCTGGTTGATGGTCTCGGTCTTTGCCGCCGTGAACCGATCCTTATGCGCGGTCAGTTTCACTGCCGCGCCCACGTCAACCCTTGTAACCCCTTTGCCGCCGCGGCCCGAGGAGCCCGACCGGGGACCGGCCAGCCTGGATCTGCCGCCGCCGTCGGGGGTAAGAGTGAAAGTGATGTCCCCCCCGAAAAAACTGTTCTGGTAGCCGTTCAGTTTGGAGGTGCTGCCGAACTCCGCGCCAACTCCGTAGATGTCGCGGTCGTAACCGCCGCGCAGGGAATAGGTCTTGAAAGTGCCTCCCGTGCCGTCGGCCTTGTAAGAATTGAACATGGGCTTGAGGTAGAAAGGCTCCGAACCCACGACAAGATACAGTTTGGAACCTCTGTAGCCGTGGGCGCCGGAAACCACACCGGCGCCGCCGTCGAAATAAGCCGCCGCGTTAAGTGAAAGACCCGCCAGCATGGACGCGATAATTATTTTTTTCATTACAATTCCCCCTTTTTATTCATCCGTCATTCCTGCGTGCCGTTGGCAGGAATCCATAAATCTTCACTTAATGGATTCCGGCCAACAGATCGCCGGGATGACAGCCGCTATTACCCCACTTTCGCCAGTTCCTTGTTCAGGAAATCGGAATAGCATTTCGCCTTGCGGTTCTTCCACGCGCCCTTGTGATAGCCGTAGCCGGCGATAAGCGGCATGGCCAGCGTGGCTTCGGAGAAGACCATCTGCTCGTAGGTGGTCTCCACCTTGCCCCAGGAGCTGGCTTCTTTCAGCGTGGAGCTGGAGAGCGCGCCGTCGCGCACGTCCGCCACGGTCACCTGGACGGCGTACTTGTGCATGGGGCATTCCTTGCCGAGGATGTCGGCCGCCACCACGGTGTCCTGGGTGAAATTCTTGGGCACGCCGCCGCCTATCATGAAGATGCCGGTGTCCCCCGCCTCTATCTTCACCTTGGTCAGTTCCAGGAAATCCTTAACCGAGTCCATGGACATATGTTTCGCGGGATTCTTCCACTGGTGCTCCACCATGCCGAAGCCGGCGGAACAGTCGGAGAAAGCGGGCACAAAAATGGGGACGCGCTTCTCATAGGCCGCCAGCACCACGGAATCCTTGTTCTTGCCATGCTTCGAGAGGTATCTTCCCATCTCCTCGATGAACTCGCGGGAGGAGTAGGGGCGCGGGTCCAGGGAATCGGCGATCTTCTTCGTGGTTTCGTCGCAGATGCGGAGTTCGTCCTCGTCTATAAAGGTGTCGTAGATCCTGTCGATATGCAGCTCGCGGAGGACATTGTCGTCTATGCCGTAAGGCGTGCCCTTGTAATGCTTGAAGCCGAGGCCCTCGAAGAAATCCTGATCCACGATAATGGCGCCCGTGGAGACGATGGCGTCCACCATGTTATTGCGCACCATGTCCACCACCACTTTTTTAAGGCCGGCCGAGAAAAGCGACCCCGCCAGAGTAAGAATGACCGAACAGCTTTTGTCCGAGAGCATCATGTTATAGATCTGCGCCGCGCGGGCAAGATCCCTGGCGGAAAAAGCCATGTCGTCCATAGCGTCCACCATGGGGATCACATTGTGCCGGGTGATCTCAAAATGTTTCACCGTGTCTTTAAGGTAATCTGATTTTTTGAATTTGGGCATGATTCCTCCGGATAACGCAGATGTAAGGGTAGAGGGTTCAGGGTACAGGGCTTAAACCCTAACCCCTATCCCCTTATCTGGATATATTATACGATTTTTACCCAATTCCGCGTAACAAAAAAACCCCGGGATCTCCCGGGGTTTTTTTGGAAACATTCACCGGCTTATTTGCAGGGTTTGCCTACAAGGGAGCTATAATTCAGCATTTCGCCGTGGTTATACTGCGACCAGGTACGGTCGTAACTTATATCAGCGGTGAGTTTGGCCCCCAGATCCCAGCCGCCCGAGACCCTGCCGCCAAGCCTGCTGGAAATTGAAGCGGTGCCCTTTCTCATACCGGCATATTTTATTACCCAGCCGCTGGCGCCTTTGACGCACCCTATTTTCACCTCCATCTCGTACTCCTGGCGCTTCACAGACGGATCCTGATAATATGCCACGCCGTCGGAGGTGTAGATCGCGTGCGTGCCTTCCACCGGATCCCATTTGGTATGGGCGGCGAGCGGAATATTCTCGCCTTTGGGATTACCATAAGCGAGATAATAGTCGTTGACCTGAACCGTCACCTGTCCCCTTTCTTTTCCTGTGCAGACCGGATCGCCTGTAAAGGTGCTCTTGAGCCCCCAACCCCACTTGACACATTTTTCCCCGTACACCTTATTCCCCTGCTGGTCGTAGGCCGGGATCGTGGTTCTGCCTTTCACAAGCTGGACTCCGTCTATGGTAACCTCAGCTCTCATGCCCGGCTGCAGTTTCGGTTTAGACTCGATCTTGGACTTGGTTGGATCCGCCGGGGCAGGCGCCTGCGCGGGACGCGGGACACGGGGCGCGGTACGCGACGCGGCGGCGGCCGCTGAAGTTTTGGCGAGCCTAGCGGCCTCTTTCATATTGGCATCAAAGAGACGCGGATAAGACTGCGGGTTCTGGGCGTCCATATTCCTGCCTATCTGACTGAGCCGCGCTTCTATCTGGTCCAGCCGCGCCTGGGAAACAGGCTTATTTTTCAACTCCTGCCGCAGGGCCGACATCTCGTCTGCGTTCTGGATCATTATGATCTGGTTGCCCTTGGCCGCGGCCAGGGAGTCCTTGCACGCCCTGCTGACGCATTTGCCGCTGTTGGCGACCGCCTCGTATCTGCCGCCCGCGGACCCCAGTTGCGCGATCATATCCAGATGCGCGGCATACGCCGACTTGGAAAGGCCGTCCGCCCTGACGGAAGCGGCCGCAGGCTGAACGGAGGCCGCTCCCGCGCCAGCCGCCCCTGCGAGATTGCCGGCAACCGGTTTAGCCGATGCCGGGGGCTGGGCAGAGCCGGGTTTGGCTTGTTCTTCGGAAGACGACGGGGACACACCCGGGTCGTCCAGATTTATCTTATACGCGGCCAGCCTGGTTTTTACTTCCGTCATCTTCTCTTTGACGGACGCCAGTCCATACATAGCCGAGGAGAGATTCCCTGAATTAGCATCCACGTCCTTCGGCATCTCCTCTTCACCTCTGATGGCGGCGGCGACGAGGCTTCCACCGGCAAGGTTATTCGTATCCTGTACTTCCGCTATATTCCCGAATTTTTTAAGCGGGGAAACCGCGGCCCACGCCGCCCGTTCGTCGGCCACGGTTTTGGAATCGTTAGCCTTGCCGGCCTTGTCATAGGGATCGGCCTTCGGCAAACCGCGCCAGAGAAAGGCGGAATCCAGCAATGAATTACCGCCGGCAAGGGCTTCCGCGGGATCGACTTTTTCT
Source organism: Elusimicrobia bacterium GWA2_56_46 (assembly GCA_001799575.1). Classification (GTDB taxonomy): domain Bacteria; phylum Elusimicrobiota; class Elusimicrobia; order Elusimicrobiales; family UBA9959; genus YA12-FULL-51-18. The sequence goes on from MGTT01000018.1 coordinate 81,827, forward strand.
CCGACGGCATCCCTGTACTCTCCGTCGAATTGCGAGTACATGGCCAGCAATACCGGGTCAGCGGGCTTAGCGCGCGCCGTCTCTCCGGGAACCAGAGCGGGATCTATTCCGGAAATGGTTTTAAAATGCTTCACGATCAGCTCCCGCTGTTCGGGAGTCGGCGTGCCGCCGGCGTCCTTGACAGGCTGAAGCTCTGCTGTGATATCCTGGGCGGACTTGAGAACCCCGGCATACTCTTTCGCTATGGCCTCGGCGGAGGAGGCGATATAACCCGTCTGCTTTACATAAACCTCCGCCGCCTTTTTGTGTTCGGCGATATCTTTCTCAACGGCGGAAAGACGGGCCTCGGCCTCCTTTAACTCGGGGGCGGCCTGATCCAGGTAAGGCAGCACTTCCAGTTTTGTTTCCGCCGACATGGAAACGCCGTTGGACATGACAGCGCCGGACGCGAGCCTGCCCGCCTTAGCGGCTTTCGACACGTTCTCAAATTTGGTTTTAAAGACCCCGTATTCGGACTTAACCGCGGCCGCGGCCGTTTCGGCCTCCTGGACTTTCCGTTCGTAGTCGGCTATTTTGGTCTGCCTGGTCTTAAGAACTCCGTTCTTTAAAGTTTGGACGACATGATCAACCCTCAGGTTGGAGAAACCGCCGACGGCGAGCATGGTATGCTCAAGCAGTTTCGCTGGAGCCTTGGCCTTGGCGCCTTCCTCTACGTCGATGAGTATCTGTTTCAGGATGTCGTCATAATTGCCTACGGTAAGGCCGGCGGCCCCCGCCGCAGACTTGGGCGCCGCCGCCGCACCGCCGCCACCCCCTCCACCGGCTGACGTGTCCGGCTTGAGTGAATCGGTACCAGCGCCGGCAACAGTAGTGGTGGACTTGGGATACGGATTATCATGCTGAGTTCCGCAAGGGCAGTCCAGCACTTGACTGTGCGCGGAATCTTTACCTCCGGATTTAAACACCTTTTCCGTCGCGGTTTCCGCTTCGCACAACTTGAGTACTGAACCCGGAACATCGCCATACCTCCTCAGGGCGATATTATAACAGTCCTTTGTCGTATTACAAATAGACGTAACCCAGCATTTACCCGCTGGAGGGCCGTTCATGCCGAGAGCGCTCTTGGTCATATCACCCACGAACTCGGTCAACACACCGCCGACGCCGGTCAGCGCGGCTTCCAGTATCTTCTTGGGGATCTCGTACTGCTTGTAGAATTCCCATTCCAGCGCTTTCTGCATACGCTGTTTGGCGGCCATCTGTGCCAGCGTTTCGCCGCTGTTGTTTTTGGTGTCGCGGACGCTGGAATTGGAGGGCGCCTTGTTCTTTTCGTCCACGCCGCCCGCGCCAAGGCCGCCCGCGCCTTTGCCGGCGGCTATGGACTCCGCCGCCGCCTTATCCAGCGAACTGATGGCGCTCCCGCCGCTGAAGCTGCCGGCGGCTTTGTCCGCCTGGCCGCGCAGTTTTTCAAAAGCGCCCTTGCTGGCGCTGTTGGGGCTTGAGGACACGCCTTTGTAGCCGGCCGGGGCCACCGGCCCCACCATGGAGCGCGAAGCCGCCTTGCCGGACGCGTTTTTGGCGTCTTCAAGTATTTTGCCGCCACTCAGGGAAGCGGTGGTCCTGGTGCCTTCGCCGCCGCCGAAGAAAGAACTCATCCCCCTGAGCGCCGCCTGCATCTTGGGAATGACGGTGGGAACCCCCGCCGATTTTGACGCCGCGGAGAAAGCGTTTTGCGCCGAGTCTTTCATGGAATCCCTGAAGCTCGTGCTGGGCGCGCTATTCATCATGGGCGCAGCCGGAGGCTGGGCAGGCTGCGCGCCTACGATAAGGGAAGCCGGATCCCTTGAACTCAGAGGCGTGATGACTTCCCCGGAACCGTCGGAAGAACCCTGGCTCAAAGCGTTTATGCCCGGCTCATAGAGCGGAGCGCCGCCGTCCGCGCGCGAACCGAAACCCGGCGTAAGCTGGTCGGCGCCGGAGGGCTTGGACATCATATACTCGGCCACGGGGGCCATGACCAGAACGCTCATACCCACCGCGACAAAGGCCATATCTTTTTTGGAAAGATTTTTAAGCCGTTCCATTATGCTTCCGGCGGCTTTGGAAAAAGCGGGCGGGCGGCCAAAAACGGAAGTTTTCTTGAAAGAGCCCCCGGGCTTGCCGAAGACAGGCGGCGCCCCGTCGTTTTTCTCATCTTCGTTGTTGAAACTCATAAAATCCTCCCGACAAGCTCGATTGAAGATTCCGGAATCTATAGAATCTCCCTTATACTTTACCTAATATCGCCGGACAAGCCAAGTGCCGATGGGCCCTGCCGCCCCTGGGCCTTTGTACCCTGGATCAGCTTGTGGAAGGCAAAGCAATTCAGGAAAATATCGGTTTGGAGGCGGACTGCTTACTCATCCTTTTTGAATCCGGATCTGGCATCCTTGTTCGCCGTTGTTACCGACCTGTACAGCGCTTCGGCCTGGGCCAGGGCGGCGGCCATGGCGGCGGCGATCCTGCTCATGATGTAGTTGTACATCAGGTATCCGACGATGGCGGCCGCCACGAACGCTATCAGCGGGCCGAGGATCATCGCGACGACGGCAAAAACGGCGAGAACGATCATCAGCAGCATCATGAAGATATTGAACCTGCCGCTTGGCCTGCGGCATCTGCTTATGACCATGCCGCCGCTTCTGGTGTCCCTGAAATAGATGCCGCAGTCCATCGGGGTATTCGAGGTCTGGCACGCGTTCGCGAGTTCGGTCTGATTGGCGTTAAAATCCCGGCACAGCTCCCCCTGCCGGGCGACGCCCGCGTTCCACGGGCCGATATCCCCGTAGCACGGCGGCGGCGAACTTCTCTGCGAGATCCGATCCATCTCGGCCGCGTCTTCCGACATTCTCGCGCCCTGCACGGACTGGGCGTTAGCACAGTTCTCGGCCTGCCGCTGGAGGCCGGTGACGTCGTTAAGACTGTCGGTAAAACCGCCCTCGGGAACGACCGGCGGATTGTCGTCGGTCTGTATGACGTCGAGGTTCACGTCGTTGCCGTCATAAGTGGAACCGGTATACGCGGCCTGGTACTCGTAAGCTGAATCCTGCGATCTTGAGGCCGAGCCGGTGGCGGAGTAGGTCTCCGCCAGTTGGAACAGGGGCCGCCTGCTGCCGACCTGTTTATCAACGGCCGCGCTCCTGGTTCTGTAGCCCACGTTCTTCCAGGAAAACCCGGAAACTCTGCCCATTCTCCTGGCGTTTACCCTCCGCGGCCCCCCGGGTATGGGCACCCTGGCGCCGGACTGATTCATGGCGGTGGAATATATACCCTCTTGCCGGCTGCCGGCGCCGGGCCCGGAAAGGGCGCTTCTATCCGCGTAAGGAGCGCTCCCTCCGGAGGAATAGCGATCCGCCAGGTTCTGTCCCATGGTATCGCCGTAAAGGCCGCTTTCAGGACTGACAGGGATCCCGGCCAGATCCACCGCTCCGCCGTCCTCTCCGCGTGCCCGTTCCTCGGCGTTGACCACACCCATCACCTGGCCGGAGCCGGCGCGTTTCCCGCCCGCCTTGCGGGAGACGGGCATACTTAGCTCGGCCCCGCCCGTTACCATGGCAATAGAAGAAACGTTAGAGCAGCCCTCTCCCCGGCACGGCAGCGCGGAGCTGACGGCGCTCATCAGCCTGTTCCAGTAGGAAGTCCGCGCGCTTTCCAGCGCCGCCCGGTCTATGGCGGCTTTCACGAATTCGCCGGAATACTTAGGATTAAAAGAAGCGGCAAGACCGCCCAGGCCCGCCATCCTCAGCGCCGCGGCCACCGGCGGCATTTCGAACAGCCTGCTGAGAGTTTCGCCGGATATTACAAAAGGCAGGGACGCGGCCGCCACAAGCAGCGCGATAGTGACGTACCTGGCCCGGCCCCTGACGATCAGCAGCAACAGGGTAAGCAGGGATTTACGTCTATGCTTGTCTACGAACTCGCTTCCCATACGTTCTCCAGCTTATTTCCCGCCGGCCATGCTGCCCAGCAGGCCGAGTATGCCGGCTATTCCCGCCATCCACATAGGAGTTATAGGGCCGACGCTCTTGCCGGCCATCGCCATACCGGCCGCGGCCATGGCTACGCCGCCGCCGATAGTGTAAATAGTGCCCAGCATACCCTGGCCGAACGAACTCATCAATTTGATACCGATCATAAGAGCCATCGCGCCAAGCGCCAGCGCGGCCGCGCACAACGCCATACCTATCGCATAGAGTATCATACCGATGTAAGGTACGCTTCTCATACCGATAAGGATGCCGCCTATCATGGAAAGAACGGCCGACAGCATTATGTACATCATTGCCTGCTGCGGCAGTCCCTGCCAGGGGCTGACATCGACAGGAGCGCCCACATCGGGTATAACCGGATCATCAACCGTCCCGCCGCCACCGCCGGTGGAGGTGTTATCCAGAGAGGGAGACGTGACAATGCCGGAACCGCCTTCCCCGGGCGAGACGCCCGCGCCGGCGGAGGAAGCCGACCCGTCGCCGGTGGAGCCTTCCCACGCCCTATCCTGCGTGGAACGGTTGGAGTCCACGTCCCTTCCGGTGTTGCTTCTCTGCGTGGCCCTTACGCCCTTGGCCTGGCCGTACGATCCCCTGCCTATGGGACTGCTGCCCAGGCCCCTGCTCCTTGAGAACACCGGCCGGGAGGAACCTTTCATGGCCAGGAGTTTTTTCCTCTGGTCGAACCTGGGGCTGCTCTGGAAACCGCCTCCCAGGCTGCTGAGCCCGGCCTTGGGGCCGACCGCGCCGGAATTGAACTTATTCCAGAAGCCGCCCATACCGCTGAATTTGCCGTCGCCGCCGCCCATGGAACTGGAAAGCCCGCCGCCGAAATTGCCCGCGGCAAGCTTGCCCGTCAGTTCCTGGGCCATACTGTTCTGCTCGGGCGCGGAGGCGGTGGCCTCCGGGGCCTGCCCGTCAGCCGCGTCCTGGTCTTTGGAACCGGCCTTGCCCTCGTTTTCCTTATTCAGATTTTCATCCATGCCCGCCGCGCCCTTGTTGGTTTCCCTCAACAAGTCCAACGAAGAGGCCTGGTTCCTGGTGTCGCGCAGAATAGCGGGCACATAATTGTCCGCCGGGGCCTTGTCGGAACTGAAAGCCCCGGTACTCACTCCGGGCGCCGGCTGGTTGTTCATATAAACGCCGGTACCGAGAGCCGCGGCGACTACGGCGGCGGTCAGCACAAGCCCCGCCTTTCCGGCCAGCAGGCCGCCTATGCCGGAAGAAGCGCCGAACTTCCCGGCGCCCAGGGACGCCCGCCCGAGATTGGCCGCGCCCGGCAATTCGCCGCCTATGGCGCTGCGTCCGCCGAAGCCCAGGCGGGACCGGAACCAGGGAAGAAACCCTTTCTTCTCTTTTTTCTCCTTGAAATTTATCTCAGGTAGATCACTCATATAGCCTCCCCGAATTCATTTTTAAAATCGCCGCCGGTTTCAACTTATTCCTTGCCGATCTTGGCCCCCTCGCCTATGCACATCTCACTGTCCGGGTTTTTTTTGATCGTATTCTGCGTCGGCGCCGAGGGAGCGGCGGCGTCCAACGCTCCATTCCCGGTGTCTTTGTTGATATCCGCCGCGCTGCCCGCCTCCGCCCCGGCGAAAGCCGAGTAGGCTTTCCATATAAGCAGGCCGCCGGCGGCCAGATATATGACGCCGGTCCACTTCTGACCGAATTCGCCCATCAGCTTCATGCCGGCAAAGAGAACCAGCGCTGCCGCGGCGATAGCCAGGCCGGCCACGATTTTGGCGGCCATGAACAAAGCGGCATTCGCCGGCGCCGGAGTCGCTTTCGCCTTATTGGACAGCATATTGGCGATGAAAATAAGCACGGCGGCGGCCAGCATGGCGTACATGGCCATATCAGTGTACTTCTTCCAGGGAGACACGTTCTCAGGATTGGGCACCTTGGGAGGAGCGGACTCGTTCAGGTTCATGCTGGGATCGCTGGTTTTAAGTTTAGCCCCGTTTGCGATGCCGGAACCACCCAGTCCCGCGCCGCCTTCCGGAACGCCGACATCACCGCCACCGGAGGTCTCGCCGGAAAACGCTTCCACCGCGCTGGTTCTGGCGCCGGAGGCGGACGCCGAATAAGCCGCCTGCCTGCCGACGTTGCCGGCGAACTTGGCCTGCCCGAACGAGCCCTTTCTGTTAAAGCCGGGAACGGAGTTCTTAGGCGAATGCCTTACCGCTGAGGCCAGGGAACCTTTCATGGCCGAGGACTTACCGGCGCTCTGGCCGGCCGGCGGCCTGTAAACGGGCGAAAACTTGCCGTTGATGCCGGAGAACATCCCGCCGCCGCCGGAAAGTTTGGGCGTAACCGAAGCTGAGGCTGAGCCCTTGGATCCGCCGAAACCGGCGGAAGCCTGCAGCTTAGCGCCGCCGCCCGCCGGTGCCCCTGACGCGGCATCCGCCGACGCCCCCCCGCCATAGTTATCATCGCCGGGGACTTCTCCCGCGGCGGCGTCCGCAGCCTTACCATCCGCGGCCGCGGCGGAATCCGCTCCACCGGCGGCAAGGCCGTCTTTTTTGGCCTGCTCCCTGAGAAGATCAAGCGTGGAGGCCGAGGCTGCCGACGCGCCGGTTTTAGCGCTGGAGCGCTCCAGGCCGGCGTTACCGGCCTGCTCCTCGTAGTAGGTGTCCTGGAAAAGCTGGGGGCTGTAAACGGGTTTGGAGGACGGGCCTATGAAATTATAGACTACGCCGACTCCGGCGGCTATCGTGGCTCCCCCCAGTACCATGCCCAGCATACCGGCCTTAGTGGCGAAAAGCCCTCCGAAGCCGCCCAGGCCCGCCCCGGTCGAGCCTAAACCGGAAGCGCCGCCCGCCGCGGACGTCCCTCCGCCGAAAAGGCTTGAAAGGAACGCCAGGATACCGCCTTTCTTTTCCTCTTTTTTAAATCCGTTCATATGTGTATCCTCCACCCGTTTATTTGGCCGCCGGAAGACCGAACACGGAACCGAACATGGGGCCAAGCACGTTGCTTATGAGCATCTGTATTATCATCTTCTTCATCTCTTCGTCGCCCTTATCTTCCTTTACCGGCTTGGGCTCCGGCAGGTTCACTTTCTTTTTACTTAACTGAGGATCGTTGCGCTTCAGATCCTGCGCCGCCGCGCCCAAAGCCAGACCGGATACGGCCGCCCCTTTTTCCAGCCCCGAATTCAGCTCCTGGGAGCCGGCCTTGGCCGTCTTTTCAAAAGCCGCCGAGGAGCCGCCTCTCGACGCATCCGCGTTGAAAGATCCGGCCGCCTGCGCGCTCTTCTCTTCGGCTTTCTCCAGCATGGCCAGCATGGCGCCGCGCTTATCCGCGGCCGCCGGCTTTTTGGACGTCTGATCCGAAAGCGGGGCCAGCTCCGGCCTGGAAGCGGCCGCGCCGCTCCCGAAGAACTTATTATGCGCGCCGCCGGTGGTCATGGAGTTGGAATTGCCCGCGGTGATGGAAGGCACGGAACTCAGTTTGCCTTTCGGACCCTGTAGACCGGGGGCTTCGGCCGAAGCGTAGGCGCCGGAAAGAGGCGCGGAATTACCGGAAGCCGCGGCCGGGGCTTCCGGCGCCGTTTCCTCGTCCGGCTCCGCCCGGAAAAGAGATGAAGCGATCTCCTCGCCGGAAGTAGCGGGGTTATTGAGCATCTCTCCGCTGAGAGCGTACCCGGGCGCGCCGTTTTCCGAAGGCAGGTCGTTATGCAGGGAACTGACATTCGCGGTTCTCGTTTTAAAAAAATTGCCCGGATCCACCGAGGAATCCAGGGACGAGTTATGCATCAGCGGGATCGAGATCCAGGCAAAAAGCACGATCACGGCCACAGCGCCGCCTACGAGATACTGCGTGGACTTCGTTCTTCTCCCCATTATGTTCGTCATAGCCGTTCCGCCTGTCCAGCGACAAAATAACTTTAGACCTCCCCTGACACGATCTTACTAAAGTTCAGAGCGAAGCCGATTTTTCTATCAATGTTATAGCAGATAACCCTTGACTTGTCAAGACCCAGGAGTCATTTTTACCGCTATAAGCGCGGCCAGATCGTCTATCCGCGCCAGATCGGCCTCCGTGGGCATACCTTTGACCATGACGGGGCTCAGAACCTCCGCCTTAAGGTTCGGGATCATGCCGGCTATGGTCTCAAGCGCCTTGCCGCCCCAGCCGTAAGAGCCGATGACCGAAACGAACCTGGCTTTAGGCCTCAGTGCGTTAGCCAGATACGCCGCGTACACCGCCTTGGGGTGCGGCCCTGTGAGCACGGTAGGCGTGCCTATAACTATGGTCGCGGCATCCACCAGGGCCATGGCCACCCGGCCCTCGTCCAACTGCTCCAGATTCAGTTTTTCCACGGAAATGCCGCTTTCCTGAAGGCGGCTTACCAGCCGGTTCACCAGCGCCAGGGTGCTGCCGTGCATGGAAACATAGACCACCAGCACGTTATTTTTGACAGGCCCGGCGGCCCAGTCCTGGTAAAGACCCGTAACAAAAGCGACGTTCTTATGCACGGGCCCGTGGCTGGGGGCGATCATGGCCAGATCGAGACCTTTGAGTTTCTCCAGATTGCCCCTGATATTGGCGCTGAACGGCATCATGATCTCGGCATAATAGCGTTTCATCGGATCGTGAACCACATTCTCCTCGGAAAAAACGGCGCCGGTCGCCAGGTGCGAGCCGAAAAAATCGCAGGAAAACAGTATTTTATCCTCTTTGAGGTAAGTAACCATGGTTTCCGGCCAGTGCACCCAGGGGGTGTAGATGAACTGGAGGGTTTTGCCGCCCAGATCCAGCGTGCCGCCATCCCTGGCCTCGATGAATTTTTCCGCCGGGATATGCAGATGGCTCATCAGAAATTCTTTGCACTTGGGATTAGCAACCACCCTGGCCATGGGATATTTTTCCAGCACGAACGGGATCGAGCCGGAATGATCCTGCTCGGCGTGATGCGAGATCACGTAATCAATGGTTTTCACGTCTTTAAGAAAATCGAAGAGCGTTTCTTTTTTCTCCGGGTCGGCGGTGTCCATCAGGGCCGTTTTGGACGAACCTTTTACCAGGTAGGCGTTATAACTGGTGCCCGCCGGCAGCGGAATGAGCGAATCGAAAAGCTTCCTGTTGAAGTGATTGATCTGCAGAAAGAACACGCCGTCCGAAAGTTTAACCGGTTTCATTTTTCTTCTCCCTTATTCCGCGCTAACCACTGGCCACTAACCACTGACCACTTTCTGCCTACCCTCCCGAAACCGGCGGGAAGACGTGGAGAATGTCGCCGGCTTTCACTTTTACTTTTTTTGTTTTCCTATTGTCAAGCAACTCCGAATTAAGGGTGAGCACAAAATGGTTGCGCACCGCGCCGTCGTCTTCGAACAACATTTTCGAGATATCGGTCATTCCGGAGACCGCGAGCTTCAAAAGAAGCTCGTGCACCGTCCCCCCCTCCAGCTCCGTCCTTGAAAACCCCAGCCGTGCCCGCAAAGTAGTATAAACCATCACGGTTATCTTAACCATACATCCCTCATCCCTCATCCCTCATCCCTCATCCCTCATCCCTCATCCCTCATCCCTCATCCCTCATCCCTCATCCCTCATCCCTCATCCCTCATCCCTCTTACCGCACACCCCACATGCCCGCCGCCTTTTAAGCCGCACGGAATGGGCTGCGCCGTGAGCGAAATCGTATATGACCAGCCGGCCCCGCAGATGCGGCAGTCCGCATATGATTTTTATCACTTCCGCGGCCTGCATCGCCCCGATGGCGCCGGGCGCCGGTCCGGGCGCGGGGGTATATCCTTTCAACCGCGGCGGCATATGCGGGAAGACGCACTTAAGGCACGGCCCCCCTCGCGGCGCTATAACCGCAAGCTGCCCCTCAAAACCGTAAACCGCGCCATGAACCAGGGTACGCCCGGCCCTCACGCAGGCCTTGTTAAGCTCGAAGCGGGCCTCAAAATTATCCGTGCAGTCCGCCACCAGGCCGTACTTCTTCAAAAGCGGCGCCAGGTTCTCCGAGTCCAGTTTCAGGCGCAGCGGTTCCAGCCGGACGCGCGGGTTAAGATCTTTAAGGAAAGACGCGAGCAGACGCACCTTGGCGCGGCCCAGATCCCGCGTCTTATAGAATATCTGCCGGTTAAGATTGGAAAGTTCCAGCAGCCCCGGATCAGCGAAGCCGAGCCGCCCCACGCCGGCCGCGGCCAGGTAGGCCAAAACCACGCCGCCAAGCCCTCCGGCGCCGGCCACCAGCACCGAAGCGTTCTTAAGCTTCGCCTGACCCCTGAGGCCGATGCCGGGGACTATCAACTGGCGCGAATATCTCTCGCTCTCCTGTCTGGATAGAGGCATACAAGTCACAAGACACACGTCACAAGTACAAAATCTCAGACTTTCTTTTTTATTTCCGCAAAAAGCTCTTTGGCGAAATCGGAAAGAGTCCAGTCCCGCGCGCCCATCACTATGAAAATATCCCCTGGGGCGGCCAGTTCGATGGCTTTGCCGAGGATCTCACCGCGCTGTTTAAAATAAAAAGCGGTCCGGCCCCGGGCTGAGATCTCCTCCACCAGGTCTTTGGACGAGATATCCCTGGCCACCGTGCCTCCGGCGTAGTAGATCTCCGGCATCAGCAGGATATCTCTGGCGGCCAGATCTTTGACAAAGGTTGCCGCAAGCTCGCGCCGCAGATGGCGCGTGGGCGAGTAGCCGTGCGGCTGGTAAATCACTATCACCCGCCTGTCCGCCTTAGGCGGATGCAGGGCCCCGAGCACCGCGGAGATCTTGGCCGGGTTATGAGCGTAATCGTCCACCACAGTGATGCCGCCGGCCTCCCCGGCCAGCTCGAAGCGCCGGTGGATGCCGCGGAATTTTTTAAGCCCCCCGGCGCAGCCGGCAAGCGTCACACCCAGATCCAGCGCGACGCGGACGGCGGCCAGGGCGTTCTCAATATTGTAAAGCCCCGGCGCCGGCAGAATAAAATCCACGCCGTTCAGCCTGAAACTGGAGTTAAACATCCCCAGTCTTAAATTTTCAATCTTGAATCCGAAATCGTTTTTTCCGAACAGCTCCGCCCCATCCCTGAAACCGGCGAGTTCGGGATCGTCGGCGTTGACATAAAGTTTTTTGACGTTTTTGGCGAACTGCCTGAAGATGGCCTTGATCTCCTCCACATCCTTGTGATCCTTGCTGATATTGAGTATCAGGCCGGCCGTCGGATGATATTTAGCGATAGTGCCGTCCGATTCGTCCGCCTCTATTACCAGGATCCCGCCCGTGCCGCGCCAGGCGTTGCCTATGAGCCCGCGCTCCCTGAGCGCCACGAGGGGGCCGCCGGTGATGACACCCGGGCCAAAGCCTGCCTCCTCCAATATGGTGAAAAGCATGCCGACCACCGTGGATTTTCCGCTGGTGCCCCCGACCGCCACGGTCTTGTAACCGTCCACGTACGAAGCAAGAAGCTCCGACCGGTGGAGAAGCCGCGCTCCGACGGACTTTGCCGCGGAGATCTCCGGGTTGGCTTCCTCGATGGCGGTGGAAACTACCACTTCTTCGGTGGCCGCGTCTATCCCGGAACCGTCCTGGCGGAAGATCTTTATCCCCAGCCGCTCAAGCGCCTCTTTGAAAACCAGGTTTTTCCCGTTATCGAAATCCCGATCCGAGCCGGTCACGCCGCGGCCCGCCATGGCCGCCATCTGCGACAAAGCGCTCATCCCGGACCCCCCGATCCCGGTAAAATGTATCTTTCCAGTTGTCCCCATAATTTAAAGAGGAGCCAGCCTCCTTTTGACCCCCAAAAGGAGGCTGGCTCCTTTTTGTGTAAACTTTTTTTACTTCTTTCCGGCGCGCTGTCCCCGTTTCCCGGCGCGATTCCGCATACGCTCGCCCTGGTTCTGCATCCTCTCGCCCTTTTTCTCCAGCATTTCGCCCCTGCGTTCTTTGTTTTCGGCCGCGTTTTCCAGCCTTTCGGCGGCCACGGGATGTCCCTGCTCTCTCAATTCCTCAGCCTTCTGTTCCATTTTCTGCGCGTTCTCCTGCATCCGTTCGCCCCTATTTTCCAGCCTCTCGCCCCTGCGCTCCCGGATCACGCCTCTGCGCCCGACACGCCGCCCGGGTCTTACCCTGGGTTTCCGCGCGCCCGCCCCGGGTTTCTGCTCATTTACTTCCGGCTTCCGCTCATTCGCCCCTGGCCCCTGCTCGTTCACTTCGGGTTTCTGCTCATTCGCTTCGGGCTGCTGCTCTTTAATTTCGGACTGCTGCTCTTTGACTTCGGGCTTCAGATCTTTCAATTCAGGAATGTTCTCCTGCGCGACAGCCGGGGCCTCGGACTGCGCCGCGGCCTGATTCTCCTGCGCAATGGCCGCCCCCGAAAAAAACGCCGCCGCCACAATTACGATCAAAGACTTGTTCATGCCAATTCCCTCCCAACGATAGTTTTACTCCTGAAACATCTTAGCAAAAAAGCCGTTATTTCTTAAAAATCGGCCGCCGCAAAAGCAAAAAGGAGCCAGCCTCTTTTTTAGCCTATTTTCCCCTGGATGACTTCGTATTTTGAAAGTATGATTTTTTTAAAGCTCTCATCGGTATCGCACCAATCCACAATATCCACCGCAAAAGGCAGGTCGGAATCCGAAAACGCTTCCCGCAGATTGCCGATCTCTTGTAGCGAAAGTCCGTTATCCGAGATTACGGCCAGATCAAAGTCCGAATGCTCTTTGACTTTTTGCGGCGCGCGGTCGGCGCTGTTTTCCGGCGGACGGGAAACCCTTGAACCGAAAGCCAATACAGCGGCGGCGGGCACAAACCGCCCAAGTATAGCCTTGATGACCGCAAGTTGTCCGGGTTTAAGTTCCAGCATTTTTGCGGAGCCTCAATTCCGCCAGCAGTTCTTTGGCACGGATTAAAAATTTCCCCGCCTCTCCATATACCTCTTCGGCCTTGCCCTCGTTATACGTATGAGCGGTCTCATTTCTGGCCTTGTGAAAATCGAACCACTCCAGGGGGTCGGCGATAAGGCCTGTTTCCGCGCCTTTTCTATAAAGGTCTTTAATGCCCAGTCTGTCGGCACCGGCATAGCCGGACTCGGTTTCCAGCCACCGCTTGATAAATTTCCAGCACAGTTCATATGTGTATTCAAAGCGCTGGATAGCGGCATCCCTTATAAACACCGTTTTTTTCTGCCTTAAAACTTCATCCAAAGAGGCCACCGCTTTTTCAAGAGAGGTAAGATCTAATTCCATAGTTTACGCTCCTGCTTATTTTCCTGCCGTAATCAGCATCACATATGCCGCGACTACGGAAATAGGGCGCTGTCCCCATTTCCATCCATGCCCTGTAATTAAACGATATTACCGCCCGCAGGTTCAATGAACCCGCCAACTTTAAAAAGGTAGACGCTACCTTTTGCTCTTACGGGTATTTGCGGACGGCTCTTATGCCTTCGGGGGTCATTATGCGCCAGCGGGAGGCTTTCGGCTTGGCCGGATCGATCAGGATAACGCCGAAGTTTATGCCTTTGTTGAAGATCCTGAACCTTGAAGTCATGACCCCCGGATATTCGCAGGCGTTTATCACGTTTTGCGTCCCGTCAAAAAACCTCAGGCCGCAGTCCCAGGTTTGGGTTTCGGTAGACCCGGCTATATTGTAATTGGCCAGCCCGCCCCAGTTGCGGCTGCCCAAACGCGCATAATACTCAACCCCGCAGCCCAGGCCAATAACGGTCAAAGTGCTCAAGTTGACGTTGACCGTTACGCTTGAAAAAACCGCCCCGGTAAAATCAGCGGCGGTGGACAACTCGACTTTATACCCTTCGCAGGTCGTGCTTGACGGCGAAACCGGACGCGGCAGCCAGTTAAAGGTAACGCTGGTATAGAAAACCCGGTAGATCTGCTCCCCGGAAACCGGCAGGGCCAGCGTGGAAACGGAGCCGAACAGAATGTATGTGGCAGTGGAAGCTCCGGCGGAAGGCGCGCCGGCCGCGAAATAGGTGGTATTCGGCGTCAGGTTCTGGAAGGTTGCCCAAAGATTTACCGTGTCCGAGGATAGAACGGCCCCGGTAAAATTAGAAGCCGTGGAAAGCTTGGTATAGTAAACAGTGTCCGGCGGCGAAGTGGAGTCCCAGTTCACCGTCAGGCTTGAAACCCACACAGGGTTGAACCAGCCGCCTGGGATCCTGAACATGGTGTCCGCGCAGTAGGAGCCGGTATTGCCGCCCTCGTCCCTGGCGCGCACGCGCCAGTAGTAAGTGGTGCCTCCCGAAAGCGACTCAGCCCCGCTCACCTGATACTGGTTGGTGGTTGTTGTTATCAGGTCGCCGGATTTTATTAATTTGGAAAGCGTAAGCGGGTCGGTCAACGGCGTGGTGAGATCCAGCTCCAGCGTGTAGCTTATCCGGTTCTGCGTCACCGTGAATGAGAACGTCGAGCTGGTCAGCGTTGTGCCCGCGTCGTCCATCGTCTTCACACGCCAGTAATAGGTCGAGCCGCGCGTAAGCGCTTCGCCGCCGCCCAGCGTATAATAACCGGTCGTCAGCCCGGACGCGGACGCCGCGCCGCTCATGTTCTGGTTTACGCTCCACTCGGCTGTGAATAAAATGTCCGTCAGGCTCGCCGGGATTGACCATTGCAAGGTCGGCGTCTTGTCCGCGATGATATCACGGTCGGCAGGGAACATAAGCGCGGCCGTTGAGATAGTGTTTATATAGAACATGCTCACGCTGGAGATACTTACATCCGACCCGGCCAATGCACGCACCCGCCAGTAATAGGTGGTCAGATCCGCAAGCGCGTCCGCAGTCTTCACCTGGTAGCGCGACAGCGTGATGGCCGCCGACGAGATCTTCAGCGGCTGGAAATCAAGCGACGTGGAAACATACAATGTGTAACTCGACCCGGCCACGTCCGTCCAGTCCAGCAGCGGCACGCCCGACAGCAGCCGCTTGCCGTTGGCCGGCGGGCCCAGGATAGGCGCGGCCAGCGGATTGGCCGTAACGAACTTCGTGTCCGTGCAGTACGGCCCGATATTACCACCCTCGTCCACGGCGCGCACGCGCCAATAATAAGTCGTCGCGTCCAGGAGCGACTCGGGCATCAGCGTCTGGTACTGGTTCGTCGTTGACGATATCAGGTCCACCGACTTCAGGAACCTGCTGAAATTAAGCGGCAAAGCCAGCGGCGTGGTCGTGTCCAGCTCCAGCGTGTAGCTTATGCGGTTCTGCGTCACCGTGAACGAGAATGTCGAAGAAAATACGCTGTCGCCTGTGGCGTCGCTGGCGCGCACGCGCCAGTAATAAGTGGAACCGCGCGCCAGCTCTTCGGCGCCGGCCAGTGTATAGGAAGAGAAATAAATGGCGGCGGAGGAAACGGTCACCGTGGCAAAATCGGCGGCGGTGGCGACTTGCACGGTGTAAGTGGAACCCGCCACATCGCTCCAGTCCAGTGCCGGAGTTTTATCGGAAATTATGTCCCGGTCGGCGGGAAACGCGGGTGCGGGCGCGGCGGGCGCGGCGGACAAAGGTGCGGCCCAGCCCATAAAAAACAGGGCCGCAGCCATTATGCCGGGAACTAATTTTCGCATGGCGCTCGCCTTTTTATTGACAGCCCTCCACTATTTACTCGCTGCCCGAGGTCACCGGGCTCCAGTTGAACAGCGGTGTCTGGGTCGGAATGGTGGAATCGGCGGCCGGCTGATTAGGCGTCGGCGCCGGAGGCGAACTGGTGTCCACAGTGAAAGTTGTGGGGATGCTCCACCTTTCCCCGTAAGTTCCACCGCGGGGTTTAAGCCGGGCATAATAACTTCCCCCATTAGTCAAAAGTTCCGGCGGAGTTCCATTCAGTGTGTAATTGAGCACGCTACCGGTTATAGTTTTATCTATTAGAGCGCCTGAATTGAAGAACGGCACCTCGTCTATCTGTAGCTGATACGAGGTGGAGCCGGTCAGCGCCGCCCAACTGATAGCCGGCGTAAGGCTATTGGTAAATCCGCCATGGCTGGGAGTGCTGAGCACAACCGGCGTATATTCCATTTCCAATATGAATAATACTTGTGAGATACCTCCAACCGTCTGATATTTGATTTGGTTATACATGCTGCTCGGGTAATTTGTCGCCGATATGGTATTCGTCACGCCGGGAAGATACCAACTGATGGTAGGAAACTTTGTAAATGGCTGGCCTGCATAAACGCAACTTGGGTTTGACACGACATTGGACTGTCCTAGACTATTCCCGTTAAAAGATATAAACGCCGATGCATTTTCGGACTGAGCATATAACCAAGTGTAATTCAAAACAAGCGAGGTTATATTAGCCGGAAGCACCATATCCCCGATGAAACTGCACGTCATGACCACGTTTGCGGTATACATCCCGCGGCCGCCGGCGCACGGATAATTGGCAGTCCACCCCGAGCAGGCACTTTCGGGAATGTAATACGTTTTCCTGGCGGCCACCGCGCTTTCGCTCATAAACGCCAGGCACAACAGCACCGTCCCCAAAATCCGCCCCGCCTCAACAACATAACCTTTATTCATTCGCATAATTCATTCTCCTTCAAAAAGGTAGCGTCTACCTTTTGCCCGGTCATTCCTGCGTGCCGTCAGCAGGAATCCATAATTTTCTCTCAAGACCTCTTTAAAAGCCACTTCCAGACCGGGGTTACCGCTATCCCTATTCCCTGCTCGGGAAAAGCTTCTTCCTGATCCATGGTAAGGATAAGCCCTTCACTCAGGCCCAATTCCTTGCAGGCGGCAACAAGACCGGCTGTTTCCCTCTTGCGGTTGCCCATGTTCAAATCGTAACAAACCTGGCAGGCAAGAACAAACTTACGGCCCCTGCGGCACACAAAGTCGCATTCGACGCTGTTGTTTTCCCAGTAGAAGAATGAGAAATCCCCGGCGGCGGCGCGCCGCCGCAATTCAATTGCCACGAGATTTTCCAGAAGCTTCCCCTTGTCCGGAGAGCCGCCAAGGGATAACGCCTTAATAAGCCCGTTGTCCGCCACATAGACTTTACGGAACGTGGAAAGTTGCTCCTTGACCTTGTAAGAGAACCGGTTAAGCGTGAAAAGCAGGAACGTGTTTTCCAGATATCCGAGGTATTCCCTCGCCGTGTTGGAACTTTTAATCGCCAGCGCGGCGCTGATCTTGCGTAGCGACAGTTTGCCGGTAAAATAGTTCACGACGAGCAGGGCAAATTCCTCCAGCGCGGCGGTATGCCTGACGGCGTACCGGATGGCGATATCTTTTGTGATAATGGAGTTAAACAGGCTTCTGGCAAATTCGTCTCCGAATTTGTGGCATTCAAAAATGCCGCCGCTCAGCAGATATCCGGAGAACAGCCCATGCAGCCCGGCTTTGGCCCTGCTTGAACGCAAAGAGTCCCCTGTTACCCTGAATGAATTGAAACGGGCATATTCGCCAAAACTCAATGGGAACAGTGTGTGCGCCACAAACCTGCCGGTCAGCCGGCTGGCCAGTTCGGAACTAAGCAGGTTGGCGTTGGAGCCTGTGACGATAAGCCTGTGATTTTCGCGCAGGCGGCTGACAAAGAGCTCCCAGTTCTTAATGTTCTGAATTTCGTCCAGAATGAGAATCTCCCAGCCGGAGTAAAGCTCGTGACAGCACTCCAGGAGCATATTAAAATCTTCCGTTTTGAACCCCGCCAGGCGCTCATCATCGAAGTTCACAAAAGCATAGCGGCTTTTTCCGGCCAGCAAATGCGCGAAAACGGATTTACCGGCCCGCCGCATCCCTGTCACCAGAAGCACGTTGGGATGGCTGATGTATTTCGCCGCGGCGTTAAGCCCGTCCCGGCGGATAATATGCTCCGCCTTCAGTTTCTGCGCGAAGGTTTCGCGCTGGTCGGATAGGACAGTTTTTAGAGTATCCTTATTCATAATATATATAATATCATATTATATGCATTGGTAATACATATAATTAAAACACCGGCGCCGCTTGCCGAAAAGGAGCCAGCCTCCTTTTGGCCTCAAAAAGGAGGCTGGCTCCTTTTCGGGCTCCTTTTCGCTGTCAGTCTGTCCTTATCCATGCCTGGCCCACTGCCGGAGCGGGCGGGTCGCCTGTCCTGTTTTCTATGACCAGGTTGCGGATATTGGTTACTCCTGAAGATGAAATCGAGAGGATCTGCTGGCCTGGGTCGGATCCGGTGGAAACGATGAGGGCATAGGCCGACGCCGGGGAGCTTTGAGCGTGCAAAACGGCCGCCGGGGACGAGGCGCCAACCCCGAGACTGCCCGTCACAAAAACATTGGTGCTGAATGTGACACCGACACCAACGCTGGTTATCGAACTGACCGTGATCGTAGACACGCTGGTTATGTCGAAGTTGTACATATTGAGCGTGGTCGTGGCGACATGATTACCCAGGTTGTCGCCCGCAGGCGCAGCCACGGTTCCCCAAGCGGCAAGCCCCGCCGCGTCAGAGGTAAGCACTTTGCCGGCGCCGGGATCGCCGCCGGTTATCTTTACCTGACCGGCGACTTCCAACTTCGCGTCCGGCGCTACCGTGCCTACGCCAACATTGCCTTCGGTGGAAACAAATAAATGAGGAGTTACCGTGGAAGTGGAGGCCCAGAGGCTTGCGGACTGCGTAACCGGCGCTATGATGGTAGCGGAACTTAAAAGCGTAGTCGCGCCGTTAACTACCAGCTTATCCATCACTTCAAATTCTACGGCGCACCCGGGCCGCGCCGCCAGCAAAAGCGTAAAAACCAGGATTTTATTCAGAAGTCGCATAATCCTACTCTTTCCCGAACTGGATATATTATATACAACGGCGCAGCGCCAATCCCGAAGAAATTACGAAGTTTTGAAAATACCCGTAAAATGGGTTTTTTGTTGAAGTATACTGACAACCCACCCTCTCCTCCATTAAGATACCGCTCGCGGATCTGTTTTCCGACGTGCTCAGGGCGGGGATCTCCGCAGTTTCCGCCGCCGGTGAAAAGACCGCGGTGTATATTCATGTGGAAAAGGACCATGATCTGCTCTCCCTTATCAAAGCCATCCGCAACAACTCCCCGAAAGACCGCAAACGCATCATCCAGATAGCAAAATCCCTCAGCGCCAGTCTCAAAAAGTAAAAAGACAGGACTGGTTTGGTCAGCGGGGGACAAATTTTATACCATATGTTATATGTTAAAAGGAGCCAGCCTCCTTTTGAAGGTGACATATGGACTGCAAGAAAAACGTCGACATTAAAGACTGTTCGTGCACTTATGAACCGTGCCCGCGAAAGGGGGTGTGCTGCGACTGCGTGGCTTACCACCGTGACAGCGGAGAACTTCCCGGCTGTTTCTTTACCAAAGAAGCCGAAAAGACCTACGACCGTTCCATCAGGAATTTCATAGCCTCCAGCAAAGGAAAATATTCATGAAAACCATCATCTCTACGCCCGGCGCTCCGGCCGCCATCGGGCCGTATTCCCAGGCGGTGGAGGCCGGCCCTTTTATTTTCATCTCAGGCCAGCTCCCCGTAGACCCCGCCACCGGTAATATCGCCGGGGCGGATACCGCCGCGCAGACCGAAGCCGTCATCAAAAACATAGCCGCTATCCTCGGCTCACGCGGCCTGACCCTTGAGAACGTGGTCAAGACCACCGTCTTCATGGCCGACCTCAGGGAATTTCAGAAAATGAACGAAGTTTACGCCCGTTTTTTCGCCAAAAATCCGCCGGCCAGGGCCACTATCGAGGTTAAGGCGCTGCCCAAGGCCGCGCTGGTGGAGATAGAGGCGATAGCAGTAAAGCAGTAACCGGTATCCGGTAATCGGTAACCGGTTTACAGAACATCCGAGGCCTTTTACCGGTTACTGGTCACTGGTTACCGGATACTGTTTTTTTATGCATCCTTTACTTGAAAAGAAACATACGGGCGCGCTGCTGCCGCTTTTCGCCATGCGCTCCAAAAAGGACTGGGGCATCGGAGATATCTCAAGCCTGGGCCTGTGGATAGACGCCCTCGCGGCGCTTAACCTGGATCTTGTCCAGTTCCTGCCGCTCAACGAGATGCCCCCCGGCGTCTCCTGCCCCTATACGGCCCTCAGCGCTTTCGCGCTGGACCCGCTCTTCATCGCCATAGAGGAGATTCCCGAACTGGCCGAGTGTCCGGAACTCAAAGAAGAGATCTCCTCAAAAAGATTCCAGACGGTCCTGCGCCATCTGCGCGGCTCGAAAACTATCTATTACAACGACGTCAAGCAGTTGAAGTTCGACATCCTCTGGAAACTTTACTGCCGCTTCCATGAAAACCACATTCTCAAAGGCACCGCCCAGGCCGCCGGGTTCTTCGCTTTCGCGGACAAAAACGATTACTGGCTGCGCGACTACTCGCTCTTCCGGCGCCTCAAAGACACGCATAGCTGGACCTCCTGGACGCACTGGGAAGAACCGCTGCGCCGCCGCGACCCGAAAGCCCTTAAAGAATTCGAAGCCGCCAATGAGAACCAGGTGAGGTTCTTCAAGTACCTCCAATGGGTGATAGACCGGCAGTGGCGCGCCGCGAAAGAAAAAGCCGCGGCGAAAGGCGTCCGGTTTATAGGCGATCTGCCTTTCATGGTGAACCAGGAAAGTTCGGACGTCTGGGCCCGCCAGGGAGAGTTCGATATTCACAAGGAGATCGGCGCTCCGCCGGACGCTTTCAGCGAGACCGGCCAGAGGTGGGGCCTGCCCGCTTACCGCTGGGAAGAGGCGGAAAAGAACGATTTTGAATGGTGGCGGCTGAAAGTCAAAAAAGCGGAGGAACTCTACGACCTTTTCCGCATAGACCACATGGTCGGTTTTTTCAGAACCTGGCTCATCCCGCATGACGCGGCGCTGAAGCCGGATTTCGACATCAGGGATGAGAAAGCCCAGCGCGAGCGGGGCAAACGTTTTCTTGAAGCCATCCTCCGCGCGAGCCGCATGCTGCCGGTGGCGGAAGACCTGGGGCTGATCCCGCCTTTCGTCTACGAAGTCCTGGCGGAACTGAACATCCCGGGCTACAAAGTCATGCGCTGGGAAAAAAAGGCCGGTAAATATACCGAGCCGGAAAACTATCCGCGCGTCTCGCTGGCGACTTCTTCCACCCATGATAACGAACCCCTGGCCGACTGGTGGGCCGCGGTGGAGTACGGGGAGAAAAAACTTTTCTGGGCCATGGTCTCCGGCCAAAGCGGCAAGCCCCCCGTTTTTTCAAAAGCGAGGGAGGCTGTGCTCCGGAAACTGCTCAGATCCGCCTCCAGCCTTGTCATCCTGCCGATCCAGGACATCTTCGGCTCGCGCGACAGAATAAACGTCCCCGGCACCGTGGGCGGCCACAACTGGACATACAAGTTCCCGACCCCGGTGGAGGATTTTTTCAGGAAACACGACGGGCTGCTTAAAAATTTCGCCGCGCTGGTCAAAGAGGAGAGAAAGTGAGACAAGTCACAGGTCACAAGACACAGGACACAAGACACAGGGCACAAGACACAGGGCACAAGACACGGGTTTTTTCACTGCCGGCGACCCTACGCTCGCTGCATCCGGAAGCTCTCACCCGTTCTATTCTCTGCTCGCTATTCCCCATTTTATCGCTTATACTTTCCGGCTGTTCCGTCAACCGGATGGCGGTCAGGGCCACGGCCTCGGTCATAGATACGGGGCTGCCGGCGGTCTACAGAGAAAGAGATCCGCAGTTCGCGCGGGAAGCGCTGCCGGCCAATCTTAAACTCATGGAGATCCTGCTGGAAAGCGACCCCGGCAACCAGACCCTGCTAGTGGACGCGGCCATGGGCTTCTGCGGTTACGGCTTCATGTTCATAGAGGACGAGAGCGAAACCCGGGCCTCCGCCCTGTATGAAAAAGGCGGCGCCTACGCCCTCAAAGCTCTCGCGCTCAGAGGAGTGGTTGAGGACGGCCTGGTCTCGCCCCGCGCGCTGGATAAGAATTCCGCGCCGGCCGCTTTCTGGCATACTTTCTGCCGCGCCGCCTACGTGAACCTGAACCGCGACGATCCCGACGCGCTGGCCGAACTCCCTAAGATCATGCCGGTGGCTGAAAGGGTGGCGGAACTTACCCCCTCCTACTATTACAACGGGGCATACGCCATGCTGGGAACCTACTACGCCCTGAGGCCGAAGATACTCGGCGGCGATCCGGTGAAAGCGAAGCTGAATTTCGACAAAGCCCTGGAAGGCGCGGGCTCTGATTTTCTCCTGAACAGTTACATGGCGGCGAAGATGTACGGAGTGGCCGCGCAGGACCAGGATTTTTTCGAGAACGCGCTGAACGCCATACTCGCCGCCGAACTGAAAGACGACGGCGCCAGGCTGCCCAACGAAGTTGCCAGGATCAAAGCCCGGAAACTGCTGGAGAAAAAAAATGAATTGTTTTAAAAAAAGTCACAAGCCGGCAATTTTAATAACGCTGTTCGCTGCTTACTGTTTACTGTTTACTGTATGCGACCTTCAGGCGCAGACCATAGTTAAATTCGCCACGCTGGCGCCGGAAGGGACGGCCTGGATGAAGACTATGCGCCGCTTCAACGACGACATAGAAGCGAAGACCAAAGGGCGGGTCAAGTTCAAGATCTACGCCGGCGGCGTGAGCGGCGACGAGAAAGACGTCGCCAGGAAAATACGGCTGGGCCAATTGCAGGCGGCGGGCTTCACCGGCTTCGGCCTGGGAGAAATAGCCCCGGAGACGCGCATTCTGGATACGCCGTTCCTTTTCAAGAACACGGCCGAGATAGACCATATTTACAAACTGCTGGACGCGGATTTCCGTAAGATCTTCGAGGCCAGGGGCTATATCCTGCTCGGCTGGACCGAGGTCGGCAATGTCTACCTCTTCGCCAACGTTCCGGTGGCCGCGCCGGCGGATCTGCAGAAAGTGAAGATGTGGATCTGGGAGGGCGACCCCATAGCCGAAGCCACTTTCGCCGCCATGAAGATAAAGCCCATACCGCTTTCCATCACCGACGTCATGACTTCCCTGCAGACCGGCATGATAAACGCGGTCTACAGCGCTCCGGCGACCGTAATCCCGCTTCAATGGTATACCAAGATGAAATACGTCATGACCCTGCCCATCGCCACCGCCTCCGGCGCCGTGGTCATTTCCAGGAAGAGCTTCGATTCGCTTTCCAAAGAGGATCGGAAGATCCTGCTGGCGGCCGGCGACAAACATTTCAGGGAACTGACGGCCGTCAGCCGCGGCGACAACGAACGTTCGTTAGCCACGCTAAAAAAAGAAAAAGTCGTTTTCACAGAACCGGCCGGAGCGGACACGATCGCGGCTTTTGAGCGGATGGGCGAGGAGGCCCGGCGTTCGCTGGTCGGCAAACTTTACTCCGCTGAACTGCTTGAAAAAATAGAAAAAGCTTTGAAACAGTTCAGAACGAAGAAAAACTGACATATTGGAAGCTGTCATCCCGGCGATCTGTCAGCCGGGATCCATTAAGAAAGAATTTATGGATTCCCGCTAACAACCCGCGGGAATGACGATAATGAGCCTGAATTTCATGAAACTTATCTTTAAAATTGAAAGCTATCTCGTCAGGGCTGAAAAAGCCCTGGTCGTGTCTTTTATCTTCCTGATGATAGCGTTTTCCTTTCTGCAACTCGTGCTCCGGCTCGTTTTCCATTCCGGCATAGTCTGGCTGGATCCCGCGCTCCGGCACATGGTGCTGTGGACCGGACTCACCGGCGCCGTGCTGGCCTCCAGATACGCCGGGCACTTCGCCCTGGACGCCCTGGTCAAATTCCTGCCGGAGCGCTTTCACCGGCCGCTTGCCGTTTTCACCGACATTTTCACTATAGCGGTGGCCGGCGCGCTGTTCCGCGCGGCCTGGAAATTCATCCGGGACGAATTCGCCTCCGGTTCGGTGGCTTTCTATATCGGGAACCTGGGGATAAAAGGCGGCTGGGCCGGCATGATCCTCCCGGCGGTCTTTCTATTGATAGCTTTCCATACCGCGATCAACATTTTCCGCACGGCAGCAGCGCAGAGAAACAGTGACTCGTGACTCGTGGTTAGTGGCTCGATGTAATGATACACTTATGGTCTCATTGTAAATTTTCTCGCGAGTCACCAGTCACGAGCCACCAGTCGCTAGTCATTAACCGCTTATGGCTTTACTCCTCACTTTAATCATCCTGGCCCTGGCCTTCCTGGGCGCGCCAGTCTTCTCGCTTATCGGCGCGGGCGCGCTTTATCTTTTCGGCGCGGCGGACATAGACTCGTCGGCCGTCATCGTGGAGATGCTGCGGCTGGCAAGCCTTCCCGCCCTGATCGCCATTCCGCTTTTCACTTTCGCCGGCTATGTGATGGCGGAAAGCGGCTCGCCCAGACGCATGCTCCGGCTCGGCACGGCGATGTTCGGCTCGCTGCCCGGGGGGCTCGCCATAGCCGCGCTCTGCGCCACGGCCATTTTCACCGCTTTTACGGGGGCCTCCGGCGTGACCATCATCGCCCTCGGCGGCCTGCTCTATCCGATGCTGATCAAGAACGGCTACCCCGAAAAATTCACGCTTGGCCTGCTCACCACCACGGGCAGCCTGGGGCTGCTGTTCCCCCCCAGCCTGCCGATCATACTTTACGGACTCATCGCGAAGATAAGCATAGACGCGCTCTTTAAGGCGGCGCTGCCGCCCGGCATCTTCCTGCTGGCGGTGCTGTCGGTTTACGCGCTGATAACGGCGAAGCGGGCCGGGATACAAAAACAGCATTTCTCCCTGGCGGAGCTGAAAAGCGCCGTAAGGGAGAACGCCTGGGAACTGCCGCTCCCTTTCCTTATAATAGGCGGCATTTACATGGGTTTCTTTACCGCCAGCGAAGCCGCCTCCATCATGGCTTTTTACGTGCTGATAACGGAGGTTCTGATCCACCGGGAATTGAATCTGTTCCGGGACATACCTAAGATCGCGGTAAAGAGCATGATGCTGGTGGGGGCTATCTTCGTGGTGCTGGGAACCGCGCTGGGATTCACTAATTATCTGGTGGACGCGCAGATCCCGGACCGGATCTTCGCCTGGCTGCATTCTTTCGTGGCCAGCAAGGTGGTCTTCCTGATCCTGCTGAACGCTTTCCTGCTGGTGATAAATATGGTGGAAATTTTTTCGGCGATCATTATCGTGGTGCCGATAATAGTGCCTGTGGCGATGAATTACGGCATAGACCCGATACACCTGGGGGTTATTTTTCTCCTGAATCTTGAGATAGGGTACATGACGCCGCCGCTGGGCCTGAATCTGTTCCTCTCAAGTTCGCGCTTCAATAAAAAGCTGCCGGCGCTCTACGCCGCCTCTTTCAATTTCTGGCTGATCCTGCTGGGCGTCCTGGCCCTGGTGACCTATTTCCCCGCCCTGTTCCTGATAAACCCGTAACCCCGCTGGGGCTATAGCGGCGCTTCCCTCGGCGACCTGCGGGACGAAAAGGCTTGGCCCCGGCACCCCTCTACTTACTTACGCGGAAAGAGCCGGTTAGGCCGCCTTCCGACGAGGTGGATATCCAGACGGTCAACTCACCCGGTTCAACCTTAAAGCGGAACTTTTCGTCCAGAAATCCAAGCTCTTTGTGACCAAGTTTGAACTCGATCCTGCGTTTCTCGCCGGGGAGGAGCGTCACCCTGGTGAAACCGCGCAATTCCCTGACCGGCCTGGTGCTGGAGGCCGCTTTCCGCCGTATATACAACTGCACGACTTCGTCCCCGGCGCGGGAAGAAACATTTTCCAGCAGCGCGGAGGCAATCAGCGAGCCTTTCGCCGGAATGACGGACGCGCTGAGCTCAAAACCGGAAAGCGTAAAACTTGAATAACTGAGCCCGTAACCGAAAGGGAACTGGGGCGTGATCGCGAGATCCAGGTACCTGGAACTGTACTTGGCATCCGGGTTGGCGGGCCGCCCGGTGTTGCGGTGGTTGTAGTAGAACGGAACCTGCCCGGTGGCCCGCGGCCAGGAGAACGGCAGTTTTCCGCCGGGAGACGCGTCTCCGAAGAGTACGTCGGCGACCGCGCCGCCCGCCATCGTGCCGGGATGCCAGATCTCCAGCACGGCGGAAAGATTGTCGGCAAGCCAGCCTATTTCAAGCGGACGGCCGTTCATAAGGACGGCTATGACCGGTTTTCCGGCGGCACGGAGGGCTTTGAGCAGTTCAAGCTGATTGCCGGGCAGGGCAAGCGAGGAGCGTGAGGACGCTTCGCCGCTCATCTCCTGGTTCTCCCCCACCACAGCTATAACGGCATCCGCGCCCCTTGCCGCTTCCAGGGCGCCGCTGAAATCCGTTGACTTATCCAGCGGCCCGCCCACGGGCGAATACGAAACTTTTATACCGGCGCCGGCGCGCTCGCGCAGGCCGCGCAGAATGTCCACCGTATCCCGGGCGCGCCCGTCCCCGACCCAGGGGCCGAGAGGGGCTTCCTTGTCCGCTGCCAGGGCGCCTATAACGGCTATGGAGGACAGGGCTCCGGAAAGCGGCAGCGCTCCGTCGTTTTTCAGGAGGACGAACGAGCGCACGGCCGCGTTACGGGCCGCTTTCAGATGCGCGGGCGCCAGAAGAACGTCCGCCTCTTCCTTCTCATCGGCCAGCGGCGAATCGAAGATGCCAGCGCGGAATTTAACGCGCAGGACGCGCCGTACCGCTTCATCAAGCTGTGCGGGCGAAATGCGCTTCTCTTTGAGCAGACGCGCACCTTCCGAGTTATAACTGCGGCTGACCATCTCCATGTCCACCCCGGCGGTAAGGGCCTTGGCGGCGGCTTCCGCGCCGTCCGCGGCTATTCCGTGGTTTATGAGCTCATCCACCGCGGTATAATCGCTTACGACAAAACCCTGGAAACCCCACTCTTTGCGCAAAATGTCGGTCATCAGCCAGCGGTTGGCGGTGGCCGGGACGCCGTTCAGATCGTTGAACGCGCTCATGAAAGTGGCCACGCCTTCTTCCAGGGCGGCCTTAAAAGGCGGGAAATAAATCTCGCGCAGAGTACGTTCCGACACATCGGTGGAGTTGTAGTCCCGCCCGCCTTCGGCCGCTCCGTAGGCGGCCCAGTGCTTGGCGCAGGCGGCTATCTTCCCCGGAGCGGAGTAGTCCGCGCCCTGGAAGCCGTTCACGCGGGCGCGGGCCATGGCGGAACCGAGCCAGGTGTCCTCACCGGAGCCCTCCACTATTCTGCCCCAGCGCGGATCCCTCGCTATGTCCACCATGGGAGCGAAAGTCCACCGGATACCCGCGGCGCGGGACTCCGCCGCCGCCACGGAAGCCGCTTCCCGGACGATGTCCGTGTCCCAGGAAGCCGTTTCAGCGAGCGGAACCGGGAAAATAGTGCGGTAGCCGTGAATAACGTCAAAGGAAAAAAGAAGCGGTATTTTAAGGCGGGACGCGAGCGCCGCTTTCTGCAGTTCGTTGACCCGGGCCGCGCCGCGCACGTGGAGCGTGGAACCCAGGGCGCCTTTTTTCGCCAGGACAAGATGCTCCGGGTGCAGATCCCCGTTGGCCTCTCCCGCAAGCTGCTGGAGCTGGCCGAGCTTTTCCTCCAGGGTCATCCGCGAAAGAAGGGCGTTGACCCGGCGCTCTATCCCGGCCTGATCCACGGCCCCGGCCGGGGCGCAAAAAACGGCCGCTGCAAGAACGGCAATGATGATTTTCATAAGTTTAACCTCTGTATATTCCAAACCCTGTATGACTTTAGTAAAACGCATATCGCGCTGTTTTCAGTTTAGCATAGTCCCATTTCAGTCTTCAAATGCGCACGAAAATTGCCCTTGAAAATACACGAACGGTCAGGTAGACTATAGAAACAAAGGGAACACCAGGAGGCGGCGTTATGCGACACCGGATATCTCGTTTTTTGCTGACCGTGTTTGTGATGTCGGCCGCCTCCTTTCACCGGGCGGAAGCGGCCGATCCGGACGACCGTTCTGCCGGCGAAGGCTGGCGTCTTACCTGGTCGGACGAATTTAACGGCGAGGCGCTGGATCTGAAGAACTGGTCATACGAACTGGGCGGCGGAGGCTGGGGCAACCAGGAATTGCAGATATATACCGCGAACCCGGAAAACATCCGCGTGGAGAACGGCAGCCTGGTCTTACAGGCCTTATACAACGGCGGAGGGGCGGACGGCTATAATTACACGTCCTCGCGGATACTCTCCCTGGGAAAATCGGCGGTACAGTACGGAAAAATAGCCGCGCGCATCAAACTGCCGCGGGGGCAGGGCCCCTGGCCCGCGTTCTGGCTGCTGGGAGAAAATATCCAGACCGTCGGCTGGCCGGAGTGCGGCGAAATAGACATAATGGAAAGCGGGGGCTACGGCGGCCGCGATCTTATCACCGGCGCGATCCATTTCAAGGGGGAAACCGGATACCATTCCTATTTTTCGAAAAGGGCAAGCCCCTCCAGCGGGACATCGTACGACAGTTATCACACCTACGAGATCGAATGGGATAATAAGCGGGTTTCCTGGTTTATGGACGGGGAAAAATACTTCGAGCGGCCCATTACGGGGCCTTATATGCGGGCGTTCCACAAACCGTTCTTTCTGCTCCTGAACCTGGCCGTTGGAGGCCCGGACACGCCCTACACCGGCCGCAAATCCCCGGACACAACCGTCTTCCCTCAAAGTATGTATGTGGACTGGATCAGGGTCTACGAAAAATATCCGGAAGATAAATAAGCCCGGGGCTACGACAACAATTTTTAATCAAAGCGAAAAAAGTTCGGAATGGATCCTGGTTCTGGAAACGCCAAGACCGGTGAGCGCGGCGGAGACGGCGGCGACCATGGGCGGCGGGCCGCACAGGAAAGCGTCCCTCTCCGCGAAGTCCGGAACCAGGCGTTTTATCATCCCCGCGTCAATACGGCCTTTCTCCCCCTGCCAGTCCGGCTCGCCGCTCAGGACATGGTGCACCCTGAAACCGCCCTCCTGTTCCAGTTCCGCCAGTTCCCGCCTGAAAACTATATCTTTCTGCGCGCGGTTCGCGTAAAGCAGAACGCAATCCTTGCCGGAAGACAGCAGACTTTCACCCAGCGCGCGCAGGGGCGTTATCCCTATGCCGCCGGCTATCAGCAGCGCCTTGTCGCCAAGACATTTCTTTTCCGTAAAAACGCCGTGAGGCCCGTCAATGATGACCGGCGTGCCGGGCTTCAAGGAATTATGCACCGCGCTGGTGAAGTCGCCCGACTTCTTTATAGTGAAGCGCAGATACCGGCCGTCCGGCGGCCTTGAAACGGAAAAAGGATGGGCCTGGGTCCTGAAACCCGGCGCCCAGAAACGCAGCAGGGCGAACTGTCCGGCCTCCGCCGGCACGGAAGCCATGCCGCGCCCCGTTATCCAGATGGACTCCGCCTCCGTGGTCTCCGGCACGATCTTTTCCACCACAAATTTATTGGCGCGGTAAAGCCAGAGCGGTTTTAAAACCCGGCCCCAGGCCAGATTAGCCAGGACAAAAGCATACAGCGCATACCAGATCCGGGCAAAATACGGCGGCTCAGAGGAGAGGTCGCCCCCCAATCCGAACTGATGGCCTATGGAAAACGCCAGGCCGAGATAAGCGCCCAGGTGGGCGCTATGCCAGGCCTCGTAACTGAGCCGGCGGCGGGCGAACGGAAGCGAAAGTATCACGGCGGTGATTATAAGGAGCCCCCCGCAGGCGGCCGGCAGCGCTCCCTCCCAGCCGAGCACCGTCAAATACTGGGCCAGAAAGCCGTTCCCTGTCCGCAAGGCATGGCTCCAGACGACCAGCGGCGGGTGCGCCAGGAGGGCCAAAGGGATAATGAGCCCCGCCAGGTGGTGAAAGCGCGTAAGGCGATCCAGGCCGAAAAGCGGCTCAAGCCACCTGGCCCGGGAGATCAGCAGCAGCTGCCCCATGACGCCCAAAGCCGCCATAATCCCGGCCAGCCGGCCGAAAGCCAGGACAAGGCCGGCCTTGCCGGCAAAGAAAGCGCCGCCTGTAGTATTATCGAAATACCACAGATAAAGTACCGCGGCGCCGCCGACTGGAAAAACGTAAAGTAAAATCTTTTTCATAACCAGGTTTCTCTCGACCGATATTATATAATTTCCCGGCCCCGATGTTGAAAACCCATTCCAAAAAAGGCAAAATATAGCCATGAAAATCGCGGCTGTCCCCGGACTTATCGCTTTTTCAGTCTTGCTTGCCGCCGCGGCCTGCTCCAACAACAAGCAGGAACCGGCTCCGGCCGCGGGAATACCCGCCGCCGCAACCCAGGCTGCGGGCCAGCCGGACAACCTCACACCGTCGAAGATCGCACAGGAGACAAAAACCGATATGCAGGCACTTTTAAACCCTTCAAAAGCCAACGAAAAAGCCCCCGCCGCGTTCAAGGCGAAGTTTAAGACTACCAAAGGCGACTTCACTATCGAAGTAACCCGCGCGTGGGCCCCGCTCGGAGCGGATCGGTTCTACAACCTGGTCAAGGCCGGGTATTTCACGGATCTCGCTTTCTTCCGCGTCATCTCCGGCTTTATGGTGCAGTTCGGCATTCACGGAGATCCCGCCGTCAGCGCCAAATGGCGCGAGGCGGCCATCAAGGACGACGAAACGGCGCAATCCAATCTTAAAGGTTACATCACCTACGCCATGGCCGGCCCCAACACCCGCACCACCCAGCTGTTCATAAATTACGGGGATAATTCCCGCCTGGACGACATGGGCTTCGCGCCTTTCGGCAAAGTGACGGACGGCATGAAAACGGTGGAGAGCATTTATTCCGGTTACGGCGAGGGCGCCCCGGGCGGCATGGGCCCGGATCAGCGCCGCGCCCAGATGGAAGGCAACGCCTACTTTAAGAAAGATTTCCCCAGGCTGGATTACATTATAAGCGCCACGCTGGAATAACCCCGGCGCGGTCTCAGGGCAAGCGGTTAAGCCTGTTCTTGTGCAGGTAGTTGGCGGTCTGGTAAAAGGCGATCCCCTCGTCTTTTAAGCCGGCGGTTTCCGGCCCTTCGGACAGGGTTTCAGCCCTCCCCTCGATGCGGTAAGTCTTTACATATTTCATCGGGCCGAGCACGGCCAGAAAATCCCCCTTTAAAAACCCCAGCTTCTGGTAGGTGGAGACAAAAGCCCGGCCCGCGGCCGGGCCGCCTTTCATGGCGTCCCGCCCCAGGAAGATGCTCTCATAACTGAAATTCAACAAACCGAGAACCGTGGGCGCCACATCCGGCTGGCCGGCCAGGACTTCCGACACGCCCGGCTTCACATGGGCCGGTGAGTAGATCAGCAGGGGAATATGGTAATTCCGGACCGGCATTTCGGTCCGGTCGGCCGAGTTGGCGCAGTGGTCGGCGGTAATGATGAAAACCGTGTCCCTGAACCAGGGCCTGTTTTTTGCGTCCTTAAGAAATTTGCCTATGGCGTAATCCGCGTATTTTATCGCGCCGCGCCGGCTTTGGGAAGACGGCGGGATATCTATGCGCCCTTCCGGATAAGTGAAAGGCCTATGGTTGGAAGTGGTCATGACCAGGCTGAAAAACCGCTTGCCGGCCTTGTAGGACTTGTCCGCTTCCGTTATGGTCCTGTTCAGGAGATCCTCATCGGACACGCCCCAGACATTGGCGAACGCTATTTCGCTTTTAGCGAAATCGGCCCGGTCCACGATATCAAAGCCGTTTCCCGCGAAAAACGAATTCATGTTATCAAAATATCCATAACCGGCGTAGATGAATTTATTATCGTAGCCGCGTTCCCGCATCAGGCCGCCCCAAGAAAAAAAACCGCCGTTATCGGGCCGCTTTATGATGGACGTGCCGGGGAGCGGCGGCATGGAAAGGTTGAGCGCCTCAAGGCCGCGCACCGTCCTGGTGCCGGAGGCGTAGAATTTTTTGAAGAAGAGGGATTTCGGCGCGAGGGAGTCCAGATTCGGCGTGACGCCCTTGTTCCCGCCCAGTGCCTTGAGGTATTCCCCGCTCAGACTTTCTTCCACTATCAGGACGAGATTCAGTTTTTTTTCCGGCCCTGAAGCGGTTATCTTCCTTTTTATATTCCGGAGCTCCGGGCCGAGGAAGCGGACACCGGAACCTTTAAGATCATCACGCAGCAGCCTGAACGCCGCGTCCGCGTCCATGGAGGCGTAAAACTTATCATAAGGCAGCTCATTGTTCCTCAGGGCGGAAAAGAAAGAATAGACGCCGTTGGAGGAAAGTTCGTTGGCGTATTCGTTACGGCTTATCCGCGCCCAGTTCAGGGTGACGAAAGCGAAACCCAGGACGGGAACCGCCAGCATAACGGCCGCCGGCAGGAGACGTTTTCTGAAAGGCCCGGCCGCGGCGAGCGCCCGGTCAAGGGGTTTTTTAGCCAGGGCCAGTACCCCGGCGGAAAGCACAAAGAGCGCCGGCAGGATCAGCGCCAGGTTGTAGGACTCCCTGATATTCCCCCACACCTCGTTCGTATAGACCAGATAATCCACGGCGATAAAGTTGAACCTCACGCCGAACTCATAGAAAAACAGATACTCAGCGGTTCCGTTGAACGCCAGGGCGTAAGCGGACAGGAAAAATACGGCCCGGACGGCGTAACGGTGCCATTTGGACGAATACACCCCCGCTGGAGCCAGAAGCGTCCAGAACACCAGCGGCAGGGCCGCGTAGGAGAACGTGAGGATGTCAAAAAAAAGACCGACGGTGAAAATCTTGGCGAGGAGAGGGATGCCGTGTTCCAGTTCCGGCCAGGCGTAAACGGCAAGCGCGGCCCTTGTCAGGAACGAAGCCGCCAGGAACAGAATCAGGAACACGTTGACCAGGGAAAACCTGTTTTTATCCATGACTCAGGGCTGGAGAGGCTTTAAGGAGCCGTGACAGAATAATTTGAGCATTTGGCTGACCGATTTTGGGCTGCAACAAGGAACGAGGAGCGCGGCGTACTAATTGGTACGTAAGCGACGAATGACGCAGTTGCAGCCCAAAAGCGGTCAGCCCCCCGGGGGAGGCGCATCTTTGGCCGGCTGCTGCGTTGCTCCTCCTCTATGCAGCCCAGCTGCACCATCGTCGTCGCGCCTTGCATCCGACTCAAAGCTGTGCCTCCAAATGCTCAAATTATTCTGTCACGGCTCCTAAGCATTCCGGGGAATTATTCTCCGGGGAATTGACCACGGCCGACACCTTGTAGCCGTGCATAAGGGCGGAATCGAAGGCGCGCAGGATGGGCAGCAGTTCCTCGGTATTGCTGGAGCGCAGATCCAGCCAGAGCTTTTCCCGCTCTCCGTCCAGAATGACAGGCATCCGGTGATGCACCGTTTTGACCAGGGCGTTGGCCAGGCAGGTCACCACGGCGTAAGTTCCGGTGGCCTCGTCATAGACGCCGGCCATGGCGAAAAGGCCCTTGTCCCTCAGTTCGAATCTGTACGGCACTTTCTCACCCGCGGTATGGGCCCACTCATAGAAACCGTCCGCCGGCACTACGCAGCGTTTGTTGTAAAAAGCGTTTTTGAAAGTCGGCCTGGAAGCTATCCCCTCCGCGCGGGCGTTTATGAACCCTTCCCGCCCGCCGCTTCCCGCCCAGCCGGGGATAAACCCCCATCTCAGCATCTTGATTACGCCTCCTGCTATAACAGGGGCTTCCTGCCCGGCCGAGATATTATAACTCGGGCGCACAGGCATGCTCGGCGGTTTCACATGGAAACGCTTCACAAGTTCGCCGGCTTCAAAAGTTTGGGAATATCTTACGCACATTAAAGTTTCGCCGCTATTTTATTCACTTCCGCCGTCAGCCTGTCAAAATCCACCGGTTTAGGCATTATAAGCACGTCTTTCGGAATCCCCGCGTCCGCCAGTTCGTTCCTGTCGGCGCCCGTGATCATGATGACGGGGATGCCGGCAAGCGGCGGGTACATATCTATCATGGCGATCATAGAATTGCCGGTCATCTCGGGCATATGCATATCCGTGACAATGAGATCCGGCCTTTCATCCAGAGCCAGTTTCACCAGTTCGGTACCGTTCTCGCTGGTCCGGATCGCGTGACCCAGCTCCGTTAAAAAGGCCTCCAGCATTTCCCGCACGAGAGCGTCGTCTTCAGCGATAAGTATTCTCATGATGTCCACCTTCCGGCGATCCGGCAGACTGCCCGGCCCCGTCAAGCCGGCAGTACCATTGTATCATTATCTTATTAAAAAACCGGGGCTGAAATAAACCCCGTCTGCGGGCATGGCTCCGCCCAGGAACCCAAGGCGGATAATTCCAACCGCAATTTCCGGAAGGTTAGACTGTTACACCAACTGCACCGCTTCGGCGCCCAGCATCCCCCTGAGGATGGCGTCGCCGCCGAACTGGAAAGGCGTCAACTTAAAAATGTTCACCCTGCGCCCGATATCGGCCTGGGCCGTAAGGAGCCTCTGTTCCACGGCGCCGCCGGCGGCGTCGCCCACCACCACCAGATCCACGTCCCCGCGCATATTCATATAACCGCCGAAAGCGTAACAACTCTGTACGCCTTTCATGTTTATAAGCGCCCGCTCAAGCCGTTCCTCGATGCGGGCCCTTTTCATGAATATGGTCTTGTAGTGATGATAGAACAGCGTATCGGCCGCGGCGGAAAAATACCGTTGTTTTCCGCGGCGCCGGCTTTTGAGTACCCGCTCGCGCTCCAGTTTTAGAAAAACACGTTCCACGTTCCGCGGTTTCTCCCTGAGAAGCTTGATGCATCTTTCCAGGGTCAATTCCCGGTCTTCGTTGGAAACGAACCAGGCAAACACTTTTCTGAGTGTCTTGGATCTTAAACTTATCATTCTACCCCCCCAGGTCCTTAATAAGTCAGGATAATTGTACCACATGCGGAACGCGGCGGGGTATGACGGAGGTCAACCGGCGGCGTCAGAATGTCAGGGTGACCTTTTTCAGGCCTTTGGGGTTGTCGGGGTTCAGGCCTTTGTCGGCGGCCAGGTGCAGGGCTGTCAGCTTCATCTCTATGTCGGCCAGCAGGCAGTTGAAAGGGAACTTGCCCTTCGCCGGAGCTATCACGCGGTAAGGGGTTTTTCTCTCCTTCAGCGCAAGCCTCACCTTTTCCATGTCCTCCGGCAGTTCCCTGGAGGGGCTGAAGAGAAAAACGAAATCCTTTGAAGTATAGGCGCCGACCGGCCCGTGCAGGAATTCCGCCGCGGAATAACCCAGGGCATGGGCCTTTGCCATTTCCCTGAACTTTAAAGCCGAATCGTCGGCCACCGCGTTATACGGCCCGCGTCCGACGAAACCTATGACGCCGGCGTTCCTGAGCCCGGGCCAGAAACCGGCTCCGGACGGATCGAACCCGGAAGCCAGGAACTCCCTGATAAGCGATACCGTCCCGCTGAACTCCTTGGCCCTGAAACAGCCGCTCCAGTACCGCGCCGTCCACAAAACGGCCCAGAGCTGAAGGATAAAGCTCTTCGTGGCGGCCACGGGCACCTCTTTCGAACCGGAGAGCAGGATATGCGTATCGGCCAGACGGGCGAGCGGATTATTCCTCAGGTCCGCCTCATTGGTCACGGCCACGCTTTTGGCGCCCCACCCCATCAGTTTTTTAACGCAGGCAGCCACGTCCGGACTTCTGCCGGACTGCGAGAAAGCCCACACGACCTGATCCCTGAAACGCAGGGGCACGCGGGCTTCGAAGATGGAATGCGGATGTATGAAATTAGTAATGACTCCGGAGTAACCTTCCCAGATATACTTGGCGAACAACGTGGCGTTGCCGGAAGAACCCCGGCCCACAAGATAGACCGCCCTGTCTTTGGATCTCAGCGCGCCGGCCTTGAGCGCGGAAGCGCGCCGGGAGAAATCCTCCAGCAGGGCCGGTATCTCCATTATGTCCTTATAGGTGAGAGTGTCAGAAGGTTTCATTATTCCCCTACGGCCTTACGCTTCATTTCCCTGAGCGCCAGGATCCCGTCGTCAATGTCTTTCACATCCATCCCCGTGCGGCCGTAATGAGCGTGTTCTATCGGCGAGTCGGGGCAGATATAAGTGCCCCGCCGCACGCCCTTAGAGTCCTTTTCAAGCCCCAGCCAGATGAGCCAGGGATAGAGATCGCCAAAATTCCTGACGATAAGCTCGGCGCCGCTGCGCGAGACCAGTCTCTCGTCTCCGAAGCCGTCCAGGACGGCCGCGGAATGATAGCCGGCGTCCTTGGCCGCGGCTACATCCAGGTGGGTATCGCCCACGACATAGACGTCGGCCGGGCGGATCTTCGCCTTCAGAAGTTTCTCCGCCCTCTCAACGGCTTTCATCAGCACTTTGCTCCTGATATGGGAATCGCAGCCGTAGCCTCCGAAAGCGAAGTATTTATTAAAACCGGAGGGCTCAAGTTTTACCAGCGCGCCCTCTTTCAGATTCCCGGTTCCAAGACCGACCATCACGTCTTTCCTTTTCGAAAGCATGACCAGGAGTTTTTCCACGCCGTTCAGCTTGGAATAATTCCCCGACTTCAGCGACCGCTTCACTTCCGCCGGGAGGAAGCCCAGGTATTTAAGCTCCAGTTCCCTGAACTGTTTCACGGTCGGCTTTTTGCCGCAGGCGTGTTTAAAGGCGACGGCGAAATTTTCCTTGTCCGTGGCGCCCTGCAGTGAAAACTTATCGCAGATCTTATCCACGCCGCACATTTCTTTTACCGCTTTATTAAGCCCCCGCGCCCCCGCCCCCCCCGCCTTAATAAGCGTCCCGTCGATATCAAAAAGCACTATCTTCATGGTGTAATCTCCCGGAGTATTAAGCGTATACTAAAACTTCTTTTTGAGGGTGATTTTCTGGGCGTCGCCCAGGACGCCGAAAGGGGTCACCGAATAATCCACCTGCGTGCCCAGCAGATTCACGCCCGCGCCTACGCTGAAACCCCTGTTCCTGGTATCGATGACGGCGTTATTCATCATGTAACCGGTTCTTAAGGCGAAACCGGGTATAAAGCTGTATTCCGTGCCTACGCTTACATCCGTCTGTTTATCGTATATCAGCCGCTTGACGTCCAAAGCCATGTTGAAGCCCGGCACGATGTTAAACAGAAGCCCGGCGGCGAACGTTAGAGGCAGCGGATCTTTCTGGCTTATATATTTCATCGGGGTACCCAGATTCTGGACCGACAGGCCGGCGCTGACCGGCAGCTTGCCTAAGCCACTGGTCATACCCAGATCCACAGCCACCGCCGAAGCCTTTTCACCGGCGATAGCCCCTTCAACATATTTGACCGCCATGCCCAGCCTGGATACGCCCATTGATCTTGCCAGGGCGATGGAAACGGACTGGTCATAAGCGCTGAAACTGCCCGAAGCGCGCCTGTCCGCCCCGCGGGTCTCCATGGAACCGCTGGTCAGCCGCGTAACGCCCAATCCGATAGCCAACCCCGCGCCCCGCAGCCCGCTTCCCGTCCCCAACCCCATCGGCAGCCCAATGCCGATGAAGTCATGTTTGGAATCCAGCAGCCAGTTGGTATGGCTGAAGCCGAATTCCACGCCCCTTAAGGAGGCCAGCCCCGCCGGGTTATAAGAGATCGCGTTGACGCCGTCGGCCGCCGCGGTATAAGCCGACCCCATGGAAACGGCCCGGGCGTCGGTATCTATTCTAAGAAATTCCGCGCCGGATTCCAAAGCCTCGCTCATTTTGGCGGCGGGCATGAAGACAAAAAACAAGGCCAGGATCAGGAACCAGGGCCGGGACGCGATATAAATCGCTTCATTCAACCAGTTCTTTTTTGGGTTCGGTATATTCATAAGATTTCCCTTACCTCACCACGGCGAATTTGCCCGTCTTCTTTAACTTCTGCCCCGCTTTTTCGGCTTTGACAGCGTAATAGTAGACGCCGCTCGGGATATGCCCGTCCCAGGTATATTCATAGGCGTAAGCCAGGCCGTTTCCGTCGTCCAGGACGGCCGGCGCGGCGGTCAGTGCGCGCTCATGCGCCAGCCTGCCGGAAACCGTGTATACAGTTATGTCCACACTGTCGGCTATACCGACCTCAATATGAAACACCGGCTTCGCCCCGCCCTTGGCCGGGTTCGGGAACACATACACCTCGCCCAGCCTGAACGCCGGATCCGCCGCCGGCACGCTCCCCGCCACCCGCATCCCGCTGCCCGCCTCCCGCGGATCGTCCACGGCTGAAACGACCGCCTGGTACTGCGAGAAATGCCGCACGGCCGCTTTAACCACTTGTCCGGCCGAGTCCACGCTGGATTCAAGCGGCTCCCATTCCTTTTGGGACGGGTTCCAGTAAGCCACGCCTATTTTCTCAACGGACTGGTCATACGGCTCGTACGGCAGGCTTATGACCACTGATCCGCGGAAAATCGCGCCCTCGGGGCCGAAGTCATACGCCGCGCCGCGCCTTTTGAGGCCTTTCGCGGACAGGGCCCGCTCCTTAATACTCTCTTCCTCTTCGGACGAACCGGCGTCCTCTATGGTGACGGCGAGGTCGCCGGCCAGCGCGCCGCCGGAGATCTCAGCGGAAGCGCCCTTGTCATGCCGCACCGCGCCGCCTTTCCGCGACGCTATCGTCTTCTTGACCACCACGCCCCATTCACCGCGCTCACGCGCCAGTTCCTCGTCAAACGGCGTGAATCCGGGCGTAAAAGAGGATGGGCTTATACTGTATCTGACTATCCGGTTATGGAAAGTGTCCGCGACCCACAGGTCTTTCCCCGGGGAAAAGTCCAGGGCGGACGGCGCGAAGATCCGCTTCCACCCGCGCGCCTCCGTAGTCCCGCCGAAGTTCAGAAGCGTTTGTCCGTCCGGCGCGAATTTAAAGATGCCGCCGCCGCCCAGATCCGCCGCGTAAACCGCGCCTTGTGAATCGGTTCCGATGCCGCCGGGCCGCTTCAGGCCCGCATCACCGGCTGAGATCGTCCGCAGCAACACGCCCTCGCCGCTGAATTCGATCAGCATTCCGCGGTTTATAT
This sequence comes from Elusimicrobia bacterium GWA2_56_46, assembly GCA_001799575.1. Classification (GTDB taxonomy): domain Bacteria; phylum Elusimicrobiota; class Elusimicrobia; order Elusimicrobiales; family UBA9959; genus YA12-FULL-51-18. Next base: position 120,661 of record MGTT01000018.1, read on the forward strand.
CGCTCACCCATAAATTGCCGCCGGCGGCCAGCGCCAGCCCGTACGGCCTGCCGGAGTTATTATAGAACCGCTTATACTCCGCCCAGCCGCACTCACGCGCCTCGTCCTCGCCGGGCTCCGCGCCGTCCCAATCCCTGGAGGCTTCCATGACCCCCGTGGCGAATGATCTGATAAAATCGCCCTCAGGGCCGAATATCTGCACCCGGCCGTTGTTCTTGTCGGCCGCGTAGATCAACCCCGCGCTAGACACAGCCACGTCGGTGGGCTGGATGAATTCCCCGCGCCGCCGGCCGGGGCCGGACTGATCCCGGCGCCCTGTCTTTTTTCCGATCTCAAGAACTATCCGGCCGTCGCCCGACAATTTCAGCACTCTGTGGTTATCCGTGTCCGCGACATAAAGATAGCCTGTTGCGTCCACGGCCAGGCCGTGCGGCTTTGAGAAGTCGGCGTCGTCGTCGGCTTCCCATTTCCCGCGCCCGCTGCCCGCTTTCCAGTGACGCCGCCACTTCTTCCGGCCGCCCAGCTCAGCCAGCACGTCCCCCTCTTCGCTCAACTGGAGCAGACGGTTATTGCCGGTGTCCGAAACCCAGATCGTCCCGTCGGACGCGACGGCTATGCCGCGCGGGTGGTTAAGATCCACTTTCAGTTTCTCCCACCGGCCTATGGCCTGCGTCAGGTACGGCTTACCTATAAACACGCCGGATCTGACCAGCGCCGCGTTGCCCACCCTGTCCACGGCTTTCAGCCGCAGCGTATACCCGCTGGAAAGGCCGGCGGTGTTCCAGGGCGACAGAACTCCGGAGGCGGCCGCCGCGCCCGACGCTATGAAGACATAGCCGGAAGCGGCGCTCTCACCGGCCGCGTATTCAAGCGTCCAGGATGAAAGGACAAGATCGGAAACGCTCCCCTGCACGGCGAGAACGCCTTCCACCGCCTTTTCAAGCCCCACCGCGCCCGAGGCCGGGAAGTCAAGCGCCAGCAGCGGAACCGTCGCGTCCGCCGTAAACATCGCAGTACGCGCCGGTTCGCGGTTACCGGCTTTATCAACACTGTAATACGCCACGCTCTGCGCCCCTTCCGAGGAAACGTACACCGGCCCCGAAACAGCCGCGAACGGCGCGCCGTTTAACGAAACATAGGCAGCCGCCGCGCCCGTGCCCGCGCCATCGCCGCTTATCAGCAGATCGTCGGACGCGCTGAACGACAACGGGGTATTGAAATTGATGAAAGTCATTCCTCCGGCGGAGTAACTCGGCGCGCCCACGGCAAGCAGTGTTACCGGCGGCACGGTGTCGTGTATTACCTCGAACGCGCCGGACACCGCGTAAACCGGATTGTCGGCGAAATCCGTGGCCGAAACCGTAAGTTCCCAGATACCGTCGTCCAGTCCTGCCGGATCCACATTCTGACCGACGGCAACGGCAACAACGTCCGGCATGCTCCCGCCGGGCACGCCTCTGTCTTCGATACGCGCCAGATACGCCGCTGTCCCGCGTACGCCCGATAAGCCGTCCGTCACGCTGAAATTTATACCCACGCCGTCTATTCCCGCCGTATATCTGCCGCCCGCCGACGGGCTGGAGATCGAGATAAGAGGCGCGTGTTTGTCTATATTGATATCCGGCACGGTCACTACGGACACATTGCCGGCCAGATCCACGGCTTCGCCGCGCGCGGAAAGCCCGGCTTCCTCCACGGTCAATGCCAGGCCGCCGGGACAGCGCTCCACGCCGGACAGATTATCGGAGCAGTTGAAATTTACCGCCACATCGGTATTGTTCCAGCCCGCCGCGTTCGGCGGCGTCCTTGAATACGCCAGCCGCGGCGCGGTGGTGTCTATACTGACAATTAAGGAAGCGCCGGCCGATAGACCCGCGTAGTCCATACAATGTCCGACGATGATCCGGCTTGAAACCTCCACGCCGATCGTTTCGGCCGGGGTGCAATAGGCTATGCCCGATACGGTGTCGGTTCCGGAGAATATCACCGAGACTGGAGTGTTGTTCCAGCCATAAGCGTTGCGCTCAGGCGTCCGCGAAACAGATACTACCGGATTTGTAAAATCCATTTTCAACGCGGAGCTGGAGCAGGCCGTATTACCCAGACCGTCCGAAGCGTCGTACTTCAGGGTATGGACGCCCTCGGAAGGCCCGGCAAAGGGCGATGAGTAAACCGTAAAAGTATCGGTATCCAGCGCGTAATGAACGGCTTGTACGCCCGACAGCGCGTCGGTGGAAACAAGCGCCACCGCGCCGGGGGACACATACCAGCCATTGGCGCCCGCGGTACCGGCCGGCGCCATAGATATTTCAGGAGGGGTGTTATCCAAGGCGATCGTGCTTCTGCCAACCGCCGCGATATTGCCCAATACATCCCCGGCATTGTAATCCATGTAGTAAAATCCGTCCGCCGCGCCCCAGGCGGAAAAAGAGAAAGTGGAGACAAACGCCTCTCCCTGCTTCGGCTCCGGATTCTCAAAAGTCAGCTCTTTAACTATCGCACCGCCGGCTTTCAAACTTATAACCTGTCTTCTTACGCCCAGGCCTATCCCGTCGCCGGACAGCGCCAGATCGTCCAGGCTTGCGAGCTTCAGCTCCGTCTCTTTCCTTATATACGTGCTCCCGCCGCCCTCGTACCGCGGCCCGCTCACCGTCAGTTCCGTCACCGGCGCCAGAACATCGTGCACCACCTCGAACGTCCCGCCGGACAGCGCGCTTGAATTATCAGCGAAATCCGTCGCCGAAACCATAAGTTTCCAGACACCATCGTCTATGTCCAGCGGCTCTATGACTTGCCCGTCTGCCACGGCCACGCGCGCCGGCCGGCCGCCGCGAGGACTGCCCCTATCACCGGTCTGCTCAAGCCAGGCGGTAAACCCCGGCGCCGGGTCAAAATTATCTCTCACCGCGAATCCGACCCCGATCCCGCCGCGCGTCGCCACAAAAACGCTTCCCGCAGCGGGCGAAGAAATAGTTATAACCGGCGCGGAGCCGTCCGCATTCACCGGCGACGATTTGACCGCTTCCAGATTACCAGCTCCGTCCGTGCTTCGGAATTCAATGATATGCGTGCCCTCCGTGAGTGCGAACGGGCCGGAATAAAGCCGAAAAGGCGTGGAACTGCCGGCGTCAATACGATATTCCGTGAACGCAACCCCGCTGGATGTGGCGTAAACGACAGGATCCTGCGCTCTTAAAATGATACTTGATGCCGCGTTTACATACAGTCCGCCGTCAGGCGAATGATGGGATAGGCTGGAGAATTCCAATGCTGTGGACGGCGGGACATTATCAGTGCTCTCGCCGAAAATGCCGAAGACAGAGGCCAGCAGCGTTATCTCGACCCGGATCTCTTTTCTGTAGAAATCGCGGATTTGGCCGGGCACCTTCGCCAGCGTGCCGTCCGCCTCATAATGATATAGATAAATATCGCTTTCTGCGATATTGAACTGCGCCAGCGTAGAAGTGGAATACCGGAAAGTCAGCATGAGCGGCGGAGAAAAAGACACATTTTCAGGGCCCACCTGATATATCCCGCTGACCGGGTAAATCCCTTCCGCCTCCGCTGCGCCCAGAATGACGGCGCCCGCGCCGGACGACGTCTCCACGGCGGCCAGTTCAATCGGCAGGCTCGCGTTGGCAAAAACTTCCGGCTGTTCGGAAATCATGGAAGCGCTGGCCGCATAATACGCCCCTACCGTGCCATATGCGCCGGCCTGGGCAAACCCTCCCCCTATGCCCCCGCGCACGGTAATGGATCCGCCGAAATTTCCGTACAAACCGACACGCCCGCCGGATCCCCCGCCGCCGCCGCGCTGATTTCCCGCGCCGCCCGCGCCGCCGTCTACGTCTACCAGACCCGCACCGTTCAGAATACCGGCCCTTATATTTATGCCGCCGCCGGATCCCCCGCCAGCGCCGTAATCCCCGTTTGTCGAACCAGCCCCGCCTTTGGAGATCAAGCCGCCATTAACTGTGAGCATCCTGCCCACGACAAGATTTATCGTGCCGCCGCCCGCGCCGCCGATAACACCATTTCCGCCCCCGCCGCCCGAACCCGCATCCTCGGGCCAGCTTATGGAACCGTAACTTATCCCCCCCAAAGCGCCGCCGTGGCCTTTCCCGCCGGAACCGCCGTAGCCTGCTCCCCCGCCGCCGGCCGACAAAGAACCGGCCCCGCCGCCAGCACCGGATCCGCCTATTCCGGACAAACCGCCCGTGTAACCCAGACCGCTCACATCCACGCTGCCGCCGGCCTCCACTACCATGTCATTTATTACCCTTATGTTAACCGCATATGACTTTTGCGCGCCGTTGGCCCGATGCGTAACCTTGCTGCCACTTTTCACTAAAAGATTGCCTATCGTCCACTGCGATAGTCCCGTTTGTTCCAGCACGGAACCGCGCCCGCTGCCGCTTTCAAGCACCACGCTGCCGAGCGCCGTCAGGCTCGATATCCGCAGCGTCGCGCCAGAAAGCGTAAGCGTGGATACAGACGGGAATGTCATCGTTGCGATACTGATATCATTTAACCCGGGCAGTAGCACGCTCCCGCCGGGGAAATTGCTTTCACCAGTTAAGTTCTCAAGACGGTTCACACCGCTGAATTCCGCAGTGCCCATAATGTTGATGCGCTCCACTCCGCTAAACCGCGTTTCGGAGTTCCCGAACATAACCGCGTCCACCGTAATAGTTGACGCGCCCAACATAGCCGACGTAATAACGGTCACACCGGATAAACCCGCGCTGCCGGCCGATGTACGCGATACCACCAGCCTGGACTTAGCACCGCTGTGTACATAAATTGTCCCGGCGCCGCCAACACTACCCTGACCACTATACCCCCCGTCTGCGCTCATTATCAGGTTTGAATTGTCGGATTCTGAAGCGACCACGACTATCCGCCCGCCGGCGCCGCCGCCAGCCCAACCGCCATAACCTCCGTCGGCGTTCAACCGCCCGTTCCCAATTAGATTCCCGGTTTTTATATTTATGCTGCCGCCGCCGCCAGCGCCAGAGCTGTTATCTCCATCGTTTCCCCGCACGTCTATGAAACCATTCAATGCTACGCTGCCCGCCTCAAGGATAAATGCGCCGCCGCCGCTGCTGCCGATGGATTGGTTCTGTCCATGCCCGCCGCCGCTGCCCAGATCCATGGGATCTATAAGCGACCCGTAGCCGCGCCCGCCAACACCGGCATTATAAGATGCCGCCGTGCCGCCATCGCCACCATGCCCGCCACCACCTCCGCGGCCCCAACCACGGTAGGACTCGCCTCCGCCGCCGGGGCCATACCCGCCCCTGTGCACGTACGGATCGCCACCCGAATAGCCAAGCCCCCTCAAACTCACCGACGCGCCTTCTTCCATGACAAACTCGCCCGATACTTTCAAACTCACGACGTAAGAACGCGTTGTGGTATTGCCCGTGTGCTCCAATCGCGAGCCCGAACGCAGCGTCAACGCGGATAAATCTATCTTGTAGCCGGTATTCTGCGCCAGCACCGCGTTGCGATGCACAACAACGCTGCCCGCTGATAATGTCCCGGTTGAAAGCAACAGGGTCGGCGACTTTGTCCCATCGTTCCCGCCCAGCGCAAGCGAACCGAATGAAATGGCAGGGTTCGTGGAATAAGTCACAACCCTGACGTTTTCATTAATGATTACAGGTTCGCCAGCTGCTGGAACCGCGCCGTTATCCCAGTTCGCAGCATTGTTCCAGTCACCGCCGCTCGCGCCTACCCAGGTCTCACCCGGATTACGCGGTGTGCGTGTGGAATCCAGAACTGTAAATTCGGATGCTACCATTCCATTGTTCATAACGGCAACGCGCGCGTAATATGTGGTATTCCCGGATAAGCCGGTGAATGCCACGCTCGTGCCGACCGTTGCCGATGATATGATCCCAGAACTAAAATCAGAC
>MGTT01000019.1 GCA_001799575.1 Elusimicrobia bacterium GWA2_56_46
TCTTCAGATAGGATTTTGCTTCGGCTTCGCTTACATGCCTAGTGCGATGTTTCTTTGGGCTCATGGGCCAGCACCTCCTCAAAATGTTTACCGAAAACAACGCGGCCTTCCTTGATCACGTTCTGGATCAATTTATCTTTCTTATCGAACCGGGAAATAAAATCGCGGCGCCGGATTACATGGGGGGAAAGCATCATTCCGAATTTCGCCAGGAATTTGCCGCCTTTATCCTGTACGCCGGCTGTGATCTTCCGGACATCCAGGGAATTCTCAAGCACGATCATAATATCCAGATCGCTTCCCTGTTTGTTTTCACCTCTGGCCACGCTGCCGAACATGATTATGGAGACAATGCCTTTAGCAGGCAGCGCCTTACGTAGCTCTTCGATCATCGCGCTGGCAAGACCTTGCTCACTGTCAAAAAGGGGGAACAATATATTTTCAACTACGTAACGTGTTCTATTAAGTGAAAACAAATATGACGCCCCCACGGACTTCCTGAGGACAACGCCTGTGGCATAGAGTTCCTGCAGGGCCTGTTGTGCGGCCCTGGGGCTTAGGTCTGCCTTCCTGGCTATTTCCCGTCCCGTGAGTTCGGTGCCGCGGTAAAGGATGCGGAGTATTGTTACTTTCGACTTTTGCCCCAGTAAATCTTCTAACAGGTGTTTTGTGCTCATATGGCTATATTAGTAGCTGTTTGTATACATTAATATACATATGTTATCATGCAGCTGTCAATCTTTCTGGCCGGTCGCCCCCGCCGCTTATTCTCTTTCCCCGCTGGTTCGATTATCTAATCCACCCCCCTCGCTAAGCCCGAAAATTTGTTTTTAGATAGTCCTTTGCGACTGAGAAAAGCGTTATATTATGCTTTGTTGCAAAAGTTTGTGCCCCAGCGGTGCCGCTCACGCACGTAAAATGTTACCCACCGGTGGGTGGCCAGGGGAATACTGGGTAAATGGTATAATTGGGAAAGACTTTGATGCGGCTTGCCGCCCAAAACTCCCGGCTTTCATGCATAAAAACGTTCCTGAAATTGAGATAAACGAGCAGTTCCGCAAGGCGCTGGAATTGCTGGATCATACCCAAAAAAATGTTTTTATCACCGGCAAGGCCGGCACCGGCAAATCCACGCTGCTTAAGTATTTCCGGGAACACACCCGCAAGAACATCGTCGTCCTGGCCCCCACCGGGGTGGCCGCGCTTAACGTCGGCGGCGAGACCATCCACTCGTTCTTCAGGTTCAAGCCGGACATCACGCCGGACAAGGTTAAAAAGGCCAGGGGCCGCAACGCCGATGTTTACAAAAAACTGCATGCCATCGTTATAGACGAAGTCTCCATGGTCCGGGCCGATCTGCTGGACTGCGTGGACGCTTTCCTGCGAATGAACGGCCCCTCGTCAATGAGTCCTTTCGGCGGGTTACAGATGATCTTTATCGGCGATCTGTACCAGCTCCCTCCCGTGGTTTCCGGCAATGAACGGGGACTTTTTTCCTCGCATTACGCCGGCCCTTATTTTTTCAACGCCAAAGTCATGGACGGGCTGGAACTGGAGTTCGTGGAACTGGAGAAAATATACCGGCAGAAGGACGCCGGGTTTATAAACATACTCAACGCCATACGGAACAATTCCGCTACGGAACGGGAGTTGGCCGTCCTCAACAAGCGGGTGGGCGCGGCGCTTGAAAAAACACAGAACGAGGGTTATACGGTGAACCTGCTGGCCACCAACAAAGCGGCATACGAAATAAATTCCGCGCATCTCAGCGCGCTTAAGGATGAAGAGCATGTCTATCCCGCGCAGATAGACGGGGGCTTCTCAAAAGAATCCTATCCAGCCGACGAGATGCTGGTGATAAAAAAGGGAGCGCAGGTAATGCTCCTGAACAACGATCCGGCCGGCCGCTGGGTGAACGGCTCGATGGGGGAAGTGGCCGATCTTACGGCCGAACCTGAAAGCGGGGAAGAAGTTATAGTCGTGCGCCTGTCCGACGGTGGTTTTGAAAAAGTGAAGCCGCATGCCTGGGAGCTGTTCCATTTCACCTACGACCGCGAGGCGGGGAAAGTGGTGACCGAGACGGCCGGCGTTTTCAGGCAGTACCCGCTCAAGCTCGCCTGGGGCATAACCATCCATAAAAGCCAGGGCAAAACTTTTGAGAGGGCCGTCATCGATTTCGGGCGCGGTATGTTCGCGCATGGGCAGGCTTATGTGGCTTTGAGCCGCTGCGTCTCCCTGGAGGGGATGTCGCTCACCCGTGCCCTGCGCGGCTCGGATATCCTGATGGATTGGCGGGTGGTAAAGTTCCTGACCAGCCATCAGTATAAGTTGAGCGAACGCGCCCTGCCGCTGGCCGACAAAGTAACCCTTATCAACAAGGCCATAGCCGCCGGGAAAAATCTGGAGATGACCTATTTAAAAGCGGGCGACGAAAAAAGCCGCCGGGTGGTGAAGCCGTTCCGCCTCGGCAGTAAAGTTTTCATGAACCGGGAATTTCTGGGCATGGACTGCTTCTGCCTGGACCGCAAAAGCGAGCGTGTATTCAGGGTGGACCGCATCCTGGAGTTAAAGCTGTGCCTCTAAACCGCTTTGCCGCTAAATTTATCGACCGTTGGAACAGAACCGACCCCGCCCTCAGGGCTTTTCTTTTCGGTGTTTTTTTTCTCGGCATCAACAGCGGCATCCTTTCCACCGCTTTCAATAATTACCTGAACGACAGCTTCCGTATGTCGGCTGGGGAGCGTGGTTTTCTGGAATTTCCGCGCGAGCTCCCCGGTTTCCTGCTCATCTTCGTTACCGGCCTGCTTGCCGCGCTGCCTATCCGTTCCTGGGCGGTTATTACGGGAGTGTTGGCTTCCGTGGGGGTAGCGGGCCTCGGTTTCCTGTCACCCTCTCTGGCCCTGATGACGGTATGGATGCTGCTCTGGAGCATGGGCGGACATCTTTTTATGACCGTGGAAAGCGTTATGGGCCTCCGGCTAGCCAAAGAAGGCGGCCAGGGGCGCAGGCTGGGGCAGATAAGCGGCATGACCAATCTGGCGGCTATAGCCGGCGCGGGAGTCGTCTGGCTGCTCGCGAAAATGGCCGGCCCCGGGCTTTACAAGGCGGCGTTCCTGATAGGCGCCGCCGCGGCCGCGGCTTCCGCGTTCCTTTTCGCGCGGGTGAAAATGGGCGGCGGCGACGACGCGGCGCCGGGCGGCAAGCGTTTTGTCTTCAGGAAAAAGTACAAATATTATTACATCCTGAATATCATTTTCGGCGCGCGCAAGCAGATCTTCCTTACTTTCGCGCCGTGGACGCTGGTCACCGTTTACGGCGCCAATCCGGCCGTAATGGCCTCGCTGATGCTGACGGCGTCTTTTCTCGGAGTGGTGTTCCGCCAGGCTTTCGGCATAGTGGTGGACAGGTTCGGGGAGCGGAAGATGTTCATCGCCGACGCGGTCATCCTCCTGTTCGTCTGCGCCGGTTTCGCGCTTTCGGCGGATAAACGGCTGCTCTATGCCTTATTCATCCTGGACAATCTGATGTTCGCCACGCGGATAGCGCGCACCACTTATCTGAACAGGATCGCGGAGCATAAAGCCGATATCGCGCCGACGATCTCGCTGGGCGTGACCATGGACCACGCGGTTTCCATGACGATCCCTGCCCTGGGCGGTATATTATGGGCGGCTTACGGCTACAAGTCCGTGTTCCTGGCTGCCTCGCTCCTGGCCGTAGCCGGTTTCGCCGCCGCTTTCTCGGTTGACGAGAAACCGTCGCGCGGAGGCCCGGCCGAGGCCAGGCGTGAGATCCCCGCGCTGGATTAATCAGGCAACGCCGAACCGGCGCTCTTGCGCCGGGAATCATTCAACATATCGAGGGGGTATTTTTAATGGGTCCAAAGACCTTGAAAAATTTCCCTTTAGACCCTTTATAGTGAATGGTAAATCCATTATCCTTAAAGTAGGGGCTGGCGCTGAGACGGTTTCCGAGTTACAAGGAGGTCTGTTATGGAAATGGTGATAAGCTTGGTAATGGTGCTGATGTCTTCTGGTTCGGCTCTTTTTGCCGGGGGTATTGAACAGCTTAACTCCTCGGCTGGTATTGGCAACAACCATGAGATAACCCAGTCGCGCGTTATAAATCCGGCCAGGGCATACGACAGCGAGCAGTTAGAGGTGGATGCGCTTGCCAAGAACGTGCTCAAAAGCCCCGATTCATTTACTTGGCACCAAATGGCTAATGTGTTGGTGCGTTTAGACGCGATTAGGGGTAGCCTATTCCTGTCTGGCCCGGAGCCGGAGAGGAAAGAGAGGGAACGTTTCGACGCCCTGCGGCAAGCCGTCGATAAAGTATATCAGGGTAAGGTTGCACAGATATTCGGAGAAGGATCCTGCACTCGGCCTGATCAGGTCAAAATAGAGGCAGAGGCCGTGCTCAAAAGCCCCGACTCATTTACCCTGGAGCAAATGGTTAATGTGTTGGTGCGTTTAGACACGATTAGGGGTAGCCTATTCCTGTCTGGCCCGGAGCCGGAGAGGAAAGAGAGGGAACGTTTCGACGCCCTGAGGCAAGCCGTCAATAAAGTGTTTCTGGCTAAAACTGGACAGATGTGAAGTCAGACAGATGTTCGGGTTAATGTTTTAATGGTCTGAAAAGTTGGATTGAAAAGCCCCGCGCTTTCGGCTCGGGGCTTTTCAATATCTCGTGTGTTTTTATCGGCGTCACACTGGTTTTATCGATAGGAAGGATGGCGGCGGGGTATAACTGGCGGGGTGTCGGACATGGGGCCCAGTGGGCCGAGGAGGAACCGGCGCGAAGTCGCCGGGCCGGCCGCAGGACCACTGGGCCCCATGTCCGACAGGCCCCCGAACTTGCAGCCCGCCGCCATTTTTCCACTTTCACCCAACAGATTAACATCAATGACGCAGGCTTGTTAGCTGGGATTTGGATTAGGGTGCCTCATTGCGGAAGTCAGGTGGAATTAAGTTGTGTGTCACCTTAACTCATTAACTCATGGATTAGCAGGTTTTGGCGGTCAGGGTTTGGAGTTTTTCCAGGATGGTTTTTTGCTGGTTGCGGTCGGACAGCGTCAATGTGTAGTGGAAGTAGCCGCATGGGTCCCGCAGAACCTCGGCCACCGCGCCGCGTATCTCTTCAAGTTTTTCTCCGTCAAGTTCGAAGCCCAGGACCAGGACCCTGCCTTTCCTGAACTCAAATTGCGACAGGAATTCTATTCTATCCGGGCTTATGGCCGTGGCGCGTCCCCAGAAAGGGGATTCCTCCATCGAGATCCGGATGGTAACGGGAATATATTCCCTCCCGAAAAATTCAGTTGAATTTTTCGGGTTATCTCGGTTCAGGGACATTGAAAAGCCAGCCTTTACCTTTGTCCTCGGCGGCGAACCAGATCTTTCCGCCCCTGGAACTCAGGGCGGTTATTTTAAGGGACTTCGAGGCGTACTGCGGGATCTCCGTCTTAGAGAGAATGGTCTCCGGATCGTCGGGGGAAAGCTTGACCAGCGCTTTCAGCCCTTCGTCGGCCACCCACAGGAAGCGGGGATCACAGGCCAGGGCGGTAAGCGTTTTGCCGGGATAGGTGAAAGTTTTCAGTTCGCTTAAGCCGTCATTGCCAAGGCGTTTGGAGATCACGTTCCCTTCCTGGTAACCGGCCCAGAAGTAAAGACCGTCATAGCAGACGCCGGCAGGGGCTTTAAGCCCCGGCTTCGTTTTTGAAAGCAGCGTGAACCTGTCGTTTTTCATTCTGCGCTCTATCTCTCCGCCGGCCGCCGCCAGCCATATTGCGTCGGCGCCGTCGGCCATGCCCACCGGCACGGTGTCCGGGAAAGCGGCGATGCCGGCGATCTTAAAATCCTTGAGTTCGTGTTTGTATACGGCCTGGGTGTACCAGTCGCTTACCAGCACCCTTCCTTTATCGAAAGCCAGGCCGGAGGGATGGGAGTATGGCAGTTCGGTCATGGAGGGAGGGGGCAGTTCCCGGCCGTATTTCCTGAAGCCGTAGAGCCAGCCGGAAACGAATCCGAAGATAAGCGTCATAGCCAGCCCGGCCGCGGCCAGGATCAGTTTGTTTTTCCGGTTAATTTCGGCCCGGTCGGCGTCCAGCCGGAGGGCCGTGCCGCTTATGTTGAGGGCTTTTTTGTAAAGGGGTTTTATTTCTTCTTCGGTCCAGGGGCTTTGGGCGCAGTCGAAAGCGCCGAGTTTCATATAGGCGATGGCCTTTGAGGAATCCCGTTTTTTAAGCAGCACCAGCAGCGGCAGCAACGGGGCTATCCTCAACAGTTCCCGTATCTGTATCTCGGCGGGCGGCTCCTCCCCGTCCACTATGAAGACGGCTTTCGGCCTGGTCTTTTCAAAAACCGCCAGCGCGTCGTTCAGATCCCGCGAGAATACGGCGTCCGCGCCCAGGTTCCTGAAAATGCTTTCAAGTATTGCGCGGTCCGTCCGCGACTCCACTATTATCTGGACGGTATTGGGCATAAGTTTAATCGCTGAAATTTATTGCCATAAGCCGTAGGCCGTACGCCATACGCGGAATGGCTGACGGCTGAATACCATTTACCCGTTACCGGACATCGCCCATTTCCCGGGCCGGAGGCGCGGGAATTTCCAGTACCGCTCCTTCCACGGGCAGGCCTCTTGAGATATATTTCTGGTTGGCTTCATAGATGCGCTCCCAGAGATTGGGGTTGCCGTAATAACGGGAAGCTATGGAGCGCAGAGTGTCGCCCGCCTCCACTTTATGGAGTTTGGGCCATTTCTCCGGTTTCGGAGGGGGCGCCGCTTTTACGGGCTTTGGGTTTTCCTTCCGGTGTTCGGCTTCTATGATCTGCAGATCCAGTTCCCTGAGCCTGGCCTCCATATCGCGCATACGGGACTGCATTATGGTGAGATCCGTCTCAAGCACGCCCTTATTGGCCCGGTAGGTGGCGATGGAATTATCAAGCCCGGCTTTCTGGGCGCGCAGCTCGTCTATCTGCGTTTTGAGGGATCCGGCCCTGGCTCCGGCTTCGCCCACGAACCGTTCGGCGAAAGCGGGCGCGTCGAAACGGTATCCTACGCTGGCGCCGTAGAGGCCGGCGCTCTGGTCCAGGCCTTTCCAGGGTATGGAGGCCGTGAGATCTATTATCCAGGGAGTGGTGTTAATGCCGAGGCCGAGGGCCAGGTAATCCGGGCCCCCGAGCGTAACGCCTTTACCAGCGCGAACCTGCAGCAGATTGTTGAAGAGGCCGCGTTCCAGCCCGTAAAAAAGTTCGCTGTAGGATCCGCGCATTTTAAGGTCCATCGCGATAAGATTGCCTCGCCAGCGGTAAGAATTGCCTATGGTAAGCGCGGTCAGCGGCCGGCCCAGGCCTATGGCCAGGTCGGAGAGGGCAAGGGAAGTTTTGAGTCCCATGTTTGAAGAAAAGATCAGTCCGCCCTCAACCCCCAGGCCCAGGTGGCTTTTTTCCGGGTCGCGCAGGCTCATGATCTTGAAATTCACTCCGTAAAGCACCGGCCGCTGCAGATATTTAAGGACAAAGCTGTCGCCCAGGCCCATGTAGAGGGAGTCCATATCGCCGGTCTTTGCCTGGCGAACCGCATGGTAGCCGAGGCCGGCGATGCGGCTGGTATCCGGCACCGGCCGCGCATAAGCGATGGAAACCTCGCCCGTCGGGGAGAGCGTGGAAATTCTGCGCGCCAGGCCGAAGCGGTTTTCCACGCTGTCAAGGTTCCTCAGGCCGGCTGGATTGTAAAAGACGGTGTAAGGGTCGTCGGCCACGCTGGTGAAAGCGGTGCCCAGAGCGTTGGCCCGCGCGCCCGGACGCAGAAAGGTCAGATCGGCGGCCGCGGCGTTAGCGGCGGACAGGAGCAGACCGAGCATGAACGGAGCGAGTTTGTTCATATCAACGAAAGACACTGCATGGTTCAAATGCCTACTGAACGCATAACCCGGCACATTCCAAATATATTATAATAAAGCATACTCCGAACGTATTAAATTAATATTTCGTTTTCTTTAAGATATGAAATCCCGTTCTCTCTTCTCTCTCTTCGCGCTTCTTTTCGTCTTTGCCGGATCCGTCCGGGCCGGGGAGATCAGGGTTATGTACCCGTCCGAGGGAGATCTGCTGCCCTCCGTTAAAAACACCTTTATCTTCGGCAATATCACGCCTCCGGCCGCCCCTTTCTACATCAATGGAACCAGGATAAACGTTTACAGGAACGGCGGTTTCATAGCCTACCTGCCGGTGAGCGAAGGGGATTTTGTTTTCAAATGCGAACTGCTGAGCGGCGCCACCGTGACTTACCTGAGAAAGGTCAGGATAAAGCAGAGCCCCCAGCCCAGGATTTCCACCGGCGCCCTGCGCCTTGAACTGGTGTCCCCGGCGGGCGACCTCGATCTTTTCCCCGGCGACCTTATAAATGTCCAGGCTGCCGGTACGCCCGGAAAGAGAGCTGTCTTCTCCATCAACGGCCTGGCCGGGGATGTCGAAATGAGCGAACTGCCCCCCGGCTCCGGCCGCTATTTCGGCGTTTACCGCGTAAAGGATTCCGACGAGGCCGACAATGCGGAACTGACCGTCAGGTTCAAGACTGGGCTCTTCGCTTCCGGCGCGCGTGCCGCGTTAAAGGGCCGCGTCCGGATACTCTCCAGGCCCGTGGTCGTGGAAACGTCCACGGATACCGTGATACTGAGGAACGGCCCGGATTCCGGCTACCTGATGTTCCTGCCCAGGGGCGTTAAGCTGGTTTCGGACGGCCGGGCGGGCGGTATGCGCCGCATAAGGTTGTCCTCTTCCGAAACCGGGTGGGTGGATGAATCAAAAGTGGCGGCTGCCGCCGATACGGCGTTCGTTCCGCAGAACGAGACCGGCACGCTGAAATTTAAAAGAACCGATTCGGGATCCTTGGCCTCCCTGGCCATGCCGTACCCGGCGGCGTATCTGGCGGAGGAGCGCGAGAATTCCCTCCGGCTGACGCTTTACTACACTAAACAGCACACAAACTGGGTGATTTACGATTCCTCGGATACTTTTATAAGGCGGGCGCGTGTTTCCCAGATCGGGGAGAATACCGCGGCCGTGGATTTTGAGTTCGCCCCCGGTTCCGAGCTGGGCGGCTACGAGGTTTCTTTCGGTACCCGTTCCCTGAACGTGGATTTCAAGCGGATGCCGTCCGTTCCCGGCGCGTGGCCCCGTCCGCTCGCCGGCCTGCGCGTGGTTCTGGATCCCGGGCATTCGCCCAAGCCGGTTCCGCCTTACGACGGGGCGATCGGTCCCATGGGGACTTTTGAGTCGCAGGTCAACCTGGCGACCGCGGTTAAGCTCAGGGACGCGCTTTCCGGCCTCGGCGCCGCTGTTTATCTGACGCGCGGCGGAGAGGAGAACGTCCAGCTGACGGACAGACCTAAGATCGCGAAAGATTATAAAGGCGACATCTTCATCAGCCTTCACAACAACGCCATCGCCGACGGGGAAGATCCGTTCTCCCAGCCGAGGGGCTTTTCGGTCTACCATTACCACAGGCACAGTTTCGGGCTGGCCAGGGCGGTGCACGACGCTTACGCGAAGACTCTTCCCCTGCCGGATGAAGGCCTGCGTTTCGGAGATTATGCGGTGGCGCGCATGACTTATATGCCAGCTATATTGATCGAAAGCGCCTACCTGATCCTGCCCGAGCAGGAGGAAATGCTTAACAGCGCGGCGTTCCAGCAGAAACTGGCGGATTCGATAACCGGCGGGCTGCTTGATTTTTTCAAGGTTAAACCGCGCGCGGCGGGCGTAAAAAAGGGGAAAAAATGAGACGGGATCATTTCGCTTCGGTGTGCGCTTTTTTCGAGGATTTTTCCAAAGGAGGGGCCGATGCCGGCGCGGGCGTCCCCGCGGAGGCCAGAACCGAGGAGGAGCTGTGGCGTTACATGATAAAGAACGCCTCGCCGCTTGTAAATTGCCAGGCCGCCACTTATTTTGAGGTCAATGAGGCGCAGAAAACTCTGACTTTCAGGCACAGCACCGGTCCGGTGGGTGAAGACCTTGTAGGGGTGAGTTTCGGCTATCAGGGGATAGCCGGCTGGTGCGCCGAGAACCGCAAACCCGTTATTGTCAACGATACGGAGACGGATCCCCGGTTCACAAAAAAGGTGGATTATAGCACGGGTTTTAAGACCAGTAGCGTTCTGGCCGTTCCGGCGTCCGCGGGGGGCCGGCTTTTAGGCGTGGTCGAATTTATCAATTCCGCGGAGGGCGGGTTCAGCGCGCAGGATCTGCAGCTGGCGGCGATAATCGCCTCCTGCGTGGCGCGGGACATCTATATCGGGCGGCTGGAAGTGACCGTGAAACAGCTGAGTTTAAAAGGCGAGAGCACGATCAATAATCTGTCCGGTGGGTTCATCGGTGTGGATCTGGACGGAAAGGTGGTGTTCTTTAATCCGAAAGCGAAAGAGATCTTTGAAACCGGGGAGGAGTACCTGAATAAGAACATTATTTCGCTTTTTCAGCTCTCTCCGGACATTGTGGGGGCGATAGGCGATGTGCTGAAACAGGGGAAGACGGTGCGGCGCAAGGAGTTCCGGTACTCGGTGAACGGGAAGACGAAAGTGATCGGGTACAGCTCGATAAACATAAAAGGCGTGGATGGAACCGTGAGCGGCGCCGGCGTGATTTTCCAGGACATAACTAACCTCTAGCCGGATAAGTCCAACCCAAAACCTGACAGACGGCTAACAGCAGGAAAACCTCGGTAGGACCAAATATGGGCCCTCTATGGGCCTTTTGGCACTGCCGTTTTCGACGTTCCTGGGGTATCATATGAGTATGGCAAACACTAATACAACGCATACGGTATCCGCCGCTTTGGCGGCGGTTGTTTTTATCTTTTCCTCTTTACTGGCTTCCCCTTGCGGGGTTTCCGCGGCCGGTGCCGCCTATCAGGAACTCGCTTCCCGGGTTGAGGTAACCGGCGTCCCCGTCCCGGCGGTTCCGGAAGTTTCCCGGGCCGCGGTTTCCGGCCGCGGGAAAGCCGGCAAAATGAATTTAAAAGGAGTATCCGCCATCGTAGCCATGAGCGATGACGCGCTGGCCGCCGCCACTCCCGACCAGAAATTGGAAATGCTCAGGACTTTGATACTCAGGTCATATCCGAACCAGCGGCCGCCCAGTGACGGCCCCCGGGATCAGGAAGAGCTGGAAGAGGCGATAATCCGCATTCTGGCCTCGGCCCCGGACGCGGCCTCTTTCGACCGCTTGTACTACCGTCTGAACCATACCTCGCTTTACACCTCAGTGACTTATCAGAGCCGGATACGCGACCTGGCGGAAAGGGCTCGCGCTTCCGTGAAGCCCGGTGACTGGGAGGGACTGCGCCGGTATGTGGACACCGTTACCGGCACCGCCCATTCCGGGCGCAACCTGATAAAATTCCTTATTGACGGGCAAGCGGTTATGAAAGAGGCGGGGCCGCTTCTTATGGCTGCTAAAAATTCCATCCATATAGAAATTTTCCAGCTTCAGGCCGACCGCATTGGCTGGGGACTGGCCGAAATTCTTTCAGAGAAAGCCAAAGCCGGGGTTGCCGTGCGTTTTCTTATAGACGGGTTCGGTTCCAATGTCGATAATGAGCCTGGGGTCAGAAAGCTTATCGCGTTCCTGCGCGAAAGCGGCGCCGAGGTGATAGTGAAAGAGCCGCCTCTCTTAAAGGGCCATCTGGATCACCGCAAGATCGTGGTTATAGACGGCAAGGCCGGTTTCACCGGCGGGATGAACATCGGAGAGCATTACCAGGAAGACTGGCATGATCAGCAGACCCTGGTCATAGGCCCGGCCGTTGCCAGGCTTCAAGAAGCTTTTCTGGAACGCTGGCAGGCCGCCGGCGGCCAGGTTCCGTCCGGCGGGGATCTTTTTCCCGCGCTTATGGAATACCCGGCGGGCGCCGAAACCCAGGTAGTGGGCCACATGGGCAACAGGGATCAGAATATAAAAGCTATGTATCTGCGTGCGATAGGCACAGCGCAGAGCTCCATCCGCATCGCCACTCCCTATTTTGCGGACAAGGATGTAGTCAAAGCCTTGTGCCTGGCCGCGAAGCGCGGGGTCAGGGTGCAGCTCGTTTTCCCGGAAAAAAACAATCAGAAGCTGGTTCAGAGCGCGGCTAATGCCAGCTATCCCGCCCTTATCAAAGCCGGCGTCGAGATCTACGAATATAAAGAACGCATGGCGCACCTGAAAGTGGCGGTCATAGACGGCCGCTGGGCCACGTTCGGCTCTTCCAATCTTGACGCCCGCAGTCTGATAAATAACGACGAGCTTAATCTCATCGTCACCGATCCCAGGGTCGCCGGGGACATCGAAAGGCGCTTGTTCGATGTGGATATCCGCAAGAGCGACAGGGTCATTGAATATTCCCCCGGCCTCGGCGATTATGTGGCGGGGCAGTTAGGCGGATTCCTTTAATTTCCCCAGCGGGCTGGATTTGTAGAGATTTTCTATGAAATCCATACCGGCGTAGCCCGCGAAGAAAGCGGTTTTCCAGTTGCTTTCGGCAAGCGCCCCCGCTATGCCGCCCAGGATGCCGGAGAAGAAGACGGTGGTGAAGAAGTATGAGTAGTTGAATTTTCCCGAAGTGCCCGCTTTCCGTTTCTTAAGGAAACTTGAAAGCCCCCTGGCCACGCCGCCCGCAAATCCCGCTATAACGCCTGTTTCAATAGTGTTCATAGAATCTCCTTTTGAAGTTTTACCGCTTGATTCCTTTTTTGGGGCACAGCCCGTTCAGGACGCAGCCGGGGCAGTCCGGATTCCTGGCCCCGCAGACGGCGCGGCCGTGGCGGACCAGCGCGTGGGCGAACCAGATCCAGTCTTTTTCAGCTATTGTCCCCATCAGGTCTCTTTCGATCTTTACCGGATCGGTCTCCCTGGTCAGGCCCAGCCTGAAAGCCAGGCGCTTGACATGGGTGTCCACCACCACGCCGGCGGCCACGCCGAAAGCCGACCCCAGCACCACGTTGGCAGTTTTTCTGGCCACTCCGCGCAAGGTCAGCAGCCGGTCCATATCGGCCGGCACCCTGCCGTTGAATCTTTCGACGATGGCTTTTGAAGTTTCTTTTATCGCCAGCGCCTTGGAATGGTAAAAACCGGTGGATCGGATGGCGGTTTCCAGGTCTTTAAGAGGGGTCCTGCCCAGCTCTTCCGGGCCGGGATATCGTTTAAAGAGCTCCGGGGTGACGAGATTGACCCGTTCGTCGGTGCATTGGGCGGACAGGATGGTGGCGATCAGCAGCTCGAAAGGGTTCTTGTGGGCAAGCGAACAATCCGCGCCGGGGTAGGACTTTTTCAGTATCCTTACGATCCCGGCGGCATTGTCTTTGCCGGTCATTTTTTCATCACCGTTCTGAAGAATATTTTTTTCCCGTTTATGACCTGGCCGTTCTTAACCTTGGCGAAATCCAGGCCGAATTTTTCTTTAAAACTTACTTCGCGCACGGAGCCGGTATCCTGGGTGGCTTCTACAAGCATTCCTCCGCCGGCATAAAGCATTACGTGGTTTATGCCGGTGAAATTATTTTTTTCGGTGGAGAAGACGAGATCCGCCGGCTTGAGGCTCTCGCGGGATGCCTGGCGCCCGTAAACGAACTGGTCGGCGGCGTTGCGCGGAAGATCCAGCCCCCAGACCCGGTAGGCGAGGTTCACCAGGCCGGAGCAGTCTATGCCGTAGCCCGAGCGGCCGCCCCAGTAGTATCTGTCCCCCAGGAACTGGCGGGCGGTTCCCAGGATTTTTTTCCGCAATTCCGCTGGCGCCGGTTTAACGGGCAGGAAGTTCAGGTCTTTCTCGCTGATCAGGGCGGTATCCCCGCCGGGCAGAAGGATCCGGACAAAGGTGTTTTTCTCCCGGCCCAGGATCCTGACACGCGCGCCGATGGAGAGTTCCGAAAGCGGCCCTTCGTCGAGCGCCGCCTTTTTATTTTTAACCACGGCGTCCGGTTCCGCGAGGGGGAGGAAAGCGGCCGTTCCCGTTTCCATCCATCCGGCGTAAGGAGCGTGGACCTTGTCTCCCGGTTTTCCCCCGCGCGGCTGTTCGGGCGCGCTTACTTCCAGCCAGGCGCCGCGCGCGCCGGCGCAGCTTATTTTTTCAAGCGGAAGGATCTGGCTCTCGATAAGGCCGGGCTCGCCGCCTTTTCCGGATCCGGGCGGCGCGGAGAAAAGCCCGGCCAGCGGCAGGCGCGCCGTAAGCGGCATCCGCTCAAGCGGAGCCAGGACATAGGCGGTGCCGTATTTATTCTTCAGCCAGGCTCCGGCGAATTCTTTTCGGTCATACACGCGCTCCACGGTTTTCTCGTCCGGCGCCGCCGGATCGTTGACAAGGACGTTGCCCTTGCCGTCGAAGCCCCTTATGACCAGGAGATGCCCCTTGGTTTTTTTAAGCGGGGCTTTTTTCAGTTCATCCGGGCCGAAGGTCACGCTCGCCGCCAGGGGGATGCCGGCGGCCAGGTACAGGCGGGCCTCTTCCAGCGAATTGAAGCGGGCGGGCCAGGCGTAAAGGCCTTTGGAGCCGGCGTACATGGTGTTGAAAGTCCAGTTCCCGTAAATATTTTCGGCGGTGTCCAGCACGCCGGCCGCGGTTTCCAGAACCTGCGTCTTCAGGCCGAAGTGGTTGAGCAGCATGGTCAGGGAGGCCGGGCTGCAGATATCTTTAGAGTAATTGACCTGCTGCGACATCTGGGAATATCTTGGCACGTTCAGTCTAACGGGTTTAAAGGAGGCGGGCTTGCCGACGGCGCAGGCTTCATTATAGGGCGCGGATGCATCGGTGTAAGTCACGGAGACCAGGCGCAGGAAAGCCCGCGAGCCGGCTTCGGCCCTGAGCGTGACGCGGTAGCGCAGATACCGCGCTTTAGCCGCGAGCGTTACGACGTCCGTTTCCATCCGTCCGAACGGATTTTGCTGGTCTTTCACGCTGGCCGTCTCCCCGGCCTGGCTGAAGCCGCCGAATTCAAACCACGGGCTCCAGCCGGTTTCGTTTTTCACCTGCGCCGCCAGCTCCAGCCGGTCCCGCGGCCCGAGCGCGGCGTTCGCTCCGGCGAGCAGCCGGTTGAAGGGGAAGGCGGCTTTTATGGGGGCGGAAGTTAAGACGGCTGATACCGGTTTGGAACCGCCGGTGACTACGGAGAGCGCGCCGTCCGGCAGGTCGGAAACCATAAAGTCCTTAAGTTCCGCGTTATCGAAGTCGCCCGGCAGCAGATGGACGATGGAAACGGAGCGCGCGGGGCAGGCGGGGATGCGGTTTTGGGCTTTTGCGTGCGGTGTCATAAGGAAAATTAAAGAGAATAGTCCGCTGATCTTCACAATGGTGTATTGACCTGTTCAATATCCTATAATTATCATGGTATCAAAAAAATCAAGGTGAAGAAACCCGCGATTGACGGCCTATGACCAGAAAAGACCATCTCAGATTTATGGGCGAAGCCCTGAAAGAGGCCCGGAAAGGGTTCAGGGAGGGCGGGATCCCCATAGGCGCCGTGCTGGTAAGGAGAGGAAAAGTCATAGGCCGCGGGCATAATCGGCGGGTGCAGAAGAAGTCCGCCATCCTGCACGCGGAAATGGACTGTCTTGAAAACGCCGGCCGCCTTACAGCCTCCGATTACGCCGAATGCGCCATCTATTCCACGCTTTCGCCTTGTTCCATGTGCGCCGGGGCCATCCTCCTCTATAAGATCCCGACCGTGGTCATGGGAGAGAACCGCACTTTCAAAGGGCCGGAAAGTCTTTTAAGAAAAACCGTAAACCTGATAAATCTGGATCTGCCGGAGTGCCGCGCGCTGATGGCCGGCTTTATAGCGGAGAAACCGGAACTATGGAACGAGGATATCGGGGAATAGGTCGTTCCGGACCTTTTCGTTGATTTTTTTGTTGACTTCCGCGCGGGATAATGTCATAATATTTCTAACAGCATTCCTGAGAACGAAATTTGGTTGCGCTATCTGACCTGGCAACTTCGGTAAGGACGCGCAGAGCGAATAGTGTTTGAAGGTTTGTTTGAAATGCTAGGAGGATAGAATAAAATGAGCAAGAGAATATATGTGGGCGGTCTGCCTTTTTCGGCCAATGACGAGCAGCTGAGCGCGGTTTTCGCGTCGCACGGCTCGGTCACCAGCGCTAAAGTCATCACCGACAAGTTCAGCGGCCAGTCCCGGGGCTTCGGCTTCGTGGAAATGTCCAATGACGCGGAAGCGATGGCCGCCATCGAGAAGCTTAACGGCTCCGACATGGAAGGCCGCAAGCTTACCGTGAATGAAGCGCGGCCTATGGAAGCCCGCGACGGCGGTTCGCGCGGCGGTTCGCGCGGCGGCTTCGGCGGCGGACGCGGCGGACGCGACGGCGGCGGCGGTGGAAACCGCTGGTAAACCAGCCCCAAAAATTTCATAACTGAAGTTTCCCCCGGCCCCTTTTAAAAGGGGCCGGGTTTTTTTCGGGTCATTTGCATTTCGCCCCGCGTTAATGCGATACTGTTATATACGGTATTTCTGAAGACTAAATTCGGCCGCGCGGTTTGTGCGGCGTTTTCAGGGTTATCCCAGGAGGATGGAATAAAATGAGCAAGAGAATATATGTGGGCGGTCTGCCTTTTTCAGCCAACGACGAGCAGTTGAACGCGCTTTTCTCGGCGCACGGCTCGGTCACCAGCGCTAAAGTCATCACTGACAAGTTCAGCGGCCAGTCCCGGGGCTTCGGCTTCGTGGAGATGTCCGATGACGCGGAAGCGCTGTCCGCCATCGAGAAGCTTAACGGTTCCGACATGGAAGGCCGTAAGCTTACCGTGAATGAAGCGCGGCCTATGGAAGCCCGCGACGGCGGCCGCGGCGGCAAGAGCGGCGGTGGTGGTTTCGGCCGCTGGTAAACAGTTGTTGAGTAGAGGATAGAAGTCTTCCCAGCCCCTGCCGCAGGGACTGGTGTTTGCCGGGCGCGCCCGGGTGCGTAACACCAATGAAGATGTTTCACGCTAAATCCTTTCTTCCGTTCCTGCTTTTTTGCGCCCCCTCCGTTTCTTTCGCCTATGAGGGCGACCCTGTAACCAACGCGGTTAAAGATCTCGCTTACCTGCAGGCCGCGCCGGCGCGTCTGAATGACCGTCCGGCCGCGTACCTGGCCGGTGGACTGCTGGGCGCCGGCGTGCTTGTTTATTCTTTTGACGGGCAGATAAGGCATATAGCCGCTAAAAATAGAAGTTCCTCTCTTGACGGCGCCGCGAAGCAGGCGGAAAAGATCGGCAACGGCGGTTATGAGCTGGCCCTGCTCGGCGTTTTCGCCGGCGCGGGCTGGGCTTTCGGGGACGGCAACCTGACGGACACCGCTTTACTGGCGGTCGAATCCTTTCTGGCCGCCAACGCCGCGGGCACGGTCGTTAAATACTCGGTCGGCAGATCCAGGCCTTACGGCGAAGACGGCAAGCGCGCTTTCAAACCTTTCGCTTTCAAGACCGTTCATACATCTTTCCCTTCAGGCCATACTACCAGCGCTTTCGCCGTGGCGTCGGTTCTGGCCGCGCGCTATGATTCTCCCTGGGCGGGGATAGCCGCCTACGGTGCCGCGTCGGCGACCGCTTTGCAGCGGATATATTCCGACAAGCATTGGGCCTCCGACGTTTTTTCCGGCGCTGTCCTGGGTACGGCCGTGGGAAGAGCGGTAGTCCGGCCGGCGGAGGGACGTGCCGGAGAAAATGTCCGCTTTTTTCCCGTCTACGGCCCTGGTTTTTCCGGCGCGCTGGCCGCGCTGCCCTTTTGAGGGCCTGCGTCCGGGAGGCATTTGCCGGTTCCGGCCTGGGTACTTTGGCACTTTGAAACCGCCGGGCCGCCGTCTATACTATAGTATGGATCATGGCGCGATAAGTTATATGGCTGACTGCAATGTATAAACGACTCCCTTTTCTTCTGCTTCTTCTCTGCGCTTCGAATCTCCGGGCCCAGCTCACGGTAAGCATCATTGACGTCGGGCAGGGCGACGCTATTTATATCGAACTGCCCTCCGGCGGCAATGTTCTCATAGACGGCGGCCCTTCGGGGGAGCCGATCCGCAATTTCCTGAAAGCGAAAGGCGTTACCAGGATAGATCATCTGGTGCTGACGCACCCGCATAGCGACCATTACCGCGGCCTTAAGAAAGTCTTCGCCGTCGCTGATGTTAAGAATTTTTACGATACCATGGCTGAAAATATAGACGCCGTCGGTGACAATAATCTGCGCGAACTGGCCGCCGCGGAGCCGGGCTGCGAAACCCATTTTCCCGTGGCGGGCGCCGAGCTTAAGTGGGATCGCCGGGTCACCGTGAAAGTACTCAATTCATGTTCCGAGGTCGTGCGGAGCCGGGACAATGACGTGATAAACAACTGCTCCCTTGTCCTGAGATTCTATTACAACGGTACGGGTATGCTTTTCATGGGTGACGCTGAGGCCGCGATAGAAGACGCGATGACGCGTGCTTTTAAATCAGGTCTTAATTCCCAGATCCTGAAGGTGGGGCATCACGGATCGCGCTACTCCTCCACGAGCAAGTTCCTGGCGCGCGTTCAGCCTAAATACGCTTATGTTTCGTTCGGCGCGGACAATGTTTACGGGCATCCCCACATGGAGGCCCTGGAACGTCTTTGGGTGACAGGCGCGGCGATAATCTCTACCACCGGCGGTACGCAGTCGTTTACCATCCCGGCCATGAAAAGGGGCCAGATTTTACCTGTCGAACCGATATTCAGCGGGCCCGCGATGACGGCGGCGCCGAGGTTCGTGGATATGACGCTTACCTGGACTCCGGATCCTCATACGGGGATCGGTCTTAATTCTCCCGCCATGACCCAACTGGCCGGGGCTGCCGCTCCGGAAATCGCGGTGAAATAGTTTCAGTTTTAATCTGAAAGTTGCAGATGGGAAAACCATTCAGGCGTGCGTTCATAGAGATAACCAACGCGTGCAATCTGTCCTGCGGATTTTGCGCCGCCACTTCCCGTCCGCCCGCCTTTATGTCCCCGGAGGAATTCGAAGCCGCGGCCGCGCAGGTGGAACCGCTGGCGGCCGTGGTTTCGCTTCACGTGATGGGGGAGCCTTTCACTCATCCCCGGCTTCCGGAGATCCTGGGGAGCTGTTCCCGCCTCGGACTTAAGATCAACCTGGTGACCAATGGAACCCTGCTGGACAGGTTCGGCCCCTCTGTTTTCACCGAAAAATGCCTGAGCCAGCTCTCTTTTTCGCTGCACGCGCTGGCCGCGCTGCCGCCGCGGCGGAGGCTTGAAAAACTTGGCCGCCTTATTGAATTCGCGGAGAACAAGCCGGAGAGCCTTACAGTGGGCTTCCGGTTAAGGGGAAGCGGGGACGATTCTTTTGTAAAAGAAACATCGGCCTATGTGCTGAATTCATTCGCCAAAAGCGCCGGCCTCAGGCGGACGGATCGCGGCATAAAGCTGCGGGACAAGGTCTATCTGAATTTCGGAGCATTATTCGAGTGGCCCGGCCGGGGGCCCGGCAGGGAGAAGAACGGCTGTCTGGGTCTGCGGCATCATTTCGCCGTGCTCTGCGGCGGGGAAGTGGTTCCGTGCTGCGCCGATCACGACGGACGCCTCTCCCTGGGCAATATAAAGAAAAAGCCGCTCGCGGAGATCCTGGGCGGCCCCGCGGCGGCCAGGCTCCGGGACAGCATAGCCGCGAAAACGCCAATGCCCGCTTACTGCGCCGCCTGCGGTTTCACCGCCCCCTGCTGAAGGATGGGTTCCAAATCCTCCGATAAGCGGTAGTCCTAACGGCTTTGGGTTAACGAACCGCAAGATAGTAAAAACGGGGGCACCCCTTAGTAAAATTTACCACTTGATGGTCGCTCGGCACTCCAATCTGAAAATATAGTATATTGACCCCACCCAAATTACTACTTGAATTACCCGCCCGGTATAGGGATCAGTAAATTTTATGAAACCACCGGTGCTTTCCCCGCCGTCCGTGGCTCCCCTTAAAATCATCATCTCTTCATTGGTAACCATCTTGCAGTTTGGATGCTTCGTTGTTGACATCTTTTTGCTTCGTGTTGTATACTGCATATGTTGGTTTTATTATGCTTAGTAAAGAATGTTGAGTTTAGATTCAAGAGCGTGCCGTCAAGGGGGCATATAGGATTTACTGTTATAACAGGTTTGCATTCCGAATTAGTGAGAGGAAAAAAATATGAATAAAATAATAGCAATATCCATTCTTCTGTTGACCATGTCATTGGGCCATGCGGAAAATTATAATTCCGTTCCCGTACAGGGAATACTGGATCCGGTGCAAAATATTTATGATGTGAGTGTGGACATTCTGGCCGGGGGGAATGTGGTGGGATCAGCCGATAATATCGATTTGCTGCCTGATGCCAGCGGTTATTTTACGGTATTCCTGCGCAATATTAACCCGGCGATTTTTCAGGGCGCGGATGCCGCGTATGATGTGGTGTTTTCCACCATGGGTTACGAGACACCGATAGCAAGCGCGCCCCTGACCAGCGTTCCATTTGCGATGGCGCTTAAAGGCGCCTCGCAGACGGACAATATTATCGGCGCCAAAGGAAATATAGGTATCGGCACTACAAATCCGGCCTACAAGCTCGTTGTTTCCTCCGGCGCCGGAGAAGCGGGCACAATTTTAGCGGTTTCCACAGGCACTTCCGATGTCTTTTACGTGACCGGAGCAGGCGGGGTTTATGCGAACAAGTTTTATGGGGATGCTTCTTCTTTGACCGGTATCACCGCGTCCGGCGGGGATAACCTGGGCAATCATACGGCGACAACTACGCTGCAAATGGCGGGGAATAATATTTATAACGCCAGCACGATCACCGCTACGGGTGATATAACGGCGGCGCGGTATCAGATAGGCGGCTCGCCGGTGGTTGCAGTATTGCCTGGGGCGGGCAGTTTCGGCGTGGGTATCAATGCTGGCAAGGTAAACACCGGGAATTATAATTCCTTTATGGGGTATAGCGCGGGTTCCAGTAATACGAGTGGGTGGGATGATACGATTATAGGGTATGAGGCTGGCAAGGTAAACACGACTGGCACGCGCAATACTTTTGTCGGCGCCCACGCTGGTAGCGCCAACACTATCGGGGTGAGCAATACTTTCCTGGGTGCAAATGCAGGACTGTTAAACGACGAAGGCACTGATAATGTGTTTGTTGGAGACTTAAGCGGATATAGTAATACCAAAGGAATAGCCAATGAGTTTATAGGTTCAGGGTCTGGATTTGGGAACACGACCGGGAGCTATAACTTTTTTGGCGGTGGGTATGCGGGCGGCGGGAACACGACCGGTGCTGACAATGTTTATATTGGCCACGCCGCGGGCCGAAATACTAAAACCGGCGCGGGCAATGTGGCAATAGGTTCAGGCGCCGGTATCGGCGCAGCGGGTAATTCATTTTCAAGTTCCACTATTGTAGGTTATCAGGCCGGATATTCTGTGCGTACCGGTTCCGCCGATAATATATTTGTCGGATTCAAGGCTGGTTATAATGTGACCACGGGCGCGAACAACATAGTGATAGGCGACAATAAAGACACGTCGTCCGCGGGCGCGAGCAACGAGCTTAATATAGGCGGGGTGCTGTACGGCGATCTATCGGCTAAGACTATCGGTGTGGCAAGGCAGGTTCCGCAGGCCGCTTTGGACGTAGTGTCGACGGGGACGGCGAACACGCAGTTCGCGCAGATCTGGCGTGACAGTAATGGCGTGATAAAGTCGTCAATATCAGCCACAGGCGTTCTGATGGCGAATAAGTTTATTGGTGACGGTTCCGGGCTGACCGGGATAGCGGCCGGTGGCGGGGATAATTTGGGAGACCATACTGCTACCACAAGTCTGAATATGGCCAATAACCAGATAATGAATGTTTCTTCTCTGACCATTATCGGCAACGCATTCTCCGTGGGTGGCTCAACGTTGGCTGTGGTAAGTGGAAATGTGGGTATAGGAACAAATAATCCGTCCAAGAAAATGGAGGTGGTCGGTGACGCACTTTTTTCATCTAACATCTCAACGGTCGCGTTTAACGGATGGATTGATATCGGATTGGAAGTCAAAACAGCGTATGGTGTACAAGATTCTGCGGCAACGTGTAGTACCGGTAAAATACCAATCGGCGGTGGTTGCCAGGTTACTGACGGCGCCGCTTTGGGGATGAGTTATCCAACGGCCAATGGATGGACGTGTCGAGCGGTTCTAGGGAGTGGTATTAATGCCTTTGCTATTTGCGCGAGAGTAAAGCCGGAAAACTAGACTTGCATTTATTTTACAGGTGAAAGTCATGCAGGCTGTTTGTAAAGTGTGTGATTATCGGGTGGAGCTCTATCATGAAAGGTAATTTAGTTAAGGGGTTTTTGGCCATTAATCTGATGTTCGGGATTTCTGTCGGAGTTGTTGCCGGAAAAAATACAAGGATTTCCATAGGAGCGATTCGGCCAGCGTCTGGGCTGGTCAAATCTATTGGGGTCGGGGGGATATTCCTTAATCGGAAAAAAACTAAAACAACCGCCCCGGCTTTGGCAAAGCCTATAGCCCTTTCGGCAAGCCCGGCATTTGGCTTGGGTGAAATATATGTATATCCCAATCCCGCTAAAAGTGGTGCGGTGCCGACATTTCATATAGAATCCGGTGTCGCCGACAGTGTGAGGATAGTCATCTACAGTGTGTCGGGCAGGCAGGTTCATGAATATACGATAACTGATCAGCCTCAGACAATGACCACAAACAGTAAAACCGTGGAGGCGTATAAATATGCTTGGAGCGGGCACATAGCGAGCGGCGTTTATTATTATGTTATCGAGGCTAAAAAATCGGGTCAGAAGCTGAAAAAGTCCGGTAAATTTGCGGTGATTCGCTGACGCGAAGTCATCTTTCATAAGATAGAAGGTTATAGGGGCTTTTATGAAGAAATATCTAATCGCCGGCTGCTTGGCCATTTGTGGGTTTAACACGGTTGCTGCCCTGGAAACCGGCGCGGAGTTCCTTAAAATTGATACCGACGCCAGGGCGGTATCCATGGGTTCCGCATATACCGCAACAGCCGACGGCATAAATTCCTTGAGTTATAATCCGGCCGGGCTGGCATCAATAAAAAGCGCGGAGTTCGGATTCAGCCATACCACCTGGCTTATGGATTCCAGACATGATTTTGTGGGGGTGGGGATGCCGTTTGGAAATAAAACACGGGGAGTGGGGAGCGGGAAGCGGGGGAGGGCGGCGGTGGGGTTGGGCGTAGTCAGGCTTAGCAACAGCGATATGGAGATCCGTAATGCGGATGAAAGTACGGGGGGCAGCTTTTCAAGTTATGATCAGGCCGTGACGCTTGGCTTTGCTATGGGTAATCCGGAAATAAAAAGGTGGGGAATGGGCGCGGCGGTGAAATATATTGAAAGTTCTATTGCCGGTGTGAAAGCGCGGGCGGTGGCGGCAGACTTTGGCCTGAATAGAACGCTCAGGGGTATGCCGGTTACGTTCGGCCTGTCGGTGCAGAATTTGGGAACCCCGATGAAGTATATAAGCCAGAAGGATCCGTTGCCGCTGACACTGGCCGGCGGCGTTGCGGTGGGCGTAATCTCCGGTTTTAATCTGGCGATGGACGTGAAACGTTCCGTTTACGACAAACGGACGACAGTAAGCGTGGGCACCGAATACACCCTAATGTCGGTGGTGTCGCTGAGGAGCGGCCTAACGATGAACAGAGACTTTGCGAACAAGGTAGGCTTGGGCGGAGTAAGGGGGAATTTCAGCGCTGGTGCTGGACTGAATTTTTGGGGCATGAATATGGATTACGCAATGCAACCGTATGGTGAGCTTGGAAACACGCAGAAAATAACCCTCCGCAAAAAGTTTTAGTTATACGGCACTGCCAAGGTTTGTATGCCTCCCGCCCTGCGGTCGTTGGTGCGCAAAAATCAGACAAATAGTCTTGCATAACCCTGTAAGATACCTCCGCGCACCAATTTCATAGCGATTTGCGGAATTCGGATTATGAAAATTCTGAAAAATTGCAAAAAATGGGGCCAGAAATGTTAAGATCATAAATAATATGAAAAAATTGCCCCGTAAACTGCGAGTGCTTTCAAAACTCGGCTGGAGCATCCTGAACGGTCTGCTCCTCAAACGCCGGCGGCCCGTTTTTGTCGGCCTGTATATTACTAATCTCTGTAACCTGCGGTGCCAATACTGCTTTGTGAATATTGAAGGCCGTTTTGACGATCCCAAGCGCAAAGGCTTCAGCAAGGAAGAGGTTTTTAAGATCGTGGATGAATTGTACGACATGGGTACCCGCTGGATCTTTCTTCTGGGCGGGGAGCCGCTGATGCATCCGGACATAGGCCCGATAGTGAAGTATATAACAGATAAAGGGATACTTCTCCACATTCTCAGCAACGGTGTTCTGATCGAGCGCAAAATAGGAGAGATAGAGCCGGCGGACAGCATTTGTGTGAGCGTGGACGGGGGGGAGGCTTCCACAGACAAAATGCGCGGAGCCGGAACGTTTCAAAAAGCCTTGCGGGGCGTTGAAATCGCCTTGGCGCGCGGGATGCTGGTGCGCGTGCATGCCGTCCTCAGCAAACACAGCCTCGGTGAAATGGAAATGCTGGCGGAAATGGCCAGGCGGATGGGCGTTACCATAACTATTTCTCCGCCGAATTATCTGGGCGCGAGCGGGGATCCGGCCCTGCAGCTGTCTACTGCCGAGTACAAGGACTTTTACCGCCGCTACCGGAGTTTAAAAGAACAGGGATTTCCTATCGGTAACTCCTATTATTCCATAGATAAGGCGCTGCATTGGCCCGTAGGCTATCATGAATTTATCGCCAAGGGCGCCGAGTTCCCGGACTACACCCCGATCCCCTGCGTGATAGGCGAAACTCACGGCTGTATAGACGCCGAAGGCACCATGTTTAATTGCATCCAGCGCGGCTGTTTGGACGGGCTTAATATAAAAAACGTGGGCATCAAGCGCGCCTGGGACGAACTTCCCAGGCTGCGCAAGGACTGCGTAAGCTGCGCGTCGGTAAATACCATCGAAACCTCGGCGTATCTTAACCTGCGGCCGGAGATCATGCGGGACGGATTCTCCTTTTTCTGGAACCGGCGCAAAAAGCAGCGCCCGTGAAGATTCGTACTTGGATGAAGGGAAAAATGGAGCAGCGTGCCGATCCGAGGCGGATTTTAAAGATACCCTGGATATACCGGTTTTTCCAGGAAGTTATAGGGGGAGACGCTCTCCGCCGCCGTTTTATCAACGAGTATGTGCGAGCCAGAAAAGGGGACAAAGTCGTCGATATCGGATGCGGCCCGGCTCAATATCTCTTATGGCTTCCGTCTGTGGAGTACATAGGAATTGACACGGATGAAACCTATATCAACGCGGCGCGTAAAAAATACGGAGGCCGGGGAGTCTTTTTAGTTGGAAGTTCCGAAACATTATTCGACGATCATAGATTTTTAAATGCCGATACGGTGATCTGCTCCGGCGTATTGCACCACCTGGATGACGAGGAGGTTGTCCGTCTCCTGAAGTTCGCCCATAAGATCCTGAAAACAGGGGGAAGACTGGTTTCCATAGACAGCTGCTGGGTGCGGAATCAGGGTATCCTTGCGAAATGGATCATGTCCAAAGATCGTGGCGGCAATATCCGCACGGAGGAGCATTACCGGGAACTGGCTGAACGTGTATTCCCCAGCGTAAAAACCACCATAAATTTAACGCCTATGAGAATCCCGACGACCTGTGTCATCATGGAATGCGCGAAATGAAAATAATCCTGATGAAGCCCCTGTATACGTCCAGGGAAGCGGAGTTTTGCGATATCGGGCTTGGTTATCTGGCTTCCGGGCTGATGCGCGGCGGACACGATGTTAAACTGTTTCTGCGATTCCGTTCCGAGGATGAATTCAGGGCTGTTCTTGCCGCGGAAAAGCCGGATATGGTCGGGATCAAGGTTTTGACGGTGAATGTGGGCGCGGTGGCGAAAACGATCAAGATAGTGCGCGAAAACAGCAAAGCCGTGATCGTTATCGGTGGTCCGCATGTCAGCGGCGACCCTTCCGGGGTGCTGGAGTATGTCCCCGCGGATTACGCGATGAGTTCGGAGGCCGATCTGGCGTTCGTGGAATTAGCGAGGCTGCTGTCCGCGGGCGCGCTTACGGACGGGCGAAAGTCCCTGCCGGGTTTGATCTACCGGGAGGCCGGCGTGATCCGGGCTAATCCCCCGGAGGTCATCAACGATCTGGACGCGCTTCCTTTTCCCGCCTGGGAATTGATGCCTCCGGGCAGTCTTCCTTCGCTGGTTTTCAAACGGTTCCCGGCTGCCGGCATCATAGCGACAAGGGGTTGCAGCAACAGATGTTCGTTCTGCGCCGAGTCGTGCAAAAAGCTGCGCTTTCGCGGCGTTGAGAGCGTGATCGCGGAGATAAAATATCTGGTTTCCCGCTTCAATGTGCGCGAGATCCAGTTTCTGGACAGTAACTTTACCGCAAAAAAAGAATATATCGTAGCGTTGTGCCGGGCTATACTGGATAGCGGGCTCTCCCTCGCCTTTTGCGCTCCTAACGGCGGCCGGCTGGAGCACATTGATGAAGAAGTGTGCGGGCTTCTGGAGCGTATAGGATTTTACCGTATAAACATCGGCATAGAATCCGGAGATCCGGCGATCCTGCGCGCGGTGCGGAAAGATCTGGATCTTTCCCTGGTGGATGAAAAGGTAAGGCTTTTGCGCAGGCACGGTATCCAGACAGTCGGTAATTTCATGCTTGGCTTTCCGGGGGAGACCCGGCTGCAGATGCGCAAAACTCTTGATTTGGCCTTGTCCCTCGATCTTACCGCCGCCAATTTTTCCATATACGCGCCGATGCCGGGGACGAAACTATACGACGATCTGGTAAGCGGAGAAAAGATCCCGCGCGGCCGCGACTTCCAAAACTATAACTTTGTTTCCTATGAAAACAGTCTTTCGGAAATGTCTCCAGGCGAGCTGAGAAAATTCCGTAACTATTGTGTGACCGCTTTTATCCTGCGCTGGAGGACTTTAAAGACCATCGCCGAACTGATAAAAAGCGGCATCGCGTGGAACAGCCTCGTTCAGCGCATATACTGGATGTATATTTCAAAATTGATAAGATAACACGGCATTTTTAGGGCACGGCGCGGAAGGAGGCGGGCATGAGGCTGATGGGGCATGCGGCGGCGGGGGCCGGGTTGGGCGCTTTGGTGTATCAGGCGACGGCGGATTGGCGGCTGGCGGGGGTCGCGGCGGGGACGGAGGTCTTTGTGGATCTTGATCACGTTCTTGAGCACCTTTTCCGCAGCGACCGCCCTTTGTGCCTTAAAACATTCTTTTCCCGGCGCAATTCCCTGGACTGGCCTAAAATGGTTTTTATATTCCATGCCTATGAATGGGTTGTTCTTCTGGCGGTCGCGGCCGCATATTTCGCTTCCCCGCTATTGTGGGCCGCCGCTTTGGGCGCGGTCGTTCATCTTTTTCTTGACGAAATAGGCAACAGGCGTTTTATTTATCCCGGCTATTTCGCTTTGGGATTTTATTTTTTCAGTTACCGTTTGTTCAGGGGCTTCCGTGTTGAAAAGCTGATCCGCGAAGCCGGCGGGGATCGCCAATGACCGGGTTAAAGAAAAATGTGTCGGTGTTCGATGCCGATGCCCGTGAAAATACCGGTTACCGTTATACGACCGGGGCGTCTTTTTCGTCCACTGTCGCGAACCGGAGGATGACCGAGGCGACGCTGCAATGGATCGGAGAAGATTGCAGGAGCGTCCTCGACGCCGGCTGCGGCGATGGGACTTACGCGAACGATATCCGCCTGGCCAGACCCCGATTGGAGATTACCGGGGTGGATCCGGCCGCCGGCGCGATAGAGGCCGCCAGAAAACGCTACCCCGGCATCACGTTTTTTGTGGGCGATATTCTCCGGCCCGGGACATTCACGGGGAAGCGTTTCGATCTGGTCATAATGCGCGGCGTTTTGCACCATCTCTCCGATCCGGCGGCCGCGCTCCGGCACTGCGCCGGGCTGGCTGACAGGATCCTGATAATAGAGCCTAACGGAAACAATCCGATCCTGAAAGCGATAGAACAACTGTCCAGTTACCACCGTGAACATGAGGAACGATCATTCCCCCCGCGGCTTCTGCGGCGCTGGTGCCGTGAGGCCGGGTTAGACGTTGCGGCGCTGGACTTCATCGGTTTCGTGCCTTTTTTCTTCCCGACGCTTCCGGCAAAGATAATTTATTTTTTTCAGCCCTTTTTGGAGAGAGTACCGCTGGTGGGCAGATTCTTCGGCGCGCAGACGGTCATTCTTTGCCGGAAAAAGTGAGGCTCAATGGCCCGAAAATCACCTGAAAAATTCAACTGAGTTTTTCAGGCTAATGGAACCTTTGCGCGATGTCCGCATGCTTTTCCAGTATCTGTACTACGAAATTGGCGTAAAGCAGCAGCGTCATCGCCGCGGCGGCGGTCAGTCTGCCGGAGACGCCGGCCATATCCGACCTCCTGAGCCTGGAGATCATTTCCGGCGCCAGATAAAAACCGTAGGAGGCCAGGATTATAATGAACGGCACCAGCTGGAACCTCATGCGCCCGCTGGCGAAAAAAAGCGTGGCGAACACCAGCGTATTAAGGCATATTGTGATGGTGGAAATAACCGCGCTTCTGTTTTTCAGGGAAAAGACCGCGCCTAAAAAGCAGGCCGGCAGCAGCAGGAAATGCGTGAGGATGCTCAGGAAGAAGAAAGTTTTCTTCAGAGGATAAGGTCCGTTGTTCATATCAAAATGGGTCCGGAGTGACCAGTATTTGGATAGTTTAAGGAAAAAAAGCTGCGCCTCCCGTGCCGGGTGGTTTACCGCGTAATCCACCGCCAGCTTAAACGCCACCTGGCTCGCCTTAAGCCCTGAGAGGGATTTGTCGGTGTACCACTTACCGTAATCCTTATCCACGAAGTAGAAATCGGCGCCGCCGGTGGCCGACGGGTTGTGGCCGATGAATATAGAGGGCCCGTCGTGCGGAGCTAGAAGTACAAAGCCGCCGTATTCATAATAATTCCTCACGGTCCACGGCGAGATGACGAGAAAGGTAAATAGAGCGAATTTCGCCGCCGCCCAAGCGGCCTTTTTTTTGTCCGTTTTTGGGGCCGGCGGCCTTTGGGACGGCGCCGCCGCGGAGCTGTCGTACATGAGGAAGATCCAGAGCAGCAGCGCGGGAAAAGTTATCAGGTATATGCCTTTCGTAAGGCAGGCCATCCCGAAAATGGCTCCGGTAAGCACGGGGGATCTCTTCAACAGAATGAGGTAAACCACCGCGCACAACAGAAAAAGACCGAGAGTCTCGGACATCAAAACGCCGGAGAACCAGATCATATCCACATAAAAACAGGAGATGAAAAGCGCGATGATGCCCGCCGTCTTGTTGAAAGTTTCTTTTGCCGTCAGATATATCAGGAGACAAGTGAGTGAGGAGAGTACGGATTGCGCGGTATAGAGCGGCATATAGCCGTCGCCGAAAACGAAAGTTACGGCCGCAAGCAGCAGCGGATAGGCGGGAGGGTATTCCGCCGGGTATTTCGCGTGATGCAGGATCGCCAGGCGGGCGCTGTCGTAGGTGGCCATATCGGTCCATGGCGCTACGCCCGCGGCAAGCCACGAGTAGATTATTCTGGCGGCCAGCCCGGCCGACAAAACAAGAAGCACACAGCGCGTTTCCCGGTTATCCCAGTCTAAAAATATCTTCAGGTTCATGTATCTCTCCGGAGTTCGGTCTGCGTATGCATCCCCGCAAAACCTGCCGAAAAATAATCGTTATTATACCTTTTTCTTAGTAATGGCCAGGCTCTCGTAGTTGTGGCGCCAGTTTAGGCCTGCCCCGGCGTCCGGCGGTCAATTTGCTTGAAGCGCAGGAATTAAGATACGATAGTGAACAATGAAACTGACAGTTGTTGTAACCGTCTATAATGAGAAGAACACGATACTTAAGGCCATCGAAGAGGCCGCCAAAATTTCCATAGAGAAAGAGATAATCGTAATAGACAACTGTTCCACCGATGGGACGCGCGAACTTTTGAGCGATTTGTCCGATAAAACCATAAAAGTGGTTTTTCAGCCGGCCAACTACGGCTACGGTATGTCGGTAATAACCGGGATGATGCTGGCCCGCGGGGAGTACATATTCGTGCATAATTCGGATCTGGAGTATCCGCCTGACTGCGTATACGGAATGCTGGAACTGGCTGAGAAAGAAGGCTTGGATGCTGTTTTCGGTTCAAGATTGCTTGCGCGGGGCCGAGAATCCGTTTTTAAGATCCTCCTGGAAAGGCCCTTTTACCTGGGAACGCTTATCACCACGTCCATGGCCAATATTTTCTACAACAGGGATTTTACGGACGTGATCGGCAACAGGCTGTACAGGACGGCTTCTCTGAAAAGGGTGGCCCCGGAAATATCCGGCATCGGTTTCGATTTTGAAGTGATAAGCAAGCTCTGTAAGTACGGCTTTAAGGTGAGGGAATGGCCCGTGGAATATCATCCCCGCACGGCGGGCAAGAAGGTAAAGGCCTATGATATCATCCCCGCCGTGCTGACTATGGTTAAAATAAAGTTCTTCCGGAAATAACACTTACCTCCGTGGTCTTTCCTGGGCGGATGTCCGTCCGGACGCGGGGTGATTTTATTTAAGCCGGCTTATCCAGGCATTTGGGGCGGCGCCGGAGGTGGATAGCGGACGGTAAAATTTTGTTTAATTGAAGAAACTATGGATAACGGGGTATGCGGCATAGCGCCTTACGAGATCAGGAAGATCATCCTTGAGCAGTCAAAACGCGCGAACGTGGGGCATATCGGTTCCGCCCTTTCCGTGGCCGACATCATAGCTGCGCTTTACGGCGGGGCGATGAAGACGGCGAAAGATAAGGATCCGGAGCGCGACCGCTTTGTGCTTTCCAAGGGCCACGCGGCGCTCGCGCTTTATGCCGCTTTATATCTGAAAGGCTATATCTCGCGCAAGGAGCTGGATACTTTCTGCGGGGAGGGTTCCCGCCTGGGAGTGCATCCCGAGAGCTGTCTCTCTTGCGTGGATTTTTCCACCGGTTCGCTCGGGCAGGGGCTCTCCATGGCTGCCGGAGCGGCCCTGGCGGCCCGGCTTCAGAATTCTCCGCGCCGCGTTTTCGCGCTGCTGAGCGACGGCGAGTGCAACGAGGGCTCGGTCTGGGAGGCTGCGATGTTCGCGGCCCATCATAAGCTTTCCAATCTTATAGCGGTGTTGGATCTGAACGCCCAGCAGGCGTTCGGTTACACGGAGGACGTGCTTTCGCTGTCCCCCATGGCCGCGCGCTGGCGCGCGTTCAATTGGGACGTGCATGAGATAGACGGCCACGATATTAACGCCATACAGGCCCTTATCGGGCGGCTCAGCTCCGCGCCGGGATCCCGCCCGCATATTCTTGTGGCGCGTACGGTGTTCGGCAAAGGCGTGCCGTTCATGGAAAACAAAATAAAGTGGCATTACTGGCCGATGTCGGACGAGGAATACCGGCAGGCGCTGGATGCCGTCAGGGAGTCCGCATGAGAGGCGCGTTCGTCCGGACGCTGGTGGAACTGGCCGTTAAGGATCCGCGCATCCTTCTTTTGACCGGGGATATCGGCTACATGGCGCTGGAGCCGTTCGCGGAAAAATTCCCGGATCGTTTTTTTAACGTCGGTGTGGCGGAACAAAACATGGTGGGTCTGGCGACGGGACTCGCGGAAGCGGGCTTTATACCGTTCGTTTACTCCATTGCGACATTCGTTTCTCTGCGGCCGTATGAGTTCATACGCAACGGCCCCGCTCTCCACCGGCTGCCCGTGCGGATGGCGGGGGTAGGCGGCGGGTTCGAATACGGACATAACGGAATAACGCATCACGCGCTTGAGGATGTGGCCGTTATGCGGACGCAGCCGGGCATCTCCGTTGTCGCGCCGGCCGACCACGAACAGACCGGTGCCGCTCTTCGCGCGACCTGGGATCTTCCCGGACCGGTCTACTATCGTCTTGGAAAAGACGATAGGACCGTGGTTCCCGGGCTGAACGGCCGTTTTGAACGTGGCAGAGTCCAGCGGATAGGCGGGGGAGAAGATCTGCTCATTATCGCCCTGGGTGGCGTGGCGAAAGAGGCCGCTGCGGCGGCTGAGATTCTACGCGAAAAGGGTATTGCGGCCACCGTGGCGGTGGCGGCGGATATAAATCCGGCGCCGGCGGATGATATCGCCGCTTTGGCGGGGGATTTTAAAACGGTAATGACGGTCGAGGCCCATTATATTTCCGGGGGGCTGGGCTCGCTGGTGGCCGAGATCATAGCTGAGCGCGGTTTGTCGTGCAAACTGACGCGCTGCGGCGTTAGACTTCAGCCGGATGGTTCTTCCGGCAGCCAGGAGTATCTGCACCGGCTTCACGGGCTGGACAGGGCGTCGCTGGCTGAAACCGCGTTCCGTTTGGTGGACGCGGGGGGCTAGAAAAAACAACATGACGGATCTGGAAAGAAAAGGAAAGTTGAGCGCCATCATCGCGGTATACCGGGACGCTCCCGCCGTGCCCGTAATGTACCGGCGGCTGAAAGCGGTCTTTGAGAAACTCGGGGTCGAGCATGAGATAATTTTTGTAAATGACAACAGCCCCGACAATGCCCGGGAAGTTCTGGCGGATCTTGCCGCCGGGGACAAAAGGCTTATCGTAGTAAACCACGCCAGGAATTTCGGTTCGCAAAACGCCTTTACCAGCGGCATGCGCATAGCTACCGGGGACGCTGTCGTCCTGCTGGACGGAGATCTTCAGGATCCCCCCGAGCTCATTGAAGAATTTTACGGAAAGTGGAGGGAGGGCTACGACGTAGTTTATGGCGTCAGGGTGAAGCGGGAGGCTTCGCTGTTCATGCAGTGGTCCTACAAGTGTTTTTACTGGATCTTTCACGCCATGTCCTATGTGCCGCTCCCGCTCGACGCCGGAGACTTTTCCCTGATCAGCCGCAGGGTGGTGGACGTGATCAACGGCCTGCCGGAAAACAACCGGTTCATCCGCGGGTTGAGGGCCTGGGCCGGATTCAGACAGACGGGAGTTCCTTATGTCAGGCCGGAGCGTCCGTTCGGCATTACGACGAACTCGCTTCTCAAGAATCTGGACTGGGCGCGGAAGGCGATCTTTTCGTTTTCCTATGTCCCGCTTGATTTTATCGTATGGCTGGCTTTTGTGACCGTTACCGGTTCTTTCGCGGCCATGATGTTCCAGTTCCTCTCGCGTCTCCTATATCCCGGCTTGGCTCCCCGGGGCTATACCACCCTGATCCTCCTGATCCTCTTTATGGGGGGGATCCAATTGCTCAGCCTGGGTATTATCGGTTCCTATCTCGCGCATATTTACGACGAAGTGAAGCGGCGCCCTTCGTATGTGGTCGAGAGTTATTTTAATTACCCCCCCGGATCATCCTAGATGCTTAACATTGAATTGCGCCCGACCCGTTGCGCGATATGCGGCGCAGAGGGTAACGCGGCCGAGCTGTATCCGGCGAATTTCGATATGGGCGCGTTCAATCCCGCGGTGTTCTCCGCCAGGCGCGTGCCGGACCGGATACATTACCGTATAGTAAAATGCGCGGCGTGCGGCCTGGTGCGTTCGGACCCGGCGGTCGATCCGGAAACGCTTGCGTCGCTTTATTCGCAGAGTACGTTGGATTATGCATCCGAGATACAGAATCTTAAGGCGACCTACGGCCGGTATCTGGCGCGCGCGGCGAAATACCGCGGTCAGAAGGAAGCCTTGCTGGAAATAGGCTGCGGCAGCGGTTTTTTTCTTGAAGAGGCCCTGGCGCAGGGGTATAGCGGCGTATATGGAGTTGAGCCGAGTGTGGCGGCCGTGGAAAAAGCCTGCCCGGCCGTGCGCCCCGGCATTTCCGTCGGCGTCATGCGGCGCGGATTATTTGGGGAAGAACAATTCGATATCGTTTGTATGTTCCAGGCCCTGGACCATATGTCCGACCCCGGCGCCCTTCTCGAGGAATGCCGGCGGATACTGAGGCCCGGTGGAGTGGTGTTGACCCTGAACCATAACATCGACGCTTTTTCAGCGCGGATTTTAGGTGAAAGAAGTCCGATCATAGACATAGAACACACTTTTTTGTACGGGCCCCGGACGCTTACACGCGTTTTTGAAAGCCGGGGCTTCCTGGTCAGGGAAACGGGCGCGGTCTTTAACCGGTATTCTC
Source organism: Elusimicrobia bacterium GWA2_56_46 (assembly GCA_001799575.1). Taxonomy (GTDB): domain Bacteria; phylum Elusimicrobiota; class Elusimicrobia; order Elusimicrobiales; family UBA9959; genus YA12-FULL-51-18. Next base: position 34,250 of record MGTT01000019.1, read on the forward strand.
TGAATTATCTGGCTCGTCTTTTGCCGTCGCCGCCGGCGCTGAAGCTTGCGTTGAGCCGTTCTTTTGACGCCGCGGGCATCGGCGGCTGTCCGGTCAGCGTGCCGCTCGGGAACATGTATCTGATAGCGATGAAGAGGAAAAAATGAAGCGCGTTATTTTGACCGGGGCGGCCGGATTTGTGGGCGCTAATTTGGCGCACCGCCTGCTTAGGGAGGGGCATGAAGTGCACCTTCTTGTCCGGCCGGGCGGCGACCGTTGGCGGTTGGGCGGGATCGGTTCCCATGTCGTTTTTCATGAAGCCTCTCTTGGCGACCGGAGGAAACTTTCGGAGATCGTTTCGGCGGCAAAGCCGGAATGGATCTTCCACCTGGCGGCGCATGGCGCTTATTCCTGGCAGACGGACGCGGCCCGGATGGTAGAGACGAACGTGACGGGCACCATAAATCTCCTCGAAGTCTGCCTGGAACGCGGATTTGAGGCTTTTATCAACACAGGCTCGTCTTCGGAATACGGATTCAAGGATCATCCTCCTTCGGAGCGGGACTGGCTTGAGCCCAACAGCTGTTACGCCGTGACTAAGGCCGCCGGAACGCAGTACTGCCGGTACGCCGCCAGGAGAGGAAACGCTCATGTCGTCACCCTGCGGCTTTATTCGGTGTACGGCCCGTACGAGGCGCCCGGCAGGCTGATACCGGCTTTGGTACTCAACGGCTTCAAAGGCGCGCTGCCTCCCCTGGCGGCCCCGGAAGTCGCGCGCGATTACGTTTACGTAGACGATGTCTGCGACGCGTACCTCCTGGCGGCTTCGCGCCGGGAGACGGAACGGGGAGCGGTTTATAACGTGGGTACGGGAACGCAGACAACGCTGCGTGAGGCGGTAGAGATCGCGCGTAAAGAACTGCGTGTCCGGGCCGAACCGGAATGGGGCGCCATGCGGAACCGTTCCTGGGATACTTCCTCATGGGTGGCCGACAACCGGCTTATACACACACAGCTCGGCTGGAGGCCGCTATTTGATTTTGCGGCCGGGTTTCATAAAACCGCGGAGTGGTTTTCCGGACATCCGGATCTTCTTGGGTTTTACGGGCGTTCGGCGGGAGAGGTGCGGCGCCGATGAAAAAGAAAGCGCTGTTCGCCGCGATCGTCGCCTGGTCCGCGGCTAATTATCTGATATATTATTCGCGGCTGCCTTCCAACAGGTATGTGGAAAAGGTCTTGATAAAGGCCGCCGCTTTCCTGAAATGATATTAACCCTGCCATTGGATCTCGGAATTATCGCCGCTTTCATGCTGGCCTGCGCCGGGCTTGGACGTTGGCTCCAGACCTTGTTAGGCCGGCCAGGCGGCGCGGGAGTCCTGGAAGAGAGTTTGATCTCCTGCGGTATCGGTATGTTCGCCGTTTCCTATCTGACTTTCGGCATGGGGTACCTGGGTCTTCTTTATAAGCAGGTTTTTCTCTCCGTCCTGCTGCTGCTCTTATGGCTGACCAGGCGGGAGATAGCCGGGCTTTACGGCGGGGCCGGCGGGTTTTCTCTAACGGGCGCGCTCCGCGCGGCGGCAGCGGCCCTGGCGGAAAAACTGCGGGGTTTATCACGGGCTGAAAAGGCGCTGCTCGGCGTCCTGTTCACGGCGGTTCTTTTTAACCTCTTATTCAACTATTGTCCGCCGACCGCGGAAGATGAAACAAGCACGCATCTGGGTATCCCGGCCAAGTGGCTGGCGCATCACGCCATTTACGCCCTGCCGGGCGCGTCCGCCCAGTATTTCCCTTCCGGCGCGCTTACGCAATACACGTTTTTGGCCGCCGTCGGTTCGATACAGACAGCCAGGCTTTTTCATTACATTTCCGGGCTTTTCTGTCTGGCGGCGGTCTATCTGCTGGCGCGTAAATTCCTGGACCGGCCGTCGGCAATGCTTGCCGCCGCCATCTTCTACACGATCCCCGTCGTCACTTCCCTTTCCGGGGTCGGCAACACCGATTTCGTAACGCTCATGTACGCTTTGCTGGCCGTTTATGCTTTTCTCAACTGGCTTTCGGAAAAAGGCCGGCGCTGGCTGCTTACCGCTGCGATCTTTACCGGGGCGCACGCGGCCTGTAAATATACGGCGTTTCCGCTGCTGCTGATCTTTCCCGCGCTCATCCTTTACGAGGAAAGGCGGCGGCTGTCGCGCGCCGTTAAACAGGCGGCTGTATTCGCGTTCGTTTCTTTCTCCGCGCTTGCGCCGTATCTGCTGCGGAACGCCGTCATTACCGGCAATCCGCTCTATCCCAAAAAACTGTTTCATTTTAAGTACGATGAACTCCTGTACCTGACCGCTTTCAAGGGGGAATCGCTCTCCGATCTTTTCAGAAATATAGGCGATTTAACCACGGGGGACGTTATTCTGGGGATTGGGCCTCTGTTCGCGGCGTTTTTCCCGTTCATATTCCTGTTCAGGATCAAGGACGGCTCCGGCCGGAATATCACTCTATGGTTGTTCGCTATCGCGGCGCTTAATTACCTGCTGTTGTTCGCGACCGGTATAACATTCCGGTTAAGCCGCCACAGCCTGATCAGTTTCGCCCTGCTGTCGGTTCCGACAGCAGGCGCCGTGGCGCAGATCTACCGCACCATGAGTATGCGCGGTTATGTCATCTTCCTGCTCTCACTTTCATTCCTGGCCGATCTTTCGCTTTCCGTCTATTTCGGAGGAAAACGTTTGCCGGTTTTTCTGGGCGCGCAGTCGCGGCGGGACTATTTCGACCGGGGCTATTACGATACAAGCGGTCAGTTCTTTATTCTCAAATACATAAATTCCGGCATCCCGCCTGGCGCCGGCATTTTTTTCCTGAGCGATCTTACCGTGCCGCAATTGAGCTATCCCGGACACCGGGTGTTCGGGATGGACGCGTTCGGGGAGAAATTTTATCGTTCCGCTCCGGCGGCCGCGGCGGCGGAGCTGGAAGCGCGTGGGATAGATTATCTGGTCGTTAATCTGGACAGCTTCGAGGCGGACAGCGCGGGGACGCTGTATTGGAAGATCAGCCGGGGAAAACTTCCGGTCAAATGGTTTACGCCCGGCTTTGCGGAGCCGGTGATCACGCGGGACAACGTTACGCTGTATGTCCTGAAAGGACGGAGTAAAACCGCTGGCGGCCCCTCCAGATAGCGTAAGCTGCGAAGATCATTATGTAGGGATCCAGCGGTACTCTGTAGCGGATCATCGCGAAAAAAACCAGATGGACGGCGGTGTAGGTAGCGAAAAGGGCCAGCAGCAGTGATGTTCTTTTAAATTCTCCCGCCGACAGTATTATTCCCAGGAAACATAATGGTATATAAATTCCGGAAGTGGCCATAGCGGCGTATTTCTGCCATTTATAGGCCATCATCGGGTAGAGCCGCCAGAAGTGGACAAGTCTAAGGCGGATAAGATGCGCGAATTTGTAGGGATTTTCTTTTATCCAGGCCAGGGCCCTCTCTTTGCAGAGTTTGTCTCTTTCGGGCAGCGGCAGATTTGAGATATAGTCCCAGTCTTTGGGAGGTAGGAGAGAAGGCGCGGCGTCAGTAGAGGGGACGTCGGAGCCCCCGCGCATTTCCCCGTAGAGAGCTTCATCTGAAACGGCGTTATACAGCGTGTACCAGGGGGTGGAGACCGGCATAGTGTAACCCTGGCCGTGATAAAAATAATTTCTGAAAGTCCAGGGCGCTATGGTCAGGAGCGTGAATACGCCTACCAGGAACCCGGTTCTTAATTTCCCGGTCTGCCACCAGAGCCAGGCGCAGGCGCATAAAAAGAAAGGTAGGGTGGTGGACTTGGTCAGGGCGGTCAGGCCCGCAAGCAGACCGGCGGCGGCCAGGTTTTTCCAGCCCGGTTCGCGGCTGGTTTTGACGATGTAAAAAACGGACGCGGCCAGCAGGAACGTGAGCAGGGTTTCGCTGAGGAGATCGGCGGTATAGGCTATGAAGTAGGGGTAAAAGGCGGCGAGAGTTCCGGCTATGCGTCCCACGGTTTCATTAAATAACCTCTCCGCCGTTTTAGCCGTCAGCACGCAGGTAGCTGCTCCAAGTCCCGCTTGCGCCAGGAATACAGGAGTCGCCGACTTTCCGAAAATAAAAAAGAAGCCGCCAAGGAAAAAAGCGTAGCCTGGCGGCCGCCAGGAGCCGCCGAAGCCCTGGCCACGGGCTATCCGCCAGCCGATGTCCATCCAGTCGTAGGCATCGGGCGAGAGCTGTCCGTGGGCGAAGAACAGGACATAGGCGAGCCGTATTAAAAAAGCCGCCAGGAAGAGGGCAACGGGGAAGCGCAGGAAATAGCGATGGGCGTCTTCCGTGGTGATTTTCATGTCCTGGTCTTTCTGCTGAGGGTGACGATCAGATCCGCGAGGAGGCCTATCATCATGGTGTTGAAGGTGAAAGTCATCATTACTATGCCGGTCTGGCTTAAATGCCTATAGGCGAATATATCGAAAATGAACTTGAGCATACTCAAGACGAACGAGGCGGCGATAAGCGGTATGAAGATCCTCAGGGGGTTGAAATACATCACCGTCCTGACGATAAGGCTGATGTAGTTGTAGGTGTCCCTGAAAGGCGTAAAGGAGGATTTGCCGCCCATGCGTTTATAATAATCCACCGGGACGAATTTCACTGGGTGGCCGTTGAAGAGGAAAGAAAGAGTGATGGTGCTTTCCCAGGAATGCGAATCCGGCAGGAGATAGAAATATTTGAGGGCGGTTTCTTTCTTGAAGACGCGCAGTCCGGAGTTCAGGTCGGGGATCTTGTGGCGGGTGAGATATTCCGCGAGTTTGCGGATCAGGAACTTGGGCAGCCAGCGTATCAGGGAAACGTGCACGTTCGGCCCCGTGCGGGCGCCCACCACCATGTCATATTCGCCTATGAGCCTGGCCAGGCCGGGCATTTCGTGGTTGGGGTAGGTTCCGTCGCCGTCGGTGGTGGCTACGATGTCGTATTTGGCGTTCAGGATGCCGGTTTTTCTGGCGGCTCCCACACCCTTGTTAACGGGGTGGGTTATGAGTTTGACGCCTTTGGCCTTGGCTATCTCTCCGGACTTGTCCAGGGAAGCGTCATCTATGACGATTAGTTCATAGGTCATCCCGGAGGCGTCCATGGCTTTTCGGACCGAATCGATGTCGTGCGCTATCGATTCTTCCTCATTGTAGACCGGAATAATGACGCTGATCATTTTTTTCTCCACGTTAAGATAGTTTAAACCGCTATTTGGCCGGGTCGCTGGTTATGGAAAGGCGGCCGGCCTTCCGCCCCGCAGCCTTGCAAAATTCTACAATATTTGGGGCCCGGTAACCCGTACTTTACGTCCTTTCCAACAGCAGATTCAGGTATTTTTCTCCGGCGCAGAGGGCCGTCAGTTCTTCCGGAGAAGCCTCTTTTACCGAGCAGGTTTCTTCGTCCAGATATTTCATGGTAAAACCGTAAGAAAGCAGTTTTTCAAGGAACGCGCCGGGCCCGGCGCCGGCCTTTTTCAGCAGGGCGGGTGAAAATTCGCACAACATTGTAAGACCCGGTGAATTCCGTATGGTTCTTTCCATGCCGGCAAGAGCCCGGAATTCCGCTCCCTGGATGTCCATTTTTATAAAGTCGGCTCTGCCCTGCGGTCCAAGCTTCCCATCCACTGAAATCGTGTTTATGTTAATGGACTTCCGGTCGTCGCCGGAATCAAAGATCCTGTGATCGCCCCGGTGCTCTTCGGACAGGAATAGCTTCTCCGCCCCGTCCCCTTCCGAGACCGCTTTTTGCTCGCACTCCACGTTCTTGCGGTTATTTGCGTCCAGGGTCTTTCTGAGCAGACGAAAATTGTCAGGATCCGGTTCAAAAGCTATCACCCGTCCGGTTTCGCCGGCAAGGCGGGAAAAAAGCAGGGTAAAAAAACCTATATTAGCGCCGATATCCAGAACGGTCATTCCGGGCCTGATGAAGCGGGCGTAAACTGAGTATTCCAGGCTGGACGGCATGGTCTTCTTCCAGAGCAGGGCGGCCAGCAGTCTGTCCGGAGAATCGGCGTAGAGGATCCCTTCCGGAGAGCGCACCGCTATGTCCGTTCTGGGCGCAAGCTTGAAGATCAGGCGGGCCGCTTTCCTGACAAGGGAAGAGGAAGCCGCGAATATGACCAGCGCGTGTAATTTTTTAAATATCAAATTCAAAACTGTTTCTCTCCAGTTTCCAGCCAGCGGCAGTTATCGTCCTGGGAGATATTCTACAAAAAAATGCTATGCTTATTGTTTTTGGAGGACGAATGAACAGAAAGTCATTTTTATTGCTCTCGCTGGCGGTCGCCTGCGCGGCCTTTTTGCGGTTCTGGGCGCTGTCCGAGCGGGGTTTTTTGCTCTGGGATGAAGCCTATTACGCGCTTGAAGGAAAAACTATCCCTTCAGCTATTTCCTATATTATCGGCGGAGGTAATGTTTCCGGACTGAAAGAATACCTGATAGCCAAAGGCTGCATACTGCCTACGGGAACCGGGAAACCGGTTTTCATGCTGCTGCTTTCGGCCTGGGGGATCGTTTTCGGGACCGGCGACTTTGCCGGCATGGCTATGACCGCTTTCTTCGGGGTTCTCTGCGTGGCGCTGGTTTTTTTCGCGGCTTATAAATATTCCGGCGCTCCGGCGGGGTTGCTTGCGGCGTTCCTCCTGGCTTTTTCCGGACTGCATGTCTGGTATTCCCGCAGTCTCATGTCCAACTCGATAGCGGTCTTTTTTCTCCTCTGCGGTTTGTTGCTGTACCTTTCCTGGGCCGTGTCTCCCGGCGCTCGCCGTCTGCGCGGCCTGGCGGCGGGCGCGGTTATCGGTCTGGCTTTCATGACGCATTACTCGATGCTGCCGAATCTGGCCGCGCTCGCCGTCTGCGAGGCCGTAAGGCTTTGGAGCGCGCGGGATCGCTTTCGCGCCGAAGCGGTCAACGCTCTTATACCGGCCGCGGGTTTTGCCGTAGTCCTTGCCGCGTGCGAGCTATGCTATGCCGCCGTTTTCAGGGTGGCAGGAGAAAGGCTTGGCGATGTGGCGCATTTGACTTATTTCCAGTATCTGCTCCGGCAGTTTCTCTGGAACGCTCCGGAAACTTCTTTCGGAGGCTGGAAATTCTACCTTCACGGCTTCGCCGGGGTTTCAGGCTGGTTTTCCGTGTGGCTCTATCTCGCGGCCCTGGCCGGCTCCGTCTATTTGTTCATCAAAAGGCCGGCTCTTGGCGTCGGGGTGTTTATACTTCAGGCCTGGGGAACTCTGCTGTTCTGGACGTTGAATCCGGGCACGGCGGCGCTCAGGGCCTTTGTGGCGTTTGCCCCATTTTCAGCCATAACGGCCGGCTTTGTGGTTTCCGAACTGGCCGGCATGATTGGCCGTCCGCTGGCGAGGGGCGCGCTTTATGCCCTGCCGGTTTTGGCCGTGGTTTTCAGCGGCGGCGGGGCGTTGGCCGAAATGCTGCAAGCAAGGTCGGTTTACCCCGCGGCCGCGGCATGGCTTGCCCCAAAAGGGCCTGACGAAGTTGTAAGTATGCTGGCCTGGCCTTTCATGCAGTTTTATATGGAGGGTAAAATTTACGCCAACCACGACAGGATCGAAACCAGGGCGGATCTGGAGCGGGCCGTCCGCGGCGGAGCGGGATACCTTATGACCGATAACGCGGAGAAAGTGGTTTTTGAAATGAGTAAGACCGGCGTCTATCCGGATCTGGTCGGGATCATAAACAGCGGGCGTCCGGAGGCGGAATGGAAATTCGGCCGCGGGGGACGTTTCCTGGCTTACGATTCCATGTTATACCCGTTGACTATCACGGAAGTGAAAATTTATCCGCTTGGACGGCGGGCCGGAACTGAGAGAAAATCCGCGCCGGCCCGGTGAAATGTCATGAGACGGCAGGTTATTGCAGTTTGAATTTGGTGAAAGCGACGAACGACATTCTGAAAAGCAGCAGACCGTGGCGGAACCTGCTGATCTTGGTTTCTCCGTACTTCCTTTCCTTGTAGCCCACTGGCACCTCTACGATCTTAAGATTCAGCTTGCTGGCGCCGAAAAGCAGGTCGAAATCGCCGAAAGGGTCGAAGTCTCCGAAGTAGGGGCGCCCGGCCTTTATCTTGTCGTAATTAGAGCGCAGCAGCACCTTGGTGCCGCAAAGGGTGTCCTTGATCCGCTGGCCCAGCGTCCAGGTGAAGATAAGGGAGAAAGTCTTGTTGCCCAGCATATTCAAAAAGCGCATGGCTCCTTTTTCCATGGGGTAGACCAGGCGCGAGCCGTTGATGAATTCGCCTTTTCCCTCGCTTATGGCGGTGTAAAATTTTTTCAGGTCTTCGGGTACCACGGTCAGATCGGCGTCCAGGATCATAAGCACGTCCCCCGCGGCCGCGTCGAAGCCTTTCCTGACGGCGTCGGCTTTGCCGAAAGCTCCGCCCTGAAGGAGGATCTTTACCGGGATTTCCGGGTGTTTTGCCGCTTCTTCCCTGATCTTTTCAACCGTGCCGTCGGAGGAATTTCCGTCCACGAAAACCAGTTCCGTGTTTTTGCCGATGGCGGGCAGTTCTCTGAAAAGGCGCTCCATGTTGCCGGCCTCGTCGCGGCAGGGGACTACGACCGAAACGGAGTAGCCTTTTATCTCGGGTCTGGCGGGTGTCTCGCGCGCGATTATGAATTGTATCATGCCCAGTTCCTTGAGAAAAGGCAGTTTCGCCAGGAACTTGTTGAAAAAAACGGAAAGCAGCGGTATGCGGAACGGCAGCAGGAAACGATAGCCTTTTTTTATGACCTCGTAGTTGTTCAGGTAAAGCAGATTCTCTATATCCGCCAGGGCCAGCCAGTTCTGGCGCGGGTTTTTAGCCTTAAGACCGGCGGCTTCCGCCAGGATCACCAGCGGTTCCCAGAGAGGATTGTAGGACGTAATGGCTACGCGGGAGCCCGGCCCGGTGACTTTTGAGAGGTTGCGGAAAGCCAGCCAGATGTCGTCGAGGTGGCCCAACAGATCCTGCATGACCACGTAGTCGAACTTCTCCGTTGCCGCGAGGGATTCGATGTCGTCTTCGGCGAAATCAAGCTCCGGGTGGCGTCTTTTCGCGGCCGCGGTCATGGCCGGGCTGAAATCCAGTCCCAGCGCCTGCGCGGGCTTCAATTCCGCCAGCAGGTCTCCGGTGCCGGAGCCTATTTCCAGAACCGAGGCGTTTTCCGGGATTACGAAACGGAAAAAGTCCCTCAGTTCCGAGTGATAATAGCGGTTCCGTCCGCGCCAGACGTCGCGGGTGCCGGCGGATTCGTCAAAGAATTTGATCCTTTCCGCTTTTGTCATAAACGCGGCTCAACCCGGAGGATTAGACTGAAACTTTCCGGACAAGAGAGTCCTTTACCGCGTCGGTCACGGCTTTTATCTGTTCGCCGGTCAGTTCGGGGAACATCGGCAGGGAGAACACCGTGTCCTGCGTTTTCTCGCAGACCGGCAGATCGCCCCGCTTGTAGCCCAGGCGGGCGTACGCTTTCTGCAGATGCAGGGACACGGGATAATAGATCTGGTTGGCTATGCCGCTTTCGGTGAGAACCTTCTGCGCGTTGTCGCGCACGGCTTTCGAGCCGAAGCGGATGGTGTAGTAATTGAACGAGTGTTTGCAATCGGGCCGGACTACGGGTGTTTCGCACACGTCTTTCAGGGCGGCGGCGTATTTCGCGGCCGCGGCGTTGCGCATTTCCGTCCATTTGAGCACGCGCTTGAGTTTTACGGAAAGTATGGCGGCCTGGATGGTGTCCAGGCGGGAGTTGAAGCCTTCCATGTCGTGGAGATAGCGCACTTTGCTGCCGTGGTTCCTGAGCGCTTTGAGTTCCGCCGCTATCTCCGGATCGTTAGTGGTCACCAGTCCGCCGTCGCCGAACGCGCCCAGGTTCTTGGCGGGGAAGAAGCTGAAAGTACCGCAATCGCCTATGGCCCCTGTGTATTTCCAGTCCTTTCCGCCGGTTTTGTACTGGGCGGTGAAAGACTGGGCGCAGTCCTCGATCACTTTAAGGCCGTGTTTTTTGGCCAGGGCCATGATGGGATCCATGTCCGCGGGGTGGCCGTACAGGTGAACCGGGATGACCGCTTTCGTTCTTTTGGTGATCTTCTTCTCCACGGATTTCGGATCTATGTTGTAGGTGTCGGGTTCTATGTCGGCGAACACCGGGATAGCCCCGGACTGGCTGATGGTCTCGGTGGTGGCTATAAAGGTGAAAGGGGTGGTGATGACCTCGTCGCCGGGCTTTATTCCGGCGGCGACAATGGCGAGCCTGAGCGCGTCGGTGCCGTTGGCCACGCCCACTGCGTATTTTGAGCCGTTAAGGGCCGCAAATTCGTTTTCGAACTTCGCCACTTCCTCGCCCAGGATAAAATTGCCTTTGTTCATCACGGCCCTGACCGCGGCTTCCGCTTCGTCTTTGATAGCGGGATAGCCCGCCAGCAGATCCACCATGGGTACTTTCATACAAGAACCTCCGTACCAGGATTCAAGATTCCGGAATCCCTATAGGTTAATTGTATAAAAATACTCCGGGACGGGACAAATAAGAAATGGCTTATTTGTTATAATTACAATTAATGAAGACGAGCGTGATCATACCGTCCTTTAACGAGATAAAAACCCTGCCCGAGATCCTTAAAAAGATAGCGGAGCTGCCCATAGACAGGGAAGTGGTGGTGGTGGACGACGGTTCCACCGACGGCACCAGGGAATGGCTGGAGCGGGCGGCGGCCGGCAAAGCCTTTCCGTTCGTTCTTAAAGTGATAAAGCACGAGGCCAATCAAGGCAAGGGCGGGGCGCTGCTCACCGGTTTCGCGGCCGCCGAGGGCGACATCGTTATTATCCAGGACGCGGATCTGGAATACGACCCCGGCTATATTCCGGAGATAGTGCGGCCGATAGCGGAGGGGGGCTACGACGTGGTTTACGGCTCGCGGCTGCTTTCCGGCCGTACCAGGACCCACAATATCATGTACCTCTGGGGGAACCAGTTCCTGACTTTTCTCACGGCGTTTCTGTTCGGCGTGAAAATGACGGATTCCTATACCTGTTACAAGGCTTTCAGAACCCCGCTGGTGCGCTCCCTCGGTCTTGTTTCCGACGGCTTTGAGATCGAAGCCGAGATCTCCTGCAAGATCGCTTTCAGAAAATATAAATTCACCGAAGTTCCCATCGCCTACGCGCCCAGGTCAAGGGGGGAAGGCAAGAAAATAAATTACAGGGACGCGGTCAAAGGCGTGCTCAAGATTTTAGAATTGAGGATTAAGAGTCTATTTGCCGGAATTTAAGATTCCGGATTCAGGATTTAAGATTGCGGATTAAATAAAAGTGCTTCGGCGATCTTAAATCTTCAATCTTGAATCCGAAATCTTCAATCGCTTTTATTCCCCGGAGGTTCCCAGCGTGCGCGACTTAATAGAGAATTCAAGGCTTTATCTGCTGGCTTTCATGGTTCCGCTGGCGCTGTCGCTGGTTCTGACGCCGCTTCTGAGGCTGCTGGCGCTCCGGTTCGGATATGTGGACGCGCCCGGCGCGGAAGTTAAGACCCATAAGCAGGTCACTCCGCTCCTGGGCGGGGCCGCCATCTTCCTGGCTTTTTCGGCGGGGCTGGTTTTCATGCGGTTCTACACGTCTTTTCCCACCGGCACGCTGCGCGACCTGCGCGTCATCCTGGCCGGGGGCCTTGTCATGTTCGTTCTGGGGCTGATAGACGATCTGAAAAAACCGCATGGCCTGGGCTTTAAAACCAAGTTCTTCATACAGTTTTGCGTGGCTTTTTTTGTGGCGCTTTACGGGGTCAGGATAAATTTTATAAATCCCGATCATCTCTCTTTCATCCTGAGCATGGTCTGGATAGTGGGGGTATCCAACGCTTTCAACATCATAGACGTCATGGACGGCCTGTCGGCCAGCCAGGCGGTGATGGCGGCGCTCGGGTTCCTGCTTATCTCTTTCCCTTCCGAGGCTATCTATGTCAATGTCGCCTCGGCGGCGCTGGCCGGCGGCGCGCTGGGATTCCTGCCGTATAATTTTTCGAAGAGGATGAAGATCTTTATGGGGGATTCCGGGAGCCTTGTCTGCGGGTTCACCCTGGCGCTGGTGTCCATGGGAACCAGCTACAGCGCGGTGAATCCGCTGGGTGTTTACGCGCCGCTTTTCATCCTGGCCATCCCTCTTTACGACACTCTTTTCGTGTCGGTCATGCGCCTCCGGCGCGGGCATTCTCCGTTCATCGGAAGCAGGGATCATTTCGCTCTGCGGCTTGAGAAACTTGGTTTTTCCAGGCCCCGGATAGTTTTTCTCACCGCCATGGCTTCGCTGGCGCTTTCCGTGTTCGCTTTCCTCGTCACGCAGGTTCCGCCGGTCTGGGGCGCTCTCATCTACCTGGTGGTGGGCGGAGAATTCCTCCTGGTCAGCGCCGGCATCTCCAAAATAAAAATCTAACCCGGCTTACGCCGCGGATGGCGGCGCCGGCGGCACCGGCAGGTAAACTGAGAATTTTGCTCCTTTCCCCGGCTCGCTTTCCAGTTCTATCGTTCCCGCGTGCCGCGTCACTATTTCATGCACCAGGGACAGTCCCAGCCCGGTTCCTTTCCCGACTTCTTTTGTGGTGAAAAAAGGATTGAAGATCTTGGCATGCAGTTCCTTTGGGATCCCGCTGCCGGTGTCGGAAACGTCAATGCGGATAAAATCCTTTCCGTCCCGCCGGGACAGGGAGGTTCCGATCGTGAGCCTGCCCCCGGAAGGCATCGCGTCTATCGCGTTGGAGCACAGGTTGATTATCACCTGCTGGAGCTGTCCGCTGTCGGCCGTTATCATGGGCAGCGGACTCCGGAGGTCTTTGACGATCTCCACGTTTTGCATCCGGGCCTGCGGCAGAATAAGGGAGAGCGCCGACTCGATGCTGGAATTGGGATCGAACGCCGGGTGCGCCGAGCGGCTGGACGCTCTGGAGAAGACAAGCAGATTCTGCACCAGCTCTTTGCAGCGCATCGCTTCGCGTTCTATTGATTTAAGCGGGGTTTTCAGCGGGTCATTTTCTTTTACGGTTTTCACCAGGCTTTGCGCGAATCCCAGAATAATTCCCATCGGATTATTGATCTCGTGGGCCACTCCGGCCGCGAGCTGGCCTATGGCGGACATTTTTTCGGACTGCCGTGTCCGCGCCTCCATGTTTTTTTGTTCGGTCGTGTCCGTGATGGTCTGGATGACCGAGATCACGTCCCCCTCGTTATTCAGCAGCGGGTAGCTGCGGGCCTCGTACGAGGCCGTTCCGCCGGGAGCTTCTCTTTTGTACTCGGCTCTGGCAGGTTTTTTTGTTTCAAGAGCCGCTTTCGCCGAACATTCCCCGGTTTTCGTAAAGCAAGGCGTGTCGCAGCGGTGGAACGCCTCGTAACAGGGTTTTCCGATCACTTCATCAAGCGGCCTGCCGGCCAGGCCGCAGAAAGCGGGATTCGCCAGGATAATCCGGTACTGCGTATCCGTCACTATCAAGGGGCCCACATTTTCCATAACGCCTTTAATGAAAGCTTCCGTTTTTTTGCGTTCCTGAACTTCTTTGTTCAGTTCGTCCCGGTTGACGGTGGTGTTCCGGAGACTGGAGACCATTTTATTAAAAGCTTCCGCAAGCTCCCCCAGCTCATTATCCGCGGTTATGCCTATCCGTCCGCTTAGATCCCCGGTTCTGGCCACGGCCGAGGCGGTGGCGGTGATGGCGAGGATAGGCCGCAGAGTGGTGCGCGAGAAAAAATAGGCGAGGATCAGCAGAAGCGCGAGGATTGACAGCACGGTGACCGCGGAAATATTGAATACGGCGGTTCTTGTGCTCAGCTCTATGAAAGAGAGGGCTTTTCTTAAGGTTTCTTCTTCATAGCGTTTTTGCATTTCAAGAGTGGCGGCGATGATCGTCTGGTTGTATTGCGCCTGCCTGGAGAACCCGTTTTTTGACAATTCCAGTTCAAAAAATCCCACGTCCGTTCCGCCGGATCGAACCGGCAGGAGGATCTTCATGGTGTCCGGCGAACGGGCGCTTCCGAAAGCTTTCGCAAGCGGCCGCTTTTTCGCGTCCAGGTAGGCGCCGTAAACCACATTTTTGTTCCTGACAAGAGCCTGGAGATGGCAGTTCAAAGCTTTTAGGTCGCCGTTTCGCAATTTGTCCGGCCCTAATTCCGCCATCAGCTCGGCCAGGGCTTTTCCGGTATCCTGCGCCGAAGCCAGCTGATTGGCATCGCTTCGTTCCGCCAAAGTCTGGAGGGACTCTCCGAACATCATCGAATTCATCTCCGTGTGTTTGTTGAGAAGCGCGTAGATCTCCACCAGCGAGTTCTTCTGGTGGGCGATGATCACGGCCCCCGCGAGTGTCAGGATCGACAGAACAGCCGCGGTGACAAGGGAAAGATATTTTATTCCGAGTCTGGATCTGAATGTCGTAAGGAATGGCAGCATAGTGGGAGAATCCGGGCTTCAAAGTCAGTATTTGAACTTTACTTTGTCCAGAACCTTTCTTACCGGGTCGAAATCGGCGTTTTTCGAAGGGATGAAAGTTTCGACCCCGCCGGGAAGGTTCGCGGCGGAGACCAGTTCTTTCGGCAGTCTTAGAAACGCTTCTTTTACTTTCTTCGCCGTTTCGGGCTTCAATCCGGTCCTCGCGGAAAGGGGCCAGGCCGGATAGCGCGGGGTTTGGGCCAGGATCCGGATCTGGCTTGTGTCGATGCGGTCCGTCATGATCTCAAGGATGCCGTTCCGTATCGTGCCGAAGTCGGCTTCCCGGTTGTAGACCGCCATCACCACTTTTTCCTGTTTGTTTCCGGGGGACTCGGTCAGGGCGCAATCTTTCAGGAGATCTATCTTTTTGTCCATAGCGTAGGCGTTCTGGAATATAAAGCCGGCCGCGGAGGTCTTCCCCACGATCCAGCCTTTTTTCCCCTTGATGTCCGCAAAAGTTTTTATTCCGGGATCGTCCGCGCGGGAAATAAAAAGACCGTAAAAATCGTCCGTCCCTTTGGGCGTCATCGCCAGAGCAAAAACTTCATGAAAGATCTCCTCTGACTTTTTTCTGGTCGAGATTTGTGCATAGATGACGGGATTTGAATACGCAAAATCCACTTTTCCTTCTCTGCAAAGCTTCATATGCTCGGCGAAGTCTTTGGGAAAGACCATCGTGAACTTTATGCCGGTTTCTTTCTCCACGCGGTCAAGGAGGGGGCGCCACGCCGAAAAAGTAAGGACATTTGTCAGCTGCGGCAGCATGGCGAAAGTCAATTCCTCCGCCGCGCGCGCTCCTGGGGCCGAAACTTCGGCGTATACCGCCAAAACCAGGCAGACGGCCAGGGCGCGGCCCGGCAGGAAAGCGGCTATTTTTGACATATTCCCCCTTAATCCGGCATTACCGCCGATAATCATCACTTTATTATATAAAAAAACCGCTTTGCTTCGCCGGGTTGTCGTTAGTCCGCCGTTATTTCGAATTCCGGCGGATCCTGCAAATGGCGCTTTACGGCGCAAAGTCCCGCGGCTTTCAGTATGGCGTCCCGGTACTGGGGGGGGAAATCCGGCGGGAGGCGCATTTTCATGGCCACTTTTTTCACCAGGCGCGACTCCGGATCAAAATTGAAAGAAACGATTATTTTGAACCCTTCCGTGGAGAGATTCCGGTTCCGCATGAAATCCACCGCGTAGATCCCCGCGCAGGTGCCAAGCGAGGCCAGGAACAGGTCGAAAGGCGTGGGCGCGGAACCTTCGCCGCCCGCGCTTTTGGGCTGATCCGTCTTTATTTCAAAACCGTGCCAGGCCGCGTTTATTTTTTTGTTTCCCCCGAAAGTTATTTCCATGTCAGCCATAAGTTTTGATCCTCCTAGAAATTGTACTTATGCAGCTCTTTGGCGAGGCCGGGGATGATCGTGGATCTGCCGTCGGTAACGGCGCAGATCTTCAGGATGTCTCCGTAGACGCGCTCGAAAGCCTCCACCACGTCCGGGTCGAAAGCTTTGCCGGTCTCTTCGCGGATATAATCCCGCGCCTTTTCCGGGGCCCATTTCGGTTTATAGACCCTTGGCATACATAGGGCGTCGAACACGTCCGCCACCGAAACTATGCGGGCGCAGACCGGGATATGTCCGCCTTTCAGCCCGGAGGGGTAGCCGCTGCCGTCGAATTTCTCGTGGTGGGAGCCCGCCACTTTACAGGCGATCTGGAGGAGGCTGCTTTCCGCGCCGGAAAGTATTTTCGCCCCGTAAAGCGTGTGTTTTTTCATCTCCTCGAATTCTTCGGGGGTCAGTTTGCCGGGTTTCAGAAGGATGGCGTCCGCTATGCCCACCTTGCCGATGTCGTGGAGGGGGCTGGCGTAGCGGATGGTTTCCACTTCCCGTTCCGGCAGGCCCATGCCCTGGGCGATAAGGGCGGAATATTCGCTTATATGCCGCAGATGGATGGCGGTATCCTGCTGGTCGCGGTATTCCGCGGTTACGGCCAGCCGGTAGATGGTCTCCAGCTGGGATTTGGAAAGGCTTTCGTAAAGCTGGGCGTTTTCAATAGCCGAAGCGGCGAGCGACCCCAGGAGCTGGAGGATACCTTCGTCGTCCGTATCGAAAGCTCCCTCATCCTTGTTTATGACCTCGAACACTCCTATGATGTGTCCGCCGACGTTCTTGAGCGGAACCGCCAGAATGCTCCGGGTGCGGTAGCCGGTCATCATATCCAGGTCGCGGTTGAAGCGGTTGTCATGATAGGCGTCGGCGATATTGACGGTCGCGCCGGTCGCGGCGACGTGGCCGGCGATGCCCTTTCCGAACGGCACCCGGATCTCGGTCTGCTGCATTCCCTGCGCGATCTTGGACCAGAGTTCGTTGGTCTGCCTGTCCAGGATGAAAACCGAGCAGCGGTCGCCGTTCAGCATCTGCTGCACCTGCCCGGCTATGACCTCAAGCAGCCTCGTGAGGTTGGTTTCGGCGGCGATGAGCCCGCCGAATTTTACCAGCATGTTCAGTCTTTTCTCAAGTTCTTCCGTGCGGGTCATATAGGTATTGTACTAAAAAGGTACCTGTTACCTTGTCAGATTGTCCATGTAAACGCTGTAGTGGACGGCCCTGGCGGAGGGATATTTTTTCTTCAGGCCCGCGTTCAGCTGCAGCAGACAGGAAGTGGCGCCCGCCAGAACCGTTCCGGCCTGCGTCGAAGCGATGTTCCGTATTTTGCGGTCGGCTATCCGTTCCGAGAGCGCGGTCTGGGTGAAAGCGTAGGCTCCCGCGCCGCCGCAGCACCAGTCGCTTTCCGGCAGTTCCACGAAAGCTTTCCCCGCTATTTTTTTCAGCGTCTCGCGCGGTTCCGAGCGGATGCCCTGGCCGTGGCAGGCGCGGCAGGAGTCGTGATAGGTTACGGTTTCGCCGT
This sequence comes from Elusimicrobia bacterium GWA2_56_46, assembly GCA_001799575.1. GTDB lineage: Bacteria > Elusimicrobiota > Elusimicrobia > Elusimicrobiales > UBA9959 > YA12-FULL-51-18. The sequence continues at coordinate 51,615 of MGTT01000019.1, forward strand.
CGGCCGGTCCGCGGCCCTTTATTTTATCCGTCGGCAGGGCTTCCAGGATGTCCTTTACGGCTTCGGCGAAAGCTTTCGCGCGCGGCCGCCATTCTTCGTCTTCGGTGAAAAGCTGCTCGTAGCTTTTCATGAAAGCCACGCAGGAGGAACAGTCTCCCACCACGGTAAAACCGCCGAGAGCTTTCTTTAGTTCCTCGAAACGCAGGATATTCTTTTTGGCGAACTCCCTGGCTTCGGTAACGCGGCCGTAGTTGTAGGCGAGGAGGCCGCAGCAGAAGTTGTCGGTGAACACACCCGGCCCCAGGAACCGCTTCAGGAGCGCCACCGTGGCGGCCCCCACTTCGGTGAAGACGTAATTAGGCCCGCAGGGGGCGAAGTAGGCCCAGGCGGCCTCTTTTTTACCTTCCGGCTTCAGCGCCGGGTCTTTCAGTAGGATCTTCCTGAGAAATTTCAGGGGAGCGTGTTTGAGCGCGTCCTGGGCCGCGCCCAGCGCCGGCAGGCCGAGGAAATCATAAAACCCCAGTTTGCCGGCCAGGGCCGCCAGCCCCAGCCTTTTCAGCAGATAACCGGCCTTGAGAGCGAGCTCGAAAACACCGCGTCTGTTCAGGAGCAGATCCACGCCCAGGCGCGCGGCGAAGCCCCGGCCGTAGCCGTCCCGGCTTCTCCGCCCTTCCAGCACCAGGTCGGGAGTGGGTACCTTGGCGTAGCAGACCGAGGAGCAGGCCCCGCACAGCAGACAGGTGGAGAAAGATTCCCGCGCGGAGTCTATGTCGCGGGTCTTGCCTTCTATCAGGAGGCGCAGGAACTGGTTCCTGCCGCGCGCGGAAATGGTCTCGCGGCCGGTCAGCATATAAGTCGGGCAGACGGTTTCGCAATAGCCGCACCGGTTGCACTGGGCCGCCGCGTCATAGACCGTCCGCTCGCCGAGATCGGTCAGCAGATGTTTCAGGTGGAACGGCTCCTGCGTATGGTCGTAAAGTTCGTTAATGTCGTATTTAGTCATAGATCCACGGGTTCAGCAGATTTCCCGGGTCGAAAGCTTTTTTCAGGCGGCGGTGGTATTCGTCCGGCTTAAATTCCACCGGATTGCGACCGTCGGCCTGTGACTTGTGTCTCATGACCGGTGTCTTGTACCCTGTGTCCTGCGCCCCGGCATGGAGAGTCGTCCTGAGGGTGACGGTAAGTATCACACCGTACGCGCCCAGGGAGCCGCAGAAAAGTTTCATGGCGTCGTAACCGGCGACGTTCTTGACGGTCTTGCCGCCGAAAGAGAGAACGGAGCCGTCGGCCAGGGCCACGTCCATTCCAAGCAGGATGTCCCGCGCCGGAGGCCAGACTTTCGCCGCGATAACGCCGCCCAGCGTTCCGTCAAGGTCCGGCAGCATTATGCTGAAGCCGGCTTTTTTCAGCCATTTTCTCAGTTCTCCGACCGGCACGCCGGCCTCGGCGCGGACGGTGAAATTTTCCCGGTCCAGTTCCAGGATCCTGTTAAGGGCGGTCGTGTCCAGCGCTTTGCAACCGGCGCCGTCCCATTTCCCGCGCAAAGGCCGCTTGTCCCGCCGCAGGCTTTCTCCCGACCCCGTTACGGCCGTTTTTGCGCCGAGGTTATGCCGGGACTGAAGTTCGGTTATCAGGACGGCCGCAGCCTCTCCCAGAAAGCCTGGCGGGAAAGCGCGCGTCCTGGCGCGGCGGTCCTGCGCCACGGGCAGGATCTTGTCCGGATTGACCAGATCCCTGGGGTCGAAAGCGGCTTTTATGGCGCCGAAGAAATCCAGCGTGGCCGCGTCGTACATCCAGTTCATGGCCACCCGTTTCTCAACGCCTATGCCATGTTCGCCGGAGATGGCGCCGCCCAGCCGGATGCAGCTTTTGAGGATTTCGTAGCCGGCATTCCTGACGCGCTTCACTTCCTGGAGATCGCGCGCGTCGAACAGTATGTTCGGGTGGAGATTGCCGTCCCCGGCGTGGAACAGGAGCCCGGCCGTTAACTTATACCTTGAAAGTATGTCTCTGGTTTCCCGGAGGGCTTCCGGCAGTCTGGGGCGGGGAACTACTCCGTCTTCGACCATGACGTTCGGGGCCAGGCGGGCCATGGCGGGATAGGCGCCTTTGCGGGCGGCCCAGAGGGCTTCCCGCTCGGCGGGATCCGCGGCGGTTTTAAAAGAGGTGGAGAAAGAGGTCTTGCAGATCTCCATGATGGCGCGCAGCTCTCCCGCGACCTTCTTGTCGCTCGCGCCGTCCAGTTCTATGAGGAGGATGGCGTTCGTGCCCGGGGGATAATCCGTTTTGAGATTTTTTTTGGCGGCGTCCAGGGAGATCTTGTCCATCGCCTCCAGGGCACGGGGCACTATGCCCGCTCCGATTATCCCGGACGCCGCGCTGACGGCGTTCTCGACGGAGGCGAAAGCGGCCACGGCGGTCTGCACGACTTTCGGTTTTTCAAGGATCTTAAGCCAGGCCCTGGTGACTATGCCCAGCGTGCCCTCCGAACCGATGAGCAGGCTCATCAGATCCGGTCCGGGATCTCCGTATGACCAGAGCTTCACGTCCCCTTCCGGGGTGACGACTTCCAGGCGCTCCACGTTGTCCGAGGTAACCCCGTATTTCAGGCACTGGGGGCCGCCGGCGTTCTCGCCGATGTTGCCGCCTATGGTCGAGACTTTCTGGCTGGCCGGGTCGGGCGCGTAGAAAAAGCCGAATTTCTCCAGTTCAATCTGGAGGCGCAGGTTCACCACCCCGGGCTCCACCAGGGCCAGGCGGTTGATGGTGTCGATCTGGCGGATCCTGTTTAGAAGCGACAGGTTGAAGATCACGCCGCCTTTAAGCGGAATGGTGCCTCCGGAAAGATTTGTGCCCGCTATCCTGGGGAGGTACGGGATGCCGGCGGCGTAAAGGAGTTTTGCCGCGGGCGCCACCTGATCCGTGGAGGTGAAGCGTACGACGGCTTCCGGCTTCGCGCGCGCCAGGCCCGCGTCATAGGAATACATCAGGAGTTCGGCCGCGTCGGTGAACACGTTCTCCGGCCCCGCGATATTTTCCAGCGCCCGTCTGACCCCTTCGTCGAAGCTGCGTTTTTGGAACATAATTAAGAATTCAACTATCTGCCCAGTTTGAGCTTGGCGGTGAAATGCGCCAGCGCCCTGGGGGCTTCCACTACCTCCAGGCCTTTTATGCTCTTTTTGTTCCTGGCGATCATGCCCAGCACTTCTATGACGTAATCTATGTGGCTCTGCGTATAGACGCGCCGGGGCATGGCCAGGCGAACCAGTTCCATCGGCGCCGGCAGGAAGCCGCCTTTGGCGTCCCTGCGGCCGAACATCAGCGTCCCTATTTCTACGCCCCTTATCCCGCCCTCCAGATAAAGCCGGCAGGCAAGCGACTGGGCCGGGAAATTCCGCGGTTGTATGTGGGGCAGAAGTTTCTTGGCGTTTATGTAGACGCCGTGGCCGCCCGGGGGATTCACTATCGGGATGCCGTGTTTCAGCAGGCCTTCGCCGAAATATTCCGCCGAGCGCAGCCGGTACTGGAGATAGTTTTCATCCAGCACTTCGCGCAGGCCGATGGCGATAGCTTCCAGGTCGCGGCCGGCCAGGCCGCCGTAGGTGGCGAAGCCCTCCGTCAGGATAAGGAGCTGGCGGGCTTTGGAAGCCCAGTCTTTGTTGTTCAGGGCCAGGAAGCCGCCCATATTGGCGAATGCGTCTTTCTTGGAACTCATCCAGGTTCCGTCGGCCAGCTCGAACATGGACTCGGCTATTTTCCGCACCGGCACGCAGCCGTAGCCCTTTTCGCGCAGTTTTATGAAATAGGCGTTTTCGGCGAAACGGGCGCAGTCCAGGAACAGCGGGATGCCGTATTTGTGGCAGATGCTCTGGGCGCCTTTCAGGTTCTCCATGGAGACCGGCTGGCCTCCGAGCGAATTATTGGTTATCGTCATCACGCACAGCGGGATGTTCTTAGCGCCTTTTTCCCTGACGAATTTTTCCATGGCGGCCAGGTCGGCGTTGCCTTTGAAAGGGGCCGGCTTGTCGAAATCCATAGCGGCTTTGGAGGGGAAATCCATGGCCTGGGCGCCGGAAGCCTCCACGTTGGCGCGCGTGGTGTCGAAATGCGAATTGGAAATGACATACTTGCCCTTGCCGCCGATGAGGGTGAAAAGTATCTTTTCCGCGGCGCGGCCCTGGTGGACCGGAATGACCTCCGCGAAACCGGTCAGGCGTTTTATCTCTCCCTCAAAATTATAGTAACTGCGCGCCCCGGCGTAGGACTCGTCGCCCGTCATGATGCCGCCCCACTGCGCGGCGCTCATCGCGCCCGTCCCGCTGTCGGTCAAAAGATCTATAAGAACTTTCTCGGCCCTGATGTTGAAAAGATTGTAATGCGCGGCGTCCAGGATCTTAAGGCGCTCCTCGCGGGTGGTGAAGCCCAGCGGCTCCACGGTCTTTATCTTAAAAGGTTCGATTATCGTTTTCCATTTCCATTCCATGAGAGGGGCTCCTTACAGTAGTGGTTAGTGGATAGTGGTCAGTGACTGATGTTTATTGTACAAATATGGTCATCAGTACGAAATAGACCGTCATCAGGGCGGCGCCGCAGGGCAGCGCGGCTTTCGCCCATTCTCCTGATTTTATATTGAGCTTGGCGGCGCTTATGATGTTCGGGATATTACCCGGGATGAGCATCCCGCCTGAGATGAGCAGGCCCATGAGCGTGAACTTGACCTGCTTGTCGGTCATTATCGGAACCAGCTCGGCCGCCGCCAGCGTGGCGTTGTCCAGTATGGCGGACAACGAATTGGCCCAGTAAAGTCCCCAAATCGGCATTCCGGGCACAAAACGTTCGGCCAGCGGCGTAAGGCCCGCGCCCAGAAAGATAAGCGCCATGACAAAGAGGTACACTTTCAGGGCGCGGAGCGCGACGCTTCGATTGGTTTCCAGGGCGTCTTCGGTAAGACCGAGGCCGGCCGGATCAGCCCTGCCTGCCGCGCTGGCGCCCAAAAAGGCCATGACCAGAACCCCGGGCACGACCCAGAGGCCTATCTGCCTTATAAGATAAAAAAAATCGGCGTTGTGCGGCGCGTCTTTCAGTTTAGCCACCGCGATGGTCGACAGCGGCTCGCCTATAGGGGTCAGCGCGGCGCCAAGGCCTATGGCGAAGCAGGCGTAGACCACGATCTTTATCTCGCGGTTCCTTTCAAGCTTCAGGATGCTGATGATCTCGGCCAGCGCGAGGGCGGCTATAATAGCCGTCATCAGGCTTGAACCCAGGCCGAGAAATAGTATTACCGCGAAGACCGCCCGGCGCAGGCCAAGCGCGTTTATGAGAAGCTCCAGCCAGCCTTTGAGTTTCGGGCGCGCGGCCCTGAAAGCGAAACCCAGCGCCAGCACCGCCAGAGTTATCTTAACCGGCGCGCTGAACGCCTCTTCCACCAGCGCCGCGCTCCAGCGGTCTGAAATGGTTACCGCGGCCAGGCCCATCACGAACAGAAAGGCCTCCAGCTCCTCCTCCGCTTTTTTTACGGAAAAAGGCAGGACAAGCGTGAGCATCATGACAACCGCAAGACCGCCTATGGTGAGATATTCGCTCATATAAAAATAGTGCTACAATAATACAATTACAATTCTATTACTTTTGGGGCCGTAAAAGAAAATGGATAAATTAAAAAAGCCGGTGGGCCTCTTCCTGTGCGGGGGCGGCGCTTTGGGGAGCTGGCAGTCCGGTGTGCTGTCCAGGCTGGTTTCCGGCGGGATGGATTTCGACGTCGTGGCGGGTTTCAGCGTGGGCTCGCTCAACGGGGCGGCTTATTGCTATGGCAAGACAGGGGAACTGCGGGGGATCTGGACCGGCCTGAAGCCGGACCGCATCCTCTCCATCCGGCCCGGCTATCATAATATCCCGCTGGAACTTTATCAGCATCATAAGCCGGGATTTTTTTCCAGGATCGGATTTCTGTTCCAGAAGCACGCCTCCAGGATGTATTTGTTCTCTAACGCGCCCGTCTATGATTTCCTGAACTCCTGGCTCTCTAAAACGGGCGTCAATTTCAGCCGCAATATAAATTTCTACGTTATCAGCCATGCCGTTGAGATGAAGCTGCCTTACATCGTCAGGTTCGAAGGCGGCGCCCGCGGCCACAACCTTTCTTTCGTGGATGCGCTGGTGGCCAGCTGCGCCATTCCCAGCATTTTTCCTCCGGTCGAAGTAACCGAGCACGGCCGAACCTATCACCTGGTGGACGGCGGCGTGATCGGTATCGCCAATATAAACCTTAATATCTTCGAGGGCTGCGGAACCATAGTCATGATAGGCAACTCGCGGGACGAAGACCTGAATTTTCCCTCCGCGGGGGCTTTCGGCTATTTCGAGTCCAGGGCCAGGAAAATGCTCGCCATCCACACCCAGAAGATCTACGAGTCGCGCGTCTTTATAAAATCGGAGCCGGAAGTGCATTACATCAAACCTCCGGTGGATCTGAATCTCGGCGTGCTGGAATTCGAGGGCGCCAAGTGCGGCCGCGCTTTCGATATAGGCGTAAGAGAAGCCGAAAAATGGCTTCGGAAATAGGGGACAGCGACCTATTTCCCTATTCGCTGATTTTATGTTCGACCTGAATCTCCTTAATTCTTCCCTGTTGGTGATATTCGGATTCTTTATCGGCATCCTGGGCTCCGTCATGGGCGTCGGAGGCGGGATCTTCATCGTGCCCATGCTTGTTCTGGCGCTGGGCATCCCCATACACCAAGCCATCGCGGTGTCGCTGGCCGCTATCGTGGCGTCTTCAAGCGCGGTGGCGTCGGTCAATGTGGAACGCGGACTCGCCAATATGCGCCTGGGGGTCGCGCTTGAAGTGACCACTGCTTTGGGCTCCATCGCCGGAGCGCTCCTGGCCGGCCGCCTGTCTTCCAACATAATTCAATTGCTGTTTGCCCTGGTGCTTTTTCCGGTTTCGGCTGGTATGTTCATGAAAGGCCGCCGCGCTCTGAAACACGGCCACGCGCGTCCCGCGCCCGCCGCCGCCGACGCTATCCCCGGAGTTTTCGATTCGGAGTTCTTCGACCATTCAATAGATTCCAGCACTTCCTACCGGGTAAAAAATATGACGCCGGCTTCGTTTATTTCATTTTTTGCGGGCGGGCTTTCCGGCCTGCTGGGCCTGGGCGGGGGAATAATACAGGTGCCGATGATGAATCTCCTCTGCGGGGTGCCTATCAAGGCCGCCGCGGCCACCAGCAATTTTCTGATAGGGGTTTCGGCCGCCGCCAGCCTCTTCGTTTATTTAAAAAAAGGCTATCTTATGCCCGAACTGGCGGCCGTGATAATTATAGGGGTTCTGCTCGGTTCTTTCGCGGGGATCTATATCCTGTATAAGGCCCGTTCCGAAAAGATCCAGATAGCTTTCTCGGCGCTGGTGTTCATCGTGGCGGTGAAGATGCTACTGAAGTAGAGAATTATGAACAGAGTTTTTTCTGACAAAGAGTTCGGAAAACTTATCCAGCGTACGCTGCTGGCGGGCGTGTCCCTGAGCCTTTTTTTCTTTTTTCTGGGTTTCGTTCTCAGGTTTTCAGGCTTTCAATCCGCCGGCGCGGCGCTGCGGGCGGGGGTGCTGACGCTGGCGCTTACGCCGGCGGCGCGTGTAGCGATGCTGGTCTACGGCTATTGGCGCACAAAAGAATACCGTTTCGCCCTGGCCTCCTTCACAGTCCTGGCCCTCCTCTTCATTTCGGTTCTGTTGTAAGGAAAGAGGGACGCCCTTAGTTAATTAGTTTTTTTGCGTTGTTTTACCGGGGGGCAACCGGCATTCGGAAGCGAAACTAATTAACTAAGGGCGTCCCCAATTCCCTTATTTCTATCTGGACTTTGCGGCCGAGTTTTTCCTGTTCGGAGATAAACTCGTTAAGCTTCAGCAGGCAGCCGGGGCGCAATTTAACGCAGCCGCTGGTGTCGCGGAACCGGAAATCCCTGATCTCGCGGCGGCCCGCGTAGCGCGGATCCGTCAGGCGCTTCGGCGCATCCCACCGGTCGGTGTGCACGGCCCAGCCGGAACGTCCGTAAGGGCCGTAATAGTAAAGGGGATTATGCGCCAGCTGCGCCGCCTGCCTGGCCGCGGCCTCCGCAGAGTCCGCGGCTGGGCGCCGCTCAAAATATTCCGGGACCGCGCCGGGCAGGCGCAGGCCGTAGGCCTGGTTCCAGACCAGGTCGATCGGCACGGCCGCATCGCCCTTATTGTACCAATGCCTGTACACGGCGGAAAAATAGGGTTTTGGCCCGCCGTCCGTGTTCTTTATCCTGCTCAGGAATTCTTCCTCGCCATCGGGGTCTTCCGGCCCGCCCAGAGCGGCTATCTCGTAGCGGCCGGGTGTTATATTCCTGGCGTCGTAGATGCCAGGAACCGCGGCGCCGTCAGCCTCGTTCCGCGGCGCGTAATAAATGGTGACGCCGTCTATACGCCCGCTTTGCCAGCCCGGCCTGGGCGAGTCCGAGGTTTTTCCGCGCCCAAGCGCCTCGCACTGGTAAAGGCCCGCTCCGGCGCCGCTTTCCAGCTCAAAACTGATCACGCCCGCGCGGGCCCTGTCCCGCGGCAGAAGCACCAGCGCGCGGGAAATTTTTTCGTCTTTCAGGCCAGTCAGCCCGTTAAGTCCGAGCGTGGCGGCCCTCGAACGCAGTCCGGCCGTAAGTTCCCCCATGGCAGGCCTGTCGGTGGGGATAAACGGCGGCAACAGGCGCGCGTCCGCATTAAGCGGCTCCCGCGCCGCACGTCCGGCGCAGCCGGCGGACAGTATAATGACCGCGCAGAAGACGGCGTTTTTATTCACAGTTTTTATGACTACTTCGCCGGTTTACCCGGAGTGATGCCTTCCACGCAGATGACGGCGTTGTTTTTTCCGTTAGCGCGAACCAGATCGTAAACTGTTTTGGAATCCGCTTTTGACAGGCGTATGCAGCCATGGGAAGCCGGCCGGCCCAGCAGCGCTTCCGCTCCGGTGGCGTGTACGGCTATATTCCCATTGAAAAATATAGTGTTGGCCATGGGCGCGTTATTATAGAGGCTGGAATAGTGCATGGGTTCCATCGCGTCCGGGGCGAAGCACTTTCCGCTGCCGGGTGTGCCGTGGCCGGGAAGAAGCCCGGAGGAGATCTTGAATTCCCCGGTGAGTTCAGCGGATCGTACCCTCAGGCGCTGGCTTGTAAGATCCACGGTTATGTGCACGGCGGCGTTCTGTATCCTGCCGGGATCCGTTATCAGGTAACGGAAAAATCTGAGCCCGAAAGCCTCCTCGACCTCTTCCGGTGTGTGTTCATCTATGAACCTGTCGGGATCCGCCATGGCTTCCTCGCGCAGGCTCAGGCCCCGGTCTTTCACGCCGGGGTCGCGCCGCGCGGCGGCTTCCGGCACGGCCGGGATTATAAGCGCCGACCCGCTCACTCCAAGGCCGGAGAGTTCCGCGCGCAAGTCCCCGGTATCCATCGAAAAACAGGGATAGGAAGTTATAGCCGCCAGAACAAAAAGTATGAACCGTTTCATTATTATTGTCCTCCACTCCAAATCCGACCCGCTGATCATATGTCGCATATAATGTAGCCCAGAACCGCCGTTTTCGCCTGAGCCGAAAGTACCATCCCCGCCCGGTCTTTTGGCCTCAAAAAAGGTAACAGGTGCCTTTGATATGTTTTTATGTTGAAAGGTAACAGGTACCTTTTGCTTTTGGGGCGGTAGTTTGTTTTAATTATAGGGGGGGAACGGAGATTGAGGAAAGAAAAATGAAGAATAAACTTGAATTTTCGGCTATCGTGCCGGTGGCCGGGGCGGGAACCCGGCTCAGGCCGCATACCCATACTTATCCCAAGGTGCTGCTGACCGTGGGCGACAAACCCATTCTGGGCCATATCCTGGACGATCTCTCACGGGCCGGGATCAAGAAGATCTATATGGTCATAGGCGGGATGGGCGATAAGATCAAGACCTATGTCGCCGGGAAGTATCCCAGGCTGAACGTCACCTACATAGTGCAGGAAGAGCCTAAAGGCCTGGGGCACGCCATCTGGATAACCCGCAATTATGTCAAAGGCCCCGCGATCGTAATGTTGGGCGACACGATCATTTCCGCCGATCTGGGAAAATTTCTTAACGCCCGGCAGGACGCTATCGCGGTAAGGGAAGTCGCCGATCCCAGGCGCTTCGGCGTGGTGGAGATAGAGAAAGGGCGTATCGTCAATATGGTGGAGAAGCCGCAGCATCCGCCCTCCAATATGGCGATCGTGGGTATCTACGCTTTTAAGGATACTCAGCCTTTGTTCCGGGGCCTGGACAGTCTGGTCCGGTCGGGTAAGACCACAAAGGGGGAGATACAGCTGACCGACGCCCTGGTTACGATGCTCAAAAGCGGGCATAAATTCAGCCCGGTTCCGATAGACGGCTGGTATGACTGCGGGAAGCCGGAAACACTGCTTGAGACCAACCGTTATATACTTGAGAAGAACAAGCCGGCCTACCGCGCGCCGGGCTGCGCCGTAGTGGAGCCGGTGTATATCTCGCCCAGGGCGAAAGTTTCCAATTCCATAATAGGCCCGTACGCGTCCATCGGGGATGGCGCTATCGTGGACTACTCGATAGTTTCGGATTCGATCATCAACGAGAACGCGGTGATCATGAACATGAATCTGAGCAAGTCGCTGGTCGGCCCGAGCGCGACGATAATAGGCCGCCGAGAGCAGATAAATATAGGAGAGAACTCCGAGATCAGGTTCGACAAGACCGTCTGCGACCTGTAGGAGCTGTGAGGCGGTAACGCCGGGCTGGCAGCCCGGCGCCATTTCCCTATAAGGACAGCAGCGCTTTCATCTCCATTCCGTATTGATCCGCGTTCAACCCCACGATCAGGTGGGTCACCCCGCCCGGCAGTTCCATGATCTCGCTCACGCCTGCCTTTTTCAGCCGGCCCGCGTCCAGCTTTTTTCCGGGCGCCATAGTCACCCGCAGCCGGGTCTGGGCGCACACTTCCACGGAACCGATCGCTTCGGCCCCGCCCAGGGCGTTGATCCAGGCCCGCGCCTTGACGGCGGCTTCCGGATCGCGCTCAGGTTCCACAAAACCGGCGGCGGGAGCCGCGGCCGCGGCCGGTTTCTGATCCGTTAATTCCGCTTCCGGCCCCGCAGTGGAGAGGTACTCCTCCAGATCCGTTTTCATATTCTCGGATTGCGTGCCGAAGATGGCCTGCACCCCGCTGCCTGCCACCATAACCCCGGCCGCTCCCAGGCTCTTGAGGCGTCCGGCGTCCACTTTTGAGATGTTGTGCACTTCCACGCGCAGGCGGGTGATGCAGGCGTCTAGACTTTTCAGATTGCTCTTGCCGCCGAAAGCCAGGGCAAGCTGGTGCGAGAACTCATGGACCGGCCTGGACTGCGCCGCCTCGTCCCCGGCTTCCGGCTCCCTGCCGGGCGTGGCCAGATTCCATTTTCTTATGGCGAAATTGAACAGGCCGAAGTACATAAAACCCCACAGGGGGCCGATCACCAGCAGCCAGAGGGCATGCGTCGATTTCGGGAAGAGGACGATATAGTCTATGAGGCCGTGGGAGAAAGTCGTGCCGTGTTTTATGCCAAGCAGTATGCACATGACGAACGCCGCCCCGGAAAGGACGGCGTGAAGTCCGTAAAGGACAGGCGCCAGGAACATGAAAGCGAACTCTATTGGCTCCGTGATCCCGGTCAGGAAAGAGGTAAACGCCGCCGAGATCATGATCCCGCCTATCCTTGCCCGCTGCGCCGGTCTGGCGTTGTACCAGATCGCCATGGCGGCCGCGGGAAGCCCCCACATCTTGAACAGATATCCGCCGGCCAGATTCCCGGCCGTCGGATCTCCGGCGGCGAACCGGTATAGCTCTCCGTGGATCATTTTCTGGGCCGCGGGGTCGAAGTATTGCCCGACCTGAAAGAAGAAGGGCACGTTCCAGATATGATGCAGACCGAAGGGGATGAGTACCCTTTCCACCACCCCGTAGATGCCGAATGCCGTGGCCGGAGATCCGGACGACGCCCAGACCGAGAAGCGGGAGATCGCGCCGCCGATGGGCGGCCACACGAAACTGAGAACGCAGCCGATTATAATGGCCGCGAAAGCGCTAAGAATAGGCACCAGCCTCTTGCCGGCGAAGAAGCCCAGGTATGCCGGCAGTTTTACACGATAGTACCGGTTAAAGAGAAACGCGGCCGCCGCGCCGATAAGGATGCCTCCGAACACGCCGGTGTCCATCGAATTTATGCCCATCACAGGCGTGAGGGTCGTGTTCATCATCGCGCCCATTACGCCCATGGTCGCGATCATGACCGCGTAGCCCACCGTGCCGGCCAGCGCAGCCACTCCGTCGTTGTTGGTAAAGCCCAGGCTTACGCCTATGGCGAAGATCAGCGGCAGGTTGCCGAAGATGGCCCCGCCCGACTGCGCCATCAGGTTCGAGATCACCTCGGGAACGACGGCGAAGTGGGCGCTCCCCAGCGCCAGCAGCAGTCCGGCCACAGGCAGGACGGAGACCGGCAGCATCAGGGATTTGCCTATTTTCTGAAGCTGCGCGAACATTTTTTTTCCTGGATTTTCCATAAGATATTTTCTCTCCTCGTTTTCCGGGCGGTTATGCCCGGGCCTGCGCTGGGATCAGGGCGCGCACTTCCGCGGCCGTTCCCAGAGAAACCGCGCGCTTCGCCAGCAGGCGGCAGTCCTCCAGTTTAAGGCCCCGCACGGCCGCTTTTACCGACGGCACCGCGGGCGCGCTCACGCTGAGCTCGGTCACGCCGAGGCCCAGCAGCAGCGGGATCCCCCTGGGATCCCCGGCGAGGCCTCCGCAGACGCCGACGGGCTTGCCGTGGGCGCGCGCGGCTTCGACCACCATGCCGATCAGGCGCAGTACGCTTGGATGGAGCGCGTCCGCTTTCCCGGCCAGCCGGGGATGGCCGCGATCCATGGCCAGCGTATATTGCGTAAGGTCGTTGGTGCCGATGGAGAAGAAATCGGCCTCCGCGGCGAACAACTCCGCCAGTACAGCCGCCGACGGAACTTCGATCATTATTCCCACCTGGATCGGAGAGGCGCCGAGCCGCTTGGCTTCTTCCAGCACGATGGCCCTGGCCGCGCGGTACTCCTCTATATCGGAGATCATGGGGAACATTATCCGGACTTTACCGGCCTGGGCCGCGCGCAGGACGGCCCGCGCCTGCGTTCTCAGGATGTCCGGGTGGGCCAGCCCTATCCGGATCCCGCGCTCGCCGAGGAACGGGTTCTCCTCTTTGGGGAGCTGGAGATAGGGCAGCTGCTTGTCGCCGCCGGCGTCCAGCGTGCGGATAATGAGGGGGCGTTCTTTGCCCAGCGCAGCGGCGGCCGCCTGGTAGGCGCGCGTCTGTTCTTCTTCCGAAGGCGCTTCGGTTCTGTTCAGAAAGAGGAATTCCGAGCGCAGCAGTCCTACGCCCTCGGCTCCCAGTTTCACCGCTTCCGCGGCTTCCCCGGCGGCGCTGAGGTTGGCAAATACTTCTATCCGGTGTCCGTCGAGTGTGAGCGCCGGCCGTCCCGCCGCTCCGGCCTCCTCCCGTTTTTGCCTGGCGGCGCGCTCGATACGCGCCCGAACCTCCTCCAGATCTTTTGCCGGGGGATTAACTCCGACGACGCCTTTGTCCGCGTCCAGTATAATCGCCGCGCCCGCTGGTATTTCCAGGGCGTGCGGTTCCAATCCGACCACCAGCGGGAGGCCGAACGACTGGGCCAGGATGGCGATATGCGAGGTGGGGCCGCCGCCGACCGTGGCGCAGCCCGGCACTTTCGTCCGGTCCAGGGAGGCGATGTCCGAAGGCGTAAGCTCTTCCGCGATCAGGATCGAGCCGGCGGGAATTCCGGAGATATTCTCGTCCGGTTCTCCAAGCAGCTGTTTCAGGACGCGGCGGCCCACGTCCCGCAGATCGCCCGCGCGCGCGGCCAGAAGTTCGTTGGACATTCCCGCCAGCCGGTCGGCATGGGCGGTGAAAGCCTCTTTCCACGAGAAAGCGGCGCTCTTGCCTTTTGCTATGGCGCTTTCGGCAAGCTCGAACAGATCCGGATCTTCCAGAAGTTCCAGGTGGGCGCCGAAGATCTCGGACTTGCCGGCGTCGCCGGAAAGCTTCAGGCGGTCCTGAAGCGCGTCGAGCTGCAGGCGCGCCGCCGCGACGGCTTCCCCGAGAAGGCGCCGTTCCTGTTCCGGCGTTTCGCCGTGTTCAGGCACATGGCTTTTTGTTTGCGACAGTATGAAAGCCCGGCCGGATGCCAGACCGGGAGAGGCGCTGATGCCGGCCAGCAGATCGCGGTTTCCGGACGCCGCGGGCCGCGCCGCCGGCGCGGAGGAAGCGGGCGCGGAAGCGGCGCCGGCGGATTCCTCGCCAAGCCCTTTCTCCAGGGCCGGGAGGATCGCGTCAACGGCTTCTTTGGCGTCATGTCCGCAGGCTACGATAAAAACTTTGTCTCCCTGTCTTACGTCCAGGCCCATGACGGACGAGACGCTCCGGAGGTTGGCCTGGGCGTCCCCTTTGCGCAGCCGCAGGTCGCAGCGGTAGGCGCGCGCCAGTCTGGCCAGGGTGGCGGCGGGCCGGGCATGAAGCCCCGAACTGTTGGGTATGACCACCGCCTTGGAAACTATCGGAGCGCCGGCCTCCTGCGCGGCGTGCCCGGCTTCTCCGGCCGCCAGTTCAATGGTCAAAACGGGGTCTTTGCCCGCGAGGACGCTGCCGCCGTATTTGCGCATCTTGCCGACGAGTTCCGGTGTCGTAATAACGATCTGGGTGAGGAGGCTGCGGGCTTTTTTTGCCACTTCGTCGGCCGCAAATTCGATCAGGGGCTGCCCTTCCGCTACCTTGTCCCCCGCCTTGACGCGGGGGGTGAAGCCCGCTCCTTTCAACTGCACCGTGTCTATGCCTATATGGAGCAGGACTTCCAGGCCGCCTTCGGCTCCGATGGTCAGGGCGTGGCCGGCGGAATGGATGTTAAGCACCGACCCCGCGCATGGGGCCAGCAGGATCTGCGTCGTAGGGTCAAGAGAGGCGCCGTCTCCGACTACTTTCCTGGCAAAAACGGGATCCGGAACCGCTTCGATGGGCATAAGTATGCCTGAAAGCGGCGCCATGAGCGTTATAACCGCGGGTCGTACCGCCGAGTTTTTGTTGTTCATTGTTCGGTCGTCTCCTTTCCTGTTGTCCAACAGTCTGCTGATACTCCGGCCAGACACCGGTAAATGCGCGGGAACGGTCTCCTTACTCCACGACCAGAGTCGAAATGGAATGCGGCAGGGCGGAAAGCTCGACGGCTTTGCCGGCCAGGCACAGACGATAGGCGATCTTATCCTTGCTCTGGTTCATGACTACGACCGCCAGGCTTCCGTCCTTGTTCAGAAAAGCGGTGGTCAGCAACTGGGCGCGGGAAGAGGAACTTGCCGCGCGCCTGGCGCCGGGCCTGATGAACTTGGAAAAGTGGCCGATGTAGTAATAGGAATTCATATAATGCAGCGAACCTTTCCGCGTGTCGCCGTGCAGAGGGGCGAAACAGAAGTTCCCCACATGGTTCGGCCCGCCGGTTTCGTCCAGGAGCATATTCCAGTCCGTCCAGGCGACCGCGCCGTTATTGAAATCGCTTATCATGGATTTGCCGTACAGCTCTCCCCAGTTCCAGTCGTTTATGGTTTTCCAGCTGAAAGGGTAATTACAGGCCTCGGTGAGCAGCAGATTCGTGTCCGGGTAGGTTTCCCGCGTCAATTTCACATTCTCAAAAATGGAGTCGCCGTGCCATTTTTCGTACCAGTGGAACCCTATCCCCCAAAGATACTTCGCCGTGTCCGGATCGTCCAGCAGAACTCCGGCGCGCTGGAACAGGAGATCCCGGTTATGGTCCCAGCCTATAAGTTTTTTTGAGGCCAGCCCCTCTCTTTTTAAAGTCGGGCCGAGATAATTTTTGATGAAATCTCTTTCCTCTTCCGCGGTGTAGATGCAGGACTCCCATTTTTGCGAGGCCATAGGCTCGTTCTGCACCGTCAGGCCCCAGACCGGGATGCCTTCCTTTTCGTAGGCCTTTATGAATTTTACGTAGTAATCCGCCCAGGCCTGGTAAAATTCCTTTTTCAGCTTGCCGCCGTGCAGCATATCGTTGTTGTCTTTCATCCAGGCCGGCGGGCTCCAGGGGCTGACGAACAAAGTCAGCCCGCCGGCGGCGGCGATGGCCTGTTTGATAAAAGGAATACGATACTTGAGATCATGGGCCACGCTGAAAGATTTCAGCTCTTTGTCGCCCTCGTCGACATAAGTGTAGCTGCCGCTTGAAAAATCGGAGCTGTGAATGGGCGTGCGCGCTAGGGAATAGCCTATGCCGGCCTTGCGGTCGTAATAAGCGGTCAGGATCTCCCGCTGTTTATTCAACGGCATTTTCGCGAAAGTCTCGGCGGAGGCGTCGGTCAAAGCCCCGCCGATTCCCGTGAAAGTCTGGAATAATCTGGAGGGGTCCACGAAAACGCAGGGCTCGGTTTCCAGCGGCTGGCCGAAGGGCTTGAATGCGAAAGTCCCTTCCGGACTTAAACGCTGTCCGGTTTTGTCCGCCGTAGTATACACGGAAACTTTTTTCGCCCCGGACGTGAACACCGGTCCGGATTCCCGCTGAATGCAGCCGGCCAGACCGATCAGGCATAAAGGTAATATGATCTTATTCATGGTATTGCGCTCCTAAATTATTTACGAGGATTATTGTACACAATTTCAGGCGTCCGGTTCCCGTGCGGCGGCTTTTCGTGATAGAATATCAGGCATGGAATTAAATAAGCTGCTGGAAGGACTGATAAACGAAGAATTTCTGGACGTATCCATTTATAACGCCGAAGCCGGGCTCTTCGCGGAAAAACTGATAGGCGGGGCCAGGATCGCGGAGATCTTCTCCGTTTTTGCCCGCGAAGAAGCGGAGCACGCCCTCGCTTTAATGAAGATCACGGGCAAAAAAGGGGGGGTGAAGACGGAAAAGATCTCCGTCGGCTCGTCTCTGCGGCAATGTCTTGAAATGCACGTCAAAAGGGAAAGTTTAAGCGTTGACACCTATAACGAATTGCTGGAGAGGCTTGCGGCGCCCGAGCACAAAATGATAATAAAAGGGATCATCGCCCAGGAAACCGAACATCTCCGCGCCGCCAAAGAATACCTCGCTAAAATACGGGCGGCGAACGAAAAATAGGCGGCTTGCGTATATCCCGCGGGGGAAAAGGGGCATGCGCGGAGAATATTGGTATAATATCGGCAGTGGTATTTTTAAGATAACCGGAGGGTTTGTCATGAAAAAAAAGTTGATTGTAGTATGCGGGCTGGGCTGCCTTATGTTCTCCGCCTTTCACCCTGTTTTTGCCGGGGAAGCGCTGTTTCAGGAATTAGAAAAGGCCGGAACGGCGATTCAGCCGCCGCAGGTTCTTCGCCCTATCGAACCGGGCCACGAGCTGGGCAACGTGACCGGAACCGATATCGAGATGAAGTCATATGACCACAGCGTTGCCGGGGCCATTAACGGCGCGACCGTATGGGGCTTTTTCGATGAGGCCGCGGGAGTTTCCAAACTCATGATGCGGAAGTACGGGCAAGTCATCTCGGCGGAGTTCAAACGGCAGCCGGATAAATCGCTTGGAGGCGTTATCACCAGCGGCGACGAGGGCTCCCAGCGGACCACGTCCGTTTTCTTCGCGGGTATGGATGCGGCGTCGCGCACGTTCAAGCTGCGCATTAACGACGAGGAAGTAGTGGTTCTGGTAACCCCCGAAGGGATGTCGGACGGGCACTTCGTCAACCCCACCTACTCGACCGTGATCGGCGGCAAGCCTGTCAGCTACAGGATCGAAGTGACCGGGTGCTTCGGGTACTCCATCAATATTGGAATGATCATTCTCGGCGCCTACGCGCATTAAAGCTCTATATGGCGGTTTTATATATGCGGTCCGGGCTTCCCGGGCCGCATATTTTTTGGCGGTCGGTAACGTCAAGACTTCTGTGTAATTTCCCAGTGCAGGGTTCGCGGGTCCTGCCAGGCATGGGGCCCATCGGGCCTGCGGCCGGCCCGGCGACTTCGCGCCGGTTCCTCCTCGGCCCGATCCAACCCATGCCTGTCACCCGCTCCACCTACATCGCCAAGGGCTTATCATACACCTTGCAAGGTTCAGGCTAAACGGCTATTATTTAAAATATTGACCGATATTGGGGGGGTAATGGGACTTATTTCAATACTTTTGATCGCCGGTTTTATAGTGTACTTGTCCGGTCAATCGGACAGGATGAAGCGCCTGGAGCAGGAATTATTGGAGCTTCGCGGGAAACTGGAAAAACTCAGTCCCGGCAGCTTCAATTCTGCGGGAGAAAAGGAAGAATCACAAGAGATCCCTGCCGGATCCGCCGCCTCGGCCCAATCCGCCCCCGAATTTATTCAGCATCCGTCCGCGCCCGGACCGCTGCGGCGGGCATCTTCAACGCCTATTCCGGAGCCGGTCATGTCTGCGGGGATCAATCAGCCGCTTGACGATCATAAAGAACCAGGTCCCGCTATAGATTGGGAACGTTTTGCCGGCATTAAACTTTTCTCCTGGATAGGCGGATTCGCTTTGTTCCTGGGAGCGGGTTTTTTTGTTAAATACTCCATCGATCATGGTCTCCTTAGCCCCATGGTAAGGGTCACGCTTAGTTTCATTCTGGGCGGTGTGTGTATCGGCACGGGACTTTACCTTAAAAACAGCCGGTTCATTGTGACAGCGCAAACTCTCTGCGCGGCCGGAGTGGCCATTCTTTATGCGGACATTTTTTCCGCCAGCGCCAGCTATCATTTTATCGGTTCCGGTGCGGCGTTCGCGCTCATGTCGCTGGTCACGGCCGCATCTTTCTTTTTGTCGGTCAGGATGGACTCAAAGTATGTGGCGCTCCTGGGCCTGTTCGGCGGTTTCCTTACGCCGCCGCTTTTGTCCACCGGAGCGGATAGGCCGTTCGCCCTGTTCGGTTATATACTTCTTCTGGATACGGGCATAGCCGCTACCGTCTTCCGGACCGGCTGGACTTTTCTTCTTCCGCTCTCTCTTATCGGGACTGGTTTTATGGAAGCGGGCTGGTTCGCCAGGTTTTTCACGGATTCCAGGGCGTTGACCGGTTCCGCCATAACCGCGCTTTTTGCGGCCTTCTCTTCCGCTATCATTATACTTGCGCCTTCTTTTCCCATAGAAACAAACAAGACGAAGAGTTCTTGCGCTGTTTTCCTGTTATTTTCGATAGGCCTTACGGCTTTTATGTTCGGCACGGGGGACATGGCTTTCCATCCGGGATTGCTTTTTACCCTGCTCCTTACTATCAATGCGCTGTTCTCTTATCACGCGTATAAAAGCCGCTATTTTGTGCCCTGGCAGGGCGCGGCCTCTTTTTTTGTTTTCCTCATTATCGCAAACTGGAGCGTGGCGCACCTGACTCCCGCTCTTCTTGGGATCGCTTTCACGGTTTATCTGGTATTTTCCGCCCTGAATGCGGCGCTCCCGGTCGTAAACTGGAAACTGAGGGGAGGAAAGGGCGGAGAGCTCGTCTTCGCCGGCGTTTATCCTCTTCTGGGGCTGGCGCTGGTTCTCGCGGCCATGCTTAAGCAGACGTACATCTCATTCCTTTTCTGGCCTGTGGTTTTTCTCCTGGATGCCTTGGCCATAACGGCGGGTTTTCTGGTATCTACGCTTTGGATAGCCGCAGCGTGTCTCGCGCTTACTGTGGCGGGTGGTTTTGTCTGGTTGTCCAAGATCGACCAGATGGCGGCTTTGGGCGGTTTTATGGCGATATTTGCGCTCTTCACGGTGGCTTTCATGGCGCTCGGGGTCTATTTGCTCCGGGTGGTAAAGGCTCGTCCCGGAGATTTCGGTATCGATAGCGCGGAGATGGTGAAGGCAATGCCCTACCTAACCGCCGCATCCCCGTTCCTCCTTATTATAATGGCCGCCGCGAAGCTGAAGCCGGAGGATCCCTCCATGATTTTCGGTTTTGGACTGCTTATGTCCGTGGTGATGCTGGCTTTCGCCCGGATATATTCTATGGGACCGCTCACTATCCCGGCGTTGGGCGGGGCTTTCCTGCTTGCGGTTACATGGCATAGCGCCGTTTTTGAGCCGGCCCGGGCCGCCGTGCCTTTGATCTGGTACGTGGTTTATATGTTTGTTTTTATCGTGTTCCCTCCGGTGTTCAGGAAAAATTTTCTGGATTCAAAGACGGCCTGGTCCGCATCCGCGGTTTCCGGCCTGCTTTTCTTTATGCCGGTATACGATGCCGTTTCCCGCGTCATGGGTAAAGATCTCATCGGGTTTTTACCGGCCGCGTTTTCCGCGTTGTATTTCCTGATGCTTAGCGAAGTGATAAAGCACAAATCCTGCGGCCCTGAGACGCAGAACTTCAGATTGGCGCTGACCGGGGGCGTGGCGCTTTTCTTTTTGACGCTGATCTTCCCTCTGCAGTTCGACAAAGAATGGATAACGCTTGGCTGGGCGCTTGAGGGCGCGGCGCTTGTGTGGCTCTTTAGAAGGGTGCCGCACGAAGGCCTTAAGAAATGGGGATTCTGTCTGCTGCTTATAAGTTTTTGCCGACTGACCTTTAATACCGCGGTTTTCTCTTACCACCCCCGGCAGGCCTTGCCTGTCTTTAACTGGTATCTTTACACCTACCTCACAGCGGCGGCGGCGATGTTCGCTTCGGCCCTGCTCTGGCGCCCGCGAGAGGAAAAAATTATGGACGTAAATGCGAAAAGCGTCCTGATGGGCTGCGGCGCGGCGCTTTTATTCCTGCTTATGAACATGGAGATAGCCGATTATTTCAGCACTGGCGTTTCGCTCACATTCCAGTTCTCCGGCAACGTGGCCAGGGACCTGGCATACACGCTCGGCTGGTCGGCATTCGCCTCCCTTTTATTCGGATTCGGAATAAAAACGGCCTCTAAGGCCGCCAGGCAGGCCAGTATAGGCATTTTTGCCGTCGCCATATTGAAATTGTTCCTGCACGATATCTGGAGCCTGGGTCAGCTTTACCGGGTGGCGGCTTTTATGGTGACGGCGGTCATACTGATCGTGGTATCTTTCTTTTATCAGAAGCATCTTGCCGTGGGAAAAGGCCGGATGGGAGAGGGCGAAGGCGGATCTAACGGAACTTCAAAGGAGACAGTATGAGAACAGCTTTTCTTTCAGCGGCCGTTTTTTTGTTCCTTGCGCCGTTGGGCGCCCAGCAGTCCGGCGTCCCGACTGCCTGGAAGTTCTACCAGGATGTGAAGGCTGGGGCGCCCGGAGTTTGTAAATATAAGCTGCCGCTTGAAGCGGTGGATGAGGGTACGCCTTCCTTGTCCGATATCCGTGTGATTGATTCCGATGGTAAAGAAACGCCATATCTCTTAGAGGCCGCGCGGCCCGTGGTCGCAGGCGCTGTGAGTCTTCCGGATTTCAAAAGCAAGCTGGAAGGGAATAAAACCGTTCTAACCGCCCGCGCGGAGACGGGCGGATATGTGGAGTCCGTTGCGTTGGAGACCCCCGCGGGCAGTTTTATAAAACCGGCGGACGTTTATGTTTCCATGGATGGGAAGCAATGGAGTAAAGTCGCCGAGGGCGCCCCCGTTTTCAGGCAGTATTGTAACAGCGAGAATCTGCGCGTTGACATAGCTCCCGTCCTGGCGAAGTATATAAAAGTGGTCGTGGACGATTCGCGCGCCTCGCCGGTTCCGTTCACCGGTCTGAAAGCCGGAGTCTTGCCCGGTGCTCCAACCTCGCTCGAAACTTTGACCGCCTCCGTCATTTCCAGAGAGGATTATGCGTCTTCCAGCAGACTTTCGGTAAGGCTCCCGGCCAGGAACCTTTTTGTCTTCGCCGTGGAACTGGTTGTTTCCGATAAACTTTTTTCAAGACGCGTCACGGTTTCGGCCCGCTCTCTGGAAGACGGCCGGATCAGCTCAAAACAGCTGGCTTCGGACACCATCTTCACAACGGACGCGGCCGGCTCAACGGTCTCACGGACCAAGATTGCCGTCTATGCCCAGTTTCAGGCGACGGACGAACTGGTTTTGAATTTGGACAACGGCGGCAGCCCGCCCCTGGATATAAAGTCCGTAAAAGCGGTTTACGCGCCGGTCTATGCCGTCTTCCAGGCGAAGTCCGCAGGCACTTACCGGCTGCTGTTCGGGAATAAGCGCGCCCTCTCCCGGAACTACGATCTTTCGGGTATAGCCGGCTATCTGACCGGAAAGGAGTTTCCCGCTCCCTCCGCCGGCAAAGTGGAACGTAATCCGGCTTTTGCCGAGGCTGAAGCGCTTCCTAAACTGGAGATGCTCGGCGGCCCCATAGACACCGCAAAATGGCTTTACAAGATTCCGGTGTCGGTTGAGCGCGCCGGGGTGCAGGGGCTGGATCTCAATTTCCAGGTCGTTTCCCGCGCCGAACGCGACTTTAGGGATCTGCGCCTGGTCAGTGATTCCAAGCAGGCGCCGTATATCCTGGATCGGGACTACACCATACGAAATCTTCCGGTTTCGGCTGAAAGAGGCGAGGGCTCCGTTTCCGTGAGCAGTTGGAAGATAAAGCTGCCATGCAGGAATTTCCCGTTCAGTCAATTAACGGCCTCCGTCCCCGACGCGGTCTTTCAGCGCCGGGTGACCCTTTACGAATCGGCCTCGGATGAAAGGGGCCGGGCTTACAGGAGGATTCTGGGTTCCACCGTCTGGAGTAACAGCGGACAAGGCGCCGCGGCAGCTTATTCCATAGGCGCTTCGGGTACGCCGTCCGGAGATGAATTGCAGCTTGAAGTGGAGAATGGCGACAATAAGCCGCTGGAACTTTCAGAGTTTAAGCTGTATTACCCGGTTTCCCGCCTTATCTTCAAATGGACAAGCGCCGGCGGGTTGTGGCTTTATTATGGTAACCGCGAGGCCCGCTACCCCTCCTACGATATTTCATTGGTGGCACAGGAACTTTTAAGGGAAGATAAGCGCCCCGCCAGGTTGGAAGGGGAGAGCGGGGAAAATCAGGGCTGGGGAAATTTCAAACTCTCCACGGCGCTTTCCAGGACGGTGTTCTGGATGGTGCTGGCGGCTGTGGCGGCCTTGCTGATCTTTTTGATAGTTCGTCTGCTTCCTCCCCCGCCGCAGCCGGACGTGAAGTAGCAGATACCCGCAATTATGGCGCTCCACGGCGATCCCGCCCGATGTACTGTAGCTTAAAAAACACGCGGCCCGGTTTTCCGGGCCGCGTGTTTTTTCTCGATAACCTCACCCACGGATAAATCAAACCGGGAGATGATCCGCTTCCTGCGCGGCTATGCGCTGCGGCTTGACCTCTTTCTCCGACTCCAGCACAACCGGGATTTTACGTGGCTTGCCGTTCCGCAGGACGAGGAGCTTCACGGTATCGCCCGGCATGAACATATGCAGCTCGTGCAGAAAATCCTCCATGGATTCTATCTGGGCGCCCTCAAACTCCACGATGACGTCGTCAAGCTTTATGCCCGCTTTCTTCGCCGGGGAATCCGTGATGATCTGCTGAACCGCAAGCTCGGGATCCAGCATTACCCCAAGCCAGGGCGTATCCAGATTATCGATCTTAAGATACTGTTTCCAGGCCCGGTTGATGTCCTCCGAGATAATGGCGAAGCCCAGGCCCTCGGAACCTCCGCTTTCGGTGATGATCTGCGTGTTGATCCCGACCACGGCCCCGTCCAGCGTCACCAGCGGCCCGCCGGAGTTCCCAGGATTTATGGAGGCGTCCGTCTGCATGAACGTTATGTGTTCGTTCTTGCGGTTAAGGCCGCTGATAATGCCCCTGTTTACGGTAAACGGAAGTCCTCTGGGATAACCCATGGTCAGCACTTCGGAGCCTAACGCCATTCGCGCGCTGGGCTTCATCGTCAGCGTGCTCCACCCGTTTTTAACGGGAGGAATCTGGATGAAAGCGATATCTTTTTTTCCTCTTTCGCCTTTCGCGAGCAATGTCCCCTTTTGCGGCTTAGTGTTCGCCGTGTGGATTACTACATCATCTCCCACGGCCACTTCGTCAACGACATGCGCGTTTGTGACAACAATGCCGGACGGCAGCATGATGAACCCGGAACCCATCCCCACTCCCGGAACAATCACCTGAACCACCGCGGGCATGGCTTTCCGTACGGTTTCTTCTATTTGTGTGCCGACCCGGGGCGCGGCCGCCGCGGGCTTGGCGGCTCCGTGGCTTGGCGCAAGCTGCGGCGCCGGCATGGATCCGGCGGCCTGCATATACGACTCGTTTAAATCCGAAGCGCTCTGGGCGGCGCCGGAGGGCGGGCGGGATGCGGCAAACCCCAGGATCGTAGCCGACAAAATCAAGGTCGTGGTTTTCATAAATCGTCTCCTGTTCACGCAAGATGTATTAAGAGTATGGCGTGTGGAACTATATTTGTCAAGGGCCTGGCGGGTTTAGCCGGTTAATTCCAGAAAAGAACCAGGTCTTCCGGCCCGGAACTCCGGCCATCGCTGAGTTTGTGGGCGTCGCTCTCTCCCCAATAATGGTTTTTCTCCGCAGGGCCCTCCCGCCTGAGACGGGCGTCTTCCTTTTTCCAGTATGCGTTCTCCTGCCTGATGAAATCCCTGAATTCCCCCAATGTGATAACGCCGCCGGCTTTCCCCTGTTTCATGTTGAGCAGTTTACGGAGATACGGGCCAAAACCTACGCTTTCAGAGGCGTACGTAGAGGTTCCGCCCTCCCCGCCATTTGTGATCACCGCAAACCCGGGCCTCTGGAAACCGCGCCCTTTCTCCGCCGGGCGGGCGAAGATGCCTGAATAGCAGGCGCTTAATAACAGCGCTTTGAATCCGGCGCCCGACTGTTTTGCCCAGTCGGATAATTCCGCGGGCGAGATGTTCGTGCGCATCCGGCCGCCGCCGGCAATGCCTTTTGAATCCCCATGTCCGCCGTAATATATTATCAGGACGTCTTTCGGGCCCAGATGAAAGCCGGTAATAGTTTTTTTGATCCGCTGTTTTGTCGCCTGCCCGCCTTTCAATACCGTAATGCCGCCCCTGGAAAAACACCGCCACGGTTTAAGAAAGGCGGCCAGTTCTCCGGCGAACGGCACATGGCAGGTGGAGCCGGAACCGTTAACAGGCGCGATATCCACGCCTATAATAAGGGCATGGTATTTGAAGTCCCTGTAATTGTCGGGCGCGGGGTAAAATAATTTTTCTCCGGTAGAAACCGCGTTGACGGCGCCGGCCCCGCCTGCCGTCATCGCCGGCCGGCTAAATCCGCAAAGGAAAAGAAACAGCGCCATCCACCGCATAATAAATCCTCCGCGGATTTGACTTTACCGCAAAATACTGGAGTTTATAATACAAAAAATGGGGCGCGCATTTGATAGAATAATCGCCTGGGAGATGGCCATGGCCGGGAGCTGTAAGATTGAAAGTTTATAACGGGACTATTATTTCGTGCGACCGGAATGACCGGATCCACGAATATCTTGTGGAAGACAAGGGGCGGATCCTTTACGCCGGGGAGAAGCTTCCTGCGGAGTATCAGGGCGCGCCCCGGGAAGCCCTCGGCGCCAGGGCGCTGCTTCCCTGCTTCGGGGATACCCACCTGCACTTTGCCTCCTTTGCCCTCTTTAACGCCGGGCTGGACGTGCGGCGCGCGCGGAGCCTGTCCGAAATGCGCGGGCAGATAAAAGAATTCGCGTCCGGCTGCCCGGACAGGATCCTGATGGGCTTCGGCGCGTCGGCGCATTGTGTCGGGGAGCGCCGCCTGATCCTGAGATCCGAACTTGACCTGGCCTGCCCGGAAAGGCCGGTGTACCTGGTCAAGTACGACGGGCACGCCTGCGTCCTTAACAGCGCCATGCTCGCCCTGCTGCCGGCCAAAGTGAAAACCCTCCGTGGTTTTCACCCGGACACGGGGGAAATGAATCAGGAAGCCTTTTTCGCCGTCACCGATTTTATCACCAGAAAGATCTCCCTTCCGCGAACCGTTAAAAATATGCTCAGCGCGGTGGATTATATGGCGCGGAAAGGGATCGGGCTGATGCATACCGCCTCCGGAGTGGGTTTCCCTTTCGATCTGGACGTCACCCTGGAGACGCTCCTGGGACGCGGGCTCAGCAGCGGTTTCCAGACCCGGCTCTTCTTTCAGACCATGGATCCCGGCAAGGCGAGAAAGCGAAAGCTGCCCCGGGTGGGAGGCTGTTTCGCGACGGCTCTCGACGGCAGCTTCGGCAGCCGGGACGCGGCGCTGCGGCTGCCTTACGCGGATGATCCCCAAAACAAGGGAGTCCTTTTCTACAGCGATGAAGAAGTAGTGAAATTCACAAAACAGGCGAATCGCGAGGGTCTTCAGATCGAGATGCACGCCATAGGCGACGCCGCCTTCGACCAGGCGGTCATGGCCCTGGAGGCGGCTCTGAAGGACTACCCCAGGGCGGATCACCGTCACGGCATCATCCATGCCTCCCTCCCTTCCGAAGAGGGGCTCCGGAAATGCGCCGCGCTCGGCATCCAGATCCCTCTTCAGCCGGCCTTTCTGGCGTTTGAGCTTGAACCCCTTGAATATCTCCGCCGCATCCTGGGGGAGCGGGCAGGGGAAATTTTCCCCTTGCGAAAAATGACGGATCTGGGAATCGTGCTGAGCGGCGGCTCCGACGCGCCCTGCACTCCGCCGGATCCTATAGCGGGCATCCATGCCGCCTGCAACCATCACGTTCCAGGGCAGTCCCTGACCGTGGCCGAGGCCCTGAAAATGTTCACCTATAACACGGCCTGGGCCGCTTTTGACGAGAGGGAACGCGGCAGTCTGGAAGCGGGCAAGGCGGCCGATATGGTCATACTGAACCGGAATCCCCTGGCCATGAAGCCGGGCGAGCTTTTGGAACTGAAAGTTGAGAAGCTTCTCCTGAAAGGGGAGCCGTATAAAAAAGGCCAGGGTGTTTTCAGCCTTTTGGCGAAAGCCGTTCTAGCCGGCGGGAAAATATAGGGCGCTCCGCTCATGAAAGATCAACAGGGGGAATAATGCCGAGAAAATCCGGAAAACCAGAGCGGGAGGCTAAAAAACCGCCGGTAAGAATCAAGATCAACGGCCAATGGCACGAGTTCGAGCCGGGCCGCGACATAGCGCCGGAGATGACGCTTTCCTTCCTGCTGCGGGAAAAGCTCGGCTATACCGGCCTTAAAGTCGCCTGCGACGAGGGGGCCTGCGGCGCCTGCACGGTGCTTATGGACGGAAAGGCCGTCTTGTCCTGTATGAAGCTGGCAGTGGAGGCGGACGGGCATGAGATCCTCACCATCGAAGGCCTCCCCGAAGACGACCCGGTTATTCAGGCTTTCGCCAAACAGTGTGAGCCCGGGTACGGCACGGCCCTGCAGTGCGGCTTCTGTACGCCCGGCTTTGTGATGACGGCGAAAGCCCTGCTCAATGAAAATCCGAAGCCCACGGCGGGCGAGATCAAAGAGGGACTTTCAGGCAACATCTGCCGCTGCGGCTGCTATTCCGGCATCGCCCGCGCGGTGCTGCATGCCTCAGAGGGGTCCGCGCCCAAAGGAGGCAAGCCATGACCCCGCCCCGCCCCTACACGCCCCGCGTGGCCCGCAAATTCATCGGCGGTTACCGCCCCCGCATCGACGCCCTGGAGAAGGCCGCCGGCAAGGTGGAGTTTGTGGATGATCTCACGCTCAAAAGCCGTTTCCCCGGCATGCTGTACGCCAAAGTGATGCGCAGCCCTTACGCCCACGCCCGCATAAAAAGCATAGACGCAAGCGAAGCCGAAAAGCTTCCGGGCGTAAAAGCGGTTATCACCTGCAAAGATCCCGAAGTCTCCTCTCTCAAACCCACCAGCGCCGGCTGGACCGACGGCGTGGATACGGTTTCCTACGAGCGCATGATGTGGGGCCATTTCCGGGACAGGCGGGTGCTGGGCGACCACGCCTGCTGGGCCACCGATGAAGTGGGCGCGGTAGTGGCGGCCGAGAGCGAGCAGACAGCCGAGGAGGCGCTCAGGCTTATAAAGGTGGAGTGGGAAGTGCTGCCTTTCGTACTTGACCCCCTTGAGGCCATGAAACCGGGCGCGCCGGTCATCCATCCCGAGATCGCTCCGCGCAATATCCTGCCTAAAGATGTCGTCGGTGGAGCGGACGTATTCGTGGACAAGGGCGACACGGACAAAGCTTTTGCCCGGGCCGAGGTCGTGGTGGAGGCCAAGGCCGTGCACCATAACGCCACGCAGGCCTCGCTGGATAACTGGTGCTGCCTTGTGGATTGGAAGAGCGACAAACTTACGGTGATGTCCAACTCTTTCGAAGCGGATCAGTCCAGAATGCATATCAGCCAGATGCTCGGCCTGCCGATAAACAAAGTCCGCGTGATCAGCTCCTACGTCGGAGGGCAGTTCGGGCGCGGAGATACCGGAGACCAGCCATTTTTCCTTTTCACCGCGCTGCTTTCAAAAAAGACCGGCCGGCCCGTCAAATTCCGGCACACCCGCCGGGAAAGCTTCCACGACTCCCGCCAGCCGGCCATCTACACCGCTAAAGTGGGCGCTAAAAAAGACGGAACCATCACGTCCATGTATTTCAAATCCATCGGTAATTCCGGAGCGTACGCCGATCACACCATGTTCGCCCTGAAGTTCGCCCCGACCGAGATCACCGAGGCGGCGCTGGCCCATATTCCGAACGTCAGGATGGAGTCCTACGGCGTTTACACCAACAAACTGCCCGCCTGCATGATGCGCGGGGTGGGGAACTCGCAGTTCAATCTCATCTTCGGCCAGGTGGTGGATATGCTGGCGGAGAAGCTCGGCATGGATCCCATAGACCTGGCGCTGAAGAACTTCGGACATGAGTGGGGCGGCCTGCCGGACAAGAGCCTCAGCGCCGTGCTGCGCGAGGGGGCTGAAAGGATAGGCTGGCGCGCAAAGCGCCATAAGCCGGGCGCGGGGCCGGTTTATGACCGGGTAAAGAAGCGCGGCGTGGGATTTTCTTTCCATCCGGCCTGGCACGCCGAGTGGCAGGAAGCGCGCCGCGGCGAGATCCGCATCAGGATAACCCTGAACCCGGATTGCAGCGTTGTGCTGGACGCGCCCACGGTGGAGACCGGCACGGGATCGAACACCTGTAATGTGCTGGGCTGCGCCGAAGCGCTGGGCTTCCTCGGCATCGGCCCCGGCGATATCGTCTGGCCGCACACGGTGGATACGGAAACCAGCCTGAAAGACTGCGTCCAGACCGACAGCGCCGTTTCCTACCTCCAGTCCGAGGTCGTAGCCCGCGCCGCCCGCGAGGTGAAAAAGCGGATCCTGGAAAAAGCGGCCCGCCTTATGAAAGCCGCCCCCGAAGACCTGGACGCCGCCGACGGGCGCGTTTACCGCAAAGCGGCCCCCGGCAAAGGCATGACGGTCAGGGATGTCTTCCGCCTTGGAGATATGCTCCCGATAGTTGTGGAAATGGGCCGACCGCCCAACTCCGAAAAGACCGGCGTCCCCTATATCGCCAATTTCGCCGAAGTGGAAGTGGACACCGGCACGGGCCGGGTGCAGGTCCTGAAGCTGGTCGTCCTCAACGACTGCGGGACCGTGATGTACGCCTCCGGCGCGGAAGCCCAGCAGATAGGCGGCCAGGTAATGGGCCTCGGAGAGGCCCTGACCGAAGAGATCATTTACGACGAGGCTACCGGCGTTCCGCTCAACTTCAACTGGATAGATTATAAGATCGCGACCATGGCGGATATGCCCGAGATCGAGCCGGCCCTGCTGGAAGTCTGGAGAGGCGCCGGGGAGTACGGCGCGTGCGGTATCGGCGAGGGCACGCTTACCTGCACCCCGCGCGCGGTGCTGAACGCCGTTTACAACGCTATCGGCGCGCGGATAGACGATATCCCGGTCAAGCCGGAAAAAGTTTTGCGGGCGCTGGGAAAGGTATAAATTATGGCGATGAAAAAATTTGATTATCTGCCGGCGAAGTCGCTCAAAGAGGCGGCCGCCGCCCTTTCCGGAGCGGGCCGGGCGCTCGCGATCGCCGGCGGCACCGACGCGCTGGGCGCCCTTAAGGACAAGATCCATAAGGAAAGTCCGGGGCTGGTAGTGGATCTTAAAACAATTCCGGGCCTGAACTATATCTCCGGGGACGGACGCGGGCTGCGCATCGGCGCGCTGACGCCGCTTAACGAAATAGCCGCGCACAGGGCGGTTAAGGGTAAATATAAACTCCTCGCCGAGGCGGCGCGCAGCGTCGCTTCCCCGCAGCTCAGGAATATGGCCACCATAGCCGGGAACCTCTGCCAGGAGCCCAGGTGCTGGTACTACCGCTCCCCAGACGACCAATTCCATTGCCTGAGAAAAGGCGGGACGCATTGCGGCGCGCTCCTGGGCGAAAACCGCTATCACTCGGTATTCGGAGGCGCGCGGGCGGCCGCGCCCGCCTGCACGGCGGCCTGCCCCGGAAACGTGGAGACAGCGGACTATCTTGCCCTTGTGCGGGAAGGAGATCTGAGCGCCGCGGCGGAGATCATGCTCAGGAACAACCCGCTTCCGGCCCTGACCGGCCGCGTCTGTCCGCATCTTTGCGAAAGCAAGTGCAACCGGAGCGGGTTTGATGAAGCGGTCTCTATCCGCGCCATGGAGCGCTTTATCGGAAATTATGTCCTTGAGCACGCCGCCGAACTTATGAAGCCGCCGGTTAAGCGGACAAAGAAAAAAATAGCGGTGGTAGGATCCGGCCCGGCGGGGCTGGCGGCGGCCTATTACCTCAGAACAGCCGGCCACCAGGTGACGGTCTTTGACAGGCTGCCATGCGCGGGGGGAATGCTTGCCTATGCCATACCGGCATACCGGCTTCCCAGGAAACTGGTCCGCGCCCAGATAGCGGCGCTGGAAGCGATGGGAATCGTTTTCAAACTTAACGCGGAGATCGGCCCCAAAGGAAAGTCCCTGCGCTCCCTGCGCAAGGATTTTGACAGCGTATTCCTGGCGACCGGGGCCTGGGCGCAGAAAAACATCCGGCTGGAGAAATCGGCACTGCTCACTTCCGGCATGGCTTTCCTTGTGAACGGCGGAACCGGCCGCGACAATATCGCCGGCGAAACTGTGCTGGTTATAGGCGGCGGAAATGTGGCGGTTGACGTGGCTGTCAGCGCCCGGCGCGCGGGCGCCGGGAACGTGACGATGGCGTGCCTCGAGGCCCGCGACGCCATGCCGGCCTTTCCGGCGGAAATAGCCGAGGCCGTAAAAGAAGGCGTGCGCATACTGCCGGGCTGGGGACCGAAGCGTATTCTTGAAGCCGGGGGAAAGGTGAAAGGAATGGCGTTCGTACGGTGCCTTTCCGTTTTTGACGGGCAGGGCCGGTTTAATCCAAATTTTGATGAGGCTCAAAAACATACCGTTAAAGCCGGCCGGATCATCCTGGCCATCGGCCAGGCCGCGGAACTCGGTTACGCCGCGGGGGTTAAGACGCTGCGGGGCCTGATAATCGCGGATGAAGCGACCCAGGCCGCTAATTTGCCCGGCGTGTTCGCGGGCGGGGACGCCGTAAGCGGCCCGGCGTCGGTGATCCACGCTATTTCCGCGGGGCGCAGGGCCGCGCAGGCTATAGATATTTATCTGAGCGGCGGCCGTAAGCGGCCTGAAAAGCGAGCGCACGCCGCTGTAAGCCCGCTGCTTGCTCTGAATGCCGATTGCGGCGCGCACAGCGCGCGGAGCAGACACTCCGATAGTAAAGGCTTAACCGCGGAGGCGCTGCGCGCGGAGGCTAAGCGCTGTATCGACTGCGGCTGCGTGGCTGTAAACGCATCGGATCTGGCCCCGGCGCTGGCGGCTCTCGGCGCGAAAATAAAAACGACAAAGCGGACCGTAGCGGCCGAAGATTTTTTTACCGCGGGCGTGCTGAAGTCCACCGTGCTGGACCGTGATGAACTGGTGACGGAGATATTGATACCGGCGCCGCCTCCGGGCATCGCCCAGGGCTATCACAAGTTCAGGATCCGGAACTCCATAGACTTTCCCATCGCCGGGCTGGCCGGAGTTTTCAACACCGGCGGCGGAAAGATCCTGGACGCCAGACTTGTGCTGAGCGCCGCGGCCCCCATCCCGTTAAGGCTTAAAGCCGTCGAAAAATTTCTGGAAGGAAAACCGGCCGGCGTGGAAACGGCCGCCGCGGCGGGGGAGCTTGCCGCAAAAGAAATGAGGCCGCTGGCCAAAAACCGGTTCAAAATACAGATAGTAAAAGCCCTGCTCCAGAAAGCGATACTCTCCGCCGCCGGATAAAGAAAAGCGGCGGATGACCCCGGCGCGCCCTTGCCGGATTCCATGACCGCGGGTCAAAAATGATTTTGCGCGGAGGCTGTCTTTATGCCGGATACAGGGATTTTATACGACGCTTCTGAAGCGCCGGTACGCATACTGCCCGACGGGGTTCTGGAATTTATAAGTCAGCCCTCTGTCGCGGGAATTTTAATTGTGCTCGTTATCGGGGCAGGCTTTTTTTTGTTGTTTTCGCACCGCCGGAGAGCGTTGGCCACTCTGGCGGCTTCAATGGGTATTCCTTTTACGGAAACCGGTCCGGAAATTTCATTTATTGAGAGGACAGGACTGCCGCTTTTTAACACGGGCAGCCGCCATAAAACTTACAATCTTATGGAAATGCGGGGCGGGGGCTCCGTTCCTGATATGCGGTTTTTTGATTATGAATATGATGCGGGCTATCCACACGATGAGCGGGATCATTATAAGAAAAGAAATATACACCAGGTCACGGTGGCGCTTTTCAGCTACGAAACGCTGAAAATCCCGGCTTTTCAACTGAAGCCGGAAAGCCTGCTGGATAAGGTCGGGGAGTTTTCCGGCTTTAAAGGCGAAGACATAGATATTCCCGCTTTTCCCGGGTTTTCAAGGAAATACAGGCTTACCGGCCCGGAAAAGCCGGAAGTGCTGGCGTTTTTCAACCCCAATACCGTGGCATATTTTGAACAGCATCCCGGCTGGTACGTGGAGGGGTTTGTTCGTCATCTGTTGCTCCATAAAGGCGTAAAGATGTTCCCGCTCAGACCTTCCGCTTACAGAAATTTCATGGACGAGGCAAAAAATCTGATTTTCTCCGTAGTAAAACAGGTATGATCCGGTGACAGCGTCAGTTCCCCGCCGCCCCTCCGGAAAAACGGCTTTTCTTTTGGTATTATTTATACATTGAGTGGAACAGGCGGAGCGGGAAGACGTCTTTTGTCGTTTGTTGAAGACCTGGAGGAAACATCATGAAAGAACTGAACTGGCGGCTGCTGTTGCTGGGAGGCTTGTTGTGCGCCGTAGCCGCGGCCGCGACCCCGTATGTGACGCTGAAGCTCGGTCAGAGCGTGGACCTGACCATCGGCGGTATGTTCCTGGCAGCCTACGTGCTGGGTAAACGAATGCAGGGTTCTGAGCTCGCCATCGAGCTCAACATCATACAGACCATGATCGGCCTCGTGTCCAGCATCGCTTTCATGGTGGTGATACTTTCCGCTTTCTTCTACATCCAGAACGTCTTCGGCCGCGACATCGGCTTCGACCTGACGACCTGGCAGATGTTCCTGTGGCTGCTGGTCTCCGCCAACCTCGGCGTGTTCATGGGAATATTTCCGAGGAGCTCCATCCTGAAGGATCACTCCATCCCGTGGCCGGGCAGCAGGGCCACCCTGGCCGTGGCGCAGACGCTGACCGACCCCAAAGTGACCGCCGCCACCAAGACCAAGCGCGATGTGCTGATGGTCAGCACAGGCGCGGCCGGCTTCCTGACCTTTCTGCGCGACGGGCTCGGCGTCATCAGCCCGATAGTCGGCAGCCCGGCCCTGAACATAGCGCTCGGGCCCGAGTTCGCGGCCATGGGTATAGGCATGCTGGTCCCGCTCTCGGTAGGGCTCTCCGGCCTGCTCGGCACCTGGCTGGTCAGCGCCTTCGGCGAGACGGTGGCGAAATACTCAGCTCTCTCCGGCGTGGCCCGGGAGAACTTCGGCGGCTGCCTTAGCACCCTCAACTCCCTGGGCGGCCTGGAGGGCGCGCCGAAAGCGCAGGCGATGGATTTCCTGGCCGCCTCCTGCGGAAAGGCCGCGGAATTCGCGGGCGCCTCTTCCCACTTCAAGTACGTGGTGCAATGGATGATGTGGCCGGCCACGGCCATGATGATAGCCGCCGCTCTGACCAGCGTGATCATTCCGATAGTCCTCCATTTCCTGCACCGGGATAAGGTCAAGTTTGAGAAGCATGAGTTCAAGTCCCTGGCCGACGAGGAGATCCCGCTCTGGTGGACAGTTACCGGCATCTCCGTAGCCGTGACGCTGCTGGTCTGGATGACCAGCACCTGGTTCGATATGCCCTGGACGCAGGTGCTGCTGGCGGTCGCCATCCAGCCCATACTTATCATCGCCGGCCTGCGCGTGCTGGGTATCACCGGCTCCGGGCCGGTCTCGCTGATGGCTAACGCCACGCAGTTCCTGTTCGGTCTGCTCTGGCCCGCCCATATCAGGGCCAACCTGACTGCCGCCTATGTCAGCGCCAACCCGCAGGCCACCGCGGAGAACGTCGTCCCCTCGTTCTGGGTGGCCCAGCGCCTGGGCGGGCGGTTCAAGACACTGATTCTGGCCCAGCTGATAGTGATACCGATAGGCGCCATCCTGACGCCGTTCATGTTCAATATGCTGGAGCGCACCTACGGCATAGGACTCAATCCGGGTCAGCTTGCCGCCCCTACGGGCCTCAAGATCGCGACGCTCGCTATTGTGATGGAGAAAGGCCTGTCCTACCTTCCGCACGGCGCGCTGCAGGCGTCCATCATCGCTATC
This sequence comes from Elusimicrobia bacterium GWA2_56_46, assembly GCA_001799575.1. Lineage (GTDB taxonomy): Bacteria > Elusimicrobiota > Elusimicrobia > Elusimicrobiales > UBA9959 > YA12-FULL-51-18. The sequence goes on from MGTT01000019.1 coordinate 86,435, forward strand.
TTTATAGGCGTCCTCTTCGAGCTGCTGCTCGCGTTCAAGAAGACCAACGAGCAGGGCCACGAGGTGAGCCGCTTCTGGTTTGTGCCGATACCGGCGGCGTTGGGCTTCGCGCTGATCCTGCCGGCCTCGCTGAACATCGGTATGGCCGTCGGCAGCGTGATCTCGGCCGTCTGGCGCAAGTTCTCCCCGGGCGAAGGCGGGGCGTTCGGTCATTATGCGGCGCCCCTGGCCTCGGGCCTGGTGGCGGGAGAGGCGATGGTGGGCTCTATCCTGCTCCCGGCGCTGGCGGCGTTGATGGAACTGGTCAAGCGATAGGCGCCAGGCCGGCGCCGGATAGGGAACCACGCGCTTATTGCCTTTCCGATTCTTGGTCTCAGGACAGCTATGGTGAAAATAACAATTGAGGATCTTGTGGTGGCGGGGGAAGTTGTAGGTGGCCGTGCCTTTGATGATCTGCTTGGCAGGTTTGTTGACGAGCAGGCGGAGATACTTGAATACATAGAAGAACTTTGTGAGGACGAAGACCTGAGCTATGTGGAAGAAGGCCTCCTTGTACAAATAACGCTGCATATGTGGCAGGTCTTCAGGATCCGAGGCGAGATCCGGGCGCCGGCGGATCGCAAGACCCTGCTGGCGCTGGAGTCGGCCTGCGCCGAAAAACTTGAAATGCTTGAAAAACTTTCCCGCGAACGGCCCCAAAAAGAAGAAATTCCGGGAGACTATCTTATGGAAATCTATCGCGACCATCCTCAACCAGAAGCCGCCCGCTCGGCTATGCTCCTGGTGCTGACTGCTGATAAAGATAAAGACCAGATCAGTCCCGCGGCTGTTGTCCTCCCCGTTATGACTATCGTGGATTATTTCAGCGGAGTGCCGCTTCAGGAAAAACATCTCCTGGAGCTTAAAGACCTCAATCCGCGCAGGTGGAACGGCATAGCTGATTTCCGGCTTACGGAGCCTTCGCTGGACAATACCGGTAGGATGACCGCCGGAAAAGATTTCACTTCTTTGGAAGAGGCGAATGCCTTTATGCGCGAGCATTGCTGCGGGAAACCGGCGAAGGCGCCGCCGGCTAACCCGCGACAGGCCGCTCAGGATATTATTTACCAGGCCATGGACGCGCATAATCCGCATGTCCGCGCCCATCTGGCGCGCAAGGCCCTGGCTCTTTTCCCCGACTGCGCCGACGCGTATAATCTGCTGGCTGAGGAAGATGCCGAAACCGACGAAAAGGCGCTGGAGCTTTACCGTAAAGGGATAGAGGCGGGCGCAAGAGCTTTGGACTCGGAAATCAGCGCTTTACAAGGACGCATGTGGGGGGATTTAAAAGGAAGGCCATATATGCGCGCCAGAGCCGGTGAAGCAAGGGCTCTCAGAGCAATGGGGCGGCGGGAGGAGACTGAACGCGCATATTTTGAGCTCTTGCGGTTAAATAAGAGCGACAATCAGGGGATCCGCTATCTGCTTTTGTCGTTATACGCTGAGACGATGGCGTTTGATAAAATCCATGCGTTTATCAATAACGGCGAGTATCCGGAGGATTGCGCCGCGGAATGGCTTTACACAAAAGCGCTCGCCGCCTATGCCTTAAACAAACCGGACGCAACTTCATGCCTGAAGGCGGCGTTGAGTATAAACAAGTATGTCCCGGACTATCTGCTCTCCGATAAGAAACCGCCGCTTGAAGGATATGACGGTTCGATGCGGATGGGCGGCGAAGATGAGGCTTATTACTACGCCATGGACTTCAAAAAAGCCTGGCACGGTACCCCGGGCGCAAAAGTCTGGCTCAAAACCGGCCGGGACTCCTTATCCCTGCCTAAAGTGGGTCGCAACGACCCATGCCCCTGCGGCTCCGGTAAAAAATTTAAGAAGTGCTGCGGCCGCTAATATCCAATGAGTTAGGAAGATAGGGAGCTACGTCCCATGTCCCGACACCAAAAACTAACTTTTTATGCCGAGCTGTTTTACATTTATCTAACTACCTGCTATTGGCGTATATCAAGTACCAGAGCCGCTACTCTCATTCATTGTGCTATCTGCACATGGTGATAAAAGCTGGGTTGATGGAGCGGATTTACCGGCGCGAAGTCGCCGGGCCGCCGCAGGCCCGATGGGCCCCATGACAGGACCCCGAACTTGCAGCCCGCCGTTTCCTTAAAACTTTCTTGGGACAGCCGTGCGTAAAAAGGCCCAGAAACACCTCCAAAAACGGCTCCAAAAACAACTCCAAAAACTCCAAAAACGGCCCTTGACAAATCGAGGGGGGGGGGGGTATACTGTGAATATTAGGAATTAAACCGGGTGTTGATACTGGAGGCATTATGAATAACTGGAAAAAATACACGCTCGCCGCGTTAGTAGTGACGGCTGCGGGTTTTGCTTACCTTAACAGTTCGCATCGGAATATTCCGGCGGATTTTCGGGACGCGGTGGCGGATAAGGGTTTCGATACCACCATGCCCATAATTGATAAGGAAAAAGGGGATGTTCCGGTTCCGAAAGCCGCTGTTCCGGTCAAAACCAGTAATATTCCCTCTGCGAAAAAGTTGACCGCGGCTGAACAGAAGGCCGCCTGGGCAAAGATGCGCGATAAGGGTGAGCTTACGGATAAGGGATATGCCTA
>MGTT01000020.1 GCA_001799575.1 Elusimicrobia bacterium GWA2_56_46
TAAACATTTTGAGGAGGTGCTGGCCCATGAGCCCAAAGAAACATCGCACTAGGCATGTAAGCGAAGCCGAAGCAAAATCCTATCTGAAGAAGGCTGAAGAATTTTATCAGACCATGCTGGAGTCCTACAGGCAACGCCGGTGGAACTCAGCTGGTCTGAATGGAGTCCACTGCGCCATATCCGCAACCGACGCGGCAATGGGAATCAAAGCAAAGCTACGCTCCGCGGGCGAAAGCCATTATGAGGCGGTAGAATCGCTGAACCTTCACATAAAGCACGAGAATGTCGGCACCCAATCAACACGGCTTACGCGCATCCTTGGGCAAAAGAGCATCGTGGAATACGACTCCAGGGAATTCACCGAACGCGAAGCGTCGGACATCACAAAAGACGTGGGCCGTTACTTGGATTGGGTTAAAACACTGTTTGAATAGAAAGCGACCCGCGGCCGCCGGCGGCGGCCGCGCCCTGTTATAATCCGGCCGATGTCCCAGTACAAACCGATAAGTTCTTTATTTACAGCTTTCAGCGCGGCGTATTGGGCAGAGCGAACCCGTGCTTTAATCTCAGTCAATAAAGCTCCGTAGTTTTTCAGCAGTTTTCTCGTCATAGCCCCTCCCCGTCAGGCATTGTCGCTTTCAGAATAGTCTACATCATGACCCCGGGTGGACTTCACCGCAGTTTTGCGTTACTAATGAACACAACCTCTGCGTACTGTCGCTCAAAATGGCTATTTTTGGAAATAAAAAAACCGGAGGGATAATCTCCGGTCACTCACCACCTCTCACCACAAAAAGTCAAGATTCAAGACCTGACCCTCCGCCATCCTGGCCTCCGGTAACGCTCCGGCAGAGCGCGAGTGTTTCCGCAGTTCCCATACCCAAATATCCCAAGATCAGGCTGGAGCAATCGCCTTAGCGACCGACTCGCCGCCACCAACCGCAACAAAAAAAGCGCCAGGCCGCTTTTCTACTATGAAAAGCAGCCCGGCACCTATCTTTGTTTGGAACTTCACCTTTGCCAGAGGTAGAAATAGCCTTCCAGCGAACCCCTGCGGTAAGCTACGCCGTCCGCACCTGCCACCGCAGTGGGCGGGAGATTCAGCCGAACCACTGTATATTTCCCATCACTGCTCAAGCGAATTTCGCCTTCGCCATATCCTCCTCTAGAAAACATGTCCGGTACGCGGAACTTGTTGCTTTCCGGAGAAGTGCCCTCGCTTGTGCTTAAAAGATCAGCATTGACTGAGAGGGGCAGAGATATACTATATGAGAATCCTTTCGTCTGACGACCAGGCCAGAGTGGGCCCAGGTTGTCCGCTAATCTGGCTTCGCAACCGAATCCTAATTCCCCTTCTATCAGGTTCCCCTTTATTTCCCTGCCGACAAACAGACCGGCCGACCGTCTGCCTGTGCAAAGCTTGCTTTGCGACATGGGCTTGCCTTTGTCGAACATTTCTTTCAGGGTATTGAAGCGGATTTCGGTTTCGCGCGAGTCCGTTGCCCTGGCCGGCGCGCCGACCTTGGCCGCGGCGCCTGCTTCTCCGCCGGATTCAGACAGCGCGTTGATCGCGGAATCGCTCGCGGGCGCATCCCTGAAGTCGGCCGGCCTGTTCGGCGTCCAGCGTCCGGCGGTGAAATAAACAGCCACTATCAGCAGCGCCGACAGAGCGACTGTGATTTTTGTTTTCATAAACTCCTCCTGTTCCTATAGTTGCATCCACCCCTAAACCACCGGGAGCGAATATCAGCTCAAACAAAGTATACCCCCCCCCCCGCGTTTTGTCAAGGGCCGTTCGAAAAAAAATTTGCGGTTCAGACAGTGGGGAACGCAGCGGGGCCTTTTTTTAAGATTCAAGATCCCCTGCCAACTCCCCTTTAAGGCGGCGGAAGACCCCCATGCCGGGCGACCATCAAGCGCGTAAGTTTAACGCGGGGTGACACCGGGCAGCCTTTTTGATCCGGCAGGCCGCCGACGGAACGCGAAAAGGCTGCCCGGTGGCAGGCCCCCGCTTTACTATCCTGCGGTTCACTAACCCAACGCCCATTAGCCCGACGTTACTTACGGCCTCTCAGGAGCGCTTTGGTTATCTCGGCTACGTGCTTGCCCTGGAATTTGGCCAGATCAAGCTCGGCCGCCGAGGGCTGACGCGCGCCGTCCCCGCCCGCAATAGTGGTCGCGCCGTAGGGCGAACCGCCGGAAACCTCATCCGTTTTCATCAGGCCCTTCTGGCTGTACGGGAGACCCACTATGATCATACCGTGGTGCAGAAGCGTGGTGTGGAAACTGGTGATCGTGGTTTCCTGACCGCCGTGCTGCGTAGCGGTGGAAACAAATACGCTGCCCACTTTGCCGATAAGCCCCCCTTTCATCCAGAGCCCCCCCGTGGCATCCAGGAAGTTGCGCATCTGCGCCGCCATATTGCCGAACCTGGTCGGCGTTCCGAAAATAACGGCGTCGGCCGAGGCAAGATCGTCCACCGTCGCCGTCGGAATATGCGCGAATCTGGCCCTGGCGGCCTTGGCCCCGGCTTTTTCAAGCGCGGCCTCGGGAATAAGTTCCGCCACCTGCAGCAACTTGACCTCGGCGCCGGCCGACCTGGCCCCTTCCGCCACGGCCTCGGCCATTGCATAGACATGGCCGTATATGCTGTAGAATATAACGTTTATTTTCATTTTACCCCCCTGATAATCTCCACTACCCCCGCGGAAACCAGATTAGACCATAAATCACCGCCGGCAATCAACCTCCTTAAAAGTCCACCGAAAATCGCCGTGGATATCTTATAATGTCCTATAAGATGGAAAAATTTCTGGACGGCGTCAACTCCGTGGTCTGGGGGCCGGCGATGCTGGCCCTTTTATTCGGCACGCATCTCTACCTCACTTTCCGCCTCAGGTTCATACAGCGCCACCTGTGGAAAGCCCTGAAGCTTTCGTTCCGGCGCGAAACCGAAGGCGCCGGGGATATAAGCCATTTCGGCGCCCTGATGACGGCCCTGGCGGCCACCATCGGCACGGGAAATATCGTGGGCGTCGCCACGGCCGTTTCCCTGGGCGGCCCCGGGGCGGTGCTGTGGATGTGGCTCACCGGCGTCTTCGGTATAGCCACCAAATACTCCGAAGCCCTGCTCGCGATAAAATACAGGGTGACGGCGGAAGATGGAACCATGGCCGGCGGCCCCATGTACGCGCTTGAACGGGGCATGAACGCTCGGTGGCTGGGCCTTATCTTCGCGGCCATGACCGCGATAGCCGCGTTCGGCATAGGCAACATGGTGCAGGCCAATTCCATAGCCGGCCTGATGAAAGAAAGTTTTAATATCCCCCCCTGGGTCAGCGGCATAGTCGTAACGGCTCTGACGGCGCTGGTAATACTGGGCGGCATAAAATCCATCGCCAGAACCTGCGAGAAGCTGGTGCCTTTCATGGCGGTCTCCTATGTGCTGGGCTGCCTGGTATTGATGCTTTTCAAATTTGAGACCATCCCCGGCACTCTCGCCCTGATCTTTCAAAGCGCCTTTTCAGGCCAGGCGGCTTTGGGCGGCTTCGCCGGGGCCGGCATGAAAGAAGCAATGCGCTACGGCGTCGCGCGCGGGCTTTTCTCGAATGAATCGGGCATGGGCAGCGCCCCGATAGTGGCGGCCGCGGCCCGGACCAAAAACCCCGTGCGCCAGGCGCTGGTCTCTTCCACAGGCACTTTCTGGGACACGGTGGTGATCTGCGCCCTGACCGGCATCGTGCTGGTAAATTCCGGACACTGGGCCGAAGGATTGAAAGGGGCGGCGCTTACCAAAGCCGCTTTCTCCGATATCCCGTACGCCGGGCACACGATCCTGGTGGTCGGGCTTTTCACTTTCGTATTCTCCACTATCCTCGGCTGGTCTTATTACGGGGAAAAGGCCGTCGAGTATCTTTTCGGGACCGGCGCCGTCAAATATTATCTATGGCTCTGGGTGGCGGCCGTGATGCTGGGTTCAGTCGGCACCATGCCCTCGGTCTGGGCTTTCGCGGACATAGCCAACGCGGCCATGGCCATACCGAACCTGGTCTCGCTCCTCGCGCTGAACAAGGTTCTGGTTTCAGAGACGCGGAGATATCTCTGGGAAAACCGGCTTGAGGAGCTTGGTTCATGAATATTTCCAAATTCAAACTGCCGGCGCTCCTGTTTCTCGCGTTCGGAGCGGGCGCGGGCGCTTTCGCGTACGTAAAGTACAGGAATTTTTCCGACTATCTCATCGCGCGGATAAATTCGCAGGAAGATAAAAAACTGGGGCGCCGGATCAAATTTAAAAAAGTGGGGTTCTCCCCGCTTAAAGGCGTGGTGATAGACGGGCCCTGCGTGTCCCGCGCCCCGGATTTCTCAAAAGGGACTTTTTTCTGCGCCGAACAGGCCGTGATCCGGCCCGATCTCGCGCAGCTGATGAGGAACCGCCTTTATTTCTCCAACATAGAACTGGAAAAGCCGGTGATAAAGATCCGGGAAACCGGCGGCCGATGGGATTTTGAAGACCTGCTGGCCCTTCTGCCCAGGACTTCAAAGGGACTGCATCTCACCTGGAACGCCAGGAAACTCACGCTCAAAAACGCGAAACTGGAAATAGACGCCGCCGCCTCCGGCCGGAAGCCGGCCGGATCCATCGCGTTGGAAAACGTAAATCTCACCCTGCTGCACTACTCTTCCCTGGCCGGCAATTTCTCGCTGAACCTGGACGGCGGAGTTAAAACCATTTTTAACGGCCAGCTGCTCGCCGCGAATATTTCCCTGAGCACCGATCTTAACTTTGAATACGCGGGGCTCGCTTCGGCCTCCGGAAAAGCGGAATTCACCGACGCGGCCCTGGGCGCCTCGACCTTAAAAAAAGCCGCGCTGAACTGGAAATTGTTCGGCCTGAACAAGCCGGAGCCGGCAAAAAACTATGCCGCCGGACTTACGGCGGAAGAGTTATTTATCCCCGCCCAGAGCGGCGGCGCGGCGCAGGCGGTGAACGAGGCTATGCGGCTGCTGTCCTCGATACTGGGAAAAGAAACGCCGCGTGTGGAAGACATCCGGATGAAAAATCTGGCGCTTGATTTCACCTTAAACGACTCCGTCCTGAGCGTTAAGCGGCTGGATCTGGACGCGAATTTCCTGGAACTGCGCCACACGTACGAATTGAACGGCCCGGCCCGCGCTGTCAGTGCCGGCCTGGAGGCGCGTTTCGGAGGAAATAAACTTGCCCTCACCGCCAAAGGCCCCATGGACCGCCCCGAGATCCTGCCGGCGATGTCGGTGACGCTGAACCGCAAACTGCTGGAGGCGGTACGCGCCATAAACGCTTCGCTTCTGAAAATTTTCCCCATAACCACAGGAGAACCTAATGCCTAAAAAAGTCATCATTATCGGCGGGGGGCCGGCCGGCTATCCGGCCGCTTTAAAACTGAAGGAATTGGGCGCCGAGCCGGTCATAGCCGAATCCTGGGATTTCGGCGGCGCCTGCCTGAACCGCGGCTGCATCCCCTCCAAATCCCTGCTCGACGTGGGCTACCGCGTCCACTCCATGGACGTGCTGAAAGGCCTTATGCGCGAGGGCCAGACCCTCGCTTTCACCCCGGAGATGCTCTCCTGGGACAAGATAAAGGCCCGCCGCGCCGCCGCCGTCGCGAAACTGCGGACCTCGCTCGAAAAACTTTTTCAGATGAAAAGGATAGAAATTGTGCGGGGCCGGGCGGAGTTTACCGGCGCGAACGAAGCGACCATAGCCACGGCCTCGGGGCCCGTGGTGAAAAATTTCGACTGCGCCGTGATCGCCTCCGGAACCAGGCCGTGGTTCCCCGCGCCCTTTGACGCTTTTAAAACGCAGTTGACAGATTCCGACAGGGTCTTCGACCTGCCGTCGCTGCCGCGGTCCATAGCCATAGTCGGCGGCGGCGTCATCGGCCTGGAATTCGCCTGCTTCTTTAACTCCCTGGGCGTACAGGTTTCGGTGGTGGAACTCATGCCGGACATCCTGGCCGGAGAGGACGAGACCGTGGCGCGGACCGTAAAAACCTCGTTCGAGAAACGCGGCATCAAGTTTTATCTGGGCAAAAAAACCTCGGCCGTGGAAATCTCCGGCGGGCTCAAAACCCTGGTGCTGGAAGACGGTTCCCGGATCTCGGCCGAGGAAACGCTGGTGGGCGCGGGCCGCTCCGCCGATCTCTCCGGCCTGGGCCTTGAGAAACTCGGCCTGAAGTGGGACCGCAAAGGCATAAGGGTAGACGCGCATATGCGCACCGGGTTGGAAAACATCTACGCCGCCGGCGACGTCAACGGCATTTCCCCGCTGGCGCATTCCGCCTCAAGGCAGGGCGAAATAGCGGCGGAGAATATTATGGGCGCGCAGCGGGTCTTTGACGGGGACATCGTGCCGAAATGTATTTATACCTGGCCGGAAGTGGGAACTGTGGGCCTCAACAAGGCGCAGGCCGAAGCCAAAGGACTGAATGTCAAAGCTTCTCGGGCTTATTTCCTCGGCAACGGCCGGGCCGTCACCCATGACGAGACCGAGGGCTTCGCCCAGATAGTTTATAACGCCGCCGACGAGACTATACTGGGCGGCCAGATCGTGGGCGGCGCGGCGACCGAGCTTATCCATGTGCTGGCCGTGGCAGTAAAATTCAAACTGAAGCGCTCCGAGATGCGCGAGATAATTTACGCGCACCCCACCACGGCCGAAGCGATACACGAGGCGCTCCAAAAGTAGTGGCCAGTGATCAGTGGATAGTGGTAGGTGTGTAGAGAGATTGTAAAGAGGCTCTTTCATCTACTGTACATTTCGCTTATGGCTGTCAAAATTTTATCCTGGAACGTCAACGGATACCGGGCGGCGCTCGGCAAAGGCTTCAAAGAATTCCTTGAAACTTCGGGGGCGGACATAGCCGGCCTGCAGGAGGTCAAAGCGGCGCCGGAGCAGCTGGCCCCGGAGGACCTGGCTTTCGGGGATTACAAGTCGCACTGGTGTCCGGCCGAACGGAAAGGCTACAGCGGCGTGGCGGCTTTCTTTAAAGCCCCGCCCCTCTCCGTCTCCCGCGGGCTGGGGCTCGGCAAATACGACGTGGAAGGCCGCGTGATAACCCTGGAATATCCCGCTTTCCACCTCCTTAACGTCTATTTCCCCAACGGCGGGCAAGGCCCTGAAAGGCTGGCGTATAAACTGGATTTTTACGGGGCGTTCCTGGAACACATCGAAACCCTGCGCAAGACCGGCAAGGCGGTGATCTTCTGCGGCGACGTCAACACCGCCCACCGGGAAATAGATCTGGCGCGGCCCAAAGAGAACGTGAACAATTCCGGTTTCATGCCCGTAGAACGGGCCTGGCTGGACAAAATAACCGCTATGGGCTGGGTGGACACTTTCCGGCTTTTTCACGCCGAACCGGATAATTACACCTGGTGGGATTACAAGACTAGAGCCCGCGAACGCAATGTGGGCTGGCGGATAGATTATTTTTTTATCAATGAGGAAAAGATGGGGCTCGTAAAAAACGCTTTCATCCTGCCCGAGATCCAGGGCTCCGACCACTGCCCGATAGGCATAGAGCTGGAGACGGGAAAGGATAAAGGATGAGGGATAAAGGCTAAAGGGCGGACATTATTTATACAGGTTTCACTAAATTGAAAAATTCGGCCCTGACACGGGTGTCTTTCCGGAAAACCCCCAGCGTGGAACTGGTGACGGCGTAGGAGGAAACATTCTTAACTCCGCGCATGGCCATGCACAGGTGTTGGGCTTCCAGCACCACGCCGACGCCTTTGGGCCTGAGCTTACCGTAGATCGCATCGGCTATCTGCGCGGTCAGCCGTTCCTGAACCTGGAGGCGCCTGGCGAACGCCTCCACCAGCCGCGGGAGCTTGGAGAGCCCGACTATTTTCCCGTCGGGGATGTAGGCTATATGCGCCTTACCGAAAAAAGGCAGCATATGATGCTCGCAAAGGGAATAAAACGAGATATCTCTGACTACGACCATCTCTTTATAATCGGCTTTGAAAAAAGCCCCGTTAAAGATCTTATCTATATCCACACTGTAACCGGAGGTCATCTCGGCCAGGGCCCTGGCGACCCTGCCGGGCGTCCGCCTAAGCCCCTCCCTTTCCGGGTCTTCCCCGATCTCTTTAAGCAGTCCGTAAACATACTTCTCGGTTTTTGAACTCATAATTCTAATTTTACAATATTCGGCGCCGCCGCACCCATACAAGCCGGGGGATTCTTGCCCGATCGTTTATATTTTGTTAGATTATTTATGGTGACTCCACAACCAAAAACCCCGGAGGCAAAATGACTACCGCGACCCTTGTAAGGAAGACCGCCCTGAACGAAACCATGAGGAAAGCCGGGGGCAAGATGGTGGATTTTCACGGCTGGGAACTGCCCATCCAGTTCGAAGGCATACTGAAAGAACACGCCGCGGTGAGGAATTCAGCCGGCATCTTCGACGTTTCCCACATGGGCCAGATCTTCGTCACCGGCCCGGACAGCTTCAAACTCCTCCAGAAAACCAACGCCAACGACCTGCGCAAAGCGACCGTAGGCAAAGGCGTATACTCCCACCTGCTGAACGAAAAAGGCGGCCTGGTGGACGACATCATCGCTTTCTGCCTGGCGCTCAACCGCTACCTGGTCATAGTCAACGCCACCACCAGCACGAAGGATTTCAACTGGCTTTCGGGCAAGGCCTCCGGGGCCAACGTAAAGGTGGAGAACAGGAGCGACGATTATTCCATGGTGGCCGTCCAGGGCCCCAGCGTCCCGAAGATGATGGAGGTGTTCGCCCCCGAAGCGGTGAAACTTCCCCGTTTCGGCATAGTGGAAAAGAAACTTTTCGGCGCGGACTGCTTCATCAGCCGCACCGGCTACACCGGAGAAGACGGCTTCGAGATCACCGCCCCGCACGCCGTGATAACGGAGATCTGGAACAAAATGATGGAACTGGGCAAACCTTACGGCATCGTGCCCTGCGGTCTAGGCGCCCGCGACACTCTGCGCCTGGAGTCGGGGTATCTGCTTTACGGCCAGGACGTGGACGACGAGCACACCACCTATGAAGCCAATTACGGCTGGGTGGTCTGCCTGGAAAAGGGCGACTTCACCGCCAGAGACATCCTCCTTAAGCAGAAAGCCGGCGGCCTTAAACGCAGACTGACAGGCATAGTCCTCTCAGCCGCCGGCGTACCGCGGCCCGGCTGTAAAGTCTTTAAGGACGGGAAAGAGCTGGGCGAACTGGCCAGCGCCACCTATTCCCCCACCCTGAAGAAAGGAATAGGCGTAGGATATATGTCCAATCCGAATTTAAAACCCGGGGAGGCCCTGGAAGTTGAGATCCACGGCAAGCGCGTCCCCGCGCAGGTAAGCAAAGTGCCGTTCCATAAAGGCACGGCTTTTAAATAAAGGAGATAATAATATGCCGAAACAAGAAGAAGTTAAGTACACAAAGACGCATGAATGGATATCCGTACAGGGAGAGGAGGCGACGGTGGGCCTCTCCGAACACGCCCAGCACGAGATGGGCGATATAGTGTTCGTAGAGCTGCCAAAACCGGCCAGGAACGTTGAGAAAGAAAAACCCTGCGCCGTGGTGGAATCGGTAAAATCCGCTTTTGACATCTACGCCCCCGTTTCCGGCCAGATCTCGGCCCTGAACGACGAAGTGACGAAGGACCCGGCCCTGATCAACCAGTCCCCCATGGACAAAGCCTGGCTCTTCAAGATCAAACTCTCCGATGCCGCCCAGATCAAAGACCTCATGGACTGGAACGCATACCAGGAGTTCGTGAAACAGAACGCGCATTAAGGCAGGGTCGAGGGTAGAGGGTTCAGGGTTTAGGATAAGGAGTTCCTTGTTTCTGCACCCTCTCCCCTCTACCCTGAACCCTATACCCTGCTCAAGGAATTCCCCATATGTTCAGCGCCAACACCGAAAAAGACCGGGAGGAAATGCTTAAAGCGATCGGCGTTTCCTCCATCAGGGATCTGCTGAAACAGGTGCCAGGAAAATATCTTTACCCCGCTTTCGACCTGCCCGAAACCTCTCTCGACGAACAGCAGACCGCACGGCGCATGAAGGCCCTGGCCGCCCGGAATACGGCCCCCTTAAGTTTCCTGGGGGCCGGAGCATACGAACGGTATATCCCGGCGGCGGTAAAGGCCCTGATCTCCAGGGGCGAATATCTCACCGCCTACACCCCTTACCAGGCCGAAGCCAGCCAGGGAATTCTGCAGACGATCTATGAGTACCAGAGTTCTGTATGCGCCCTTTACGCCATGGACTGCGCCAACGCCTCCATGTACGACGGAGCCAGCGCCTTCGGAGAGGCCGTGCGCGCCGCCGTGCGCATAACGGGAAAAAAGAAAATACTCTGCCAGGAAACTCTCAACCCGCAATATTTACAGACATTAAAAACCTATTTTGCCGACTCCGCCGAATACCAGTTCGTCACCGTGCCGCACAAGGACGGCCTGGTGGATCCGGAAAAGCTTTCCGCCCTCCTGAGCGGGGACACGGCCTGCGTGGCTTTCCAGACGCCTAATTTCTTCGGACTGCCGGAGGACGCGCCCGGGATCTCTGAAATGGCGCACAAAGCCGGCGCCCTGGTGGTGACGGCGGCCGACCCCGCCAGCCTGGGCCTGTTCGCACCTCCCGGTGAATACAGCGCGGACTTCGCCGTGGGAGAAGGCCAGAGCCTCGGCCTCCCCTTAAGCTACGGCGGCCCCTACCTGGGGATCTTCTCCTGTAAAAAAGAATATGTCCGGCAGATGCCGGGCAGGATAGCGGGCATGACCAGGGATAAGGACGGCAAGCGCGGCTTCGTGCTTACTCTCCAGGCGCGCGAGCAGCATATCCGGCGCGACAAGGCGGCCTCCAATATCTGCTCCAACGAGGCCCTCTGCGCTTTAAGCGCGACTATCTATCTGGCCCTGCTGGGCCCGGAGGGCCTGAAAGAGCTGGCGCTCGCCAACGCGCGGGCCGCGGCTTTTGCGGCCGGGAAACTTTCCGCGGTTAAAGGCGCGGCGCTGAAGTTCAAGGCGCCTTTTTTCAACGAGTTCGTACTGGAGGTCGGCGACGCCGCGCGGCTGAGGGAAAGGATCCTGGCTAAAGACCATATAGACATCGGTCTGCCGCTCAAAGACCTTTATCCGGCCCTCGGCCAGGGAGCGCTGCTCGTCTGCGCCACCGAGACCAAGACCGAAGAAGACATACTCCGGCTTGAAAAAGCGCTGAGGGAAAACATATGAACGACATCTCCCGATCGGACAACCGCTTAAGCATGGAAAAATCGGATCCCGGACGGCGCGGCATCCGATTTAAAAACACGCTTAAAGCCAAAGAGAACGTCCCCGCCGGACTGGCCAGGAAAACCGCCCCGAAACTCCCCGAGCTCTCGGAGTTCGACGTGGTACGTCATTACACGAAACTTTCCAAAATAAATTTTTCCGTGGACACCCACTTTTATCCGCTGGGCTCCTGCACCATGAAATACAACCCCAGGGTCAACGAGGAAGCGGCCGCTCTGGACGGATTTGCCGGCCTCCACCCGCTGGCCCACGATAACGCCGCTCAGGGCACTCTCGAAATGCTTTACGACCTGGAAAAACGCCTTTGCGCGCTGACGGGCATGGACGCTTTCACGCTCCAGCCCGCCGCCGGGGCGCACAGCGAATTCACCGGCCTGCTGATAGCTAAAGCCTATTTCGCAAAAAAGGGCCAGGACGAACGGACGGAAATTATCTGCCCGGATTCGGCCCACGGCACCAACCCCGCCACGGCCGCCATGCTGGGCTTCAACGCTATCAATATCAAATCCGGTCCCGACGGACGCGTGAATCCTGACGACCTCAAGGCGCACCTGGGAAATAAAACTGCGGTCCTGATGCTGACCGTGCCCAACACCCTCGGCCTGTTCGAGTCCCGTATCGAAGAGATAGTGGAAATGGCGCATAAAGCGGGCGCGCTGATCTACATGGACGGCGCCAATTTCAACGCCCTTATCGGCCTCGTAAAGCCCGGGGAGCTAGGCGTGGACATCATGCACATCAACGCCCATAAGACTTTTTCCACCCCTCACGGAGGAGGAGGGCCGGGCGCCGGAGGCATAGGCGTCAAAAAGCACCTGGAAGAATTCCTGCCGGTGCCCCGCATAAAAAAAGAAAGCGGAACCTATAAGACCGATTTCAGCTGCCCTGATTCCATCGGCAAAGTGAAGGCTTTCTTCGGCAACGTGGGGGTGCTGGCGCGCGCTTACGCCTATCTGCTCATGCACTCCAAAAAAGAGCTGGGCGGGATAGCCGAGAACGCCATCCTCAACGCCAATTACATGAAAAGCCGGCTGCAGGAGGTTTACCCCTCTTATTCCAAAGATCACTGCATGCACGAATGCGTCCTGACCCCGCCGTCGGAACTGACGGCCAAAGGTTTAAAAACGCTGGATATCGCCAAGCGGCTGCTGGACTACGGCTTTCACGCGCCCACGATCTATTTCCCGCTTATCGTGCATGAAGCCATAATGATAGAACCCACGGAAACGGAGTCCAAAGAAACCATGGATGCTTTTATTACCGCCATGCTGGAGATAAAGCGGGAGGGCGCCGCCGACCCGCAACTGTTGAAAGACGCGCCGCATACCATGCCGGTAAAGCGCCTGGACGAAGTCCAGGCGGCAAGGCAGCCGAACCTCAGATGGTAGCCTCAATTATTGAGTCTCCGCCTTTCGACGCCTATGAGCAGATGGCGGCTGACGAAGTCCTCTGCGACACTCTTCCTTCCCCTCACACTCTCCGCTTTTACAACTGGAGCGGGCCCGGCGTGACTTTCGGTTACTCCCAGCGCATAGCCTCGGTCCGCGCCGGGATCGGGCCGGAAAAAGCCGCCCTGCCGCTGGTGCGCCGGCCGACCGGCGGCGGGATAGTCTTGCATGAGACCGACCTGACTTTCTCCTTTATTTTCCACCAGCCGGGGGTCTATTTTGAACCGGCCGGCACCTACGACCGGCTGCACCGCGCCATCACCGGGGGCTACGCGCGGGCCGGAATCGGTTTTGAACTGCTGAACGAAAAAACCGCGGACTATAAAACGGAGAACCCGGTAATGAATTGTTTCTCCAGGCCGGTAAATCTGGATATTTTGTATAATGGAAAAAAGGTGCTTGGCGGGGCGCTGCGCAAATTCGGGGACTATATGCTTTACCAGGCTTCTTTCCAGGCCCCGGACGCGAGGAGCAACGCCGATTTTCACAGGAACATCATCGCCGGCGCCCTGGGAACTGAATTCGGCCTCTCCTGGAACAACACCGTCTTTTCGGAACGGGAAACGGCAAAGGTAAAAGCTCTCGCGCTCTCCAAATACGGCGCGAAAGAATGGAACGAGAGGATATAACGACAGTGGCCAGTGGTCAGAGGGGAAGCAGAGAGCTTGCCATATCGTTGCTGACCACTCACCACTGTCCACTGACCGCTAAGCGAGTCGTTGAAGGAGATAATCTTATGATAGCATTCGTACTATGCAAGCTGGTGGCGGGGCTTGAGCAGAAAGCCATCCAGCAGATAAAAAGCGTCAGGGGCGTGAAAGACGTATACATGACTTTCGGCGGCTGGGATGCTATCCTGGTGGCTGAATCCGACACTATAGACAAGTTGAGCGGCCTTGTCGTGCGCGAGGTCCGCGGCATACACGGCGTACAGACCACCGAAACGCTGGTGACCACAAACCTGTAGGACGCACAGGGGCGCCAGGCCGGCGCCGTTTAATATCAGCAGGGGGACGATGAATGGAAAATTCCGGTTTTGCCAATCCCGCCGACAAACTCGTGCTCATAGTTGACGACGATGAATCGGTCAGGGAACTTATAGAGTTCGTGGTCAAAAAAGAAGGCTTCAGGGCGGAGAAAGCGGTGGACGGCGAGGAAGCCCTCCAGAAAGCGCGGCAGCTCTCTCCCGACATCATCCTCCTGGATCTCATGCTGCCTAAATTCGGCGGCTTTGAGATCCTGCGCGAGCTCCAGAGCGACGAAACCGTGAGTATCCCGATAGTCATCATCACGGGACGCTATACCGACCGCTCCACCTCCGACATGATAAAACAGGAGCCCAATGTCCGGGATTTTATAGAGAAGCCCGTAAAGCCGCAGATCCTGTCCGCCCTGCTGCATAAACTCCTTAAAACCCAGCCGCCGGTTAAGAAATCAGGACAATGATACCGATCAAATGTCCGCAAAATTCACGCACTTTCTTTTTTTCACCGGCGCTGTAATTTTTTTCTTTTCCGCCGCATATCTGGATCTGACTCTCCGGGCCAGGAGCGCTTACCTGGAGGGCGAAAAGTACATGGCCTGGGCCAAAGAACCGGCCCTGAAAAAGGATTTTTTTGAGAACACTTTTTCCGCCGGGCTCACGGCCCTGAAAAATGGAAGAATGGAAGAGGGCGGGCGTGGAGACGGCTTTGAAGACAAAAAAAACCTTCTCCTGGCCGAAAAAAATTTCAAAATAGGCGAAAGCTCGGCCAAATACGCCTATATCTGGTACAGGACGGCCGGAACGGATTTTTCTCCCCCCGTAACACACTGGGCCGGGCTGGCCCGCCAAAAGACGCCTGCGGCACTGGCGTTGTGGCGGGCCGAGCTTGCCTTGGAAGGAACCAGGTTCGACGACAATATGCTTGGAGTTGCAAGGCCGGAGCCGACCGCTAATCACGTGCGTCAATGAAAATCCTGACGGCCCTGGTAATCTCTCCGCTTACGGCAGCCGCGGTTTTCACTACCGCGGCCCTGGTTTTTTCCGCGCTTGCGAACCTCAGGGCCGCCCTCCCGTTCCTGCTCGGAGCGGCGCTTTACTGCCCCCTGCATTTTTACCTCCCCGGAAACCGTTTTTTATATGTCTTTGCCCACGAATTGAGCCATGCCCTGGCCGCCTTTCTCAGCGGGATCAAAGTACGGAAGATAAATATCGGGAAGAACGGAGGCTACGTGGCCATGAACGCCACCAACGCATTCATCTCGCTGGCGCCCTACTTCATGCCTTTTTACGCCCTGGCGGCCGGACTGGCCTACGGATCGGCCTCTTTTTTCATGGACATGACCCCCTACAGGCCCCTGTTCACCGGCGCCGCCGGATTTTTCCTGGCGTTCCATCTGCTGCATACCGGAGACATCCTCACGGGCCCCGTGCAGAGCGATCTGAAAAAAGCAGGGGGCGTGCTGTTCTCCGTTTCCATGGTGCTGCTGCTCAACAGCCTGTGCCTGGCGCTGGCGCTGAAACTCATCTTTCCGGATCTTATCTCGCTCCGAAGCTACGTTTCAAGCGTGTGGACCGGCACGGGAGCCATAGCCGACAGGCTCTTCACGGCGTTCTTATACCTCCTAAATACTGCTAGAATATACTTAGGAAGTCCGGCCCATTAGATCGGGGTGCGACCCATGAGAACGGCCAAAACAAAAAAAATATTCAAGGCGGTGATCCTGAGAATAATCTTCCTCCCGCTGCTCTTCGCCCTTCTTTTCCTGGCGACGGGCCTCATCATCGTGAAGACCATGTTCAGCCAGCGGGATCTGGAATCCATCGTGACGGATCAGCTCCAGGTTTTTTTCAAAAGACCGGTTCAGATAGAGTCCGCCAGGCTGTCCCTGACCGGGGACATAAAGATCAAAGGGCTCAAGGTGACGGAGCCGGGGCCGGAAGCCGTGAATTTCGTGACCGCCGATTATATCTTCGCGACTTACCGGCTGGCCCCCCTTTTAAAACGCAGCATTGTCCTGGACAGCGTGGTCATGGTCTCGCCTAAAATAGAGCTGATAAAACGCTCTTCCGGCAGCTGGAATTTTTCCGACATCCTTGAGGCTTATAAGCAGCCTTCCGGAAGAAAGAACCGTCTTAACAAGATAGACGCGGCCGAGATCCGGGACGGAGTGATCACCCTCACTTATCCCGGGGAACAGGCCGCCTACTCTTTTGAGAACGTCAATCTCAACATCAAAGATTTCAAACCGGACAGCGACACGCCGTTCTATCTTTCGGTATTTTTCAGGCGCAAAGCCCTGGGGCGGGATCTGGAGGGCCGGATTTACGCCGAAGGTTCCGTGAACTTCAGCGGTTTCAATCTGGAGCTGGCGGAAGTAAAGGATCTCTCGCTTACTTTTTCAGCCCTGAACAAGTCTTTCAAAGCCGAGGGCGGGATCAGGAACTTCAGGCGCCCGGAAATCCGGCTTGAGGCGCGCGCCGAAAGTTTTACCGCCGATGATCTGGCGCCGGTTTTCAAAAGCCCTTACGACTTCTCTATGCCGTCCTCCCGGTGGACGCTGAAGGCCCGCATGGAGGAGGATAAGACCCTTAACCTTTCGGTAAAATCGGGCCCGCCGGATCTGAGGGCCGAGGGTTCCATAAAATTCGCCGGCGCCGCCGCCATTTACGATTTTTCTTTTTTCACCCCGCCTTTCAATCTGGCGGAACTCAACGACCTGGTTCCTGATCTCCCTCTGGCCGAGGCCTCCGGCATAGCCCAGGTCAAAGTAAGGGTCACCAATAAATCCGGCAGATTCGCCCTGTCCAAGGTCATCCTGACCTCCGACAAGGCCGGCTTCCTGTATAAAAATCTGCGCTTCAACGACCTAAATCTTTCCGCGCTTTTTTCCGAAAGTTTTAAGAACAACTACCTCAATGTCCAGGACGGCAAGCTGCTGATATCCGGATACAAACTCACCGGCCTGACCGTCAGAACGCAGCTCTCCCGGGACAAATTCACCGGCGAATACTCGGCCCGCTGGGGCGGGGATCCGATGAAAGGGCGCCTTGTCATCCTCAACCCCCTTACCGATAAGAAGACGGCGGATTTCACCGGTTATTCCAGGCGCCTGGACATCAAGGAGGGACGCGACTTCCTGCTGGAACTGAAGAAAGTGAAAACCCCGGACAAACGCCGCCGGCGCTATGAGTCTAAACTGGCCTGGCTTAAAACGGTCAAGAATTCCGTCCCCACCGGCTTCGCGGCTTTCCGCCTGCTGTATAAAGCCGATTTTCTCAGGCATGAATATTTCAACGCGCGGAACTTCTACCTGACCGCCAACCTCAGGAACATAGCGGGCCAGGTGGAAAAGCTCAAAGGCGACGTTTCCATCAAGTCCGGCGGCGGGACTTTCTACGACGTGCAGAAGACCTCGGAGCAGGACCGGATCTATTACATCTTCTCGCTCCCCGTCCTGACCATGTACCGGCTCAACCGCATGGGAGCGCTCAAGTTCGGCTATAAGCTGGACGACGTCAACTTCAATTCCATAGGCGGGGACTACACGCTGGGCTCCGGGAAGATAAATATCCGCAACTTCTACATGGCCGGCAGGGAATTTTCCATATACACCACCGGGACTCTGGACCTGACGAACGAGAATATTAAGTTAAAAGTTTATACAATATCGGATAAGTATTATTCCATGGGCAGTCTGCCGGAGACCCTTACCGACGCCAGCGGGAAACCGGCCCTCGCTTTCACGATAGAAGGCAGGATGAGCAAGCCGTCCATCACCATGATGAGTTCCAGGGAAGCGGGCGGAATAATAAGCGAAGCGATAAAGAAAGGCGTCGGGATAGATTCGGCTAAAATAGATAAATTTGCGGCGGGAGGTACAAAGTAATGTCTAAACTAGGAAAATTCGACGTTGTGGGGCTTCTCCAGGAGCATGGCGCTATTTTGAACGGGCATTTCCAGCTCCCGTCCGGCTTTCACACCCAGACCTACATCCAGACCTCGCTGCTGATGCAGTATCCCAACCTGGCGCAGAAAGTGGCCAAGGAAATGGCCTCCAAATTTTCCCAGGAGATAAACGTGGTGATCTCCCCCTCCATGGGGGCGGTGGTCATCGGCCAGGAAGTCGCCCGCGTCAAAAAAGCCCGGTCCATTTTCACCGAACGCATAAACGGCGTAATGGTCCTTAAAAGGGATTTTAAGATAGCCGAGGGCGAGCGCGCGCTGATCGTGGACGACGTGCTGAATACCGGCCGCCTCTGCTCGGAGGCCATAAACCTGGCCCGGGGATACGGCGCCAAGGTCATAGGCGTCGTGGCGATAGTCGACCGCTCGACGGCCGACCTGACCCTCAACGTGCCGGTCAGAGGACTGATCTCTTATCCCCTGCAGCTTTTTACTCCGGATAACTGCCCGCTCTGCCGGCAGAAGATGCCTCTTACCATGCCCGGCTCCACGGTTCACCACGTACACCAGGAGTAGGAGCGGCAAGGCTGACCCTTGCTGTTCCCGTGACCTGCGACAGCATTATGAAGACACGATTCATCGCCTTGCTTTCCGATTTCGGCACCAACGACCCTTTCGTGGCGTCGATGAAAGGGGTGCTGCTGTCCAGGGCGCCGAAACTGACGATCATAGATATCACTCATCAGATCCCGCCCCAGGACATCCAGACGGCCGCTTTCTATCTGATGGCGGCTATGCCGTATATGCCGAAAAACACCCTTTTCCTGACGGTGGTGGATCCTTTGGTCGGCACCGGGCGGGGCATACTTTGGGCCAAAACAAAAAAACACCAGTTCATAGCCCCGGATAACGGCATCCTGAGCTGGGTGGAAGAACGCGAAAAGATCACAGAGGTTCGTTTCATAAACAACTCCGACCTTTTCCTGCCGCGCATCAGTTCCACCTTTCACGGCCGCGACATCATGGCGCCCGTGGCGGCAGCCATCGCCGGGGGCCTGCCTGAGAAAAAGATCGGGCCTTTATTGCGGGATTACAGAAAATTCCCCTATCCCCGCCCGGAAAAGGCCGGGAACCGGATCACCGGGACCGTCATAGCCGTGGACCATTTCGGCAACGCCATAACCAATATCACGCAGCAGTACCTGAGCGCTAAATCCATTTTCACGGTCTCGGACAGAATACTTAAAGGCCTCAAACTCACCTACGCTTCCGTGCCAGAGGGAGAGCCGCTTGCCCTGATCGGCTCTTTCGGTTTTCTGGAGTTTTCCATCAGGAACGGGAATTTCGCCGGAGCTTTCGGGGTAAAAGAAGGCAGCGAAGTGGAAGCGATAACCTCGCTGGAGTAAAAAGGATCCCTCACTATGCAAAAATCCGCCCTTAAAACGTTAAAACTGAAATTCTCCGGCGAAAGACGGCTCCGCCAGGGGCATCCGTGGATCTTTTCCAACGAACTAGAAAAAATCGACAAGACCATACCAGCCGGAGAGCTCTGCGGCGTGCTGCTCAGTTCCGGCGCTCCGGCCGGGGTCGGTTTTTTCAATCCCCACAGCCTCATCGCGGTACGGCTCCTTAAAACCGGAACGCTGGAGCTGGAGGAAGATTTTGTGCCGGCCAGGCTTCGCCGGGCCATGGAGTACCGAAAGTCGCTGGGCATAACGGAAAGCGGCCGAATGTTCTTCGGCGAATCGGACGGCCTGCCGGGACTGGTGGTGGATAAATACGCGGACATCCTGGTGGCGGAGATAATTTCCGCCGGCGCGGAACTCCTTAAAGATGAGATAACCAAACATCTGCGCGCGCTCTATAAGCCCCGCGGCATCTACTACCGCAACACGCACGAGTTCCGCAAGCTCGAAGGCCTGAAACTCTACACGGAAACCGCCTACGGCGACGTTCCGGCATCCATCCTGATAAACGAGAACGGACTTAAATACAACGTTCCCCTCACCTCCGGACAGAAGACCGGCTGGTATTTCGACCAGAGCGAGAACAGGGCTTTCCTGAAACCCTACTTCAAAGGGCGGAAAGTCCTTGACCTTTACACTTACCTGGGCGCTTTCGCCCTCACGGCCGCGGACGCGGGCGCCGAGATGGTCTGGGGCGTGGATTCTTCCGCCGCCGCGGCGCAGGCCGCGGAAAAAAACGCCGCGCTTAACGGGCTTCAGGACAAGGTTATCTTCAGAAGAGAGGACGCCGAGCGGGTGCTGAGCGGGCTTCAAAGCGGCGAAATGCCGGAGACCCCCGATTTCATACTGCTGGATCCGCCCAACTTCGTCCGGGGAAAGAAAAACCTGGTACAGGCGGCGAAACTGCTGGTGCGCCTTAACGCCGCCGCTATGGCGGGCCTGCCCCCGGGAGGCCTGCTGGCTTTCTCCTCCTGCTCGCACCACATCTCCCGGGAAATATTCATGGACATCCTGAGCGAAGCCGCCGCCAAGGCCGGCCGCGCGGCGGTGCTCATGGAACTGCGCACCCAGGCCAAGGACCACCCCATACTCCTAAATATGCCGGAGACGGAGTACCTGCACTTCGCGCTTGTCAAGATGTCATAACACGCCATAATCCATACGCCATAGGCTTTTTAAAGAATTCCTTAAAAGCCTACGGCTTATGGCATATCTTTTAGTACAGGATGCTTTTCACTACCTTGAGGATCTCTTCTTTCGTGGAAGGCTTGGTTATGTAGGTCTTGGCGCCGTAAATTATAGCGTGCTCTATCTCGGTAATACTCCCCTCTATGGTCAGCATGACGACCGGTATGGCCTTGGTGACAGGGTCGGCTTTCAATTTCCTGCAGGCCGTGAGCCCGTCCATCACCGGCATATGAATATCCAGCATAATGAGGGACGGGAGCTCTTTTTTCGCGAGCTCTACGGCCTCAAGGCCGTTCTCCGCTTCTATAACTTTATAGCCGGCCTGCTCCAGCAGCCCCGTGAGGATCTTAAGCATCTCATGGTCGTCGTCGGCGATGAGGATTTTACTAACCATGGACATATCTCTCCGTCAAAAAACGTGCCGCGAGTTGGGATCGAACCAACGACACCTGGTTTTTCAGACCAGTGCTCTACCACTGAGCTACCGCGGCATCTGTGGTATGACTGCAATATCAATATTAGCATTTTTTTGGAAAACTGTTAACGCTCCGCTTCAACTCACGTAAAATGTTACCCACCGGTGGGTTATCAACTCATCTAAAATGTTACCGAACGGTTTTACCGTCCGGGAGGCATCCAGATGACCCTTTCCGCCAAGAGGGAATACGTGATACAAATGCGCACTATCTATAAAAACGCGAACGGGAAGAAAGAAAAGAGCCGAATACTTGAGCAGGTCAGCCAGACACTCGCCTGCCACAGAAAACATGCCATCCGGGTGATCCGCAAGCCACCTGCGGAAGTGATCTGCCGCCTCCGTGACCCCATATACCCCAACCGGCTTATACGGATACTGGAGGAGGTCTGGATCGCAGCGCAACGGCCATGGTCAGTACGGCTGAAGGCAGCACTGCCGCTGTGGTTACCGCATATAAAGCAGAAATGGCCTCTAAGTTCCGAGGAGGAGCGGCTTTTGCTTAACATGAGCGCCGCCACCATGGACAGACGGCTGGGACCGTATAAAACCCGCCTCAAGCGCAAGGTGTATGGCAAGACACGACCGGGCCGCTGGCTAAGGCAGGCAATACCTATCCAGACAGAATCCTGGAACGTGCCAGAACCGGGGTGGCTGGAATCGGATACAGTCAGTCATTCCGGCCCCAACGCCTTCGGCACTTTCGCCTATAGCTTCAACCAGGTAGACCTGTTTTCTGGTTGGGTGGAATCGCTGGCCATCTTGGGGAAAAGCGCCGTAAATATTGTACTCGGCGCTGAAATAATGCGGCAAGCTATGCCATTCAAGCAGAAAGGCGTGGATACCGATAACGGGGACGAATTTATAAATCATCCCATGAAACGGTATTGCGAGACCAATGACATCCAGCGGTTCCGCAGCCGCCCCAACAAAAAAGACGACCAGGCGCACATCGAGCAGAAAAACAGTACACACGTGCGGCAGCTTATCGGCTGGGACCGCTATGACACGGAAGAAGCGGTGGCGGCGATGAACGACCTTTATCGCAATGAGTGGCGCCTATTAACTAACATCTTCCTGCCGTCGGTAAAGCTGGCTAATAAAATACGCATAGGGTCCCGTATCAAGCGTGTTTATGGAGAGGCGCAAACGCCTTTGGACAGGCTAAGGGATTCGGGGCTGGGCGACCGGGAGAAAATTGCAGCCCTATACGAGCAGCGCAAGACCATGAACCCGTTTGAGTTGTCCGAGATTGTTGAGGCCAAATTAATCCGAATATGGAAACTGTCCACACGGGTCAGGCCGAGCCGTGAAGTTCCAGCAGCGCGGATAAAGCCGAACTGGACACTTGAAATCGGGGATTATCCGCCGTACTGTGTTCCGCGGGTAAGTCAGGATGTAGCTAAAATGCGCAGCGGGCATCGCAAGGAAAGGATGTTGGGGACATTATGAATTATCAATGGAACGGGTGGCAGGGGAGCCGGATAAGCGGAACCGTCCGGAGGCCGAGCATACGAAGCGCGGAGGCCGAGGAACGGAGGCGCGGCCACGGTGTGGCCGACGCCGGTTCCGCGTTCCGGGCCCCTGACAGGCCCCGTGAACCCAGCACGGCAGTGCTCAACATTATCAACAGTCATCCACAAAGAGAAAAAGAAGCAAAAAGAGAAAGGGGCATGACGACTATGGCTTGGGTAACATTCTTAGATGAGTTGACACGCGCTCCTAGTGGATTGACAACGGACGCGGCAATGTACCAGAATAGGAGTTAGCGGCGTAAGTTATAACGTTTGCGCTTTACTCGGAATTCAGGAGGCATCATGTCGGAAAACAAAAGCGGTGAGATCTTATCGGCTTTCGTGCTCGGCGGGATAATCGGCGCGGCGCTCGGCATCCTTTTCGCCCCGGCAAAAGGCAAGGACACGCGCGAAAAGATCCACGACTGGGTGGAAGACACCACGGAAAAAGCCAAGGAAAAACTGGAAACGCTGGAAGAAGAGATCAAAAAAAGAAAAGAACAGATCCTGAAACACAACTGAAAAACAGTAACCAGTAGTTAGCCTGAATCCTGCAGTTGGAAGCGGTTTCCATAGGAAAATCAGGCGGACAGAATTATTCTGCAGGATTCCCCGCGAAGCGGGCGGCGGGCCCAGCGCTATGCGCGCCTGGCCCGACGAGGTGTATGCCTCCCGGAGGGCGCCCGCTATGCGGGCGGAAAGTTGCAACTGCAACTTTCAGGTTAGTAACCCGGCAACGATAGCCGAGCCGGACTTTATAACCCCGCGGCATTATTGTCGCGGGGTTTTTTGTCGAAAACGGGGCCCAGCAGCCAGCCAAGGGCGAAAGTCAGCAAAGTGCCTATCACTATCATCCAGCTCCAGCCCAGGGCGAGACGCCCCGTCTCGGAAAGATAAAGGGCCGCGCCCGCCGCCGCCGCGCTGACGAACATAGCCGCCACGTTGCCGTTATTGGCTCTCCGGCTGGTGAGCAGCCCCAGCAGGAACACGCCGAGCAGGCTGCCCGCGGTCACGCCGTTTACCTTGTAAGCCAGCCACAGCATCCCTTCCGCGCTGCGGCAGCTGTAGGCGATAAAAGCCAGTACTATGCCGAAAGCCGCCACGCTCAGGCGGGAAACC
Organism: Elusimicrobia bacterium GWA2_56_46; assembly: GCA_001799575.1. GTDB lineage: Bacteria > Elusimicrobiota > Elusimicrobia > Elusimicrobiales > UBA9959 > YA12-FULL-51-18. Next base: position 23,411 of record MGTT01000020.1, read on the forward strand.
AGCAGATAATGCTTCTCCGTCCCGTTTTTTTTCAGGAGGGGGCGGTAAATATCGGTGACGAAAGAAGAAGAAAGAGAACTCAGCGGCGAATCTATGCTCGCCATGATGACAGCCATCAGAACAATACCCTTAAGCCCTGCCGGCAGGACATGCGCGGTGAAATGAGAGAGGATCTTGTCGGAGTTGTCCGGCAGCGGCAGGGCCGGGTTCTGGCTGTAGAACACGAACAGCAGGGTCCCGACCGACAGATACAGCATCAGGAGCGGAATAGTCGCGAAAATGGTGAGGATTATAGTTTTTTGACTGGCCTCCCTGGTCTCCAGCGTCAGCAGACGTTGCATAAGTTCCTGGTCGGTGCCGAATGCGGCCATGGAACCGAAAACTCCGTTAAGAACGGCTATCCACAACACATTGGGATCTTTCAGCCCCCACCCCAGGTTAAACAGCGAAAGCTTTCCGGCCTTGCCGGCGATCTCAGTTATCGCGCCCAGACCGCCGTTTATGTGGAGGTAAAGATAGGCCAGTGCCACGAACCCGGCCAGGAAAAAGGTAGCGGCCTCAAAAGCGCCCGTCCAGACCACGGCCTTTATGCCGCCGAAGCCGATAAAAGCGACGCTTATAAATGTGAAAAAAGCCAGCGTGGCCGGCAGCGGCCACCCCATGATCACCGACACCGCCAGGGAAGCCGCGTAGAGCCTGAGACCGGAGGCGAAAAGCCTGGTGACGAAAAAGAAAAACGAGCCGGCGTACTGGGTGTTGGCCCCGAACCGGTGTTTGAGAAATTCATAGATCGTGGTGCAGTTATATTTGTAGAAAGCCGGGATAAATAGATAGGCGATGATGATCCTGGCCGAAGCCGAACCGATGAAGAACTGCAGATATTGCCAGTTTTCCCTGAAACCGGCGGCCGGCACGCCCACAATGGTCATGGCGCTGATCTCCGTGGCCACGAATGACAGCGTGGCCGCCCAGACGGGGATCTTGCGCCGGGCGATAAAATAATCCTGGGTATCGGTTTCGTCCCGGCCCTTTACATAAGAGATCGCCAGCAGAACCACAACCGCCAGGGCCACCCAGGCGTAGTCCGCGAAACCCAGTGTCGTCAAGCGCTCAAGCGCCGCTGTTTCGTTCATGTTTCTTTATCTTTTTCCACTCTACCAGAACCTGTGCCGGGGTCGCCAGCTTCTTGCCGCCGAAAACGTGCGGATGGCGCCTGACGAGTTTGGCGTTTATGCCGCCGATAACGTCGGCGATGGAAAAACGGCCGGCCTTCCGGGCCAGGGCGCTATGGAAAACCACCTGCAAAAGTACGTCTCCGAGTTCCTCTTTGAGGTTTTCCCAGTCGTTCTTTTTCACGGCCGCCGCCACTTCCCCGGCCTCTTCTTTCAGGTATCTTAAAAGCGTTTTATGGGTCTGCCCGCGGTCCCAGGGGCAGCCGTTTTTCCCCAGCAGGATCTCCATGAGCTTAACCAGATCTTCAAAACGGCCGCTTTTTCCCAGCCTGGCCGCCTCGCCGCGCTTTTTGGTCATATCATCAAATCCGTCAAGTCAATAGACTTCAAAGACTTTAAAAGTATATAATTTTTTAATGACCGGTACTGCGGAAAACCAGACCAGCGGCGTCCATAACGTTCTTGATAAAGGGTTTGTCCGGCTCGTGGATTTCATGGGCGGAGACCAGCGGGCCGTCGAATCCGCCAGGGTTTCTTTCGGTTCCGGGTCGAAAGGCGAAGAGAAAGACAAAAAACTGGTGGAATACCTCCTGGCCCACGGCCACCACTCTCCTTTCGAACACAGCGTTTTCCAGTTCCACGTCAAACTGCCGATTTTCGTGGCCCGGCAATGGATGCGGCACCGGGTAGCTTCTTACAATGAGGTGAGCGCCAGATATACCGAAGTCCAGGAAGAATTTTATGTACCGGCCGAATTCCGCGTCCAGGATAAGATAAACCGGCAGGGCTCGGTGAAATCGGGGGCGCTGGACAACAAACAGCTTCTGGAGATCTACGTTAAATCACTGGACGCCTCCTACGCGGCCTATCGCCGGCTGCTGGAAAGCGGCGTGGCGCGTGAGATGGCGCGCATGGTTTTGCCCGTGGCCCAGTACACCCAGTTCCACTGGACCGTGAACGCGCGCAGCCTTATGAATTTTCTGTCTCTCAGGATGGATTCCCACGCCCAGTCTGAGATCAGGGAGTACGCCGGCGCCATAGCCGAGATATTCAAGGCCCGGATGCCCTGGACCTGGGAAGCTTTTTTAAAGACCAATAAAAAATGAAAGATTCCCGCGCCGGATTTATGGAGCCAGCCGCAAAAGCCGTTCCCGGACTGCGGCCCGGGCTTTTGGCCTGCGCCTTTGCCGCGCTGCTCTTTCCCGTGCGTCCGGCGCCGGCGGCGGATCTTCCCCCGCCCGTGACCGTGGGCGAAATTGAGCGAACGATAAAAAAGGACGATCTCGAAGTCGTCACCAGGGTTACAGGGCTTGCCACGGCCCAGGATACCTACGACGTCTACGCGCCTTTCGACGGCCGCGTCGAAGACGTGATGGTCGAACTTTTCGACCTGGTAGGCGCGGACAGGACGCTGGCCCGCATGATCTCCACCGATATGGCGGCTCTGCTCGACTCCTCCGGCGAGGCGAACAAAAAACAGACCGAAGAACGCTGGCAGGACGTCTACGACTATTATCCGATAAAGCCGGAATTCCAGGGGATAGTGACAAACATCTACGCGGAACCCAGAACCAGGATCTCCAAAGGCGACCGGCTGTTCACGGTGGCGAAAAAAGTGGTCATCCTCGGCAGGAACACGGAAAAGCTTTACTCAGGCCTGGCCCCGGGCATGACCGCCGAACTGGCGTACGCCAAGGACAGCGAGATCAAACTGAAAACCAGGCTGGTAAATTTCATGCCCCTGAAAGGCAGCCCTTATTTCAACCGCCTGTGGCTTGAAGTTTCGGCTCTCCAGAGCGGCCTCAGGATCGGCGGGCAGTTCGACGGCTACCTGCTCGTGGGCAGAAGCGAGAATACCCTGCTTGTCCCCAGAACCTCCCTTTTAGACAGATCCGGCAGGAAATACCTCATTCTGGAAGTGGAAACGGGACTTGTCACCGAAACCCAGACCGAGATCCTCAGGCCGGGCGCGCATTTTCTGGAACCAAAATATCCTTCGGGCTGGAAAGCGGACGCCGAAGAAACCAAACCGGCAAAAGCCGCGGGGGAATCCGATGGAAAAAACAAAAAAACCGACTAATATCTTTTCAAGTTTTCTCTTCCTGAAGCTGGACGCCGCGTTCAGGCGGCTTATCTCCAATGAAAAGATAGCGGCCAAACAGGAGTTCGAGAACATGGTGGGCGCCTGCCAGGAGAAGGTTTTTCTCCGGACTTATATGACCACCGGGCTCAGGGCCGACGCCGATATCCTCTTCTGGCGCGTTTCAGACAACCTGGAATATCTCCAGGACATCTGCGCCAAAACTTTCTCGGTGGGCGTAGGACGCTATTTCCACCCCGTCCATTCCTACCTGGGAGTCTACCACACGGACGAAACCGCCGCGCTGAAAAAAGATCTTGAGTTCGGCTTTCTCCCGAAGGACACTTTCGGCAGAAACAAATTCATGCTCCTCCACCCGGTTGTAAAATCGCACCTGTGGTACGAACTTTCCGAAGACGAGCGCAGGAAACTGCTCTCCGACCGGGCGGCGGTGATCTCCAAATACAGGGAGATCCAGGAGAATTTCTTTCAATCTTACGGGCTGGACGAGCAGGAAATGATAGTCACGCGCGAGGCGCGCCATCTGGACGAACTGATCTCGGCAACCAGGGAACTCCGGGAACAGCGGATCAAGAACTACACAGTGGTAGACAAACCGGTCTTCCTGTGCATAGGCCGGGATCTCAGGGAAATACTGGATGCGCTCAGTTAACAGCAGGGTGTAGGGTAGAGGGTTCAGGGTAAAGAATTTCTTGTCTCTGCACCCTCCACCCTGAACCCTAAACCCTGATTTACAAGGAGACATTTTATGAAAACTATCGGACTGATCATGGCCGGGGGCAAGGGCGAACGGCTGTACCCGCTCACCAAGGAACGTTCCAAACCGGCCGTGCCGTTCGGCGGCAAATACCGCATCATAGACTTCGTGCTTTCCAACTTCATCAATTCCGGCATCTACTCCAATTACGTGCTGGTGCAGTATATGTCGCAGTCGCTTATCGAGTATCTGCGCTCCACCTGGAACCTGGGCGGCATCACGAAAGAGCACTTCATCACCGTGGTTCCGCCGCAGATGCGCCTGGGCGAGATGTGGTACCGCGGCACCGCCGACGCCGTCAAGCAGAACCTGAACCTTATCAACGATTACAAACCGGATCTGGTGGCCATCTTCGGCGCCGACCATATTTACCGCATGGATATCCGCCAGATGATAGACTTTCACGTGGCGAACAGGGCGGACGTTACCGTCTCCGCCCTGACCGTACCCCTCAGGCAGGCCTCGCGCTTCGGCGCCCTGATGGTGGACGCCAGGAACCGGGTGAACGGCTTCGAGGAGAAACCGAAAAATCCCAAACCCATACCCGGCAACCCGAACGCGGCCTACGCCTCTATGGGCAACTACATTTTCAGCCACGACGCCCTGGTCAAGATCCTGCACGAGGAATCCGGGGAGAACGCGGCGCTGGATTTCGGCAAGACGATCCTGCCCAACATCCACAAACGCTACCGCGTTTTCGCCTATAATTTCGACGCCCAGAAGCTGCCGGGCGTGAAGTCCTACGAGGAGAAGAATTACTGGCGCGACGTGGGCACCCTGGAGGCTTTCTGGCAGGCGCAGATGGATCTGCTGGGCGCCAAGCCCAAAATGGATCTGAATAACAAACTCTGGCCCATCCAGGGCTCCAAGCTTACCGCCGCCCCCACCAAGATCATAGAGTCCAATCTGTCGGACTGTCTGCTGGCCGACGGCTGCATCATCAATCAATCCTCCCTGAAGCGCTGCATTCTCTCCAGCGACGTCATCGTGCACGAAAAATGCCAGCTGGAAGACTGCATTATCATGGACGCCTGCGAGATAAAAGCCGGCTCGCGCCTTAAGAAAGTGATTATGGACCGGTTCAACACCCTGGAAGCGAAAGCGGCCATAGGCTTCAACCCGGACCAGGACGCCCAGCATTATTACATAGATCCCGACGGCATCGTAGTCATTCCGCGCGGCATCTCAAAGTGGCAATGACCGTAAACGTATTTTTCAGGGCGCGGGCCGGCGCGCGCGTGACAAGACTCCGGCCCCCGCTGAAAAAAGCCGTTATTTCCGCCCTCGGCGCCAAAAAGGCCGGAGGAGAGCTCAACCTGGTGCTGGTCGGAGACGCGGAGATAAAGCGGCTTAACAAAACTTTCCTTTCGCATACCGGCGTCACCGACGTTCTGGCTTTCAGCCACCCCAGGCCGGTTTTCCCGCGCGGGCGCGAAACGCCGCCTTTCGGAGACGTTTATATCTGTCTTCCGCAGGCGCGGCGCCAGGCGGCAAAACTGGGCCACAGCCTGGAAACGGAACTGCTCATTCTGACGGTTCACGGAACGCTTCATCTCGCCGGAATGGACGACTCCTCCCCCTCCCGGCGCAGGGCAATGAACGAGAAAACCGTACGCATCCTCAAAAAACTAATATAATCCACCCCTCGTAATCTGGTAAAATTATACTAATGTGCGGGGTGCGACAGATAAGGAAGCAATTCCTTCGTATTAAGGGAATTACCCCTTCGGGGGGGTCAGTGAAACGACTGAGCCTGGCGAAGGAAGCGAACGCGGAAGGGGGGCAGCGCCCCCCTCCGGGAGCACCGGCCCGATTTCCTCTAGAGGGCCGGCGGTAATCCGCCCCGCGCATTCGGCGCGGGGTGCGACAGTGGAGGCTCCAACGTGAGAACATCTGAGATCCCTGATTTTCATGAAGTGGATAAAAAACGCCAGGCGGCCTGGCAAAAGGCGGGGCTTTTCAAGACTCCCGCCAGGCCCGGCGCTAAAAAATTCTACTGCCTGGATATGTTTCCCTATCCTTCCGGCGACGGGCTGCATGTGGGGCATACCGAAGGTTATACCGCTTCAGACATCCTGTGCCGCTACAAGCGGATGCGGGGCTTCGACGTGCTGCACCCGATGGGCTGGGACGCTTTCGGCCTGCCGGCGGAGAACTACGCCATCAGCACCGGCGTGCACCCGGAGATAACCACAAAAAAGAACTGCGAAAATTTCAAGCGGCAGATAGACTCTCTGGGTTTCAGCTATGACTGGGACAAGGAACTCTATACAACTTCCCCCGACTATTACCGCTGGACACAGTGGATCTTCCTGCGGCTTTTCGAAAAGGGCCTGGCTTACGAGTCCACCATGCCCATCAACTGGTGTCCCAAATGTAAAACAGGCCTGGCTAACGAAGAAGTCTACCAGGGCCGCTGTGAGCGCTGCGAATCCCCTATCGAACGTAAAAAAATACGGCAGTGGATGCTGAAGATCACCGCCTACGCCGACCGCCTGCTGGAGGATCTGGAAGGCCTGGACTGGCCGCCGTCCACCATGCATATGCAGAAGAACTGGATAGGCCGCTCCGAAGGCGCTGAAATAAAATTCGCGCTGGCCGGGTCGGACAAGACGCTTACGGTCTTCACCACCCGTCCCGATACTATCTACGGCGCCACCTATATGGTCCTTTCCCCGGAACATCCCCTGGTGCCGGAAATAACCGCCCCGGACCGGAAAGCCGCGATCGACGCCTATATAGCCGCGGCGGCCGGCAAATCCGATATGGAACGCACCGAGCTGGAAAAGGATAAGACCGGCGTTTTCACCGGCGCTTACGCCCTGAACCCGCTCAACGGCGCCAGGATCCCGGTGTGGATAGCGGATTATGTTCTGACGACCTACGGCACCGGCGCCATCATGGCCGTTCCGGCCCACGACGAACGGGACTGGGATTTTGCCAAAAAATACGACCTCCCGGTGATCCAGGTCGTCGCCCTGGAGCGGAGCGAGTCACAAGTCACAACTCACAAGTCACAAGCCGGAGGGGGTTCCCTGGGAACCATGGATAAGCCTTTCTGCGAAGAGGGTGTCGCGATAAATTCGGAACTGATAAACGGCCTCAAGACCCCCGAAGCCGTAAAAAAAATAACGGCCTGGCTGGAAGAAAAGAATATAGGCGGAGCTAAAGTCAATTTCAAACTGAGGGACTGGGTCTTCTCCCGCCAGCGCTACTGGGGAGAGCCGATCCCGCTGATCCACTGCGGAACATGCGGAGTCGTACCGGTTCCCGAAGACCAGCTGCCGGTCCTGCTCCCGAAAGTGGAAAAGTACCTGCCGACCGGAACCGGAGAATCGCCGCTGGCCGGTGTCGAGGCCTGGGTCGCCGTTAAGTGCCCCAGGTGCGGAGGCCCGGGCCGGCGCGAGACCAACACCATGCCGCAGTGGGCCGGCTCCTGCTGGTATTACCTGCGCTTCATAGATCCAAAGAACCCGAAAGTTTTCATAGATCCCGCGGCCGAGAAAGCCTGGATGCCGGTGGATCTGTATATCGGCGGCGCGGAACACGCCGTCCTGCATCTTTTATACGCGCGGTTCTGGCACAAAGTCCTTTACGACCTGGGCCATGTTTCCGCCAAAGAACCTTTTAAAAAAATGGTGCACCAGGGAATGATCCTCTCCTACTCCTACCGGGACTCAAAGGGCGTCTACCGCGGCTATGACGAGCTGGAGATCCGCGAAGCCGGCCTGGCCTTCACCAAAGACGGGGAAGAAATAAAGCCCGTAGTCGAGAAAATGTCGAAGTCCAAAAAGAGCGTCATCAACCCCGATGAGATAGTTAAGCGTTACGGGGCCGACGCTTTCCGCATGTACGAGATGTTCATGGGTCCGCTGGAAGATTCCAAACCGTGGGACATGCGCGGCATAGAAGGCATCCACCGCTTTTTGAGGCGAGTCTGGGTCTGGGCCGCCGGGCCCGCTTCAGGCCCTGAAGCGGCGGAAGACGAAGAACTGAAGCTCCTGCGCCACCAGACCATAGCCAAAGTCACGGAAGACCTGGAAAACCTGAAGTTCAACACCGCCATCTCGGCGCTGATGATCTATCTCAACAAACTCAATGAAAAAGGGGCGCGGACGCGCCAGGATCTGGAAGTTTTCCTGACGCTCCTGCATCCTTTGGCTCCGCACATCACCGACGAACTCTGGGAAATGGCCGGAAGCGGAGAAAGTCTCATGGCCAGGCCCTGGCCGGAGGCCGACCAAGCGATACTCTCCTCCAGACGGCTTGAAATACCGGTGCAGATTAACGGAAAGGTCAAAACCAGGATCTACGCGGGAGAGGGCGCGGACGCGAAGACGCTGGAGAAAGCGGCGCTTGAAAGCGCCGCCGCGCATCTGCAGGGCAAGACCGTGGTAAAGGTCATCGTAGTGCCGGACAGGCTGGTAAGTATAGTGGCAAAATAGGGGGGTTTTTATGAACATTAAAAAGTATATTCTGCCGGCGGCCGTCCTGGGACTGCTCGCCGCGTGCTCCACTTCGGAAATAACGTACCGGCCCGCAGAGCAGAAGCTGCCGCAGCACATAAAACGCATTTCGATAAGGCCTTTCGCCAATAAGACCCATCAGTTCGGCCTTGAAGAAAAGATCACGCTCAAGACCATAGACGAATTCCTGAAGAACGGGGAATACGCCGTCTCTCCGGAGAATTCGGCCCAGGGCGTCATTGTGGGAGAGATAAACCACTACATCCTCACGCCCATCCAGTACGACGTCAATCTGGTGCCCACGGTCTATAAACTCAACGTGATAGTCTCCGTGAGCTTCCTTGACAAGAGCGCCAACCGTTACCTTTGGGAGGAACCGGCGCTGCAGGCCGTAAAGATGTATTCCGCCTCCACGCTGCCCGGGGGCATGACGGAAGAGGCCGCCCGCGAATCCCTCTGGGAGATCCTGGCCAAGGACATCGTCAAGCGCACGGTGGAAGGCTTCGGCTCGGCCACCAGCGCCAGCCAGAAAAAGATCCCGCAGAATATGCCGCCGGCGGCGGAAAATCCCGCGCCCTGATATGACCGACCTATCCCCGGCGGATCTGATCAGGGAATGGGCCGGAGGAAAAATCCGACCCGTCTGCTGTCTCACCGGCGAGGAACGCTCTTTCAAGGACGACGCCGTAAAAAAACTCCTGGCCGCCTTCAAAACCGACGCTTTCAACTTTTCGGAATACGACGCCGAGACCGCCGATATCGATGATCTCATAAGCGCCGCCATGACCCCCAGCCTGCTGGCCGGCACGCGCCTCATCCTGCTGAAAGGCGCCGAGAAACTGAAGAAAGAGCCGGCCGCGGCGCTTGCCGCCTATCTGAAAAACCCCTCCGAGGCCGCCATGCTGGTCCTCCTGCTGGATAAAAAGACCGACGCGGCGGAGCTCCTCATAAAAAGCCTGTCCGCCTCGGCCGCGGCGGCTCATTTCGCCCCCCTGGAAGGAGCCGAAGGCGTGAGCTACGCGAGAGAACTGGTGGAAAAGGAAGGCCTGCGCGCTTCCGGCGCGGCCCTGGAACTGCTGACGGAGATGTGCTCCTCCGACGCCGCGACCCTGAAGCAGGAAGTCGCCAAACTTTCCGCCTGGCGGCACGGCAGCAAAAAGCAGCTGGAACCGGAAGATATAATGGAGTCCGCCGGTTATTCCAGAACCCTGAATCCGTTCGAGTTCTCGAACGCGGTGACCGCGAAAAACGGGCCGCTCGCCTGCGAAATAGCCGACAAAATGATGAGCGAGGGCGCCGAGCCGGTGGGCATAGTCATAAATACCGCTTATATCATCGAGAAATTACTGAAAGTGAAAAAAACCGCCGCGGGCCCGGCGGGGAGCCGGGACGGCCTGGACTCCAGCGCCGCTTACTCCCTGGGGATGAATCCCGGTTATTACCACCGGCTCCTGGGCGCGGCCGGCGCTTTCCCGCTTGAAAAACTTTTGCGGCTCCTCAACCGCTGCCTGGAAGTGGAAGCGCTGCTTAAATCTTCCTCCGGCAGGGATCCGAAACTTCTGGTAAGACAATTGATCTTTGAAATAACCAGATAAAGAGCGACGCCATAGGCCGTAAGCCATATGCAGAGGGGATGCCATAAGCTTTACGCCAAAAACCATAAACTCGTAAGGGAATTCCTTAAAAGCTTATGGCCTAAGGCTTATGGCCTATGGCAGTCATGCTCAATCGATTATTTTACGGAAGGATTATTCGCGATACTTTTGATGCGCAGAGCCAGCCGTGATTTCTTCCTCGCGGCCGCTTTCCAGTGGACGGTGCCGGTCTTGGCGGCCTTATCCAGGAGGGCATAGACCTTGGGCAGAAGCTTCTGCGCGTTCTCTATGTCCTTTTTAGCGACCAAAAGGCCGAATTCTTTGGCGGCGTCGTGGATCCTGGTCTTCACACCCCTGTTCTTGGAGGCGAGCTTCTCGGATTTGCGCCACGCTTTGATACCGCTGGTATGCCGTCCGGTCTTAAGTTTAGCCATATTGGTATAGTCTATTATTTTATGCGAGAGAAATCAACACCCCCTCCACCCCACTCCTCGTTCCTGGAAAACCTCCGGGCTCTCAGTTCCGCGACCCTGCTGACCAAGGTGCTGGGCTACGCGCGCGACGCCGGGCTTGTGGCCGTCTTCGGGGGCGGGGCGCTGACCGACGCTTACTACGCGGCTTTCCGCATCCTGAACGTCTTCAGGCGGACGGTGGGCGAAGGCGCGGTAAACGCCGGCTTCATCCCGGCGCTGGAAAAGGAAAAAGCGGTCTCAAGCGCACACGGCGCGGTTTTTTTCAGCGCCGCCTGGACGCTGGTATTTTTTGTCTCGCTGGCGCTGGCGTCCCTGGGCGCTATTTTCCGCCACGACCTGGTAAGACTCACCTCCTACGGCTTTACCGCGCGGCCCGAACAATTCCTCCTGACGGCGGCGGTGACCGCCATCCTGATGCCTCACCTTATCTTTGTGAATGTTTCGGCGCTGTTCCAGTCGGCGCTCAACGCGGCGGGAAAGTTCTTCCTCCCCGCCCTGGCCCCGGCGGCTTTCTCGCTTTCCATCATCGCCTACCTGCTCTTTATGGCCGGCTCCGGCGGCGCGGGCCTGGCCGACAATGTAAAGATCATGGGCCTGGCCGGCGCGGCTTCGCTCTCCGGCCTTATCCAGGTGCTTATCCTGCTGCCGATGCTTAAAAAGGCGGGTTATGGTCTCGCTTTATCCAACCCGTTCAAAAACGCCGCCGTCTCCCGGTCCCTGCTTCTGGCAGCGCCCGCCGCCGCGGCCATGGCGCAGGACCAGATCGCGCTTTTCGTTAACACCATGTTCGCGAGTTTTCTGGAGCCCGGCTCCATCACCGCGATCTATAACGCCGCGCGCGTGATCCAGTTCCCCGTTTCTCTTTTCGCCGCCGCGGCCGCCTCCGTGACGCTGCCTGAACTTTCAAGACATTCGGCGGACAACGAGCCGGAGAGGTTCGGGGCGGTTCTCGGCGGGGCCTTTAAAACCACCGCCCTTATCATCATTCCCGCCGCGCTGGGCCTCATGGCCCTGAGCCTGCCCATCTGCCGGACGCTGTTCGAACACGGCCGCTTCACGCGCGAACAGAGCGGCCTCACGGCGGGGGTGCTTTTCTACCTGTCGCTCGGCCTGGCGGGCTTTGGCGTGAACAAGCTGGCGGCTTCCGCCTGTTACGGAGCGGGCGACGTGAAAACCCCAGTCAAAATAGTCCTGTTCCAGACCGCCCTGAACGCCGCCCTCTGTTTCCCGCTCATGCGGGCCATGGGCGCCGAAGGCCTGGCCCTGGCCACCGCCCTCAGTTCCCTGGCGGCCGCGGCGCTGTTCATCAGGGCGGCAAAAATCAGGGGAGCTTTTTACCGCGTAGAACCCGGCTTTTATCTTAAAACCCTGGCGGCTTCGGCGCTGATGTGCGCGTTCTGTCTCGGCGCCACGCGCCTGCTCTCGGACGTTCACCCCGCGTACACGGTGGCCCTGGCGGTGCCGGGCGGCATCGCGATATATTTCGGAGCGCTTAAAATTTTACGATTGGAAGAGCGTAAACTCCTCACCGGCGGACGGTTCTGATATGGATCTAAGCCACCTCCCCTCCCGGCCCGGCGTCTACCTGATGCGCGACGAAGCCGCCAACATAATATACATCGGCAAGGCCAAAGACCTGCGCAAACGCGTGGGACAGTACTTCATGACCGGCGCCGGAAAGCGGGACGCAAAGATCCCGAACCTGACGGCTCTCATCAGGCAGATAGACTACATCGCCGCCGCCAGCGAACGCGAGGCCCTGCTGCTGGAAAGGGAACTGATCGGGCGGTATCAGCCCTTTTTCAACGTCCTCTGGAAAGACGCCAAAAGCTATCCCTACGTAAAGATAACGAAAGAAGAATTTCCCAGGATCTTCTTTACCCGGAAAAAGACAGCCGACGGCGGCCTGTATTTCGGCCCTTACCCGAAAGTCGAGCCCCTCAAGAACCTGCTGCGCTACCTTTGGCGCATCAACTTCATAAATCTGCGCCGCTGCCGCTGGGACTTTCCCGGGACAAAACCGCTGGAGCCTAAAAGAATCAACGCCTGTCTCTATTACCACACGGGGCAATGTCCCGCCCCCTGCGCCGGTAAGATCTCGCCCGCCGGATACCGCAGGCTGGCCGGGCGGACAGCGGATTTTTTCAGGGGCGACTTCGGCAGGCTCCTGAAAGAATTCAGGGCCGGAATGGCGGCCAGTTCGAAGGCGCTGGACTATGAGAAAGCGGGCAACTACAGGGATTTTATCGGGGCGATAGAGCACATGGCCGAAAGGGTGCGGATAAGGGAATTCAGGAAAGACCTGGTGGAAAAAGAAATCTCAAAGACCGGCGCCGTCACGGCGCTGATGAAAGACCTCGGCCTGCCGAAGCCTCCGGCGCATATCGAGGCTTTCGACACTTCCAGCATGCACGGCGCCCACGCCGCGGCCGCCTCGGTCTGTTTTATAGACGGCCTGAAGAACGCGGTTCATTACCGGCGCTACAAGATGCGTTTTGAGAACGCTCCGGGCGGTTCCGACGATATCGCGATGATAAAGGAAACCGTCAAAAGGCGTCTGTCGCATTTTGTTAAAAGCGGGGAGTCTCTGCCGGATCTGCTGCTTATCGACGGCGGGAAAGGGCAGTTGGCCGGAGCCATGGGCGCCATGAGGGAACTGAAGCTGAAAGTCCCCGTCATAGCCCTGGCCAAGAAACTGGAAGAAATATACGTCCCCTTTAAACCCCATCCGGTGCGCCTGGAGCCCGGCCATCCGGGTCTCCTGCTCCTTGAGGCCATCCGCGACGAAGTCCACCGCTTCGGAGTCACCTACCACAGAAAACTCCGGGACAAAGAAATCTTAAACTACGAAGAATAAAGCAACGTAGGGGCAAAGATGCCAGGCTTATTTTTCAGCAGAAAAATGTGCCTGGCTCCTTTGCCAAAATACGAGGCTAATGAACTTTGCGCTATATAGTGACCCGGCGGCTGCCAGTTCGGGGTCCTGTCGGGGTCGTGCCTTTCCGCTGCCCTCGGCGACCTGCGGGACGAAAAGGCACGGCCCCGCCACCCCAACGATACCCGCCGGCACCACTTCACTATTCCCTTATCCTATCCTAATCCTGAAATTATTAAAAAATATAATATATTCCCACCCTTTTGATGGTACGGCGAATTTACCCACCCATCGGTCGCCGCCAAACTTATAAAAATTTGCGCTATAACCAGAATTTAGGGCATAATACCATAGGTTAGGCATATCAACCCACATAAGGAAAATCCTTTTGGCAAAGACAATGCGGTGGGTCTCAAAACTCGCGTTCGAATCCGTCAGCCCATAGAGAACCACAACGGAAAACAGCAGTATTTCATGAAATTTAAATTCTAAATATGTGGATTATTATATGAAAATTCAATTGGCGGCCAAATCCATCATTCCTTCGGTCTATAAAATACCCGGCGGGCATAATATTTTTGAATTAATGCTGCAGGGGATTGTGGTTCAAAATGAGGATAAGGCGCCGGCAGTTGTTGAAGAGTTGATTTTCTCCCTCTACAGAGGAAATGATTTGTATGAGCAAAGAATACTGGGGGGGAAGAATTTGCGTCAAAGCATAAAAAATAGAAGCGAAAATATTAAAAAAGGGCTTATAAATTTCCCTCAAGCATTAAATATTGCTTTTTCAAAAAATATTCCCTCCCATATCAAGGTGTCAAATAATTGTTCCCTTAAGAGCGGCGAAAGTATATTTGCAGGCATATTTGTTTCGCTTCTGGACTATGTTCCGAATAAGATAGCTGTTACCGTCATTTTTAATCAAACAAATAAAACATGCCGGGTTGAAAGATCGTTTTTATTGAGAGAGTATAAATGTAAAAACAAATATATTTTGCCGCTTAAAGGTGCCGTCGCTTGCTTATGCGGACCGGCTGAAGGTTTAAGCCATCACCGGTCTCTAACGTCCCAGGAATTCGCGTTTGATTTTGTTCCATTGAGCGATGATTTTAAAATGTTGTTCAAATCAGGTAGTTCAAAAAATAAGAATTTTCACGCTTTTAATAAAAAAGTCATAGCTCCTGCCGCGGGCACCATTGTTTTTGCCCGGGATGGAATCGTTGAAAATGATCAGTTTGGCGTTTGTCCGCCCACAACCAGGGAAAAGATAGCCAAACATGGATTTTTGCACGCTATCTCCGGCAATATCGTTATTATTGATCATGGGCGCAATGAATATAGTTTTATGGCGCATTTGTCAAACGGATCTGTAAGAGTTGTCGAAGGACAAAAGGTCGCTCAGGGCCATGTGGTCGGACTACTCGGGAACACCGGAAATTCAACCGCGCCGCATTTGCATTATCATCTTATGGATGGCCCTGATTTTTTAACAGCCAGATCGCTTCCGATCCAATTTTCCAATATTATAATTTCTCCCTGGATCGAAGAGTTTAACAGGTTGACCAGACAATTAAAAAAGGTTCACGCATCCGATGTTATGGAATATGATCTGAATGGTTTGGTTGACCCGATAGTTATGGCTTATTAAGGCCGGAACAAATATTATTAGTTTAAGAAGTGCCGGAACTATTGCTGAACGATCATCAAGTGCGTAAGCAAAATAAGGGGTGCCGGGGTGAGGCCTTTTTGACCCAGCAGGCCGCCGATGGAACGCAAAAAGGCCTCACCCCGGCAGGACCCCGATTTTGCAATCCTGCGGTGCTATTACATAAAACCCATTAGCCCCACACTTTGGCAAAGGAGCCAGGCACATTTTTCTGCTGAAAAATAAGCCTGGCACCTTTGCCCGGAGATTACCTTATCTATGAAAAAAGATATTAGGGAACTGATGAAGAAGTATACGCCGTTCCAACGGGCGGTTTGGATGGCTTGCATGGCTATACCAAAAGGGCAGACACGCAGTTACGGCTGGATAGCAAAACGCATCGGCCGGCCGGGGGCGGCCAGGGCGGTGGGCGCGGCCCTCGGCAAAAACCCTTTTGCCCCCCTCGTGCCCTGCCACCGGGTCATAAGATCCGACGGAACTTTAGGCGGCTTTTCGGCCCCGGGCGGGCTAAAAGCCAAAATAAAACTCCTGAAAAAAGAACAAGCAATCCGAATTCCGAATCGGAATTCGGAGGGATGAGGGATGAGGGATGAGGGATGAGGGATGAAAGTCAGCAATCAAAATGGTTAATGTATCTGCCTTTAGCCTTTAGCCTTTAGCCTTTAGCCTTTAGCCTTTAGCCTTTAGCCTTTAGCCTTTAGCCTTTAGCCTTTTCCCGCCAGTTCGCCCATGCTGAACATCGGCATGAACATGGCTATGACTATGGCCCCGATCACGACCCCCATGACCACCATGATCAGCGGCTCTATCATTGAGGTCAGACCCTTAACCGCGGTATCCACTTCCTGGTCGTAAAAATCGGCGATCTTATTGAGCATATTGTCCAGGCCGCCGGTCTCTTCGCCCACGCTGATCATCTGTATAACCATGGGAGGAAAAATATCCGCTTTCTTGAGCGGGTCGGAGATCCGGCCGCCCTCCTTGATGGAATCGCGGCTCTTATAGATGGCCCGCTCTATGATCTTGTTGCCGGAAGTCTTGGCCACGGTTTCCAGCCCCTGCAGGATGGGAACGCCGGACTTTATCAGCGTGCCAAGCGTGCGCGTAAACTTAGCTATCGCCACCTTTTTCAGCAGAATACCGAACACGGGAAGCTTGAGCGAAATATCATCAAGCTTTTCCTGGCCCTTTTCGGTCTTGATATATTTCTTCACTCCCCAGACGCCGCCGCCGACGGCCGCCAGGATATAGACGATATTACCGCGGATCGTATCGGACAGGAGTATGATCATCCTGGTCGGGAACGGAAGTTCCGCCCCGAAGCCGCTGAAAATGTCTTTAAAAACCGGAATGATGAAAACTATAAGGAAAACGGTTATCAGGAACGCGACGCCGCCGACCACGGTCGGGTACATCAGCGCGCTTTTCACTTTGGCTTTCAGGGCCTCGGAAGCTTCAAGAAAACCGGACAGGCGCTCCAGAATAGTGTCCAGGATGCCGCCGACTTCTCCGGCCTTGATCATGGAAACGTAAAGTTCGGTGAAAGCCTGGGGATGCTTCCTCATGGCGTCGGCGATGGAAAGGCCGGATTCTATGTCCGTGCGCAGTCCGGACACAACGGTTTTGAAAGCGGGATTCTCGGCCTGGGCTTCCAGGATGTTAAGCCCCTGGACTATAGGTATTCCCGCCGACACCAGGGTGGAGAGCTGCCGGGAGAAAACAACCACATCCTTGGTGTCGACTTTGGGCTTGAAAAACGGGGATTTTTTGGCTTTCTGCCGTATTTCAACAACCGTCAGCCGCTGCTCGCGCAGACGCGCGATAGCGGCTTTCTGGTCGG
The DNA here is from genome assembly GCA_001799575.1 of Elusimicrobia bacterium GWA2_56_46. GTDB lineage: Bacteria > Elusimicrobiota > Elusimicrobia > Elusimicrobiales > UBA9959 > YA12-FULL-51-18. The sequence continues at coordinate 40,356 of MGTT01000020.1, forward strand.
CCGCCTCCACCAGGCCCTCCAGCAGTTTTCCGCTCGCCTCTTTTGCTTTATATGCGAATTGCATATCAACTTGTAACCGAAAGCGTCTTCTGAAGCAGTTTCTTTAGGTCTTCCGGATCCGAGGAACGGGTCACGGCCTCCTGATAACTTATCTTCTGCCTCTTGTAAAGATCCACCAGCGCCTGGTTCATCGTCACCATGCCGTACTTGCCGCCGGTCTGAATGACGGTGTTGATCTGCTCCACTTTCTGCTCGCGTATAAGGTTTTTTACGGCCGCGGTGGCCAGCATTACCTCGCAGGCGAGCACCCGGCCGGTGCCGGAGGCCGCGCTGAGAAGCTGCTGGGCGAAAACGGCCTGCAGCACGAAAGAAAGCTGCACGCGGATCTGCTCCTGCTGGTGCGGCGGGAACACGTCTATGATGCGGTTGATGGTCTGCGCCGCGTCCGAAGTATGAAGGGTCGCGAAAACCAGGTGGCCCGTTTCCGCTATATTCAGGGCCGCGCCGATGGTCTCAAGATCTCGCATTTCGCCCACCAGAATGACATTGGGATCCTGCCGGAGCACGTGCCTCAGAGCGGCGCCGAAGGTCTCGGTATCGGAGCCGACTTCGCGCTGATTGACGATGCTCTTCTTGTGCGTATGCACGTACTCTATAGGATCCTCTATGGTGATAATGTGATAATTACGGTTCTCGTTGAGGTAATCTATCATGGAAGCCAAAGTCGTGGATTTACCCGAGCCGGTGGGGCCGGTAATGAGGATGAGTCCCTTGGTCAGTTTCATCAGCTCGTAGACGACCGGCGGAAGATTCAGCTCTTCAAAAGTCTTGTATTTGCCGGGGATGGAACGGATGGCAGCGCCCACCACGCCGCGCTGGCGGTAAGCGTTCATCCTGAGACGGCCCATCCCTTTGATGCCGAAAGCGAAGTCAAGCTCGTTGGTGGCCTCGAAGCGCTGGCGCTGGGCATCCGTCATCAGCGAAAAAACCAGGGTCTGGCACATATCCGGAGTGAGCTTCTCAAAGGGCGTGGGCACCAGATCACCGTCCACGCGCAGCATGGGAGGCGCGCCGGCGGTGAGATGGATGTCCGAGGCGTTTTTCTCGTGCATCATGATGAAAAGCTCGCTCATTGTTACCATAAAATCTCCTAAACAACCAGTGGCCACTGAAAAAGTTGCAAAGCAACTTTTTTAATCCACGTCCGACGCCGTTACCCTTATGACCTCTTCGACGGTGGTCATACCCGCGAAAAGTTTTCTGATGGCGGATTCCCTTAAAGTGATCATTCCGTTCTTGCGCGCGGCATCCTTGATCTTTGAAACATGCGCTTTCTCTATGATGAGGCCGCGGAGAACGTCATTGACCTCAAGGATCTCGTGTATGCCCGCGCGGCCCTTGTAGCCGGTCTGCGCGCAGGCATCGCAGCCCTTGCCTCTCGACAGGACTAGTTTACCATTTTTAAGATTATTTTCAATAAAGGGTTTGGACACTCCCAGGCCCAGCATAAGCTCCGGCTTCACCTCGTAAGTTTCCTTGCAGTTCTTGCAGATCGAGCGAACCAGGCGCTGAGCCACCACCATCAGAAGCGTGGAGGACGTCAGGAATGGCTCGACGCCCATCATGCCTATGCGGGTTATGGCTCCCGGAGCGTCGTTGGTATGCAGCGTGGAGAAGACCAGGTGGCCGGTCATGGCCGCGTTGATGGCGGTGGCCATGGTCTCGAAGTCGCGGATCTCTCCCACCATGATGATGTCCGGATCCTGGCGCAGGAAAGACCTCAGGCCCGAGGCGAATGTCAGTCCGACGTCGGCGTTGACGCCGACCTGGTTGATCCCCTCAAGCTGGTATTCTATCGGATCCTCGATAGTGACGATGTTGATGTCGGGCTCGTTCATGGTGGCCAAAGCCGAATAAAGCGTGGTGGACTTTCCGGAACCGGTGGGGCCGGTCACAAGAACGATGCCGTGCGGCGCCTTCAGGGCTTTGGAGAACATAGCCAGGTTTTCCGGCTCAAAACCCAGGTCGTCGAGTTTGAGCTTCAGCCCGGACGAATCCAGAATACGCATTACGATCTTCTCGCCGGGGCCGCACGGCAGGATGGAGATGCGCAGGTCTATCTCGTGTTCGTCGATCTTAAGTTTGGCGCGGCCGTCCTGGGGCGTGCGCCGCTCGGAAATATCCAGAGACGACATGATCTTGATGCGGCTGACTATCGCGTTGTGGAATTTTTTCGGAGGCGAAGGCTGGAGATGAAGCACACCGTCTATGCGGAACCGCACCTTGGTGTCCTTATAAGTGGGCTCGATGTGGATATCGGAAGCGTGCGCGCGGATGGCGGAGGAGATGATAAGATTCACCATCTGGATGATCGGGGCGGCCTCCCCTTTCTGCTCCAGCGAGATAAGATCGTCCCCGGCGGCGTTGGGGTCTTCCTCTTTTACCAGCGATACGTCGGTGGTTCCGCCGGTGGTCAGCCTGAGGATATCATCCAGGGCCTGCTTGGAGGATTTGGCGCCGTAATATTTATCCAGCGCGGCCGCTATATCGACCTCGGAACCGAAAACCGCTTTCACTTCATACCCGGTCATCATCTTCAGATCGTCCAGGACCACGATATTAAGCGGATCCTCCATGGCGACCTTAAGTTTGTTCTCCGTTCTCTCCACGGCTATAAGATTATAGCGGCGGGCGATATTTTCCGGGATGACTTTCACGACCTCCGCATTCAGCTCTTTCGCCGCCAGATCCACGAATTCGATGCCGAACTGTTTGCTCAAAAATTCCAGAAGCGCCCGCTCCTGTATGAACTTTTTGTGCAGGAGAACCTGGCCGAGTTTTCCGCCCCCGGAACGCTGCAGTTCCAGGGCCTCATTGAGCTGCTGGGACGTGATGAGGCCGGAGGAGACTAGCATCTCCCCGATCCTTTTTGAAATATTTATCGAGAGTCCTTTTTCTCCGGACATAAATTAAAGGGAATAGGTGCCAGGGTAGACAGAAGCTCCATGGAAGCCCGGCCGCCGGACTGATGAGAACCCGGCTTCCGGTCAGCTTTTGAATTTGCTGACCTGCTCCTGGAGCTTGTCCGCCTGGCCGGTCAGGGTGACGGCGGTATTGGCTATCTGCATCACCGCCGCCGTCTGTTCTTCCGCGCCGGCCGTAACCTCTTGCGCGGAGGCCGCGGTTTCTTCGGCCACGGCCGCAATCTGCTCCACTTGTCTGCTGATCCCTCTGACGGAGTCGGCCATTTCGCCGTAGCCGGCCTGCATCTTGGCGACCAGTTCCAGGACGGCTTTCGTCTCTTCTATGGATTTAGCCGACGCGGCAACCACGCCGGTCGTGTCGCCCTGTATTTCTTTGATAATGCCGGCTATTTTTTCAGCCGACTGGCTGGAAGACTCGGCCAGTTTGCGCACTTCGTCCGCGACCACGGCGAAGCCGCGGCCGGCCTCGCCGGCGCGCGCGGCCTCGATGGCGGCGTTGAGCGCCAGGAGGTTGGTCTGGTCGGAGATCTTGGTTATCAGCCCCACGATCTCGGAGATCTCCTGGGAGCGCTGGCTGAGAGTGTTGATGGAGCTGCCCGTCTCCTCGATGGTCTTTTGCACTCCCTGGAAACCGGTGTTCACCCGCTCTATATCGGCGCTTCCGGCCTCCACGGATTTATTCGCGCTTTGCACCAGAATGGTGATCTCCTGGGTGCTTTTGGCCACCTGGCTCGTGGCGGCCGCTATCTGCTGGACGGAGTGTTGTATTTGCGTCATGCTCTGGGACGCCTGGGTGGTTGTTTTAGCCACCGAACCGACCGACGCCCTGGTACTGCCGGCCAGCGACGTGACTCCGGAGATCAGGGTTTTCAGGTTGGACGACATGGCGTTGAAAGTCAGGCCGAGCTGGCCTATCTCATCGTCGCTTTTTATCGCCATAGCCTCGTGGGTGAGATCGCCCTCGGCAATCTGCTTAAGCGCGGCCATGACGTTGCCCAGGGGCACGGTGATGGATTTTTTTACGCTGCGGTAATATGCCGCGCCGCCGAGGAGCAGCGCGAGTATTCCGACCAGCGCGGAGACGACGATAGTTTTCAGAACGGCTTCCGAGATCGCATCCGTTTTGAAAGCTATCACCAGGGAACCGACCTTGTTTTCGGATACCATGACGGGGGTGGCGGCCATAAATACATTTTTGTTCTTTTCATCGCGCATCACCACAAACTTGTCCGCTTCTATCAACTTGGCGGCGACTCCTGTTTGGGAAAGATCTTTTTCTTTCATGTCATTGTCGCTGGAGGCCACGCATTTGCGCTCATTGTTGAGGAGGCAGGCGAACTTGATATCGCGATCGGAATTTTTGAGTTCTGCCAGGAACGAGGCAAGTTTATCCCATTCCCCCACCAGCATTGGATCGGCCGACGCGTGAGCGACGCTTGTGGCCATAGCTTTCGCCTTGTTTTGCTGGCTGGCTACCAACTGGCTCCGGCTGACCAGAATGCTTGCCGTCGCTATAGCGAAGATGACCAGTACGGTCGCCACAGCGAAGTAAAAAACTATTTTCCGGTTTATTCCGCCACTTGATGCGATGCCTTGTTCGGCCATATTTATCCTCTCTCCTCTTAAACAATCGCGCACGGAACCGCGGCACCGGACAACATCCGGCGCCGCGTGATCCTTACGCCACCCTTACGCTGCCGCCCGCTTTCTACTTCTTAAGGTCGCCCCAGTTCCTGATTTCCAGAAAGTTCCCGTTTTTATAGTGCGTGAGATAGACATTGTCGCTGCCTTCGTGATCCTGCGCCCCGTAGCTGAACAGAAGCCCAGTGCCCAACTGGCGTTCTTTTATGGTCTCGATGGCGGCAATATATCCCGCCCGCGTCAGGTCTTTGCCGGCGCGCTTAAGACCCTCCAGCGCTATTTTTCCGTTGACGTAGCCTTCCAGACTGCCGAAAGAGAGGGGCGACTTGGGGAAATATTTTACCATCGCCGCGCGATATTCCGACACCACGGACAGCGTCTTCTCGGCGTAGGGCGGCATGACCTGGCTTACTATCAGGCCGTTCGTATTGCCGTTGAGCTCTTTGGCCAGTTCCTCCGGCCCCACGAACGAAACCGTATAAAACAGCGTTTTAGCCAGGCCCTGGGCTTTGGCGTCCTTAACGAATTTGGCCAGAGGCGAATATGTTCCCGCCATAACCACCACCTCAGGCGCGGCGGCCTTTACCTTTTCCAGCCCTTCCTCTGTTTTGACGGTATTCCTTTCGTAGCTGCCCAGCGCTACAGGCGCCAGGCCGTGTTTTTTGAGGGCGGCCTCGGCGCCTTTCTTGACCGCCTCGCCGAACCCGTCGTACTGGTAGAAGATCGCGACTTTTTTAACGCCCAGGTTTTTGACCACAGCGTCGATGAAAGCTTCGGTCTCCTTTGCGTAGGAAGCCCGCACATTGATTATGTAGGGGTTGAACGGCGTTCTGAGCGCGTCAGCTCCGGTGAAAAAGCCGGTCGCCGGCACTTTAGCCCCGATCCACACCGGCATGGCCTTGACCGCCGTCGGCGTTCCCACGTAATTGGCGAGCATGAATACTTTGTTCTCGTTGATCAATTTCTGGGTGTTGATGACGCAGTTCACCGGCTCGTAGCCATCGTTTAAGGCGATGAGCTTTATCTTGCGCCCGTTCACGCCGCCCTTTTCGTTGGCCGAATTGATCAGGGCGGTGAACCCGCGGTTCACTTCCTGGCCCAGGAACGCGGCCGGGCCTTCCAGCGCCAGGGAAGAGCCTATCGTTATTTCAGTATCGGTGACGCCGGGCTCGGCCGCGTGCAGCGCAACCGGCAGCAGACTTACGGCAAGAACTAGTCCACAGAGTTTCTTCATTGAGTGTTTCCCTCCGGAGCAATGATTATGTTTCCCGAAAACCGCGCGAAACCGCCGCGGGCGCGCAGCCGAACGCGCCGTAAGCTCCCTGGCTCAATAAGGCACGCCGGTTTTCTCCAGCGTCTTTTTAAGCATATCGAAGTCGCTCTCTTTCGCGGGGACGAAGCCCTCTACTTTGCCCGGCAATTGGGCCGAGAGCAGCATAGCCTTGGGAAGGTTCAAGAAAGCTTTCCTCACTTTTTCGGCCGTCTCCGGCTTTACGCCCGCTCCCGCCGAGAGCACCCAGGCCGGATATTTAGGCGTTTCCGCCAGCACGCGAAGCTGTTTGACGTCCACCTGATCTTTCATCACCTCCAGCATACCGTTCCTGACGGTGCCGAAGTCGGCCAGTTTGTTCAGCACGGAACCGACTACTTTCTCCTGCTTATTGCCGGGCGATTCCGTAAGCTGGCAGTCTTTCCACATGTCTATACCGTTGTCCATGGCGTAGGCCTGCTGGAAGATGAAGCCCGCGGCCGAGGTCTTTCCGGTTATCCACCCCTTCTTGCCTTTTATGTCGGCGAGACTCTTTATTTTGTCGTTGTCCGCGCGGATCACAAAAAGGCCGTAGAAATCGTTGCTGCCTTTGGCGGTCATGGCTATGGCGAACGCTTTGTGGCCGGCCTCGCGGTCTTTCGGCTTATAGGCCGATTGGACATAAATCACCGGATTGGAATAGGCGAAATCCACCGCTCCGTCCTGGCACATTTTGGTGAACTCGTCGAAATCCTTGGCGTACTTCTGGACGAATTTCAGACCGGTGGATTTTTCCAGTTGTTTCAGGAGCGGCTGCCACATGGCCGCCATCTTCTCCACCGACACCTGGGGCAGCATGGCGAAAGTGACCTCCTGCGCCGAAAGACGGCCCGCACAGAGCGACTGATTTGCCGCCAATGCCAACGCTAACGCTATTATTTTTTTCATTTACTCAACCTCCCTTATAGATTACCCACCGCCGGCCCGCACGCTTATATCCGCGCAACGACCCGGCTACCGCACCGATCCTGGGAACGTGTAGAACGCTTCCCCCGTACATATATATATTATTATGTAACAATTACGCCGGGAAATCAATTCATAATTTTCCCGGCCCCCTATACCCTGGTGTTTAAAACAATTCCTCGTCCGATTCCTGCGCCATTATGTACTTTACTTTTTCATTGGCTTCGGGGGTAATGGCCTCGAAACCGGTGGGTTCTTCCTGGGCCGGGCCCGCTGCGGGCCCGTCCGGCAGAGGCAGGAGAGCTATGCCGCGGGGCTTGGAGGCTTTTGAAGAATGAGCCCGGCTCCTTTTTGGGGTTTTAGGCGCGGATACGACCTTGACGGCCGCCTTGGACGAAAAATCCAGCAGGTCGATAGCGTTATTATTGATGCCGCGCACTATGAGGTTTTTAGGGACATCCACCTCGAACTGATAAATGAGAGGATCCTGCTTGGGCCGGAGAAGCCGGTACTGCACCACAAAGATATCCCCATGCAGGATAGTGGCCGACCACTCCTCGTTGGAACCGCCTGCGGAACCGGACAAAAACGAATTGGCGAACCAGCCGGCCACGGAGCCGCGGCCGCCGGAAAGTTTGTAGTTTTTCACGATCTCAAGCGCCTTGCGGGTGTTCTCGTTGGGAACGGTTTCAGCGGCGGGCTTGACGGGCGTGGCGGCGAACGGCGGAGTTTCGTCCGGCGCGCCCGAACCACCGGGAGCTCCGGCCGCGGGAAGCGCTGACCCGGTTTTGCCGGTCTGGGGGCCCAGCTGCGTGGAGAAAGAAGCTTTCTTGGACTTACCGCCGCCGTTAAAGTTCATCATGGAAAATTCCGAAACGCTGACGCCTGTCCCAAGGAAAAAATACCCAAGCCCGCCGGCCGCAACGGCGGCGAAAACAACCAGGGTGGCGAGGAACGCCGCCTTGCCGCGGCCTTTGTTTTCCGGCGGCGTATTTTTGCCCGCTTCTTCTTTCCGCTTCTGCGGAGAGCCAGGTATCTGTTCTATCCTCTCTTTGGCAACGGTCTCTCCCCGCGCCGGGAAAGGACTGTACACCGGTTCCGGATTTAAAGCCGCCACCGGCCGATTTTGCGACGGAGACGGGGAAGCCGGCCGTTGGGAGGCCTGCGCCTCGGCGCTCTGCCAGGCGTTCTGAGGCAGGGGGGCGGAAGACTGGACGCGGGGCGCGGTATGCGGAACCTGGGGCGCAGGCTGCGGGGTATGGGGCGCAAGATCCGGTATGCGCCCGCTTTCCGAAAGCCGCTTTGGCGGCACGGTGAAATCATGATCCGCCCCGCCATCCGCCTGCTCCGCCTTGGCGGTACTTTCGGATCCGGAAAGAGGCTGGGCTGTTCCAAACGTCCGGTCAGTCTCAAGCGCGGGCTTCGGAAGCGCTTCGGGCGCGGGTTCGGCCGGAAACAAAACGGGCCGCTCATCTTTTGCTCCGGCGCTCTCACCCGGGGTTTCCGGGGGCCGCGGTTCCATGGAAGCCTTGTCGGGAGAGGCGTTACCGCCGGCGGGCAAGGAGGCCGCCGGGCCGCGGCCCAGGCTTTTGAACTTACGGCTGGCAAGGGCGCCTCCCTCTCCTTTTTGCTCTTCGGCGGCCGCGGGCCGTAACTGTTCAGGGAGCATCTCATGCTCCCGCGATCCCTTCAGTTTTTCCTCCAGTTCCGAGATGCGCTCCCTGTTTTTCAGCTCTTCGGCTTCCTTGGCCCGGATCTTTTCAAGGAGCAGATTTTTCTCCCACCGCGCGGCCTCCAGTTCCTCCTGGATCTTGGAAAGCCGGAGATCAAAACGATCCAGCGTCTCATAGTCCGGCGCGGTTATGGTTTCAACCGGGATCTCGGACTCTTTGCCAGCGCCCAGAATATTGTCAATGGTATTCAGCAGATTCTCATACCCGCAGGGCTGGTCGTTCCGCGCCCCGTAAAAGGAAGCGGAGGAATCTGAAGAAAAACCGGTCTCCAGTTCATATATGCCCCCCAGGCCTCCGGACCGGGCGGAGATCACGCCCCCGACTCCTACGCTCAGGGCCTCGGAGATCTCCGCGACCCGCTCGGCCGCCTGCCAGTCTCCGGGGCTGTCCCCCGTGGAAGTCTCAGGGCATACAAGACTTCCCTGGCTGAAAGCCGGCATACACAGAAGTTCGGCGGGCGCGTAAGGGCCCAGGATATTGCCTTCAGAGTAGAACCAGTATTTCATAAGCGCAAAAGCCGCTAAGTAAGGAAACTCCTTACCCTTATTCTACAAACAGCATATAGAGGATTTTGTACAAAGATATGGCTAAATTGTTACAGGCGGAACGGATGAGGTGCCCTCAATCCGCTTAAATGAGCGTAGCGGCGTGGGCCAGCCGCTTCAGGCTCTCTTCCCGGCCAAGATACTCGATCATCCTGAACAGGGTGGGGCCTTCGGTGCGGCCGGAGACAGCCACCCTCACCGGGTGGAAAACGGCGCCGGCTTTGAAACCGCCGGCTTTGGCAAAAGCGCGTGTGGCGGCTTCTATCTCCGCTTCCTTAAATACGTTCAAAGACGCGTAAGCGCCTTTCACGCCCTCCAGTATTTTCCCGGCATCGGGGGTTTTAAGCGTTTTCTCCACGGCTTTAGGGTCGTATTCCACTTCCGTGAAGAAAAATTTTATCAGACCCGGGATCTCGCTCAGGAGTTTATACTTTTCCTGCTCCAGCGCCACGATATCCGCCAGCGGGGCCCGGCCTTTCTCCACCGGCAGGCCGGCTTCTTTTATATACGGCAGGGCCAGTTCCAGAAGCGCCTCTTTGGAGTAACCGCGGATATATTCCCCGTTCATCCAGTTCAGCTTTACGGGATCGAAAATAGCGGGGCTCTTCTGGCAGCCTTTGAGGTCGAACTTTTCCTCCAGTTCCCCCTCTTTGAAGATCTGCTGGCTGTCCACGGTGGACCAGCCCAGGAGCGCCAGGTAGTTGCGCATGGTCTGGGGCAGATAGCCCTGGTTCCGGTATTCGCCCACGCTGGTGGCGCCGTGCCGTTTGGAGAGGCGGGTGCCGTCGGGCCCGAGGATCATGGAGAGGTGGGCCAGCTCCGGGATCTTCCACCCGAGCGCCGTATAAAGATTTATCTGCAGCGGGGTGTTGGAAATATGATCGTCGCCCCTGATAACGTGGGTTATCTCCATCAGGTGGTCGTCTATTACACAGGCGAAGTTATAAGTCGGGTAGCCCGACGCCTTTATCATGATGAAATCGTAAAGCAGTTTGTTCTCGAACTTCACGTCTTTGTGGATGAGGTCGTTCCAGGCGGTAACGCCGTCGTCCGGCATCCTGAAGCGTATGACGGGCTTGCGGCCCTGAGCCTCGAATTCTTTCTTCCGCGCGGCCGTCAGGTTCCGGCAGAGGCCCTCGTATTTAGGCGGACGTTTTTCAAGCTGGGCCTTCTTGCGCATCTCGTCCAGCTCGGCCGGGGTGCAGTAGCACTCATAAGCTTTACCGCTTTTAAGCAGTTCTTCGGAATATTTTTTATAAACGCCCGCGGCTTCGCGCGCGCTCTGCACGTAGGGCCCGAAAGGGCCTTTCTCCGAGCCGTCCGGCATGGCGCCCTCGTCCCAGTTCAGGCCGAGCCATTTCATGCTCTCGAAAATAGATTTTACGGATTCGCCCGTGGACCGGAGTTCGTCGGTGTCTTCTATCCTGAGGATAAAAGTGCCGCCGTATTTTTTGGCGAAGAGGTAGTTAAAAAGCGCCGTCCGTGCGCCGCCGATATGGAGGTGCCCGGTGGGCGAGGGTGCGAACCTTACTCTGTTCATGGGACTATATCCTTTAGACGATCGACAGGGATTTGACGTATTTTTTATAGCGGTCGTGCATATCGGGTTTGCTGAGCCTGCCCACCCTTTTTACGCTGAAATCTTCCACGCTGAAAGAAGACATCACCGTGCCATAGGACATTGCGCGTTTCAGAACATTGATATTCCGCCAGTCCGGGGACGCGGCCAGATAACCCATGAACCCCCCGGCAAAAGTATCTCCCGCGCCGGTCGGATCCACGACCTTCTCTATCGGATGGGCGGGCATGGCGAGGACTTCGCCGCCATAGAACAGCATGGAACCGCTGTCCCCTCTTTTGATCACTATCGCCTGAGGCCCCATCCCGGTCAGGATCCTGGCGGCCTTTATAAGGTTATGCTCTTTCGTCAGCTGGCGGGCTTCCTCCTCGTTCACAAAAAGAAGGTTGACCCTGGATAAAAGCCTTATAAGGGATTTTCTCTTCAGGGAGATCCAGTAATTCATGGTATCGCAGGCCACGAGCCGCGGCTTTCCCATCTGCTTGAGCACTTCCCATTGGAGATCCGGGTCGATATTGGCCAGGAACAGAACCCCGCATTCGGTGTGGTCGCAGTTGAGTTTGGGTTTAAAATGCTCGAAAACGTTAAGGTGCGTGGCGATGGTGGTGGCGTTCTTAAAATCCCGGTCGTACCGGCCTTTCCAGTGGAAAGTCTTTCCGGGCAGTATTTCCATGCCCTCCAGGCAGATGTTGCGGCGCTTGAGGAAGCGGCGGAAAGAGCCGGGGAAGTCCTCGCCCACCACGCCCACCATCCTTACCGGGGCGAACTGCGAAGCGGACATGGAAAAATGCACCGCCGAGCCTCCGAGACCCCTGTTCGTCCGCCCGTGAATGGTCTCCACGGAATCCAGCGCCACCGAACCGACGACCAGAATCGTATTTTTCATAAATTATATTTTTATCCTTTTTAACAAAAGAAACCGCGGGTCAACCCTGACTATAATACCAAAAATAAAAAGAACTCGGAAAGAAAAAAGGGCCCTCCGGCGGCGGAAGGCCCTTTTATCGTCAAACCTGTTTTATTGGACAGGCGGCGCGGGCGACGGCTGGACAGGGGGCCGCGCAGTGGGCGCATGGCTCCGGCTGCCCATCCTGGTCATCCACACGGCGCCCAGTCCCATCATCGTCCCGGAAAAGAGCAGCAGGAACCCGATAAGCGAAAGAATTCCGCCGACGAAGGGAATAAGCTTGCCGAAGAACAACAGCCCGGCCATAAGGGCATAGCCCGCGGCCACTTTGCCCGGCAGACCGGAAGGGCCGGTCTTTTTTATGCCCTCAAAGAACCTGCCCTGCAGCACTACGCTGAACGCGCTGAGCCCCAGCACGCAGGCGGCCCCGTAAAGAATAAGCGCGAACGGAACCAGCGGTATCCCCAGAATGGAAACGACCATCATAAGCAGGCCCGGGAAAAAAACCACCACCATCAAAGCGCCCGCGCCGCACGCCCGCCACATCTCGCCGGAAATGACGGCCGCCGCGTTCTCCACGTTTTTTGGGAAGAAGACGGCGGGCAGCAGCAGAAGTATCGCGCCTGTGGCCAGTATGGAAAAGAAAACCAGCAGCCCGAGGCCTATAAGCCCGCCTATAAGCCAGGGCGCCGCGCCTCTCTCCTGATCGCCGTCATAGCGCGCCATCCTGAGGACGCGCGGCAGCACCGTACGCACCATGCGCATATCGAAATTATTGACTTCCCCTCTGTGCACGGTCTTTTCACCTTTAACCACCAGGCCGCCAAGCGCCGAGATATCGCCGTCAACCTCCCCCGCGCCGGAAAGTTCGACGCCTCCACCCACACTGGAAACATCTCCCCCGACTTTGCCGCTTATCGCGACCGGGCCGCCCACACTGGCGACATCGCCCTCTACCCGGCCCGGGATATAGACCGAGCCGCCGATAGACACAAGATCCCCGGTAACCTCGCCATTGACCGTGACCGAAGCGCCGCCAACGGAAACCGCGGCTCCATTAAGCACCCCGTTAACAGTGATGGATTTATCTGTGGCCACATCGCCGCTCATAGTCTGACCTTTTTCTATCACCACGTCCTCATGACGTAGGTCTCCGCGCCGCGCGTGCGCCGCCGAACCGAAACAACCCAGGGCCGCCGCAAACAACACGTACTTGCTTATACTTTTCATTTTTCCTCCAGTTGAACGACTACGCGGCCGCTCTTTGAAAGCGCCGCTATCGCCGCGGAACAAAGCAGCGCCGCCGCCGCCGTTTCATGCCAGGCCGGCAGGTCGGCCGCCGCCGCGGACAGAAGTCCGGACGCGAACTTCAGCGCCGCCGCCGCTTTTACCACGACCAGCGCCGCGCGGGCCGCCAGCAGGTTAAGCGCCTGCGAGAAACCGCCCGGCTGTATGAACAGGGCCGCTATATCCGCCAGATTCACATAAACCAGTCTGGCCGAAACGAACAAAAGCGCGGCCCCCCAGACCACGACTATCAAACCCGACGCCGTCAGGACACGCTCCTGCCAGGGCAACGGCGTCTCAACCGCCGCGATCTCCGCCATTACCCTGGCGGCGAATCCGGCCGGCGACTTACTATAAGGAATGGCCGCTATAGCGCGGGCTATAAGCCTGTCTGTATTGCCGGTATCCATATTCTCAGTCCTCTCTAGTTAATACGCCCAAATCCCCCAAACGGTTGCACCATCATTCGGAAAACCAGGAAAACCCCTCTATATCCACAACATCCCTCATCCCTCATCCCTCTCTTCACAAGTTCCCTTCCGCGGAACAGCCTGGCCTTTACCGTGCCTTCCGGCGCGCCGATCACGCGCGCTATTTCTGCCGGCCCCATATCTTCGCGGTAAGCCAGCAGCAGCGCTTCGCTGTATAAAGGCGGCAGCGAACCGAGAATGGCCTCTATACGGGCGGTGTCTATGGAATCGGCGACGCTGTCCTCTACGCTCCGCGCGGGATCCGGCAGCTCGTGGAAATCTTCTTCGTCCATGGAAACGGTCTTATTGCCGGCGCGCAGAACGTCCATGCAGACGTTATGGGCGATACGGAACAGCCAGGAAGAAAAAGGATAAACCGGATTATAAGAAGAAAGGCCGCGAAAAGCTTTTACGAAAGCCTCCTGCGCCGCGTCCTCCGCCGTATGCGGATCTTTCAGGAGGCGCAGGGCAAAACTATAGATCCTGTCCTGATAAATTTCCAGAATGCCCGCAAAAGCGGAATTATCCCCCCCAAGGCAGCGGCGGACCAGTTCTATGTCGGTTTCACCCATTATCATTAATACGCGTCAACCCCGGTTTCGGTTTCATTCCACCCACTGGCGGCCGCAGAGGGTTTTGAACGGGCAGTTGGCGCAGGCCGCTTCATCCGGTGCGGGACTGAAAGACAGATCCGGCGCCAGGATCTCTTCCAGCAGGGCAACGATAGTCTGCCGATATACTCCGAAGATGGCGGCTTTGTCGGGCACCTTTTTGTATCTTTCCTTAAAAAGGGTTTCTTCCGTTATCTGTTCCTGGCCCAGCAGCATAAGCGAGGCGTCCATGTTGCGGATGTCAGCGCCCTTATTCCCCCCCAGATAGGCCAGGATATAAAAAGGCAGCTGGGTGGATTTCAATGTTTTCGCCCAGTCTTCCCTCAGACCTAAGTCGAATCGCTGCCAGTTAGGCACGCGCGCCAGCGCGCCGGTCTTATAATCCAGAATGTGGACGCAATTTCCCCGCTGATCTATGCGGTCGGCCCGGCCTTTGAGCTTGATAAGACCGTATTTTGTGGGCAGTTCGGCCGAGAGCGGAACTTCACAACCCAGGATGGTCATGTCTTTCAGATTATCCCGGTGATAGTCCAGAATTTCAGCCAGACGCTTCTCCACCTGCCGCTTTATCAGATACTCATAGCCTGAATTATGGCCTTTCATGCCGGCATCGAAGACCCGGCCCGCCGTCTCAAGTATAAGTTCGTAGTCCTTTTCCTCTATCTTCAACGGCTTGCCGGCGCGGGGCCCGAAGAAGTTTTCCAGGATCCCGTGCACGATGGCGCCTATATCGCGCTGTTCTATGTCGTCGGAGAGCTCGTCCTTCTCCCGCAGGCGCAGCGCGTACTGGTAATAGAACCGCAGACCGCAATTCAGGTAAGTATCTATAGCCGACGGAGAAAATTCCCGCTCTTTCAGCGCGGCTATAAGCTCCGGCGTTTTGGCTATGGGCTTCGGCTCGGCCTGGGAGAAATTGATCCGCAGATGGACTTCGCTCTCCCTGGGTATTTTATTTTTACGCTCCAGATCCCAGATCAGTTTTTCCACGAATGGGCTGCGCTCTTTGTCGGCGCTGTCTTTGTAGAAAATATGGGCCTCGGCCGCGCCGGAGATCAGCGCGTTGAAATAATAGCGCGAAAGCCGCTCGCGCGTCTTATAAGTGGACAACCCCAGGCTTTCGCGCACGAAGTGCGAGAGGATGGTGTCCTCCTTGCGGGAGGCGGGCAGGAGGTCGGAGTTGGCGTCCAGAAAATAGACCCGGTCGAACCTGAGGCCGCGTGTCTCAAGCGAGCCCAGCACCTGCAGGCCTTTCAGCGGCGTGCCGGGGAACGGATAATTTACTCCCCGTATGAAAGTTTTGAAGAACCTGAAATAACCCGCCGCACCGGAAAAACTTTCCCCGGCCAGGCGCGAGTTCTTCAGTTCTATGATATGTTCCATGGCTTTTTCAACGAAAGGCGCCCAGTAGGGGTGCAGCGGCGCGGTGCTGTTCCCGGAGATCTGGGAGATAAAATCCAGCAGCTTGCCGGCGAAGTCGGAGATATTCTTTATGTTTTCAAAAGGGACTATAAGGGTTTCGTGTATGGCGGCAAGATGCGCCTTGATCTCGGCGGGGCCCAGCTCTTCTCCGTAATCCTTCAACTTGGCGGCGGCCGCCGCCAGCAGCTCCGCGTCGTCCTCTATCTCCTTGAGCGTAATATACTTGTTCACGCGGCTGGAGAGATGCTCCTCGATGGTCTGAAAAATTATCCTGCCCGGCTCCGCAGCCCTGTGACTTGTGACTTGTGACCTGTGACCTTTATTAATGGAAGCAAAGTATATGTTCTTTACGTACGGGTGAAACACGAAATTGAGGTAGTTGGGCGCGAAGTAACCCGCGTCGCCTTTTTTATCCAGCAGGTCGCCCAAAGCGTCCAGCAGCGCGTAAACCGGAGTATCGGACAGCGGATAGCCCATGGAAATATTATGATCTCCCGCCCCCGGCAGGACGTTTTCGATCAGAGGGAACAAAGTCCGGGCGTCAGGCAGAACTATCACATCGTGACTCGTGACTGGTGACTGGCGGCTCGTATTGAGAACCTGGCTCAGCTTGAAAATTTCCCCGTGCGTATCGGAAGCCTTGTAAAAACACAGCTTATTTCCCTGACTGTTACCGGTTACCGGATACCGACTACCGGATACCGGTAACGGCAATTCCAGGAACTGGAATTGCTCCTCCAGCCCCGGCCCCGCTTCCAGCAAAAGATGCGCGCCGCGGGCGGATAAATGTTTTAAGACGGCTTTCTCGGCATTGGTAAGGGCGAAGAAACCGGCGAAAATTATATTCTCGTACCGCTTATGGTCGAACTTCCCTATTTCGCCCGCCACACGGGCGTATTTCATGGAGCGCGTCAGCAGATTTTCTTTTTCCAGCTCCGTGTAAAAATCCCCGTAGAGACGGCTGAAACTTTCCAGTTTCTTTATGAAAGAGGCGGAACGCAGGTCCTCGGGCAGCATGGAATCATAGCCGGACAGGTCCTTTCGGGTTTTCAGTTCTATCTTCAGTTCTTCGAAGTCGCCGGTAAGCTTCAGCGCCCAGGGCAGAAAGGAATCCAGCGTGAGTTCTTCAGGATCGCGCGCGATTATATGGCAGAGCTCTTTTTTAAGACGGCCATAAAGCACTTCGGCCAGATCCAGCGCGGACGCCTCAACCCCTTTTATGCCCAGCTCTCCGGCCGCCAGGTCTATGAATCCGTCCATGGAAACGATAACCGGCGCGCGCAGCGCCCCGCCGCGCTTCTCCGCCAGGTACTTGCGCAAAAAATGCCCCGGCCGCTTCCCCGGAAAAATCACGATATTATCCGCCAAAGATTTGGCTGAAAGCAGGAGATCCCCCGCTTTTTCCACCAGATTTTCTTCAGGACCGATAATCTCAACTTTCAAGCAGGCGCTCCTTTATGGCGTCCAGGAAAATTTGGCCGTATTTTTCCAGCTTATGCTCGCCTATGCCTTTTATGACGCGCAGATCGTCCGGGGTTTGCGGCTTAGAGGCGGCCATTTCTATCAGCACGCTGTCATGAAAGATGACATAGGGCGGTATGCCCGCCTTATCCGCCATCTCGCGGCGCAAAGCGCGCAATTTCTCGAATAATTCCTCATCCCCCTCCAAAAAGGCAGCCGCCGCCTTTTTTAAGGCTTTGGGTTTTTTCTTGCCTTTTACTTTCGGCGGGACCGGGGAGCCAAGGCGCACCGTGCCCCGGCCGTTGCACAGGCCGCGGCCGGCGGCGGTGATGCGCAGCAGGGGATATTCCCCGTCTTCCGTAACTTCAAGGAACTCCTGCACCACAAGCTGGTCTATCCAGGAGCGGATGGAGGCCTCGCCGGCCTCTTTAAGCAGGCCGAAAACTTTAAGCTGGTCGTGGCCGTTGGCGGTCATGCGGTCGTTTACGCGGCCAAGGAGCAGGTTCACCACATAGCCCGTGCCGTAGCGGCCTTCGGCGCGCCAGGCCGCGCTTAAAACTTTTTTGGCGGTCAGCAGGGCCTCATCGTCCGGCAGACCTTTCGTCTCGCCCAGGCAGACATCGCAGTTACAGCAGTTTTCTCCGTTCCCCCCGGCCGCGGGGTACGGCGCGCCGAAATGTTCTGTCAGCAGGCGATGGCGGCACAGCGGGGACACGGCGTAACGGCCTATTTCGCGCAGTTGGCGTTCTATGGCGTGCTCGCGTTCGGGGGCAAGCTGGGCGTCTTTTTTCGCCAGATACCTGTGCGTGGCCAGATCCGACGCGGCGAAAAAA
Organism: Elusimicrobia bacterium GWA2_56_46; assembly: GCA_001799575.1. Taxonomy (GTDB): domain Bacteria; phylum Elusimicrobiota; class Elusimicrobia; order Elusimicrobiales; family UBA9959; genus YA12-FULL-51-18. The sequence continues at coordinate 58,041 of MGTT01000020.1, forward strand.
AGCGCGCACTCGGCGGGAAGGCCGTCACGTCCGGCGCGGCCGGATTCCTGCTGGTAATGTTCCACCGAGCGCGGCGTATTGGCGTGGATCACGTAACGGACATTGGAACGGTCTATGCCCATGCCGAAAGCTATGGTGGCTACGATTACATCAAGCCGCTCGTTCACGAAATCGTCTTGCGCCCGCCGCCGATCTTCGGCGCTCAGACCGGCATGGTAAGGCGCGCTGGAAACGCCTTCTTCCTTAAGTTTCGCGGCCAGACGCTCCACATCTTTGCGGGTTTGCGCGTAGACTATGCCGCCCTCGCCTGGGTGGCGGCGCACCACCTCAAGCACCTGTTTGGACTGGTCACGGCGCGGGAAAGCACGGTAAATAAGGTTGGGGCGGTCCGGATGGCCTATAAGTATTTCCGGCGAACGCAGACCAAGCTGGGCGCGGATGTCGTTCTGCACCACGGGGGTTGCGGTGGCGGTAAGGGCCATGCGGGCGGCTTTCGGGAACCGGTCCAGCGCTTCCGTCAGACGGCGGTATTCGGGGCGGAATTCATGCCCCCAGTGGGAGACGCAGTGCGCCTCATCCACGGCCGCAAGTATCAGTCGGCCGGAGATGTCGTTCAGGATATCGCCGGCAAGCAGGCGTTCGGGGCTCACATAAAGCAGTTGGGTTTTGCCTTCGGCCAGCCGCTGCCAGGCCGCGCCGCGGTGGGCGGCTTTCAAATTAGAATGAAGCGCGTCGGCTTCGATGCCGGCCTCGCGCGCGGCCGCCACCTGGTCGTCCATCAGTGCGATAAGCGGGGAAACCACAAGCACAAGGCCCTTGCCCATAGCGGCGGGAAGCTGGTAGCACAGGCTCTTGCCGCCGCCGGTGGGCAGCACCACAAGGCAGTCCCGCCCGGCCAGCGCGGCTTCGATGGCCTCTTTCTGCAGCGGCTTAAAGGTATCATACCCCCACCGCTTTTTTAAAATCTCTTCAGGTGTCAGTTGCATTTGTTTATACTGTTGCAAATTTTGCAACAGTTGTTTTCCGCTTTCACACTATGAAGCATTAACCTCCGTCACTTTGCCGAGATCCACATAGGCCAGCGCGCCTTTTGCGGGTTTGGCGTAAACTTCGGAGATTATGGCCAGGTAATTCTTCATCTGGGGGGCGTACTTTCCGGTATTTTCGCCGCCGGTCTTAAAATCGATCACGGTCACAAGATCCTTGTCTATTATCACGCGATCCATGCGGAACAGGGCGCCGGTTTTATCTATGAATTCCGCCTCAGTCAATATTTCTCTGCCTTTCTCATCCTTAAACCAGGGCCGTACTTCCGGCAGGTTGAGAAAATCAGCCAAAGTTTTCACGATCTTAGCTTCGTTAAACTTAAAAGGATATTTAGGAGCGAAGATCGAATATAACTCCTTTAGTCTGGAGCCCGGATTCTCCGCCTGTGACTTGTGACCTGTGTCTTGTGACCCGTAACCTGCCGACGCGGCATACGCCAGCATCTCGTGGACAAGCTCCCCCTCTGCCGTTTCAAAGAAACTTGTATAAGTGGGCTTCAGCGCTTCAAAGCGGATCTCCGGGCGTACGCCGGCCGGGAGTATCTCCACGGCCTTTGAAGGTTTGCGGTCTCCGGGTTCGCGGGCATCGGGTTTGCCGGCCTCGGAAGTTTCAAAAAGATCCAGAAGCCCGGCTTCTTTTGCGGCGGTTTTACGGACTTTTTTAATTATCAGATTATAAAGCTCGTGCCGGGCGCGCGTGGAAATGACATACAGGACGTTCAGATCCTGGATCTTCTCATCCGCCTTCTTGTTTTCGTAAACCGGCCTGAGCCTGGCCGACACTTCGGCCGCGGACTTGGTGATGTGATAGACGTGTATTTCCCCGTCTTTTTCCTCGAAATACATGGGGTCGTTCCGATCGTGTTCGTCATACATCAAATTTATGACCACGGAAAAACCCAGGCCCTTGGACTTATGGAAAGTCATCACGCGCACCGCGTCCAGGTATTCCGGCAGGGCTATGGCGAAAACCGCGGCCTTGTCCTCGTCCGTGCCGGAGGCGTATTCGATGAACGAGCGGGGGCTGGCGGCGCCTTCGGCCCCGAGCGAGGCGGCCGCGTCCAGAAAACGGGCCAGGAAAGCTGCCTCGTACGGAAAATTCTCGAACAGTTTAAAGCTGCCGTAAATAAGCGAGACCAGTTCGTAAAGCGGCAGATGGCCCACCTTGCGGAACGGTTCGTCCAGATATTTGTTCCAATACTCCTTATATTTCGGGTGATTGCGGAATTCCGCATACAGCAGCCCTGTGCCTTGTGTCTTGCGGCCTGTGTCCTGCGTCTTGCGGCCGATGCGCGATTGGAAAATAAAATCGCGCATCTCTCCGCGCGCAAGGCCGGTCAGGGCCGTGAAGATATCGCCGGTGATAAAAGCGGCGAAAGAAAGGTCGTCGGACGGGGTTTCCAGGAACCTGAGATAGGCGAGAAGCTCCGCCACCACCTTGCGCTTCCTTATATCCAGCGAACCCAGCGACGCCGCGGGAATGCCGGCTTCGGTAAGCCATTCCACCACCGGCTCTATGCGTTTGTTCTTTTCCACCAGGATAGCTATCTCATTGAGCGGATAGCGCTCCAGCGCTCCGCGCACGGCCCTGAGCAGCGATTCTTTCTGCCGATCCGGCTCGGACAGGTCTTCCAGCTCCAGGATCTCGGTTTTAACATAACCGTGTTTCAGGCGTTCCGGACGAACGGACTGCGAATATGACGTAAGTTCCGTAAGATCTTCGCCTATAAGCTCCGGCGAGTTCTTGAGTTTTTCCCTGAAAAGGCCGTTAACGTAATTTAGAATTTCGCCGTCGGAACGGTAATTTACCGGCAGGTTTATGAGCTTAAGCCCGTCCTCCAGCGGTTCGAGGGAAATATGTGCGGTGTCCGGGACGCCGGTTTCGGCCAGATCCAGAAAACCGCGCATTATTTTATAATCTGCGTTACGGAACATATAAATGGCCTGCTTTATGTCCCCCACCACGAAAAGGGAGCCGGTCTTTGAAAGAGATTCCTCCACCAGCGGGCGGATAACGTCCCACTGCAGGCGGTTGGTGTCCTGGAACTCGTCTATCATAAAATGGCTTATGCGTTCGCCAAGTTTCAGGTATAACTCCGGCACATTGCCGGCATTCACGTAGGCCGAAAGTTTTTTAGCTATATCGTTGATGTGGATGACGTCGGTCTTGCCGTGCTTTGCGCGCTCAAGCTCCGCCTTGAAGCGGCCGTACATGCCGACGTAAGGGTGATAATAGGCCGCGGCGTTCAGTTCGGCGAGCCCTATGACCATGCCGCCCAGATTTTCCATATCGGCTTCCCAGCCGGCCGGAAAATTCTTCTTTTTGACGCCGTTCAGTATGCCGTAGGTGAAGCTGTAGGAGGCCAGAAAATCGGTCAGCGTCCCGCTCTCTATGGCCGCGACGGAGCTTTCCTTGAAAAGTTCCGGTCTGGCGTAGCGCTGCCTGACAACGGCGCATTCCTTAAGCACCTCGCCGAATTTAGCTTTCAGGAGGGCCTCGGAATCTCCCGGCGGGGAGGCTATTACGCCCTCGGTCCGGCCTTCCTGGTTCAGGAAACTGTTGAAGTTCTCTTTGACGCGTTCGGCCGGGTTCCAGGGATAGGAACCGGTCTTGGGCAGCACCGCCAGGAACTTGTCCACGGTTTCGGCCGGGAGATCGGGCTTGCCTATGCGGGCAAACATGGAATAAAGGGCCAGGTCTATCAGGAGATCATAGGCCATGGTGATCTCCGGGTTGAGCGGAAGTTTTAGCTCGTCCACGGAAGCGGCCATAACCCTGGCGAGAAAACTGTCTATGGTCTGTACGTGGAAGTCCGAATAATCTGCGATGACGCGCTCCACCAGGACGGCGGCCCGCTTATGGATCTCTTCGCGCGAAAGCGAGACCAGCCCAAGCGTCTCGTCCATTTTTCCGCAATTCTTATCCAGCGCCAGTTCTTTAAGCCATTTAAGTATGCGGACCTTCATCTCTTTGGCGGCGTTATTGGTGAAAGTGACGGCCAGGATGTTCTGGAGGCTGTTGCCTGGGACTTTGTTGGACAGGAGGAACTGGACGTACCGCTGGGCCAGGGTATAGGTTTTGCCTGAGCCGGCGGAGGCGCTGATAAGGAGCGCGTGCGGGAACTTAAGGTCCGTGTCCTTATCAAGAATGGGTTTATTACTTTCTGTCATATAAAAAGGAGCCAGGCTCCTTTTGACGCAAGCGCGGTCATCGCAAAAATTGAAAAGCTTTTACTCAGGGCCGGTATTTTTTTCAGTCAGTTCGGCGGGGAGCGTTTTTTTGGTTTTTGCGCCCAGCTCCCTCAGATTCTCAAAGCGCCTGACCAGGTTGCCGGCGCCGTCGGTCAGCTTGTTCATGGCGTCGTCGCACGACCTGTGGGCGCTCTCCACGCTCTTTGACACGCTCTTAAAGTCTTCCACGAAACCGGCGAATTTATCGTAAAGCGCGCCGGCCTGCCGGGCTATCTCCATCGCATTATGGCTCTGCTTTTCCTGGTCCCAGATATGGGCGACCGTCCGGAACACGGGCAGAATGGTGGACGGGGTCACGATCATGATCTTTTTCTCCAGCGCGAATTTTAAAAGATTCTTGCCGTCCTTCCTGGCTTCCTCCAGCGCCAGCAGGTAAGCGGCTTCGAGCGGCATGAACATAAGCACGAAGTCCAGGCTGTTTATGCCGTGCAGGCTCTGGTAATCCTTGGAACTTAAGCCTTTTATATGGTTCTCCACCGCCTCAAGATGCCGGGCGGCGGCCCCGGCCCTTGCCGCGTCGTCCGAAGTGTTGAAATATTCAGAATAAGCCGTCAGGTTGACCTTGGAGTCCACGACCAGGTCTTTTTTGGAGGGCATCTTCACTATTATGTCGGGCTGCTTATCTTCTTTTTCCTCGCCCGCTTCCATAAATTTTTTCTGCACCAGGAAATGTTCGCCCTGCTTCAGCCCCATCAGTTCCAGCGTTTCCTGCAGGACTACTTCGCCCCAGACGCCCTGAAATTTGGCTTTGCCCTTCAAAGCGTTGGTGAGGTTATTAGTGTCCTGCGTGACCTTATTATTGAGCTCGGTGAGGGTCTTTATCTGCTCCATCAGCGAAGCGGAGTGCCTGGAATCCTCGCTGTGGATCTGGTTTACGCGGGTCTCGAAAGCGATGAGTTTTTCCTTAAGCGGCGTCAGGACGGCCGCCATGCTCTCTCGACCCTGCTCAGAAAACTTTCTGGTCTTCTCTTCCAGGATCCTGTTGGCGAGGTTCTCAAAATCCGAGGACATTTTCTTCTGGAGAGACTCAAATTCCGTTTTTTCCTCAGCCCACCTTTTGGAAGCGGCGGACAGCTCAGCCTTCCTGGAGGCCAAATCCGAGTCCAGGCGCCTTACTTCCGCGCGCTCCGAAGCGAACTCTTTTTCTAATTTTTCAAGCGTCCCCTTGAGCATAGAGGCGGACTCCTGCGCTTTCGCTTTTTCTATAGCGAAACGGTCTTTTTCAGCCCTGAGCGCCTCCGCTTCCGCTGGGCCAAGCCCCGCCCCGCCGCTGATAAATTTATATTTCGCGTAGAACCAGACCGCCAGACCGCCCAGCAGCGCCCCCGCCAGAAATTTAAACACGTCCATATATCCTCCGATCATCTCATCCCGTAGAGACCTTCACCGAAAAGTCTTCCATTTTACCGAAGGTGTAGCCCCCGACCCGAAGCGCCGGAACGGCCGCTAAATACTCCGCCAGGATAACGATTTTGACCGCCAAACCGGACATTCCCGAGGCTTGCGGCGTGTATCATGCCCCTATATTGTAGAAAATTAAGGACGGGACGCCCTTAGTTAATTAGCCAAATTGTCCGGCCTAGGAGCCTGTCCGACATAAGGAATTTTGGCTGCAATTGCCGGTTTTTGCCTGCGCCTTTGCGCCGCTCAACTCACAGTCTCATTGGAGAATGCTCGTTTCGCGTCGCTTCGGCTCGGCCTCAAAACCGACAATTTCGCCTTAAAAACCTTATGTCGGACAGGCTCCTGGAACCCGACAGGACGCTGTCGGGGTGACCATGTATACTATCAGTGAAAATTCAAGATTTAAGATTGCGGATTAAAGATTACTAAAATACCGCCTAATCTTGAATCCGGAATATCGAATAGTTTGCGGACAGAAGGAGGAATTATGAAATGGAACGTACAAGAATACAGGGACGGGTTCCGGGCCACGAAAACCAACGGACTGTCGGCCTACATCAGGAGGATCTGCCTGTGGCCCGAGACTAAACCCTTACAGGGGCCGGGATACGACATCAGTTACAAGGGACTGGCCATAGCCAGGGTGTACTTTGAGAACAAGGGCGCCACGGTCAAAGCGCTGGCGATGTCCGGGGCTTTCCCGGAGATCTCGGATCTGGATCTGGTGGAGATAGCCCTGCGGCTCAACAAGCTGAGGAGCGCCGCCGCGGCCGGACTCAACTGACCGATTCCGCGCGGTTCTTTATCGCGGCCGCAAGACCGGCGAAAATAAACTTATGCAGGGGGTACAGCGAATACCAGTAGAGGTAGCCGAACAGGCCGCGCGGCTCGAAATAGGCGGTCTGGCGCAGAATGGAACGATCATTTCCCGCAGCGGGTCGCGTCTCGAACTGCAGCCAGCCCTTTCCGGGCAGCTTCATCTCGGCGCGCAGGAGGATCATGCGGTTTTCTATCACGCGTTCCACCCGCCAGAAATCCAGCGGCTCGCCCTGGTGAATGACATCCGGATGGCGCCGGCCGCGACGCATACCCACGCCGCCCAGGATAAGATCCGCAAAAGCGCGCAAAGTCCAAAGCCAGTTTAAGAAAAACCAGCCCCGTTCCCCCCCGATTCCGGAAAACACTTTAAAGATTTTTTCGGGAGAAGCGGCGACCGTGATATGGCGATCTTCCAGGATAAGACCTTCCGTATCGATAAAGGAGCAGGGCCGGCTGTAATGCGGCACATAGGCCATGGTCCAGCTGGTCTCCACATTATGCTCGTTTATGCGCATCAGGGCGTATTGGACGGCGGTGCGGTAATCCAGCGGTTTTATCTCCGGGAACAGGCGGAGCGCTTCGCCGCTGGAACAGACCACGTCGTTGGAAAGACTTTCAAGAAGTGGTTTGGCAAATACCGCCGGCACCGGGGTGATGAGGCCCACGAATTTGGCGGACAATTCCGGCGACCAGACAAGGCAGTCGAAAAAACCGCGTTTCAGGCCGCGGCATTCAGCGTAGATAGAGAGGAGCTCCCTGTAAGTGTGACTGGTTGCGCCGCCTATCTCGACAACGCGGTTATCCGAGGCGCGGTTCTCCAGCGCGCCGGCCAGATAGCTCAGGACATCGCGGACGGCGATGGGCTGGCAGCGCGTGTCTTTGAGATACTTGAAGCAGGGAATGATCGGCAGACGCTCGGCCAGATAGCGCAGGATCTCGAACGACACGCTGCCCGACCCGACTATGATGGCGGCCCTGAATTCCGTGACATTTAAACCCGATGAGCGCAGGATCTCCCCGACGCGGTGGCGCGAGGACAGATGTTTGGACAGGCCGGCGGCGGCCCCCAGGCCGCCCAGATAAATGATTTTTTTTACTCCCGCTTCCGCGGCGGCCCTGGCGAAATTCCGGGCCGCGGCCGCCTCGAAAGCCTCGAACTCGGGCGCATCGGCCATGGAATGTATCAGGTAGTAGGCGGCGTCCGCTCCCCGGAGGGCTTCTTCAAGCCCGCTCCCGCGGCAGACATCGCCCTTTATCACGGTTACGCCGCCGGACCAGGGCCGTCCCTGGAGATTGCCGGGTGTGCGGACAAGGCAGCGCACCTTGTAACCGCTTTCCAGCAGGCGCGGCACAAGGCGCCCGCCGATATACCCGGTAGCGCCGGTGACTAGAATAGTTTTCATGGAAACAACGAAATTTTGGTGCGCCCGGCAGGAATCGAACCTGCACTAGAAGCTTCGGAGGCTCCTGTGATATCCATTTCACCACGGGCGCGTATTATTACCGACGAGAAAACATCTAATTTGACACTCTAATATTAACCCTAAATCAGGCACTAGTATTCTAGTGTTGTAAAAACAGCGTTAGCGTTTCCCGTTTCAAATAACTAGGGGCCTTGTGGCGCTCAGTTACCCGAAGGTTTCTGCACAAGACCCCTAAAAGAGAAAATTCTTCGGGAAAGCAACTGAACGCACATCTATTCTATCAAGACAGACGGGCCGACGCAAGATACTAATTAATACTAATTAATGAGATCTGTGATCCCTGTAATCGCGGGAATCTAGACAGTCGTCATAGAAAGTTTTATTGAAAGGTATCCAAGAAGTGTTATTTATGCCACGAAGATTATTATAAACAGGACTTTCTGGATAGGCCGAAGCTATAAATATATACCGATCTTGTTCATCAGATATACACCGAATTTCATCGGCAGCTTCAGATAAATCCTGATCTTGGCTTAAAACCAGTGCCACATCAAAATCTTTTTTGTGGGCTAGTCGTATTATGTCTAAAGCAATTCTTACATCAATTCCCTTTTCAACCGCGCCGAAACCGGTATGTTCAACACCATTGGAGTCTTTTAACTTAAGGATTCTGTATTTCAGTTCTCGGGTAAAAATAAAGGTTCCCTGGACTTTTCCCATGGCGCTCAACTTTTTAGCCCAAAAGCTATGCCACATAGGATCCTGCTTCTTTTCTGGGATACCGGTATAAAACCTGATTTGCTTCAGCTGCCATCCAGGCCGTAAGGAAATCAATTTTGAACTGAGCTTATGCAGGTTATAGTTGGGATAAGAATAACCAAACGCAGTTTTAACGGTTCGGTACAAATTCTGACCATCTACGAAAACCACCACTTGTTTAACTGCCGGTTCTGTTTTCATAAAAAAACGACCCGAGCTAAGGCCTTGCGGCATGTTAGCTCGGGTTTAAGTTCTATTATATTTTCGCACATAAGAACAGCCCCGTCAAGGGCCTTTTGGTCCCTCCAGCAACCAGAGGGAGACCGAACTGCTCCTGTCGAAACTACACGGCAAGGATTATAATAGCAAAAACACACCTTAAATTTTTACTTGCTGCGCCCGGTTTATTCCGGGCAAAAAGGCAGCGCCTGCTTTTTCTATTGCTGACTTTTACTCACCGCGCTTATCGTTCCGCCGCCCAGGACTCTGTCCCCTTCGTAAAACACCACGGACTGTCCCTTTGCCGGGGCGAACTGCGGTTCGTCAAAAATCCCGGAAAAGCCCGTCCCGTCGGAGGAAACAACCAGGCAGGAGGCCGGTTTGTGGCGGTAGCGTATCTGCGCCTCCACGCGTTCTCCGGGAACCGGCTTCTTCGCCAGCCAGTTCATGCCGGAGACTTCTAACTTGCTAAAACGGGCGTCGGAAAGGCTACCCAGCACCACCTCATTGGCTTCAGGCCTCAGAGCCGTCACGTAAAGACGTTCTCCGCCGTAAACGCCCAGGCCGCGGCGCTGGCCTATCGTGTAATTGAAAAATCCCTCATGGCGGCCCAATTTTGCGCCAGCGGCGTCCACGATCCAGCCCGGCCGCGGCTTAACGCCGCTGCGCTTGAGATATCCGTCGTAACTGCCCTTGCCCACGAAACAGATATCGTGGCTTTCTTTTTCTTCGGCGGCCGGCAGACCTAATTCCCGCGCGATGCGCCTGACCTCCTTTTTGGCCAGTCCCCCCAGCGGAAAAAGGATGCGGGGTAATTGTTCTTTTTTAAGGCAATAAAGAAAATAGCTCTGGTCTTTCAGCGGATCCGAAGCTCTCAGAAGCCGGAAACCCGATCCCGCGAAGCCCTCCCCGGGCGAAGCAGAACCGTCCGGATCTTTTTCTATCCGCGCATAATGGCCCGTGGCCAGGCACCCGGCGCCGAAAACCTTTGCCAGGTCGAAAAGATAGGAGAACTTTACGGAGCGGTTGCAGTCCACGCAGGGATTGGGTGTGGCGCCTGCCAGATAACTTTTGACGAACACGTCTATGACGTTCTTCCTGAAAATATCGGCTGCGTTCTTAAGGTAATGCCTGACGCCGAGGGCGTCGCAGACCGCCCGGGCCTTTGCCCCCGCTTCGGCGGCCCCGCAACATGCAATCCCTCCCTTTTCCGGGGCGAAGAGGGTCAGCGTAACGCCGATCACCTCAAAGCCTTCTTTTTTCAAAAGCGCGGCCGCGACGGAAGAATCCACCCCCCCCGACATGGCTACAACAACTTTCATAACTGTGATGCCATAAATATAAAGATTGCTACAGGCCATAAGCCGCACGCCATACGCTCTAAAGGAACTTCCCTAAAAGCCTATGGCCTATAGCTTAAAGCTTATGGCATTTTACTGGCCGAAGTCGAAGCCTTTAAAGAGGTCTTCTTCGGTTTTGTCGGCGCCGGCCGGCTGCTGAGCCGAAGCCGGCTCCGAGGGTTTGATGGTGGCGGGGGCTTTGACGCCGGGCAGCGCCTGGAGGTGCCCCTGTCCTTCGCCCACCGGCTGAACGATTGTTTTCCGCACTCCCTCAGCGAAAGCGAGAAAACCGTTGCTGAAATTATAATAAAGCCTGAAAGGGGACTCCTTCATCTGCGGCTCATAAGCCTTGCCCAGATTTATCTTCTGCTGGTCCCAGCCCGGATTGTATACAAGCTTGCCGCGCACATCCACTGTGTCGCCGTTGACCGGCAGCGAGAAGCGTATCTTATAAAGGCCCATGGTGTCGCTCATGCCGGGCGCGAACGAGAGATTGACGGAAGCCCCCGAGTTTTCGGCCACGACGTCAACCGAACCCAGGGCCCCCCCGGCGTCTTCCATGTTCTTCGAAGGCCCCGTATCCGGCAGAACCTTGACAGTAACGCCTTCTATCGGGTTCCCGGAGTAATCCGTGATCAGGCCCTGAATGCTTCCTTCAAGAAATGTGCCGGTTCTGACGGTGGAAAAGAACAGGAATTCGCGCTTTCCGATCACTTTTTTTGTCATGGTCAGATCGCCCACGCGCTGATCGGTAAAATCCGTCACTTTTATCTTTCTGAACCCGCCTAAACACCCGGCGAGGAAGAGGAAAGAAAAGAACGCCGCTAAAGTTTTTACCGGAATATTTTTGGTCATACTCAATTACCCTCTCCCTCTTCCTGCGCGGGCGGCGCGGCGGGCGGGGCCTGGGAATCCGCGGTCTCCGCCGCCGGAACCAGCCCGTCAGACGCCGGTTCCGAAGCAGCCGGGGCTGCGCCTTCGGATACCGTTATTTTTTGACTGCCGCCGGTTCCAGCCCCCGGTTTGGCTTCCGGATAGGGCGTATTTTTGATAAAAAACACGACCCGACGGTTCTTCTTCCTGTTGATCTCGCTGTCGTTGGGAACCACCGGATGATATTCCCCGTAGCCTACCGCCGCCATCCGCTTCGGCGGAAAATTTTTTTCAAGGAGATACATCACCACATTGGTGGCCCTGCCGGTGGACAACTCCCAATTGGAAGCGAACTGCCTGGTGAAGATCGGGACATTGTCGGTATGGCCTTCCACCACGATATCGTGCTTTTCGGAAAGTTTCAGAAGCACCCCGGAAAGCTTGTCCATCTGACCTTTCATCTGGTCGGTCAGCTCGGCCCTGCCGCTTTCAAAAAAGGCCACCTGGCTCTGCTCTTCAAGGGTGATGCGCATACCCTCTTTATCCATGAGAACCTGGCCCTGCATCTGGCCGTCCTTGATCATCTCCTGGACGTCCTGCTGGGCCTTCTGCATATCCTTGTTGAGGGCCGCGGAGAGGGCGTAGAGAATGACGAAAAAACAAACCAGTTCCGTCATCAGATCCGCGTAATTGACCAGCCATGGAGGGGCGGGGTGCCCGATCTGGGACACCCTGGGGTCGTCTTCCGCGATCATCCCCCTGACTTTTAGAGCCATAAATACTCAGATTTAAGGATCAAGGCTGAAGGATAAAGGCTAAAGGCGGGGAAAATATTTTTATTTCTCTGCGTCTTTTCCCTCATCCTTCATCCCTTAGCCTTTATCCCTACCCCCCTACACCGGTTTGTCGCTGGCCTGTTCCACGGGTTTCTTGGTATCTTTTTTCACGGTTTTTCTTTTAGAAGGCTCAAGATAAGCTTTTAAATTGGCCTCGACCACGCTGGGCGTCGCGCCGCTCTGGAGGAGCAGCACGCCCCTGATGGTGATCTCTTTGACAAAAAGCTCCTCTTCCGAACGGTGCTTCAGCTTGCCAGCCATGGGCAGGAACAGCCAGTAGCCGGAACCCAGGCCGTAGAACGCGGCTGAAAGGGCCAGGGCCATGCGCCGCGGCACCTGCGCCACGTCTTCAATGGACGCGAGCATCATGATCATGCCCAGCACCGTGCCGATGATGCCGAAGGCCGGCGCGTAGGTGCCGAGGGCGTTGAAGATTTCCCGGCCCACCTTATGGCGCTCCCGCACAAAATCCAGCTCGGTCTCAAGCATGTTCCTTATGAATTCGTGATCGGCCCCGTCGATAACCAGCTGGACTCCGCGCTTCAGAAAATCGTTATCAATGGCCTTGGCGTCGCTTTCAAGCGCAAGGAATCCCTCTTTCTTGGCTTTCTGCGACAGGAAGACGAACGTGGAGACCAGCCTGGAGGTGTCCTCGCCTTTTGAAGTGAGCACCTGCTTAAGCACCTTGCCCACTCCGATAACGGCGGACATGGGATAATTGACCAGAATGGCGCAGGCGGTTCCTCCCATGACGATCAGGAAAGCTTCCACGTTCAGAAAAGGCTTGAAGCCGGACAGGCCTTCGCCCATATAAACCGAAGCGACCACGAATCCGAAGAAAATTATAATGCCGCTGATAGTGGCTATATCCATAAAGAATTTCCTGTTTTTTGCGCCGCTACTTCTTCTCAAACCCTTCTATCGGGTTGATGCACTTTCTGTCGGCGTACACCTTTTTCTTGTATTCGACGACCTTATCCACCACTTCCTGCACCGAGTCCTTTACCAGGTACCGGTTGCCGGTGGCCAAGCTCAGCACGGTATCGGGAGAGGCCTCCACGCTTTCTATAAGTTCGGCGTTGACCACTATCTCCGTGCCGTTCAATTTGCGGAGTTTTATCATTGGCCCTGTTTCTCCGGTTCTTCCGACTCGAATTTAAATTTGTTCAGTTCCCCCTGGAGATCGGAGGCGCCCATGGCCAGTTTTTCCACAATGCCCGAGATCTGGGTTATGGCGGCCGTCTGCTCCTCGGCGCCGGCCGTCACTTCCTCGGCGGAGGCCGCAGTCTCCTCCGAAGTGGCCGCTATGGCCTCCACCTGCGCGCTTATTCCTTTTATCGCCCCCACCATTTCGCCGTAGCCGTCCTGCATCTTGATCATAAGTTCCAGCACCGCTCTTGTTTCCTCCACCGCCTTGGAAGAGGCCTGAACCACGCCCAGCATGTCGGTCTGGATCTCCTTGATTATCCGGGAGATCTTCTCGGCCGACTGGCTGGAGGATTCGGCCAGCTTCCTGACTTCGTCGGCCACCACGGCGAACCCCCGGCCCGCTTCTCCGGCGCGCGCGGACTCTATCGCGGCGTTCAGAGCCAGAAGATTGGTCTGATCGGATATTTTAGTGATCAGCCCGACTATTTCCGAGATTTCCTGGGAACGCTGGTTGAGTTTGGTCACAGACCGGCCCGTGGTCTCGGTGATTATCTGCACGCTCCTAAAGTTTTCCAGTACCCTGGAGATGTTAGTGCTCCCGGATTCCACCGATTTATTGGCGCCCTGCGCGAGAACGGTTATCTCCTGGGTGCTTTTTGCCACCTGCGACGTGGCCGTGGCTATCTGCTGGATGGAGTTCTGTATCTGTCCCATATTCCGGGAGGCCTGACCAGTGGTCGCCGCAACCGATATCACCGTGGTATTGGTGTCGCCGGACAGCTTGTGCGCCACTCCCATAAAATCCTTGAGATGAGCCACCATACTGTTGAAACTGTCCCCCATAAGTTCGAATTCATCCCCGCTTTTTATGGATTCGATGTTTGCGGTAAGATCTCCGCCCTTAACTTCATCTATAGATTTCAGAATCTTTTCCACGGGCACTCTTATGCTTCTGATGACAGCAAGGCCGCCGAAGATTGAGACGATAACTATCAAAAACGTTATGGAGAGTATAAGAGTCGTCGCCTGCCGCGAGATACGGATGATTTTATCGTACGCCGCCGTTTCGGCCGCGGTAAGAAAACCGCCCGCCTCGCACGCCGCTTTAAACTCTCCTGACGCGCTTTGCACCCTTGACATCGTAACCACGAACATGGAGGCCGCCGTCAAAATCAGGAATATCGCGAACGCAAGACCGATCGTCAGTTTCTTCCCCAACTCCATTTTTGCGACAGCCTTCTCCCGCGCCATCAGAGCCTCCTACCGCCATCCAACGGATATTTTAGCCTTTTATGCCGGAAAATCAGAGCGTTATTTTACAGTTCAGGCCGCCGGCTTGGGAAGCAGCTGTTCGAACTTGGGCTTGAGTTTTTCCTTTGTCACAGGCTTGATGACATAGGCGTTCACGCCCACCTGGAAGCCTTTCTCCAGCCCGGCGCCGGAGGAGTCTCCCGTGGCCATAATGACCGGGATATCCTTGGTTACCGGATTCTGCTTCAGCCTCAGACAGGTTTCCCAGCCGTCCATCTCAGGCATCATGCAGTCCAGCAGGATCAGGAGCGGCGGCTCTTTCTCCGCTATGGCCAGGGCATCGGCCCCACTGTTGGCGAAAACCACCTCGTAGCCAAGCTGCCGGACCTCAAAGCCCTGCGTCTGCTGGATCAGGCGGGAATCATCCACCACCAGTATCTTGTTCGACGGTTTCGGTTTGCTCGAAAATAATCCCATAAATCCCCCTTCCACTGATGTTCAACCCGCGCACTAAATTTAAATGTCTTTTGACCCGTGCTGGGCGGACCTTATCGTCAGCTTGCCGGTTTCAGTGCTGAATTCCACGGTTCTCCCGAAATTGCTGCCGCAGTCCTCGGCCACAAGCGCGATGTTCAACTCTTTCAAGATGCTTTTCGACATGGCGATGTTCTTGAAACCGATCTGCATCCATTCATTTCCGACGCCGGTGAACATGCTGGCGCCGCCGGCCATTTTAGCCAGGAGCTTGTCCTTTTTGGCCCCGGCCTGGAGCATTTTCTCCAGCATCTCCTTGATCGCCGTGTCGGCGTATTTCCCGGGCTTCAGCTTCGCCGCGGAAGCCTGCGGAAAGCCCAGCCCGGCCCCGCCCTGCACAAGGCCGGCCGGCAAAGCGTCGGCGCCCCTGGCTTCCGTCTTCACGGAAGCGGGAAGCATGATATGCGCCAGCCCGGTTATCCTGGTGTCCCTGCAATGGAGTATCACCCCCACGCACGAACCCAGGGCCACGGTCTCAATGACCGCGGGGTGCCGGACGATCTGATAATCTCCCATGCCTACTGTAACTCTGTTCATAAACAGGAAGCCCTCAACCGTTCCCTTCAAGTCCCAGCTTTTCGCTTATCCTGGCCATAAATTTCTCATCCGGGAAAACCAGGAAATTTCCTTTCAGATTCTCCGACTCCACCATGATGTCGGTGGTGAACAAAATAGCCGAATCGGCGACCTGCGAGATCTCTATAAGCAGATAATCTATCGCGGCGCCCAGCATATCCTCCGAGAAATAAGGAACCGACGGGGAAATGCTGACGTCCAGAAGATTGGCGATGGCGTTTATGTAGGAATTTGAAAGTATGTTGCCAAGCTCCATAAGGGCGGAAACGCCCAGCTCATCCAGTTCCCCCTCAAGCATGGCGGTATTCCCGGTAAGCAGCGTGGCCAGGCGGTGCCCCCCCGGCTTGTCGAAGATCAGGAAGATCCTTCCGCCCAGCGGCCCGTTTATCTGAAAATAGATGCCCACGATCGGCGTCTCGGCCCCGCCCAGATGCTGCGGGACTTCGGCCAAAGGCAGCAGTTTCATGTCGGGGATATTGATCGAGATCTTTTTATTGAGCATCTCGGAAAGGGCGTTCGCGGCCTGGGCGGTCCCGATGTTTATCACTTCTTTCAGCGCGTCCGTTATTATGTCCATATAAGACCTCTTTACTTTTTGCAGGCCGCGGCCAGGAGCTCCAGCGTTCCCGGCGTGGGCAGCAGAAAGAACTGCCCCACTATGTCGTTGTCCGCGATACCCTCGAACTTCATTTCGATTATCAGCAGCTCTTCCGCCTTTTCGGCCATCTCTATAAGCACCAGGTCGATCACGGCCCCCAGCATATCCACGCTGCACTTGGGAACGGAGATCAGCAGCATCTGATCCAGCACCTTTCCCAGCGCGCGAACGAATGAGCCGGCCACGATATTGCCTATCTCGCAAAGAACGCTCATGTCGAATTCGCTGAGCTCCGGGCTTTTCTCGACCCTGGCCATAATTTTATCCACCAGGGGTATTGCGTCCTTCTCGGGGAACGTAAGCAGAAAACCTCCGCCAAGAGCGCCCGCCAGCCGGCAATAGACGCCGGCCACCACGGTCGAGGGGCCTCCCATGACGGCGGCCGCCTCCGAGATCTGAACCACCTTTATGCCGGCGATCTCCACCGCTATCTTCCGGCCCATCATCTGCTCAAAAGCGGTCACCGCGTCCCTGCCGGCGTCAACCACTATTTTCCTTATGGCTTCCGTGTAGACCACGGCAAACTTGTCCATATCCAGTTCCCCGCACCTGATCTGCGCGCCCGCGCTTTCCCCGGACAAAATTTTACTCAAACCCCACTTCCACCTCTGCCCCCTCGGTAAGGGGAGTGGCAAAACCCGCCTCCCGGCTGTTCACCAGGAGTTTAAGACGCTTCCCCTCCGTGTCTTTGGGCTCAAAAGAAATATAACGGAAAACGTCCGCCAGAACGGCCTCGGCGTCGCGGCCGGGCTGGAGCCTTATAATGGCCCCGTCGGAGACCTCTTCCTCAGGGGCGGCCTCTCTGCCGTTCACAAGAACCTTTCCCGCCCCGCCCGGAAAATCGAACGCTTCCCCGTTCACCCTGATCCTGACCCCGCGGCCCGGAGGAGGGGCGGCTGCCAGGTCGCCTAATTTTAAGGAGGGAGTTAAGGCGCGGAATTCCACGCTGTCCCCCGGCTTCACCTCCAAAGAGCGCAGAACCGGCAGACTTTCTATCCTGGTTCCATTGAGCGACAAATAAAAATCGGCGGCGGATTTTTCCACCCGCGTTCCCTCCAACTCCACCGAAATACCGCGTACGGAAAGCTTCTCCACGTCCACCCCGGCCGTTCCAAGCACCGCGGTAAGGGCCGTCCCCGGACGGATCTCCACGCGGCATAAATCAGTTATAAGTTCCCCGGAAGAGGCTTTCCTCCCGTCGATAAAGATCTCGGCCGGAAGCGCCCGTTTTTCACCGTTATAAAGCATGAAACCGCAGATCCCGGCGGCGGGGCCCTCGGGGAACATATCCCCTATCCTGCCTTCCGCATCAGCCCCGTCCAGCGCCGGGGTGAACGCGATGCGATCCCCGTCTTTTAAAATACGGTTCAGATCGGAGGGCTCGCCGTTAACCAGCGCCTCCGTAGGCTTCGGAAAGCCGCCTTTTATCACTTTGAGCGCTCCGTTCAGGGTGAAAGTCTTGGCAAGCCCCGGCTTTCCATAGATCCTCCGCCGGCTGACGCCGGCCGAGATCAGGGCCGACAGGACGGTCGCCTCCGCGCCCTGGAAATTCAGGAGCTCCAGCTTTGAATCGTTGAGCGCCACACGCACCATCGCTATCTCGGGTGAAGAGAGGGCAAGCCCGGCCAGGCCTAGCACCACGGCGCCCTGCGGGCCCGCAAGTTCGCGGGGCAGATTCTCAAATCTTCCGGCAAGCGCCGGCGGCCTTATGCCGATCCTTTCCCTCGGAAGCCGCAGAGAGACGGAAAGCTCCTCCTGCAGGCACGGGGTGAGACTTCCGCCGCCGGCCAGCACCACGGCGAACTCCGTACGCCAGCCGGAAGCCGCTTCTCCGTCCGGCATTCCGGCGAATATTTCCTCCGAGATCCTTTCCGCCAGGTTCTTTACGGCGGGCCGGACTTTCTCCAGAAGCTCCCCAGCGGATTTCTCATACTTTCTCCCGAAGATGTCCGAATACGGAAGCGCCGTCGCCAGATCCGGAACGGAGAACGAAGAGCCTTCCGAAAAGGTTCTGGAAGCCAGCTCTTTTTTTATTCTTTCCCCTTCCGCGAAATCCACCAGCAGTTCTCCACATATGAACTCGGTGATGGAATCCCCGGCCACCGGGATCATCCCGAAAGAATCCACGCTTCCGCCCGAAACGGCGGCTATGTCCGAAGTGCCGGCGCCTATATCCACCAGAACAAGGGGCAGCCCCCTCATCTCCGAGGGAAGAACGGCCTCCACGGCGGCGATAGGCTCCAGCGTCAGATAGGAGATCTCCAGCCCCGTCTTCTTCGCCACGGCGAACAGGCTTTCCAGCACCTTTCTGGGGAGAAAGGTGGCTATGACCCCCGCTTTAAGGCTCCTCGCGGAATGCCCGAGCGGATTCAGAACCGGCTCGCCGTCTATCCGCCACCCGGTCAGGGTATGCCCGGCGAAATAATATCCGGCGGTGTCTTCCCTGAATTCAAGGAGCGCCGCCTGTACCGCCGAGAGCCTGGTCCGCCCGAGATCCTCCGCCGTTATTTCGCGGAAAGAGCCGAGGTCGGTCTCCCCCCACGCGCGGCTGATCCGCAGATTCCTTCCGGCTATGGCCGCGGCGGCTTTCGTGAGCTTCACGCCGCCGCTTTTCTCAAGGCCGTCCTTGATCTCGGAAACTACGGCCGCGGTTTTCTCTATGTCATGGATCTGTCCGGCGCGCACGGCGCGGCTCCTGTGCTCGACGATCCTGTGATCCGACACGGAGACGAGTCCGTCGCGCGAAAAAGCCAGCAGCCCCGCCACTTTCCGGGTTCCTATGTCCAGCGAAAAAACCTGTCCATTCATTATTTAAGCCTTCGACCTTGCGGTTCCGATAAAGCCTATCAGCTTGCCCGCGGAATTTTTCATCACCGAACCGGTGAACAGGGTCCGCACTTCCCTCCCGTCCTTGGCCCTGAAACTTACCGGATAACCGGACACCCTGTTCTCCTTGAGCAGTTCGGGCCACTTCAGGGTCTTGAACTCCTCCGTGAAAATGGAGGTTATGGGCTTGCCCAGCACCTCCTCCTCGGTATAGCCGAGGAGCGTCTCCACGGCGTGATTTATCTTCTTGATCCTGCCCTCCACGTCGAGCCCGATGACGGTATAGGTGAGGTCTTTTATGATCTGTTCGGCGTATTCTTTGGCGGTTTTCAGCTCCGCCACCAGGCGCTTGTTCTCCTCTATGAGACTGGCCCTGTCGAAAGCGTTGTTGATCTGCGAGATCATTTCCTCCGGCTCCAGCGGCTTTTTCAGGTAGCCGAACGCCCCTCTTTTCAGGGAGGCTATCGCCGTGTCCATATTGACATTGGCGGTTATCATGACCACCTGCGTATCCGGGGAAAGCTCCTTGATCTTTGAGAGAAGCTGGAGCCCGTCCATGTTCGGCAGCATTATATCCGAAAGAACCACGGGGAAATTTTCTTCCGAAAGTTTTTTCAGCGCCGTGGAGGCCAGATCCACGCCCACCGTCTCGTAACCGACCCTCTCAAGGGTGGCGCACAGAAGCGAAAGTATTCCCTCGTCGTCGTCCACCACCAGCACCTTTTTTTTCATAGCCGACATATAAACCTCCCAAAAAAATTCCCAACTCCGCCCCTTAGCCTTTATCCCTCATCCTTGATCCTTTTCCGAAAAATTAGTCCACCCGAAGCGGACTAATTTTTCGGAATTATATCCAGAGCGAAATATCCAGAATCAGAACCACGGAGCCGTCGCCCAGGATCGTGGCTCCTGAAAACCCCCTGGCGCGCTTGACTATCCCCGTGAGAGTTTTGACTACGATCTCTTTCCTGCCCAGGAAATTATCCACCACCATGCCGGCCGACTTGGTGCCAGACTCGAAAACAAGCACATATTGCGTCCCGGACTCCGCCCGGGCGGCCGCGCGGGTATTCGCTCCCAGCTTTTTATCGAGCCTGATAAGGGGGATCACCCTGTCCCGGAACACCACTACTTCATTGCCGCCTATGCTCTTTACGCTGTCCGGGGAAAGCGGAACGATCTCCGTTATATTGTTGAGCGGGATCGCGTAGATCTCGTTTTTCACCCTCACCATAAGAGCCGAGATGATGGCCAGCGACAGAGGCAGATGCAGCACGAAAGAGGAACCCGCCCCTTTCTGCGACCTTATGGCCAGCCGGCCGTTGAAAGATTCTATCATCGTCTTCACGGCGTCCATGCCGACGCCCCGGCCGGAAATA
Organism: Elusimicrobia bacterium GWA2_56_46; assembly: GCA_001799575.1. GTDB lineage: Bacteria > Elusimicrobiota > Elusimicrobia > Elusimicrobiales > UBA9959 > YA12-FULL-51-18. The sequence continues at coordinate 78,386 of MGTT01000020.1, forward strand.
TCGGTAATGGTTTCAGCCGTGGAGAATCTTGAGTCGCAGATGAGGCCGAAAGTGTCCTCGTTCGACATCGTGCGCGCCTGCTCCTCCGTTATCATCCCGAGGGACACCGCTTTTTTCTGGATCAGAACCGGGTCAAGACCCTTGCCGTCGTCGGAAACCTCTATGAGGATAAAGCCCCTTTCCCTCCTGGCCCCGAGCGTCACTTTTCCCTTGCGAAGTTTTCCTTTCTTCTCGCGCGCCGCCGGAAGCTCCACTCCGTGGTCTATAGCGTTGCGCAGCAGATGAACCAGCGGCTCGTTTATCTCGTCAAGCAGCAGCCTGTCGATGCCGATATCGGCGCCGTAGATCTCAAATTCAATGTCCTTCTCCAGCTTCCTGGCAAGATCCCTGACCATCCTGGGATATCTGTCGAAAACCTGCGAAACCGACACCATCCTGGTCTTTAAAACCGCTTCCTGCAGATCTATCGCTATCCTGTCAAACTCCTGGAGGGTTTCCGTAAGCTCGTCTATCTTATGCCTGCCCGAGATCTGTTCGAGCTGGGATTTGCTTATGACCAGCTCGCCCACCAGGTTCATGACCACGTCCAGATAAGAAGTGTTTATCCTTACGTGCGTAGTCTTGGTCTTTTTTTCCGCTTCCGGCGCGGCCGCCGCCGGGGCAATCCCGTCCTGCTTAGCTCCGGCGCCTCCCGGGGCTTCAAAAGGACGTGAGCCCGCTAAATTATCATCAGGCGAGGCAGACTCGTCCTGCCCGGCCTGAACCGCCGCGTCGGCCTGTTCCGCCCGCTCCTCTCCGGCAGCCTGCTCCTCCGGCGCCGGCGGCGCGCCGGGTTCTTCCGGTTCCGCCGCCGCGGGAGCCGCCGGCCCTTCCTCGCCTATAAGCGCGGCCAGCCGCGCGACAAGCCTTTCCACGTCCGATTTGGCCTCGGCGCCGGTATCGATCTCGTCCACCAGCTTGCTGAGGGCGTCAAGGCACTCAAAAAGGACGTCCAGAGTGTCGCCCTTGGCGGAAGCCTCGCCCTTGCGCAGTTTATCGAAAACGTCCTCCATCTTGTGGGTAAGATGGGTTATCTTGTCGAACCCCATGGTCGCGGCCATGCCTTTAAGGGTATGGGCCACGCGGAAAATATCGCTCAGGACGTCCTTGTTGGCGAGATTTTTTTCAAGTTCCACAAGGGCCGTGTTCAGAGCCGCAAGGTACTCCCTGGCCTCGGGAACAAAAACTTCCTTGAATTGGGAAAGATCCGATTCATCCATAATATTTCTCCACGGCCGCGGCTATTTCGGAAGCGGGACGGATCTGGTCGTAAAAACCGGACTTCACCACCGCCGCCGGCATACCGGAATAAACGCCGGCGCTGGACTCGGCCTCCACTATCACTTTCCCCCCGTATTTTTTTACCACCTCCGCCCCTTTCACGCTGTCGCAGCCCATGCCGGAAAGAACCACCAGCACGGTCTGCGACTTGAAAGCCTCGGCGCAGGAAATTATCACCCTGTTTATATCCGGCTGGATATGTCCCTTGTAATCCGTAAGATCCGCCACCGCGCCTTTCTTGGTCCTGAACAGCTCAAGAGTGGAGTTCGTGGGGGAAAAAAGCATCCTTCCCGCGAAAAGAATGTCCCCCTTGACCGCGACTTTAACCTCCAGCGGAGTTATCTTCCCCACATGCTGGGCGAAAGAATTTATAAAGTACGCCGGCATATGCTGGGCCACCACCACTCCGGCAAAAAAATTCTTTGAAAAATTCGCGGCCACTTTGTAAAGCGAAACGGGCCCGCCGGCCGACGTCGCTATCACCACCCCCTGCATGGCGGGAAACCGGGCCGGAGAATGGATCACCTTCACCGCGGCGGCCTTATATTCCTCCAGCCGCGCCCTGTCTATCCTGGAGGCGGCTTTCACTTTCTCCACAAGTTCCCGCCCTATCTCAGCGAGAGACTTTGAAGCGTCGGGCTTCAACACCACGTCCACCACGCCCAGCGCGAAGATCCCCCGCATGATATCCGCGTTCCTCACTCCCACCGAACTGACCACGATTATGGGCGTCGGCCTGAATTTAGAGATCTGTTCAAACACCCAGGTTCCTTCGGAACCGGGCATGATGATATCGGAAACCACTACATCCGGCTCAAGGGATAAAAGCTTTTCAACCGCCTCTTTCGCTCCGCCCGCCTCGCCCGCCACCTCGATCTCCGGATCGCAGGACAGAAGCTCTTTCAGCACCGTCCTTATGAACACGGAATCTTCGACCAGCAGTACCTTTATCATTTTAAAATCAGACCGTCATGCCCAGCGCCTGGCCCACCACTTTCATAAGCTCTTCGGCTTTTACCGGTTTGGTCACAAAGCCCTTGGCGCCCACGGAAATAGATTCCTGCACTATTTTTTCCTGCCCCATGGCCGACACCATTATGACCTTGGCGGAAGGATCGCAGGCCACTATCCTCTTAACGGCTTCAAGCCCCACGGCTTCCGGCATTATCATATCCATCGTCACAAGATCGGGCTTGAGCTTATTGTACTGCTCCACCGCCTCCTCCACGTTGGCGGCCTCTCCTATGACCTGGTGCTGCCCTTTGGATCCTTTTTCCAGAAGATTTCTGAGCGTAAGACGCATAAATTTGGAATCGTCAACCACCAGAATTTTAGCCATGGCACTCTCCTTTCCCGTAGATTCTCTCGTCGCTGTTGTAAAGAAAAAACTTGTCCTTGAAATTGGCGGTAAACAGGACTTCGGATTTCCCCATCACAAGAAAGCCGTCGTCCTTAAGGGCCGCGTGAAAGGTCTGAAGAAGCTTATCCTTGGACTCGGTCTTGAAATAGATGAACACGTTCCTGCAGAGTATGAGATCCAGTCCCGACGCGGGCGCGGGCTCGTCGAAAAAATTATGCTTTCTGAAACGAACCAGCGACTTGACCGAAGGCTCCAGCTCGAATTTAGCCTCCGGGCCGTCCCCGATCCGCTTGAAATACCTGGCCACGTACTCCGCCGGGGCGGTGGCCAGCGAAGCGGCGCCGTAGATCCCGCTTGCGGCCTTCTCCAGGGACAGATCGTCTATATCGGTCGCGATGACAACCGGGACGAAAGACTGGCGCGCGCCGGCAAGCTCCCTGAGAAGGATCGCCAGACTGTAAGGTTCCTCGCCCGAAGAGCAGCCGCAGGACCAGATATTCAGGGCGGGCGCGCCCGCCGGGCCCGGCCGCTTTCCGTTTGCGGCGGGCCGCTGCAGCTTCGCGATTATTTTGGGGAGGACATCTGTCCTGAGGATCTCCCACATTTTAGCGTCCCTGAAAAACTGAGTCACGTTCACGGTAAGGGCGTTATAAAGCTCCCTGGCTTCCGCTCTTACCGTCCCCAGTATCTTTATATAGCCCTCGTAATCGGCCGGGGCCAGGCCGTTTGACAGAAGCCGGGAATTAAGCCTGCGCTTTATGTAGGGTTCGTTGTATTTGCGGCAATCAAGGCCGGTTTTATCGAGCGTAAGCGCCAGAAGTTTTTCAAAAGATGTTTTGCTTTCCATTATCTATTTAAACCGAAACCAGTGACCCGCTCAGCGTTTTGTTTTTATTTCTCCCTGTCCCCGCCGCCCGCGGCGCCGGCCGCGTCCGCCAGCTCGGCCTTTTCCGGATCGTTAAAGATCTTCCCGAGATTAAGCAGGATCACCAGGAGTTTGCCCACTTTCGCCACCCCTGAAAGATATTCCGAGTCTATGGAAGCCAGGGAGGGCGGGATAGGATCTATCTGCTCGCCGGAAACCTGCAGAACCTCCGAAACTCCGTCCACCACAAGGCCGACGGTCTGGCCGACGGCGTCGGCGACGACTATCCTGTTCTTATCGGTCCGTTCTTTCCGGCCCAGGCCGAAGCGTCCTCTGAGGTCTATCACAGGGATTATTCTGCCCCTCAGATTTATCACGCCCTCTATGAACCCGGACGCTCCCGGCACGCGGGTTATCTCCGGCAGGCGTATGATCTCCTGGATCTGGGTTATCGGCACACCGTACTCTTCCGAGGAAAGACTGAATACCACCAGCTGCTGAATATTTGTTTTATTTTCCGCCATGATTCTCCCGTCCGTCCGACTATCGCCGTCAGACCTTGTTTTTTTCCCTGGCCGCCACTCCGGACACCGTTTTTTCAAGGTCGTTCAGCAGTTTCGCCAGGTCGAGAAGGATCACCAGAAGCTTGTCGATCTTCGCCACCCCTGAAAGATATTCCGAGTCTATGGAGGACATGGAGGGCGGGATGGGATCTATCTGCTCGCCGGAGATCTGAAGAACCTCCGAGACTCCGTCCACCACAAGGCCGACGGTCTGGCCGCCGGCGTCGGCGACGACTATCCTGTTTTTCTCGGTCCGCTCTTTCTGCTCCAGACCGAAACGTCCCCTGAGGTCTATCACGGGAATTATCCTGCCGCGCAGGTTTATCACGCCCTCTATGAACCCGGGCATCCCGGGTATGCGCGTGATCTCGGGCAGGCGTATGATCTCCTGGATCTGGGTTATCGGCACACCGTACTCTTCCGAGGAAAGACTGAATACCACCAACTGCTGGATCCCGGTTTTATTCTCCGCCATATTCCTCCCCCTCTTACATTTTTATCCCAAGAACCGTTTCCACCACCGCCGTCAATTCTTCCACCTCGAACGGTTTATGAAGACAGTGCCTGGCGCCCATTTCCCTGGCCTTTCCCTCTACCTGCCGATCCGGATCAGAATCGCTGCCCATCATCATCACGAACAGCGCCGCTTTCGCCGCCGGAAGCCTGCCCAGAACCTCGTCTCCGTTCATCTTAGGCATATGATTGTCGCAAAAGATCAGGTCGTACGAAGCGGCCTGGGCCATCCCGAGCCCCTCCTCTCCGTTATAAGCCGACTCCACATTAAACCCCAAAGGCTCAAGAATGAACCGGAACATATCGTGAAACCCGCGTTCATCGTCTATAACCAGCACTCTTTTCGGCGGCATATTTCCGTTCCTCTTGAATTCAGGTTAAACGATCATGGAAGCCGCCCCAGGATCCGGACAACGCCCCGCGAGACGGCTTTCGATTTCGGTATATTAAATAATATAAACGCGGGTTAGACAAGCGGAATTTACCCGAGTTAGGATTTTTCCGGTTTCAGCGCCCACTTCATCCGTTCCGGGAAGGATTTCTCCAGGCGTTTGTATCTCTCAAGTTCGGCGGAAACGGCCGCCAGCCGCGTCTGGTTCGCCTGCGCCTGTTTTGCCGCGGCATCCCGGGCAAGGGCCGAATTCTGCTTTTCCACTTCGAGCCGGCGCACAAGATCCTCGGCCCGAGATTCCAGCTCCTGGAGCTTCTGCCTGAGGGAGGGCAGCTCCGCTTCCAGGCCCGCGCGGTTTCCGCTTTCGGTTTTGAGCGCCTGCGCCAGCCCGGCTAACTCCTGCTCGCGCGAAGACCTGGCGGCCAGAGCCGCGTCCAGCTGCGCCCTGACCGACGAATATTCGGCGTTGAGGCGGGAAAGTTCGGTTCCGAGCCGGGCACGATCCCCGTCCATGGCGGCAAAGCGCTTCTCATAATCGGCTTTCACCGCCGTGAGAGAATTCACCTGCGCCTCCAGCCGCCCGTGCTCCGCGGCCAGGGCCGCCCTGGCGTCCTCGGCTTCCTTGCGGCTGAACGCGAGCCTGGCGTCAAAGCGGCGGATCTCCTCGCCGCTGCGCCTGGATTCCGCTTCCAGGCGGCCCTTTTCTTCCTCGGCCCGGGCCTTGGCGGCCCTGAGCGCGGCCAATTCGGAGAGATATTCCCGTTCCAGCTCTTTCTTGACGCCGGCCCTGATCTCGCCGGCCTCGGCCTCATATTGCGCCAGCTCTTTCTTCACTCCCGCGCGGATCTCCAGCACCTCCGCCTCATATTGCCCGCGCAGCTCCCGCGTCCGTTCTTCAAGCGCGGCGGCCGCCTCGGCCCTGGTTCTCTCCAGTTCCAGGCTGTGCTTCGTCTCAAGGGCCGACAGCTCTTCCCGGCTTTTTTTGCCGGCCGCCATAACCTCGGCCTGAAGGCGGCGCTGCAGGTCGGCCAGCTGGCGGGCATGCTCCTCCGCGAATTCGGCGGCATGATTATTTTTAAATTCCTGGATCTCCGCCTGCTGCTTCTTCGCAAGGCCCTCAAGTTCCGCCTGGTGGGCCGCTTTTATAGCCTCGGTCTCGGATCTGGATTTTTTGGCGTCTTCTATATTCGACGCTATAGCCTGGGCCAGCTGCATCTTTTCCAGGCGCAGGGCCTGGCGCTCCTTCTCAAGCACGGCGTTGATGGCCTGCACCCGGGAAATAAAACCTTTCAGCTTTACCAGTTCCGAAAGAGCGCGGACTTTCTCTCCGGAGGTTTCGGCCAGGGCTTTTTCTTTTTCCTGCATAGCCGCTTCGTGGCGCAGCTGCAGCTTTCCCAGCTCCTCGTCCTTCTCGGAGTTCTTGCGGTCGGCGATGGCGCCGATCTCGGACTGGAGGCGCCCGATCTCTTTCTGCATCTTATCCACTTCAAAACGGAATTTTTCGTCGGCCAGTTTATTTTCGTTATGCGCTTTTTCCTCGCGGGCGCGCAGGACGGCGTTCTCGGCCCTCATGTCGGCGAATTCCCTCTCCCGCTCCGGCACGTTCTTGATATAGGACTCGATGGAGGCTTTTTCCCGGTCTATTTTGGCCACCTCGTCCCTGAGCCTGGAGATCTCTCTGGCCTGCATCTCCTTTTCCATGGCCGCGCGGCGGAATTCATCCTCCACTTCGCGCAGCTTTTCCGCGCTGGATTTCAGGGAACGAACCTCGTCCTCTTTCTGAGAAATCGTCCGCTGCCACAAAGCTTTCTCTTCCAGCCAGCGGCGCTCCATTTCCTGCAGCCGGTAAATAAAGTGGCCTTCCACGTCCTTGGACTGGGTCTCGCGCTCCTGGATCTGGCCTTTCAGGGTCTGCATCCAGGTCTCGCGCTCCTGCACGAGCCGGGCTTCCAGGTCTTTCACTTTGGATTTTAGCGTGAGGCGCTCTTCCTGCGTTTCCTGTTCGTGCCGGTCGCGGCGCAGCTTCTCCTGGATGTCTTTCAGCGAAGACTCCACCTTGGAGGAAAGGGCCTCGTCCTGCTGGTTCTTTAAAGCGGCCAGGAGGGCTTTCTCTTTTTCCTGGGAGACGACTTTCTCCATCTCGACTATCTTTTTTTCAAGCTTGTCTTTATCCTCTTTCAGCCTGGCAGATTCCTCGGCCGAGGCATCCCGCTGGGGCGGGCGCGAAGAAAAAGGCGCGGGAGCGGAAAGGCCCGGGGGCTGGGCGAACGGAAGGCCCGGCGCGCCGCCGGGAAGAGGCGGCAAAACCGGTTTCCCCCCGCCCGGCATCGGGGGCGGAGGAGAACCGGGTTTCATAAAACCCGGTGGTATCGGGGGCAGACTCTTCTTTTTCTCCTCTTTATTATCGCTGTCTTCCATATAAGTCCTTGTCTTCAAACCTCGCTCATATTCTAGAAGTCGGGCGTTTCATTTTAGTTAAGTAATTGTTAACAGGCTGTTTAACTATCCAGAAAAATTCAATTGAATTTTTCGGTAACTTCCTTCATCCTTCAAGCCTTTATCCTTTAGCCTTTCCTACTTCCCCGCCTGCTGCTTGAAATTATTCAGCCACTCCGTCACCGCCGGATCGTTGGAAAGCTGCGCGTACTTTTCATAGGCCTGGATGGCCTCCTGCGAGCGCCCGAGGGCGTAATAAGCCGAACCAAGATACTGGTGAACGGCGGCCTGGCCGGCATCCAGGCTCGCGGCGTATTCCAGGTACTGAAGACTTTCTTCGTAACGGCCCTGGTTGTAAAAGTCGGCCCCGGCGGCCAGATATTGCTGGGCCTGGCCCGCGGCCCCGGGGGCGGCGGCCGGCTCCTCCGGCTTTTTGGAGATATTCTGAAACTTCGCCATGCGCTGGGCCTCGCTGGACAGATCGGAGCCGTCTATGATGTCTATTTCCTGCGAGCTCTGCTGGCGCACGCTTATCTTTCCCTCCACCTCCAGGCGCTTGACGGCGTCCAGCACTTTCATCTGCGCCTCGTCCACCTGCACGGGGGTGAGCTCTCCGGCGTATTCCATGATCTCCTTGATGGCGTTTACGGTGCCCGCCGACATATTCGTAAAGAACTTGTTCACGATCTGGGGATCCACTTTGTACACGGCCTTGGCGATGTCCTCGATGCTGATGCTTCTTATCACCACCTGCGTATCCTTGTCCGGGAAACCGGCGATATCCTCGAATGTCAGCACCTTTCTCTTCACTTTTTCATAGATCTCCGGCTTCTGGGTCTTCAGGTATTCAAGGATGTTCTTCCTGATGGCCGGTTCCGCGTCCTCCAGCATCCTGGCGAACTTCTCTATGCCGCCCATGACGAAATCTATGTTTTCCTTCACTTCCTTGTCTATGGCCTTGATCTGCTCCCGGCTGGCCTGTTTCACCGTCAGGGATTCCATGGCCACCTTGGACTGCATTTCCACGGTCAGCAGGGAAAGCACCTGCCGCGCCAGCTCCGGCTTTATATAATTCAGGATCAGGGCTATGACCCAGGGCTCCTCTTTTCTCAGCAGGAACAGGTAGATGAGTCTTTTCAGGTTCTCTTCCGTTATATAGGTAAAGGGCTCAAATTTCTTCATAAGTTCGTCCTCATCTTCCTTCTCCGGCTCTTTCTGAAGCAGATTCATATCTATCTGCTGGTGCCCCTCCTGCACGCCCTCGCCCTTTCCTCCGCCGGCGCCCGCCTCCATCTTCTGGTCTATGCTGACCTCGGCGCCGGGCTTGGACACAAGGGCCTCGACATACTTCCGGAAAAATCCCCACAGCGGGCCGAACAGGAAGAACAGGAACAGCAGGAACAGGAGCGCGTATAAAAGCGGCAGATAAACGCCGGGGCGTTTCAGATCGTCCAGCACATTATAACTTTTAAATCTGGTGGGCTTGAAAAGGACGGTCGGCTCGTCCCGGCCTTTTATCTTGTAGGGGATCAGAAACTCTCCGACCCTGCCCCTGGCCACGGCCACGGTCGCGCTGGAGATCTTGTCGTCGTATATGACCGTGACCTGGAACCTGTTGATCTCGGTCTGGACGCCGTAGCGCACCTCCTGTATGCCCTTGCCCTGCTGGGCCTGCTGCCCCTGGGCCGCCTCCGGCCGCTTGGTTTCCCCTCCCAGCACGGATTTGGGCTTGGGTACGCCGGGCAGAAGAAAATCGGTGTTATTGGAACTGCCGGTGCCCGGCTTTTCCTTGTATTTCTGCAGGATACCGGTGCCTTCTTTGGTCTGCTCCGCCCTCCTGGAAATTATATCCAGTTCCACATCCGCGAACACAAAAGATTTTCCGACGCCCATTATGGGATCAAGGATCTCGCCCTTGATCTTGGTCTCCGTCTCCCTGCGCAGGGAGTCCTGTTTCTCCATGAGAGAAATATCCATGGTGTCGGCCCCGCTGAGCGCGGCCGGGTGCGCGGAATGCAGAATACAGAACGCAGAGTATAGAATGGCGCGAAAAACTATGGCGGCAGGTGCTTTCATAACTTACTTATTTTACATATACCTTATTACAGAAAGATTTCGTAAATATTCCTGATTATTTCACCTGCTTCAGGAACTGCCTGACTATGCTGTTGTTGGGATTTATCTCCACGACCTTTTCCCACATAACCCGGGCTTTCTCTTTCTGGTCCATGAGGAAGAAAGCGCTGCCCATGATCTCAAGCGCGGTCTCGTTATTGGGCTCCAGATCCAGAATGTCCTGGGCGCGTTTCATGGCAAGGTCGTACTTGCCGTCGTAGATGGACTGCCTGGCGTCGTAGGTTCTCTGATCGATATAGGTGAAGATCTCCGGGCCCTCGGGCTTGCGGGTCGGCTCCGAGACACTGGCCTCTTTCTCTATCATGTTGAGCAGCGAGAGCAGCCTGTCATTCTTGGGATCCTTGTTGAAAGCGTGCCGCAGGATGTTGACGGAATTCCTGAGGTCTTTGCCGTCCACGTAGGAGATGATGCCCCTCCTGGTGAGGGTGGGCACTTCTTCCCCGCCCGTGGCGTCCGGCACGAATTCCACGGCGGTCTGCAGGCGGTTGAGCATATTCTTGACCTCGGCGTTGCCCGGGTCGGCGTCCATGGCCGATTTCAGTTTCTCTATGGCCCTGGTGAAATAGCCGGATTTGAAGTACTGGAGGGCCTGACGGACGATCTCGCGGATCTCGCGGTCGTGCTTGGCCTTGTTAGACTGGCCCATGCGCATGGTGACCGAGAACCTGGTGGTGGAGCCGAGCGCGTGCACGCCCTGCGCCAGGTCGAAGCCGAAATTCTTGTACTTTATGCCCAGGCCGAAGTCCGCTTCCTGGATGGCGGGAGAGCCCTGGACGCCGAAGCGGATGGCCGACCAGTACAGGAGCCAGTATTCTCCGCCGAACCTCCAGTTCATCCCGGCGCCCTGGGGTTTGGCGGCGTCCAGCCCGAACACCAGGCTGCCCTTGAACAGGCTCAGGGCCTGGCCGAACTTGAGGGTCAGCGGCAGTTTATCGTCGGTGTCTCCGGAAGACATGGAAACCACGTTCTGCGCGCCCATGGCCACCCGGTAGAGCTTGGAGAACTTGTGGAGCATGGTGATGTCCACGGCGTTAAAAGAGTCCTTGGAAGTATCCAGCGAGCGGGAGATATTCTTTACCATGACGCCGAAAGAAAGCTTGTCGGAAACGTCCCGGCCCCAGGAGAAAGCCAGCGCCCGTTCCACGCTGTCGAAGCTGCCGAGGGTCTTGACGGACATGATATCGGGGCTGGAGGGATCCACGGTGATCGAAACCTTTTCAAAACCGACGCTCTTGAGCTGGGTCATGCTGACGGCCCACGTGCCGTTGGAGGTGGTGGGGTGGGCGTAGGTGAAGAAAGAAAGGGTGGTGTCGGCGAACAGCGTGGCCTGCATCGCGGTAAACTCTTTCCTGGTCAGCAGGGTCAGCGCAGCCGGGTTCCAGTAAGAGGCGGAAGCGTCGTCCGCCACGGCGAAAAAAGCCCCGCCCATGCCGAGGCCGCGCGCGCCGGCGCCATAAGCCATGAACTGCCCGGGCTGGCCGCCGGATTGCGCAACGAGGGATGAGGGATGAAGGATGAGGGATGAAAACAGGAAAATGGAAAGCCCCGCGGCGGAAACAAAGCGCATAACGCGCTTAACGGTTTCCCATATAGCCAGCGGGGCAAAAGCATTAGATATAATGCGTTTCATTATGTTTTTCGGCAGCCTGACCCCCGCATACGTCGCGGGTCTTGGCTTTGCGCCGCCGGCTTTCGCCGGCTTTGCTATTATCGTAACACTCACGTATTACAAATACGTTAACTATTTATTCCCAGTATATTATAGCAGATAGAAACGGTTTGTCAAGGCCTATTCTATTGACATGTCAAGGCATAAGGACAAAGGATAAGGGATTAACCTGAAAACTTCAGTTGAAGTTTTCCGCCCGCATAGCGGGCGCCCTCCGGGAGGCATACACCTCGTCGGGCCAGGCGCGCATAGCGCTGGGCCCGACGCCCGCTTCGCGGGGAATCCTGCAGAATAATTCTGTCCGCCTGATTTTCCTATGGAAACCGCTTCCAACTGCAGGATTCAGGTTAAGGCTAAAGGGCAAAAACTTTAAAAAAATGCTTGCTCTGTAAGCACTTTTTCTATTTTACCGGTTTTTCCGGCCCATTTTCTTCGGTTTTGGGTTTTTCTTCAGCGGCTCCGGCCCCGGTATTTTTGGGCTCGGATGGCTTCGCTTCATCCTTGGGCAGGTTGGCCAGCGCCTCTTTTGCGTCCGCGGCATAAAGGCTGTCAGGGTTATCCTTAATAAAGCTCTCCAGCGCCGCTTTGCCGTCCGCCAGCTTGCCGTCCACAATAAGCTGCACGGCGTCGCCGAGAGCCTTTTTCTCTTCCAGAAGCTTTTTCTGGGCTTTTTCCGAAACGCCGCCTTTCCAGTACAGCGCTTCGGCGTCGCCGCCCTGTCTGGCGCCGCGCACGGCGGCCACGGCCGAGACCCGGGTCCTGGATTCGAATTTCTTCTGCACCTTTGACTTCAGCCCCTTGAGCAGATTTTCATAATATCCTTTCCAGTCCCCGCCTCCCGCCGCGTAAACGGAATTGGACGCGAACAGCAATATAAGCCCCATCAATATTTTTTTCATACACGTCATCCTCTCATCCCTCATCCCTCATCCCTCATCCCTACCCCCTACTTCGCCAGCTTATCCCCTATGCTCCTGGTCTCCGGATCCAGCTGGGCAGCCCGGTCGGCGAAGACCTTAACATCGTCCTTTTTGCCGAGTTTTACCGAGGCGCGGGCCGCGTTCAGCCAGATATTGGCGTCGTAAGGGTCGGCCTTGGCCGCCTTGAAATAATACTCCCTGGCGTCCTGGTACTTCCCGGCCTTGAAACTCAGATTGCCCAGATCGTTGAGCGCGGCCGCGTTAACAGGATCTTTCTCCAGCACCTTTCCGAAGTATCCGGCCGCTTCCCCGGCCTCGCCGTACTGGGCAGACACTATGCCCAGATTGAGGTTCGCGTCAACATCCTCCGGACTTTCCAGCAGAATGGCGCCATAATACTTTTTAAAATAATCGTAGCGGGCCTTGAGCATACCCGCGGCGCCTTCCCTGACGCGCGCGCTGAATCTGGCCCGATCCGGATTGTTTTCCGCGTCCGACTCGGGCAGGGTCACAGGCTCGAATTCCAGCCAGGCGGTTCGCACGTCCACGACTTTCACGTCGGCGGCCATGCTCCGGTAAAGACCGGCTTCGTGCTTCACTGAATCATAGAAAGACTGGCCCAGCATGGTGGTTTCCACTCCGACCCAGTAAGTGTTTCCGTACTTTATCAGGTACTCCTCGGGGATCCCCACGTCCCGCGCGTCGGTGGCGCCGGTATCGAACATCAGCGCTATATGCGTGGGATAATCCAGGATCGCGGCGTGCAGGCCCGAGGCTTCGAAGATGGAGGCGAAGAGCGCGGTCAGATCGTCGCAATCCCCGCTCCTCAGTTTCAGCGTGTTCCTCGGGAACTGCACCGTGTCCGTGGTAAAGTTCTTGGAGGATTTTTTGACCGAATAGGGGCTGACCGGGTCGGCCAGGTAGGCTATCCCCTCCTCTCCCAGGCCCTCCCAGATCATGAGCGCGGACAGCACGTCGCCGTTCAGCAGGGAGTACTCGTCCTGGAACTTGTTCTTTTCGTTCAGGACGAAGCGGCTGAAACCGAAAACCGGCGTATCCTTGGGCGTGATGAAGTTGGCCAGCCTGTCGGCTTTGTCCCAGATGATGGCGTTCTTGGACAGGACTTTCACCGGCTTATTCAGCGTAAAAGTCTTCTCGGCCCCGTCCTGATAATAAGCCATGGTGAGCTGGCACTGTATAGGGGTATCCTCGTTGATGTTCAGAATGCGGTTATTGAGGGTGGCCATCAGATCCACCTGCGCCCTGGCGTGGGGAGCTATCTCCTTGACAATGGTGTCGGACGGGAAATCCATGAAGTCCTTCAGGAAGAACGACACTTTGACGTTGCTGAAAGCGCTCTCGGTGTTATTCTGCACCGCGATGCGGCCGATGGGATTCTTCATGTAATATTTGTAGTTCGCGGAAAAGACATAACTGAGCTCCACGGGCACGATCTCCATGGGAGCCACGTTTTTGGACGCCGGCCCGGACTCTTCCGCTGCGGCCGCCACGGCCTGCCCGGCTTGCGGCCCTTTGACGTAAACGGCCAGCGGGGAGGAGCGGACGCCGGTATCGCCGGTCACGGAAACTCCGGCCACGGCGTAATAATAGGTGCTGTCGGGAAGCAGCGAAGAATCCGCGTATTCCGGTTTGTCCGCCGTCCCCAGCTGCCGGTACTCCCCGTTCTCCGAATCGGCCCTGAAGACCGCGAAATTTTTCAGCCACGGCGTCTTATTCGCCTGCCAGGAAACCACCGCCCCGGCATCGTCGGCGGAGTATTTGAGGTCGAAAGGCGCTTCCGGCATATATGAGATCGCGAAAGCCAGGATCTTGCCACTGGCGAAATCGGAAATATAAACTTTATTGTCGGCGACATTCAGATATTGCGGATCCGCCAGTTCCCGTTCGCCGGCGCCTTTGGAGAAAAAACTTGAAATATATTTACCCTGGTCGTCGAAGATCTTTACGCTGTACGCGCCGCGGTCCAGAATATAGAAATAGCCTTTCCCGTCGTAATCTATGGCGGCCGGATCCTGCAGGAGGCCGGAATCGTCCCAGACGCGCAGCAGCTTGCCGCCGGCGTCCGTGACTATGACCTTTTTTAAGGCCGAGTCCAGGATGTAAAGGTTCCGGGACTCATCGGTGCGCACGCCCACGGGTTTCTGCAAAGCGATCTTGCCCACCGCCGGGCCGACCGCGAAAAGGAAAACGCCGTCGGAATTAAAAGCCTGCACGCGTTTATTCCCGGTGTCGGCCACATAGACAACGCCCTTGGAATTAACGGTGAGCCCCGTAGGATTATCGAATTTGCCCTCCTTGAGGCCGCCGGACATAAAGCCGGCCTTCTCGCCGAACGAGTTGGCATAAGTCCCGTCCGCGTTGAAGATCTGCACGCGGCTGTTGCCGGTGTCGGAAACATAAAGCAGGCCTTTTGGGTCCACGGCCAGTCCGCGCGGATTCTTCACCTGTCCCTGCTGGTCGCCGCTGCGCATAAGCGTGGTTTTTTTGCCGGCGGCGTCCAGCAGTACCGCCTCCCTGGTCTCGGGCAGCCAGGCGGCCACGCTCAGATCGGGCCGCACGGAGAATACATCGCTTTTACAGGAGTATTTTTTGACCGGGCCCTTGAGATTAAAGCGGCCCAGAGGCTGGGCTTTGGGCAGCGCGGCGGCCGGATGCTCGCCCTCTATCCTGATGACGGTGATCTTCTTATTGCCTTCGTCGGCCAGATACAGGAGGCCGGCGGCGTCTATCGCTATGCCGCGCAGTTTTAAAAATTCGCTCTTGCCCTTGCCGCGGGTGCCGAAAGCGCCCAGGATGTCCCCCGTCCGGGAAACTTCGCGTACCTTTCCCTCCCTGGCGTTTACGATATAGAGCGCGCCATAGGCGTCCACGGCCACTCCGTCATTGGCCAAAGAATATTCCTTAACCACGTTACCCACCCTGTCATACTTCACGATGAGGGAATTATCCGGATCGGAAACGTAGATAAAACCCGCGTTATCGGACGCGATCCTGCCCGGATTCAGCCTGGTAACCTTATCGGCTTTCGTGACGGGGAAGCCGTAGAGAAAGATGCCGTCGGAGTTGAAAACCTGCACGCGGGAATTGCCGGTGTCGGCCACGTAAACCCGGTTGTCGGGCCCTAAAACCACGTCCAGCGGAGCGTCCAGCTGGCCGGGAAGCGAGCCGTCCCCGGAGAAAACCCACAGAAACGCGCCGTCCGCGTCCAGCACGATGATGCGGGAATTGCCGGTGTCGGCCACATAGATCCGGCCGCCGCCCGAGCTCAGGCCGTTGGGTTCTTTAAGGGGGGCGGAACTTTTTTTGAGGAGCTTGCCTTCGGAATCGAAGATAAACACCGCGTTGGCCTTGGAATCGGCCGCGAGTATCTTCCCGTCCATGACGGCCACGGCCGAAAGCCGGGTCAAAGCGGGGTTGGAGATCTGGGTCTTGAATTCTATCTTGTCATAAGCGCGCAGCTCCGCGCTGAAAAAAAACATAACGGCTGAAAATAGTATTTTAAACATTGGATCCTCCGCTCTTTCTACCCCAATTATAGTTAATATGGGCGCGAAATCAAATGCGGTATTAGAAATTTTAAATCCCCTTTTAGATTTTCTACTGCCTCCTGCCCCCTTGTAACTTATAGAATAAGGGCTGGGGAGGATTTTTTTATCCGAGCCGGATAATGACTTTAAGGAAGCCAATCTATGAATATCACTTTCATCAAAAGGATCATTTTCACCTCCATAGGGAGGAAGTTCGTCATGGCGGCCAGCGGCCTCCTGCTGGGCGGATTCATGCTTTTCCACCTGGCGGAAAACCTGCTGCTTTTCAAAGGGGAAGTCGCCTATAACACCTGGGTGGATCTTTTGCTTTCCAACCCGCTGCTCCCCCTGCTTGAACTGGGGCTGGCTGCCGTCTTCCTGGCCCATATCGCCGCCGGCACGTGGGTAAGGATCGAAGACTGGCTCAAAGCCCCCAGCGGCTATGAAGCCCGCAACTGGCAGGGCGGCAGAACCATCGGCTCGGCCACCATGTCGTATACGGCTTTCCTGATACTGGTTTACCTGGCCTACCACATGCTGACTTTCCGCTTCGTGGATCACTCTATCGGTTTCTACCAGATGGTGACCTCGGCTTTCAGGAGCCGGTTGTTCGTAGCCGTATACGTCGGCGGCGCGGCGGCCCTGGTTCTGCACCTCACCCACGGCCTGCAAAGCGCTTTCCAGACCCTGGGCGTGAATCATCCGAAATACACGCCGTTCATAAAGGCGGGCGGCTGGCTGGTGGCCGTAACGATGATCGGCTTCGCCCTGATCCCGGTCTATTATCTGCTGAATCTGGATCTCACGGCGGCGACAGGGACGTACCAGGTGACGATACAGTAGGGGACATAAAACCGTCATCCCGGCAATCTGTTAGCCGGGATCCACTAAGAAAAGATTTATGGATTCCTGCTAACGGCACGCAGGAATGACAGAACAGGAGACCATTATGAATCTGAACGCACATATCCCCCCGGGGCCCATCGAGAAAAAATGGGACAGCCATAAATTCAACCTCAAGCTGGTCAATCCCAGCAACAGGCGCAAATACGACATCCTGGTGGTCGGTTCCGGCCTGGCCGGCGCCTCCGCCGCCGCTTCGCTTGGGGAACTGGGCTACAACGTCAAGGTATTCACCCTGCATGATTCCCCCCGCCGCGCGCACTCCATCGCGGCGCAGGGCGGCATAAACGCGGCCAAGAACTATCCCAACGACGGAGACTCCGTCTGGCGCCTCTTCCACGATACGGTCAAAGGCGGCGATTACCGCGCCCGCGAAGCCAATGTTTACCGGCTGGCCCAGATCTCCAATCAGATCATAAACCACTGCGCGGCCCTGGGCGTGCCTTTCGCCAGGGAATACGGCGGCCTGCTGTCCAACCGCTCTTTCGGAGGCGCGCAGCTTTCCCGCACTTTTTACGCCAGGGGCCAGACAGGTCAGCAGCTCCTGCTCGGCGCCTACTCCGCCATGATGCGCCAGGCCGCGGCCGGCACGGTAGAGCTCATGAACCGCCGCGAGATGGTGGATCTCGTGGTCAAAAACGGCCAGGCCCGCGGCATCGTGGCCCGCAACCTGGTCACCGGCGAACTGGAATCCCACGCCGGCCACGCGGTGCTGCTGTGCACCGGCGGCTACGCCAACGTGTTCTACCTCTCGACGAACGCGGCCAGCTGCAATGTCTCGGCCGCCTGGGCCGCCTACAAGCGGGGCGCGGGTTTCGCAAACCCGTGCTTCACCCAGATCCACCCCACCTGCATCCCTCGCTCCGGCGACCACCAGTCCAAACTGACCCTGATGAGCGAATCGCTGCGCAACGACGGCCGCGTCTGGGTGCCCAAGACCAGGGGCGACAAACGGCCCGCCAACCGGATACCTGAAGAAGAACGGGATTATTTCCTGGAACGGCGCTATCCGGCTTTCGGCAACCTGGTTCCCCGCGACATCGCCTCCCGCGCGGCCAAAATGGTCGTGGACGAGGGCAAAGGCGTCGGCCCGACCGGCCAGTCGGTCTACCTGGATTTCCGCGATTCGATCAAACGCAAAGGCGTGGAGAAGATCAGCGGCGAGTACGGCAACCTCTTCGATATGTACTACCAGATCACCGACGAGGACGGCTACAAAACGCCCATGCGTATCTACCCGGCGCCCCATTACACCATGGGCGGCCTCTGGGTGGATTACAACCTGATGACCACCATCCCCGGCCTCTTCGCCCTGGGCGAAGCCAACTTTTCCGACCACGGCGCCAACCGTCTCGGAGCCTCCGCCCTCATGCAGGGACTGGCGGACGGGTTCTTCATCGCGCCGTCCACCGTGGGAGGCTACCTGGGCGCGGCCAAATTCGAAACCGTGACCGCCGGCGACCCCGAATTCGGCGCGGCGGCCCGGGCCGTGCAGGAAAGAATGAACAGGATCCTGTCCATCAAAGGCAAAAAAACGCCGTCCGAACTGCACCGGCAGCTGGGCAATGTGATGTGGAACGACTGCGGCATGGCCCGCAGCGAGGCTCTCCTCAAGAAAGCCCTGAAAAAGATCCCCGAGATCCGGGAAGAATTCTGGTCGGACGTGATCGTCCCCGGGGCCGACAAAGACTTCAACCAGACCCTGGAGAAAGCCATGAAAGTGGCCGACTTCCTGGAGTTCGCCCAGCTTTTCGTCAAGGACGCCCTGGAGCGCAGAGAATCCTGCGGCGGACATTTCCGCGAGGAATCCTGCACGGCCGAAGGCGAAGCCCGGCGCGACGACGCCGCTTTCTCGCACGCAAGCGTCTGGGCCTACGCCGGCGAAGGCAAAGAAGCGGTTCTGCACAAAGAACCGCTCACTTTCGAACATATCAAGATGGCGGAAAGGAGTTATAAATAGAGCTGAAGAGCTGGAAGCGCTGAAGATCTGAAGCAAATAAACTTCAGCGCTTCAGAACTTCAGAGCTTCAGCGCTTATATGGAGCCTTTATCATGAACAATACGAAACATTTCAATGTCACTATCCGGGTCTGGCGGCAGGAGGGGCCGGAGGAACCGGGGCGGATGATGGCCTATAAAGTTAACGACGTCTCCCCGGATATGTCATTCCTGGAGATGCTGGATCTGCTCAACGAGGATCTGATAAAGAAAGGGGGCAAGCCCGTCACCGTGGAAAGCGACTGCCGCGAAGGCATCTGCGGTTCCTGCGGCCTGGTGGTCAACGGCGACGTGCACGGCCCGGATGAGCACTCCACCGTCTGCCAGCTGCATATGCGCAGGTTCAAGGACGGCGACGTTATTACGGTGGAACCCTGGCGCGTGAAATCGTTCCCGCTGCTGAAGGATCTGGCGGTGGATCGCTCGGCGCTGGACCGCATCATGGCGGCCGGCGGTTATATTTCCGTCAACACCGGGGCCGCCCCCGACGCCAACTCTATTCCGGTGAACAAGGACGACGCCGAGGAAGCCATGGACTCCGCGGCCTGCATCGGCTGCGGGGCCTGCGTGGCCGCCTGCCCCAACGGCGCGGCGATGCTTTTTACGGGCGCGAAGCTCTCGCAGTTCGCGCTGCTGCCGCAGGGGCAACCGGAGCGCCAGCGCCGCGTTCTGGGGATGCTGGAGGCGATGGACAAGGAAGCTTTCGGCAACTGTTCCAACGAGTACGAATGCGAGGCCGTCTGCCCGAAAGAAGTGAAGATCTCAAACATCGCCCGCCTGAACCGCGAGTTCCTGCTGGCGAACCTCTTCGGCAAAGCCGAACCCGCAGCCACCTCCAGCCACCTGATTTCTACACCGGACGTACCTGAAGACGAATAGTAGCGAGCGAATAGGATAATTGAAACGGCAGGCCTGCCAGTTCGCGGGGCCTGTCGAGGGTTTGGGGTCAAACAACCGGCGTCGGCCACACCGTGGCCGCGCCTCCGTTCCTCGGGCGAGCCCAGTGTCCGCCGCGGACACCCCGCGCTCCGTATGCTCGGCCTCCGGACGGTTTTTTGACCCCAAACCCCTGCCACCCGCTCCAATGATATGCCTGCCGCACTTTATGCCCGGTAGTCGCGGTCAAATTCAATATTTTAAAATACTGCTATAATTTACCTATGAAGATACGGCGGATGCTTGCAGCCGATGCGAAAAATGTTATTGGGCTGGATGTCCTCGCTTTCAAAACTTATTATAAAAACAAAACAGCGCGCGCCGAGCGGGAGATACTTTCCTGCCTTGCGCTGAATCCATCCGGCTGTTTCGTGGCTGAGGATAAAAAAATTATTGGTTATGTTTTTTCAAGAAGATGGGGCCGCCTTGGCTGGATAGGCACTTTCGGAGTACATCCAAAACATCATTCAAAAGGCATAGGAAAGGCTTTGTTCGCAAAAGCTTATGCCAAACTGGATAAAGAATGTGACATCATCGGGCTGGAAACCATGCCTGAAGCGCCATACAATATCGGCCTCTATTTAAAATTGGGATTCAAACTTATACCCCCCAGTCTTATACTCGCCAAGTCCGGGCTGGTTCCTTCTCAAAAAACGCCCGCTCTTACCGAAGCCTCTCCTGAAAAAATATCCGGGATCAGCCGCAAACTATTGCGCGGGATCGATTACGGCCGCGAGGCTGAAAACGCATTAGAATTCGGCTGGGGAAAAGCCTTTTCTATCGGCAAAACCGGATTCTGCATTTTAAGTGTCCGCAATAGCGGTAAAAAAAACTTCCTATTGGTGAACGTAATGGGCCTGCCTGCTTCCCGAAAAGAAAATGTTTTATCCAGTTTGCGCTCTCTGGAAAACTATGCCTTAAGCAAGAAGGCAGACAGGATAGTTATCCCGATAAATTCCATATATCAAAATGCCGTAAAATCATTATTAACGGACGGCTACAAAGTTCGAAGATGTTCCGTGCGCATGACTAAAAAAGGCGATTACGGCAACTTCCCCGCCATAGATATAAGCCGATGGGCGATGTAAGGACAGCAATCAGTTGGTGACAATTTGTCACCAACTGGAATCACGAGCAGAGTCGGTTACAAGATGCAACCGACTGAAATTAACCTGAAAGTTGCGGTTGCAACTTTCCGCCCGCACAGCGGGCGCCCTCCGGGAGGCATACACCTCGTCGGGCCGGGCGCGCATAGCGCTGGGCCCGACGCCCGCTTCGCGGGGAATCCTGCAGAATGATTCTGTCCGCCTGATTTTCCTATGGAAACCGCTTCCAACTGCAGGATTCAGGTTAACAGAGTTTTTTTATTTTGCCATGAAGCCGATCCGTTTGGGCGGATTCTCCTGGGGATAAATGGGATCAGGTCTTGAATCTTGAATTTCAGGTAAAGAACGAGGCTGATTTTTGGACGCAGCTTGAGGAGGATTGTAATGATCCATGGATTGATAGGGCCTTTGATACTATTTGCCGCGGTATTGCTGAATACCGCGAGCATATCTGCCGCCGCGCCGGCCCCGGATCCGGACGAAGCCGCGTTGCCTTATTCCGATTTTCTCGCCGCCAAAAGCTCCGCGCCGGTTGATTATATAATAAGTAAATTCCGCGACTATCAAGTCGTATCAATAGGCGAAATACACGAAAATGCCAATTCCCTCGATTTTTTGCAGGCAATTCTAAAGGATCGGCAGTTTATAGAAGAAGTCGGCGTACTCGTTTGGGAATTTGGAAGTATCCAGGATCAAAACATCGTGGACCGGGCGCTGAATGCGGAACAGTGGAATGACAAAGAACTCATATCTGCGTATAAACGACACACTCATCCCTGGGGCTGGCCTTTCAAAAACTATATAGATGTGTACCACACGGCCTGGAAAACAAATCATTCCGGGCAAGGGAAGATAACGATCATCAATGCGGATGTCCCTATAGATTGGGGGGCGATAAAATCGCGTGAAGATTATGAGAAAGCGATGTCCAAACGCGACGAGCATATGGCCGGGGTTATCGAAGACAGAATAATCAAAAAAGGGCTTAAAGCTCTTTTCTATGCCGGTGAAGGACATGCCAACAAACTTAACGCGAACAAAAAGCGCAATACGGCGCTTAATCTGCTTTTAACAAAATATCCGAACAAAATATTTTCGATAACTCTTCATAAAGAGGCCGGTTATGACGAGAGCGCGGCCCAATATCTCAGAGTTTGCGACGGCTTATTTGATTATGCTTTTAACCTCAACGGCAGCGCCAAGCCGACCGCTTTTGATTTAAACGACAGTCCTTTTGGGCGCATAGACGGCAAATGCGCTCAATTCATACCTGCCGGGTATAAATTGCAGGAGATGTATGACGGTTATGTGTATCTCGGCCCGCTGGAAAATTACAGACATGTGGATTTTATAAAGGGTTTTTATGACAAAGCATATTTAAAGAAAGTGGCAAAAAGAACAAAACTGGCTTTCGGACAAGAACTCACTGAAATATGCGGGATCAGCGCTGTTTCGGAGTTCCCCGCCTTTTGGGAAAACTCCGGAAAAACAACCAGGAAATTCCAGCCAATAGACGCCTGGAAAACAAAAAGCGGCCCAGGGTGATAAATGGGGTCAGGTCTTGAATCTTAATTTCGGGGTTATGGCGGAAAGCGGGAGGGGTGATATGAAAAACACATTAGCTGTTTTTGAGAATTTTAAAATACGCAGAATATACGATGAAAAAACCGAAACATGGTATTTCTCGGTCGTGGATATTATACAGGCATTAATACAGCAGCCGGATTACCGGGCGGCAAGAAATTACTGGAAAGTATTAAAAAACCGGCTGAATAAAGAAGGAAGTGAGTCGGTTACAAAATGTAACCAACTGAAACTGGAAGCGGTAGATGGCAAATACTACTTAACGGATGTCGCAAATCCAGAAACTCTTCTTCGCCTTATCCAGTCCGTGCCAAGCCCCAAGGCTGAACCGATAAAACTCTGGCTCGCAAAGGTGGGGAATGAGCGCCTGCAAGACATGGCGGACCCGGGAAAATCTCTGGATAGGGCACGCCAATACTGGCAGCAGCATGGCAGGAGCGAAAAATGGATTCAGCAGCGCATGATGGGCCAGGAAACACGGAATAAACTGACTGACTACTGGAAAGACCACGAAATCACAAAAGAGGAAGAATACGCGACATTGACCAATATTATCCATGAAGAATGGTCCGGCATAACGGTAAAAGAACACAAGAACATCAAAGGCCTGAAAACACAGAACCTGCGCGATCACATGAGCGAGGCGGAACTTATTTTTACCGCTTTAGCCGAACTCTCCACCCGCCAGATAGCTGAAACAATGGCGGCCACCGGCATGACGGAAAATGCTGTCGCCGGTAAAAAAGGCGGCCGCATCGCCAAAAAAGCGAGGCTGGATCTGGAAGAAAAAACAGGGAAAAAGGTGGTAAATGGAAATAATTATTTACCGCCGAAAGACACCAAACATATAGAAAATAAATAAAAAACCGGGCGGGAAATTCAGGCTGTAATTTGGGCGGGAAAAGATGTTATATTTTATGGGGAAGCGCCGGGATTAAGTTAAAATTTAATGGAGGGGCGGCGGCGGGTTTCCCGCGCGCTCCATTCGGAGGGTTTTAAGACCGGGGTCTGGAGCGTATCCCTCCGGGACGGCGGTGAATGTTTGAGGCCAAAAGCATTGTCTTTTGGCCGGGTGCGAAGCACAATTCAGTGAGCAGGTTCGCACGCCGGCGGAAGACCCCGGTCTTCTTCTCCATAAAACCCGAACCCGGAGCGCGCGGAAAACCCGCCACCGCACCGACTGGGCTATCTTGCGGCTCATTAGGCGGGGGCAAAGGAGCCAGGCACATTTTTCTGCTGAAAAATAAGCCTGGCACCTTTGCCCTGGCACCTTTGCCCTGGCACCTTTGCCTGGCAGCCTTGCCCCGGCGTTACATTATCTGGAGAAACTTTATGACTGATAATAAATCTAAATTCAAATATCAGGAAATGTTTGAGCTTAAAAAAACTAAAACAAAGTACCGCAAACTGACCAAAGACGGAGTTAAGGTCATTAAGGCCGGGGGACGCGAGATACTTGAAGTGGCTCCTGAAGCCTTAGTGCGCTTAACCCGCGAGGCCATCCGCGACGTCTCCTTCCTCCTGCGCCCCGCCCACCAGCAGCAGGTCGCCAGGATCTTCAGCGACTCCGAAGCCTCCGACAATGACAAGTTTATCGCTTACTGCATGCTCGAAAACGCCGCCATCTCCGCGCGATTCGAGCTCCCCTTCTGCCAGGACACCGGCACCGCCACCGTCATCGCCAAAAAAGGCGAGCGGGTCTGGACCCGCTCGGACGACGCCGAACTTATCTCCAAAGGCGTCTGGGAGGCCTACACAACCGAAAACCTCCGCTACTCCCAGACCGTGCCCCTCGATATGTACAAAGAAAAGAATTCCGGCAACAACCTCCCCGCCCAGATAGACCTCTACGCGAAACAAGGCATGGAGTACGAATTTCTGTTCGTCACCAAAGGCGGCGGCTCGGCCAATAAAACCATGCTTTACCAGGAGACCAAAGCCGCCCTCACACCGGAAAAATTAAAGCCATTCCTCATAGAAAAGATGAGATCGCTAGGCACCGCGGCCTGCCCGCCCTACCACATCGTTTTCGTTATCGGCGGCACTTCCGCCGAGATGTGCCTGAAGACGGTCAAACTCGCCTCCACCGGCTATCTGGACGCCCTGCCGGGCTCCGGGAACGAGGGCGGCCGGGCTTTCCGCGACAGGTCCCTTGAGAAAGAACTTCTGGAAGCCTCTTACAAGCTCGGCTATGGCGCGCAGTTCGGCGGCAAGTACTTCGCCCATGACGTGCGCGTTATCCGCCTCCCCCGCCACGGAGCTTCCGTCCCCATCGGCATGGGCGTGTCCTGCTCGGCCGACCGCAATATCCTGGCCAGAATCGATAGAAACGGACTCTGGCTGGAGGAACTGGAGCGGAACCCGGGCCGCCTCATACCCAAAGAGATCAGGGCGCGGTTCTCCTCCTGCGCGGCCTGCGTCAGCATCGACCTCAGCCGCCCCATGAAAGAAATAACGGCGGAACTTTCTAAACATCCCGTCGGAACCCGGCTTTCGCTGAACGGAAAGATCGTGGTGGCGCGCGACCTGGCCCACGCTAAATTCAGAGAACTTATGGATCAGGGCAAACCACTGCCGCAGTATCTGAAAGACCACCCGGTCTACTACGCCGGACCCGCCAAACAGCCTAAGAACAAGCCTTCCGGCTCTTTCGGCCCCACCACGGCCGGGCGCATGGACTCCTATGTGGAGCTGCTGCAATCCAAAGGCGCGTCCCTGGTCATGCTCGCCAAGGGCAACCGCTCTCAGGCCGTGACCGGCGCCTGCAAAAAATACGGCGGCTTCTACCTGGGCTCTCCCGGCGGCCCTGCGGCCCTGCTGGCGGAGCGGAATATCAAAAAAGTGGAAACGCTGGATTACCCGGAACTGGGCATGGAAGCCGTCTGGGCCATAGAAGTTGAGGACTTCCCCGCCTTCATCCTGGTTGACGATAAGGGCAATGATTTTTTCACGGGAAATAAATGAAAAACTATCACTTTCTCCCGGTTTTTCTGACGCTCCTTGGATCGTATATCGGCCTCCACTTTTACGCCGCCTCCTGGTTCTCCCGCAGCTTCGCGGCGGCGCCCCCGGCCTCGCGCAATCTCCGCATCATCTTTCTGCTCCTGGCCCTGTACGCCCCCCTCGCCATGTTCCTGCGCCACCGCCTCGCAAGCCCGTCTCTTGACTGGTTCTATGCGGCGGCTTACGCCTGGATGGGGATTATTTTTCTGTCCGGAACCGGCTTCATCTTCGCGGACTTTCTCAAACCCTCTTTAAGACACTTTTTCGGAACCTCCGGTCTTCAGCATTACCCCGCGGGCGTACTGGCGGCCCTGGGTCTGCTCCTCATATACGCTTTTTACGGCGGTTTAAAATCGCCGGCCGTAAAAGAATTGAATATAATAATGCCCGGCCTGCCTCCCGCCATGGAGGGGCTCAGGATAGCCCAGATCTCCGACGTCCACATAGATTCCGCGTATAAACTGCGCCAATTTTCAAAAACGGTGGACAGCGTCAACGCCGCCAAACCCGATCTGGTTCTTTTTACCGGCGACCTGGTGGATCCGGGGCTGACCTGTAAAGACCGGGTGGGAGAAATAGTCCGCAAGCTCAAGCCCCGCCTGGGGCTGTACGGCGTATTCGGAAATCACGAGTATTATTTCGGTTATGAGAAAGCGGCGGCCTGTTACAGGGAGTTCGGGATAAAGCTTCTGCAAAACGAAGCCGCCGACGCGGCAGGCGTCCGCATTATCGGTCTCGGAGATATTCTTACGGAAAAGCTGACTGAAAAGGATGTTGAAAATATACTAAAAAAATATCACCGGCCAGGCGTCTCCATCCTGATGAGCCATCAGCCGGTCATGTATCCGCTGATGGCCGGCAGCGGAGATTTTATCGGTTTTTCCGGCCACACGCACCGGGGCCAGCTCTTCCCTTTCCACCTCTTCAGCCGCATATTCTACAAGTATTTTTACGGCCTTTACCGCGTCGGAAACTCCGCGTTCTATGTCACCTCGGGCGCCGGAACCTGGGGTCCCCCCCATGCGCCTGCTGGCCCCCTCCGAAATCCCGATAATCACCCTGCGCGGAAAGGGGTTTTCCGCCCTTGAGCCTTCATCCCTCATCCTTTATCCTTCCTGAAAAATTAAGTTTAATTTTTCAGGACGGCCGTTCTGGCCGGTTCGAAACCGGGCGCGAGCTCCAGGGCTTTAAGGTAGGCTTTCCGGGCGCCGTCCCTGTCCCCCAGTTCCCCCAGAACATTTCCAAGATTGTAATACCCCTGATGGCTGTCCGGGATTATCCTCACCAGTTCTTCAAAAATCTCCCTGGCCCCGCGGTAATCCGCCAGTTGGGCCAGGCACACCCCCCAGCGCAGACGCAAATCCTCACGGCCGGGGGCAAGCTCCGCGGCCCGCGCGTAAAGTCCGGCCGCCGTCTTAAAATCGCCGCGGCCGAAAAACTCGTCCCCACCGGTAATATAAGCGCGTAGATAGCCCAGGCGCATCTCTCCGCGGATTTCATTAATAAGCCGGCGCTGATCCGGCCGCCGCTTGCGGATCAGGGACTGCGGATCATGGAATTTTAAATCCCAGCGCGAGACGGGTTCCATCACGGCGGCCGCGGCCGCCCGGAAGACCATGCCGGAAGGACTGAACCGGATATCCTCCTGATTCCCCAGATGACCGGGCACAAGTATGTAAACCGGCCTGGCCGGATTTCCACGGATCAGGGCCATGGCGTAATCTCCGACGGAAAGCTCCGCTCCGGACGCCGTCTCCCTTAGCGGAGCCGAGGGAAGGCGGAGATTGTCACGCACATGATCACGGTACCACGGGGCCCAAAGCGCGTCTATATTTACCGCCGCGACGTCGCGCCGCAGGCCGGAAGCGGCCTGGGCCGCCAGCACCACGCTTGAAGGATTATCCCCGCTGATCAGCAGAATGCCGTTTTCCCCGACCCCGCGTAAGATATTGGCCGCGTAGTCCTCCGCGTCCCAGTCGCGGGAGCGATCCACGGTCGGCAGAGCGATGACCACAAGCAGGCAGGGATAAGCCAGGGCCAAAGCAAGCAAAAAGACCAGAGGAAGCCCCGGACGACCCGGCCAGCGGGAGCGCAGCAGGCGGATCATCCTGAAAGTTCCTTCTCCGGCGGCGACCGCGAAAACTATATAGGCCGGAATGAACCAGCTCTCGAATTCTCCGGTCTGCCTGTAGAAAAGGGGAATGAGCAGGGCAAACCAGGCGGTCATCGCCAGACACCGGAAGAAAAAGCTCCGCGTTTTGCGCAGGACGGCGCCGCCAAGCAGACCGAGCGCGAGAGCGGCCGGCCCGAATTGCAGGAACAAAAGGCGCAGCAAGTCCGCCACGCGCTTCCAGAACTCGTCCCCGAAAAAGGAGTAGGATGCCGTTTCGGCTGTCCAATGGGAGGCCATGACCAGGCGGAGAAAACCCGCGAAAGTTTCAGGATTTCCCCAATCGGTCAGCGGATTGGCCCTGGAGCGGAAAGGAAAATAAGCGTAAGGCAGAAGCCCGGCAAGCATAAAAACAGGCAAGACTTTCAGCCAGGCCCGCCAGTCATGTTTATGCTTCCAAAAGGCGTAAATAAGCGCCGGAAGCATACCCACGATCATAGGATGATTGGCGAATCCGAGACCGGCCGCTAACGCCAGCGGCCACAAAGCCGGGGCCGGGCTTTCTTCCAGGCGCAAAAGCCAATAGAGGATCAGGGCCGTGATGAGGGCCTGGAGGGAATAAACCTCCGAATTCACCGCCTGGCTCCAAAGGGCGAAAGAAAAGCCGACACCCAGCGCCATAATGAAGGCCGCGGCCGGCTTCAGAAACCCTTTCTCCTCATCGGGAACGGAGGGCCGTCCCCGTTCCGCGCCGAGCCGCCCCTGTTCGCCGAGCCGCAGAACCGTCAGGTACACCGCCAGACAGGTTCCGGCGGCGGCCAGGGCCGAAATGAAATGAACGCGCAGGGCAAAAGTCCCGGCGGGGATAAGACCGGCCAGAGCCGTCAGCAGCACGTAAAGCGGAAAGCCGGGCGGATAGGGGATGCCGAATTCCGCCGCGGCCGCCAGATAAATGCCCGAATCCTGCCAGAAAACAGCGGGCGCGAGAGTAAGTGTATAAGCGGCAAGAGGCGCAACGAAAGAGGCCGCGCCCAAAAGCACGGACATCCTGAGATTCACAAGAGCGATCCGGAGAAGAGAAAAAAGCATCTCGAAGCCGCCGCTGATGATCTTCACCCGGCTCTCCGCGCTGTTCTCCCAGGTAACAGGCACTTCCTCTATTTTGAGGCCGGCGCCGCGGCAGGCGGCGAGAAATTCCACATCCCAGGCGAACCCGTCTACTTTCAGTCCGGGGACGATCTTCTCCACCGCCCGTCTCTGGAATAATTTAAATCCGCATTGGGTATCTTTGTACGGCAGGCGGGTCAAAACACGGACAAACAGATTAAAAAGCTTTCCCAGAGTTTCCCTGACAAAAGACTGATGGACGACGATCCTGCTGTCAGCAAGAGCGCGCGAGCCTATGGCGACGACAGCCGACCGCGCGGCGCAAACCCCGGCCAGACGGGCGGCTTCGCCCCAGGGGGTGGACATATCGGCATCGGCCGCCAGCACCCAGTTCCCGCGGGCCCGGGCAACCCCCGCCCTGACGGCGCCGCCCTTGCCGGCATTCTTCCCGCTCCTCACGATCACAAGATCCGGCAGGCATGACCGGAACTCCTCGGCGGTTCCGGCGCTCCCGTCGGTGGAACCGTCGTCGGAAATAATGACCTCTATTACTTCCAGCGGGAGCATGCCCCCCTTTTTGATGATCTCGGCCAGAGCCCGCAGCGTGGCGGGCAGGCGTTTGGCTTCGTTATAGGCGGGTATGACGACCGAAAGCGTCAGGCGCGGCGTTTTATCCATGTCATTCTAAGGAGAACCCCAGGATCCTGACCATGGGGTGATCGGGCATCCCCAGGAGCCAGGCTTTCAGCTCGTCGTCGTAGATTTTGGAGGGAAGTTTGCGCAGGGAGGCGTAGTACTGCTCCATGGTTTTCCGCTTGAGGATCATGGATTCGAAATAGTATTTTCCGTCCGCGTTGCTGAGAAGCCTGACGAACTGAAAATTCTGCGAATCAACTGGCTCGGGCTTCATCTGCCCGGGAGCGAGGTTTTTCAGGTTCTCCTCGATGAACTGCTTTTCAAACGGGGACCATCTCCGGTCCGGGCGCGGCGGCTCCGAACCTTTTTCATTTCCGCCGGCGGGCTCTTCCAGGGTATAGGTATGAGTGGAATAGTCGAGTCCGAATTCCCTGGCCAGGTCGGTAAAAGCGGCCCCTTTTCCGGCTTTCTCAAGCACCTTATCCCTGATTTCGAACACCTCGCCCTGCACCCGTTTGTCCGTCTTGATAAACTTGCTGCTGAGCGGGCTCAGGACGTGTTTCCTCAGATAGACCCTCTCATAACGCCTGCGCCCGTCCCCTCTGAAACCCGCTCCCTTTTCAAAAAGAAAATACTTTTTGATGCAGTCCAGCACTTCGGGCGCCCTGGTTTCCCGGTCTATGCGATCCAGCTCTTTCTGGTAATCATCGGGGGACAGCGCAATGCCGGCCTCCCGCTCAAGGACCTCTTCCGTGACCGCGGCTTCCAGCATTCTCATAAAGCCGGCCTTGCGGGAGTTGATCGCGTCGGAACCGTAGCAGCCCTCGGCCGCTGAAAAATCGGTCAGATCCTGTTCGGTGATAACTCCCCTGGCGCCTATTTTCGCCACAAGGCCCGGCGCCGGCGCGGGAACGGAGGCGGCGGCCTGCCCGGCCCCGGCTGGAGCAGGCGCAGCGGGAGGGGCCTGAACAGGCGGAGGCGGAGCGGTGGGAGTAGCCTCCTGCGGCGGTTCGGGCAAGGCAGGTTTAATTCCGGAAGCTTCCACGGTTCGCCGCATAGGGGTGGTCGCCGCAGGGGCGCTTTGAGCGGCGGCAGCTGGAACGCCTGCGTCCACGGCCGTCGGCCCGCCCCTGAAACAATTGAAGCTGCTATGACAAAACAAAAAATGGGCCGACACCCCCATTGCCAGGGCGGCTGCAAAACCGGCGGCAAACCATTTAACCCGCGTATTCCACGAAGTTTCAAGATCGGTCATCGTATTAAGATGACTCTATTATATTGATTTTCTGAAAGCGCCGTCCAGACGGGCTTCCAGGTCTGACCTCAACTTCCGCGCCCGCGCCGCCAGCGCTACCTCAACTATGCCGGCATTATCGCCCGCTTTCAGGCTCAGGGCGGCCAGTTCTTTCCTCAGCCGCGCGGTTTCCTCTTCCTGCCGCGTTACGGCGGCCCTCAGTTCGCCCCACAGCGCCTCAAATCCGGACGTACGCCCGCCTACGCGCTCGGTCAGCTCCGCCGGCAGCCCGGCCAGTTCCCCGCTCAGCCGTTTTATCTCCGCCTCGTGCCTGGCCGAGGCGTCCCCCAGGGCCGCCAAACGGCCCTCCAGTTTTTCCACCAGCCCGCTTATGCGGCGCTCATTATCGGCGCCGCTTTCCTTTACGGACTTTAAAAGGCCGCCGGTCTCCGCGGCCGCTTTGCGCTGTTCTTCTTCACCGCGTTTCAGTTCCGACGTAATAGCCGAGATCTTTTCCTGTATCTCCAGTATTTTCTTTTCCAGTTCCGGAGTTTTCCCGTCCTCTTTCTTTTCCGCCTGGCGGCGCGCCAGTTCCTCCACTATCTGCGTCTTAAGGATCTGAAGCTGAGACGGGGACGGGGGCGCCTGTGGCGCCGGCTGCGGCGCCGGTCTGGAAGCGGCCGGCTTCTCTTCACGCGAAGCCTCGCCCCGGCTCACCTTGCCGAGGCTGGAAAGGAAACTGCCGGGCCTGCCCGCGTCTGTCTTACCCTCATCCGGCATCGCTCTTACCTCCCGGGGCCGCCAGCCGCGGCGCCGCCGCCGGACGGGTGATCTTCCCCTCTTTTATCAGCCTCTCGGCCGACGCCACCAGTTTCTCCAGCCCGGCCTCGGCGCGCTCGGCGCTGGGCGCGTTGAATCTTGCGTTCTGCTCTATGATCTGCCAGGAACGCTCCGGCATGCCGGTTTTTATCCTGGCCTTAAAATCGTCCCGCAGGGCCGGCATGGCGTCGCTCCAGTCGGCCGGCGTAAGCGCGGACAGCAGCATCGACAGATCCTTGTCGGACAGCGCCGCCACGTCGTCGTCCAGCAGCACGCGCGAACGGAGCTCGGCGGCCAGCGCGGGCTCCTCCGCTTCGAAAATTTTTATCATGTCTTTTTTGGCTTTGAGCCCCATCTCGCCCATGAACTCTATCACCCTGGGCATGCCTCCGACCGCGCCGTTCAGTTTGCGCTCCAGCTCTTCCTTGATCTCCGCCACGATCTCCGGCTCCACAAAACGCACCGTGGCCATGTTCAGCATTATCCTGGACGCCAGTTTCCGGTCGAACGCCCCCATCAGCGCTTTGCGCGCGTCCGGCGGAAGGCGGGACACGATAACGGCTATGTTGGCCGGCTCTTCCCGCTCAAGCATATACTTCAGAAGGGGCACCTGGCCGACTTTCACGTCGAACACCGCGCCACCCCCGGCTCCGGCCGCCGCCTCCGGCCCGGCTTCTCCCGCCGGGCCGCCAGGAAGCTCCGCGCCGCCGGCGGCTTCCGGGACCGACGATGTGCGCCCGCTGAAATCCATTTCTATCTTGTGCGCCTGCTGCGGACCGGCCATCAGGCTGACCGCGCCGGCCAGCCTGATCACGGCGGCCGCCAGGATTATCATCGAAATTATCACTATGACCGAGATCAGGCCGTAACGCGCCAGCATATTGATGATCCCGGGGTCGGTCAGCATGGCGCTCCAGACCGGCATGAACGGCGCGCGCACCACGTTGACGCCGTCGCCGCGGCTCTGATCCAGATTGAGCATCCCGCTCAGCACGACCGCTATGTTCGCGGCCTGCGCGGAACTCACGTCCTTGTCCAGCACCACGTTGACGCTGATCTTTTTGACCAGAAAAGGCAGGAACACCGTGGGGCTCTGCGGTTTCGGCCGCTCGGTCTCCTGCGGAGCGGTGTAAAAGCCCGGCAGGATCTGCTGCGCGCCGGGCGGCGGGGACTGCGAGGTGTCCACCCACTGAACCGTCTGCTTCGGCGCGGCAACGGGCTGCGGCTCGCGCGGCTTTTCCACCGCGGCCTCCACCAACACGCGCGCCCGGCCCGGACCCAGGATATTCACGATCACTTCCTGCGCCTTGCGCTCAAGCGCCGCCTCGTACTTTATCTTGTCCTCCACGGGGAGGTAAGCCTGCGCGTGCGACAGGGACGAGAGGCCGGAAGCCCCAAGCCAGAGGCACAAAGCCGCTAAAGACGGAAGTTTTAAATTCTTATGTCTTTCCATAACTTTCCACTGCTTAAATATACCTGTTCGGGGTTATCCGGAGTGTTGCCGAAAAATTAAATAAACGTTACCGGAACCTTGAACCAGAAAGTCGAGCCGCGCCCGAGGCCCCCGCTCTCGGCGGCGATCTCCCCTTTGTGCAGCGAGATTATTTCCCTGGCTATGGACAGGCCGAGTCCCCAGCCCAGTTTGGCCAGCCTGGCGTCCTTCTGATATTTGGCCTGGTAAAACTTCTCAAAGATCTGCCTGGTCTCGCTGGGGTGTATCCCGACACCGGAGTCTTTGACGTAAACATAGAGCCACCGTCCGTCGGAACGGCTCCTCATTTCCACCAGGCCGCCTTTCGGGGTGAATTTTATCGCATTATTCAGCAGGTTCTGGAGCACCTGCGAAAGCCGGAATTTGTCCCCTTTCACCATGATGCCGCGGGAAACCTCGTCATATTTCAGGACTACGCCTTTGTTCTGCGCGTTTATCTCTATGGACGGCAGCAGTTCGTCCACCACCTCGTAAAAATCAAACACGACCGGCTCTATCGTAAGCTTGCCGGCCTCGATCATAGCCAGGTCGGTAAGATCCGAGACCAGGCGCTCCAGCCTGGTCACCGCGGAGACCATGCGTTTAGACATACCCTTCTGCTTCTCGGTGGCCTCGGCCTGCATGGCAAAAAGCTCGCTGAACCCCTTAATGGCGGCGAGAGGCGTGCGCACGTCGTGGACTACCATGGAGAGGAATTTGGACTTCATATTATTGAGCTGCGAAAGCTGGGCGTTGGAAAGCTGAAGCTTGCCGGACATCTCATTGAGCCTGACGTTCCTGCGATGGATCTCGTTTTCGGCCACCGCCAGGCCTCGTGCCAGGGAATCCATGGCCTGGGCGGTCAGTTTTTCGCGCCTGTGGCCCGAATGCTCCCGCCGGATCCCCACGGCCTGATAAAAAACCATGAACGAAACCGCCAGCACCAGCAGCACCGCGGGAACAAGAAGGACTAATAATTCCATAAAAATTCACCCGGTTCCCCGCCGGAAAAATAATCCTGAATCCGGAATCTTCAATCCCCCGCTCCCTATCTCCAGCCACGCGCGCGCATGAACTCGGCCAGCGAACCGTTCTCCGGATCTATCGCCAGCGCGCGGTCGTAGGCCGCCCTGGCACGGGCAAGATCGCCGACCGCGAAATAGGCGGATCCCAGCCTGGTCCAGGCCAGGGAATTGTTCTCGTCCAGCAGAATTATTTCCTCGCACTCCTTGGCCGCCAGATCGAACTTGCGGGTCTTGAAATTGACGTCGGTTTTGCGCGTCTTCTCGCGCACCAGCGCGGCGCGCGACAGCACCTCGTCGCTCCTGACCGGGATGCCGGTAAGCCCGCTCATCACTTTCAGGAATTCCCCGAACTCCGGCTCCGTCATATCCGTGCCGGCCGCCGCGTGGGCGTAGAGCGCGCTCTTGAGATCCTGCGCCTCCATATAAGCCGTAAGCGAGGCCTGCGCCAGCAGGGCCTGTTCGTCCGCGCGGGCGAACAATTTCCGTTTTTCCGCGTCGTATTTGAGATTCAGTTTCTCCGCCGCGGCCGCGAGCCTCCTGAATTTCACGCCCCACTTCCCGTCGGTTATCGTCTGGTCCAGCGCCATGGCTTTTTCCATGCTGTCCAGCGCGGCCGAATATTTCCGCTCGCCCAGCTCTTTCAGCGCTAAGGCCTGATAATCGCGCGCCATAAGCTCCGGCCGCCCCGTCTCCTCCGCCTTCCCCGCGCCGCCCGCGCGCCCGAACTGATAGCCCAGCGACACCTTGTTGGACATCCCCAGCACGGGATGGCGGGTAACGGCCACATCCAGGCTGTAGGACTTCATAAATACCGTCCCCAGGCCGAACGAGACCGCGCTCCCCTCGAAGCCCAGGCGCGCCGCCCCTATCGGCGCGGAGTATTCGGTGCCCACCCTGAATTCCCCGTCGTTATTTAACTCGGCGGCCAGCATTACCCCCCCGATCAGCCTGTACGCCGCCCCGGCTTTGAGCAAAGGCGGCAGCCTGTCCGAAGTATCCCCCCCGGCCACGCTGACCACGTTGGAGACGGCCAGGCCGAGATCCAGCCGCCCGCGCATAAGCGATCCGTACTGCGCTCCCAGATCCACCGCAAAGTGCCTGTCGGCGGAATCGGCCAGCCGCCTGTCCAGAAATTTGAACGCGGCGCCGACCGACAGCCTGGGAAAAAACACCCCTTTCATGCCGGCGGCCGCCGCTAAAGCGGTTTCCGTGTAATCGAACGACGATGTCCGGTTATTGTTCGCGTCGCGCCCCTCCACCATGCCGGTGCCGAGCCGCATAAATTCCGCGCCCCACCCGGCCGGCAGCCCTTTGAGATTGCCGGCGTAACCGGCATAGTCGTAATATGCCCCCCCGAACAACTCGCTGCGCATAAGCTGGACATTGGGCCGGGACAGCATACCCAGGCCGGCCGGATTATAATAAACCGAGGACGCGTCTTTAGCCACGGCGGTGAACGCGCCGCCCATAGCTATCGGCCGCGCTCCGGACCCGTAATTAAACAGCTCTCCCGGCCGCCCGCCAACCCCCGCTACGGACAAAGAAGGACTCAAAAGCGTACAAGCGAAAAGGAATAAAGGCGCAAAAGCGCAAAGCCGCGAAGCCGCGAAGCCCGCGTTAATTTTCCCCGCCTTTTTACCCATGATCCTCATATAGCACACTCTCATCCCTCATCCCTCATCCCTCATCCCTCATCCCTCATCCCTCATCCCTCATCCCTCATCCCTCATCCCTCATCCCTCATCCCTCATCCCTCATCCCTCATCCCTCATCCCTCATCCCTCATCCCTCATCCCTCTCCCCTAATGTATCACCCCTATCTTCAGCTTCTCCGTGGTTCCGCCCGTCTCCAGCACGCCTATGTAGATACCCTTTGAAACTTTTTTGCCGGACGAATCGGCGCCGTCCCACTTCATGTCGTGAACCGTGTCCGCCGCGGAGTCCAGCGACCTCACTTTCCTGCCGTAAATATCGTAGATCTTCAGGGAAGCCGCGCCGGCGGAGTTAAGCTGGAAATGTATGGTGGCCACGCCCTTCCTCGAATCGAACGGGTTCGGATACACGGACAGATCCGAGACCGCGGCCAGCGCCGCCAGCAGCAGATCCACTTTCAGCGGCTCCGTGGGTGTTCCTTCCAGGCCTGCCCCGCTGACGGGGGTTATGCGGTAATAATAAGTGCCCGGAACGCGGCTGATCACCGCCGCCGTTTTAAACCTGGCCGCGGCGCGGGAAACTCCGGACGGGCCGTTCCCTATTATAATGGTCCGCGAATCGGAGATACTGATCTGCGTCCAGACGGGACTATCCGCTTTGCGCTCCTCCACGCGGTAATAGGTCACGCCGGACGGGCCCGCGCTGGCGGGATCCCAGTTGAGTATCACCGTCTCGGCTTCGCGCGCGGCGCTGACACCCGCCAGTTGCGGGATCATCGAATCCACCGTGAACTGCCGGCATACGATGTCGCTGTAATAGTCGCCGAGCGAATTTTTGGTTCTGACGCACAAATAGTAGCCTCCCGCCTGCAGCAGCTCCAGGCCCGTGCCCCAGACGTCCCTGGAAAGTCCGCCGCTCTTCCAGTCGGCGGCCGGCGTGGCTCCGTTCGCGGGCGCGCCGCCGACGTAATAATATACCTGTTCCAGGCTGCCGGTCATCACCGTAGACTCCCAGTTGAAGCGCATGCGCGACTTGTAAGCGTTGTAGGCCGCCGCCTCCGCGCCGAACAGCTCTCCGTTAGCCTTGTAAAGCTGGAGAACCGGGGGCGTGGGCACGCGCGGATCGCGTATCGTGCCGACCGTCGTGGCCAGCGCTGAAAACGCCTCGGCCTTGTCCGACCCGGCCAGCAGGATCCCGCTCTCGTCGGAGATCACAAGGCCCGCGGTGCCGCCGATAACGGCCGACGCCGCTATATCCAGCGTGAGGAAATAATCCGCCGGCGCCGCGCCTAACGCGCCCGGCGCGGACAGGGTGAGCGTCAGCAGCGAAGACGCGAAATTTCCGGACGCCGCCAGGCTGTCGGAGTCCGCGCTGAACACCCCGTTCCCGTCGGTATCGCGGTACAATTTAACGGTTCCGAGATCCGACAGCGCGGCGCTGCCGTTGAGGCTCAGCTTCAGACCGGTCAGTTCGGCGCTGTCCTGCGTCGTCCAGAGCCGGAGCTTCGCCATAGCGCTGTTAGTCCTGCCCTGGTAGAGAGAAGTAGAGGCCAGATCCGTGAACGCCAGCTTAACCGTGTCGGAAGAATCGGAGATCACGCCCGCTATCGAGAAACTGACCGGCGAAACGGCCAGCGCAACCAGATCCGGCGCCACCACGCTGAAGTACCCTGCCGACGCCGTCAGCCCCAGGGTGGCGCCCACCGTCGCCTGCGACGAAAGATCCACCACCACGAAATATGATTTATCCGCCGTCCCGACGCTCTGCGGCGGCGACACCAGCAGATTGACCGCGCCGTTGGACAGGCCGGAAGCCGACGCCGCCAGCGTATCGCCCGCCTGGAACGCCCCGTCGGCGTTCGAATCGTAATACAGCCGTATCCCCGTTATATCGGCGTCCACGGCCGTCCCCGTCTTATCAAACCGCACTCCCGCCAGCTCGGCGGAATTGGACAGCGCGTGAAGCGTCAGCCGGCCTATCGCCTTTGACACGTCGCCCTGTTTAACCGCAGGCGCCAGGTCGGTATGCGCTATCTCCAGCGTGTCCACCGTGGCGTCTATAACAGCCTGCGCGCTGTTGAAAGCGAACACGCCCGCCGGGGAACTGACCGTATCGGGCGCCGACACGCCCAGATAACTGGCCGCCGGCAGGCTTATCCCGAATGTCGCGCCCAGGGTAGCGGAGGCCGAGATATCGGCGGAGATATAATAGAGCTTAGTCTGCGGGTATGTGACCGTCTGCCCCGCCAGGTTTAGCGACGACAGCCCGGCCGTGAACACGCCGCTGGACACAAAGATCTCCTGCGCCGGCCCGCCCCAGGCCCCGTTGCCGTCGTCGCGGTACAAATTGAGCGCCGAAACGCAGGCGTCCGTGCACGTGCCGGTAAGCAGCGCGTCCAGCCTGTTCCAGTTCACGCTGAACGCCGTGGCCGAGATGGTGGCCACCGCCACCAGCGCCGACACGTCGCCCTGCGTCACCTGGCTGTTCAGCCTGCTCTCGAACGCAGGCACAAGAGCGCTGGGCGGCTCGGCCACCGCCACGCTCCCGGAGGTGAACGGCAGGCGTCCGGCCTCGATACCGTCGGGCGCTGCCAGCGATATTGCCGTAAAGGTCAACGCCAGCGTGTCGTTCACCACCGCCGAGGGCGACAGATCTATCACCGCGTAATACGTTTTGCTGGAGACGGACAGCTCTCTGGCCGCCCCCGTGACCGGCAGGGAGACGGAACCGCCGCTGAACACGCCGGAACTCACCAGTTCCCCGGAATCCATCACGCCGTTCACGTTCACGTCCCAGTATAGCGCCACGCGCGAGACATCCGCGTCCAGGCCGCCCGCGCGCACCAGCGAGACCGAGTTCATAAGCGCCGTGGACTGGTTCGTGCGCAGCTGCAGCCGCTCCATCAAGATGCCCTGCGCGCCCGCCTGCGCCGAAGCGGGCGCCAGGCTCAGCGTGGACACCAGCACCGAGGCCGTCACTTTCTCCAGCGTCACTTCGTTGGAAATTATGGGGAACGTGCTGGTCAGCAGGTCGGGCGCCAGCACGCTGAAATCGGAGGTGCCGTTTATCCCCACCCGCAGCGTGCGCCCCGGCACGGCCGCGCCGGCCACATCCGCCGCTATGAAATAAATGGAACTGGACACGTCCACGCTTTGCAGCGTATTGAACGAGACCGTCGCCGTACCGCCCGAGAACGCATAATTGCCGCTTACCAGCGTGTCGGCCGCGGCGTTGAAGGTCCCGTTGCCGTCGTCGCGGAACAGCTTGACCGCCGAGATATCGGCATCCTGCGCCGTGCCTGCCTCGTAAAGCGTGACAGCGGACAGCTCGGCCGCGTTGCGGTTGGTGAACATTTTAAGCGCCAGCACCGGCACATTGACGGCCGCCTGGTACGCCGCCGCCGCCCCTGCCGTAACGTCCGGCGTGACGACCACTACGTCTATCGTGGGCGTTATGGCAGCCAGGCTGGAATAGATCGGATACTGCGCCGCCACGGTCGTATTCGCCCCGGCCGCCGTTATATACCCCGATTGCAGCCCCACCCGGGCCAGACTGGACGTATTGGCGTTCGGCGCTATGCCTACGACTATAAAATACGTCTTCGTGGAGGTATTCAGGATGCTCTCCGAGAGCGACCACGTTACCAGGCCGGAGCTGAACACCCCCGACGCCACGCGCACGTCGGTGCCCGTGTCGAATACGCCCAGCGGCGCATTGTCGCGGTACAGCGAGACCGAAGAGTAATCCGCGTCCAGGCTGGTCGTGGAGCGCTGCACTTTCAGCAGATTCCATACCGCGCTGCCGATATCAGCCGTCAGATCCAGCCGCTCCAGCGCGTGCGTCGTGCCCTGCTCGACCGTTAACACCCCCTGATCCACGGCGGTCACCAGCAGATTATTCGGCGGCTCCGAGACCTGTACGCTGGGCGAGGCGAACGGCAGACGTCCGGGCTCTATGCTGTCGCCGGAGCCGCCCAGAGCGATGGACTGGAAATTAAGCCCCAGATACGCGCCCGGGGGCGCCGACGCGGCTATGCCCATCGTCACCAGGTAAACCTTGGACTCGGTCGTGAGCGCGCCGGACGCGCCGGTAAACGGCAGCGTCAGAGCGCCGCCGCTGAATACGCCGGAAGAGACCAGTTCCCCGGCGGCCGGCAGAGCGTCGCCGTTGGCGTCCAGATACAGGGCCACGCCGCTTATATAAGAATCCGCGCCGCCGTTGCGGACCAGCGAAACGCTGTTCATAACCGCCGCGGACTGGCTGGTGTGCACGCCCAGCCGCTCCATCAGGATATCCTGCGTTCCCGGCTGCGCCGACGCCGGGGCCGTGCTGGACGTGGAGATGAGCACCACGGCCGGAGCCTTTTCCAGGGTGATCAGATTGCCCGTTATCGGGAAGGTGCTGGTCAGCGTATCGGGCGCTATGACGCTGAACGCGGAAGCGCCGCTTACGCGCGCGCCCAGTGTGCGGCCCGGGACGGCCGCCGCGGCTATCTCGGCCGCTATAAAATAGACCGAGCTGGACACGGTTATGCTCTGGAGAGTATTGAACGAGACGGAGGCCGTGCCCGCCGAAAAAGCGTAATTGCCGCTGACAAGCGTGTCGCTGGACGCGTCCAGCACATTGTCGCCGTCGTCGAGGTAGATCTTCAGCGCCGCGATATCGCCGTCCTGCGCGCTGCCGGCCTGGGTTATATTGACGCCCGAGACGCTGCCCCCGTTCCGGTCGGTGAACATTTTAAGCGCCAGCACCGGCACGTTAACCGCCGACTGATACGCCGAGGCCGGCGCCACCGAGACGTCGGGCGTGACTACGATAGTATCCACCGTCGCCGTTATCTGCGCGAAGCTGGAGATCATGGGGAAGACCGCGCCTATGGCGGTGGCGTCGCTGGCCGCGTCTATATAGCCGGTTTGCAGCTTCACCCCGGCCTGCGCCGACGTATTGGCTGACGGAGAGATACCGGCCGCTATGAAATAGGTCTTCGTAGAGGTGTTCAGTATGGTCTCGGAGAGCGACCAGGTGACCAGGCCCGCGCTGAACGTCCCCGACGCCACGCGCGTATCGGTCGCCGGGTCGAACGCCCCCAGCGGCGCGTTATCGCGGTAAAGCGAGATAGAGGCGTAATCGGCGTCCGCGCTGGAACTGGAACGCTGCACTTTCAGCAGGCTCCACAACGCGCTGCCGGAATCGGAGGTAAGTTCCAGTTTCTCAAGGGCGCGCAGCGCGCCCTGCTCCACGGTCGTCACGCCCAGATCCGTGCCGGTGACCAGCAGCGTATTCGGCGGATCGCTGACTGACGGCAGGCCCGAATCGGCCGGGGAAACGCTCATCGACACAACGTCCGGCATACCCGCCATCACCGCGAACGAACCGGCCGACTGCACCCGCACTCCCACCGTCGCGCCCAGCGGCGCGTTGGCCGCGAGATCCAGCGCCACAAAGTACACGTCGCTTATCACGGTGCGCGTGGAGGAAGCGGCAAGATTTATGACCGCCTGGCCGGACGAGAACCCGTCCACGCCGGAAGAGACCAGGCTGTCGCCGGAACCCGCGTCCAGTGTCCCGTTCTGGTTGTCGTCGCGGTACACTTTGACGTACGGAACATAGGCGTCGGCCAGCGTACCCAGCTTGTCCAGCGTCAGCGAGTTCAGATACACCCGGTCGCGCGCCGCGGCCAGCGTCAGCCGCAGGAACGCGAGATTATCGGTCCCGCGCGACACGTTGGGCGACGGCGCCTGGTTCAGCCACGTCACGTCCAGCGTATCCGCCAGCTTGGTTATCGTGCTCAGGCTGGAGCTGAACGGCTGGGTATTCAGAGTGTATATACTGTTCGGGCTGGCCAGGGAAGCCGTGCTCGTTATCGTTATGCCTACGCTGTTGCCGGGCCAGGACAGGTAATTGTCGGCGCAGGTGAGCGTCACAAAATAGGTGGCGGCTGAATTCAGCGTCTCGTTCAGGGTCAGCGCGGCTTCGGACGCCGCGAACACGCCCCACGCGCCGGAGATCTCCGGGTCATTGCCGGCTTCATACGCTCCGTTGGAATTGCCGTCGCGGTGCACGGCCACGCGCGAGAGATCGGCGTCCGAGCCGGTGCCCTGCCGCCTCACGGTCAGGCCGCTCCATAACGCGCCAGCGCCGTTCGGCGTAAGCGTCAATTTTGCGTACGACAGCTTCTGGCCCTGCACTATCGTAGTGTGCGGCGTATCGGTGACAAGCGCGCTTATTATCAGCGGCACCGTGCGCGTGGAACCCGCGTAGGTATAATCGGTATAGACATAAGAACCGTTCCGCGCTATCACGCGCGCGTAATAGGTCGTATTGGGCGACAGGCCGGTGAATGTGGCGTAATTGACCGCGTACATCGCCTGCGTGGACACAGTCGTCAGGTTGAACCCGGACGTGGTGGACAGCTCGCAGAAGTATTGCGTGGCTGCCGGGTTGTCCGGGGCCGTCCAATCCACGCGCAGCGCCGATACGTCCACATTATTGAACACGGCCGCGGCCGGCTTTATGGCGCGGGTGTGCTTATCCGCCATGTTGGAGTACGACTCACCCAAGGCGTTATACGCCGAGACCCTGTAAGAGTAGTAGCTGTTTGTGGACAGCGACACTGCCGGGTAGGACACGGCATCCGCGCCTAAGGTGGCTATCAAACCCTCGTTCTGATAGACGCGGAAACCAAGCTCGTCATTTGAGTTATCGGTCCAGGACAGATCCAGCTTATAACCTGAAACAGCGTCCGGATAGCCGATCGTCAAACCGCTCGGCGCGGCCACGCCGGGCATGGTCTCGGTGGACGGCAGGACGGCCCAGCCGGTTTCAAGCGGCGCGGCGTTATAATTGCGCGCTTTGGCCCTGAAATAATAAGTCGTGGCGGCCGACAGTACCGTGAAGTTATATGAGTTTATCGTCGTCCAGCCGGAATCGGCCGTGTCATAGACGTAATCCGACGATGACGAGCGCTGCACCAGATACTCCGTGCCGTCCGGATTTCCGCTCTTGGACCAGTTCACCTGTACCGAATTGGCCGTGCGCGTGTACTGCCCCAGCGGGCCGCCCGGCGGCGCCGCGCGCGTGTACTCGCTGTAGAGCGGCACATTGCCGGTTTCCACGTACGAACTGTTGCGCGCGCGCACACGGATGTAATACCGCGCGTTGGGATCAAGACCGGTGTAACTCTGGCTCGTTATATCAACGCGCCAACTGGAGCTGGCCAGGATGACCGAGAAATCGGACTGCGCGGACAGCTCGCTTAGATACTGGACGCCCGCCGCGTTGTTCATATTCCATTTAGCCGTTATGCTGCTTGAGTATATCTCGGGCGTTACGCCTACCGGCGCGTTGGAACGCGTCTGCGTGGACGGCAGCACATACCACGACGCGCCGGCCGGGGATTCAATATTGGCCTGGTTGCGCGCTTTGATGCGGAAATAATAAGTAGCGTTCGTCTGCAGCGTGTCGAATACCCGCGAACTGATCCCCACCTGCCAGCTCGTATCCACGTCCACCACGCCGAAGCCGACATCGTCGCGCGCGGAACGCTGCACCCGGTACTGAGTATAGCCGGGATTGGTTTTAACATCCCAGCGCAGCGTCAGGCTGGAGGCGTATACGTCATAAGGCGTAAGCGGGTCGCCGGGGATCTCGGCCAGCGTAAGCGCGGGGCCGGCGGGCATAGCGGTGGACGTGGCCACGCCGCTCGCGTTCACCGCTTTGATACGGAAATAATACGACGAATCGGGCGTCAGCGAAGTGATAACGGCAGATACGGCCAGCGTCGTGCTGGACAGGATCGCCGCGTTGAAGTCGG
This sequence comes from Elusimicrobia bacterium GWA2_56_46, assembly GCA_001799575.1. Classification (GTDB taxonomy): domain Bacteria; phylum Elusimicrobiota; class Elusimicrobia; order Elusimicrobiales; family UBA9959; genus YA12-FULL-51-18. The sequence continues at coordinate 121,505 of MGTT01000020.1, forward strand.
ACGAGGTGGACAACTCGGCCACGTACGACGTGCCCGCCGAATTGCCGGAACCCGACCAGCCCACCGAGGCCGACGACGCCCACACCTGGTTGAAAACAGTTGAAGCGGGCGCCGCGGACAACGTAGGCGTGGCGCCCAGCACCGAATAATCCGTCCACACACCCAGGTTATTGGCGGCTTTTACACGCGCGTAATACGTTATATTGGCCGATAAGCCGGACAGCGTAGCGTACGCGTTATAGGTCTGCGACGACGCCGCTATAATACCGAAGCCGGGAGCAGACGACAACTGCACCAGATACAACGCGCCCGGGCCGTTATACCCGCCCTGCGCGCTCCCGGACGACCACGCAAATGTCAACGCGTCCGCATAAGCCGCCGTAAACGAGGCCGGGGCCGTCGCCATAGCCAATGTATAAGTGGACACCGTCACCGATTCAGACGATTCGTAACCGCCATAGTTGCGCGCCTTGGCTTTGAACGCATACTGCGTATTCGGCGTCAGCCCGCCGAATACAGAGGTGACACCGGGGTCGTAGGCTTCGTTGGCGGCCAGCGGGGAGCCGCCGCCGTCCCTGCCGCCTATCGCATACAACTTGCCGTCCACGACAGCGGCAGCCAGGTAGGCGCGCGCCGTGGATATAGGCGACTTTGTGGCCCAACTATTGGTCACCGGGTCATATTCCTCATTCTTACTAACCACGGAGCCGTTGTCACCGCCGACCACGTATATCTTGCCGCCGATAGCGGCCGCGGCCAGAAGATTTCGCGCCGTCGGCATAGCTGTTTTGGCTATCCAGCCATTGGACGCAGGGTCGTATTCTTCGTTCAGCGCGCATATGCCGCCGCCCGCGTCACGGCCGCCGATCCAATACACCTTGCCGCCTATCTCCGCGCCGGCATGAAGAACACGCGCCGCCGGCATATCGGCCTTGGCCGCCCAGGTATCGGTTACGGGGTCATACGCCTCGTTGGCGCTCAGCTTCAACGCGCCGTCATCGCCTCCGGTCGCATATAACTTCCCACCCGCGGATATGGCGGCCAGGGCTTCGCGCGCGGTCGGCATCGCGGCTTTTGCCGACCATGTGTTCGCCGCGGGGTCGTATGCCTCATTATTATTCAGCGCGGCCGAACCGCTCCAGCCGCCTACCGCGTACAGCTTGCCGCCGGATGAAGCGGCGCTCAACGCCCAGCGCGCGGTCGGCATAGCCGCCTTCGCCGACCAGACATTAGCGACGGGGTCATATTCTTCGTTCGCGGCGCTGGCGCCGGAAACATAGCCGCCTACCCCATAGATCTTCCCGCCCACCGCGGCCGCGGCCAGGTAATAACGCGCCGCCGACATAGCGGTCTTGCCGGCCCAAACATTGCCGCCGGTGTGCCAGCCCGCATATGCGCCGTCTTTGGCCACGTTCACGCCGGATTGGCCCTGCTCCAGATTGGCGAACACAGGCGCGTAGGCTGACGCGGTTATCGCGGCCGTGCTTACCTCGTCAAATACGATATTAGACGGGATAGGCGCGGCCGTGCGCGTGGAGATAACGGCCGAATAATACGTGTCGGAATCGGTGGACACTTTTACCTTGAAGTAATAGCTCGTGTTGTCCAGCACGGAGTACGTCGCCGTCTGCTGGCCGACCGAACCCATGGCGGACGACACCGTTACGCTGAAATCGGGAACCGTCGAGATGACCATCCACGGCGCTTCGGTCGCGGGCGTGTCCAGTTCCCACGACACACGCGCCAACGTGCTCGACACATACACCCATTGCACATTGGACGGCAGCTTCATAGCGGTAGTGGTCGAGCCCAGCGGCGTATAATCGCCGGACACGCCCAGCGTATTGAGACCGCGCACGCGGAAATAATAGAGCTTCTCGGCGCTAAGGCCGGTTAGATCGGCTGTCAGTCCGGCCGTATTGGACGAGCCCCAGACCGGGATAAACGCGTTATTGGTGGACGCCTGCACATCATAGCGCGCGCCGGATCCGTTGAAGCCTCCTGCTGAAGTGCCCGAAGACCACTGTACGCGCACATGGTTCCATTCATTCTGAACGAACGTGATCCCGGACGCGGAAACAGTGGCCACCGCCAGGGTATAAGTCGAGACGGTTACAGACTCGCCGGTTTCGGCCCCATTGACGTTCCGCGCCTTTGCTTTAAACGAATACTGCGTATTCGGCGCCAGGCCGCCGAATACAGTCGCCACACCGGGGTCGTAGGCTTCGTTTATGTTACTTCCACCCACAGCGTACAGTTTCCCGCCAACCAGTGCGGCACCCAAACCGTACCGCGCGGTCGGCAGCACTGTCCTTACCGCCCAAGTATTCGCCGTTGGATCATACTCTTCGTTTACGTTGAGGTTAGGTCCGTTACCCCCGCCCACCGCGTACAACTTGCCTCCGACCGCGGCGGCGGCCAGATAGGCCCGCGCGGTCGGCATTACAGCTTTTGCCGCCCACGTATTTGAAACTGGATCATAAACTTCGTTGGTATTAAGGTATCCCCCGTTATTCCCGCCCACTGCGTACACCTTGCCGCTGATTGCCGCGGCGGCCAAAGACATTCGCGCGGTCGGCATTGCCGCTTTCGCCGCCCACGTATTCGCCGCGGGATCGTACTCTTGGTTTACATTCAGGTCGGAACCGTTGCTTCCGCCTATTGCGTACAGCTTGCCTCCGATCGCGGCGGCGCCAAAACCCTCGCGCGCGGTCGGCATTACAGCTTTTGCCGCCCACGTATTCGCAACTGGATCGTATGCTTCGTTGATATTCTTGAAAGAACCGTCATATCCGCCTACGGCGTACAGCTTGCCGTCTATCGCGGCGACGGCCATACCATACCGCGCCGTCGGCATTACGGTTTTTGATACCCACGTGTTCGCCGCAGGGTCGTACTCTTCATTCGTGTTTTTGTAACCCGCATTATCCCCGCCGATAGCGTACAACTTGCCGCCAATCACGGCGACCGCCAACTGTGCCCGCGCGGTCGGCATCACGGCTTTTACCGTCCAGCTATCACCGTAAACATGCCACCCGGCGTATGTCCCGTCTTTTGCTATATTTGTGGCCGATAAACCCTGGTTAAGTTTTGTGAAGCCAGGCGTGGCCGCGTACGCCGAGGCCGTTATCGCCGCGGTGCTTATCTCGTCGAACACTATATTTGTGGGCGTCTCAATGCCGCTGAGCGTGGAACCGATTACCGCATAATCGGTCCACACATTGACCGCGTTGGCCGCCTTGACGCGGAAATAATAGGTGGTTTGCGGCAACGTTATCCCGGATATCGCGGCGGACAGATCAGCCGTCTGCGCCGACCCGGCTATGGCGGCGAAATTGGAACTGCTGGAAGCCTGGACAAAATACGTGGCGCCGGGGCCGTTGAAGCCGATGGAAGCCGACCCGGACGACCAGGCAACCGTTATACTGCCGTCATTCACAGCCGGGAACGTGGCCGGCCCGGAAGCCACCGCTAAGGTGTAGGTGGAGACGGCAACAGATTCGCCGGTCTCAGCCCCGTTGATACCGCGCGCCTTGGCCTTAAATGAATACTGCGTATTAGGCGCCAGGCCGCCGAATACAGCGGCCACGCCGGGGTCGTAGGATTCGTTTTGGTTTTGCCCCCCGGTTGCTCCTCCCAACGCGTACAGCTTGCCGCCAACGGAGGCGGCGGCAAACCGAAACCACACGGTTGGATTCGCAGCTTTTATCGCCCACGTATTCGCCGCGGGATCGTACTCTTCTGTATCGGCACCCACAGCGTACAGCTTGCCTCCAATGGCCGGGGCAGCGAAATAAGAGTGCGTGGTCGGCATCGCCGCTTTTGTCCCCCACGTATTGGCCGCGGGATTGTATTCTTCGTTTACCAACCCTGTTCCATCATCCCCGCCCAGCGCATACAGTTTACCTCCAACCGCAGCGGCGGCAAAATAGCGCCGGGGGGTCGGCATCGCCGTCTTTGACCCCCAGGTATTCACCGCAGGATCGTATTCTTCGTTCGTGTTCAGATTAGAGCCGTTGTTTCCACCCACCGCGTATAACTTACCACCCAAAGCTACAGTGGCCAAACCGGTCCGTGCGGTGGGCATCACCGCTTTTGTCACCCATATATTAACCACGGGGTCGTACTCCTCATTTGTGCCCATGTAAGATACACCGTTATTTCCGCCCACAGCGTAGAGTTTGCCTCCAATTGCCGCAGCGGCCAAAGCATACCGCGCGGTCGGCATCACCGCTTTTATCGCCCACGTATTAGCCGCAGGATCGTACTCTTCGTTTTTGTTCAGCGGGCCGTACCCGCCCACCGCGTACAGCTTACCGCCAACAACGGCAACGGCCAAATCATACCGCGCCGTAGGCATCACCGCTTTTACCGTCCAGCTATCGCCATAAATATGCCACCCGGCGTATGTCCCGTCTTTTGCTATATTTGTGGCCGATAAACCCTGGTTAAGTTTTGTAAACCCGGGCGTGGCCGCGTACGCCGAGGCCGTTATCGTACCGGCCGTCACCTCGTCAAAAACGATATTAGTTGGCGTCTCTATAGCGCTCATCGTCGAACCGATTACCACATAGTCGCCCCACACATTCACCGCGTTGGCCGCCTTTACGCGGAAATAGTATGTGGTCTGCGGCGATAGCCCGACTATCTCGGCGTACGGCAGGGCCGTGGTGGAGGAGCCTATTATGGGAATAAAAGTAGAAACGCTTGAAGCCTGGACCAGGTAGGTGGTGTTCGGCCCGTTATAGCCGTTAGCGACCGTACCTGAAGACCAGCCTACGGTAATACTACTTATATATATAGCCGGGAACGAGGCAGGAGCCCCGGCATGAGCCAGGGTATAGGTTGAAATAGTGACAGACTCGCCGGTCTCAGCCCCGTTGATACCGCGCGCCTTGGCCTTGAAAGAATACTGAGTATTCGGCGCCAGGCCTCCGAACACAGCGGCCACGCCGGGGTCGTAGACTTCGTTGGCGCCAAGGTACGAGGCACCGTCGTTCCCGGTGACCACATATATTTTGCCTGCAACCACCGCCGACGCGAAAGAGGAACGAGCGGTAGGCATTACCGTTCTAGTAGCCCAGGTATTGGCGAGCGGATCATATTCTTCGTTAGTCCCCAGGTACGCCCCATTATTCCCGCCTACTGCAAACAGTTTTCCTCCCACCTGAACCGCAGCCAGATCTATGCGCGCGGTAGGCATCACCGCTTTTGTCGCCCATGTATCAGTCGCGGGATCATACTCCTCGTTGGTATTCAGCGGGCCATTACCGCCCACGACATACATTTTGCCACCTATAGCTGCTGTAGCCAAACCGTACCGTGCGGTGGGCATTGCGGTTTTTGTGATCCAGGTATTAGCGGCGGGATCGTACACCTCATTCTCCTTTTGCGTCCCCCCAAGTCCGCCCACGACATACATTTTACCTCCGATGGAAACTGAACCGACGGAGTGTCGCGCGGTCGGCATTGGTACTTTAGTTTCCCAAGTATTTGTCGCAGGATCATACGCTTCTATTAGATTCACGGGAGAACTCGTATATCCTCCTACCGCATACAATTTGTCGCCTATAGCGACGGCGGTCAGACGATACCTCGCGGTGGGCATTACGGCTTTTACCGCCCAAGTATTCGCGGCGGGATCGAACTCCTCGTTAGTATTCTGGCCAGTTCCCGCGTCACCCCCAACCACGTATATTTTGCCGCCCACCGACGCGGAGCCAGGATAGCCCCGTGGAGAAGGTTTTACGGCTTTGACGGTCCATGTACTACCATGCCACCCCGCGTAAGCGCCGTCTTTGGCTATATTTGTGGCCGATAACCCGGTCCCCAGCCCCGTGAACCCGGGCGTGGCCGCATACGCCGAGGCTGTTATCGTGCCCGCCGTTACCTCGTCGAAAATAATATTTGTGGGCGTTTCGATGGCGCTGATTGTTGAGCCCAAAACCGCGTAGTCGGTCCACACATTAACCGCATTGGCGGCCTTAACGCGGAAATAGTAGGTCGTTTGCGCCGAGAGGCCGCTTATCGTCGCGTACGGCAGCGCCGTGGTGGACGAGCCGGCTATGGAACCGAAATTGGAGACCAGGGAAGCCTGCGCGAGATATGTAGTATTAGGCCCGTTGAAACCACCTGCCGCCGTGCCCGAAGACCACGCGACGGTTATACTGCTGGAATAAACGGCAGGGTACGACGCCGGCCCGGAAAAATAGGCCAGGGTATAGGTGGAGACTGTGACAGACTCGCCGTTTTCAATCCCGGCAGAATTGCGCGCCTTGGCTTTGAACGAGTACTGAGTACTCGGCGCCAGACCGCCGAAAACGGTGGTTACGCCGGGGTCGTAGACTTCATTCTCCTTAAATGTGACATAACCTCCGCCCACTGTATACACCTTGCCGGCTATAGCGGCGGCCGCCAACATGTCCCGCGCGGTCGGCATCGCGGCTCTTATCGCCCAGGTATTCGCAGCGGGGTCATACTCTTCGTTTTCGTTGCGTATTCCGCCCTCGCCTCCCACCACATATAATTTTCCTCCCACACCCGCGGCAGCCAACCTATACCGTCCGGTCGGCATCGCCGCTTTCGTCGCCCATGTGTTGGATAATGGGTTATACTCTTCGTTTGTGCTTGAATAATAAACCGCATTACTGCGCCCACCCAACACATATAATTTCTCTTGTGTAATCGCGGCGGCCAACATGCGTCGAGCAGTGGGCATAACGGCCTTTGTTGCCCACGTGTTAGATGTGGGGTTATATTCTTCGTTTTTATCCAAGTTTACCCCATTATCCCCGCCCACCGCATATAGCTTGCCGCCGATAGCGGCCGCGGCAAGATCATATCGCGCAGTAGGCATAACCGCTTTTATCGCCCAGGTATTCGTTATGGGGTCGTACTCTTCGTTCGTGTTAAGAGATACCGCATTATACCCACCTACTGCATACAGCTTACCGCCGATAGCCGCGGCGGCTAACATAGCTCGCACAGTGGGCATAACAGCTTTTGTTGTCCAGGTGTCAAACACCGGGTCGTACTCTTCGTTTGTATTAATATAAGTAGACCCGTTGTGCCCTCCCACAGCGTATAGCTTCCCTCCTATAACCGCCATGCCAAAAAGATAACGCGCAGTCGGCATCGCCGCTTTTATCGTCCATGTACTACTGTGCCACCCCGCATAAGCGCCGTCTTTGGCTATGTTTATAGCCGATTGACCCTGCTCCAGATTGCTGAAGCCCGGTGTCGCCACATAGGCCGAGGCTGTTATCGTGCCGACGGTCACCTCATCGAAAATGATATTGGATGGTATCGGCGCGGCTGTGCGGGTGGAGATCGGGGAGCAGTAGGCCATATCCGATTTCGTGGAAACTTTCACCTTGAAGTAATAGGAGGTATTATCCAGGACGGAGTATGTGACCGTCTGCTGGCCCACCGAGCCTATCGCCGAAGAGAGCGTAACATTGAAATCGGGGGCCGTGGAAATCGCCATCCATGGTGCCTCAGTGGCGGGCGTGTCCAGTTCCCACGACACGCGCGCCTGCGTGCTTGAGACGTAAACCCATTGCACATTGGCCGGCAAGATCGCCGCGGTGTAAGTGGAACCCAATGCGGCATAGTCCCCGGCCGCTCCCGGCGTGTTAATGCCGCGCACGCGGAAGTAATAAAGCCTCTCGTCGGCCAGGCCCGATATGGCTGCGGAGATCTCCGCCGTATTGGACGAGCCCCAGACGGGAACAAAATCCGCCCGCGTGGACGCCTGCACATCGTAGCGCGCGCCGGAAGCGTTATACCCGCCCGACGCCGTGCCCGAAGACCAGGCCACGGTTATATTGCTATAAGAAATGTCCGAATATGTGGCCGGCTCCCCGGCATAGGCTAATGTATAAGTGGAAACAGTTACAGATTCGCCGGTTTCCACGCCCAGCAGATTGCGCGCCTTGGCTTTGAACGAATACTGCGTATTCGGCGCCAGGCCGCCGAATGCAGTCGCCACGCCGGGGTCGTAGGCTTCGTTGGTGTTCATGGCTGAACCGTCAGACCCTCCAACAGCGTACAGCTTGCCGTTGATGGCGGCGGCGGACAGATAGCCGCGCGCGGCCGACATCACCGCTTTTGTCGCCCAGGTATTCGCCGCGGGGTCATATTCCTCGTTTGTGTTCAGCGTGGCCACCCCGCCCACAACGTACACCTTGCCGCCGACCGAGGCGGCGGCCGGATACTGCCGCGCGGTCGGCATCGCCGCTTTTGCCGCCCACGTATTCGCCGCGGGATCGTACTCTTCGTTTGTGTCCAGGGGGCCGTAACCGCCCACCGCGTAGAATTTCCCGCCTGCCACCGCAACGGCGAATTGTTCCCGCACGGCCGGCATCACGGCTTTTGCCTCCCACGTATTAGACGCGGGGTTGTATTCTTCGTTTTTATTGGAGTCCGCCGTATCGTACCCGCCCACGGCGTAGACTTTCCCGCCGATAGCGGCGGCGGCCAAAACATATCGCCCGGTCGGCATCACGGCTTTCGCCGCCCACGTATTCGCAACGGGGTCGTATTCTTCGTTTTTATTGGAGGCCGACGTGGTGTAACCGCCCACCGCGTACAGCCTGCCGCCGACAGCGGCGGCGGCCAGATACTGCCGCCCGGTCGGCATCACCGCTTTTGTCGCCCAGGTATTAGCCGCGGGATCGTACTCCTGGTTTGTGTTCAGTTGACTGATGCCTCCCACGGCGTACAGCTTGCCGCCGATCACGGCGGCGGCCAGACCATGCCGCGCGGTGGGCATAACCGCTTTTGCCGTCCAGGTATTACCCCCTGTATGCCAGCCGGAATATGCGCCGTCTTTGGCTATGTTTGTGGCCGACAACCCGGTTCCAAGCCCCGTGAACCCCGGCGTGGCCGCGTATGCGGAGGCCGTTATCGTACCCGATGTTACCTCGTCGAATATGATGTTCGTGGGCGTCTCAATGGCGCTGATTGTCGAGCCCAAAACCGCATAATCGGTCCACACATTCACCGCGTTGGCGGCCTTAACCCTGAAATAGTAAGTCGTCTGCGGCGACAGCCCGCCTATTTCGGCGTACGGCAGGGCCGTGGTGGAGGAGCCGATTACGGGAATAAAATCGGAGTTACTGGAGGCTTGCACCAGGTAGGTGGTGTTAGCGCCGTTGTAACCGCCTGACACCGTGCCGGAAGACCACGCAACCGTGATAGTGCTGGCATAAATGGCCAGATATGACGCGGGGCCTGCGGCATAGGCCAAAGTGTAGGTTGAAATGGTGGCGGATTCGCCGGTTTCAACCCCGGAGGAATCCCTGGCCATGGCCTTGAACGAATACTGCATATTGGGCGCCAGGCCGCCGAATACCGTGGCCACACCGGGGTCGTAGGCTTCGTTTTTGTTCTGGTCCCCGCCCACTGCGTACAGTTTCCCGCCAACCGCGGCGGCAGCCAAGCCATATCGCGCAGTCGGCATCACTGTTTTTGTCACCCACGTATTCACCGCGGGATCGTACTCTTGGTTTACATTCAGACCTGACCCGTTGGTTCCTCCCACCGCGTACAGTTTGCCGCCAACTGCCGCGGCAGACAAATCGTATCGCGCGGTCGGCATCACCGCTTTTGTCGCCCACGTATTCGCCGCGGGGTCGTATTCCTGATTAATATCCAGGATGGGACCGTTATACCCGCCAACCACGTACAGCTTTCCGCCAATGGCCGCGGCACCCAGATAGTTCCGCGCAGTCGGCATCTCCGCCTTAGTCGCCCAGGTATTGGCCGCAGGATCATATTCTTCGTTCAGAGTAGGACCGTTGGTCCCTCCCACCGCGTACAGTTTACCACCGATGACCACGGCGCACAAACCATGCCGCGCCGTAGGCATCACGGCTTTTGTCGCCCATGTATCCGTTACAGGGTCGTAGGCCTCGTTTGTATTCAGTGGGCCGATTCCACCCAAAGCGTATAATTTGCCGCCAACCGCAACGGCGGCCAGATACTCCCGCGCAGTCGGCATCACCGCTTTTGTCGCCCACGTATTCGCCACTGGGTCGTACTCTTCATTTTCTTTCAGCGTCGCGCCTGACCCACCAACTGCGTACAACTTGCCGCCAACCGCAGCGGCGGCCAGATGAAACCGCGGGGTCGGCATCGCCACTTTTACCGTCCAGCTATCCCCGTACACATGCCACCCCGCGTAGGCTCCGTCTTTGGCTATATTGGTGCCGGCCACGGCGCCGCCCAGGCCGGTGAAGCCGGGGGTGGCGACATAGGCCGAGGCGGTTATGGTTCCGGCGGTTATCTCGTCGAATACTATATTGATGGGCCTTTCGATAGCGCAAAATCTGGAACCGACAGTCACATAATCGCTCCAGACATTCACAGCGTTGGCCGCCTTGACGCGGAAATAATAGGTTGTCGGCAGCGTTATGCCGGTAACCGTGGCATAGTTCTGGCCGGTAGTCTGCGAAGAGCCGGCTATCGTGGCGAAATTGGAATTGCTCGAAGCCTGGACAAAATAGGTGGTATTGGCTCCGTTATAGCCGTTAGCCGCGGTTCCCGACGACCAGGCCACCGTTATGCTGCTTGCGTATATGGCCGGGAACGTAGCCGGGCTTCCGACATGGGCCAAAGTATAAGTGGAAACAGTTATAGATTCTCCAGTTTCGGCGCCGTTGGCGTTTCGCGCTTTCGCTCTGAAAGAATATTGCGTATTAGGCGCCAAGCCGCCGAATACCGTAGTAACACCGGGGTCGTAGGCTTCGTTCACGTTCAGGGTCGGACCGTTGTCACCGCCAACAGCATACAACCTGCCGCCAATCGCCGCACCGGCCAGATAACCCCGCATTGTCGGCATCGTAACTTTTTCCGCCCACGTATTCGTCGTGGGATCGTATTCTTCGTTTACATTTAGGTTGGAACCGTTATAACCACCGACCGCGTAGATCTTGCCATTTATCGCCGCAGCGGCAAACAATCTCCTCGCGGTCGGCATCACCGCTTTTACTACCCAGGCGTCGGCCGCAGGATCGTACTCTTCGTTCTCTTTCTGCGTCCCGCCAAGACCGCCCACCGCGTACACTTTACCGCTGACAACCGCGGCGGCCAGATATCCACGCGCGGTAGGCATCACCGCTTTTGCAACCCATGCGTCCGCCGCAGGGTCGTACTCTTCGTTAGTGTTCAGCGGTCCAACCCCACCCAGCGCGTATAGCTTGCCACCGACCGCGGCGGCGGCTAAACCATCCCGCGTGGTCGGCATCGCCGCTTTTATCGTCCAAGTATTGGATTCGGGATTATACTCCTCATTTGCATTTGATGGGCCTAGGCCACCCACAGCATACAACTTCCCCCCAATAACGCCAAAAGATAAATATCGCCGCGCTGTCGGCATCGCCGCTTTTGTCTCCCACGTATTCACCACAGGGTCGTACTCTTCGTTTTTACTGGAATTCGCTGTATCAAACCCGCCCACTGCATACAACTTACCGCCAACAGCAGCGGCGCTCAAACCAAACCGCGCCGTCGGCATCACGGCTTTTATCGTCCAGCTATCGCCATAAACATGCCACCCGGCATAAGAACCGTCTTTGGCTATATTGGTGGCCGATAAACCCTGGTTGAGTTTTGTGAATCCGGGCGTTGCGACATAGGCGGAAGCGGTTATAGTGCCTGCGGTTACTTCGTCAAATATTATATTTGTGGGCGTCTCTATACCACTCAGCGTGGAACCGATCACCGCATAATCGGTCCACACATTCACCGCGTTGGCCGCCTTGACGCGGAAATAATAGGTGGTTTGCGGTGACAGCCCGCCTATTTCGGCGTACGGCAACGCCGTGGTGGAGGAGCCCGCTACGGGAACAAAATCGGAACTGGTGGAAGCCTGTACCAGGTAGGTGGTGTTAGCGCCGTTGTAACCGCCTGACACCGTGCCGGAAGACCACGCGACCGTGATAGTGCTGGAATAAATGGCCGGATATGACGCGGGGCCGGAAACATAGGCCAGAGTATAGGTGGAAACTGTGGCGGATTCGCCGGTTTCAACCCCGGCGGAATCCCTGGCCATGGCCTTGAATGAATACTGCGTATTCGGCGCCAGGCCGCCGAATACAGTCGCCACGCCGGGGTCGTAGGATTCGTTTGTGTTCAGATTGGAACCGTTACTCCCGCCCACCGCGTACAGCTTGCCGCCGATCGCCACGGCAGCCAAACGCTCCCGCGCTGTCGGCATTACCGCTTTTATCGCCCACGTATTGGCCGTAGCGTCGTACACTTCATTTTTATTTAGTGGGCCTGTCCCTCCTACCGCATACAGCTTACCGCCCGCGGCGGCGGCGGCCAAAGCATATCGCGCAAGCGACATCCCCGCTTTTGTCGCCCAGGTATTCGCCGCCGGATCGTACTCTTCATTTGTATTCTTCAAGTACCCGCCCACTACATATAGTTTGCCGCCAATCGCGGCGGCGGCCAACTCGTTCCGCGCTGTCGGCATTACCGCTTTTATCGCCCACGTATTCACCACCGGATCGTACTCTTCGTTTTCATTCTGCGTCACGCCGGACCCGCCCACGGCGTACAGCTTGCCGCCAATCGCGGCGGCAGCCAAATAATACCGCGCAGTCGGCATCACGGCTTTTGTCAACCAAATATTCGCCGCCGGATCGTATTCTTGGTTCACACCCAGACCACCGCCAGCGTTATACCCGCCAAGTGCGTAAAGTTTATCACCTACTGCGGCGGCAGCCAGATATGCCCGTCCAGTTGGCATCACCGCTTTTGTCAACCAAGTGTTGGATACGGGGTCATATTCTTCATTTTTGGTTAAATACCCGGTATCATATCCGCCAACCGCATAAAGTTTACCGCCAACCGCAGCGGCGGCCAGATAATACCTCGCCGTCGGCATCGCCGCTTTCACTGTCCAACTGTCCCCGTAAACATGCCACCCGGCATAAGTGCCGTCTTTGGCTATATTCGTGCCGGCCACGGCGCCGCCCAGGCCGGTGAAGCCGGGGGTGGCCACATAGGCCGAGGCGGTTATGGTCCCGGCGGTTATCTCGTCAAAAACCACGCTGGTGGGAGTCTCAATGGCCCCCAAAACCGGGGACATAATACCAATTGCCAAAAAGGTACCTGTTACCTTTCGCATTGTTGCCGTTCGTAAAAATGCGAAAGGTAACAGGTACCTTTTCAAAACCGGGGATGCGAGGAAGCCGGCCGGCCTGGGAAAGCCGACGGCTGTCTTACGTAAAGCCCCGATGGATTCATGGTTCAGCATGTTGAGCGTTCCATCACACTTAGTATGACAAACCCGTATTTCAATAATGTTACATAACCATATAATCTATGTAATCCGCGCGCACCACACCCTTTTGGCCTACTAAAAGTATACACTACCGGCGCCCCCGAATCCCGAAGAAATTCCGAAGATTTCAAGAAAACCGCAGTTATTAGCGTTTCTTATTGGCGTAAGGAAAGGCGCAAAAGGCCGGCTACGTGTTCAGCAGGGGGGGTATTCCATCCCGACAGTACGCAGAGGTTGTGTCCATTAGTAACGCAAAACTGCGGTGAAGTCCACCCGGGGTCGTCTGCTATACTTTGTTATGGGATTTACGGATTTATGTCCCGGTGGGTGACTGTAAGAGGTTTTACCGCTTTAATCAGGACATTTCTAAAAAACGCAACCAGGACATTTTAAAAAAATTTCTACACCTTAAAAATAGCTCTTGACAACTGTAACCATATGGGTTACACTATATCCGTGATCGAGAATTTTAAACATAAAGGTCTGGAAAAGTTCTTTCACACCGGCTCAAAAAAAGGCATCCAGCCGGACCAGGCGCAGAAATTGGCGGACATACTGGACCGCCTGGATGCCTCGACGATCATTAACGATATGGATTATCCAGGCTCGTTTCTGCATCCGCTCAAAGGAGACCTTAAAGGATATTGGGCGGTTAGAGTTTCCGGCAACTGGCGTATTATATTCCAGTTTAGAAACGGAAACGCCTACGTGGTTGATTACAGGGATTATCACTAAAAGAGGAAGACAAATGAACAAGAAAACACGGCCGCCCACACATCCCGGGGGAATCCTTAAAAGGCACTACCTGGAACCGCTGAAGCTTACTATCTCCGCGGCCGCCAAGGCCCTGAATATCTCCCGTAAGACTCTGTCTCAAATTGTCAACGAGCGCTGCGCTATTACGCCTGATATGGCTTTACGCCTTTCCCAGGCGTTCCGCACTACCCCTAATCTCTGGACTAATCTCCAGCAGACCTATGACCTTTGGCACGCTTCCCGTGAGTCCCGCGCGTGGCAGCATGTGCATAGTCTTATGCCCCCCTCCGCTTCGGCCTCTTACCATCATCCTGGGCTGCATTAAAACCACCGCCGCGGGGAGCGACGTCTAATTAAGGAAGTTTGGCACACAACAGCGTCCCGTCTAATCGTCTAATTGCTCTAAGATGGCTTCTAAGCTTTTTCCGGCGCCCCTGAATCCCGAAGAAATTCCGAAGATTTCCAGAAAGCCGCGGTTATTAGCGTTTCTTATTGGCGTAAGGAAAGGCGCAAAAGGCCGGCTACGTGTTCAGCAGGGGGGGTATTCCAGTGAGAAAGGTAACAGGTACCTTTTCAAAATTACGCATCGGCTATGCGGGCCTTAAATCCACGACCACGCGACATTTTAAGACACCCGCAATCTTTTCAAGCATACCAAAGGTAAGGTTTTGCTCCCCGCTCTCAATACGCGAAATCGCGCCTTGCCCTGTTCCAAGCGCTTTAGCCAATTGCACCTGGGTCATATGCCGGTGTTCGCGCTGCTCCACGATCTTTTCGGCTATAACAGCTTCCAGGTAATACCGGGCGAAACCCTCTTTGAATCCGGGTTTCTTGATTTCTTCGCGAAGCCTGTCACGGAAAGTCCTTTTTTTGTTTATCATTTTCATAAGATTCACTTCAGCCTAAACTCTGTTTCGTTTAATCCAATCATTCATCGCCTGTTCCGCGCTGGCAATCTCGCCTGCTGGCACCGCCCGGGTCTTTTTCAAAAGTGTGAAATCCACAACGAAGCTCCCGGATCTTCCCTCGCAGGGTGTCGGCGTGGGGACGCCTCAGATTCGGCCCTTCTTCTTCAAGCCGCGCCATTATCGCCATAGCCTTTTGCCTGTGCTTCTCCGGCATAGCGTCGAGGTAATCATCTACCAGTGAGCGCTCTGTGCCAGCCTTTTTGTAAAACTCAATCTCGTAATTTATTTGCTTACCCATTACTCCTTCTTTACTCACGGCGCACAATAAATATCACATCTATAGCATATCACATATATGGGATTGTCGCGTCTCACCAATCGGGACCCAGTATTGTCTCACTAATCCGGACCCACCATTTTCAG
>MGTT01000021.1 GCA_001799575.1 Elusimicrobia bacterium GWA2_56_46
CCCGCCGGTCACACGTCACAGGTCACCAGCCAGTCACAGGTCACAAGTCACAAGTCACAAGTTGCGGAAACTGTAAGCCGGCCCGAACTGGCGCCAACGCCGGTTTCCGCCCCTCAGCCCTCAGCCCCCATCCCTCATCCTTCAGCCTTAAACGAGGAATCGGTTAAGGCTGAGATCCTCGCCATGATCGCCGAGAAGACCGGCTACCCCACGGATATGCTGGAACTCGACCTCGACATGGAGGCCGATCTAGGTATCGACACCGTCAAACAGGCTGAGCTCTTCGCCGCCATTCGCGAGCATTATGATATCCCGCGCAAGGAAAATCTCTCCCTAAAGGACTACCCTACCATCAGGCACTGCATTAAATTCGTCATGGACGAAAAAGGGGCCGCTGCGGCCCCTGCCGTAAGCCGTACTCGTTTAAGGCTGAAGGATGAGGGATGGGGGCTGAGGGCTGAGGGGCGGAAACCGGCGTTGGCGCCAGTTCGGGCCGGCTTACAGTTTCCGCAACTTGTGACTTGTGACTTGTGACCTGTGACTGGCTGGTGACCTGTGACGTGTGACCGGCGGGCGCGGCGCCCGCCATAGCCGGTTCCCTTACCGGCGTATGGGGCGCCTTTCCGGCGGTTTTTTTATCCTTGATCCTCAGCGTATTTAAAGTTACTTCCAGTTCCGGATGTTCTTCTCCCGAGATCTCCTTCAGCCAGTCCGTGTGCCTGGCCTGGTTGTCTATCCTGGGTTCTCCTTCTTTCCAGACCCGTTCGGTGAAAGACATCGCCATGTGCGAGCCGAAGCCGGCCGCGAAACGCAGGACATACTGCAGGTCGTACTTCCCGCCCTGTGAGAGCGTGATGCCGGACAGTTCCGGATCCGGCTCTTTGTAGTTGGCTATAGGCGGTATAATGCCCGTGTTCAGAGCGCGTATGGATACCACTTCTTCCAGCGAAGAGCCCATCGTGTGCCCGGTAAAACCTTTTACGTTGCTGATGATCACGTCCCGTGCATGGGTTCCGAAAGCCTTTTTCAGGGCCTTGACCTCGGCCGAGGCGCTGCCGCCCCTCGCGGGCGTATAAGTTTCGTGCGACATGAAGAAAGTCTTCGCGGCGAACCGGCTCTTGTCCAGGCCGTAGACATCCTCCACTCTCCTTATAAATCTCTCCATCACGGCCGCCACGTGGTCGGTGTCCAGTCTGCTTACATGGTAGGCGCTGTTGGCGGATTCGGTCAGCAGCAGGCGTGCGAGCGGTTTCATGCCCCGGCCTTTGACCAGCGTCTCGTCCTCTAGTACCATGCCTACCGCGGCGGCGCCTACTATCAGGCCGTCCCTCCTCCGGTCGAACGGCAGGGCGGCGTCCGAGACATTTTCTTTGGTCGAGGCCGTGCCGGAGGCCAGAAATCCGGGCATGGTCCATTCCTGGACGACGCCGCTTGTGATATCGTCTGCGGCTATTATCACGACCCTCTTCGCCTTGCCCGCCCTTATCCAGCATTCGGCGGTATGCACGGCCTGGGTGGTGGAGGCGCAGGCCGCGCTTATATGCATCGCCGGGCCTTTTGCGCCGACCCACTGCGCGAACTGGCTGTCCGCTATGGGTATCACTTTCATCAGGAAGTTCTGGCTGAAAGCATAAATGTCTTTCTCTTCCGCTGCGCGGGTCTTATCGAAGTTCTGCTCCATCCAGGCCCTGAGCGCGGCCCTGTTTTTTGGATTTTCCAGTTTGCCTATGATGTTGTCGTAGACTTCCCACATCTGGGCCGCCGTTTTGCCGCGGTATTTGTAATTGAAATAACCGGCGACTTCGCTTATCAGGGATTCCAGGATTGGGAAAGCGGAAGCGAAGATTACGCCCGTTTCGTTCGCCAGCGCTTCCGGCAGCGCCCACTTTTCGGGCAGGTAGCCGCCGGTGGTGGTTTTTTTGTAGTAATGGATCAGCGGAATGCCCGCATCTTTGAGCGCCAGTATTCCCGCGGCCACGGCCATTTTGAAGGTAGAGTCCAGCGCTTTGGCGATGTTGTTGGGGACGCCGAATTCCTTCTCGATGTCGAACTGCCCCTTGCGCGCGGAGAGTTTTATGGCCTGATCCGCCGAATCTATTTTCGCGATGCTGTGGTTGCCGGTCGGCGATTTGATCACGCGGATGATGTTCTTGTCTATCTGCTTCTCGCGCCAGTCCATGGGGATGGGCTCGATCATGTTTTTCCCGGCCAGGATCTCGTCCAGATTATGCTCGCGGAAAAGTTTGTCCCAGGTGCCCGGGGCGCCTCCGGCTATCCCGGAGACGGCGATATTGTTGAAGTTAAACCCATAGCGGGCGGCGAACGCCGCGTTCGCAGTGGTCAGTGGTGAGTGGTCAGTGTTCAGTGCTGAGTTGGCGGATGAAACGTTTTCTCGTTCTTCCCCCGCTGTCCACTGGCCACTGTTCACCGACCACTGCAGATAGTACGGATTGAAGAACCCGCCGCCCTGCTCCGGGTGTTTCCCTTTCCAGTCCAGGTCGAAGCCCAGGGCCATGAGGTTCGCGAGCAGATCGTTGAATTCGGTTATGCCGCCGCGCTTGGGATGGTTCGAGGATAGTATGGTGATACCGGTCTTATCCTTAAAAGTGGAAGCCGCGAAAGCGCTCAGGACGCGCTTGGGGCCGCATTCTATAAAGGTGCGCACACCGTCCGCGTACATGCGTTCCAGCTGTTTTATGAATTCCACGGGGCTTGTCATCTGTTTGAGCAGCAGGTCGTAGGTGCCCTGTTTGTCGGCCGGAAAATAATCCGCGGTTACGTTGGACAGGAGCGGAATGGTCCATGGCGAGGTCGGTATATTTTCCAGGAATTTCCTGTAAGGCCCGATGGCGGGTTCTATGATGGCGGAATGGAAAGCGTGGGAAACGGCTATCTCCTGGGCCTGCACGCCCAGCGACACGAACAGCTCAACGGCTTTTTCCACGGCGCTCCGCTCTCCGGCGATGACGGTCTGCAGCGGGCAGTTCTTGTTGGCGCAGATCACGTAGCCGTCTATCTTTTTAAGTTCCCGATCCACTTTGTCCGCGGGCCAGCCGATGGAAGCCATTTTGCCCGGATCTTTCACTTTCACGCTGGACATTTCCTTGGCCCGGCTGGTGACGGCGCGCAGGCCGTTCTCAAGCGTGAACACTCCGGCCGCCGCCGCGGCGGCGTATTCGCCCAGGCTGTGGCCGATGACCATGTCAGGCTTTATGCCGAATGAGGTCAGCAGGCGGAACATGGCCATGTCGGCCGTCATCATGGCCGGCTGGGTCATCTGGGTCTGCTTGATGGCGTTTTCCCGTTTCTCAAGTTCCTCTTTGGATTCGCCGGGTTTGGACCAGAGCGTATCGGTGAGGTTAACGCCGATCATCTTTTCAAGTATGCGGTCGGCTTCATCAAAAGTGGCCTGCACCACCTCGTATTTGGCGGCCAGGTCGCGCATCATGTCCACGTACTGCGAGCCCTGCCCGGGAAACAGGAAGCCGATCTTCGCGTCGTGCTTCTTGCGCCTGAAGGTGTAGACGCCCTTGAGCCTGAAGTTCAGCGGAGGGTTGTCCCAGGTCTCCGGTTTTGCGTTGGCGTTCAGAAATTCTATCTTCTCCCGCAGGTCGGCCGGGGTTTTGGCGACTATGGAGACGCCCCATCCCTGCTGCGGCTTTGCGTTGGCAGATTGGGCGAAAAGAGCTATGGGGTAAGTCTCAGGCCAGCGGCTGAAAGTGGAGGCGGAGAGAGCTTTCGCTTCGGCCATGACGGCCTGGGGCGTGGCCGCGGTGAAAGTAATCGCCTCGCCCTGGAGGCCGGAGAACGGCGTCTTGGGGTTTTCCACAACTGAGGCGTGGCTAGTGGCTTGCGACTCGTGGCTCGTAACCGGCAACTGCCGGCTTCCGGCTTCTGACTTCCGGCTTCTGACTTCTGCCGGCTGCCCCGCGTACTCTTCCATGGTCACGTGGAAGTTGGTGCCTCCGAAACCGAAAGAAGACACATTGGCCCTTCTTATGCCGTCGGTTTTCTCCCAGGGCTCGGCCTTGGTTATCACCCTGAACAGGTTCAGATCTATGCCGGGATTGGGTTTGGCATAATTGATGGAGGTAGGAAGGATCTTATGGTGCAGGGCTAAAGCCGTTTTCACCAGGCTGACGGCGCCGGCCGCCGCCTTGGCGTGGCCTATCTGGGATTTGACCGAGGTGAGCCCCAGTTTTTTGCCCGGTTTTATGTGGGATCCGAAGATGTCCTTTAGCGCTTCCACTTCCGCGGCGTCGCCCACCCTGGTGGCCGTGCCGTGGGCTTCCACGAAATCCACTTCACCGGGGCCGTAATCCACCTGTGCGAAAGCGTTTTCGATGGCCATTTTCTGGCCCTTGGGGTTGGGGGCCGTGATGCCCTTTCCTTTTCCATCCGAAGAGGCGCCCACGGAATTTATCAGGGCGTAGATCTTGTCGCCGTCCCTCACCGCGTCGGAATACCTTTTCAGGATGTAGACCGCCACGGCTTCGGCCATGACGAAACCGTTGGCCCGCTCGTCAAAGGAGTAGGAGCCGTCCGCGGACAGCGCGCCTATCTTGCAGAACTTGACGAAAGCGGGGGCGGACATCATCTCGTCCGCGCCGCCTGTAACCGCCATGTCGAACTTGCCCGAACGCAGGCCCATCACGGCGTAGTCCAGGGCAGCCAGGGAGGAGGCGCAGGCGGCGTCCATGGTCATATTGGGGCCGTTGAGATTGAAGACGTTGGCTATCCTGCCGGCGGTGACGTTCGAAAGCTCTCCGGGCATGGTGTCTTCGGTGATCTTAATTATGTTTTGGTCTATCTGGCCCTCGTATTCCTCCAGGAGGGCTTTCTGCTGGGAGGCCGTGAGTCCGGCGTAGGTGCCGGTTTTTTTAAGGAGATCTTCATTAAAGAACTTATAAACGCGAAAGTCGGTAAGCTCCTTGCGCATGGCGCCCATGGCGTTGCCTATAACGGCCGCGGTCATCCTGGGATCGAATGGTTTCTTGTCATAGCCGGAATCTTCAAACGCCATGCGTACGGCCTCTATGGTCATCTGCTGGAGGCGCGAGATCTGCGCGGCAGTCTGGGGCGGGATCTTGTACCGTATCGGGTCGAACGTGAAGTCCTTGATGAAGCCGCCTATCTTGGAATAGGTCTTGTCGGCGGCCTTGTGGTCTTCGGAGTAGTAGAGCCGCCAGTCCCAGCGGTCTTTGGGAACCTCGCTGACGCAGTTCTTTCCGGAAGTGATATTCTTCCAAAATTGGTCTTTATTGGGGGCGTCCGGGGCTATTATTCCCAGGCCGACTATCGCTATTTTCTCAGAGTTCATTGCGGATAACCTCGCTCATGGAGTATTTTGCCGAAAAAGTGAGGAAAAACGATCCTAGGGATCCCAGGTAAAGGAGAGTAGGCTGTCATTGTATATGTCAATTATATTAAAAAAAGAGGTTTTTTGCTAGAATTTGCGGGTATGATGGATGTTCTCGCTTTAAGCAGGCTGCAATTCGCGGTCACGGCCATGTTCCACTTCCTCTTCGTTCCTCTGACGCTGGGCCTGTGCCTGCTGGTCGCCTGGATGGAGACCGTATATGTCCGGACCGGGGACGCGGATCATCTGCGGATGGCCCGGTTCTGGGGCAAACTGTTCCTGATAAATTTCGCCCTGGGCGTGGTTACCGGTCTCACGCTGGAGTTCCAGTTCGGGACTAACTGGGCCCGCTACGCCGCTTATGTAGGGGACGTTTTCGGGGCGCCGCTGGCCATAGAGGCCCTGGCGGCTTTTTTCCTGGAATCCACTTTCCTGGCGGTCTGGATCTTCGGCTGGAACCGGATCTCACCGAGAGCGCACGCCGCGGCCATGTGGCTTGTGTCTCTCGGAGTTAATATGTCGGCCCTTTGGATCATCCTCGCCAACGGCTGGATGCAGCATCCTGTAGGCCACATAATCTCCGGCGGCCGCGCCGAGATGACGGATTTCGCGGCCCTCGCTTTCAATTATCACGCCTGGCTGCAATTCTTTCACACCATTTTCGCCGGCTATGTTGTCGCCGGCTTCTTCGTTATGGGGATTTCGGCCTGGCATCTGCTGAAAAAGAACGAGACCGTCTTCTTCAAAAAATCTTTCAGGGCCGCCGCCGTTTTCAGTTTCGCTTCTTCCCTGGCGCTTTTCGGCGCCGGAGACTTCAGCGGCGTTTCGGTGGCGGAGCTTCAGCCGGCTAAATTCGCGGCGATGGAGTCCGTCTGGGAGACCCGGAGCTCCGCTCCTTATATCCTGCTGACCGTGCCGGATCCCGCGAATGAAAAGAATTCCGTTGAGGCGCTCAAAATCCCGTATCTGCTGAGCCTTATGGCTTTTCACCGGCCGGATTCGGAAGTAAAGGGACTTAAGGATTTTCCCGCCGCCGACAGGCCGCCGGTTCTGCCTGTTTTTTTAAGTTTCAGGACTATGATCGCCCTGGGGATGCTCTTTATATTCCTTTCCGGTCTGGCGGTCTGGTTCTCCAAAAAGGATCTGTTGGAAGCCCGCCCCCGGTTCCTTAAAATAATGCTTTACGCTATCCCCCTCCCGTATATAGCGATCCAGCTCGGCTGGCTGGTAACCGAAGTCGGCCGCCAGCCCTGGCTGGTCTATGGGCTGATGCGTACTTCAGAAGGAGTTTCCGCGTCGCTTTCCGCCGGCCAGGTCCGGGTTTCATTGGCCGGCCTTGTCGCTCTGTATACCGCCCTCGGCGCGCTGGACGTCTATCTGCTGGCCGGAACCGCGCGCAAGGGACCGGAGGCGTAGGGCTATGGATTACGCTAAATTGTGGTTTGCCCTTTGGGGAATCTTGTGGGCGGTATATTTCGCGCTGGACGGCTTTGACCTTGGGGTGGGGATGGTTTGGCGCGCCGTGGCGCGTACCGAAGAAGAAAAAAGCGGCGCGGCCGCCTCCATTTTCCCTTTCTGGGACGGCAACGAGGTCTGGCTGGTGGCCGCGGGCGGCATCACTTTCGCCGCGTTCCCCGGCGCCTACGCGGCCATGTTCAGTTGGTTTTATTCCGCCATGTTCCTGGCTCTTTTCGGCCTCATTCTTCGCGGGGTCTCGCTTGAATTTATGCGTAAGGCGCCCGGCACCCGTCTCAAAGCCCTCCTGGAGGCCGGTTTTACGGCCGGCAGTTTTCTGCCCGCCCTTGTCTTCGGTATCGCGTTCGGCAATATTTTCAGAGGGCTGCCGTCGGGGCCCTCCGGGTATGAGGGAAATTTACCGGGTCTTATAAATTCCTACAGTCTGTTGTTCGCGGCCCTGTTTGCCTCGCTGTTCGCGTTCCACGGATCTCTTTGGCTCTCTTTCAAAACCAGCGGCCCCCCCTCCGCGCGCGCATCGGCGCTCGCGAAAAAACTTTGGAACGCGGCGGCTGTTCTGGTCGCGGCGGTTTTTATATACAGCGCTTTTGACACGGCCCTTTATAATAATTATTTTAACAGGAAACACCTGTTTGTGATACCGTTGCTCTGCGTCATTTCTCTGGCCGCCGCGCGGTTCCTGGCGGCCAGGCGTCCGGCCGCGGCTTTTGCCTGTTCCATGGCCGCCATCGCGTCGCTTCTGGTTTCCGGTTTTATCGGTATTTATCCCGAGCTCCTGCCGTCGCGGCTGGACCCGGTTTACAGCGTGACTATTTTTAATTCCGCTTCCGGCCCCTATACCCTGAAGATCATGGCCCGGGCGGCGGCGTTATTCCTCCCCCTTATCATGGCCTACCAGTTCTGGGTCTACCGCCTTTTCCACTCCCCCCTGAACCCGGAAGAACTAAAAAAAAGCGGCATCTATTAAAAAAAGGTGCCTGGCACCTTTTTTGTTGTGCGGTTCTGCGGTTTTATATTAATATATATTTTCATATGGAGGGCGGATGAAAATCAAGTTCTGGGGGGCCAGGGGGAGTATTCCTGTTTCGGGCAGGCAATATTTGAAGTACGGCGGCAGCACCACCTGCGTGGAGGTGCGCTCCAAAAAGGACGATCTCGTCATCGTGGATGCGGGCACGGGGATAAGGGCCCTGGGCAAAGAGCTTATCAAGAACCATCACAACGATTTCACGATGCTCTTCACGCATTCCCACTGGGATCACGTTATCGGTTTCCCTTTCTTCGCCCCCATTTACAACAGTAGAACCAGGATCCGTATGCTGGGCTGCTCTTTTTCTTCCGACCCCGTCCGCGAGATAGTCGCCAAGACCATGCAGCCTCCCGGTTTTCCGGTGAAGTTCTCCGAGATCGCGGCCAGGTTCGAATTCAGCTCGGTCTGCGCCACCGGCTGGGAGATCGGCCCCATGACCATCGTGCCTATCGAACTGAGCCACCCCAACTGCGGTCTGGGTTTCAAGTTCCAGGAAAAAGGGCGGACTTTCGTCTTTCTCACCGACAATGAACTGGATTTCAGGCATCCCGGCGGCAGAACCTTTGACGAGTACCTGGCCTTTTCCCGCGGGGCCGATCTGCTGGTGCACGACGCGGATTATACCGTGGAGGAATACTCCAGGCGTCTGGCCTGGGGCCACTCCACCTGGGAGCAGGCCCTTGACCTGGCGCTGAAAGCCGGGGTGCGCGGGTTCGGGCTGTTCCATCACAACCAGGATCGGAGCGACGCGGAAGTGGATAAACTGCTGGCCTTGTGCCGCAGGAAGATCAAAGCGGCCGGTTCCAGAATGACGTGTTTCGCTGTCAAAGAGGGCCAGCGCGTGGAAATTTAGGCGGCGCAACTATTTATTGAAAAGGTTCGCGTAAACTAATAGAATAGTTCCACACTTGGGTACAGAGGCTTTATAATATGAAATTCAATCTTTGCTCTTTCTGGCTGGATCCCGCGTTTTACCTCGCGGCCGGCGTATTCGCGCTGGCTTTGATCTTGCTGGTATTTTCGATACGGAAATATCTTGAAATAAAAAATAAGTCGGATTTTGAGGAGCCGGCCGGGGAGGCCGCGGAAGTGCAGGACGAACTGCCGCTGGCCTCGGCCGAAGCGGTAAAACCCGCGCATGACGAGGCGCCGGCGCCCCTTCCGGCCGCGGCGGCGGCCGCGCTCCATCCCGACAGCCCCTCCAGGGCCGAGGAATTCGTTAAAGGGCTTTACCAGAATATGGCCAGCCTGGACGCCAGACTGAAGAACATAGAGGCGGTTTTTTCAAAAGCCAAAGTAAACAGGGATTTTACGGTAACTTTCCTTGAAGATATGGTCGCAGATTTTGACGCCCTCGATAAAGAGAAAATAAAAGCCCGCATAGAATACCTGGTGGAAGATCTGAAGAAAGGGTAGCCCGAATTCCTTAGTGGAATTCGGAGGGATGAGGGATGAAAGATGAGGGATGAAAAGTAGTTTTTGTTTACATTGCCTTTCAATGAAAACCGACGTTAATCGCAATTTTCAAAAAACCCCCCTGCTTTTTGTTTTGCTATCCGCGCTGTATAACATCGGCGTTTGCCGCGCCGGGATGCTGCCGGAACACGCCTTTAGCGACGACGCGCGGGGAACCACCTCCGCTTCTTTCCTTAAATCCCCCGCTTCGGCGCGGCTTTCCGCCCTTGGTTCCGGCGCCGCCGCGCTCAAGGCGCCGGACTCTTTTTTCTTCAATCCCGGCGGGGCCGCCTATCTGCCCGAGGGAGAGTCTGCGCTGCTGCTCGGCTATGAAAGCCTGCTGGAGGGCGCGGGCCGCACGGCCGTCGCCGGGCTCAGGGGCCTGGAGCGCGGCGCGCTGGGGCTTGGGGCGCTGTACCGCTACGAAACCGGGCTGAAAAAATACGACGACAGGGGAAACGCCGCCGGCGGTTTCGAGGCCTATGACGCCGCCTTTGCAGCTTCTTACGGGGCGCGGTTCGGCTGGGGAGACGCGGGGCTGGCCCTTAAATACATCCGTTCCAGACTCTATGACCGTTCCGCGGATTCGGTGGCGCTGGATCTGGGCGTAGTAATCAAGGACAGGCGGCGCAGCAACGCGGAGTTCGCTTTTTTCGCCCGCAATTTCGGGACGCCCATGAAGCTCGGTTCGGAAAAGGCCCCGCTCCCTTTAGAACTGGGGGCGGGTTTGAGCTGGCCTTATACTCCCCGGTTTACCGCTTTTATCGACGGCCGTATGCCCGCCGACCATTCCCCCTACCTCATCCTGGCCGGTGAATATTCCATTCCGTTCGCGGGTTCGTCGGGCTTATTCCTGCGCGCCGGATTTAATTTTAAGAACCAGGCGGACCTGGGGCTTATGGCGGCTTTTTCTTCCGGCTTCGGCGTGAAGCTGGGGGACGCTCTCTTCGACTATGCTTTCGTGCCTTTCGGCGATATCGGCGTCACGCACCGCTTCACCCTCGGCTGGGGCTTCGGGGCCAGCACGGGGGCTCGTGGCTCGGGACCGGGAGCTCCGAGCGTGGAACCGGGGGCTAGGGAGCGCGGCGAAAAAATATCGGTGACCGTGGCGACTTTTGAATCGGGTGCGGGGGCGACCGAGGGCCAGGCCCGGCAAATTTCCGATTTGCTGGAGAGCGAACTTCTTAAAACGGGGGCGTTTAAGCTGGTGGAGCGGACGAAGATGGACTTTATACTGGCGGAGAAGAAGCTTGTCTACTCCGGCCTCGCTGAAAAAGAGCGTTCCGTGGAACTGGCGCGGCTGGTGGGCGCCAAGGCGGCGCTTTTCGGCAGCGTTTCGAGGAATGATAAAGGCTATATTATTTCTGTAAAGCTGGTGGATACGGGGACCGGAGAGCTCCTGGTCGTGGATAACCGGAGCGAGGTCGAGGACTATCGCTTTAAGCAGGCCGCCAGGGAACTGGCCTCGGTGCTGGCCTCCCGCTAACCCCCCCTAAAAAATGTAACGCCGGGGCAAAGGTGCCAGCCTTCTTTTTCAGCAGAAAAAGCAGGCTGGCACCTTTGCCGACAGGGGTAATTCAGTGGGAAAAGATGTCTGGCACCTTTGCCCGGCGTTATCTCTTAAACAACGGTAAAATGGATCAGACTTTTGGGGACGGATCTGGGGAAGGAGATACGGACGTCATGGCCCAGGGTCGCGGCTATGTGCACAAGCGTGTCTATGGTCAGGTTCTTTTCCCGGCCGGTTTCCAGGCGGGAGACGTACTGCTGGGAAACATGCAGCTTCTCCGCAAACTCCGCCTGGTTCAGGCGACTTTCATGGCGCAGTTCGGCTATTTTTTGCGCCAACGCCACTTTCGCGCGCTCTTCCTCATAGGCCTTGCGGAAGGCGGGCCGCTTAAGCTTGCGTTTAAGCCAGACGTCGAAGTTTTCAAGGCTTGATCTTCTATTCATAGTAATCCCCCGGGGAAAACGTTTCGGTGCTTCCCGGATTCTTCCGCCTGCCGCTTTCGTTTTACGCATAATTCCATATCCCTTTGTGGTAGTTTATCCGTTTTTTTTCTTATTGCGTGCAGTAAAATCGCGGTGTTTCCCATGAAGAAAAAGTAAAAAACGCGGTTAGCTCCGGGCCGCAACTCATATATCCCGTGACCGATATAATCTGCCAGCGGCCTTCTGAGGTTATGCCCCTGGCGCTTTAGCTCACCTATGTAGGCGGAGGCTTTCGCCATTTCTTTTGCGGCCAAGGATTCCAGAAATTCCAAGACCGGACTGTGCCCCCGTTCATCTATAAAAACCCAGATATTTGCAAGCATCCCGCCTCCTATATTATACAAGCCATAACTTGTATTGTCAAGGCCCAATTTATATGATTTCCCCTCCAGCTCCATAAATAGCATAGCAGATGACCCCGACACCGTCTTGTCGGGTTTAAATTGGCGGGTTTGTAGCCGGAGAGAAACTTTATATGCGTTTGGCAAAGAGAGCCAGGCACATTTTTCTGCTGAAAAATAAGCCTGGCACCTTTGCCCGGCGTTAACTTTTTCTTTCTTCCAGTTCCTGTTTGAGGGTTTTTACTTTCCAGAGGTTCTTTTGGATGGGATCCATCCGGGCGGCTTCTTCGGCGTGGAGCAGGGCTTTTTCCAGGTCTCCGAGCGATTCGTATAGTTCGGCCAGGCGCTCCCTGCGGGCCGTGTTCGCCGGGTCCTTGATGAGCGCGGCTTCCAGCGCCGCCGCTTCCGAGAGTTGTTCCCGGCGCAGTTCTTCCACTTCTTCCCTGTAAGATCTTTCCTTGCCCCAGATAAAAGCGCCCAGCAGCGCCAGTATGGCCAGATCCAGCCAAAGACCCCGTCCGGCGCCCCAGGTGAAAAAAACGGCAAAATTCCCGAGGTAGGTGAAGATGAAAATCCCGGCCGCCGTCAGGAGGCCGTCCCCGCGGTAGTTGCCCAGGCGGTAGCGGCGTTCCCGCCGCTCAAGGACCCAGACCGCGGCTCCGGCGCAGAAACAGGAAAAACACAGTAGATAAATTATTATTCCGGTCATTTGCGCATCAGTTTTTTGATGATCTTCAGCATTTCAGGGTGTGTTTTTCCGTTAGTGGCCAGGGTCTGGGCGCCGTAGGCGCCTATGTCCTCCCACGGCAGTCCGGAAAAATCGCTTACTTTTCCCCCGGCCTCCTCCACCAGCAGTCCGCCCGCGGCCACGTCCCACGGCTTGAGGCCGAATTCCCAATAACCGTCCGTGCGGCCGGCTGCCAGCCAGGCCAGATCCAGCGAGGCGGAGCCCATCCTTCTGACGTCATGCGAGATCCGCAGGAATTTTGAGAAGAAAGAGGAGTAGAAATCTATTTTTTCCGCGCGATCATAAGGAAAGCCCGTTACCAGCAGCGCTTTGGAAAGTTCGGGCGTCGCGGAGACTTTTATGCGCCGTCCGTTCAGAAAAGCGCCGCGGCCCCGCCCGGCCAGAAAAAGCTCTTTCCTGAAAGGGTCGAAAACGCCGCCGGCCATCACGCGTCCGCCCGACAGGAAGCCTATCGAGACGGCCGCGACAGGGAAAGTATGGGCGTAGTTGGTGGTGCCGTCAAGCGGGTCTATAACCCAGAGCGGGCCTTTTCCGCGGCCGCGCACATCCTCCTCCTCCGCCAGGAAGCCGTGATCCGGGAAAGATTTTTTTATGATCGCGATGACTTCTTTCTGGGATCGCAGATCCGCCTCGGTCAGGAGGTTCGCCCGCCCTTTGAGTCTGTAACTTACCCGCCCGAAATAACGAGAGAGCACCGCGCCTCCGCCCAGCAGCGCTTTTTTAAGCGTTTTTATTTCTTGCATAGATTCCCATGGCCAACCCGGCGGCGGCCTGTTCGGCCGGGCGTCTTAGACCGATGAAAACGAGGCGGTATGGCGCGAACCGTCTGCGCGCCCGGGCGATGAAAGTTTTCCTGAAAAAGGCGTTCTGCATCAGGCCGCCGGTCAGCGCCACTCTGAGAGGTTTGCCTCCGTCCCGGCGCCCGGAGATTCTGACGGCTCCGGTCAGGAGGCCGGAAAGGCGGTCATGCGCTTCGCTGATGAGTTTAATAGCAGCGGGGTCTCCTTTCTCGGCTTTCCGTACGGCTTTCGCCGCGTAGGCCGCTATAGCGCGGCGATCCAGGCTTCGCCAGTGAGGCACGGCTGGCACGGCGCCTTTCAGGAACCGGGCGCCTATCCACAGCCCCGAGCCGGGGTCGCCCGCGCCGGAACCGTGGCCGCCCGTTTTTTTGAACCGTCCTCCCGGGTGTCTATGGAACAGCACAGAACCGGTGCCCGCGATGAGCAGCGCCCCGGTTCTGGAGCCATGGGCCGCCAGGTAAGCGGCCTGCGCGTCCGAGATTACGTCTACCAGGTTGACTCTGCCTTTCAGTTTTTTAAGAAGGAATGTTTTCTTCCATTTCTTGGTCAGGGCGCCGCGCGTCGCTATTACTACCGGGATATGCGGTTTGAGCCCCCACGCGGCGGCCGTTCTCTCGATGAGATCCGGCAGGCGGTCTATGCCGGAGCTGGGGCGCACGATCCTTTTCAATTCCGTTCCCAGGCCGTTTATCAGCACTATCCTGGTGTGCGTTCCCCCCCTGTCCACCCCTACCGCAAGGCGGGTATCCGGAGTTTTGCGTGGTTTTGAGGTCATAGGGTATAGGGTAAGGGTGCCCCTCCGTATTGACGGGGATCGTTTCTAAATGATAGCATATGCCCGTAGAAGTTTTGAATTCGTCCCCTTATGATACGACAGGAAGAAGTTCCCCTAGCCTCCATACTTCGCGGCGATTCGGTGTTCTTCCTGAAAGGGAAGCCCTCCAAAGAAGAAGTGGTCAAGCTGCTTACCCACGGCCTTTATCCGCAGGTCAGGGATTTTGTCACCGCCAAAGACCTTTACGAAAAGGTTACGGAGGTGGAAAAGCTCAATAACGTTCTGGAAACAGGCTTCTATATCCCTCACGCCAAGCTGGCCGAGATAGACCGGTTTTATGCGGCCCTGGCCGTCATTCCGGATGGTTCGTTTGACCCCAAATCGGGTATCACCGTCAAGGCCGCGCTCCTGCTTTTGACGCCCAACCGGCCTATTTTCTTCCAGCAGCATCTCAATATGCTTTCCAAGCTCTCCCGCCTCTTCCAGGCAGCGTTCATAGACTCGCTGACCGCCATGAAAAACGGAGCGCAGGTCGCAGAAGCCGTCGGCAAGTCGGAGTAGTCCGCCCTTATGAACCCCCCGCCGCGCTTTAAACAGGTACTTGTGCTCAGCACCGCCATGCTGAGCTTTATCTCTTTCTGGAAGGCGGCGGCCGTGGTTCTCTGCGACATGGGTTCCAGCGCTTATTACGCCGGGAGCATCGCCATGAACGCTTTCGGGCCGGCGGCCCCCTGGTATGTCATGGCTGTCATGATCTTTTCCGGCCTGATGCTGATGGTCTATGTGGAATCCTGCGCCATGTTCGTGCGCGGCGGCGTTTATAAGGTGGTTAATGAGGCCATGGGCCATTCCATGGCCAAAGTTTCCGTGTCTGCTCTGATGTTCGATTATGTGCTGACCGGTCCGATAAGCGCCATAAGCGCGGGCCTTTATGTTTCCAGTCTGCTTTACAATATTCTGCCGCTGTTGCATATCAACTGGCACGTTCCGCACAAGCTTTTCGCGATCCTGTTCGCCGTAGCCGTGACGGCTTTTTTTTGGCGCGAGAACATAAAAGGCGTGGAGGAATCCAGCGATAAAAGTCTTAAGATCATGATCTTTGTAAGCGCGGTCGGAACGGTGTTGATTTTATGGGCGCTAGCCACTGTTTATATCAGGGGCTTTAAACTTCCGATTTTCGAGCTCAAGTTCACCAAAGAGTCGCTAGGCTGGATGACTAATTTTCCCTACCTTCAAACCATCGGCCTGGTGGGTATTTTTATGGCTTTCGGCCATTCCATCCTGGCGTTGAGCGGCCTTGAAACTCTGGCCCAGGTTTACAGGGAGGTAGGGGATCCCAAGATAAAAAATCTCAAGAAGGCCGCGTTCCTGATTTTTATGTTCAGTCTTGTTTTTACGGGCGGTCTTACTTTCCTTTCTTCCCTGATAATACCGGGCGATCTTATAGCCGGAAAGTACTCCGATAATCTCCTTAGCGGTCTGGCGCTGGAGCTCTCAGGCCCGTACTGGGCAAAACTTGTGTTGCAGTCTTTCGTCGTAGTTTCCGGCAGCCTGATGCTGGTCGGCGCCCTGAACACCTCCCTGGTCGGCTCCAACGGCGTGTTGAACCGCGTGGCTGAAGACGGTATCCTGCACGACTGGTTCCGCCATCTTCACAAAAAATACGGTACGACTTACCGGATGATCAACCTGGTGGCCATAACTCAGATAATCGTAATAATCCTGTCCCGCGGGGATATTTACCTGATCGGCGAAGCTTATGCCTTCGGCGTCCTATGGAGCCTGGTTTTTAAAACAATTTCCCTTATCATCCTGCGATTCAGGGAAGATCTGCCCAGGGACTGGATGTTCCCTCTCAATCTCAAGGTGGGGAAAATCTATTTCCCCGTGGGGATGTGCATGGTTTTTCTTGTCATGATCACGGCCGCCGTGGCTAACCTTATGACAAAACGGGTCGCCACCATTTCCGGCATTATTTTCACAGCCGTATTTTACGCTGTTTTCCAGATCTCCGAGAACATGAACCGGAAGAAAGCGCGGCTCTACGCTCCCGACGAGGACTCAGAGAAGCTCAATATGCGCAAAGAGGCCGATATCGGCACTATCCTGCCGGAATTGGATAAGCAGCGGAAGATCCTTGTCCCGGTGCGTAATCCCAATAATCTGGTTCATCTTAAAAGCGTCCTTGAGACCGCCGACGACGAGACCACGGATATCATCGTGCTGGCGGTGAAGATCGCCAGGGGCATACAGCTGGAGGGCGAGACCGGCGACATTACACAGGAAGAGAAAGATCTCTTTACTTCGGTGGTTCTGCTGGCCGAGAAATACGGCAAGACCGTCAAGCCGATGCTGGTGTTTTCCAACGACCCGTTTTATTCCATCGTCCAGGTGGCGCAGGCCGCGGGCGTGGACGAAATTGTCATGGGAGTTTCCGGCAGCACGGGCGCGGAAGTACAGCTGGAGAGCCTGGCCATGTCCTGGGGTATGCTGAAAAAAGCCGGCGTTTCCCGCCCCGTCACAGCCAAGGTAGTCTGGGAAGGACGGCAGTTGTCGTATAAGCTCTCGTGAAACGAGGGCTTGCCTATGGCTTATGGCCTACGGCGAAAAAATAATGGAGTGACGACTTATGGCCATAAAACGCATCTGTAAATACGGCGAAAAGATACTTGCGAAGAAAGCGCGCAAAGTGGAGGCGCAGGAACTCAAGCGGATCCTGCCCGGCATCATAAGCGACATGTTCGAGACCCTGGACGCGGTGGGCGGGGTGGGGCTGGCGGCCAATCAGATAGGCCTGGATCTTTGCCTGGCTGTCATAAAGATAAAGAAAGAGGAAGAAGAAGATTTGCGCATTGTCCTTATCAACCCGGAATTGACGGAAAAATCCGGCGTCATGACGGGAGAGGAGGGCTGCCTTTCCCTCCCGGGTCTGTTCGCCCGGATCAAACGTTTTTCCAAGGTCAAGGTGCGCGCACTTAATGAAAAGGGGCTGCCTATAGAGGTAAACGCCGAGGGTCTTTTTTCCAGGGCGCTCCAGCACGAGATAGACCACCTGGACGGGATTCTGTTCATAGACCGCCTGCCGTTCATGACCCGCCTTAAGCTTAAGCCCGCGCTCATGAAGCTCAAGCGGCGGTGGAAGAAGATGGATGAAAGCAAGTTGCCAAGAGGTAAGGAAGCAGGGATGTAATGATGTAAGGTTTTCGAAAAAAATATGTCAAAGTTAAAGATCGTATTTCTCGGGACGCCGGAGCTGGCCTGCCCTTTTCTGAGCAGGATCGTTGCCGACGGCTACCGGGTGTCCGGCGTTATTTCCCAGCCGGACCGGCTCCAGGGCCGCGGCATGAAGCTCTGCTGCCCCCCCGTAAAGAATAAAGCCGGACAACTGTCTTTGGAGGTATTCCAGCCCCGCACCGCCGAAGATCTCATCTTCGCGTTATCGGAATTCAAGCCCGATCTGGGCGTGGCGGTCGCCTACGGGCGGCTTATAAAAAAAGAAGCCCTCGCCATCCCCAGGCTTGGTTTTCTCAACGTGCATTTTTCCCTCCTGCCGAAATATCGCGGCGCCGCCCCTGTGCAGCGGGCGCTGATGAACGGCGAGAGCATGACCGGCGTAACCGTGTTCTGGCTGGACGAGGGGCTGGACACCGGCCCGGTGTACGCTTCCCGGCCGGTTCCCGTTTCACCGGAGGACTATGCGCCGGAACTTTTTCAGAAGACGGCGGAGGCGGGCATGGAGCTCCTGAGCGAGTGTCTAGCCGGGATTGCGGCGGGACGGATAGTGAAAACTCCGCAGAGCGGCGGCGCGACGCTCGCGCCCAGGATCTCTCCCGCGGATACCCGGCTTGATTTCAGCGATCCGGCCGCGTCCGTCCGCGATCTGGTTAGGGGACTGGCAGCCGGGCCCCGCGCGAGGTTCATGATCCCGGTTGGCAGCCGGCCGGCGGAAGTGCAGGTCGTCAGGTGCTCGCTTCCCTCCGGCCGCCCCGGCTCCGCGGCCCGTCCCGGAACCATAACCGGGATTGAAAGGACGAAAGGCTTTTATATACAATGTAGCGACGGAGAACTGTTGATGGAAGAGGTGCAGCCGGAAGGCAAGAAGCCGATGAAGGCCCTGGATTTTCTGAACGGCTCCCGCCTTAAGCCGGGCGATACGGTCATTGGAGGTAACCACCAACTGTTATGAATATTTTAAAAACCGCCTTATTGATGTTGTTGATGATGGCTTTCGTTCTTTTTGTCGGCCAGTGGATAGGCGGCCGATCCGGCCTGATGATGGCTTTTCTTTTCGGCTCCATAGGCAACATAGCGGCCTATTGGTTTTCCGACAAAGTCGTGCTTATGACCTCCGGCGCCAGGCCGCTGGACGAGAAAGACGCTCCGCAGGTTTACCGCATAGTGGCGTCCATAGCCCAGGCCAGGGGTATTCCGATGCCGAAAGTTTACCTGATGGACACTCCCATGCTCAATGCTTTCGCCACCGGCAGGAGCCCTTCCCACGCCGCCGTAGCCGTGACTTCAGGCATTCTGGACGCCCTGGACGAGCGGGAACTTGCCGGAGTGCTGGCTCATGAGATGAGCCATATCCTGCATCGCGACATACTTATTTCAACTATCGTGAGCGTAATGGCCGGCGCGATATACACGCTGATCCATATCGCGCAATTCTCCGCGCTCTTCGGAGGCTCTTCCCGCGACGATAACGGCCGGAGTTCTAATCCGATAGTCCTTCTGGTCATGATGATCGTGGCGCCGCTGGCGGCGACGCTGATCCAGATGGCCATTTCCCGCAGCCGGGAATTTGACGCCGATAAGGGCGCGGCTTCCATAACCGGGGATCCGCTGGCGCTGGCTTCGGCCCTGAGGAAGATTTCCGTCCGCGATCGGGGGTACGAACTTCCTCCTTCTACGGCGCATATGTTTATTTTTAATCCGTTGAGCGGGCGCAGCATGATGTCGCTTTTTTCCACCCATCCCCCCGTGGAGGCCCGCGTGGCAAAGCTTGAGGCGATGGTTGGGGGAAAAGGCTAAAGGAGACATTTGTGGGCATAAAAGAATTTTTCAGCAGGCATTTTTCCAGCACGGAAGAATCTTTCCTTAATCCCGGCTTTCTCCTGAAGATAGCCGGCGTGGCCCTGGCGCTTTTTCTGCTGACCTATTTCCTCTTCTCCTGGACCATGGATACCGTCATCCACAGCCGCAAAGAGGTCATAGTGCCGGACATCCAGGGGAAATCGGCCGCCAACGCCCTTCAGCTTATCAGCGAGAATGATCTGGCCATGAAAATAGCGGGGTATGAATTCAACGACTCCGTGCCCATAAGCACCGTTCTCAGGCAGGTTCCGCCGGCCGGCGCCACCGTGCGCGAAGGCAAGATAGTAAAAGTCGTTTTCAGCCAGGGCGGAGAATTGGTCTTCACCCCCAGCCTTATCGGCCTGCCGCTCCGCAACGCCGAACTTCTCCTCCGGCAGCGTCAGCTTCTGCTTGGCGAGGTGAGCGAGTCTTATTCCCTGAAAGCCGAAAAGGGGACGGTTCTGTCGCAGGAGCCCAAAGCCGAGACGAGCGTTTCAAAGAATACCATGGTAGCCGTGGTTGTTTCGGCCGGGGAGCCTCCGGCCGGCATAGTGCTGATGCCGGATTTCAGGCAGCGAAAGCTGGCCGAAACCTACCAGTGGGCGTCGGACAATAAACTGAAAGTTGAAACCATCGAAGACCCCTCCTCTCTTTTCCCGGGCGGCACGATCATAGATCAGACCCCGGCGGCCGACACGGTCGTTTCCGCCGGCTCGGTCGTCACTCTCACGGCCAGTTCCCGCAAATCCGCGGCCGGCCAGGAAGAAAAAGAATTCCGCATCCCCTACGTAGTGCCGCAGAGCGGTTCCCAGCGACATATCCGCGTAGTTACCGTCGGCAAGCAGGGAGACCGGGAGATCTTTAACGGCCTCAGGGAGCCGGGCTCCAAGATAGATCTTACGGTGCCGTACGGCGGCGCCGATAAGATCCGTATTTTCGTAAACGGCATACTGGTGGAAGAACGCGAAGTGAAGTAGGAGAAACGACGAGGGTTGGATGGTGAGGTTTTTCAGGGATGACCAGAAACAAGGTAATACCGGTTCCCGACGGGCGTCCGCACATAGTGCCCTCGGTGCTTTCGGCGGATTTTGCGTGCCTTAAAAAAAGTCTGCGCGGGCTTGAGCGCTCGGCCGCCTGGGTGCAGCTGGATGTAATGGACGGGCATTTTGTGCCGAATCTCAGCTTTGGGCCCCATGTCGCGGAAAGTTTCAGGGCGGCCACCCCGCTGGCGCTGGACGCGCATCTTATGGTGGAGCGTCCGGATCTTTTTATAGGTTCTTTCGCCGCCGCCGGCGCGGGTCTTATTACCGTTCATGAAGAGGCGCATACGGATATTGGCGCGTGCCTTAAAAAAATAAGGGCGCTGGGCCTGAAAGCCGGTCTCGCGCTGCGGCCCAAAACGCCGCTTTCCCGCGCTTTAAAATATCTGAAGCGGCTGGACTTGCTTCTTCTTATGACCGTGGAACCGGGTTTCGGAGGCCAGGCCTTTATGCGCGGGCTTCTGCCCAAGATCGCCGCGGCCCGTCTGGCTATCGCCCGCGCCGGACGGCCCATATGGCTGCAGGTTGACGGCGGCATAAATGAAGTCACCGCGCCGCAGGCTGTCAGGGCCGGCGCCGACTCTCTGGTAATGGGCAGCGCGGTTTTCTCAAAGACGGATCCGGCCGGATTTATACGGCGGCTGACCAAAATCCTGCAAAGGGGCTGATTTTTATGGATATGGAGAGGAAAATCCTTATAGTGGAAGACGAGGACGTCATCGCCAGAGTGCTCCGCATACGTCTGGAGGCGCTGGGTTACATAGTTGCGGTGGCCGGCGACGGAGAAGAGGGCCTTGAACTGGTCAAAAAGGAGAAGCCCGACCTGGCCATTATAGACATCGGTCTCCCCCGCATAGACGGCAACACACTGTGCGAGCTTATCAGGGCCGAAGCGGCCACTAAAGGCACAAAGATCATCATCCTCACCGGCAAGAGGCTGGTAGGGGATATGGAAACGGCTTTCCAGTCCGGCGCCGACATTTATATGAGCAAGCCGTACGAGTGGCAGCGTCTTCTGGATCACATAAAAAAGCTTTTGGGCGAAACCGACTGACCCCGGCGAATTAAAATTTATTTTCCGGGGACATGCGGGGGGACGGACAACGTGTCGAAGAAAATACTTGTCGTGGAAGACGACGTGCTGGTGGCGGAACTGCTGATCAATAATATTGAAAGCCTGGGTTGCAGGACGCTTATCGCGTATGACGGAGAAACAGGCTGGGAACTCGCCAAAAAGGAGAAACCGGATCTGATCATACAGGATATAGGTCTCCCCCGGATGGACGGGATTACTCTCTGTAAACTTATAAAAAGCAAGGACGGCACCAAGCAGATCCCCGTTATCATGCTTACCGGCAAAAGAATGGTTGCCGATATGGAAGACGCCTTTAAGGCCGGCGCCGACGCCTACGTGAACAAGCCTTTTGATTGGGATCGTATGCTGTCGCATATTCGTAAAATATTGGGCCCGGACGTATAAACCCCCGAAAATATCGTATAATATAGGGATTAGTCAAGACCGGCAGGAGGAAGAGTATGGCAGTAGTTTTAAGGCTTCAAAGGATCGGTAAAAGGACGCAGCCGCATTACAGGGTCGTGGCTATCGAAAAAGCCCGCGGTCCGCACGGCGCCCCGCTTGAGATCGTCGGGCATTATAATCCGAAAGCGGAAAAGGACAAAGAGAAAGTTTCTTTCAACATGGCCAAACTGGATCGCTGGATTAAAACCGGCGCGAAAGCGTCCGCAACCCTCGGAACCCTCATTACAAGGGCCAGGAAAGCCGAAAAGGCGGGATAAACGGCGGGAAAAATTATGAAAGACGTCCTTGTTTATCTGATAAATTCCCTGGTGGACGAACCCGCCGCGGCCAAGTTGTCTACTTCCGAAGACGGCAATGTTGTGCGGTTTAAACTTTCGGTGGCGCCTTCGGATCGGGGCAAAATAATCGGCAAGGAAGGCCGGGTGGTTAAATCCATCAGAACCCTTCTGCAGGTAGAGGCCGCCAAAACCAATAAGAAAGTGTTCCTTGACATAATCTAGCCTATGCGCATCGATGTCGTGACGCTGTTCCCCTCCATGGTGGACGCGCCGCTCTCGGAGAGTATCGTGGGCCGGGCCCGGGAGGCGGGCCGCCTGAAGCTTGGCTTTTCAAACCCCAGGGATTTCGCCGAAGACCGGCACAGAACCGTGGACGACAAGCCCTACGGCGGCGGCACGGGCATGCTGATGATGGCGGAGCCGGTTTACAGGGCACTTAAAAAGGTCAAAAAAAGAGATTCGTATGTGATACTGCTGACGCCTAAAGGCAGGCGTTTCGATCAGCGGATGGCTCTTGAGCTGGCGGCAAAAAAAAATATTGTGCTGATCTGCGGCCACTACGAAGGGATAGACGAACGCGTAAACAATTTCGCCGATCTTGAGTTGTCCATCGGGGATTATGTGCTGACCGGCGGCGAACCGGCGGCCGTGGCGATCATAGATGCCGTTACCAGGCTCCTGCCGGGAGTGCTGAAACAGGCTGACGCCGTGATAAACGAGACTTTTACGGAGGGGCTGCTGGAAGCCCCGCATTACACCAGGCCCGGGGTCTGGCGCAGGATGAAAGTGCCGGAAGCGCTCCTGAGCGGCGATCATAAACGCATCTCAGGATGGCGCAGATCCGCCGCGATGGAGTTGACCGGCAAGAACAGGCCCGATCTTATAAACCGCGAAGCTTATAATGGAGGAAGTTATGAAGACGATCGAAACGCAGCTCGGGATGAAGAATGAAAAATTCGATTTCAAAACCGGCGATACCGTAAAGGTGTTTACCAAGGTTGTGGAAGGCGACAGTGAGCGCGTCCAGGTTTTTGACGGCGTGCTCATAGGCCGGAGAGGCTCCGGCATCTCCGAATCTTTCACCGTGAGGAAAGTTTCCTACGGCGTGGGCGTGGAAAGGGTGTTCCCCGTTCATTCCCCCCGCATCGACAAGATAGAACTGGTAAAAACCGGAAAAGTGCGCCGGGCAAAGATCTATTATCTGCGCGAACTCTCAGGCAAGTCCGCCAGACTTGAAGAAAAGGTAGAGGCCGGCGAAACCGCCGCCGCGGCTCCCGCCGCTCCGGCGCCGATCCAGCCCCCGGCAGCTCCCTCAATTTAAAGGGTAACGCCGGCGGGTGTGTGCAAAAAGGGTGAAAATTTAACTGAATTTTCCGGATTAGCGAGGTTCGACATTTGCCACTCCTGAAGTTCGACCTTTCGGTGATCGCGCGGAACTCCCCGGCTTATCTTGTGGGCGTGGATGAGGCCGGCAGGGGCCCTCTGGCGGGTCCGGTCACCGCGGCCGCGGCGTATATCCCCGCCTCGGCGTATTCATCACTTTCGGAAGTGAACGACAGTAAAAAACTGAGCGAAAAAAAGCGCGAGATTCTGCTGGCGCGGATGCTGGCTTGCGGCGTCCGGTTCGGTTTCGGTTTCGCTTCGTCACGCGAAATAGACGAGGTGAATATTCTCAACGCCTCTTTCAGGGCCATGCAAAAGGCCGCGGGCCGGCTTGCCGCCGGCCTTGCCGCCGCCCCCTCTGACGTTCTGATCCTCGTGGACGGTCCGCACAAAATAAAAGAACTCCCATTCCGCCAGGAAGCCGTGGTGGAGGGCGACGGAAAGTCGCTTTCCATAGCCGCGGCGAGTATTTTCGCCAAAGTTATCAGGGATCGCTGGATGTTTTACCTGGATCGGCGCTGGCCGGGCTACGGTTTTGCCGGGCACAAGGGTTACGGTACCACAACCCACGTTTCCTCTCTTAACCGTCTGGGCCCGTGTCCGGAGCATCGCCGGAGTTTCGCCCCGGTACGGGCGGTCATGGGGACGCCCGCGTGAATTCCGACCCCGGCAGGCTGGCGGAGGACAGGGCGGCTGAATATCTGAAAAACCTCGGTTACAGGGTGCTGGAGCGCCGCTGGGCCTGCCCGCTGGGAGAACTGGATATTATAGCCTCAGAGGGAGAAACCCTTGTGTTTGTGGAAGTGCGCGCGCGCTCCTCTTCCGCCTATGGCTTCCCCTGCGAGACCGTGACGCGGGCCAAACAGGCTAAAGTCATAAAGACCGCGCTGACTTATCTCAAAGCGAAGGCGCTCCGTCCGGAAACGGTGCGGTTTGATATTGTGGGGTTGAGTCCCGGGCGGGAACCTGAACATATAATCGGCGCTTTTGAAGCGGACGGATACACCTTTTAGAGGAGACACATCATGCGTTCAGACAATCCGGCTTTAAAGGTTTTAAAAACCGCGGCCTGGCTTAAGGCCCGGACCAGAAAGTTTAAACCGGCGGCCGCCATAATCGCCGGCAGCGGCCTCTCCGATTCCCTGCCCGAATTGACGGACAAAACGGTAATTCCATATTCCAGCATTCCCAATTTTCCCCGAACCACCGTCAAGGGCCACAAAGGAGAACTTGTTTTCGGACGTCTGCGCGGAAAAGACGTGGTCATCATGAGGGGCCGATTCCATTACTACGAAGGGCACAGGCTTAATTTTATCGCTTTACCGGTGCGCGTTCTCGCGCTTCTGGGCGTTAAGACGCTCATCGTAACCGCCGCCGTCGGCTCGCTCAAATTCTCCCTCCGGCCCGGGGATCTGGTGATCCTTAGAGATCATATTAATTTCATGGGCGCCAATCCGCTCATGGGCAATTACGACCGGATTTTCGGCGAAATGTTCCCCGACATGAACGAGCCTTATGACGCCGTCCTGCGGCGCGAAGCTCTCACGGCCGCCCGTAAACTGAAGGCGCGGGCGGGCGAGGGAGTATATGTGGCGGTGACCGGCCCCTCGTACGAGACGCCCGCCGAGGTTAAAATGTACGGAATGCTGGGCGGTTCCGTGGCCGGAATGTCCGTCGTGCCCGAGGTAATAGCGGCCCGCCAGCTCAAGATGAAAGTGCTGGGCGTGTGCTGGATCTCCAATTATACCAGCGGTATTTCCAGCGGGAAGTTTGAGCATTCCGATGTGCTCAGGCTCGGTAAGAAAGTTTCCCTGAAGATGAAAGCCCTCCTGGAAGCGGTTTTAAAGTCCGGGAGTATTTAATATGAGAATGCTTGACCTGATCCTGAAGAAACGCTCCGGCGCCGGACATGATTTAAAGGAGCTTAAATTCATCGCCGCCGGCGCGGCCTCCGGTTCCATCCCGGACTATCAGCTTTCCGCCTGGCTTATGGCCGCTTTTTTTAACCCCCTTTCCAGGAAAGAGACCGTAGATTTTACCAAAGCCATGGCGCTGTCCGGAAAAAAGCTGAATCTTAAAGGCCTGAAAGGCGGGCGGGTGGATAAACATTCCACCGGCGGAGTGGGCGACGGCGTTTCGCTGGCCCTGGCTCCCGTGGCCGCGGCCGCGGGCGTTATCGTTCCCATGATGAGCGGCAGGGGTCTCGGGCATACCGGGGGCACGCTGGATAAGCTTGAGTCCGTGAAAGGTCTCAAAGTGCGCCTCAGCGCGGACCGGATCTATAAACAGCTTAAGGCCGTCGGATTCTCCATGTTCGGCCAGACAGCGCAACTCGCGCCCAGCGACAGGAAACTTTACGCTCTCAGGGACGCCAGCTGCACGGTGGAGTCGCTGCCGCTGATCGTGGCCAGCATTCTCTCCAAGAAATATGCCGAGGACCTTACGGGCCTGGTTATGGACGTAAAGTACGGTTCAGGCGCTTTCCTCAAGGATTTCGGCAAGAGCCGCGAGCTGGCGGCCGCTCTTGTCGACACCGCCAAGCTTCTCGGTATCCGCTGCGTGGCCGTCCTTACCGCCATGGAAGAGCCTCTCGGCCTGGCGGTCGGCAACGCCCTTGAGATGGAACAGGCCATAAAGATACTTCGCGGCGAAAAAGGCCCGGCCGATTTTATGGAAGTCCTGGAGACCCTGTCCGGCTGGATGATCTACCTTGGTTCCAGGGCCCGGACTCCGGAAGAGGGCGCGGCCAGGGCCAGGGCGGTCATTGCCGACGGTTCGGCCCTGGAAAAAATGAGGCGGATGATCCGCTGGCAGGGCGGCGACACGCGCGTACTGGATGAGCCGGAAAAATTCCTGCCCAGGGCCCGGCTCTCCGCGGAGGTGAAAGCTTCCGGCCCCGGTTATCTGACCGGGATGGACGCGCTTACCGTGGGCCGCGCCAGCGTGGTGCTGGGCGCCGGCCGCGCGCGGGCGGAGGACGCGGTCGATTTCGGCGCCGGCCTTATGCTTCTCAAAAAAACCGGCGACAGGCTGGCTTCCGGGGACGTTATAGCCGCGCTTTACGCTTCCGATGCCGCCAGGCTCCGGGAGGGCGTGACAATGTTCAGATCCTCGCTTAAGACCGCTTCCCGGCCGCCCAAAAAAGTTCCGCTGATCAGGGAGATCATATCGTGATGAACAAAAATGTCTTTATCTCAAAGCACCCTCTTGTGCTGGCGAAGATCGCCGGGCTGCGGGACAAGAATACTTCCGTGGCGGATTTCAGGCGCGGCATGAGCGAGGTCGGCATGCTTCTGGCCCATGACGCGCTGGCAAATGCCGGAACCAAAAGCGCCATGGTTCATACGCCGCTGGGCCCCTGCAAGGCGAGGGTTCTCTCCCAGGACATCGTTTTCGCGGCCATTCTGCGCGCGGGCCTGGGTATGCTGGATGGCCTTATCAAAGTGCATCCCCAGGCCCGGATCGCGCATATCGGCATCTACCGGGACGAAAGTACGCTCAAGCCGGTGAAATATTACGTGCGGCTGCCGGACACCATCGAAAACAGCCTCGTGATCCTGGCGGATCCGATGCTGGCCACAGGCGGCTCCGCCGCGGAGGCCGTGGAGATCCTGAAGTCGCGCGGCGCCGGAAGGATCTGCTTCATGGGCGTTATAGGCGCCAGAGACGGAGTAAAACATCTGGCTTCGGCGCATCCCGACGTTCCCATCTATATCGGCGCCGTGGACGAAAAGCTTAACGACGACGGTTACATCTTGCCGGGTCTCGGCGACGCCGGCGACAGAATGTTCGGCTGTTAAGCGCCCCCGTTACCCTGGGTGTCAGCTGGCGAGCTTCAGGAGGGTGGGATAATTCGTGATCTTTATAGCTTTGGTCTCGCGCTTTATGACTTTCTTCTTTTCAAGTTCGGCCAGGGCGCGAACCACCGTTTCAAGGGCCAGGCCGGTTATCTCCGCTATTTCGGTGCGCTTCAGTCCGTGGATGGCCGGCGCGGCCGTGTTTTTGGATCTGTAAGAAATAGCGTTTATCAGCACCAGCGCTATCCTGGATTTGGCCGGCTTATAGGCCGTGTCCTTTAGTTTCAGGTGCGCGCACCGCACTTCATTAGCGATGCTGTTCAATAGCAATGGATAGGTTTTGGGGAAAGAGTTGAGGAATTCTTTTATGGTTTTTGAATCCACGCAGGAAAGAACGGTTGCCCCCATGGTCCGGCTGCCGCACAGGTAATCGGTTCCCGCGAAAAGCGCGATGTGGCCGAACATCTCTCCGGGATGGCGTATCCAGATGATCATCTGCTGGCCTTGAGGGTCGGTGGTAAAGATCTTTACGCGGCCTTTGCAGACCACGAAAACACCTTCCGGTCTCTGGTGTTCGGAGTAGATCTCCTGGCCGTCAGGAAGACTGGCGGACATACGGATACCATTCCAGGCTTTCTGAGCGGACGGTTCCAGACGATTAAAAAAACAGGAGGTTTTGAAAGTACAGGAAAAGCAATTAGGCACTGCGGTTTTTGTAAAACGCCTCATATCCCCCTAACACCCTGAATATCACAAATATCAGTTTGCCACCTTCCGTCATTATACATTTTCATAGGCGGACAGCGCAATAAAATTGATAAAATAGCCCCCATGCTGAAAGACCTCCGTTCCCTTGGACAAGAGTCGGTCATCTACGGACTTTCCACCGTGGGCGCCAGGCTGCTCAATTTCCTGTTGATGCCGTTCTATACTCATTACCTGCTGCCGGCCGAGTACGGCGTGGTAGCCACGGTTTTCTCTTATATAGCGTTCCTGAATATTTTTTACCAGTACGGCATGGATCAGGCCTATATGCGCCATTACGCCGACAGGGAAAAGGCCTTTTCCACGGCCTATTCCTCCGTCCTGGTCACCTGCGGGCTTTTCTCGCTTATCCTGGCCGCCGCCCCCGGTTTCTGGGCCGGGCTGGGCGGCATAGGCGCGGCCCGCTCCAACCTGGTGCTCTATTCGGCGGTCATACTTTTCCTGGACGGAGTGAACGTCCTGCCGTTCGCGGATTTACGCATGGGCCACCGGCCGTTCTATTTCGCCGGCGTCAGGCTATTCTCCATTACGCTCAATGTTCTGCTGAATATAATCCTCATCACCCGCTTTCACATGGGAATAGAGGGCATCTTCATCGCTAATGTGGTTTCGTCGCTGTTTTCCGTTGCCGCCGTGCCCAAGCGTTTTAAATTCACGCTGGATCGGGAGATGCTGGCAAAACTTCTGCATTACGCGCTGCCGCTGCTGCCGGCGGGCCTGGGGGCCATGGCTGTGCAGGTCATAGACCGCCCCATATTGCTGCGGCTCTCCGGCGAGGCCGCCGTCGGAGTTTACCAGGCCAATTACCGTCTGGGCATTTTTATGGTGCTGCTGGTCAGTATGTTCGACCAGGCCTGGCGTCCTTTCTTTCTTGAAAGGGCCGATAAGCCGGAAAGCGTTAAAGTGTTCGCCCGCGTAC
Source organism: Elusimicrobia bacterium GWA2_56_46 (assembly GCA_001799575.1). Taxonomy (GTDB): domain Bacteria; phylum Elusimicrobiota; class Elusimicrobia; order Elusimicrobiales; family UBA9959; genus YA12-FULL-51-18. The sequence continues at coordinate 28,772 of MGTT01000021.1, forward strand.
TGACTTATTTCGTCTTCGCGCTGACCTGGCTTGGCCTCGCTCTTTCGTTCTTTATTCCGGATCTCGCCCGGTTCCAGATCTTCGGCAAACCACTTATCCACCCCAGCTACTGGCCCGGACTGAAGATCGTGCCGGTAGTGCTGTTCGCCTACCTGGTGAATGGCATCTACGTTAATCTGCTGGCTCCCATTATCATTGCCAAAAAGACGAAAGTCATTATGTTCGCCGCGCTGTCCGGGGCGGCGGTAAGCGTGGCCGCGAACTTCGCGCTGATCCCCGTCTGGGGGATTTCAGGTCCGCCCTGGGCCGCTTTCTCGGCCTACTGCGTGATGGCGCTTGTCGTTTATTTCGCCGGCCGCCGCTATTTCCCAGTGCCTTACGAACTGGGGCGCCTGGGGTTGATCGCCGCCACGGCGCTGGTGCTCTCGGCCCCAGCTTTGGCCGGGTGGCTGGAGTGCGGGACTGCGGGGTGGCTCGTATATCGGTTGTCCGTTCTCGCCGCTTTCCCCTTATGCCTTCTGGCTCTCGGTTTTTTCCTCCCCGAAGAAAAAGAAAAAGTGCGTTCTCTTGCCGCCCGCTGCCTGTAAAAGCGGCTGAAGCAGCCGCGGCAGCGGATTCCTTCGGGCCTATAATTCACATTCCCTTAATATGCACCCGGCCTGGGTCTTTCGCCCCATTACACAAAGCGGTTTAAGCCGTATACTATACATACAAGCAGCAGAGAGAACTGTCCATGTCTGATAGCAAAAACAGGGCAGGGACACAGGAGGCAAAATTATGAAGAATGTAAAAGAGACGGCGGCTATGCTGGTGTTTACGATGGTTCTTGCGGGAAATGTCTACGCGGCCGGGGCCGCGGTGGATGACCTGAAAGCCGGGGCCATGGGATCTGAGGGTGAAATATCGGCGGCGAATGTGCCGCAGCCTCAGGCCGTGAGCGCGCGTCTGGACGCGAAAGAATTCGCGGTCTGGCAGATGCAGCAAAAAGAGGTACCCTCAGCCGTGGGTTACGCCAAGGTCAATTCCTATTCCGGCGACGGCCTTCCGACCGTAAAGGTCATAAAACATTATGACACTTCCGGAACTTTCCTTGAGCATCTTGCCGGTAAGGACGAAGTGTATGTCGGCAGCGACAAAGTCCAGATCAGTATGTCCCCGGACTTCAAGTTCCGCTCCGCCAAAAGCGCGCGTGTGGATCTGCGGGTGACCAGGAGCGGCGATAACCTGTTTGCCGTGATGAACGGGAATGAAGCAACGCTTACCTATAAGGAAAAAGACCTTATTGTGGAAAGCGCGGCCGGAACCACTGTCGTTACCGACAAGTCCACAGGAATGGGCGGTTCACTCGGCCCGATGGCGCTTAGCGGCTCCAACGCGGAGATGAATATAACGATCGTCGCCTATATGCTGACATTCGAACTGAATTTCCTGCAATAGTCAAAAGTCAGCAAAAGTACGAGATTCCTGCCGCGTCTTTGACACAAAAGCGCGGCAGGCTTATTTACCGAAGTGCCGTTCCACCACATTTTTGCTTTCCGGTGTTTGTAAATAGTTTTTACGCGAAACCACGCTTCTGCCGATTTCTTTTTCTGTTTGTTCTCTGGCATTTCCGGCAACACGTCCGCCCCGCGCCGCCACCTTTTTATTCTTTATGAACGTATCCGGCTTTTCCTGCTGGGAAATTTCGGTCGTCACCCGCTCGCCAAGCATATTAAAGATCAGTTCCAGGTCGTCCATGTGGTCGCGCAAATTTTGCCGCTTCAATCCTTTCAGCTTTTTGTATTCACCCGGCGTCACGCCAAAAGTGGCTTTGGAGATTTCGGCGGTCAGAATTTCATATTCTTTTTGTTCTTTTACGCCCCGCTTTTGCCATTCATCCGTCAGTTCTTCGCGAATGGCAATTCCGCGCATCCGTTTTTCTATCCAGTTTTCAGAATATCCCTTAAGTTTATAGAGCAGCCGGGTTCTTTTAGCTGCCAATTCAGGATCTTCAATTTCCTGCACCCGCTCATAGCCTACTTTTGCCAGCCAGCGCTTGAAAGGCTCGGCTTTGGGGGAAGGAATGGACTGTATAATTCGGAATATCCCCTCTGTATTGGCGCAGTCGGTTTCGTATTTTTTGCCGTCAGAAGCCTCTAATTTCAGTCCGTGACAAAATGTCACGACCTCGCTTCCTTCTTCCGTTAATCTTTGTTTCAGTTTACGCCAATACGCTCCGGCATCAACGCTGTCGGTTAAGGCCGTTACGGCATCTGCAATTGAAAACCACCACTCATTATCATGCAGGATTCTCCTTATTCTTTTTCCTTTAAAAACAGCCATTTTGGTATCCGTCATACAATCTCCTTACGCCCAGTTATATAAATATCTTAGCAGACGACCCCGACAGCGTGCTGTCGGGTTGATTTCGGTTTAATGCCGGTTCCTGGGTCATTTTTCCTGCTGGAGTCTGCCGAAGGCGGTTACGCCTAGGAGGGTGGTGACGAGGCAGAAAACTGCTATCGCGGCGAGGTCGGCCCAGGCGGGGAAAGCGCCTTTGCCCAGCATGATGATGCGCATGATGTCCACGGCGTAGGTCACCGGGTCAAGCAGGCTGACGGCCCTTATGTACGGTTCCGCGGCGGCCAGGTCGAACAGCGCCCCGCTGAAAAAGAAAAGCGGCCAGGTCAGGAAGCTCATCACAAGGCCGAAGCCTTCCATCGATTTCATCTTCGCCCCTATCGTCAGGCCGATGTTGGTTATCATATAGGCGACGGGGAACGAGATCGCCAGGCACAGCGCTATCTTTACGGCGCTCAGCGGGATTATGAAAAGGGCGCCTATCAGCAGAAGCAGCAAAGTCTCTATGATGGCGCCCAGCATCCCGCCCAGGGATTTGCCTATGAACAGCGTGGCGCGCGAGATGGGCGCCGCCAGCACCTCTTTCAGAAAATCAAGCCGTTTGTCCCAGATTATATACAGCCCGTAGGTAATGGAAGTGAAAAGTATGACCATCGCCAGGATGCCGGGGAAAATGAACTGCTGATAGGTGTAGCCAGGCACGGGGCTGGTACCCGAGGCCATGCCTTTGCCCATCACGAAAAGGAATAAAAGCGGAGAGATGAGGATGGAGATTATCCGCTCTTTTTCCCGGAAAAATATTTTGGCCTCTCTAAGGAGCAGGGCGTAGATGGCGTTAAAATTCACAACTATTTCCTCACCGTCTTGCTTACGGCGACGCGCTCGAAGATCCCTTCGGCGCGTTCTTCGGCGTCTTCGCTTATAGCCTTGCCGGCGAACTTCAGGAAAACGTCGTCCAGCGTCACGCGCCTTACCTCCACTTCCTCGATCTTCCCCCCGCCGTTCAAAAGCGCCTGCAAATTTTTGCCGGAATCTATTATACCTATCTTATAACGGCCGTTTTCGCGTTCCACGCTGTTGACGAACGGGAGCTTTCGCAGGGCTTCCTCGTCTACCGCGCCTTTGAGGAAGACCAGATCCCGGCCGACTTTTTTCTTTAACGCGGCGGGCGTATCCAGTTCTATTATTTTGCCGTTGTAAATGATGCCTATGCGGTCGGCCAGGCTGTCGGCCTCTTCCATGTAGTGGGTGGTGAGGATAATAGTGGTCCGGTGCGCTTCTTTCAGTTCGCGGATATGAGTCCAGACGGCCTTGCGGCTGGCCGGATCCAGGCCCAGTGTGGGTTCGTCCAGAAAAAGTATTTTCGGATCGTGTATGAGGCCGCGTGCGATCTCCAGGCGTCTGCGCATTCCGCCCGAGTAGGTCTTCACCAGGCTGTTCCCCCGGTCGGTCAGACCGACCAGGGCCAGCATTTTGTCTATCTTTAGGTTTATCTCGCGGCGCGGCATTCCGTACAGCATGGAGTGGAGATAAAGGTTCTCCCGGGCGGTCAGGAGGTCGTCCACGCTCGGTTCCTGGAAGACTATTCCTATGTTGCGGCGCACTTCCAGCGGCTGGGTGTTTATGTCCTTGCCGGCCACGAGGGCCGTGCCTGAGGTGGGTTTAACCAGTGTCGCCAGCATGCTTATGAGCGTTGTTTTACCGGCGCCGTTGGGCCCCAGCAGGCCGAAAACCTCCCCCTCCGGTATTTCCAGCGAGACGCCGTTCACCGCCGTGACTTCGGTGTAGCGCTTGACCAGGTTGTCGGTCTTGATGGCGGGCATAGCTAGATTCTACAAAATTGATAGTTGCCATAAGCTATACGCCATAAGCCGTACGCAGAAAGTTAATAATGATGGATATTTTTGAAAGCCTCTGGCTTATGGCCTATGGCAGGCAATTAATCGCGCAAAAAAATCCCCGTCCTTTCGGACGGGGATTCTTCGTGTGATAGCCTTTAATTTTAGAACAGCAGGCCGAAACTGGCTGAGACTTCGGCTTTGGTCGGATATTTCTTGTCCTCGATCTCGATCTTGTTGGAACTGACCACTCCGGCCACGTCGAAGTGCATATAGAGCAGGTTGATCCCGAAGCCCGCGGTGTAGGCCGCGTGCGAGTCGCTGTTGCCGATGTTCTTCATTATGCCGGCGCGCAGGGGTATGTTGAACGCCTTGCGGTTGATAATGTTGAACTCCGTGCCCAGCGCCAGCTGGCGGGACTTGAAACCGTTTACCGGTGTCAGGTTTTTGGTGAGATCCAGGTCGGCGGCGATGTGCCAGAAGTTGGCGGGGCTGATCGCCAGGCCCATGCGTGCCTGGGTGTCCAGGTGCGTCTTGCCGCCCTGCGCGTCCGGGTTCGTGAAAGAAGGGCGGTTGAGATTCCTGAGCACCAGCCCGGCGCGCGGTTTCATCGGCAGTTTGGCCGAGAGTTTGGTGAGGTCGTACATCGCGCCCAGGTCTATGGCGGGCGCCCAGGAGGTTTTCATCCCGTCGGTGAAGTCTTTGAACGGATCGGTCATGCCGGTCTCATTCTGCAGAACTTTGAACTTGGTGTATCCTATGCGGCCGTTCACAAGTTTAAGATTTCCGCCGACGGTGAGGCCGCTGACGGGCTTGATGGGCCGCGCCAGGCCGAAAGCCAGCTCGGTAAAAGAACCGCCCTTAATGGTCAGATCGGTCTGGTTGTTGGAATAGGGGTTACCCGAAGCGCCGGCCGCGATGATGGGTTGAGCGGCTTCGGCGTTGGCTACAAGGATGTTGGCGGCGTCGGTTATCTCCTGGTTGGTCATGGAGGCGGCCGCCTGGTTGACCAGGGCATTGGCCAGTTCGGCGGCGTTGGCCGGGGTGAGACAGGTCGGAGAACCACAGATAAGATTCGCGATATTCCCGTAACCGATGGTGGTGATCGCGCCGGCGATGGCGGTGGCCGCCGCGGCTTGTGTCGGGTCTACAGGAGCCGTGACGGTGGCGTTCAAGGTTACGCCGCTGACGAGCCCGCCGTCGGTTCCAAGTCCTATGTTCGTGGTGTCCACGAAAGGGCTGGCGCCCAGGGAGGTGTAATTATTCACGGAAACGGTCACCTTGGCGAATTTCAGATTGAGTCCGCCGGCCGCCTCCACTAAAGCGCCGGTGCCTTTCTCGTTCATGTTCTGTATCAGAGGAAGGCTCTTGACGAATACGGCCATCTGCTGGGCGTTCATGGCCGTGCCGTCGTTTTGCGCCGTCTGCAGGGCCGTATAATCCTTTGCCACCTGGCCGAGCTGGCTGGCGTTCTCCATGGTCTTGCCGGTGAATTCGATGCCGGCCGACACGGGTATCTCCATGCCGGAGACATTTTTCTCCTGGTAAAGTCCGGCGGGATTCCAGTACTGGGCTATGGGGCCCTGTGCCATGCCGACGAAAGCGCCGCCCATGCCCATAGGCCGCGTGCCGAGTATCTGCCACTGCTCGGCGTATGAAACCGAACTCACAGTCAGCAGGATCGCGAACGTAAATATTTTTTTCATTGTCAGGTTCTCCCAGGTTTTATTATACCAAGCCCTCGCTTGTTCCAGATACCGCGCCGCAGGAGATAGTATAGTACTTTTTTCAGATTTTTGTGTGTAACATTGGCACAAAACGGACTTCGGTGATAAAGGTTTCCTTTATTTCGGCCCCGTTCTTTGTGTAGAGCATCAGGCGCTGGGCGCCTTCTTCGCCCACGGGCGCGGCCAGGCGGCCCTTGTCTGCCAATTGGTCGAATAGCGCCCGGGGGATCCGGGGCGCCGCGCAGGCCGCTATTATGGCGTCGTAAGGCGCGTGCTCCGGCCAGCCGTCCGCGCCGTCGCCCGTCCTGAATTTTATTTTTGAGTAGCCTTCGGCGGCCAGAACCGCTTTGGCTTTTTCGGCCAGGGCGGGGAATAATTCCACGGTATATATCTGCCCGGCCAGTTCGGCCAGGATCGCCGTCTGGTAGCCGGAGCCGGTGCCTATCTCCAGAACTTTTTCCCCGCCCCTGAGCCCCAGCAGTTCCGTCATCAGGGCCACGATATAAGGCTGGGAGATGGTCTGGTTTTCGGCTATGGGCAGGGGGTGATCCTCGTAGGCGCGCGTTCTGAGATAATCATCCACGAAAATATGGCGGCGCACTTTCCCCATCGCCTCCAGAACCCTGCCGTTTTTCACTCCGCGCGGGATAAGCTGATCCTCCACCATCTTGCGGCGTATAAAGGCCTGGTATTCCGCGAACTTTGAATTCAGGAGATCTTTGAACATTACCAGAGGCCTTCTTTTACCATGAAGCAGGCGGTGACGGCCCTGATGCCGTATTCCAGCGCTTTCTTCTCGGCTTTCGGGGATTCGGAGCCGGGCTGCATCCAAATGGTTTTTATGCCGAGTTTATTGCACTGTTCGACGATCTTTTCCGTGGCTTCTGGAGGTATCACTGTGATGACGAGATCCGGCCTGGGCTCCAGGTCTTCCAGGTTCTTGTAAATATGCCGGCCCAGGACAAAGCCGCCTTTGGGGTTCACGCCGTTTACCGGATAGCCCGCGTTCAGCAGTTCCCGGAAGATCCGGTGGCCGTATTTGGAGGCGTCGCCGGAGACGCCGATAACCGCGATCTTGCCGTAAGCTTCGGGGTTCATTTTCATTTTTTCTCCCCTATCCTGTAGAATTCCAGGCCCTGCGCGTCCTTGTGCGAGCAGTCCACGAACACCCTGCCGTGGTAGCGGGATTTCTTATGGGAAAAATACAGCCACTTGCCCGTGTCGCGGAAAGCTTTGGTGTAATCCAGGTCGTAATCCGTAGAGTCTATCTCTACGACTTCGGCGGTTTTGGGGTGGTCGGCTATTTCCACCGCGGGCAGGGCCGGGAGATATTTGGGAGACAGATTTTCAAGATGCGCCGGGAATTTCCCCTCTTCCCTGCGGTAGGCCGAGAGTGCGAAAGTGACTTCCGAAACGGCCACCAGCGTTTCGGTTTCGTTGGCCAGGTCTTCCCCGGTGGAAGAGGAGGCGGTTGCGCCTGATCCGGCCGCGGGGCCGGTTTTACCGGCCCTGGGTCTGGGTTCTATGACCACGGACGTAAGTTTTGGGCCCGCAAGTTCCGTGTCCATGGCCTGGTAAAGATCCCTGGCCGCCAGTATGGCTGATTCCGTCGCGGCCGGCTTAAGGCGGCCTTTTATTTCTTTCAGGATCCTTACGCTGCGCAGAACGCTTTCAAGCAGGCCGCGGTAATTTTTCAGGCCTTCGCGTTCCGCTCCGGGTTCCGCGATCCTGAAATAAGGGGCCGCGGCTTTGTTCACGGCCTTGTCCAGTTCATAGGCTTTTTTAAGTGTGCCCGTTGAAACGCGCAGGCCCAGATTCTCGTAAAGGGCGGAGAGTGTTTCAAGCCGCTCCATGGTTCCGTAAAGGAGGCTGTTGACTTTTTTCGGATCCACGCCCGCCGGCCTGGCGGCTGCGGGTTTGCGGCGGGCTCTTCCCGGCTTTTTGGCGGGTTTCACCGGGGCCGCGGCGGCCGGCGCCGAGATTTGCCCCGCAGCGGGCCGCTTAGCCGCCTGGACCGGCGCGGGAGTCTGCGCCCGGGTGTTAACCGCGGCGAAGATGACGATCGCTGCGAAGACCACGCTTGGTAATTTCATGGGTTATTCCTAGTACTTATAAAGTTCTATTCCCTGGTCGTCTTTGTGGGAACAATTCAGGACTATCATGCCGAAGCCGGCGGATTTCGGATCGTTGATATAGAGCCAGCCGCCGGTGTCCGAGATCCTTTCCCCGGTGACGGGCCCGCTGCTCAGTTCTATGGCGGCGGTTTTGGCGTGCTGGGGCAGTTCCAATTCCGGCATAGCGGGAAGATATTCCGGGACAAGTTCGGCCGGGGTCGCCGGGTAATTGCCTTCGGTATTCCCGTAGTAGGTTATCAGGGCCGTGCGGACGTTGAGGAGTTCCGCTTTGGCCGCGGCCATCCGCGCTTTGACCAGCAGCTCATTTTCCTGTTCTTCCATTTCCCTGAGAATAGCCGGGCCGAGGAGATCCTTCACGCGGGCGTCAAGCTTGTCTATTTCCCCCGCCACTTTGCCCAGCTCTTTCTGATCCACGAGCGAGGCTTTATTGAGGAGGATCGAAAGGTGTTTCAGGGCGCTGAGTATTCCCGCCGCGTGTCCGGGCTGTTGTCCGGGAATGAGTTCGGCGGTTACGGCGGGTTGTGTTGAGAGGGCCGGGGCCTCTTCGCCCGCGGCGTCCGCCCGGCAAACGGCCAGCGTCAGTAGGAGCGGCAAGATCACTGTTCTGTTCATTTCAGAATTTCCAGTTTTCCAGTTCGGTCACGAATTTGTAATCGGTGAGATCGAACTGCAGGGGCGTTACCGAGATCCGGTTCCGGCTTACGGCGGTAAGGTCGCTGTCGGGTGAAGCGTCTTTCTGGTTCAGCGAGCCGGTAAGCCAGTAATAGGTCTGGCCGTGCGGATCCGTGCGCTTGTCGAAGCGGTCGCTGAAAAGAGTGCGGCTCTGGCGGGTGACGCTGACGCCCTTTATCCGGCCGGCGGGGACGGCGGGGATATTGACGTTCAGCAGCGTCCCGGCCGGCAGGCGGTTCCTGGCGGCGGAGGAGGCCAGTTTCACGGCGAAAGCGGCGGCGCAGCGGAAGTCGGGTTTTATAAAAGTGTCCAGGGAAACGGCGATGGACGGTATGCCGAACAGGGCGCCCTCGGTCGCCCCGGAGACGGTGCCGGAATAGAGAACGTTATAACCCATGTTCGCCCCCAGGTTGATCCCCGAAAAGACGAGATCCGGCTTCTTCTTCATGAGGGCGCGGATGGCCAGTTTGACGCAGTCGGCCGGAGTGCCGCTCGTGGCGTAGCCGAAGAATTTCCCGCGCCGCCTGGCCTCGGTCACCCGCAGGGGATCGGTCAGGGTTATCGCGTGCCCCACGGCGCTGCGCTGGGTGTCCGGCGCCACCACGGTCACATTGCCGGCTTTCCGCAGGGAATCGTAAAGCGCAAAGATGCCTTCCGAATAGATCCCGTCGTCGTTGGTTATGAGTATTTCCATGTAATTCACATCTCCGATTGTTTTATGAGCTGATTGTAAAGAAATTCCCCGGCCGTCCCCGCGCCCAGGTCGCGGGCCGTGGAATTGACGGTCGCGCAGAGATCATGCTGGTAGGCGAAAGGCCGCTGTTCCCCGGCGGAGCTTTCCCGCCTGCGTCCGGCGATATTGACGATATGCAGCATCATCATCACTCTCCCGGAGTAATCCAGGCAGTCCCCGTAATAAGCCGCGGCGAAGTTCAGCGCTGATTTTATGAAGCCGGCCGCGTCTTCGGGCCGGAAGATGTCCCTCCCCCCGTATCGCTCGCGCCAGGAGCGGTCCGCCAGCGCGAAAACCCCGTTTTTGTAAAAACAGGCCGCCTGGATCTCTTCCTCGCCCTCGGCCTGGGCGTGATAAACGGTGAATTTGTCCGGGGCGGGGCCTTCTTTGGAATAAACGGGGGCGGCCAGGGGCATTTCACCGCGGCGGGCCTCCAGCCATCCCTTATGCCGCGAGACCGAAAAATTATTCCGCATACCCTCCACCGGATGGATGGTCAGCGCCGTATAAAGTTCGGTGGAGCCCCTGAACACCCATTCCGGGTCAAAAAGATCGAAAAAAAGAATGTTGGACTTGGCGCGGGCGGCGGGGGCGGCCGCGCGGCTCCTGCGGAGTTCTCCCGCTCCGTACGGGATGTAGGCGTAAGCCTCCACGCTGCCCAGCAGGATGCCGGCCGGAACGTAAAGTTCCTTTACGGAATCGTCCAGCACGTCGTAAACTTCGGCCGGGATGACCAGCACCGAGCCGCTGGCCACGTTGCGGGCTTCATTTTCCAGCCTGGCCGCGAGTATCACCCCCGAACTTTTGATAAGCCTGCCCACGTCCGTCCAGAAGCGCGCGGGAGAGGAGGCGGCCCCCATCCTGAAGCGCCGTTCCGGCAGCGCGGCGCGCAGCCGGTCCAGGATGGTGCGGGACATCGCCTCTCCGGAACGCATAAGGTCGTCCTCGTCCCCCGTGGTGCCCAGGAAAGCCACTGCGCCGTCCCCCTGCCAGGAGCCCGTGATCCCGCCCCATTGCTTCACCTCTTCCACCACGGTGTTGGTATAGATGCCGTTGAGCTTGCGGTACTGTTCGGGGCTTATGGCGGCCATGACCTGTTCGCTGTTTATCATGTCCACGCGCATGAAAAATAATTGTCCGTATTCCCCGTTTTTAAGCATGGTTCCTCAAATTTTTTCTAAACCGGCACGCTCCGGCCCGGTGTCGGGAGGAGCTTCGAAGAGGGCGGCGGCTTTTGCGCCGCGCGCCAGCAGCGGTTTGGCCTCGGCTATTTCATAGGTCTCGCCGCGGATAACGCTGAAAAAGAATTTGTCTCCCGCGAGCCTGGCCTCATACAATCCCGCGTCGCAGAAAGGAGCCATGGCCTCGTCCAGTTTGTTGAGGGCGTCGTCGGTCAGCGCGTCCCGGGGCTCCAGCCGCAAAACGAAGCCGCGCGAGTCCATGAGGGGCGGGGCGGTTATTTCCGGCGGCAAAGACGCCAGCGGCCTGCTGAAAGATCCCTCCTTGTGGACGTACAGGCGCGCGTTGCGCGGGTTCGCGACCGTAAATTCAATATCCAAAGAAGCCGGATGCTTCCGCCTCGCCTCGGGTATCCATTTATATTTTACCGGCATCCCCGACAGCCGGCCGTCCGTAATGCCGAGCTCCGAAGAGAAGTCCCTGTCCAGGGCGCCGTTCCCCGAGCCGATCTCCGGAAGTATCTTTTTCGCCAGCCACCGCGAGCCGAAAGCGAATAATAATCCGAAAAGCAGGGCCGGAATAATGAACATCTCCTCCGGAATCTCGGACAAAAAACGGGAGAAAGGCCGGTGAGAGCCGCCGCCCGCCGCCTCACTTCCTTCGTAGTGCGTAACATTCTTTCCCATATGGGATCTCCCTGATGCCCGCCGGCGGTTATCTGGAGTTAATAAATTCCTTTATAATTTGTCCGGCTCTGGCGGCTTGCTCGGATGGGACTACGATTTGGATTCCAAGGGACATTCCCAAGGCGATCATCTTGTTGGCGTTGGTATGCAGTAACCGGCAGAATATGTCTTCGGATTCCAATGCCTGCCGGACGCACTCGGCTTCCGTGGGATCCGGGGTTTCATACACGACTATCGGTCCGGAATCGGTCATACATACTCCTTTAACCATAAACCAGGTTTCAAGCTGTTGAAGAAATGCCCGCGGAAAATATTCTCCTGCATCTATTATATAAAAAGTAGTACGTGGGGGATGTCCAAGGCGGGACGCCAGCCTCGGCCTACCAGGCCACCTCCATGGCGGAGATTCTGGATAACCGGCATTCCGGAGGAGTATTACGACAACCTATGCTGACCGCCTTGATAACACAGGAATCCGCGGAGCAGTCTGCCGGGGCGCCGGCATCGGCAAGGGCTTCATATATCGCCCCGGATTTACCGGCCATATCCTGAATCTCGACCACTGGAGAAAGCCCGCTGCCGTCGGCCTTGTGGTATCTCATCGAACATGTATACCCGGCGCTTGTTTTCGAGCATGTGGTTCCCAAGAGCGAAAATGTCCGTATCTCCTTATATACGTCGGTTTCTACTCCGGCGGCGGCAACCGCGGCGAAGAGGTTCTGAGCTTTTGAGCCGGCCACCACGGCGTGGTAACAGGGATGGCCGACTTCTCCGCTGCAGTCCTTCCAGAACTTCGGCGACGAGCGCATAAAGCTGGCGCAGGCTTGCAAGGTTATCACAGACGTCAAAAGGCAAATGCTCTTTATGCGAATGTTCATACATGCCGGGACTGTGTGCCCTCAGAGTACTCATACTGATAAGCAAAAACGGCATCGTCATATCTATCGAGGCTATTACTATGCATTGGCTTTCATTTGAATATTATACACTTTCAATTGGCGGGTGCCGCTGTATAACTGCCGGTGGGATTTAAGTGTTTAAGCAACGTCCCCTCAATCCGGAGGGCGTTTATGGTTTCTTAATGTTGAGAAGCGCCGGCAAAGTCCCTGTAAAATCGCGTATCTGGTCGCGTACCCGCCGGAAAGCTGAAATCACTTCGGAATCGCTTCCATGCGCCGCGGCGGGGTCTTCAAAGTCGTAGTGCAGTATCCTGATCTTTCCCGGGAAAAGCGGGCAGCTCTCGCGCGCGCTGTCGCAAAGAGTAATGACATAATCAAAATCGATGTCCTTCACCACCCGGATATGTTTTGAACTTTGAGCTGAGATATCGACGCCGGCTTCTTTCATAACCTGCAAAGTGAGCGGATGGATGCCGTGCGGGTTGATTCCGGCCGAATACGCTTCCAGCTTATCTCCGTGCAAATGCCGGGCCCAGCCTTCCGCCATCTGGCTTCGGCAGGAGTTGCCGGTACAGAGGAAAAGTATTTTTTTCATTATATCCTCAGCGCGCATTGGCGCTTGCCATGAACTTATTTCAGTTCTTCGGGATGATGGCGCACCACTACGGCTGAAACCATGTAAATTATGTCTTCGGCCATGCTGACAGCGTGGTCACAAACGCGCTCAAGATGCCTTGCGGCCAGCAACAACGGCACGGCCCTGTCGGATGTGGAGCCGTCTTTCATCATATAGTCGTGGATCAGCTCTTTTTCAACGCCGCGTTTCAGCGTGTCGGCTTCGGAATCGGAAAGCACCACTTTTTTAGCGAGTTCGGTGTCGCTTTTTATGAACGATTCTATCGCGTCGGCCGTCATGCGCTTGGCTATTTCAGCCAGGCGCGGAATGTCCACAAGAGGCTTCAGGAGCGGCTTGTCCGAAATATCCAGGGCGCGCTGCGCCACGTCAACGGCCAGATCGCCGATGCGTTCAAGTTCCGCGTTCAGTTTTATGGCGGTGGTGATGAAGCGCAGATCCCTTGCCATCGGCTGATGCAGCGCTATCAGCTCCAGGCACTTATCGTCAATGACCAGCTCCAGCCTGTCCATTTCCACATCCGAGTCTATGACTTTCCGGGCCGCGGCCTTGTCACGGTTCTTCAGGGCATCGACGGAGTTTACGATAGACTCCTGCGCCAGCGCCCCCATCCTGAGGATGTCGTCCTTTAACTGTCGCAGTTCTTCGTCAAAGTGCCTTTGCATGGTTCCTCCGCTTGGTTTAGCCGAATCGGCCTGTGATGTAGTCTTCCGTGCGTTTGTCGCGAGGGGCCTTGAAGATCCGGTCCGTCCTGCCTGTCTCTATAAGGTCTCCCATCAGAAAAAAAGCGGTCTGGTCGGAAACGCGCGCGGCCTGCTGCATATTGTGCGTCACTATAACGATAGTATATTCCTTTTTCAGCGCGAGTATCAGTTCTTCTATCTTGGCCGTGGAGATCGGGTCGAGGCTGGCGCATGGTTCGTCAAAAAGTATCACTTCCGGCGAAACCGCCAGGCACCTGGCTATGCAGAGGCGCTGCTGCTGCCCCCCCGAAAGACCCAGAGCGCTGTCCTTAAGCCGGTCTTTTATTTCTTCCCAAAGGGCCGCTTTTTTAAGGGAATCCACGACTTTCTCTTCTATAAGATTCCTGTCCGTGACGCCGTTCACTTCCAAACCGTAGGCGACATTCTCAAAAACGCTCTTGGGGAACGGATTCGGTTTCTGAAAAACCATGCCCACGCGCTTGCGCAGTTCCGCCGCGTCGCAGGCCTGAGCAAGAATATCCAGCCCATCCAGCAGGATCTCCCCCTCAAGGCGGCTGCCGGGCACAAGCTCGTGCATACGGTTAAGCAGGCGTATGAAAGTGGACTTGCCGCAGCCGGACGGGCCGATAATGGCCGTAACGCGGCGCGGAGTAAAATCTATGTTTATATTATTCAGCGCGCGCTTTGAACCGTAATAGAAGTTCACGCCGCGGGCGCTTATCTTGGGCTTTCCGTCGGACGAGTCCGCCTCACCCATCGGATTAATATTAAGACCTATCTGGCCTTGCGCCGGCGAAGGATGGAGGTTATGCATGATATGTTTTCCTTTGGCGGGCCCTGATGAATATGGCCAGCATCGATACCGACAGGACCAGCGCGAGCAGCAACAGGCTTGAGCCGTAAGCGATGCGCGTCTGGATCTCAGGGTGTGTTCCCTCCGTCATAAGCGCGTATATGTGGTAAGGCAGCGCCATCACTTCGGAGAATACGGAATGCGGGTAACCTTTAAGATAAAAAGCGGCCGCCGTGAAAAGTATGGGCGCTGTTTCTCCGGCCACCCTGCCCACGCTCAGGATCACGCCGGTCAGTATGCCCGGCAGCGCGGCCGGCAGCACCACCCTGCGTATAGTTTCCCATTGAGTGGCGCCGAGGGCCAGAGACGCTTCCCTGGTGGATTGCGGCACCGCCGTCAAGGCTTCCTGCGAAGCGGAAATTATCACCGGCAGCGCCAGTATCCCCAGTGTGAGCGAGCCGGACAGTATCGAAACTCCGAAGCCCGCGTATTTCACGAACACCGTCAGGCCGAATAGCCCGAACACCACGGAAGGAACCCCCGCCAGGTTGTTGATACTGATGCGCAGAAGGTTCACTATCCAGCCCTTCGGGGAATACTCGGTGAGATATACAGCGCAGGCTACGCCCAGCGGCAGCGCGAAGAGCACCGCCCCCGAGGTGAGATAAAACGTGCCGACGATGGCCGGCGCCACTCCGCCGGCCGTCATGGAATCGCGCGGGGCCTGGGTAAGGAATTCCCAGTTTATGGCGCCGAGCCCGCGCGCGGCTATGAAGAATATTATGGTTCCCAAAAACAGGATATTCGCCGCCATGCAGGCGAACAAAGCCGAAAAACCCAGCTTTTGGATTATATTCCGTTTTTTCATTACCTTGAAAGCCCCAATTTCAATCTGAACCTGCGGCTTATAAATTCAGCCGCTATGTTAAAAACAAAAGTTATAAGAAAAAGTATAAGCGCTATGGCGAACAGCGCGTGGTAATGGTCGCTGCCAACGGGCGCTTCCCCCATTTCGGCGGCTATGGCGGCGGTCATCGGGCGCACGGGGTCGAATATCGAGCGCGGGATCACGGCGGAACCGCCCGCCACCATCAGCACGGTCATGGTCTCGCCTATGGCCCGGCTCATGCCGAGTATTATAGCGGTGGAAATTCCGGACCCCGCCGCCGGAATTATCACCTTTGTCAGGGTTTGCCAGCGGTCGGCTCCTACGGCGAAAGACGCCTCTCTGAAAGATCTGGGCACGTAGCTCAGCGCGTCTTCAGAGATGCTTGCCACGGTCGGCGCAGCCATAACCCCGAGTATGATGCCGGTCGTAAGCACGCAAAGGCCGATGGGCAGATCGAAGGAATTCTGCAACAATGGCGCCAGTATGACCATGCCGAAAAAACCGTAGATTATCGACGGCACCGAAGCCAGGATCTCTATCACCGGCTTAAGCACGGCGCGCTGGCGCGGTCCGGCCAGTTCGTGCAGATAAAGGGCGCTGCCCACCCCGAGCGGCACACAGATCACCAGCGCCCCCGCCGTAACCCACAGCGAAGCCAGGATAAGCGGCAGGATGCCGAATTCCGGCGGCTCCGCGGTGGGATACCAGCTTTCTCCGAACAGGAAAGCGCCCGGGCTCACCTTGGTGAATATCGGCAGGGCTTCTTTAAAAAGCACCAGCACGATACCGATAAGGAATACCAGCGACGCGAAAGCCAGCGCCGTGAACAGATATTTTATCGCCAGTTCTTTTTTCTTATTCATCGCCCGGTACTCTTCACTCTTTACACTTTCCTCTTTACTGCTTAGGATTAAGGCCGATGAAACCTTCTTCACTCACTATCTTCTGTCCCTCGGGACTCTTTACGAAATCTATGAACTTTTTTATCGTTCCTCCGGGCGTGCCGTTGGTATACATAAACAGCGGCCTGCTTATGGGATACTTATTTTTAAGCACGGCTTCCTTGTCAGGCATGACGCCGTCCACTGATAAAATTTTTACCGACGGGCTTATATAGCCCAGGCCGACGTATCCGATAGCGCCCGGCGTGCGCGACACTATGGAAGCTATACCCTGGTTGGAGGCCTGCATTATAGCGTCAGGACGCACTTTTTTCTTATCCAGCACTATTTCACTGAAAGCCTCGAAAGTGCCGCTGGCGCTGTCGCGCGAGATCACTACTATTTTAAGATCCGGTCCGCCGAACTTCTTCCAGTTGGCGGCGCGGCTGGTATAGATCTCCTTTATCTGCGCGCGGCTGAGGTTTGTTATGGTGTTGGACGGATGGACTATGTGCGTTATGCCGTCCATGGCGATCACGTGCGCTTTAAGATCACGGCCGCGCTTGGCGGCTTTTTCAAGCTCTGCCGGCTTTATGGCGCGGGACGCGTCGGCTATGTCGCAGGTTCCGTCTATGATGGAGGCAATGCCTACTCCGGAACCGCCGCCGCGTACCGAGAGATCCGCGGACGGATTGTTCTTCATAAAGACCTCGGCCGCTTTCTGGGCTATGGGCAGCACGGTAGTGGAGCCCTCCAGCACCACCTTCTCCGCGAAGAGCGGGGCGGACAGATTTAAAACCAAAACAGCGATCAGCAGTTTTTTCATTGTTTTCTCCTTTTTGGAACGGCCTGGGCGGCTTCCCTGGCTTTCATAGCTAAAGTTTAAAAAAAGCGGTTAAAGCCGGCGTGAAGGAGGTGTAAAATGCCGGTAAAATTATTTTGGTATCGTGAACCAGAAAGTGGAGCCCCGGCCTTCCGCGCTTTCCGCCCCGACGGAACCGCCGTGTAATTCCACCACGTGTTTCACTATAGAAAGACCGAGGCCCGTTCCGCCCATTTCGCGTGAACGGGCTTTGTCTACGCGGTAGAAACGCTCAAAAATACGGCCAAGCTGGTTTTGAGGTATGCCTATGCCGTTGTCCTTTATCAGAACTTTTACGTTCCCGCGCGGTTCCTGCGCGGAAAGTTCCACTTGCGCGTTCCCCGGAGAAAATTTAACGGCATTGTCCAGCAGATTTATGAAAACCTGTCCCAGCTTCTCCGGATCAGCCCTGACGATAAGGCCGGGCGGTATCATATTTGAGATGACGGCATTTTTAGACTTAAAGACGGAGGCCAGGCCGGCTATAAGGGAATCGGCCAGATCTTTCAGCTCTATGTTTCCCTTTCTTATCTCTACCGCGGAAGATTCCAGTGAGGAAAGTTTCAGCAGATCGCTGACTATATTATCCAGCCGTTCCGCCTGGGCATGAATTACGCCGAGAAACTCTATCGTATGTTTCCTGTCGTCCACCGCTCCCCCCAGCAGCGTTTCCACGTAGCCGCGGATGGCGGTGAGCGGGGTTTTTAGTTCATGGGAAACGTTAGCCACAAAATCTCTGCGCTTGGCCTCCAGGCGCCGCACTTCGGTGATATCGTGTACGACCATAAGACAGCCGGACACTCCGCCGTTTTCAAATACCGGCGAAGCGGTCACGCTGAAAATTCCGCGGACGGGAGTGGAGAGTTCCATCTCCTCGGAAACCGGCTTTCCTTCTGAAAGGACGCGGGCGCATATTTTACTCAGCCTTGCGTTAGGGATGACTTCCAGCAGCGGCCTCGATACGGAGGCCTCGGTTTTGACGCTGAATATACGCTCCATGGCCGGATTAAGCGCGGTCACCCTGGCGTCAGGCCCCGTTACAAGAACCCCTTCGGCCATGTTGCCGAAAGCCGCGGACAACTGTTGTGATTGGGTTTCAACCCGCCGCAGATACTCCTGTATGGCGGCGGACATTGAATTCAGTGTTTCGGCCAGTCTGCCCATCTCTCCGTGAAAGTCTTTCTGTATCCGGTACGAAAAATCCCCCGCGGCGAATTTCTTCGAACCATACACGATCTTCTCAAAGGGCCGTGAAAAGCCGGCCGAAACCGCCATGCTCAAAAAAAGAGAGAGCAGCAGCGCCAGAGCCAGCGCGGCCAACAACGTTTTTTTAAGCAGAGTCCGCAAGGACTCAAGCTGGGAGGCTGGTACAGCCAGGCGCACGACAGCCCCGGTACGGCCGGCGAAGCGCACCGGGTAGGCGGCGTAAAGCATTACCGTGCCAAGCGTGGCCGAGCGGCGCAGCTCGTAAGCGGCCTCTCCCTCCAGGGCCGCAGCCACCTCGGGACGATCCGCGTGGTTTTCCATTCCTTTGACGGAGGCGGAGTCCAATTCCGAATCCGCCAGCACACGGCCGTCCGCGCCTATTATTGTCAGCCTGGAACGCACTTTTAAACCCAGGGAATGCGCCAGCGTGTTGATCTCCGGGGAAGCGATGTCCGAGGAACGGAGCTGCGCCGAAACCAGGGCCGCCTCGTCCGAGAGCTTGGATCTTAAGGCTGAAACCTCGGTCCTTTCCAGGCGTTGGTATACCAGGAAGAAAGCCGCGCCAAGCACGCCCGCGGAAAGCGCCAGATATGAAAGGAAAAGGCGGAATTTGAAAGTTTTAAAGATACCGGGCATCATTATTTCTCGAAACGGTAGCCATAGTTTTTAACGGTTACGATGCGCTTGCCCTCAGCTTTCAACTTTTTGCGCAGCGTTCCGATATGCACGTCCACCGTACGGGTCTCCACTTCCAGTGCGGCGTCCATGCCCCAGACTTTGTCAAGAATGGTTTCGCGCGAAAGCATTTTCCCCCCGGCCGCCATTAAGGCTTTCAGCAACTCGAATTCTCGGGCGGTTAGCTCCAGCGGTTTGCCCCTGACCAGCGCCAGTACCCGTGAGCAGTCCAGTTCCAGATCCCCGGCCCGGTAGATTTCCGGAGTTTCGGCCGCGGCGGCTGCGCGGCGCAGCACGGCTTTTACGCGGGCGAGCAGTTCCTTCACGCTGAAAGGCTTGGTCACGTAGTCGTCGGCGCCCAGCTCAAGGCCCACCAGCTTGTCCGACTCTTCGCTTCTGGCGGTAAGCATTATTATGGGTATTGAAGCGGTTTTAGCGTCGAACTTGATCCGGCGGCAAACTTCCAAACCGTCCAAACCGGGCAGCATCAGATCCAGGATTATAAGGCGCGGACGCTCTTTCGCCGCCAACAGGGGGGCTGACGCGCCCTCGTACGCAAGCACGGTGCGGTAACCTTCTTTCTTAAGGTTATAGTCCAGCATTCTGGCTATATCTTTTTCGTCTTCGACCACCAATATTTTTTCATCCATCGCAAATATAATAGCAAAACGGAAAAGGCCCGGAAGAATTTATAACCGCCAGCCAAGTCGATGAGATCACAAATGGATGAAGTCCCGGCCGCCGCTTTCCAGGTATAGCGCCAGCAGCAGATAGTCCCGCAGGTGGCGGGTCAGCAGGAAGTTCTGTCGCACGTGTTCTCGGCCGTTCTCTCCCAGTTTCCTGGCGTAAGCGGGTTCGTGCAGCAGCCGCTTCATCCAGTAGGCCGTGCCCTCTATGGTGCGGGTAAGGATGCCGGAGTATTTATGGGTTATTTGCAGCGGTATGCCGCCGACCGCGCCCGCTATTACCGGCTTGGCTTTCCACAATGCCTCGGAAACGGTTAACCCGAAGCCTTCCTTGAGGGATTTCTGCAGGATTATGGAGGAGGCTCGCTGTATGGCGTTTATCTCAACGTTGCTGGTCGGGGGCAGACAGAGGACTATTATATCCGGGGTGCCTTCGGCCGCCGCTCGGGCTTCCGCCAATACCTGGGCGCCTTCCGGGTCGTCATCGGCGCTGCCGCCTACCAACAGCAGCCGCGCTGTAACATAAGGCTGTATTTTTTTGAAGGCTTCTATCACGCCCAGCGGATCCTTAAGCCGGTCAAAGCGCGAGACCTGGGTTATAAGCGGCTTATCTGCGGGGATTTCCAGCCGCTTCATTATATCCGAGATCTCGGTATCCGTTAATTCCCTGTTCTTATCGGCCAGCGGGTCTATGGACGGCGGCACCTGAAACTGTTTAACAGGCAGCTCCTGCGAGAAGGACGGCGCGGAGATCACGGCGGCGTCATAGCGCGAGACGTATCCGCGCAGGAAATCCCAGACATCCCGCTGGCGGTTGGACAGGTCTATATGGCAGCGCCATATCCATTTGGCTCCCGCTGGTTTTTTCTCGATAAGCCCGGCGGGCTGCGGATCATGTATCAGGGCAATGTCGGCGTCCAGATTCACGGACTCCATATTCGTCTTGAGCGTGTCACGGTAGAGCTGGAAGTCGGCGGCGGTAAGTTTCTGCGGCGTTCCGTGCAGGGCGTTGTGGAATTTCTTGGTTACCGCGTAAAAATCCTCCCCGCCTTTGATAAGTTCCCAGCGGGGTTTTATCCCTAATTCAGTCATCATGGGAAGCATACGGCTGAGGATCTCGGCTACGCCTCCGCCGACGGCGGTGGAATTTACGTTCAGGATAGTTTTATTTCTCAGTTTGGCGGAGATGGTTTTCAA
The DNA here is from genome assembly GCA_001799575.1 of Elusimicrobia bacterium GWA2_56_46. GTDB lineage: Bacteria > Elusimicrobiota > Elusimicrobia > Elusimicrobiales > UBA9959 > YA12-FULL-51-18. Next base: position 49,508 of record MGTT01000021.1, read on the forward strand.
CTCTTCTATAGCGGTGTCGCCGGCAGCCGCAGCGTATTCGTCTATTTTAGGCACGGGACACCTCCGCGAGGCGATGCTCCATTATGCGGATTATTCTTTGCCTCAGGCCTTCAAGAGTATATGAGTATGGATCAAGGCGGGAGATTTCCTTGCCTATAATGTCATCGTTAAAGTTAGTCTTAAACCAGTGTGAAAAGTCGTCCACGCCGTAAGGCGGGCGCAGACGGGCCTCAAAGACATGCAGATACAGGCTGGAAACGCTGACCTTGCGCAGGCATTGTATAAAACTTGCATAATCCGTGGCGGCGCAGTCGGTTGGCAGCGAGAACCGTATCGCGCGCATAAAATGGAATTCACGGCCGGGGGTTACTGTGCGCATCGGTTCGGGATTCTCCGCGATATGCTTCTCCAGCATTTTTACGAACGCGTCCCGGATATTCGCCAGAGAATGATATTGCACGATATCAATGGATGTCAGTTCTTCGCCAAGCCGATCCGCCTGCACAGTGTTAGCGACCCAGTACGCGAAATCGTTCGCGCCTTCCGGCACCAGGTGGTGGGACTGCTTTATGAAACGGTGCGTGTGATGGTAGATAACGGCGTCGTCTGCCGCTTTGATTCCCTCAAGCAGTTCCGTTATGTTAAAAGCCTTGCGCCCGGTGACTTCGGTAAGCGTCAGCCGCGTGCAGAATTTGAATGGCTCCATAATTATTTTCTCCACTTGATGTCCCAGCGCCTGGCGGAAATTATAAAGCGCAGCAGGCGCAGCACTTCCGCCTGGCCCGACAGAAAATATCCGGCCCGGGATCCCGCCTTGCGGCCGACCCGTATTGTTATTCCCCTCTTCGCGAGCGTGTTAAACATGTCCTCGTCCGTAAGGTCGTCGCCCACGGCCACGCCTAACGGGTTCCCCAGCTTCTTCGCCAGCCTGTTCAATGCGCTGCCTTTGTGGGTTGCTCCCTTAGGAAGGAGTTCGAACACTTTATGGCCGTTGCGCCAATACAACGATCCGTTCTGTGCCGCTGCCAGGGCTTTCATTCCGCTGAAGAACCCGCGTTTATATGCCGCCTTGAGATTGCGATAATGAACGCTGGCCGAGAACATTTTGTTCTCCACCAGCACGCCCGTACCGGGCGGGAACCGTTCCTGAATCTCGGCGGCTGTTTTGGCTATCAGATCCCGTAGTTTAGCCGCTCTTGTATCGCGCCAGGCAAATCCGGGGCCTTTTATTTCTATGCCATGATTGCCGCCATAGTAAAGATTTTTCAAACCGACCAGTTTGCGCACGCTTTTAAGGGCTCTGCCGCTCAGTATGAACACGGAAACACCATGCAATGCCGACAATGCCGTCAGAGCGGTCTTGAACTCGGGTCTCAGCCGGGCCTGGCCGGGGGTCTCCGCCAGCGCGGCCAATGTACCGTCGAAATCCAGCGTCACCAGCAGTCCAGGCGCGGACGCAAGACGGTTTGAAACCTCGTCGGTGTTCTTCCAGAAAAGCTTCATTCTATACGCTCGTCAGCTTAAAATCGTCCATCCGCAATTTCATCAGCTCCTCGGTCAGGTTAGCCGCCCATTTGTAGATGTTGTTCTCGTGAATGTCCTGCCGCATGCGGGTCATCCGGTCCTCGACCTCCGTTTTAGGCATGGTGAGCGAATAATAGATGGCGTCGGCCATCTGTTCTATATCGTATGGGTTGACTATCAGCGCGTCCTGCAGTTCTCGCGAGGCTCCGGCGAAGCGGCTGAGTATCAGCACGCCGCGGTGATCGTCGCTTGCGGCCACGAATTCCTTGGCCACCAGGTTCATTCCGTCATGCAGCGAGGTGACCATGCAGACGTCGGCTATCTTATAGAACTTTGTTATCTCTTTGTGGTCGTGGTGTTTTTCCAGGAATACTATCGCCTTCCAGTCCTTGGCCTTGAATTTCCAGTTTATCCTGTCCACCTCGGCGTGCAATTCGGCCAGGAATTTATGGTACTGCGGAATGTGTGTGCGGCTGGGCGCGCCCAACTGGATGAAGGAGAATTTTTTCACGTACCCCGGGTATTTCTCCAGGAACCGCTCCACGGCTTTCACCCTTTCCAGCATACCCTTGGTATAGTCTATACGATCCACGCCTACCCCTATCTTTTCCGCTTTTATACCGAGTTCTTTCAGCACCGTGGCAGGATCCGGCTTCTGCGACAGCGCCTTCGCGTCCCTCTCCGGCTGCTGAAAATCCACGCTTATAGGGAAAGGCTTTACCATGGTTATATGGCCTTCTTTCTGTACCGAGAAATGTTCCCAGTTTATGCGGGACTCCATGGTGCGATCCACGGTATCCAGGAAATTATTGCAGTAGAACTGTGTCTGGAAGCCGATAAGATCCGCGCCCAGCAGCCCCATGATCAATTCCTTCTGCCACGGGCAGATGCCGAAGGTTTCCGGGTTCGGCCAGGGGATATGCCAGAACACGGCCACGCGCGCGTCGGGCCGCGCCGCCTTTATCATACCGGGCAGCAATGTAAAGTGATAATCCTGTATCAGGACGCAGGGTTCTTTTACAGCTTCTATTTCCTCAAGCACGGTTTGAGCGAATTTTTGATTCACCTCGTAATAATATTTCCAGTCTTCTTTTCTGAAGATGGGCCGGATATGCGCTATATGGCAGAGCGGCCAGATCCCTTCGTTGGCGAAGCCGTAGTAGTAGCCGTCTTCTTCCTCTTTACTGAGCGGAACACGGCGCAGGGTGTAGGCCGGCTCTTCCGGCGGCACCTTTATACGGTTTTTATCGTCCGTGACCTCAAAATCGGCCTCGCCGCTGCCATGAGCCACCCAGGTGCCGCCCGCGGCTTTCAGTATGGGGTCAAGCGCGGTCACAAGACCGCCGGCCGGGATAATAGTGCGAATTTCTTTGCCTTCTTTTATATGCATATACGGCTCGCGGTTGGAAACCACGAACAGCTGCCGCCCGTCCATTTTCGCTTTTATATGCTCTTTAAGCCGTTCCGGGGTCCAGAGGGATTCACCTTTCTGGCGCAGCCTGGCCTCGTTCTGGGCCGCCCGCCTGGCCGCCTGCAGGTTCGTGGCCAGAGTTGTGGCTTCATGCGCTATAGGCGCGAAAATATCCCCCTTGATCGGCGGAACGTGTCCATGGGCGTCGCCTATGCGCAGATTCTTCATCCATTCGGCCATCTGGATAATGGGATCGACCAGGTTCCACCTTATTATAAGCAGGGTCACCAGGGAGATGAGGATCATCTGCGCCAGCAGCCTTATTAATGTGCGTTTCCAGATCTTAAAAAGGTCGTAGTCTATGTATGACACGTTGGTGAATAGGATGATGCGCGCCCTCTCCCCGCCTTCAAGCGCGACAGAAAGCGGGTAGAGAAACATCTTTTTATCCGCCATGGGATATGTAACGGGTTCATCCTGCCCGTTTTTCAGCAGGGTTTCCACGGCTTCCTTGTTCACGGCCAGAACCGGGGTCAGAGCCGATGAGCTTACAATGCGGATTCCGGCAGAGTCGTAGACGGCGACGCCTTCCAATTGCTTCTGGGACTGGAACTTATCGGCAAGCCTTTGCATGCTGGTGTAGTTCTTTGCCGTCAGATTGTTTCGGATGCTTTCCTTGAAAGTTTCAGCCAGCAGGGCGGAGCGGGACAGGACGTCTTCATAAAGCTTAACCTCTTCCTGCCTCACATTGAACCAGGCCGATACGATGGCCACGAACACCACCACCATTATGAGTGAAACGATCAACTTGAATGTTATGCGCATAGCGGTTCCCCCTTGTTGAGCCCTGCGTAATTAATGTCCGCGCCGGCCGGGCGCTTTGGAGCGAAGGTAAATAATCCAAGCGCTGGCAGACGGCAATGGGTTAAACGTGCAAAATGAAACAGCCGCCACCCGGTGGTTTAACCGGTGATGGCGGCCCGACCATCCCTCTCCTCCGGAGCGCAGCAGCATGCTCCGAACCCTTTGAATTATTCTATCCTATACGGATTTAATTGTCCAACATAAATCTCAGCAAGGGTAACGTCAAGACTTCTGCAGGCTCTTAATTTATAGAGAGTCGAGAATTTTTCTTAAATAGTTTTCGCGAGGATAAACCGGGTTACCGGGCGTCGGTGGATTGCCCTCAAGAGGTTCGCCATTCGGCCTGTATGTGATGCCCGAGTTGAATGTTATGGAAAAATGATCGCCGTTTGCGAGAGTAAAATCATATGGCGTTCGGAAAGGAGCGGAAGCCCCCCGGGTGGGCAAGCCCAGTTGCGTTCCAATGCCGTTATCTGTGAATATTGCGGCAAATTGATCGCAGGAACTTACACAGCGCGGCCCCGTCAACAGATAATATTTGAAGTTTAACGCCGGGGACGCCGCTTTTTGGTGAATTTCCTCCACACATTCGCCGGATAAACAGGAAAAAGCGAAAGGCGAGGACTCTTTGGCGCCGCGTTTAAATTCTTCCGTTATCCGGTTCTCCATAGCGGGTGAAAGTCCGCGCATGATTTTTTTTCGAAAAGATGCATCCCTGCGGAACAGCGAGGTGAATACCATAGTCCTGTATGTGGTTTTGAAAGGTTTTCCCGCCATTAAAGACAGGAGATCCTCGTTTATGGCGCCACCGCGGTTTTCACGCAGATCGATCAGTATCCTGTCATAGCCGACAACGGATTTTAAAAATTCGGAAAGCTTGGCTGCGTCTTGTCTTTTTAGCCAGTAACTGAGCGGTAAACCGTCATCCGCGACCGGCTCCGGCTTATAAGAGAGACAGGCCGCATTATTCCATATCTCCCTGTCGTCAAAATCGTATAAAAATGAGAAATACCGAAGGATCAGCGTTTTGGAAGCCGTGTCGGCATACAGGTCGTAATTGAGTCCCGAAAAAACAGGTTTCGTGTCGGAATAATCATCGTCCGTCGTAAAATGCATTTGCCGGCAGGATGTTCGTTCTGTGCGGATATTTAATTTGTTCTTTTTTTGAAACGAGGATTCAACTGAAATTTCCTTCCCGCTTACCGGATCCATGAAAATTAACGGAATCGTTCCCTTTGCCGGCAACGGGCGCCCGCTGGAATCGCTTCGGGTCAGCCATTCGGCGGCTTCGATCTCCAGAAGCTCAGGGGAAGAGCTGCGATGCCATTCCATGTAATCATTTATGAGTTCGCGGGCGCCTTTGCCCGCATACTTCTTCAGCACAAATCCTTTTTTAATTTCAGGATAGGCGCTTTCGGTTACAATAAAATCAATAGCATTTGTGGAATGAGATGACGTGAAGTTGAATGGGAGATAGAGGCTTATATTTGGAGGGTTCAGAGACTCCGGCACGCGCAGATCGCTATGTGCGTCATGAATAGTGTTTTTCAGCGAAAGCAAGGCGTAATATACGTCTTCTGTCGTTCTGGCCTCTAAAAAGCGGCGTCGTGCCCGGGCCAGTTCCTTCGCCCATGTTGTGCCCAGGCGCTCCATGCCTCGGTTCGACAAGATATGGCCCTCTGCCATGGACGAGACATAAGTATCAAATAATTTTTCACGGTCACTGCCAAAATACAAATCAGCGGCGCTTTTATTTTCGGATGCGGTTAAATCAGCTGAACGAGAAACACCGGCCCCGGCAAAAAGAATAAAAACAAAAATCGCGCTTGCTATGGCGATAAAACGAGCGTTTTTATACGGTATCGATGAATACCGCATATGGACGAGTCCACTTGATCCTCTCAATGGCGTCACTTCAACATTATATCTTTGGGAACTTTGTTTAAGCAAACGCTCGCAACTGTTTTGGGCCTATGTGTAACCGCCGCCGAGAAATTTGCGCTTTCCTTGGGAATAAGTTCAAAGGGATTTTGGCGAAATATGGACTACTTTACGCGGTTTACGAGGTCAGGACAAATGCCGTGAGAGGGATTATCGCAGAAAGAAAGAGCGCCGGGCCTATGTACGGAGACGAAAAGATTTGAACGGGATTAGTAAGGCATGCGGTGAGCAGTAAGAGTAATAAGCCCGTTACTAGTGCGGGGAAATATCGTTGACCTATGTAAAAGGAAGTATCGGGAACGACGGCATTGGGGATCCTGGCGACAGTTTTTTCAGTGGGTGGAGATGTGTTACGCGCCGGCTCACAACTGGAGCGCAAGAAATACTCAGTTCTGCGCGGCATTGCCGGCGTCGCCGTACCCTTTTCAACCTCTTTGATCAGGTAGACAGCCTCGGCGTTATCCGGGTCTATTTCAAGGACCTTGTCCCAAAGAAGGATCGCAGCACTGCAATCCCCCCTTCGCAGCGCCTCTTCGCCGGCCCGGATGAAAGCATTGATCTTTTCAAGATCGGCCAGCACCTTTGCCGATCGCGCTTGTGCGCCGGTCAGAAAGGGGTTGATCCTCAGCAGCGCTTCATACAGCGCGGACGCGCGCAAGAGTTCTCCGCGTCGGGTGAAATCCGCCGCCCGTTTTTTCAGGCGATCAACCCAGTTGCGCGTGCATTCCGCCCGTTTGATCAGATCCATGGCGCGGCTGTTCTCAGGATCCAGAGAATAAGCCTTTTTCAGATCTTCTATCGCCGCGGCATAATTGGAGAGGCTGAAATTCTTTTCAGCCGAAACGATGAGCCTGGCCGCGGTTTTCTTTTTATCGGTGCTATGGCGTTTCATATGATACGAGTCCGGCTCCACGTTGCGCAGGTCTCGCAATATTGTGCATCACCCGTATCGAACGAACAAGGGCCTAAAGGCCTATGTAGGGGACGCTGATGACTAAATGACTATCTTTTGGCTTTCGACTAATTTTCGTCCTTTCGCTATTGCTCTTGAAACCCCGCTTTGACTTATCCCCAGCTCACGCATCAATTCTGTGCCGGTAACGCCGGCTTTCTCTTTACATAAGTAACAATAGAGCGCTCTCGCGCGCGCAGGCGCTCTATCGTGGCCCCGCCTGAAGATATCTTCCCGCAGGATACCGGTAAGCCCCTCGACTTCGGATAATAACTCGGCCCGGCTTTTTGGAGCGTTTTCGTCAGCTTCACCGGCGGCCCGCAGTACAGACTCGACAAAATCGCCTTCCCCAAGAATGCGTGGATCAGACAGAATCTTTTCTCCGGACCTTATCATAAGCGCCTTCGCGGCTCCACCCAGGCTTCGCAACAGGCCGCCGCCGTCAAGATTCACCCGCGCGCCTTTCCCGGCCTTCTCCGCCATTAGCGCCTGGTACTTCACAACAGCCGTGTGTTCATCGCTACCGAAGTGCTCAAGAAAGGTATCCCTGTCTAACACCTCGTCCGGAACTCCTTTTACAGCGGCGGCATGGCCGCACCACTTATACCCTTCAAGTTCCTCAAGGTTTTTGACCAAATTCGCGCGCAGGGGGTTGAGATGTATGTACGGGACGAGCTCCAACAGATATTCTTCTGCATCGCATATTATCGCCTTATACCGGTTTTGGAACAGGTGACCGGCGCGCCGGTGCCTGCCGTTAAAATTGACCGCATAGCCGGTCAACACGTGGTGCATTATTTCAGAAAGAGGCCGGAGCCCCCGTAAGATCAAAAAATGGAAATGATTAGGGATCAGGCACCAGGCAAGGCATTTTCCGCCGCCTTTTTTCAGCCATCCCCCTACACGTTCGACAAAATCGACATAATCGTCATCATCAATAAATATCTGGCCGCGTTCTATGCCTCGGGACATTACATGATACATCTGCCCGGGTATGTCTATTCTCGCTTGTCTTGGCATAATCCCCTCCTATTCCACAACAATAGAATAGCAGACCATCCCGACAGCGTAGTGTCGTGATGTTTTTATCGATTTGCAGTATTTTAGAAGGCTAAAAAACCGGAGGGTGTTGATAAATAGTCATTTAGTCATCAGCGTCCCATAGCCCCCTGTTGGACGGGAAATATTCAGTTGAGTCGCAATATCGTGATTGAAAATGCCCTGTGCGGATAATTGAATAATCTGTGCCCGCTGGATTAAGCGGAAAGGGAAACTTTTTCCCTGTGACCAGCGATTGATAGTAGTCTGTTCGCAAGGAGTCAGAATCAGTTGTTCTGAAACATTCATTGTGTAAAGAACATATCATAAATGGCCAAATGTAAAGCTATTTATGCGCCAGCACACTAGAAGTATTGTATTTTAACTTCGGAATTTTACTTTTATAAATTTAGGGCGGTAAATCCTGGTGTCTGCGGCCATTTTCCAGAAATCATCCGCATTGCAGACATAGGAAACTAAAAGCTCGTCTTTATGGAGCGAGAGTTCTGGGTGGCCCTTTGCTGCGTAGCAGAAATAGTGGCTGTTCCAGTCCATTTCCGGACACTTGTAAACTATACGTGGTTTGCTCCATGGTCCTTCCGGCGCGGCTGCGAATCGTGACATAATGTTTTTGGAGAGTCCGTTTTCAGTATAAATGGCCACGTAGTTGTGGAGAGCCGGTTGATAGGATACGGAGAATTCGGCGCCGAAGTGATCCGCGAGGCGGGAAGCTTTCATAAAATCAGTCTGCCACTTTCCATCGGAATAAAATCTCCACGCATCAAAATCTTCGAGGCGGTCTTCTTGCACCCGCGCCAGTAATAGATAGCGGTTGTGCTCCTTCGCATTTGTTTCCAGGCCGTAAACATAGATCATGCCGCCAACTTTTAATAAAGGTTGTCCAAATACGATCTCGGTACCATCAGGTGAAAATTTTACCCATGGGACAACACGTTGGGTAATTCGCCATCGTGACGGGGAGTCTTCCGGGTTTTGTATCCGGGCCATAGTCAATCCCATGGACTTGAAACCGAAGACAGAATCATCCCCGGGCAGTTTGATGACTCGGCTCATAAAAAGAAATAAGCCCTTTCTCGTTAAAATCCCTCCGTGGGAGAGCCAGAAAAATCCTTTATCTCCCGACGGGGTTAGAAAGGAAGAAGGCTTTCCTTTATTCACAGGATAATAGAATTCCAATTCAGCCTTAGCGGGAACGTTCCCTTTCTGGATGGCTATGGTGTTGTTTACAATGGTGGCGTCAACGCGCTTTCCCGCGCGTATCTTGCCAATCCATGTGTCGCCGAAAAGCCAAAGCGTCCTGTTCCCGTTTATGGGAATAGAGGAAGCAATATCAGAACCGATCCAGCCGTTTTCTCTGTTGAATAAGGAGTCGTATTCCGGCACAGTCTCCACCGAGAATTCCGATTGCCTAGTGCATCCGCCTAGAAACAGCAGGCAAACAACCCACAAACTCTTGAAAATACTCATGCAATCCTCGTTTGTTCAGAAAACACACGAAAAAAATACTTTACGATTTAAGTATATTAAATTCTTGTTAGCGCCGGTTCAAAAGTGTACCGGTTTGGCCGTAAAGTATGTAGGGGACGCTGCTTCCTATCTTCCAAATTTACTGTTCGCCAGAAGTTCCGCGTTATTGTACAGCGTCCCCATCTGGCCCCAGTTGTTCAACCACTGGTCGTGGTTTTCCATAGCTAACGTTTAGTACAATTTTACTCAAACCGGAGAATTTTCAAGGGATGGTAACATGACTTTCTATGTTCTCGGAGGCGTGGCCGCAATTTTGATTTTTTTCTTAACTCAGCGCAGAAAGCTGATGATAACGGCTATCCCGCTCATCAAACAGGCTCTTCTCAGTCAGCCTGACATGATTATTCTGCAAAAGGCCGATAAACCTCAATGGAAAAGAGCGGGACTTGTCGATAAACTGACACAGGAGCTGCTGGCAGAGGGCTTTAGTGACGCCGGATCATTTGCCATAGACAGGATGCCCGGCGCGTTCGTGCGCATGATGACAGGCCCCGGATTTGATGCCACGGCGGCCGTCTGCGACCATCCTAGGATCGGGGCGTGGGTTGATATCACTGCCCTCTACGAGGATGGACGTGTTGTTACCGCGACCACGGTTCCTAAAACCGGCATGCCCAGCCCCGGTTGGAGCAGAACATTCCGCTTTCCCGGGGAGCCGGTGGCCAAACTTTACTCCGAACTGCTGGGAAGACGGCCAAAGGACGGAATCCGCACTGTCTCCGCCGAAGAGGCGCCGCGCGAGTTTGAGAAGGCCTACTTCAAGCATACTGTCTGGATTAAGCAGCGCGACATAAGCCTCGCAGATCTGCAGAAAATGGTCGATGAGCGCATCAAGGACGGTAGCGAGCAAACGCCATATTTGACCGCCAAACGCGCGCAGAAGCGCCACGACAGTAGGGAAAGGTGGATTGCGGCTATCGGGTTGCCAATAGCGGCGGTTATGCTTACGTCGGCCTATTTTATCCTGACTTTAGGCTGGCAGGCGCATTGCCTGCGCACCAGGGGCAAAGTGATCAGCGCGGCCGTGACGGACATCAGGGTAAGGAAGATCAGGTCGCGTCGTGAGGTGTGTGAGGTGCGCTACAGTTTCCAGATTGAGAACGGGAGGCCGGGTTATACTAACCGGGACTTGTGGCGCGAAGAAAATGCCTGGGCGAGCCTCAAGCGCTCCGTCTGCGAGGATGTCAGAAAGTCCGGAGTTGTGGCGGTTAAGTACGACCCGAAAAATCCCTGGACCCATGAGCTTGTTGAGACTCCAGGCATTGGCGGGGTAACGGACAGTCCGTGGTTCTTTGTCCTGAGCTCGCTGCCGTTCATTATTGTCGGTCTTTTCGTTTTTGTGTTAGGGTTTTCCGCGCTGATGCTGGTGCTTATTGGCTGACGCGGCTGTGACATTGCCGCTTTCTCAAATGGATATCAGGTACGCAGGCTTTCCGGCGGATAGAGCGGAGAAAAACTATGGAAACGAATATGCGGGAAGTCGATGCTGATCCGGTTTCTGAAATTGCGGCCCGGGCCGATAGTAAGTGGTATGCCGGGCTGTTGGTCATAGGGCTCTTCTTTTTATATCGCAGCCTTAAGCTGGGCTTCAGCCTGGTCAAGGCCTGGCATTTCCCCATTCTGCAGAGCATTCTCTGCATTAATTACCTGCTGCTGGGAGTCGGCCTGATAAAGCGGACGTATTGGGCCCGGACCCTGGCGTTTCTCTCCTCCCCGGTCATTTTTTTATTCACATTATTCCTTCTTCAGAAGTATCCCCGCGCCGCTCACCGTTCTTCCGCGTATGTGCTGGCGGTAATGGCTGTGGCGACTTTCATTTACCTGCTTATCCCCCAGGTAGAGAAGGAATTCGCGCAAAGCCGGCCACCTACGAAAAGACGGGATAATCTTGCGCCCCCGCCGCGGCAGGTTCCGCTGACACTGAAGCTGGCCGCTGTTTGCGGTAATCCTTTTATGCTGATGTCGTGGGTGCTCACGGGATTTGTATGCTGCGGTATCGCGTATATGCTCCGGAAAGCCGGGATTTGCGTTGAAATGGGCATGCCTATGGGTTTTGCCGTCGTGTGGCTTTTGCTTTGGTTGTTCTTCCTCGGGGTTATCGGTTACACGGCAGGGCGGCTGGCGCATTGGATCCTTTCAAGCGATCTTCGTCTCCTTGAACAAGGCATATTGAGCCGGGCCACCTTAAGATCCCAAAAAAAAATAGACTTACGGCATCGTGGCGGATCCGTGTACCACCTGGTCTTCGAATATGAGGTTAATGGCAGAAAATACCATACCTGGATGGATACTCCTTTTGTGGCCAGACTACTGGACGAGGCCGAGGAACCAATCATCTACGATCCTCAAAAGCCGGGAAATTCCATATTGCTGGACGAGTTGCCGGCGCATGTTGAAATTGATGATACCGGCAACCTGAAGCACCGTTATCCATTTATGGGTTTTGTTTATCTGATTGTCCCGCTCAGCACGCTGGCCGGCATGGCATACTTAACTCTGAAGTAGCTCCAAGCGAATTCTGCTGGTGCTATGCGCGGCCCACCTGGAAGGCCCGTTCGGTTACCGTCAAAATTGGGTGGCTCATTACCGCCTCATCAGCGCGAACACACCCCAGCCTAAGTATTCACGCGTGTAAGCGGCGTGACGCTCTGGCTCCGAGGTCAGCTTGGCGCGCACCTCTTTCGCGAGCTCGTCGTTGGGATTTGCATCAAGCCAGCGGCGCATGGTGAGCCATTTAGCCGCCTCATACCTGTCCCAGCCGTTCTGGTCTGCCAAAACCATTTCCACAACGTCGCAGCCGAGGCGGCCGAAAGACGCGAGAAGCTCCGGGAGCATGAGGAAGTCGGAGATGGATTTGGCAAGACATCCCTTGGCGACATCTTCCGTAGGCGGCAACCGCAGCCAGTAGGGCTCGCCGATGAGGATGATCCCTCCTTTGTTAAGACTCCGCGCCAGAAGCTCGATAGTGCCGCTGACGCCTCCGGCGATCCAGGTGGCGCCGACACAGGCTGCCACCTCTACTTTCTCGTCAGCGACGTAGCCCGAAGCATCGTCATGGATGAACTTGACCTGACCGGCCACGCCGAGTTCTTCAGCTCGGAGTTTCGCTTGCTCGGTGAACAACTGGCTCATGTCTATCCCGGTGCCAATAATGCCGTAATCGCGAGCCCAGGTGCACAGCATCTCCCCCGAACCGCTGCCAAGGTCGAGCACCAGGGCTCCGGATTTCAGACGCAGAGCCGCGCCGAGCGTGGCGAGCTTTTCGGGTGTGAACGGGTTATGAATGCGGTGAGCGCTTTCGGAGATGTTGAAGATCCGTGGAATGTCCATTATGATAAGCTCAAAGGGATTTGGGCGAAATATGGACTACTTTGCCGTCTTTCCAGATGGAGAGCGGGCGCCCGGATTTTTTGTGTTCCTCGATAACCTTTTTTACCGCGCTTTTCATGGCCAGTTCCGCTTTGTCCTGCAGTGAAAGTCTTTTTTTCATTTTACCCTCGATATGGAAATTGACCTGAACAGGGCGACTACGTAGAGATTTTTGTGCGCCATATACAAAATATATCAAATTCCCCGACGCAAATGTTGGTTAAGTGCCGAGGCGCATGAGGATCCCGGAGATATTGTCGAAATGTAGTGGCGACTTTTGACCTTTTTAAAGACAAAACGCTGGAAACGGCAAAAAGATCATGCTTTCACCGGACGAGATCCAGGAGATCCGGACTCAACGGTACAAGTCCCCCCGCCCGTAATAATACTGAACAGGCCAAGCAGAATTCCTAATAGATGCTTAATCGGTTAAGGGTTATACTTACTCTCACGCTGGCATATATTATTCCTGGTGGCGTAGTGAGCCCGTTCTTGCTTGGAGGCGTAGGCTGGTATTATACCCAAGTGAACGGTCCGGCCAGTTTCAGCAATACCACTTCCCGTTTCGGTTTGCATGCAGGAGCTGGCCTTGAGGTTATGTTGAGCAAGTCGCTATCCCTGGATGGGACATATCGATACGTTTGGCTGGAAAGCATAGGATCCAAGGATGCAAACGCGCTGGACAAAACCTATAAAGACAGCGGCTCCATAATAACGATGGCGCTAAATTTTATGTTTTGAAAAAAGTGAATTAACGATTTACGGGGAACATAAGAACGATTGTTGTAAGCCGCCCCCGCGTAGAGAGTTGTCCGAGCGGGGAATAATGCGATGAAAATTCGCGTCCTGACAATAAACCTGCACAAGGGCTTCTCTCCGTTGCACAGGCGCTTTGTGCTGCCGCAACTGAGCAGCTCCATACACTCTTATCACTCCGACATAGTTTTCATGCAGGAAGTGGTAGGGGAAAATACAAAAAAAGCGGCAAAGCACAAAAACTGGCCCGCCATGCAACAGGACGAATACATAGCCAGCGAAGCCGGCTTCGACTATGTCTACGGCAAGAACGCAGTTTACGCCTTCGGACACCATGGCAACGCCATCCTCTCCCGTTACCCCATATTATTCTTCGACCAGATAGACATCTCAACCAACCGGTTTGAGAAAAGAGGCATGCTTTACGCCAGACTCAAACTCCCGGAGCGCGGGGCGTGTTTGCATTGCATATGCATACACCTCGGGCTTCTCTACAGGTCCCGCAAAAAACAAATGCTAAAAATGAGAAAATACATAGAGAAAATAGTGCCCAAAAACGAGCCTCTTATCGTGGCGGGAGATTTCAATGAATGGCGCCGCAAGAAGAAAAATGAATTGGAAACCAGCCTGCTGATGAAAGACGCGGGGCTCGAGCTTTATGGCCACAAACTGCGCACATTCCCCTCCGTCCTGCCCCTTTTTCCGCTGGATCGTATTTACCTCAGGGGTTTTAAAGTGATAGAGGCCCGTATTATGCAAAAAGACGCCTGCGGATGTCTCTCCGACCACGCAGGCTTCTTCGCAGAAGTTGAACAGACTCCATTATTAACTCCATGACAACATCTGACAAATCCGCAGACATTAATGATTGGTATAAAAAAAGTATAGAAGAAGTTCTACACGAACTTGGTTCCAGCCAGGCCGGACTCAGCGCCGGCGAGATTACGCTCCGAGCAGATAAATACGGCCCAAACTCTCTAAAAGAAAAATCACAACGCACCGCACTGGCCATGTTTTTTGACCAGTTTAAAGACTTCATGATAGTGGTGCTTATAGCCGCGGCCGCCGTTTCCGGAGCCATAGGGGAACTCCTGGATGCCGCCGTGATAGCGGCCATAGTTATTCTTAACGCCGTAATGGGCTTTATTCAGGAGTACCGCGCCCAGAAGGCCATGGAGGCCCTAAAGAAAATGGCGGCTCCCGGCGCCTCTGTAATAAGGGACGGGAAACCCGCGTCAATACCCGCCGGTACGCTGGTGCCGGGAGATATCGTGTTACTGGAGGCAGGCAGCGTAGTGCCGGCAGACCTGCGCCTTATAGAGGCGGCGTCGCTTAAAACCGAGGAAGCCGCGCTTACCGGAGAATCTCTTTCGGTAGAGAAACACGCCAACCCGATTGTGGAGGATAACCTGGCGCTGGGCGACAGGCGGAACATTGCCTACAGCGGCACGGCCGTGTCTTACGGCAGGGGCAAAGGCGTGGTCACGGCCACCGGCATGGATACCGAACTGGGTAAGATAGCCGGCATGCTGCAGGACGAGGAAGAGGTGCAAACCCCGCTGCAGAAGCGGCTAACGGTCTTCGGGAAAAAGCTGGTCTGGGCGGTGCTGGCCATCTGCGCGGCGGTGTTCGGCTTCGGCTTACTGCGCGGAGAACCCCCCGCCCTTATGTTTTTAACCGCGGTGTCGCTGGCGGTGGCAGCCATACCCGAAGCGCTGCCCGCAGTAATGAGCATAGCCCTGGCAATGGGCGCGGGCAAGATGGTCAAACAGAACGCGCTGATACGCAAACTTCTGGCCGTTGAAACTCTGGGCTCTATAACCTATATTTGTTCGGACAAGACCGGCACACTTACGCAGAACAAGATGATGGTGGAAGAAATTTACTTTGACGGGACACTGTTGAAGGCCGGTGAGGCTCCACCTCAGCCAGGTCTTTACGCGCGGTTGCTTATGGGCTTCGCGCTCAATAACGACTCCCTCCTTAAAGACGGCGGCTGGGCCGGGGATCCTACGGAAACCGCTCTTTGTGCGCTGGCATCGGCCGGCGGTTTTGAAAAGCAGAAGCTGGACACTGAGCACCCGCGCGCGGCTGAGCTGCCTTTTGATTCGGAGCGCAAGCGCATGACAACCTTCCACCCCGGTCAACTGGCCGGCTGGGAAGGCGGGGCTTTTTTCTCGGTCACCAAGGGCGCGGCGGAAAGCCTGCTTGAAAATACCGCGCAGATAATGACTTCCGCCGGGCTGAGCCCGGATGGAAAGGATAAAATACGCGCCGCTGCCGAGACGATGGCCGCCAGGGGCCTGCGCGTGCTGGGTTTGGCCGCCCGGCAGTGGGACGCCCTCCCTGGGGCGCCAACGCCGGCTGAGGCCGAGAAAGACCTGGTATTCATAGGACTGGCGGGCATAGCCGACCCGCCCAGGGAAGAGGCCAAAGCCGCCGTCGCACAATGCAACGAGGCGGGCATTGCGACGGTTATGATAACCGGCGACCACCCGGTTACGGCGCGCAATATAGCGGAGCGGCTGGGCATAATCAAACCTGGCGAACCCGACGCCATGCTGACCGGCGTGGAACTAGAAAAGCTCTCAGCGGAAGATTTTGCGCTCAAGGTTGAGCGGGTAAGGGTTTACGCCCGGGTGGCGCCGGAACAGAAACTGCGCATTGTTAAGGCATTGCAGGCGCGCGGTCATTTTGCCGCCATGACCGGCGACGGCGTAAACGACGCCCCGGCGCTTAAGCGGGCGGACATCGGCATAGCTATGGGCATAACCGGTACCGACGTTTCCAAGGAAGCGGCCCACATGATACTGCTCGACGACAACTTTGCCACAATAGTTAAGGCGGTGGGCGAAGGGCGCAGGATTTTTAATAATATCAGACGGTTCGTGCTCTACATACTTGCCGGCAATTCCGGGGAGATATGGACTATTTCCCTCGCACCCTTCCTGGGGCTGCCCATACCTCTGCTGCCCATACAGATATTGTGGATAAACCTGGTTACGGACGGGCTGCCGGGGCTGGCACTGGCGGCAGAGGCCGCAGAACCGGATATAATGAAGAAGCCCCCCCGCAACCCGGGAGAGAGCCTGTTTGCGGGCGGGCTGGGAATACATGTTTTATGGGTGGGGATGCTTATCGGGCTGCTATGTCTTGGCACACAGGCATGGGCCATTAAGGCGGGAGCGCACTGGCAGACTGTTGTGCTTACGGTACTCTGCCTTAGCCAACTCGGCCACGCGCTGGCTATACGCTCAGAGACACAGTCACTTTTCCAGATGGGAGTTCTGTCTAATAAGCCGTTGCTGTTTTCAGTGCTGCTGACTGTGGTCCTTCAGTTGGCTGTTATTTATATGCCATGGTTTAATAAAATCTTCCGCACCGCCCCGCTGTCACCGCGAGAACTGCTTATGGTTTTCGGGCTGTCTTCGGTGGTCTTCTTCGCGGTGGAGGCTAAGAAGCTGATAAACAGGCTTCGGCTTGCCGACGCTCCGGTTTTAAAACCCTGATCGGATACAAATCATTTGAATCCATCCACGGCAAACAGAACGTCAGCTAACTGCAAAAATATAATTCTTTTTGCGCGCAAAAATTCGGAAAAAACAACAACTTCAAATTTGGGGTGGCTGGTTAGACCAGGTTAGAACCTGTCTGATGGCGGTTTAACCCTGCCTCTTAAGGCAAGAATCAGGGGTTAGATTCCACCAGTAGGAATTTCGTCAATTCTCCTGCAATATCCCCTCGGCTGCCCTGATACCGCTTGCCCAGGCGCCGGTGATGCCGCGCGAAGTACCAGCGCCGTCTCCGACCATGTAGACATTTTTGGTCACACGGAAATGCCGGTCCAGAAAGTCCGGCTTGTTGGCATACATCTTGATCTCCGGATAGTACATAATGGTGCTCGGGTGGAGAACGCCGGGAACAATGGAGTCCAGCTTCTTAAGCGCCGCCCACAGGTGGCGCATGATCCTGGAGGGTACGGCCAATCCCAGGTCGCCGGCGGTGACCGGGCAGCTTGGAGGGAACGCGTAAAGGTCGTCGTTGAATGTCGCGGTGCTGGAACGTTTCCCCATTCGGAAATCTCCGACCCGCTGCATGAGCGGTTTGCCGCCTCCGATATCGTTCGCAAGCCGTGCGAGAAAAACGGCCATTTGTTGACCGCTGCGGATAGGATCTTTCAGGCCGATAGTCTTTAACAAGGCGAAATTCGCCAGGTTATTTCCCGCGCGTGCCGTGGAAAAGGCATGGCCGTTGACCAGGCTGAACCCCTGGTAATGTTCAAGCACTACCCGCGCATGCCCTGAGTTGGTGCAAAATGTCCGCACCCCGTCGGGGAAAAAGAACTTGGGGTCATAGTAGTCGTTGACTATGGGATAGTTATCGACCGTAGTCTCCACGCGGATGCCGACGTCGACAGTATTGTCCATGTATGATATCCCCAACCGTTCCATCACTTGCTGAAGGAAGCTGAAGCCCTTCCGGCCGGGGGCGACTATCACTTTCCTGGCCCGCTCCCGTTTTGCGCCGGAGACAGCCACGCCTGTCCCTGTGTCGTCATCGAACACATCGGCTGCCTCCTGCTCCAGCGCGAAACTCACGCCGCGGCTTTTCAGTTCGTCTACCAGGCGCTGGATCAGCAGCCGGCTCTTGTCGGTTCCCACATGGGACTGGCGCACATCCAGTAAGGAAACCCCCACCCGTTCCGCCCGGCGCTGGTACACCGTAAGATTCTGTTTCTCTTTAATAACAGGCCGCAAACGATTCTCTACCAATGGGAGAAGCCGTTCCGCCTCGTCTTTGGTCCAGTTTTCCGCGCTGAAACCGATGGGGTAGGTATAGTTCTGCTTGCAGTCGTTCAGCAGTCCGCCGGAACAGATCTTCTCCCGGTCGATCATGAGTATGGACAGGGAGGGGTCTTGCTCTGTGAGGTGAAAGGCCGCACCGAGGCCCGCCGGGCCCGTGCCGATGATAATAACGTCGCGGTTAAGAGAAGGCATATGATGTTTATTGTTTTACTTCAATTCCAGCACGTCGAACAGCCCCGGCCCGTAGGAAATAAGCCCCACCTTAGGGTAAGGATACACGGCGCAGACTTTCTCCAGTGTGCCCATAAATCTTTCAGCCTCGCCCTTGAAGCTTTTTACGCCGCGGGAGAGGTCGGCCCCCTCAAGCAAGTCGATATGCGTTATCGCCAGTTTTGTCGCGGAGTTTATCCTGACGGCCTGGCGGGCTACTTCCATGTCGAACCCCCCCACGCGGCGCAGCCTGCCGCTGACGCTTCCCACTTCGCGCCCGGCGGTATGGTACTTTAAAAGCTTTGCCTTGTCCCGCATTTCCCCGGCCACCTTGCCCGGGCCTACGCGCGTGACATAAGGTTTGAACACCGCATATACTTCGCCCGCGTACTTGGGCCCCAGGCCGGCTTCTCCCATAAATGTGGACGCGGTGGTATCGCGCGAAGTAACGAATGGGTACTCGCCGTGCAGAACCGAAAGCTTCATCCCCTGCGTTCCCTCCAACAGCATCTTGGAACCTTTGGCCAGCGCCTTGTTGAGGAGTTCCGGTACATCTTTCACGTATTTTTTCAGCCTTGGCTCATCCTTGGCGAAACGCAGTTCTTTGCGGTCTACCCTGTCCCGTACGGCGGCTCCGAGCCCCGTCCCGACGCTGCCGATCTTTCCCATCATCCGCGTGTCGCCGCGCTCGGCATTGGTATGCCGCGATTCGATGATAACCGCATGCGGATCTATGACAAGCCGGTTGCCGCCGCCGGTCAATTCTATTTCCTTTTCCAGCCAGTCCGTAATGATATAAGTTCCGGCCCCCAGCACCAGCTTTGTGCGCTTGTTGACGAACCCGGAAGGCATCGTCTTCAGGGTATATATGCGGTCATTGAAAAAAACTGTGTGCCCGGCGTTGGGGCCGCCCACCCTGATAGAATAGTCATAATCCCTTTTACACGCCAGATAAGCCGAAACCTTACCCTTACCCTCGTCTCCGCCCTGACCGCCTACCACTATATCAACTGGCATTTTACGCCTCCTTATCCTTGGCAAGTTTGGCCGCAAGCCCCGTATAATTCAGAGGCGTAATACGCTTCAGCTCGGTCTTAACTTCCGGTTTCAGCCTAAGCTTGTCTATAAAATTCTCCAGCTCAGAAGCGGAGAGGGTCCGGCCGCGGGTAAATTTGCAGAGCAGTTCGTAAGCGCCGGCTTTTCTTTCCCTGCGGAGTATGGTTTGTATCCCCTCCGTCACAACTTCCGGGTGAAGCTCCAGTTCCGCGCGAGCGGCCTTCTCATTCACGGAAACGCGCATTAAACCCGCAAGCAGCGATTTATAGGCCACAACGGAATGTCCGAAAGCGACGCCAAAATTGCGCTCGACCGTTGAGTCGGACAGGTCGCGCTGCAGGCGTGACACCGGCAGCTTGGAAGAAAAAAAAGTCAGCATCGCGTTAGCCAGCCCCAAATTCCCCTCGGCATTCTCGAAATGTATGGGGTTTACTTTCTGCGGCATGGTAGAGGAACCTATCTCTCCGGCTACTGCCTTTTGCGTTAGCAGACCGGCCGAGATATAGCGCCACATATCCTGGCAAAAGGCCAGCAATATGGTGTTCGCCCGGCGCAGCGCGTCAAAAAGCTCCGCATAGGTGTCATGAGGCTCTATCTGCGTGGTTAAAGAGTTATGTTCAAGTCTGAGCCCGGCGCCGGAATTAAAACTTTCCACAAATTCTTTCGAGAACTTTCCCCAGTTTACATGGGGGAAAGCCACCGCGTGAGCGTTGTAATTACCGGAAGCTCCGTTGAGTTTGGCGCAGATACGGCCGGTTTTAATTTGTTTGACCTGTCTTAACAGCCTGGCGTGGAAAACCCTGAATTCCTTTCCGAAAGTAGTAGGAACGGCGGGCTGGCCGTGCGTGCGGGCAAGCAATGGCGAGGACGCATAGTTCAGCGCCAGCAGATCCAGGGCTTTAAGTATTTTTTCAAGGGCGGGAATTACTTCATCGTTTATGCAGTTTCTTAGCATAAGCGCATAAGCGATATTGTTGACGTCCTCGGAAGTGAGGGCAAAGTGAACGAATTCGGAGATGTTTCTGAGCCGGGTGCGTGAAAGTTTTCCCTTAATGAAATACTCCACTGCCTTAACATCATGCCTGGTGGCGGGGACCCCTGGCGCACCAGTATCCTCTATAGCCGCTATGCGCAGGACGTCCGATTCGGAAAGCAGAGCAAGTTTTTCAAGCAATTTCTTTTCCTCAGAATTGAGATTGCGGATATTGATGCCTGGAGTCCCGCAAAGCTTGCCGAGATACCGGCATTCCACCAGCACTCTGTACCTGATCAGCGCGCCTTCTCCGGCGTAGCCGGCTAGAGCGCCGATTTTTCCGGAATACCTTCCGTCCAGAGGACTTATGGCGTTCATATCACGCTTAACCGTCATAATAACCTCCCAAAAAAATAACCCCTTGGCTGCCGTTCGCAAGAACGGCCCAGCTAAGGGGTCTTGCATGGAATTCTAACACATATCCGTCTGTTGAGTAAAATTTTTGCAACAGAATTGTCGCGCTCAGTGCGAATGCGCAGGTCCTTGAGGAGTGGTTTTATGCTGATTTACGGCCAAGAGCCTGTCCGACATAAGGTTTTTAAGGCGAAATTGTCGGTTTTGAAGCCGGGTGGTGAGTGGAGCGAAGCGACACAATTCAGGCAATCAGGCCGAAGCGACGCGAAACGAGCATGAGACTGTGAGTTGGCCGTTCAATGAGCACAGCTCCTGATACGGCACTGGCATAGCCTTGAGCGGCGCAAAGGCGGAGGCAAAAAACGGCAATTGCAGCCAAAATTCCTTATGTCGGACAGGCTCCTATGGTGTCAATACCTCGTACTTTTTCAGAATAATTTTCTGGAATTCTTTGGAGATGGAATGCCAATCTATGATATCCACGCGGAATGGAATATCTGACTCTTCAAAAGCCTCACGCAGGTTCCCTATCACGGCGGTATCCAATTTCGCTGCGCCAACCAGCGCGAGATCGAGGTCGGAGTAGTCCTTGGGAGTCCCGGTAATTCTCGAGCCGAAGACCCTCGCCTCTACGCCGGGAACATGGACTGCTAAGATGGCGCTGATAATTTTCAGTTGTTCTGGAGTTGCCTTAATCATTTCGTTGTTCAAGGACTTGCAGCAGTTTTCTGGCATCTATGGCAAATGGAGCGGCCAACGCATAAATTTCGGCGGCCTTGGCGGGGTCGTATGTGTGAGCAGTTTCGTTGCGGGCGGTATGATATCTAAACCAGTTTTCAACACCAGTGATAAGGCGGCTTTCGGCGGCCAGCCTGAAAAGCTCTTTCCTGGTGGAACCATCGATCGAGGCGCCTCCGGCGTTGAGTTCAAGCCATCTTTTTATGAACTTCCAGCACAGCTCGTAGGTGAACTCAAAATTTTGTATGACACCCGCGCGAATTACCTCGTCCTGGGCGGAATTCTTACTCCCGACCGCCACTTTTATGGCGCGATCCAAAGAGTCAACGGCTTTTTTCAGGCTGCTAAGATCCAGTGGCATTGTGTCTCCTGCGTAATCCTATGGAAATCGATAGTTCACAGTCTTATTCTATAATTTTGCTGGCCTTGTATGCCAAAAATCCGGCTCAACCGGGTGCTTTTTCTTCCGAGCGGTTCTTGGGGCGGACATTGCCCAGAACCAGAGGTTTAAGTCGTTGCGCTGAAACGGTAATCCCCTCTATGCGGTTTGAAGATTCTACACTTTGAACCAAAGTCATGTCCCGAAGGGTTTTTAAGATTTGAGGAGCCTGCTTCGTATAAAGATCCTGACGGCCTTTGCTTTGCGCGATATCCGTCATCAACCAGACCGAGCCGGCTGGAATGGCGAAATTTTTCAATCTTTCATTTCTGAATGTCATTATAAAATCCTTATTTAGTCGTTCTTAATAGGCTGCCAAGGCAACAAGAAGTTTCTTTGCTGACTGGCTTCTTTTCGTAGTTTTTTCCAAGGCTCTTTTTGCGTCATCGGAATTTT
Organism: Elusimicrobia bacterium GWA2_56_46; assembly: GCA_001799575.1. Taxonomy (GTDB): domain Bacteria; phylum Elusimicrobiota; class Elusimicrobia; order Elusimicrobiales; family UBA9959; genus YA12-FULL-51-18. The sequence goes on from MGTT01000021.1 coordinate 71,942, forward strand.
TTCCGTGGCCGCTGTAAAAGCGTAAGGGGAAAGAATTGCGATATACCGATTAAGAAATATTTTTGTCTCTCTCGGATAAGCATTATGCAGTTCTCGCAGTGTCCATCCCACCGCTTTTTGGACAAAATAATGATCCGTTTTTAGGTTCTTCTTCACCAACGGAATCATTTTGTTAAATGGTAAAACTTTTCTTCTACAAGCCCTATAATAGAGCAAGCTTACCATCCCCATCCTCTTTTTCCAAGGTTCGCCGGAAAAAGACCAAGCTCTCACATAAGGATAAACTGTCTTGGAATCTTCTTCCAGGATTTGAGAATATAAACTTGCGGCCATATCCCCATGAATCCAGTTTTCAATTTTATTGACCCAGGGGTGAATAAGCGGCCAATAGGTGCTTAATGGGATTTTTTTATTTTTCTGCTTGCGTTTAAAATAATCCACGGCGATGTTCCCCAACCCCATATAGGGAGTCCGTATAAAGACTTCGGCCCAAACTTGTGCGGTGGACCGCTCATCCAGGTTCTCCAGTTTCATTTCTGATATTTTTCTGCGAACCTCGGGGGTAATTTTGCGGAATTGATATTTGGTTTTATAGGACAGCTGCAAACCCCTTTCCTCTTCCACTGAGCATGGGCTTGTCGAGTCAAAATAGAGTTTTTCAATAACCGCAGCAGATTTGGATAAGTTCATTTTAACCAGGGATACTTCAGGCAGCAATAGGCTTTTTGAGTCTAAATCTGGTTTTTTTATCGTTATCGCGATCCCTTCTTTTGGCGGGATGGTTCCAATAGTTCTTCAAGGATTTCTGCCGCGTCTTTCACTAGTCCCGGGCATAGTTTTTTGAATACGCCGGAGGCTGCCGCTATATCATGGCCTTTCGGGGTACTTCTATCGAAACCTATCAGATCATTGCATCTGATGTTCTTATGCTTTGATTTGAATCTTTTCAGGAATGTTTGGATTTGCTTGTCCGTTTTTACGCGAGTTTTGGCATCATCCTTATTTGTCCTGCCGTGCTTTAACCCTAAAATTATTATTGAGCCCGTTATTGCGCCGCAGACCTCCCCATAGCTTCCTAGTCCTCCGCCGAAAGCACAGCCGATTTTCATCGCCAGATCTTTCTCAAGTCCGAACTCCCCGCAATAGGATGTCAGGATTGCCTCGGAACAGCGATAGCCTTCGGTAAATCTTTGTGAAGCCGCCAGCGCTGTTTTCGATGTCTTCCCTTTTTTCATTTCAATTCCTCCAAAAAATCGCAGACATCTGACTTTTCCCCATTTGGACATTTTATCAAATAGGTCGGAGTTAAAATACAAACGAGAAACAAAAGCATTGTTTCTCGTAGAGGAACTGCAAAATTAGGCGGGTGGTCGTTCCGACTGTCTTCGAATAATTTCTGGGAAGTATCCGGCGGTTTCCGGTCAAAAATCTGACTTTTGCCTGATTGACGAGGCTGATTTTATCTGGATGCGTGGGGCAAATGGTAAGAAACAAATGATTCACAGTGTTCGGCGCCAATGACTCGGCTATTGTTTGTGCAGACCTAGGGAATCCCGGACGGTTTTTCTGAAGGCTTTACATAGATTACGAGCTTCCAATGCAGTTGCCGCGTTTGCTGATTCGCCGGGATAGCGGAACTTGACGGCAAAATCAGTTAGGAAGGCTAAATCTCTGCGATGGATTTCCCACATCGGCTCAAGTTTCTGAACCATATCCAGCAGAACAGTCAGGTCGTGAATTTTCGGGAATGCCTTTTCCGCTTCAGCGAGCCGGGCTTTAAGATATTTTTCAGCGCATTGCTGGGCATGAAAACAAATAGCGTCGTTGTTCCGGTTTTTCCGGACGCGGGATTCACGCTCTACGATGGCAAAATCCCCCTCCGCCTTTGAAATCCACTCAAGCGCGATGCGCTTCATATAGCACTTTTCCTTTCGTCATGATTTCACGCATGAAACAGTCACCCATAGCGATGCGTCGGCGTATGGCCAAAGGGGTGCGGATCAGTAAGTCCAGCGGAAAACCTGGGTGGAACTTAAGACGCATCTCAACGGCCTTCTTTGCAATTCCCCCATTTCCGGGCAATATGACAAGCAGATCCACATCGGAATCCGGACCCGGCTTCCCATTGGCATAAGATCCGAAAAGTATAATCTGCTGGGGTTTATATTCCTCGGCGATTTGCCTTGAAAAAGTCCTGATTGCTTTCATTGAAGTCATACATTTCACTCAGTTGCCATTTTACCATTAAAACTCTATAGCGTTTTCAGCCATGTTTCAAAATCTGTCATGCCGGCATGGGCTACCAGTTCTGGAAGAGTTGTTTTGGTCAAAAAGAAGCGGACAGCCGCTACGTAACGTGAATATGCTCCCGGCTTCTTTTCTGCAACCTGGGTCAAAGCCTCATCTGTTGAGGTATAGTACAAATCCGAATCTATGTTTTGACCGGAAACCAAAACCGCAAAACCTTCAAAAAACCATGTCGGCCCCATTGCATCTTCATTCCCACCGAGAATCACAGCATGACGGCGATGCGCTATCTCATGGGCAAGAAGGCGCATCCAGAAATCTTTTTGCGCCGAAGCATATGTGGGGCTAATGCGCTGATATTCTTCAGGGGTAACGGCAAGTAATACTCTGGCTTCCAATCCAGCCACAAGTCCGGCTGTCGGCATTGGAATATCTGTCGTAATCCCATTTACTTCTTTAATGCGGTTCCATAATTCCTGCTGCGTGGCGAATATCTCAATGGAATCATATACGGAAGCCTTAGCTTGCGCTTGCCAGTTATGTTGTGTCAAATAATCCGCAACGATATTGTCGGCCTCCACTACCGCATGGGCGTATTCAACCCGCTTGTTCGTTTCGCTTACAGGAGTTTGCAGGCGACTTAAAATAGCTTCCGTATCTGGGCTTGTCTTCCGTGATTGTATACCTGTGCATCCCTGAAGTGCTGATAATATAAAGAGTAATACAATCGGCTTTATTCTTTGCATACAATGGTAAAAATTCCCTGGAAATATTATAACTTATTGCTCAGACAGAAACTCCGCATACGAGGTTGATGCTTTATAGCGGATGAAAGCCGATGTGACCCAACTTAAATCCCCCCGCCCGCCTAGAATCCAGCAGGATCTGCTGGAAGCCCGCCGACTTAAAGAACGCCTTGAAAACATTCCGGGTCTTACCAAAACTGCCTTGGCCCGGTCCAAATCTTTGCCATGCCGCCGACCTTGGCTATCCGGTGCCCGATTTCCAAACGCACACTACGGAAATTCGCCCAGCCCCGGCATTAAGATCCCAGAAACAGCTCATACGTATCCAGCAGGCCAATATCATCGTCCACAACCATCAGAGTGGAGAATTCTGAAAGGGTTACAAAATAATTTTATAACGGATTAGCGGTTTTGAGACGGAAAAATGGATTTCAGGATTCAAAAAATATTTTGCGGAATTTTTTGATTTCTCGACGAGAAACGGGTGGGCCTGTTCGCCGTTTATAAAAAAAGTGCCTATAAAATAATCACTTTTTAAAGTCTGGGTGGCTGGGTAGACCAGGTTAGAACCTCTTTTATGGCGGTTTAGCCCCCAAACCTATCAAAAACCGCTTAAAATCCCCTTTTTCAGGCTGAGAAAACGCTAAAAAGTGTAAATTTGTTCAAAAAACGCAGATTGGTTTTTACTTATGTTTTCTTAAATTACGCTATTTTCCTATATAGGAAACAAGTTTTTACCATGTCCAGTGCCGTTCACCCGCATGAGTCGTCCCGTCCATCTTCCTGCCCCACCCTCATCAGCGCCCACTACTTCTTTAAAAGCGAAATTGCGGCGAATCTGCTGTATATATCGCCTTGTAAATCCTCCAGATATTCGTCCGGGCCATTTTCCTTTTCAATCATCACAGAGCCGCGTCCGCCATCTCCGCTGAAATATTCTTTTATATTGGCGCTCGCCTTTGCGAACAGGTCATCTTTTACGTATTTCCGCATCTCCGCCGCAAGTTCTTCCTGGTCGGGGGAGTGCCGCAGCACAAAATAAGCGTAATATAGATCCTTGCCCATCTTCTGGCGGTCATCCCTGTCGGTGAAAGTGGCGCATTTATGCAGGACAAAAGCGCCGGGACGCGGGCAGCGCAGGGCGTACTCCCGCACGCCGCGCTTCAGCGGTATTTCCATAACATTGTTGATCAGGAAATCAAAGCCATCAAGCCGGTTCAGAGAAATTTCCTGCCCCAGCATCCGGTTGACGACGGAATCCCCAGCGCCAGTGGGGGTTATAAAATCCAGCCGTGTTTTATTTTTGCGATAAAACACTATCGGGTAAAGTTTACCTATCTCCAGGTGCCTTTCGGCGTAATTAAGGGACGATAGGGTTTCAAAAATAGTTTTCTTATGCGCCCGCGTCTTCCCCAAAGCCAAACCCAGGTCCACATCAGAAGTAAACACTGGTGTCGCTCCGCCGGAGCGCCACAAGAACCTGGCGTAGATATACGGCACCCAGCCGCCCACAAGCGTAAGGTCCGCAAGATACCCGGAAAGGTCGTCAAGAACCCCGAAGAGATCCGACTCGAACCCGCTTTTGTCAGGCAAAAGGTTCCCCCTTGCGCAGAAGAGTTTCCTTCAAGTATTGCGCGTGTTCACGGCCGCGCGGCTGAAAATTATACAAGTCTAGGTAAAGCTGCAGATCTGAAACCACACTGAACCCTTTTACTTCCCGGCGATCGGAAAATATGGCGGTCCTGTAAAAAGGACGCACCAGGTGCACGTTCCCCCCCTGTGCCAATTTCTTCAATTCAAGCTTTTCCCTTAGGCGGGGAAGCTCCTGCGCCCAATTATCAAGGCGCAGGTAAATATAGGAATCTTCTGTCTTAACGAACCCGGTTTTTAAATTAGCTCCGGAGTGAAGTGTAAGAGCGTATTTATCCGCCGTAACCTCCGCCTTAAACCTTTTCAGGAAATCTCGGTGCGGCGTATAGCAGGTGTAAACCGTGTTCATCGAGAACTTATACGCCTTAACCCACTCCGAAACAAGAAGCGAGGCATCGGCCAGCCTGGCATAGCTGTACGGCCCCTTTTTAACTCGTTCCAGGCACCCCATGTCCTGCAGGGCTGCAAATACACCCTGGGCCATGCCAAGGCTCAGTCCGGTGTTACCGACAAAGTCCCGGAGCACCCATTTACGCCCCGGGTTCGCCAGCATTTGCCTGGCTATTATAGACGCTTTATCTGAAAACGCGCTTTTCATTCCTTATAGTCTACCTCAATGTTCACTATTTGTCAATGTTCATTTAAAAGTGAACATTGATAGTAATTGAACCGTCAATTCTGTGTCCAACTTCGGATTCGGTCAACCAGTCGTGCAAGACTCTTGCAAAGCGTGAGAGATTTTTCCCGGGTTTAAATGTTGTAAATATATGTTGGTAGTATAATGCTTTTTTGCCATATCTATATTTTGTTCCGCGCGCTGAATAGCTTACATTTGTCGCGTCTCACCAATCGGGACCCAGTATTGTCTCACTAATCCGGACCCACCATTTTCAGTTTAACTTTTCAGCCTCCTTTTCTGCAAA
>MGTT01000022.1 GCA_001799575.1 Elusimicrobia bacterium GWA2_56_46
CCAGGTATGTGGGATTGGCCCACCCTTAAGTGGGTCCGGTTATGTGGGATTTACTACGCCAAAACTGGGGCTAAGTACGTGGGACGGAACATAGGGGATCCCAGTCAAACCCAATCTCTGTTAGCCGGTCTGCCCGCTCCTTTGAGATTCGCCCTTTAATCTTAGTTCGTCGTTGCACAAGAACCCATTGACCTAAACCCGGATTTTTAGGCCACCTCTTTTGCACATTGCAGTCGCCATGTGTGGTTTTGTAAGCGAGCAGTTCTCCGAAGCGCTCATCCCAGTTGTCGGCGAGGTTATCGATGCAAGAAACTGCGATTGATTTTTTTAAGTCTTGCAGTAAAATACTTGGGCCGAGGATTTCTATTTGTTCTCGGAAACGGGCGTCGCTGTAGCCTTTGGCTTGGCCTCTTTCCTGGCGCATTTGGCGAATTATGTCGGCGAGGAGATCGTCCTGCTCCTGCAGGGCGGCTAGGACGTCCCAGACTTCCTCAAACTTGCCCCGGAGAACGGCTTCTACTATGGTTTCATTCTTTTTGATTTCCAGGTAGAGCGGGACCAAGATATAGCCGAATTCTTTATTGGGGGCTTTGCGCATGGCGCGGCCGGTGGCCTGGACTATGTCTACAGTGCTGCGTTTGGGGCTTAGGAAGGCCACCATGTCCACCGCCGGGACATCCACACCCTCGGTCAGGCATTTGGCGTTTGAGACCAGGGCGCGGGCGGAGGTTTTAAATTCGCCCATCAGTTTTTCTCGCTCGGCGGAGGGCATTGAGCCGTTTACATGGAAGATTGAAAAATCTTTAAGGTGGCTGGCTATGCCTTCCGGGCCAGTAGCGGTGAAGGACTGGGCGGATTTGATGTTTTTATGGAAGGTGATTATTTTGCCGACTCCGTGCTTCTCCACGGCGGCGGCGAGGGCCAGTTGGTTCGCCACCTGCTGTGCGTGTATTTCATCACCAGCCACAAGCACTTTGCCGCGCCTTAAAAGTTCCTGCCCGACCATCTCGGAGGTTACTACTGAAATCACTACTTTGTAACGGCTTATTATCCCGGCTCGGGCGGCTTCGGCAAAGGGGAGTTTATGGACTACTGCGCCGTAAGATTCCGGCACGTCCATAGAATAGACCAGTTTTGCGTCGCCTTCTTTGTCCCGCTTTAAAATATTGTAATGCCTTGGGGTGGCGGTCATGAAAACGCGCTTTTTCAGCGGAAGATTTTCATTAGAGAGGGCGAACGCATAGGTTTTCCCCTCGCGTCCTGCGGTTTTATGCGCCTCGTCGAATATTCCCAGGTCAAAAATATCCCGTCCCTTAAGCGCCTCACCGACCACACTGGCAGACATATAGGTTGAGAAAACCACTTTAACCCCGTCAACTTCGCTGTCAAGAAAGCGTTTAACCTCGGCAGGGGCAGTTGTTACCTCAAAATCAAGGTCGGACTTTTTAACGACCAGTTCGTCCGCACCGCCCGTTATTGTTGGGTCGGAGCAGACGCAGAGATAAGCCAGGTTGTCCCAACCCGTGGCGGCCAGCCAGCCGTGCAGGGTCTGCTGTATAAGCGCGAGCGACGGCACCAACACCAGAACATTTTTAGCCGCCAGCCGCTCAGCTGCCCAGAGGGATAAAAGAGTTTTGCCGGTACCGCAGGCCATTATTACAGTAGCCCTGTCCGAGGATTTCAAGGCTGGCAGGAGGTCATTTAACGCCTTTTCCTGGTGCGGGCGCGGCTTTGGGATTACCCTGGCTACCAGTGCGCCTTTTAACCACTTTTCAATGGCCGAAAAATTAGCGGTGGTAAGGCGGTCCAAATCGACACCGCGGATGGCAACAAAGTTTTGCCGCTGCTCTATGGTGGAGGCAAGGGTGTCTGAATTTGTAAAGATTATGGTGTGTGAAACCCGGTCGGAGATGGCGAAGAAGGTAGACAGCAAACCCCAGTTAAGGCTTGGGCGGCCTGTATAGAATTTAGCCTGGTATGAGGCTATGCGCCCATCTTTCAGCTCTACAAGCCCATCCGTCCCCATGTCGCGGGAAACCGGCAGGCAAAGGCGTTTTAGCAGGGCGCTGGGCGCGCTGGTCTGCGGCCAGATTTCCTTTGCCTGGCATATGGGTTGCGTGGCAAGGTAAGCTTCAGCAAAAACCTCAAAAGCGTCGCCGCGCTCTTTTTCAAAAGACAAAGCGGAAATCCTGGCCTCAAGTTCGCCGAAACTATTCAGCCCGGTAAAAATCCCTGTCGCTGTAAATTTTGCGGACTGTGAATGTTTTGCCATGGTTATCCAAACAGAAATCCCTATTTAAATTATAACACTTTGACTAACTCCATCCTTTAGCAGAAGGCGATTTTACGTTTTATCCTTTTTGCCTATTAAAAGTATAGCAGACCAACGCGACAACCGTGTGTCGGGTTGGAAAAGGCTGTTTTCGGGTTTTTTTAGCCTAATTTGGGGCGGGTCATTACGCTATACCATAAATGGGCGGGAACACATAAGCCGGGCCAGGCCGGGTGCGGCGGCCCCCACGAGGCCAGAGCACCCGGCCTGGTCCTACCTTATGGCTGTTCTCGGCCTCCGCTTCCCCGCCCGGTGGCGACAAATCAATAACAGAAAAGACCACCGCGGCGGCCGTAGCAGCGGACGCCGGGGTGGTGTTTTATAAATACGGTGGCCACCGGCATAAATGCCGTTCAACATTATCAGTAACAAGCCCGCGCCGCGAGTGGTTTGCGGCAAGCCGCTGGCGGGCGCGGGCAGAATCTGTATATAATAAATTCAGTTCTTTGCAGTGCGCGCGGGAAATAATTTTCTGCGTTGTACGGACGCCGAAGGCGGACGGGAGCGGCCAGCAAGGCCGCGCATAAGGAGGTGATGAGTATGATAAACACCTCTTTTCTGTTGGAGCAGAGCGAAGGCGCAATGGGCCGAGCCTGCGAACCCTTTTTCCTGCGGCAAGCATGGGCGGCCGCGCGGCGTGGCCGACCGTGCGGCTAACGTGCGGCAAGGAGCGGAGCGGGGCCGCGCATCGTGGCCACGCCCGCGACGGCTTCACGAGGTAATCGCCTGGAGAATTAGATCAGAAAGCGGAATTTATAATGTCTCCGCAGGATGTTCGGCAAAGTAGTGTCGAACTTTAAACCTGAAGCTCCGTTGTTTTCCCTGGTCCATACCGGACACATCGGTAACATGTTATACCGGATACATAGGTAACACTTTGAGCCCAAAGGGATTCCCGATGGGCTCAAATCTTATCCGCGAAATGTCGTCGCAGGGCTCCGGCACTATGCGCCCCAACTGGGCCTTACCGGTCCGCACTGCGGTGTCGCTGCGCTCCACCCCCGATCCGCCTTCGGTGTCCGTACTGGGCTATGCCCGTGCCGCAACAAGCGCTATGCGCATCAGGCGGCCAATGCAGAAAATTATTTCCCGCGCCCTTCAACTCTTTGCTGTTGTAAGGCGCAGAACACATTCCTCTGCCTGTTTTTATTATAACTTATTTTGGGGGATTATTTCTGATGTATTTCTGATAAATTTCTGATAACTTATATGACCTGGAGCGCCTTGAGGGATTCGCCAGCACAATCCAGCCGTCTTTTACCCATGCGGCAAGCAGATAAAGGACCATCCTGTCGGAAAGCCCCAAAGCGGCGGACATCTCCTGCGTAAAGACCACGTCTTTGCCGGCAAAAAGGCCCAGGATCACCCGCGCCCGGCGGTCCAGCTTGCGCAAAGGCGCGGGCTCGACCGGCAAGCCTTCCTTGGAATATCTCAAAGCCTCGTCTTTTGCGCGGTTAAAAACATCGGCAAGCAGCACAACAAAATATTCTATCCATCCGGTAAGATCGGAATCGGCGCGGCCCTCGTAATAGTTATGGTGCTTGTGCACCGCGAGCGAGTTGTAATACGCCTCTATATCGCGGGCATGGTGCTCTTCCATAGAGAAGAACCCGCGCATACCGTAGCCGTCCCTGTGCAGCAGGAAAGTAGCCAGCAGCCGGGCGGTCCTGCCATTGCCGTCGTAATACGGATGTATTGTAACGAACTGATAATGCGCCAGCGCCGCTATTATGGGGCCGGGGATGCCGTTGCGCTCGGACTGGCGCACCCAGGCGGCCATTTCGGACATAAGCTTATGCACGTCTTTGGCTTCCGGGGGCATATAGACAATAGCGCCGGTGGCCGAATCTTTAATAACGTTCTGCCCGGTACGGTAGGGCGTGGCCTTTGAGCGTTTGCCCTTCTCCACAATGGCGTGCAACTTCTTTATCAAATCCTCGGAGAACTCCGCCCGCTTTGCGGCCCATTCTTCCACCTTCAGAATTGCGTTCCAGTAATTGCGAACCTCGCTGATGTCGCGCTCGCGGCCATGGAAAGAAGTCTTCTTGCGCTCTATTACGTCCTGGGCTTCCTTCAGGGTAAGCCGGTTGCCTTCGATACGGGTAGAGAAATGCGTGGATCGCACCATGGCCGCGCGCCGCAGTTCCGCCTCAACGGCAGGCGGCAAAGCCGTGCGCTCCACAATGGTCTTTGCGGACTCAATATCCATCAACGCCCGAGCTATCTTGGAACTGATTTTATAAGTAGGCTGCCAAGAGTTTGTCTTTTTCATTCTTTAGATTTTTCTTTGGACGTACAGAAACTAGCGTTTCTCAGTTGGTTATTTGTTTCAGAATCGTCTCGAATTCCGAGACAAACGAAGAATTAATCCCCGCATTATCTTTTTTCCATTGTCGAAAAAGTTTTGAACACCCTTTTCCCCAGTGTGGACGCTGTTCATTAAACCATTTTTTCATTTCCACCGAATTATCGCTCGGATTCAGTCGATCTTTAAAACAAAACTGTTTAGTATACCCGCCCACATTTCCCCAGAATGCATGGCCTGGAGCCAATTGCTTTAGATAGTCATAAAAAAAACGCTCAGGGCTAGTATCTCCAGGGAGCAAAACTACCCGAGGGCACCTATTGTGCTTCAGCGCACGGCCTTTATCTCCGTCCAGAATAAAAATTGTGTTTTTAAATACAGGTATTTTTTTATTTGCAATCGTGACTAGCTGTTCACCACCAAAACTATCTTGCACAAACTGCACATGTGGAGTAATTTTAGGGCCAAGAATGCTTGAAACCCATAACCTCGCTTCTTCATCCTCACAAAACGCCAGCACCTTTTCAGTCTTTGATTTAAGTGGTGACTGAACCTTTAAATCATTTATTATCTGTTCTATCCCGACAGTGCCTTGAACATTTCTCACCGTGCCGGCATGGCTCGTTAGATATACTACTGTAGAATGATGCTTAAACTCCTCAGAAATTATTTGTTCCACAATTGCCGTTGAATGCGTAGTAAACAGAACCTGAAGATTTAAATCCGAACTAAGCCGCATCATTTTATCAAGCAGCTTGATTTGCGCACCATGATACAATGTGGCATCCAGCTCATCTATCAATAGAAGTCCGCCAGGATAGGCAGCCCCCATCACTTCCTTTAACTTCTCAAAAGATAAAAAAGCAGTAAATATCTGACCTATATTGTCTTGGCCAGCCGAGTTGCCATAACAATTGTATTTGAGAGTCTTTGCGGCATAAAAACTCTTGCTAAACGAATCAATATATTCAGGAGAGACAGTTTCATTGAGAATTAGAACCTCGTTATGAAAGTTCTGATAACTTTGGATTTGAGCCGGACTAAGAGTGCCGACTGAACGAGATATAGTTGCCTCCTGAGCCAATGGAAAAAGCCGCCGCAAACCCAGGTATACTACTGGGAGCTCAATTTTATTGGCTTTAAGCTTGCTTTTACCCACACGCAACCGCAAAGCCTTATTCCCGGCCCGCTCCTTTCTGTCGTAAGACAAAACTGAAATGCTCTTATTGCCATTCAGATGCACCGTATAATCATGCTCTTTTGGACGATCATAATCCGGGTAGGAAAATCTAAATATTTCAGAATACTCCGTAGTAAAAGGCTTATTAGTTAGTGTCTTATACGTATTCGGAAAAGTAAACACATGCCCCACAAGCCCTAAAACAGATGACTTCCCTGTTCCGTTTTGCCCAGCAATAGCCGTTAGCCGCTCTCCACATTTTAATTCTATATTTTCTAAATGCCGGAACTTGTTTATCTGAAGTTTTTCAATTTTCATTTATCCCTTAGATTTAAGGCCTAAACATTGAGTTTGCTTACAAGCCTCTTCTAATTTTTCATAAAAATGACTATTAACTTAGCAATGATTATACTCCCTACAACTTTGCCCTCACTGAATCTTAAGAGTTTTTTTCGCCTGAGTGTAAAACTTGCCCACACAATACGCAGTATTATCCAATGTGGGGTCAATCATTGATGTCGTGAATATTATTTGGTGCTCGGATTTACACGCCACAGAGAGTTCCACAATGCAACGCTGAAAGTTTTGACTTCTCACTTCCTCCATGCCCTTATCCTCAATATTGTCACAAAGAATAAATCGAGGATACCTAAAGAAGTCAAGTTCAGCCGAAGCAAAGAACATTGCAAAATGGATACAGTTCTTCAAATATATGATTGAACTGGCAGAAAACTGATTTCGATCATTAACCCTAAAAGAATTCCTTTCAAAATCCACAACTACATTTTTTGGGTTTGAAAATGTCTCTTCTCGATTCAGGTCTTTTTTTAATAATAGGCCAGCAATTGTATCAATAGCACTATAGGCCTTAGCCAGATGGGAATCCCGTGCTTTTTTCTTTTGCGATATCACAGCGTTTAACCGCTCGATTTCATCCTTCAACTTTAATGACTTATCCCGGAAATTCTCAATAACCTGTATTGTTTTTGCCTGCACATACAAATGCTCAATATGCGCTTCTGTTGAACCCTTATCAACCAAGAGCACATCCAGGTCTTTATTCCGTTCCGTTTTAACAGTGCGAATCGCTTCATTTAGGCGTGACCGCAGCAGGGCACATTTGCGCTCTAAAACAGGAAGCTCGGCTTTTAATTGGACGAGTTTGCTTTCCTTCTCACCTAGCAACGCACGGGATTCTTTTATCTGAAAAACAAGTTCTTGCTGCATCTTAAGATATTGCGTCTTTTCGGTGCCTTTTGAAGTTTTTTGATTACACAAGCAACAGGCATCTTTATCTTTTGGCGCTGGCAAAGGCAGTAAACACTTAGGGCAGAATGTAAGGTTGATTTCCCCAAGAGTTTCCGCAGTAACCATAGAATTCGCAAGTGCTTCTCGACGACTTTCCAAGCTTGCCAAGAATTCTTTGGAATCCTCAAAATCAAACTCACCACGGTGAATGGAGTTCCTTAATGTTTCCAAATCCTGCTTTGTCGTTACATATTCAGCCTGGAATCGCTTGGCCTCAGATTCATCCCCAACGCCAGCCCCAAAACCCGCATCCGCAACAATTTCATCTATTTTAGCCTGCAACTCTTTACGCTTTGCCTCAGCCTCTTTTATCTTTTTATTAATTGTGTCCAGGTCCAGTTCAATTTTAGATTTCCTAAATGTATCAGAGATATTTTTATACTGGCCAGACAGCTCCTCGGCTAGTCGCTTTTTTTCGCGCAGTGTAAGTTCATTTGTGTATATGGAGTCATCATATACCCCCAAAAGAAGATCGCCGATAGACTTTCTGGTGGACGGATAGTCATACTGCTCATTTCTCATTATGGATTCGGGCGGGGTTAATTGATCCACATAGAGCATGCGAAGTATCTGATGCATTGTCAGCATGCTCTCAAGCTCGGTCTTAATTTCAGGAAACTTGAGCAAATCGAATAAATAGTGTGAAAAATTATCCTTCTCCGCACTGCGCTTATATGGGTATACAAGCCAACCCTCTGAAGAGGATGCACTTGCTTTGGCGTAGGTATCAGGAAATATCGCCATCGGTTGCAGGCCATGTTTTGTTATCTCGCGCCGTATCGTAATAGGAATCCCATTGATCTCTACTTCCGCCAATACGACATCACACTGCGCGGCTTCTGGCTTCCAGTTTTTGAAATCACCGCCAAGAACGTAGAAGATGAAGTCCGCAATGGTTGATTTTCCGGAACTGTTTTCGCCACGGATTATGTTTACACCGGAATGGAACTTCTCATCATACGCGGGACTGCCCTTGCAGAAAACCACCAAGCGATTAAGAGATAGCCTTGATTTAATTGGGGTCATAGCGATATTCAAACAATCCCGTCTTGGATTTCAGCCCATTCTTGCCCTGCAGCGCAATTTTGTTAAAATGCTCACACAGGAAATCAACGATTACCTGGTCTTTATGGTAGGCCTCACGCACCTGCCCAGACAGTTTGCTGGGGAGTGGTTTGTTGGTTTTTAAAACGATATTTGACTTGAGCTTTTCCGAATCAATCAAGCCATAGGAAGCCAATGTCTGCAACGCAACGTGCTGATATTTTGACAGGCGGGTGAAAATCTTGAGTGGGTCATAAATTTCATTGTAGGCATTTCTTTTTCCCGTTAGCATCTGTTTGTAACCAGAAAGACTCCTGTCGAATCTCATCTCGGAAAGCAGACCGGGGAATAAGAGATAAAAATCCAGAAGCTGTACCCGCTCCAAGGGGTGCGGTTCCGACGGTAAGTGCTCGAGAATCAATAAGAGCCGGAAAATACCGTTGTATAAATCAAATACGGGGTGATATATCAGCATTACTTAGTCCATTTAATATGACAGTTGCCTGTAAGGAAATAGAGAATCCCATTAATTTCATCTGAACACATGTCGAGCATATTCTGCCCAAGCATCTTTTCGATGGGGTCTATGATCTGGCCTTGTATTGCTTGAGTCACTGCGGCTGGTGGCTGATTTGACTGGATCAACGGATACACAGTGTTGCGATAACGTGTATATACTTCAGCAAGAAGAAAGAGGTAGATTTTCTGGGCGGATTCAAAGAACTGATACTTTAAAAGCTTTTTTGAAAACCGTTCTTTTGTTCTGGCAGCGAAATCTAAGAGGTCTGTTCTTTGTCCATTGGTTAACTTTGCCTCTAAGCCAATAACGTCACCTGGAATGCGGCTGGCATAATGCTCCAAGTCCTCAATTAATTCTCTGACTTGCGCATTCCCCTCAATCTCCGCCTGCAACCTTTTATACAACTCTGCCAAATATTTGCTATCCGTGGGGACAACAATGGTTTTATTGATGTCACCACCAGCCATGTCTCCGCCGACAAAATTGCCCTGCTGATTTACTTTCGGATCAGACATAGCTATTTATTAATGTCGCGGCCCGCCTGGTCGCCAAAAACCACATTACCCTTTTGATTAACAACGGATTTGCGGCTTTTGAATACGAACTTAAGCGCAATACCTCCAGCGATAATCCCGCCAATGATTTCCAGTATTGTTTTCAACGTATCCGACATGGAACCCCCTTGTCCACCTTATGGGCCAATAAACTAGTTTTTCTACATACTTCAGGAGCAATTACCTATAAATATCCAATCGCGAAACACACCGCCTTAACGATTCCCTTTTGCTCGGTTGTGAGTCTTGCAAAGCATCTGGCAGTTCTTTGCCGCTGTCGCGCCACCTTTGCTCCAAGCTGCTACATGGTCGGCATCCATTTCATTGAGCTTCCAAACCTTGCTCTTATTTGCATCATGTCCAATAGCGCAATGCGGGCAATTTGATTCGTTTTTTTTCTCAGCTTTAGCGGTTTGTGTTGCATAAACTGCTTTTTTGGTTGCCTCATCAAAAACACGGACTTCAAGCAATTTTGTGTCAACGGATCCGCCGAGAATATACTCAAATATTCCTTTGTGGTCTTGTATATACGGATCAGCATAGAGCTTTCGCAGATCAGCTGACACTTTCCCGGGGTCATATGCTTTCTTGTGATACTTTTCGTAAAGTCGCCCCCACTCAAGCCCACACATCTCGTTTTCCACATCGGCAAACACAGTAGAAACCCAATCAATCACACTATTGAAATAATTTTTTAATTCATTAATGTTTTTTTCAAAGCGATGACTACACATATAATCGCCAATATTACCTTTGCTTACCCAATCCAGCGCGCATTCCATAAATTCCTGCCGGTTGGCACTACCTTTTACATATGCGCTCCATTTTTGGATATTGGCGTTTTGGCTATTACTGAACTCTTCTTTGCAAAGCGTCACATACGGGCCAGAATACACGGCGTTGAGCAGTTCTTGATTATTGAGCGGAACGCCGGCTATGTTGATTGTTTTGAACCACTCTTTTATCTCGCTTTCAGTCCCTTCACATTCGTAAACAAGAAGTTTAGTTTCCAATATCTTCTCTTTTTTGTCTTTTGCCATTCCAGCAAAATACTGTTCCATCTTGTTTTCGTCTTTTATGGCAAATTTGTCAGTCACAAAACGTCCGGCACTTGTGATACGCTGTTGCCCATCCAGAACTTCGAGCCTGTCTCCAGAAACCTTATTAAAATAAATCAGACCTATTGGGTAACCTTTAAGCATTGATTCAATAACCGCAACCTCTTTTTTCCCGCCGTCAGAGGCATAAATATAGTTACGTTGATACTCCGGCTGAATAGTTAGCTTGCCAGACAAACCAAACAGTCCCTTGCCCTCAAGTTCGTTATAGATAAACCCTTCGCAAATATCTTTGACGGTGATGCTAGTTTTTAAAGTTGTTTTCATATTATTTTTTCTTATGCCTTATAAAAATTCTTTTATACGCCATCTTTGCAACGTTGCCTTCATAATAACCAGCTGTTGGATTACCTTCCTGGTACGCTCCTGTGCCGCCAGCTTTGTAATAATCATCAACAAACTTTCTTGTTAAGCCTGGTGTTTTCTTGAATTTATCATCAATAAGACCATTATCGCTTGTGCCTAAAATCTCAAACTGGGCAGGATTATATTTATCCAAGAAACTAACGGGCACACCCATTACGCCGTCATAATCGCTGGGAATATTTTTGACAAAAGGAACATCTATTGCATTGTAATTGTCGTATTTTTTAAACGGTTTTTTTGCACTAAACTTTATAACATCTGCTTCTCTCATCAGCGGTAATGGCTTATGACGTCTGCCATGATCAAGATTTGTAAACCAGCAAGAATTCCCGAGCCTTGTGTAATCGCCAATGTAGCCGAGCCGAGCTGCCTTCTGCCTGTCACTCTCGGCAATCTCCGCACCATTTGGCACGGCAAAAACCATATCGCTCCCGTTTCCAGTCGCTCCGAGCCATAGCCTATTTGCTTTTATCAGCGGAAAGATTTCCTTGTATGTAATCGCATTCATGTTGCCGATAATTACAAACTGTTTGCTGTAGTCAAATAGCTGCATGGCATATTTTCGAAACAAACTGAACGGCGGATTTGTCACCACAATATCGGATTGTTTGAGTAGTGTTATGCATTCATCACTGCGAAAGTCTCCGTCACCTTTAAGCGGTGTCCATTCGTTATGTTTGTTTGCTTTTAACTGCTTGGCAACATCCTTCAGATTGAACTCGCCGTCGCCATCCATATCATGCACTTTATTGATAATAAACTTATTGGCGGTTGCCTTTGGACGACCTTTTGATTCTGTGGGAGCGTTGACGTCACCAAACAATTCCAATTGTGTGTTGGCAACGGGCGAGGGCTTGTAGCTGGTAGTGATAAGCTGTTTCAAACCAAGTTTGTTGAAATTGAGCACAAAATAACGAAAGAAATTACTCTCGAACGGATCATCGCAGTTGCAATACACCACCTTGCCGCGGAACACATTGGGGTTGTACTCCAGATGCGCTTCAATTTCTTTCTGAATATCGCCGAACTGGGTATAAAACTCGTCGTTTTTTGCCCTTTTTGCGTTTGTAAGATTACTATTTGCCATAGAATTAGCCCCTAAAATTATTATATTGCTTTGCGCGATTAATTGCTATTAAATTTCTGTTCTTTTGCTGTTAAACTGGGCAACCATAAAAACAGTATACGATATCAACCAGACAACGGTCTGTTGCGTTGGGAATGGGTGTTTTTGCTGCCTTTCGGTGTCCTGGGGGGGTAAATAGGCCGTATCATAAATGGGCGGGAGCATTCTAAGGCGGGCCAGGCCGGGGGCGGCGGCGCCTCCCGAGCGCAAGACGCTCCCGGCCTGGCCCTCTTTCCCCGCAGCTCTCTCCCCGGTGGCTGCAAAACAGTAACAGAAAAGACCAGCGCGGTGGCCGCAGCAGCGGACGCCGAGCTGGTGTTTTATAATTACGGCTGCCACCTGTTCAGCCTAAGATAGAAATCAAAAACAGGCCCGCGCCGCGAGCGGTGCGGGGCCGCGCCGCGTGGCCACGCCCGCGACGGCTTCTCGCGGATAAGGAATTTATAAAGTTTCCTCGGGATGTTGCACGAAGTAGTTTCGAGCTTTATCCTGAAAACTCCGAAAATTTTTGCCTTTAAAAAAATCGGGGGAAAAATAATTATTTTCCGCGCGCGCAGAATTAAAATTAAATATAAATTCCCAAGACCTGCGTCGGTGCCGTATCAGGAGCTATGCTCATCAGACGGCCAAGGTTTTTGAACTCCACGGAAAGCCGCCGCCTGCCTATACGGAAGTTCGAACCGATCTTTTTCAACTTTTCCCGGTTTTCCTCCGCTTTTCCGCCCTCCGCCAGTTCTCCGGCGTGAAGAACGCCGACAACGACAATGGCGGTAATGTATGCAAAAAGAGCTGACTAAGATTAGTCAGCTCTTTTTGCGTCCTTATAATTCGTTTACTTCGAGGCGAAAGGCTTTAATATTCCAAAACAGTTATTTTTTTCTTCTTCATTTTCATATCCTGTGGAATAGAAAGATTTCAGAAATACGCTTTCCCTAGTTTTCCTTATCACAATAAGTTCCGCGGAATTCAATCCGGTTTCACTATAAAACACAGTTTCACCTTTGTCATCCACCATTGAGGGGATAGAAGACCAGCTTTCACCTCTAACAGCACCAAACACAAGTTTGTTGTTTTCAATAAAAACTCTGCCTCTTTTATAGCTCTTTTCATACCGGCTTCCCATTTGGGCTGTAGTGTTAAGACAGTATGTCTCAAAATAAAGATCCTGGGACATAGCCAGAAATTCTTCTTTTGTCAAAGGCTTTGCGGTATAGAACGCTTTCGCCAAAGCCGCTCTTGCCGTTTGCATGGCGGTGTCGGCATTTTTATCATCGACGGCTTTCGACTCGGGAACGGAAAGTCCTGCTTCGCCTTTCCTGATCTGACCTTTCAGCTGACCCATGGTCGGAAAGTCCAAAGCGAATACGGGCGTGATAAACCCCGCGGCCACGGATAGAACCGCGACTTTTTTTATTGCTTTAATCATGGTATTCTCTCCTTAAAACTTGATTAATCGCTAAGAAATTGTAGCAGTTCCCGCAAAAGTCGGCATGGGCCATAAGACCCACTATAATAGCGGAAAATAGAAAGCCACAAATCTATGGTGCCGTCAATGCCCGCGTCCTGTTTGCCGGTCGCCAGGCCCGAGATCTCGGCGACACCGGGCTTTCCCCCCACCGTCACTTTGCCCACGGAGATAATTATCCCCTGAGTCCGAATTCAATCAGCTACGATGTTACCGAAGGATTCCCCGACAGGCGTTCCGGCACAGTTGATGCCTGGATTCGTCACCCTTGAGACGGAGGCAGGAAGTCAAAAATAAAAGCGGAGCCAGAGATCCAGTTTGGCTGAAGCCTGACGGCCGCCGTATTCCGTGCCGCGGTCTCCGCCGGTGAGGACGGGCCAGGCGATAGCCTCGAAATCGGTGACGGGCTTGTAGCTTAAAGGCAGGCCGGCCAGCCAGCTGCCGTCGGCGGCGTTGAGCATAACGTAGGCGGACGGGGTGAAGTACACCCAGTTGAAGGGCTCCGGCCAGGACAGCTTAAGGTAAATATAGTCCCGCATTAAATTAGCGGACCCAAAATAGCTCCGGCTGACGGCCAGCGCCGAGGCCGCGGTTACGGAACTGCCGGAAACGGCGGCGTTGGCCAGGAAATCGTTATAAGCGCCGAACTCGCTTCGGGTAAGGCCCGCTCCGTTGCGGTAGTATTCCAGCGTGGAGGTCAGGTTCCAGGAGTTCAGCCAGCGCAGGCCCAGCAGCCAATCCTCGCCGTCGGCGCGGCCCGCGGCGGCGGCGCCTGCGACCATGGTATAGCGCGGCTTATTGGAGAACCGGCTGAACTCCCCGTGCGCTTCAAGGCTGGGGCCGAGGTTGCGGGAAGCGGCCGCGCCGTATTTCTCCGGGTTGACGCGGCTGGCGTAGCCCATAAAATCTATGTCGGTATCCCAGGCCAGCAGGGAGAGTTTGGCGGCCAGATCGGTGGCGCGCGCCTCCGCGGTCTGGGCGTTAAGAGTTTCCGCCGCGGGCACAGCCGCCAGGTTTAAAGCGGCATTGGCCACCGGGGCGCCCGAGAAACTTTTTATATATTCATAGCCGAAGCTCATCAGCCCGGCCTGCGACAGCTCCGGGTTCTCCGGGTCTTTTTGCGGGTTCACATAACCGACGGGGTTAAAGGCATAGCCTTTGCCCCAGCTGTACATCCGCTTGCCGGCCGCCAGCACGGCGCTGTCGCCCAGGGCCAGGGTGCCGTAGAGTTCATGCAGGGAAAGGTCGTTGGAGGCCTCGCTGTAATACTGGGCGTAGGTTTTTGCGTGGAAGCCGGTCTGCCCGGCGCGGTAATCCCCGTTCAGATAAAGATCGGCGCGGTACTGCGACAGCGTGCCCGCCGGGGACTGGCCGTAATACTGCAGTTTATACAGCGGCGAGGAAGTCCTGGAGGATAACAGCGCATAGCGGGCGTCCAGGTTGCCGCTCAGCTCCAGCTTTTTCGGCGCCTCCTCCCGCGCCGGAATATCAAAGGAATAGTCCTCACCGCTGGCGGCGGGCGCCAGGGCCAGGGACAGCAGGAGCGCCGGGATCAATTTCACTTGCGCAGCCCTTCCAGCCGGGACATATAGCCGGTGGTGAACACCTCATCCTTGAATTCCCGCGCTTTCACCTGCGAATAGATCATCAGCGAGCGGTAGCCCTTATAGAGCGGGCTATAGGTCTCTATCACCGAGGGCCGGCTGAAGCCGCCGCCGAAATCCTTGAGCTCCTTGAATTCCAGCGTCTTTATCAGCATGCCGCTGGCTGAATAGCACTCGATCTTTTCCAGAACCTCGTCTTTGGAGGCCCACATTTTCAATTTATCATAGGCCACGGTCTTGTTCCTGGCCTTCAGTTCCAGCAGATAGCCGACGGCGGAGGCGGAAGTATTTGCCACGCTGTATTCGGCGGCGTAGTCCACCTGCATGATGTCGGCGTTGTTGAAGACGCCGCCGGTGACGGACTGCAGGCTGGTAATGCGCATGGGCCGGCCCACGTTGGGGATATACAGCCACATATTCTCGCCCACGCGCAGGGTGCTGCGGCCTTTCTCGCTGGACGGGGCCAGATACAGCATGGCTATGGAATCGCGGCCCTTCTTGGCCGTGTAGAAAACGAACTCCTTTTTTTTGCCGTCGGGCTCTATGTTTACCAGCTTGCGGTACGCTTCGTAGCTGGGCGGCATCAGATTGGCGTCTATGCGCTTAAGCAGGGCGTCGCCGTCCAGGGCCAGAGCTGCGGCGGCGGGGCTCAACAGCGCCAGGGCTATAAACAATTTCATGGCTTTCATCGGGGGTCTCCTTATACGTGCCGCAGGGCTTCAACCGGCTCCATTCTGGACGCCTTCAACGCCGGCTGCAGGCTCGCCAGCGTGGAAATGATCACCACCACGGTCAGGGACAACAGCATTTCGGCCAGCGGCACGGCCGGGGCCAGCATCAGGTCCATAGCGCCGAAAGTGAACTTCAGCTTTACGGCCTGCAGGAGCAGCAGTATGCCCGCCCCTGCCAGGCAGCCCAGCAGCCCGCTGAACAGCCCCAGGGAAAGCCCCTCCACCAGGAACAGCGCCAGTATTTTAGAAGGCGGCGTGCCTATGGAGGCGATGGTGCCTATCTCGCCTATCCGCTCGTAAACCGACATCATCATAACATTGAGGATGCTGACCAGCACTATAAAGACCAGCACCAGGCGCACCACCAGAATGAGCAGCGCGACTATCCTGGCTATGCTGGAAAAAGGCGACAACTCCTCCCAGGAATGGGTCTCGAAACCGCCTTTCCCCGGTTTAACTTCGGAGCCGGCTTCGCCTTTCGCTCCAGGCAGGGCAGCGATGGTTTTTTTCAGCGCGGGATAAACTTTGCCCAGGCGCTTGAAATCCCTGAGCTTTACCGCTATCTCGGTTATCTCGCCGTCCTCTATGCGCAGCAGGGAGCGGGCATCGTCCAGATGGATATAGCCGTCCTTGCCCTGCGGGCCCATGATATTCTCGGATACGCCCGAGAGCTTAAAGGTAATGCCGTTCACCGAGCCCTCTTTATTGGTGGCCACCAGCACCACGTCGTCGCCTACTTTCAAGTTAAGCCCCGCCGCGATAGTGAGCGGCAGCACCACGGAACCCGGTTTAACGAAAGCGGCCGGATCGGCGTCGCCCTGCTTTATCCTGCCCGGAAGGGCCGGGCAGACGCGGCTTTCCTTCTCAGGCGCCACGGCGGTCAGCCTTATCCCCGTGGTCTGGGCGAAGTTGCTGACCATGGCCCCGAAGCGGATGCGCTCGGAATAGGCCAGCACGTCGGGGTTGGCGTCCAGGATCCCCCGTATGGCGGCCAGGCCCTTTTCCGGGATCGCCAGGTCCAGCGGCAGATTGTCCATGGAACCGAGATAGCCCTTTTTATGGATCTGCAGGTCGCCCAGATTGGAATTGGTAAGGATGCCGGTGACCTCGCTCCTGAAGGAATTGCCCACGCCGCCGAAAACTATCACCAGCGCCACGCCCAGCGCGATGAGCGAGGACGTGAGCAGGGTGCGGCGGGTGTAGCGCAGCAGATTGCGCCAGGCTATTTTTATTATATTCTTCATTATTTCTTACCCCCGGCCGCCGCATTCTCGCGTGTTTCGGTTATCAGGCCGTCCTCTATAGTGTAGATCAGTTCAGCCTCGCCCACAATTTTCTGGTCGTGTGTGGCGAAGATAAAAGTCGTATCGAATTCTTTTTTCATCGCGTGCATCAGGCCTATCACCTTGTAGGCGGTGGCATGGTCCAGGTTGGCCGTTGGCTCGTCGGCCAGCACCAACCTGGGCCGCGGGGCCAGCGCACGCGCCACGGCCACGCGCTGCTTCTGCCCTCCGGAGAGCTGCGCCGGGTACTTATGCGCCTGCTCGGCCATGCCCACCTTATCGAGCATCTCGGTCACGCGGCGGCGGCGCTCCTCCGGCTGCACATTCTGCACCATGATGAGCGGATACTCCACGTTCTCGTACACGGTGAGCACGGGGATAAGGTTGAAGTTCTGAAAGATGAAGCCGATATTTTCGCCGCGGAATTTGGCGGAAGTTTTCCTGTCCATGGCGCTGACCTCGGCGCCGGCCACGAACACCCTGCCCGAAGTGGGTCTGTCCAGGCAGCCTATCAGATTAAGCAGGGTGGTTTTGCCGCTGCCGGAGGGGCCTACGAAGGAAATGAATTTCCCCGCTTCTATGGAGAGATTTATCTCCTTAAGGGCGGGAGTGGAGATTTCCCCGGTGATATAATTTTTCCCGGCGTTTTCAAGTTTTACAAGTGGCATATTTATCCTTGTTACCGAGTCTTTTAATTCTATCATAACCGTACTGTAACATATTCCTGGATATTTATTCAGGTGACTTCCACGCCGCGGACTGAACTTGCGCCCGCGGGCCTGATCCCGCGCCCGGCAACACGGATAATTGGATCTCCATAGGAGAAGGGAACTCCGGCTGTGCCCCGGAGCCGCCGCGTCCGCCTCCTCCGCCCTTACCACCCCCGCGCATACCGCCGCCCATCTTACCGCCGCCGCGGCCGGACATCCCGCTCTGCGGCTTCATCCCCGCCGACGGGCCGCTCTGTGCGCCGGAGCGCCGCTCGGCGGCTTTCTGGAATCTCTCTTTCATCTGCCGCTCCAGTTCCGGTGAGGCGTAGGCGGTGGTGAAGTCCAAGGCTATTTTCCCACCGACGGTTTTCAGCAGGGCCAGCGGGATCTTTAATTCGTAAATGGGCACACGGCCCGGGATTTCCCCGCCGAATTCTATATTTCCCGGGAGCGGGGCGGTGGAGACGGCTGTTCCCTCCGTCGTGAGCAGCTCCGGTTCTATGGAACCGGCCGACGGCCCGTTTTCCCAGGGAAGACCGAGATTGCCGAAAGGCAGGCGCAGGCCCAGGGCGCGGGTCTTTCCGTCCAAAAACCAGAGCGTGACATCCTGCCTGATTTCTCCGGTCAGCACGGATCTAGCGCCGGCCTCATGCGCGGAAACTGTTATATAAAGACTTTCTCCATCATTGAGCGCCCTGAACCGCAGCCCGGACGCGTCATAGGTTTCGCCGGGCGGCCAGTCGGAAATTTTCCCGTCCACGGCTATAGCGGCGTTGCTCCAGGGCGCCGGCACCTTGCCGCGCCCCCAGATAGCCGCCCGCGCCGGACCGGCGCAGACAGCCGCCAGCAGCGCCGGCAACAGTATAACCACCTTTTTAAAAATAACTTTCATCATAATGTATAACGCTCCAGGGGCCCGGCTTATTGCGTATATCAGCACATGAAAACGAGGAACTGGCAACGAAGCAGCCGGCAAAGGATGAGCCTCCCCCAGGGGGACAAAGAGGAACCTTTGACCATAGCGGACGACCCCGACAGCCTATTGTCGGGGTCAAAATGTTTATTTGTCGGATTTACGCGGCCTGAATTGCCTACCCTGTGTAGGTGATAGCCAGAGCGGCTCGGTCTTTGAGGGCGTCGGCTTTGGCTTTGTAGGGCCTGGTGCCGGCGTTGATATAGGCGGCGAAGGCCGCGGCGGTTTCTATGGGCGTTTGTCCGGGTTTCAGGGACAGCGGAATATTCCAGCCGGCGACATGGTTGGTCGTGCCGTCAGGACGCTTATAGCGGAAAATAGAAAGCCACAAATTTATGGTGCCGTCAATACCCGCGGCCTGTTTGCCGGTCGCCAGGCCCGAGATCTCGGCGACACCGGGCTTTCCCCCCACCGTCACTTTGCCTACGGAGATAATTATCCCCTGGGTCTTATCGTAAGAAGCCGCCGTCAGTTCCGCCCCTTTGGCCAGTTCCACCGCCGGATCGTAGCCGGAGTATTTTTTTGTCACAAATCCCCCTCCCGGTTAAAAAAGTTACCGGTTTTATTTCCTTAAACTTTTAACCGCGAGGGCCGAGCCGAAAAGCCCCGCGTTGCACATAATTATCGCCGCGCCGGCGGGCAGGTCCAGGAAGAACGAGACGGTTATCCCGATGAGCACCGAAAGTACCGCCGTCAGAACGGACAGGAGCATCGCGGCCTTGAAACCTTTCGCCAGCTGGAGGGCGGTGACAGCCGGCAGGATGAGCAGGGCCGAAACCAGCATGATGCCGGTTATTTTTATGGCCAGCACTACCGTCACGGCGGTAAGGGAAGTCAGCAGCAGATCGATGCGGTCCGTCCTGACGCCGGTAAGTTTCGCGTACTCGCGGTCGAAAGTCGCCGAGAACAGGTCGTTGTAAAACAAAACTATGACCAGCAGCACCGCCAGCGACAGGCCGATGGACAGGTAAACCTCCCGGCCGCTTATCGCCAGTATATTGCCGAACAGGTAGCTGAAAAGATCCACATTGAACCCTCTGGACAGGCTGGCCAGGATGACGCCGCCGGCTATGCCTACCGACGACACGATACCGATGGCGGCGTCGCCGTACATCTTCGCCTTTTCGGTGAGTTTCAGAATAACGTAGGAGCCCGCCAGCGCGACCGGTATGGCGGCGTAGAAAGGATAAAGACCGAGAAAAAGCCCCAGGGCTATGCCGCCGAAGCTGATGTGTGACAGGCCGTCGCCTATCAGGGACAATTTTCTCAGAACCAGGAACAATCCCAGCATGGCGCAGAGCGCGGCAACAAAAGAGCCGGCCAGATAAGCCCGCTGGATAAACCCGTATTCAAGAAAATGAAACATCGTTAAAGTCTTCCTATGTCCGCACCCTCATCCCTCATCCCTCATCCCTCATCCTTTATCCTCAGTGCTGGTGACATATTAAATGCTGCGAATGCCTGCCGAAATAACCGGTCATTTCAGGGGACTGGCAAAAGTCCGTGAATTCCCCGTAGAAAACGACTTTCTTGTCCAGATACAGGAGCTTGTTGGCGTAACGCCCTATCTGCGCCGTGTCGTGCGTGATAAGAATACTGGTTATCCCTTTCTCCGTGTTCAGTTTTTTTATGACGTCATAAAAACTTTCGCGGGAAACCGGATCGAGGGCGGTGCTGGGCTCGTCGAGAATAAGCAGTTCCGGATCCGGCGCCAGGGCCCTGGCCAGAAAGACGCGCTGCTGCTGGCCGCCGGAAAGCTCCCCCACCAGCCTGTCGCCCAGATCCGCTATCCCCATGAGTTCCAGTGTTTGCAGGATCTTGATCTCGTCGGCGCCGGTAAAGTTCTTGGGGAAGCTTTTCTTTGAAAGCAGACCGAGGCCGACCACTTCTTTGACCGTGGCCGGGAACAGCGGATTGAAAGCGTTCACCCGCTGCGGCAGATAGCCGACGCGGTTCCAGGCGTCGAAACTCCTCATCTCGCGGCCGAACAGCTCCGCCGAGCCGGTGTAACCGCCGAGGAGGCCGAGGAGCACCTTTATAAGGGTCGTTTTACCCGCGCCGTTGGGGCCGGCCAGGCCTATATAATCGCCTTTCAGCACGTCGAAACTGACCCCGCTCAGCGCTTCCGCGGCGCCGTAGCTGAAAGAAATATTTTTAACGGATAAAACAGGCATATATTCAGAATTATTTTTTTGTCTTTGCCCCGCCGCTTCCCGTTTCTTTACTTCTTCCCTTCGCACTCAAGACCTGTCTTAAGTGTGTCCAGGTTCTTTTGAAGTATATCAAAGAAAGAAACCCCGCGCTCCACCTGATCCCTTCCGATATTGTGCGCGGCGTTAAGGAGCAGCATTCTGGCGCCGGTCTCGCCGGCAATGGTCTCGGCTATCTTCGGAGACGCCAATTCCTCGTAAAATATGAATTTTACCCCGTCTTTTCTTACCCGCCCGATCAGGGCGGCCAGATCCCGGGCGGTCGGCTCCGAATCGGGGGACAGGCCCTGGGCCGCCAGATATTTCAGGCCGTAGCGGCGGGCCGGGTAGCCGAAAGCGTAGTGCCCGCCGTAGATTATCTCTTTCGTCCGGCAGGACGAAAGCCCCGTCCTGTAAGCGGAATCCAGCGAGTCAAGTTTCGCGTTATAGGCGGCGGCCGCGCGCCGGTAAAACCCGCCGCCGGCCGGATCCCTGCTCTCCAACGCCCCGGCGATATTTCCCGCCATCACTTTCGCGTTATCAAAATCCAGCCAGATATGTGGATCCGGCGCTCCGGGCGCCCCGCCGCGGCCGTGCCCCGCGCTCTCCATCATTTTAACGCCCCGGCCGGCGTCCACCGCCAGAAGATCTTTATTGATGACGCTGCCGAGGATATCCCCGGCCCACGGTTCCATGAACTTGCCGGTGTAGACGAAGAGATCGGCCTCGTTTATCCTGGCCATGTCGCCGGGCTTAGGCTCGAAAGAATGCGCCTCTATGCCGGGCGGCAGCAGCAGGGTAACCTCGGTCCGGTCTCCTCCGATGGCGCGCGCCATGTCGTAAAGCGGGAAGATGGTAGTGACGACTTTAAGCCTGCGTACGCCTACGGCGGGAACGTCAGCGGAACGGCGGCAAGCCGAGGCCGTAAATATGGCGGCCAGACACAGAACCGCGGCGCCGACGGTGAAAAGCGTTTTATTCTTCATCCTTAAGCCTTTATCCTTTAGCCTTAATCCTTTCGAAAGGCCTTTGCCTTGTCACGGTCGCGCGGGGCGAAATCGTTCAAGACCACATGCGGGTTATGCTGGCATAAATAGTTCGGCGCCCAGGCGTCCTGGAAAAATATGACGGGGTTGCCGGCGTCGTCGTGCCCCCAGCGCGAGCCGATGGGCAGGGAGACCGCGCGGATATCTTTGGCCGTGTCTTTGGATTCCGGCCACCGGACATGCGTCCACGGGAGCGTTTCAAGGCGGGACTCGGCGCCGTACTCCGCCTTAAGCCGGTACTGGGCAACCTCGAACTGCAGCGGCCCCACTGCCGCCAGCAGCGGCGACTGGTTCGGATCGTCCGACAGCCAGAACCGCTGCACGATGCCTTCCGTCAGCACCTGATCCAGACCCTTGCGGAAGGACTTGTACTGCGCCGGCGTAGGATTATGCAGCAGGGCGAAACATTCCGGCGGAAAGCGCGGGATCTCGTTATAAGTGATGCCGGCATCTTCGGAAAGAGTGTCGCCGATAAGAAAATCCGGATGGCCTATCAGCCCGATAATGTCCCCCGGCCAGGCTTCGTTGAGGATCTCGCGTTCCTGCCCGAAAACCTTGTGGGAGTTGGAGAGGCGCACCCGCTTTTTTGTCCGCTGATGGGTCACCGACATATCCCGGGTGAATTTCCCGGAACAGATCCGCAGAAAAGCGACATGGTCGCGGTGCTTGGGATCCATGTTGCCCTGGATCTTGAAAATGAAACCGGAAAAAGCCGGATTCTCCGGCCGCACCTCGCCGTTGGCTGAGCGGCGGGCCGCCGGCGGCGGCGCGAGGGACAGGAACTGGTCGAGCAGCAGCTGGACGCCGAAATTATTGCTGGCGCTGCCGAAAAACACCGGGGTGGCGGTTCCCGCCAGCACTTCGTCCCGGTCGAAGACGGCGCCGACCGAGTCCAGCATATCCACTTCCTCCAGAAATCTTTCCAGCAGGGTCGCGCTCAGGCGCTCGCGGATGGCCTCGTCCGACCGGTCGCCCACGGCCTCCGGGGCGCGGTAAGCCCCGCCCGGCGTATGCTCGAAAAGGTGCGCCTGGCGGGCGCGCCGGTCGTAAACGCCGCGGAAATCGGAACCGGTGCCGATCGGCCAGTTCATAGCGAAAGGCCGGAGGTTGAGCATTTCCTCCAGCTCGTCCATCAGCTCAAGCGGATCCCTGGACGGCCTGTCGAGCTTGTTCATGAAAGTGAAGATCGGGATCCCCCGCTGGCGGCAGACCTCGAAAAGCTTCCGGGTCTGGCTCTCGATGCCCTTGCCCGCGTCAATGACCATGATGACGGAATCCACGGCCGTCAGAACCCTGTACGTGTCTTCGGAAAAATCGCGGTGGCCCGGCGTGTCCAGCAGATTGACCCTGTAGCCTGCGCAGTCGAACTGCAGAACGGTGGAACTGATGGAAATGCCGCGCTTCTTTTCCATCTCAAGCCAGTCCGAAGCGGTGGAGCGCTGGTTTTTGCGCGCGGTGACGGATCCGGCCAGGTGCAGCGCCCCGCCGTAGAGGAGCATTTTCTCGGTAAGCGTCGTCTTTCCGGCGTCGGGATGCGAAATGATGGCGAAACTGCGCCTGCGGGTCCAGTCGGTCATGCGGTATATTTTATCTTTTATCCGGGAGCGTTGACACCGCAAATCCCGGAAAAGAGCTTTTCCGGTTTGCTCTCTCCCTATTTTATATAATATCGTAGTTTTCACGGAGGGATGGCCGAGCGGTTGATGGCGCCAGTCTTGAAAACTGGTAAAGGCGTAAGTCTTTCGTGGGTTCGAATCCCACTCCCTCCGTTTGATTTACATCCCGCGGTAGTGGGATTCGAAGCCGACCCGCGCGCATCCGGTGGATGAAAAGCGAAGCGTCAGCGCGGGCGGCCGGCTCTGGAGGGGACATAATACCTATTTCCCTGCCAATGCTTTCCTTCCTGGCGGCTGGGGCTGCAACATCCGACCGGTCAGTATGGGCAATAACCATTATTAAGCGATATCAGGGCGAAATAGGTATTATGTCCCCGTATTAACCGATCACGGGCCGGCGCGAACGCAACGGACGGAGTTGGAGTTAATCTTATTGACGCCGCTCACGGTACCGCCACCAAAGTTCACGTACAGGGCGATGGTAGGATCCGGCACATAGGTGGTGCTGACCCAGTAAGCTGAACTCACGGTACTTGGGAAAGCCGTCTGGTCTATAAATGGGGCTGTGCCTTCATATTTGATTATTGAAAATAATTCTTTCATGTTCGGCAGACGCCAGTCGCTGTAATCCGAGGCCTCAGTTTCACACTGGGCTAAAGCATCTGTCCAGGTATATGTTACGGCGGTTCCGGAGCAGGTTGCATCGTCGGTTTTCCCCTGGGAACATCTCCTCCACATCAGACCTGTTCTGTTGTCGGTTACGGTATTATCGGAGTTAACCGTGTAACTCAACTGGGCTCCAGCGGGGTTATAATCAGCGTCGTCTCCGATATCATAGCTTGTGGTCTGCCCGGTGTCCACTACACCACATTTACCGAAACAATGGGTCGTTCCCGCATCGTTATCAACAGGAAGCCATAAAACAATAAGCGACACTGAAAATAAAACCAGACTGAGATATAGTTTTTTATTTTTCATGATTTCATCCTGAACACAGTGACCAGCCTATAAAGATTTGACTCCATGCGGCATTGGTTTTAGTTTGTCGTCCAACAGCCGTCCCCCCACATTATCACCCACTTTGTTGAAGTTACAAGCCTTAAGCTTATAGTCGCGTAGGTCTGGGAAGCAAGATTATTGTAAATGCTTCCTCCTGAAATAGAGTCCGCTATATACACCCCGGATGGCGCGGTTATTGTCACATTGCCCGCGCCGAGTTTGACCACGGTGAGAGTGGCGCCGATATCGGCATCGGTCACGGACGGCAAGGTGACGGTCTGCGCGGCGGGGTCATTTATAGTTATGGTTTTGCCGAAGTCGGCGGAAGTGATGATTATACCCGAATCCGCCGCCTGTACGGTGAACTTGGGAATAGTGGCGGTTCCGGACGAGATATTGCCTCTATAAACGCCGCCGATATTTATTTCGTTACTGGCGCCGGCGGCGGATGTGCCCTGATTGTAGCCGATTATAATATTACCCGTGCCGGTGGTGACTTCGTATCCCGCCTGATAGCCGAGGAATATATTACCGCCGCTTCCGGTTGTCAATTTATATCCCGCCTGGTAACCCACAATCGTGGAACTTGAGAACGAGCCGGAACCGGCTCCGTATTTGTACCCGCCGGCCTGACTGCCGAATATGGCATTGGCGGAGCCGGTATGATTAAACATCCCCGCCCAACTGCCTAAATAAGAGTTGTTATCCCCGGTGGTATTTTCGGAACCCGACCATTGGCCCGTAAAAGAGTTCTCCTGGCCCGTAAGATTCTGGTTGCCGGCGAAACTGCCTAAAAAAGTGTTACGCCCGCCCAAGGTGTTCTTACGGCCGGCCTGGGACCCCGCCATCAAGTTATAACTGCCGCTTGTGTTTAAGATGCCGGCTGCCGTACCCACAAAAACATTATAATCACCTGTATTAACCTTTCCAGCGTCACCGCCTATCCCCAAGCTCGCGACCCCCCCCAGTATAGCCAGCACGGTGCTGCCGTTTATCTGATACCGATCGACGGATAAAGTTCCTTTCACAGTTACGGAACTCACACCCATATCGCCCACGATGAGGCCGCCGATGTTAAGATAGTTATTGGTTCCGACGGCCGGTGTAAGTTTGTTGTAACCGATCACAATATTGCCGGTGCCGGTAGTTACGTTATAGCCGGCTTTCCAACCCAGGAATACATTGTTTGAGCCGGTGCTGAGAACGTAGCCGGCCTGGTAACCCAGCAGTGAATTCCCGGCGTAAGAATTACCGGACTGTCCCCTGCCCGCATCTTTTCCCACTATGGTATTGGAACCGCCGGTTACGTTATACGTACCGGCCCCATAGCCTAACACGCTATTATCTGAAACGGTGGTGTTGCCGTAGCCTGCCCCAACCCCGACAAAAGTGTTGCGCGACCCGCTGGTATTGTCGTTCCCGGAAACCGTGCCTATAAAAGTGTTCTCATAGCCCGTGTTGTTATTGAGACCGGAACTATCGCCCACAAAAGAATTACCGGTGCCGGTAGTATTGGCATAGCCGGAACTATAGCCGAAAAAAGAGTTGGAGGCCGAATTGTCATTTGAATAACCGGCGTAAGCTCCGACAAATGAGTTCTTCCAGCCCGTAGTGTTAAGATATCCCGCTTTTGCCCCGGCGAAGACGTTGTACTCGCCGCTAGTTGTGGTGTAGCCGGCCTGATAGCCCAGAAAAACGCTTTCATTGGCTCCGGTCATACTATACCCGGCCTCCGACCCGAGTATGGAATTACGGGCGCCGTATATTGAGGCGCCGGTGTTATATCCGACAAAAGCGTTGTCCGCGCTGGCATCCTCCAGCCGGCCGGCGCCGTCCCCGACAAAAATATTACGCGTCCCCTTGGCTCCGAGCACCGTGGAGCCGTAGATCTGATACCGCGCGGCAGTGACGCTGCTGGAAGTGTTCACCCCGTAAACACCCATTTGCAGCGTGGTGGTCGCCACATGATCGCCCAGGTTGTCGCCGACAGCCGTTCCCCATGCCGCCAGGCCCGCCCCGTCCGAGGTCAGAACCTTGCCGGCGCCGGGCGCGCCGCCGGTTATTTTTATCTGGCCGGCCACTTCCAGTTTTGCCCCGGGATCCGCCGTCCCTATACCGACATCGCCGTTTGTTGAAACAAACAGACCGTAACCGGCTGTGGCATGACTGGCGATAAAGATCGCGGAATCTGTAGCTGAGGTGGAAACCACATGCAGTTTAGCCTGCGGCCCCGTAGTCCCTACGCCGACGACTCCGGCGAATGAGGATGTTCCGGTTCCTTTTACGGTCAGCCCGCCATTCACCGCGGTGTTCAACGACATCCTCTCATTGGTGCCGTTAACGTCCCTCCAGGAGTGGTTCTGGCCCGCGTAAAAAATGGTTCCGGAGTTAATACCCAGGCCATAGCCGGTCCATAATTTCAGTTTCAGATTGTTGCTCGTATCCACGCTGGAAAAAACAATCTGCTGCCCCCCGTCAAGATTGATATTGCCGCCGCTTACATGCAGTTTCCCTGACGGCGTCGTCGTCCCGATGGCGACATAACCTGCGGTTGAGACATACAGATGGGGCGTGGTCGCGGATGTTGAAATCCAGAGCGATGAGTCGGCCGAATCCGGCGCGATTATAGTCAGCGAGGAGCCGCTGATCGTCAACTGCCCGGTCATGGTGTCGCCGGTTTTGGCCACCTTGGAATTATCAACGGCGGGAACGACGGGGTAAAGCTCTCCGGTGGACGTCATGGAGGAGACTATAGTGCCCGCGCTGTTGCGCCAGATCTGCGCGTAGACATTGGCGGCGGTGCCGGTGGAGACCACGTCCAGCGCGGCGCGCGGCGTATCGGTGGAAATACCCACCAGGCCGCCGCCGGTTATAAACACGCCGCGGTCAACCGTGCCGCTCATGTGAGAATTCGTGCTGCCGGTGACCAGGAAACCGCCGCGGGTCTTGAACCAGGCGCGGTCCTGAAGATTGTTAAAAACGCCGACGCCCTGGGAATCGGACCAGGTAAACGCGCCGGCCGCGGTAGAAGTGGAGGCGAAACCGGCGGAGAAAGAATAAGCCCCGGCCGCGCTGTTCTGGCGTCCGCCCGGAACGGTAGCGGTGTCGCCAGGGGCGCTATTCCCCACGCCCCCGCCGACGGAAGAGTACTGGTTGCCGGCGGTATTCTGCGAACCTCCGGCGACTACGGCATACAGTCCGGAACCGGTATTCTGCTGGCCGCCGCTTATAACGGAATAGGCTCCGCTTGCGACTTCAGTGGCATTGCTGCGGTTTACCTGGAGATCCACAGCGCCCGCCCCACGCGCGTTGCCGGCCACACTCCCCCTGCCGACCCCGGCGGTCTGAACCTCGCCGTAGGTGCTTATATATACGCCGGAGGCGCTTATGCTCGAAACACTTACAACCGGAAAACCGGCCATGTTCAGGTTCTGTGTAGCGGTATGGTTCCCGAGGTTGTCGCCGGTTATCCCCGTAAGCCCGGAGCCGTCGCCGTAATACTTAACCGCCGAGCTGAAGCCCACTATGTACACATTGGTGGATACCCGCACCCCGCCGCCCAACGCGGCCGACGCTTCCGATGATACCATTACATTGCCGGCCAGTTTAACCTGCGCGCCGCTAAAGCCAACGCCTGTAGCGGTGAAAGAAGACGCGGTTACGTCCCGCGTGAACGTATTGCCGCCCGTGAAGGTCTGCGTGCTGCTGCGGTAAGCGCCGTCGCGCACCGTCTCGGCGTCCCGCAAATGATCGAATGCCGAAACCGGGCCGGCACGGACGCAACGGACATAGCGGCTGGAAGTCTTGGCGATGGCGGTCACGCTACCGATATTGAAGTCCACGCCCCACGCGCTAGTAGTGTCATATTCGGTAGAAGACCAATACCAATTGGCAGCGAACCCTCCCACCACCCCCCTCTGCACGTAGAGCAGCGCCAACTCGTCCTTGGAAGGCAGGTACCAGTCGTCGTAGTACACGCCGCTCACCGTTACCGCGTAATCCGCGCACAGCCGCGCCGGGGAGCTGCCCGGGCCCGTGGTGGTGGTTATCATCACAGTATTGGACCTGCCACCGCCTATGCCATCCACACCGGCGCCGGTAAACCCGTTAGTGGGCGTCCACAGCATACCCGCACTTTGGTCAGCCGTGGCGGAGATAAGCGCGCTGCGCCCCTTCGGGTCCACCCAGTATACTATGCCGCCCCCGTAGGCGTCGCCTATCTTCAGCGTGTCGGTTGATACCCCCGTAAGCCTAGATCCATCGCCGTAATACTGTGTAGCCGAGCTTATACCCGCCACAAAAAGATTGGTGCTGACATATACCCCGCCATGCTGCGCCGCCGTGGCGGAAGTGATGAACACATTGGATCGGAAATTAATGGACGACACCCCGACCATGTTCCAACTGGCCATATTCAGCGTGGTGGTAGCCACATGATCGCCCAGGTTGTCGCCGACAGCCGTTCCCCATGCCGCAAGGCCCGCCCCGTCCGAGGTCAGCACCTTGCCCGCGCCGGGCGTGCCGCCGGTTATCTTTACCTGGCCGGCGACTTCCAGCCTGGCCCCGGGAACGGATGTACCCAGGCCGACATTGCCGGCGGTGGAAACGAATAAATGGGGGGTTACAGCGGAAGTGGAGGCCCAGAGGCTGGCGGATTGCGTAACGGGAACCAAAATAGTGGCCGAACTGAAAAGCGTGGCCGCGCCGTTCACGGCCAGTTTATCGATCACTTCAAATTCGGCGGCGTACCCGGGCCGCACAACCAGTAAAAGGGCGACAACCAGGGTTTTAGTCATATGTCGCATAAATTCACACCTTTTCCGAAAGATTCCCCCCAGTAGCCGGCACGCAAACCTCATAGCCAAACGTCCAGCATATTATATATGATGGACAATAGGAAATCCCGAAGAAATTACGAAGATTTAACGACCTGGGTAAGATAGTTTTTCACCGCCATTCTTCGTTTTGGATCTTCCAGCCGTCTTCCAGCTTCTCCACGTAGTAGGCGATCTTCCGGGTCGTCAGGTCTTTAAAACGGCGGGTGGCGCGGACCAGCGCCCTCCGGCCGTTCTTTACGCCGAGATCGTAGATCTCGTTCACCTGCGTTTCCAGAAGCTTTTCCATATAAAACTTCAGGTTGCCATCGAAATATCTGATACGCTTCCTGCCGATGCGGTCATAGGTCAGGGAAAAGGCCTGAGCGTCGCTCTTTATCACCGCCGCGTCCTGGGACGAGAACAGCTTCCGAACCTCCGCCTCGTCCGGCGCGGGAAGGCGCGGCAGATCCTTCGCCTGAAAAGGCGCCGCGGCCTTGTTCCAGCCGGCTTCGGCGTTCTCCAACGGCCTGCCGTAGATCTCTTTGAATTTTTCCCCGAAGCGCTCCAACCGTTCGTCCGGATGCAGCCGTCCCAGCTCACGGGTAGCCGCGTATAATTCCATGAATTTTTTCCAGCCCGCGGCCTCCACCAGGAACTTCACGAATGAACCGGCTTTTGTGTAGGACAGGCTGGAAAGGTCGTTCCCATAGGCCAGGTCGGCGTTTTCGACGCTGAACCGGCTCTGATAACCGAGGATACGGGATTTGTAAGAAAGCCATTCATGCAGATCCCTGCCGGACTGATCGAGGTACTCCGCCATGCCTTCCGCCAGAAGCGGGACAGAGTGGCGCCCCCCCAGCAGCCGGAAAGAGAGCGCGTGCGCGAGTTCGTGCCCGTAGCTGATCTTTTCGTAGCAGGGCGAGAAATCAAAATAAACGGCGCTGATGGAATCCCCCGAGGTCGAGCCTTCCCCGAAACCCGAGGGGGTCGAGCCCCGATCCGGGTAAAAAGTGATATCTATCCTGCCGCCCGGCGCCTCACCCAGGGCGGCGGAAATGGCCGCGTAAGCGCGCTCACGGTTGGCGGCGATGGCCGCCATCTCGCGGCCGGCGGCGCTGTCTTTGACGTAATGGAAAATAAAATGAGGGCTTTCCGAGGAAACAAAGACCGGCCCGGCCGCCGCGCCGGGGCTCGCCGCCACGGAGCCCATAAACAGGATCGCCAGACGGATTAAAACCTGTTTTTTCATAAGCCGACTTTTCGACGAAAATTTATTGACCCGCAAAAGCCCTAGTTTTGCGCAAGTTAGACAATAGCACTATCAGAGTCGCTTGTTATCGCGCCGGCAGGGGTTATATGCGGATCCACCAGAAAGATGGCGTAAAACTCGGCGGTCAGGGCCAGAACGGCCCTGACGATAAGCATAAAAGCGACCCCGTAAGTGGTCCAGAGAAATCCGCCGAGCATCGGCCCCAGCGTCTCGCCCAGATTTTCGCCGATGGTCATGGTGCCTATGGTCTGGGCTCTCCGGGAGCGGTCGGCGCCGGAGATCCTGGCCATCAGCGCCCCCCAGGCGGGGCGGAAAGCGGCCTTGCCCATGTCATCCACCACTTTTCCGGCCGCCACGCCCGCCAGGGCGGGAAAGAAGAGGTAAAGCAGAGAGGAAAGCGTATTGGCGGCGCTCCTGATGAGAAGGACAAGTTTGCGGCTGACATTGTCGGACAGCCAGCCGAAAACTGGGCCTGAAACCATCATGAGCGCGGTTGAAATCCCGAAAACAAGGCCGGTCTGTGCTTCTGTAAGACCCGCGTACTGGGTCGCCAGGAGCGGGAAGAGCGAGTTCAGCATCGAACTGGTGCTGGTGATCAGGAAACCGAAACCGGCGAAAGTTGCTATGGGAACCTTGGGAACAGCGGGCCGGACGGCGTCCGGCTCAGGGCCGGGAACCGGCTTTTCAGGAAGACGCTCATGGACTTGTTCCCTGGTATAGCGCAGCACGACATAAAGAGGCAGCACCGACAACGCGAAAGCGCAGAGGAAAACGAACTTATAATTGGCGACGGTCCACGCAAGCAGGAGCCCCGCGGCCGTCTTACCGAGGGCGCCCGCCGTATAGCGCGCGGTCCAGTACCACGAGAATGCGGAAGCCACCGATTTCTCTCCGCCGCGCTCAGCCAGCATGGAATTGATGGCCGGATCGCGCAGTGACTCTATCATGCCGTGCAGAAGTCGTATAGCGTAAAGCTGCCAGGGCGCGTCCGAGAAAGCCAGCAGCAGCGCCATAAAGCTTCTGGAACCGATCGCCAGGCCCAGGCTGCGCTTGAAACCGAAGCGATCGGCGAACCGGCTCATGAACGGCTTCAGGGAAACTTCGGCGACGGCGTTAACGCCGAACAGCACGCCGATGGCGGTCATGCTCATGCCGATATGATGGGCGTAGAGGGGCAGGGCGAAACTGACAAGCCCGAAGCTCAGGCGCGACAGGAACCCCTCTCCGATAAGCGCAAGGAGCTCGGGAGACGCGCGCGGCGCCGCAGGCTTCATGCGGCGCTCCCGGGAGACGGGAGAGCCAGGGAAATTTTTCCGGCGGCGTAGTTCTCAATATAATCCGCCACGGCCTCGGCCGCGTTAGGCGCGCCTTTATAGCCTGGAAAGCAATTAACGTCCACCACCGACGGCCCACGCGGCGTTTCAATGAGATCCAGGCCGAACAGGCCGAGACCGAAAGCCCGGCCGCAGCGCAGAGCCAGATCGCGTTCCTCCGAAGTGACCGGGCACGAACGTCCGGGAACAGAGTAGCTGGTGGCCGAGAAAGGTTTGCGTATCGCGAAAACCTGCTCTCCGGCTACATAAAGCCTGAGGTCTTCCCCCGTGCCTTCTAGGAACTCCTGGATAAGCATTGGGCCTTCCGGAACCGGCAGCGCTTTTACGTCTTCCGGGGTTCTCACCACTTTAACGCCTATCCCCCGCCAGCCCATGCAGGGCTTGACGATGAGGGGAATCTGTTTGACGAGCGGGAGAAGGAGCCCCATGTCCCCGGTGACCCAGGAGCGGGGGGACGGGATGCCGCCGGCGCGCAGATATTGAACCGAGATGATCTTGTTGCGGGTGGCGGCGCTGGAAGGGTACGGATTCAGAAGCCTGGCCCCGCGCGCGTGAAGCACGCCGGCAAGGCTCAGGGAAAGATCCGTATAGGATTTCAGGAGATAGAGTGTGTTTTCCGTGTCCAGACCGTCCAGCCGCGTCAGCTGCTCTTCGGCGATCATGCTTTCCACCACGCGGCCGCGGCTGGAGAGGATCTCCGAAACATCCAGGACTATCTGGCTCGGCACCGGCGGATCCCGCCTCGCCGCCATAAAACAAAACTTCATAGTTTCTCCTTAACTTTAGCGGTTAGTGAACAGCGCCCAGTAATCAGTAAAAATGCGCTGATCACTAATCACTAACCACTGGCCACTGTTTTTAGTTCCAGGTCATACTGTCGAGACTCAGCAGTACTCTGCCGTGCTGCCACCCCTCCGACAGACGGTGCCAGGAATCAGCGGCGAGCCGGCCGAAAGGGCTGGAGCCGTCCACTCCGCAGTATTTGTGAATGGTCTCCTCTCCGCCCCGGGTCGCGACATGGTGCCGCAACTCGAACGCCGAGGGATCCCTGTAATTGTTGAAGAACAGCGCCGCCGCGACGGCCAGCCCGAGATTTTTAGGCTCCACGCCTGCCGCTTCCGCCAGGAGCGCGGTTCCGACCAGTCTGTCCTCCGCTTTCAGCTTCCGGCCGGGTTCGCGGCCTACGCGGCTTATAGGGTCGCATAATTGCGGGTTGCAGATACGATCCAGAACTTCCCGGCAATCGCTCTCGTCGCCCGCGATCTCTTTGCCGTAGCGGGCCGCCAGGCCCTGCTGGCCTTCCTTTATGACCGCAAGCACCGCGGCGCGGATCTGGGGATCCCTGATGGCCGTGTGGATGTATCTATAGCCTTTCAGACAGCCAAGGTAAGCGGTAGCGGCGTGCGCGGCGCTGAACATGCAGAATTTTTTCTGGACCCAGGCTTCGTATTTATCCGTTACCAGCATTCCCTCGATGTGAGGCAGCGTCCCGCGCAGCCCGGCGCTTTCCACTATAAACCTGGAATAAGTATCCCCCACGAACACCAGAGGCTCTCCGGCTTCGGGATCTCCTATACGCTGCGTCACGGCCCTGGAGATCAGAACCCCGGCGAAACCGTGGCGATCCAGCGGGAAGCCGTCCGGCAGATGCCGGCTCACCCAATAGCGCAGCGAAGGCCCGGCGCTTCCGGAATTTTCAAAGGCCAGAACGTTTATCGGCTCTACGCGCTTCGCTATGCCCGCGGCGATGAGGCCGGAAATATCTTCAAGGTTATCGCAGCCGACCGAGGTGATGATAACGCCCGCGTCCGCTATCTCCTCAGCCACGCGCCCGGTTTCACAGGCGGAGACGGCGCGGATCCCGTCCACCGTTATCTCCCTCGTTCCGCCCTGCCCCGCCAGGCGCACGACGTAGCGTCCTACCCGGTTGAGATGTTCCGCCATCAAGGGGTTTCTGGCGACAAAAACCGCCTCATGTCCGGAATCGCGTAAAAGCTGGCCCGCCAGCCCGCAGCCTATCCGGCCGGCCCCGAAGATAACAGCTTTCATAGACGCCCTCCGTTTTTATTCAGAACCTGAAGTCCCGCGTGATAAATGTAATCCGCCAGCCGGAGCGCGGCATCCGGCACGCCTTTAAACCCCGGGAAACTTTGCACGTCCACGATATAGGGCTCGCCTTTGCTTACCACCACGTCCAGTCCGAAGACCTTGACGCCGAAAGCTTCCCCGCAGCGAAGGGCATAATTCCGCATGGACGGCGTGACCGTCAGCGGAGCGCCGAGCTTTTCCTCGTACGTCACGGCGGGCCATTTACGCAGCACCCCGAACACCTGCCCGTCTATCACGTAAAGTTTATGATCCGGCCCGTCCGGCTTGCGGTAGCGCTGGGCGAAGACCGGACCGCGGCAGGCGGGAGACTGGACAAGTTCGCTCTCCTCATTCACTATCCTCACCCCTTCTCCGCCTTTCCCACGGTAAGGCTTGACGACCAGGGGCCCGTCCCTCAAAAGGGGGGCAAGCTGCCTGAGCTCCGCCGTCACATATGTTTCAGGCACGGGTAGCTGGGCGGCCTTAAGAACCCCGGTGGAGGCGATCTTATCCCGGAGGATAACGGAGGCCGGGTAGGGGTTGAGGATCACGGCGCCCGCCGCGTGCAGAATGCCGGCAAGCCCTAAAGCCATCTCGCCGGTGTCCTTGAGCACATAAAGATCGTGCGTGGGGCGGATCAGGCACAAATGGTTCAGCCGTTCTTCCGGGCAGATAATTTCCAGTTCTACGCCGTATTCCCCGAGCAGCCGCGCCACTTCCGGCATTACCAGGCTTTTGCGGTCCGCCGAGGCTCGCGGCATGATCATGCCTATTTTCATATCTTCAAGCTTTTATCCCTTATCCTTAAACCCGTAAAATCCGTCTGAATTTTCCGGGTTACATATTCCGCCAGCCGCCGATCCGCTTCCGGTACTCCCGTATAATTGGGAAATTCGTTCACTTCTATGACGAATAGACCTTCCGGCGACTCTACGCAGTCCACGCCGTAGAGTTCCAGGCCGAACAGCCGCCCCAGGCGGCGGCCCAGTTCCTCCAGCTCTCTGGTCAACGGCACAAGTTCAACTTTCGCCTCGCGGGCCATTCCGCCGTTGGCGGCAAGTCCGAACGGCGACGGCTTGCGCACCGCCCAAACCTCTTCCCCGATGCAATAAAGCTTAAGGTCACGGCCGTCATTGGCTATAAAACTCTGCGCCAGCGCGGCCGGCTCGGGCCACTCCGCCGACTTCATTTCCCCGGGGCTGTGAACAAGGAGAAGACCGCGGCTGTTGTCCCCGAAAACGGGTTTGAGGATCACCGGATAAAGCCGGAGCGGAATAATTTTAAAAAGTTCCGGGACGGGGCCCAGGAACGTCCGGGGCGTGGGCAGCCTGGCTTCGGCCAGGAGCACCGCCATATCGGCTTTATTGTGAACGGAGGCGATGGCGGAACGCGCGTTGATGGTACGCACTCCGCGCGCCTCCGCCCAGCCCAGCATAGAAAGAAGCTGGCAGCTCCGGCCGCGCGCCGCTATAAGATCAAGTTTTTCGGTCCACCGGCCGTCTTCCAGCGCGTACGCCGAGGCCTCCGGATCCAGGCAGACCGTTTCGTGGCCGGCTGCGCCCAGAGCCGAGATCAAACCGGCCGGCTGGGCCTGGGCAAGATACCGTTTTTCAACTAGAATTCCTATTCGCATAAAAATCAGAGTGCCGGATACGATCAGAAGATATAAGGAACCTCTTCCTTAAACCCTGAACCCCTATACACTATCTTCTATGTGGATTATAGCCGGAAAGGACTTCCGGTGACTGAGGCTTTTGACCCTCTATCTCAAGGCAACAGGCCTAAGCGGCGTGGGCCTTTTGGATCACAACCGTTTACAGTATTTATTCAGCACGCGGGTTCGGACGCTTTCATAACTGATATTTTCGGTCATCAGCGCGGCATAGCCTATCCCGTCCTCGTACTTCAGCAGTTCCGCCATAAGCCGGTATTCCAGGTAGCGCTTGAGGAGATCGTTACGGTTCCATTCGCCGCAGATATCCGCCGAGTTCATATCACCGGTTTCCCGCGCGAGATGTTCCGCATAGCCGTCTTTCTTCCAATCCGCCGCGGCAAGATACTTCAACGCGCCCAGTTTATTCTTAACCTGGGCCTTTGCCAGTTCATGAACCATCACGCTTTCAAGGATACGCGGGGCGCCCCGCCCCGAGGGGTCGTAAGCGAGGTCTTTGCCGGGATCGGCCGAAGCGATGAACACTTTATTGCTGACGGGGTGCGCGCAGGAGTAACTTCTGCCGCAGAACGGCGCGAAGAACCTGT
This sequence comes from Elusimicrobia bacterium GWA2_56_46, assembly GCA_001799575.1. Classification (GTDB taxonomy): domain Bacteria; phylum Elusimicrobiota; class Elusimicrobia; order Elusimicrobiales; family UBA9959; genus YA12-FULL-51-18. Next base: position 36,238 of record MGTT01000022.1, read on the forward strand.
ACTCCCCGTAACCGCCGGTCAGATAGATCTCCAGCTTCCGTCCCGGATCGAAAAATTCCTCCGCGGCGAGCGCGTCATAAACCCTCGCAAGAAGCTTATCCGTAAGCTCGTTCAGCGGTAACCTGGAATAAAGAGTGATGTTATTATAGCCGCGGCTGGCGCTGAAAAGAATCCCGGGATAAGAGGTTATCGCGCCATATGCCGCGAGGACAACCAGCGCAACATATAACAAAAGTCTTTTTACTGTCATAGTTCCCCCGCTCTACCCTAACCCCTCTACCCTATACCCTGCCTTCAGATGTTCCCCACCAGGAAATACCAGATGAGCAGGGCTATGATGAAGGCTATGAGTTTTATCTTCCAGTTTCTGGCGATAAGTTCGGGAATCTTCATACGGGTTGGGCGGGCGGCTGGGTTTGGGCCGTCGGAGGGGACTGGGTCCGGGCGCCTTTTCTTAACAGCGTTTTCTCCGTTTTGGAGCGGTAGAGCTGGTAGAGCATGGTTTCAAGATCCTTAGGTTCCACGGCCTGCTGCAGTTTGCCGTTCCTGGAAACGGAGATCAGCCCGGTCTCCTCCGACACGGTCAGGATTATCGCGTCCGCGATCTCGCTCAGACCCAGCGCGGCGCGGTGGCGCATGCCGAGGATCTTGGACAGTTCCTGCTGTTCCGTAAGCGGCAGGATACACCCGGCGGCCACCAGACGGTTATTGGCGATGACAACGGCGCCGTCGTGCAGATGCGTGTTCGGATGGAAAACGGTCAAGAGCAGTTCTTTTGAGACCTCGCCGTTCACGCGGACGCCGGTCTCCACGATATCGCGCAGGCCCATGTCCTGCTCAAGCACTATCAGCATACCCGTTTTCTTTTCGGCGGCGTACCTTATGGCCTCCATAAGCTCGCCGATGAACCGGTACTCCTGCGAGATCAGGATGCGGCCCAGCGGGTTCGAACCGATATTTGCCAGCGCCACGCGGATCTCGGGCTGGAAAACCACTATCAGCAGAAAGATGCCGGCCAGCCAGAATTGCTGCAGCAGCCACACGGTGGCGGCCAGGCCGAAAAACTTGGCCAGGGAGGTGATCACGGCAAGAACAAACACACCCCATACCACGTTCATGGCCCGGGTGTCCTTGATGAACAGGATGAGCCGGTACACGATGTAGTATACGGCGAGAATATCAAAAATATTTTTCAGGTAACTGAGATACATTTGAATCCAGCGGTCAATCACCAACCGCTTCTTTAGGCGTTTCGCCTTTCATTATAGCGTCCATCTCGGACGCGTCGATCACTTCTTTCTCTATCAGCCTCGCCGCGATGGCGTCCAGCGATTTTTTATTGGCCGTAAGGATCTCTTTGGTTTTCACAAAGCATTCCTGCACTATCCGCTTGACCTCGTCGTCCACGTTCTTGGCGGTTTCGTTAGAGTAAGCCGGCTGGCGCATGATATCCCGGCCGAGGAACACCTCGGATTCGTCTTTCTTCAGGGAAAGCGGGCCGATCTTCTCGCTCATGCCGAATTCCATGACCATCTTCTGGGCGTAGCTGCTGACCTTGGACAGGTCGTCGTGCGCGCCGGTGGTTATTTCGTTGAAAGTCAGCTCTTCGGCCGCACGGCCGCCCAGCAGGATGGAAAGCTTATTGAGAATCTCGGTTTTCGAGGTCAGATATTTATCCTCAAGCGGCAGCTGTAGGGTATACCCCAGGGCCGGGCCTCTGGGGATAATGGACACCCTGTGCACCGGGTCGGAGCCGGGCAGCATTCTGGCGACCAGCGCGTGGCCGGCCTCGTGATAGGCCACGATCTTCTTTTCGCTCTCGGAGATGAGACGGGACTTGCGCTGGGGGCCGGCGATCATCTTTTCTATGGCTTCCTCTATATCTTTCTGCTCCACGGCTTTCCTGTCCTTCTTGGCGGCCATGATGGCGGCCTCATTGATGATATTGGCCAGATCCGCTCCCACAAAACCGGGGGTGTGGCGGGCTATGATGTTCAGGTCGGTGTCCTTTCCCATCTTGACCTTAAGGGCGTGCACCTGGAGCACTTCCGTGCGCCCTTTGATATCGGGAATGGGCACGTTGATGCGGCGGTCGAACCTGCCGGGCCTGAGAAGGGCCGGATCCAGGACGTCCGGACGGTTGGTGGCGCCGATGAGGATGATGCCCTCATTAGCCTCGAAACCGTCGAGTTCCACCAGCATCTGGTTGAGCGTCTGCTCGCGCTCGTCGTGGCCGCCGCCTATGCCGGCGAAGCGGGCGCGCGCCACGGCATCCAGTTCGTCAACGAACACGATGGCGGGGGCGCTTTTCTTGGCGCGCTCGAAAAGGTCGCGCACGCGGGAAGCCCCGACACCCACGAACATCTCCACGAATTCGGAGCCGGATGAAGTGAAGAACGGAACGTCGGCCTCGCCCGCTATGGCGCGGGCCAGCAGGGTCTTGCCGGTGCCGGGAGGGCCGTACAGAAGCACGCCTTTCGGCAATTCTCCGCCCAGCAGCTTGTATTTTTTCGGATTTTTAAGATAGTCGACTATGTCTTTGAGCTCTTCCTTGGTCTCGTCGCAGCCGGCCACGTCCTTGAAAGTCACCTTCTGTTTCTTGAGATCCTGCTGCTTGGCGCGCGACTTCCCGAACGACATCGCCTGTTTGCCGCCCATCTGCGCCTGCCGGAAGAACAGGAACCACCACAGAAAAACAAAAACCGCTATCCAGCCCAGATTGATCACCAGGCTGGTGATCCAGCTTTTATCGGCCTCCCCGGAAAAACTTTTCACTCCGCTGGTTCCCATTTCCTCCACCAGTCTGTCGTCGTTCAGCGGAATGGTCCTGAAAGCGGCCGTTTTGTCTCCGTCCTTGTATTCGCCTTTTATGAGATCGGGGCGCACGGTAACCTTAAGCACCTCGCCGGCCTTGATCTTGGCCTTAAATTCGGAATAGGGGATCTCCTTTTCCTTGTCCAGGGTTTTGACATTCTGGTACACGGCTATGAAAAGCGTGAACGCCAGCGCCCAGAACAGCATTTGTTTTAAATTTTTCTTCAGGGGCATGATTTTTTTCCTTTGGCTATGGCCGATTCTTTCAGCACGCCGATATAGGGCAGATTCCTGTAAAGCTCGTTATAATCCAGGCCGTAGCCCACCACGAACTTTTCCGGAATGCCGAAACCGACGTATTTTATCGGCACCTTGGTCTTGCGGCAGCTGGGCTTATCCAGCAAGGTACAGATCTCAAGCGAGCGGGGCTGCCTGGTGCTGAGGTTTTTCAGCAGATAGCTCATGGTAAGGCCGGAATCCACAATGTCCTCCACTATGAGGACGTCCCTGCCTTCGATGTTCTGCTTCAGGTCTAGGATGGTGCGCACCACGCCGGTGGACTGGACGCCGGAATAGGAGGTGACCATCATGAAATCCACGTTGGTTTCGATCTCCATCCGCTTCAGGAGGTCGGAAAGAAAAAGCACGCAGCCTTTCAGGACCCCGACGAGCGTTACACAGCGGCCTTTATAGTCCAGCGAAACCTGGGCGGCCAGCGCCCTGACGCGCGCCTGCAGCGCTTCCTCGGTGATCAATATTTCCCGCAGATCCTGATGCATAAGCGTATATTTTAGGTTTTTTAGAGCGCAGTTTCCATAGCTAAAAAGGATGTTCCGCCCTTTAGCCTTTATCCCTCATCCTTTGTCCTTCCCGGAAAATTTGGTTAAATTTTCCGGGTTAATCCAGATCCATCGGGTTTATGGGCCTTGAGGTGTCGCCGGAATCCTTGATACGCTTTTTTTCCTTTTCAAAGCTGTCCAGGAGCTCTTTTTTCTTCCGCTCCATGTCGCCCTGCGCTTTGGAGAAATAGTCGTCCAGCCTGGCTTTATCCCCTTTTATTTTTTTAAGCGCGTCCGCCATCTGGTCGGAACCTTCCTTCACCAGGGGTTTCTCCCAGTGCCGCAGGACCCGCCCGGTCTTTTTTTCCACCTCAATGCGCGCCTTGCACATAGGGCAGTCTATCAGAAATGTTTCGTCGGACATAGATTCTCCATTGTTGAGGGTTGGAAGGTTAGACGCTTAGAGGGTTAGAAGAAGGAATTCTTTGTCCGGCAAACCTTCCAACCCTCTAACCATCGTCGTTCCCCAAACCCTCTACCCTATTTTATTCCCCACAGTTTATGCATCTGCGGCAGTATCCTTACATTTTCGAGCCTCAGCGCCGCCAGTTTATAGAAAAAGTCTGTTTTTTTATCCGACGGGGGTCGCACGCCGCCTTTCGGCGTCGCCGGCTGAATAAAAAAAGGAATAGCCTTGCGGGCTTTTGCCGAAATATTCACGGCCTTTCTTAAGTCTACGACTGAAGTTTTCGAGGTAACCACGATCTTCACGAAAGTTTTTTCCGGCGCCACGGCAAGGAATTTAGCGTGCTCGCCCCAGAACGCCTTTCCTCTAGTGGAGGAAGGCAGCTTTATATCCATAGCTATAACATCGGATATACCTTTAAGCCCCGCCAATTCGCGATAAAGCGTGCCGTTGGTTTCCAGGTGCACCGCCAGCCCCGCCTTTTTTAAGGCCGGGGCCAGGGCTTTGATAAATTCGCGGTTTAAAAGAGGTTCCCCCCCTGTCAGAGAGACCGCTCTGGCCCGGCTTCCCCGCGCAAGTTTAATTACTTCCGCAGCCACGGAAGAAACCGTCCTTTCGCAAAAAGGTGCCAGGCACCTTTTTGGGCGCCTTTTTGCGGCGGCGGGTTCGTCGCAATAGGCGCAGGCCAGATTGCAGCCGGCAAACCGGACAAAGACCTGTTTCTGCCCGCAATAAAGGCCCTCGCCCTGGATGGAAACAAAGATTTCCGATATTTCAGCGGTAATCATTTAAATCCTTGCCATACGCTTTAAGCCATAAGCCATAGGCAGAACAAGCACTGGGTTTTCTGCGTATGGCCTAAAGCTTACGGCCTATGGCGCAGCTGGAACAGCCGCATATCGCCGGATCCGGGATCCCCGCGTCTTTAAAACCTTTTGCCCGCAGTTTACAGGAATCGCACCGCCCGCAGGGTACGGCGCCGCCGGCGTAGCAGGACCAGGAATAGCGGAGCGGCGCGCCCAGCTTTACAGCCAGTTTTATGATCTCTTTTTTGCTCAGCCGTATAAGCGGCGTGAGCAGTTTTATCTTTTTACCGTAAACGCCGCGGCGCGTGCCGGCCCTGACCGCCTCTTCAAGCGCCCTGTAAAATCCGGGACGGCAATCCGGGTAACCGGAATAGTCCACAACATTGGGCCCCATGACCACCGCCTGGGCGCCGATGGAATCGGCGAGCGAGACGCCTATGGAGGCGAACACCAGGTTCCTGCCCGGCACATAGGTGGAGGGAACCGCCCCTCCGGCGCCGATTTTTGAGATCCGGAGATCAGGCAGTTTTTTTTTGCGGTCCACCAGGGAACTCGCGGCCAGCCAGGGGAATTCCAGTTTTATCCCGTAGAGTTTCACGCCCAAAGCCCGGGCGATCCGGCGGGCGCTGAGGTTCTCCTTTTTGTGGCGCTGGCCGTAATCGAAAGACACGGCCGAACAGGAATAGCCGCGATCCATAGCCCAGCAAAGGGCCGTGGTGGAATCGAGACCGCCGGAGAACAGAACTACCGCTTTCTTCTTCATATTACTGTTTTTTACGCGCGTCCTCTATCTTCCCGAACACTCCCAGCAGCGTGACGCGGGGAACTACGTCCATGGTTCCGTTTTTCAGGACGATTTCCATGTCCCGCCTGCCGGTTTCAGGCCTGAACGCCATGAAATCCAGCACCCTGGAGCTGCGGTGTATTTCCTCCAGAGCAGCCGCGAACGAGTCCCGCCCCTCTATGGCGTCGGCAAGGGCGCGGGCGCAAATAAAATCTTCGAGATGCGTCCTGTCGTAATACAGGCAGGCGGGCACGATCAGGGTGTCTTTCGGATTCGCCCGGCAGTATTCGGCCACAAAGGGCATATTTGCGAAACAGCCTATAAGGATCTCTTCCGCCCTGACCAGCGACATGACCGCGGGCGAACCGGATCTGGTGACGATCAGCGCCGGCCGGGAAGCGTCCGAGGCGCGCAGCGCGGTGTGCGGCGAGTTGTCGTACTTGTCCACTTCCGGCGGAAAGTCTATTTCGGAAAAAAGATCCGAGCCTTTTTCAAGAGCCTTTACCGCTGCGGCGTGGGCGGGGCCGGAATAAACCCTGATATCGCTTCTTCCGCTTTTTAAAAGAGCGCAGACCGTGTTGGAAAACCTGAACAGATCTATAACTATGCCGCGGCCCCGCCAGGCGCGGGCTTCTGCCGGCTCGTAAGCGACTCTAGCCGGAAAATTGCCCCTAGAACCGTCTTTCATAGGGATTTTTTTCGCCCTTTAGCCTTTATCCTTAAGCCTTAATCCTTCCCGAAAAATTCGACTGAATTTTTCGGATTACCTGCGGCATATTTGAAAGCCAGGGCGCTGATAAAAACTTCCGGCTCCTGGTAAACGCCCAGCCGGGACTCAACCCTGGGCCTTTCCTCGCTGATAATTATGCCGTCGGCGCCGATCTCCGCGGCCATTTTCCTGGCCAGCTTTTTCTGACGCTCCAGGGCGGAACCGGCATCCGCCGGAAATTTCGCGCTGTGAATGATGGCTATGGCTCCCCAGGGTTTGAGGGTCTGTTCCCTGGAGAAGAATACCGGGACTTCGGAAACCGATCTGGCCGGGAACCAGGGCCCTACCTGGATAATATCTGGTCTGGACGCGGAACAGGCGGTTCCGAACAGGATGAGGGCCGCAAGGCCCCCCGGACCGGCCCAAAAGCGCCTTTTGCGGGCAATCCCTATCTGGGCGGCTCCAAACCCAGTTCCTTGCATATTTTCCTCACGGTAAAGTCCGCGATCTCGGTATGCCTGGTGACAGGAATTTCCTTGCCGGTGGCGGGGTTGGAAAAAACCGAATATTTGCCGCCTTCCCTTGAAAGCGTGCAGCCGCTCTGCATAAGGTATCTGACAAGTTCTTTTCTCTTCATAAACCACCTCTAAAGTATTCTATCAATTTAAGCGGCAGGGATTAAGGCGCGACAAGCGTAAATTGCTTCCTTGCCTCTATAGCTGACTTAATCCCTCATCCCTCATCCCTCATCCCTCATCCCTCATCCCTCATCCCTCATCTCTCCGAATTCCGGTGGAGCCTGGAAATCAGCTTCCACGTTACGGAGTTCCCTCCGACCGAGATCTGCACAAAAGAGATCACGCCTTCTTCATTCTCTAAAACCAGCAGACTTCTCCCACCGTCGTTCAGCGTGCCCTTAAGCTGGCCGTACGAAGCCGGCAGACCGCCTGGGGCGGCGGATCTTTCGGTTTCATCCGGGGAAGACTCCTCATTTTCAGCTAAGCGGGCCGGATCATTATCCTCGACGCTGGCGTCTATCATCACTCCGCCGTCGTCTTCGGACTCGGCCGGGGCTGAGTTTTTTTTGACGGCAACCGACGGCGCGCGCGGCTGTTTTGCGGCGGCCGTCTTGGGCGCTGCTTCTGCGTTTCTCCCGGCCGGCGCGTAATTATTTTTTCCCTGCTGGGCGCCCGCAGCGGCGGCCAGCGCCATGAACACCGCAAGAACCCGGATGATCCTCATACTTCCTCCTTAAAACCTTTTGACTTCAACGCGGCCGGTCTTTATGCCTAAAAGCCGCCGGGCCAGGATCCTGAACTTTTCGGGCGCGTCGCTGGCTATAAAGCGGATCTTGCCGCCATAACCCGGATTCAGAAGATCCCTGGAAACCAGCGCGGCCCTGGCCTCAAAGGCGGCGGCCTCGGCGGAATCCACCAGCCGAACCCCCCGGCCAAGAACCCGTCCGATAACTTTTTTCAGCAGCGGATAATGGGTGCAGCCCAGAATCATGGTATCGAAACGTTGTTTTTTAAAAGGAGCGAGATATTCGGCGGCCACAAGTTCCGTGATCTTTTTTCCGCACCACCCTTCCTCCACCAGCGGAACGAACAGCGGACACGCTTTCTCCCTCACCAGAAGACCGGGATCCAGTTTCTTCAGGGCCCGGCCGTAGGCGCCGCTCAACACCGTCGCGGTCGTACCCGCCACCAGGATGCGTTTATTTACGGTAGCGGCGGCCGCCGCGCGCGCGCCGGGCTCAATAACCCCTATGACGGGGGCTTTCGAAACTTTGCGCACCTCTTCCAGCGCCAGCGAGGACGCCGTATTGCAGGCCACGATGAGGAGTTTCACCCCGCGGGCCGACAACAGCGCCGCTATTTCTTTTGAGAACGAGATGACCGCGTTTTTCGATTTGGTTCCGTAAGGCACCCGCGCGGTGTCGCCGAAATAGATGATATTTTCCGAAGGCATCAGACGGCGCACGGCCTTAAATACCGTAAGCCCCCCCAGCCCCGAATCAAAAATTCCAATAGGCCTTTCGCTGTCCTTCATAAAACTTGTGACCTGTGTCTTGTATCTTGTGACAACAGATCCCGCTCCACCGGATCTGTTTATTTCCACCTCTTCATCTGCGCGTATTTCATAACGCCTTTATAGATGGAGTTCGCTATCTTCGTCCGGCCCTTTTTATCGTTCATGGCCTGCTGATCCCTGGTGTTGGTCATAAACCCCAGCTCCACCAGGATCCCGGGGGAGTAGGTGCCGCGCAGGACGTAAAACGCGGCCTGCTTCACTCCACGGTTGACGAACGGGGTGCTTTTTTCCAGTTCTTTTGAAACGAGGCCGGCCAGTTGGCTGCCCTCGTTCAGATATTCGTTCCTGGCCAGGGAATGAAGCAGCAGCGCCGAAGGGTCTACGGCGCTCTCCCCCTCTTCAAGCCCGATCACGGAGTTTTCGAAATCGGCGACTTCGGCGGCCCAGGGATCGGAAGCGTTCTCCGACATGAAATAGACCTCAAAACCCTTTTCGCGCCGGTCGCGCGAGGCGTTGGCGTGAATGGAAATAAAGAGATCGGCCTTGTAATCGTTGGCGATCCTGGAACGCTCGTTAAGCGGAATAAAAACGTCGGAGGTGCGGGTCATCAGCACGTCGAAGATCTCCTCGTCTTTCAGCATATTGTAAAGTTCCTTCGCCGTCAGCAGATTGATCTCCTTTTCCCTGAGACCGAAAGCCTTCCGGCCGCCGGCGTCCTTGCCGCCGTGGCCGGCGTCTATTACTACGCGCTTGCGCCCCCCTTTTTCCAGAACGAACTTATCGGGGATATTAAAGCCCGCGATGGAAACTGATTCTCCGGGCGGCGCGCCGGCGGGGCCGTCCACCCGGCCGAGATCCGGCGCGGCGGCCTCCGCGGTTTTTTTCCCGGCGCCGCCGGAAGACGGCAGCTCCGGCAGGATCCCGCCCGGAGCTATGACCTTAACGCCGGCCTCAGCCGCGGCCGCGGGGCTGCCGTTGATGCTCTGTGAAACGGGTTTCGCCAGTTTCTCCACGTCAAAGACCAGGCGGTCGGGACCGGACAGTTTGAAAGAAACCACTTTCCCGAAGTTGTCGCCCGGAGTCAGCACGATGCGCGCCATCTTGTTTTCCTGGAAGACATCCACGCTGGTGACTACGCCGTCGGCGATACCCAGTTTATCCTCGGACTCCACCACGCCGTTCGGCACGGTGATCGAAAACACGTTATTGTCTTTCTGTGAAGTCTGATAGTCGAGCGGCTCGCTCAGGTAAACCACCACCCTGGTCTTGTCCTTATACGAAAAGTAATTTATGGAGCTGATGTTTATCTTCCGCCGGGAGGACAGCACCCCCGTGGAAGGCTCGTAATCCAGTTTGAACCCGAAAGCCCGGGCGAAATGCCTGGAGATGAAGAAATCCATGGCCAGGAACGCGCGGCCGCCGCGCACTATCAGCGGATCGGAAAAGGCGATCCTGGTGTCGTTGAGCGTCACCTCGTCCGACTTCATGAAGAATACTATCTTATTCCCCTTGTTCTGAAGCAGCAGTTTGCCGCTGACCGGATACCAGTAGATCTTTCCCCCCATTAACTTGCCGGCCCTGTTAGCGTCCAGGTAGAGCGTATCGTTCAGCGTATAAGTGCCTATCTTGCCCATGTAAACGCCGTTTTTCATATAGACGACTTCGTCCACTCTGGCCTGCGCCGGCGCGCAAAACGCGGCCGCAATAAACGAACACAATAATATTTTTTTAAGCATAAAGTTCCTCGGTGTGCGGCCTTTAGCCTTTAGCCTTCAGCCTTTCCCCTTACTCCAGTATTATCCTGTAGTCTTCCCACGTCAGCAGGGGATCCGACAGCACGCGGACGCTCCGGTGCACGTTCTTTTCGATCAGCTCCTGTTTCTTTTTGATAACTTCCATAAGCATCGGATTTACGATCACCCTCAGGTTCCCGCCGGGGCGGCCGGAGGTGAGGTTGTGGATCTCCCGCTGGATCTTGATCCTGATGCTTTCGCTGGAAAGCACGCGGCCGGAGCCGTGGCACTCCGGGCACTCCTCCGTGAGGAGACTGAAAGTGCTCTCGCGCTTGCGCTCCCGCGTCATCTCGACAAGACCCAGGCGCGTGATGGGCAGGATCCGTATCTTGGCCCGGTCGCGCCGCACCGCGCGCTCCATCGCGTCCACCACCTTGTGGCGGTTGGAGGCTTTTTTCATGTCGATAAAATCGATCACGATGATGCCGCCGATATTGCGCAGGCGCAGCTGGCGGGCCACTTCCTGGGCGGCCTCGATATTGGTCATGGTCACCGTTTCTTCCTGGGAACGGTTGCCGGTGAAGCGGCCGGTGTTTACGTCTATGGCGCAAAGCGACTCGGCCTCCTGAATGATGATGCTGCCGCCGTTGGGGAGCTCCACTTTTATTTTGCGCAGTTCTTCGATGCTCTTGTCGATGTTAAAAGCTTTGAAGACGGGGGTCTTGCCGTCATAATGCTTCACCCGTTCTTTCAGATCCGGGGAGATCTTGGCGACGAATTCCTGCGTGGCCTCATAATCGTCCTTGTTGTCCAGCATATAGATGGCTACGTCGTCCGAGAGGATGTCCCGGGCGACCTGCAGCGTCATGTCCATGTCCTTGTGGAGAAGAAAAGGCGGCCGGACGGTCTCGAAACGCTTCTGAACGGAATCCCAGAGCCGCATCAGGAATTTCAGTTCGCGCTCAAGCTCTTCCTCGGAGGCCCCTTCCGATTCGGTGCGCACGATGCAGCCTTTCTTGCCCAGTTCGTTGGCGACCGTGATCTTCCTGAGGATCTCCGAAAGTCGCTTCCTTTCCTCCGGGGTCTCTATATTTTTAGACACGCCAACGAACTCCTGGAACGGCGTCAGCACCAGGTATCTCCCGGGGAGCGAGATATCCATGGTGACTTTCATCCCCTTGGTGCCTATGGCGTCCTTGGTCACCTGCACCATGACCTCCTGGTCTTTTTTCAGCAGCTTTTCGATCGGTTCGCGCTGGCCGCCCAGGACGTCCGAAATATAGATATAAGCGTTCTTATCGAGGCCGATATTCATGAACGCGCTGGAAATACCGGGCAGGACATTTTCCACCACGGCCTTGTAAATGTTACCGACGATATTATTATTGCTTCTGCGTTCCCAGAAAAGTTCGGCCAGACGGCCGTCCTCCAGGATCGCTATCCGCGTCTCTTCGAACGAAGTGTTCGCGAAGATCTCTTTTTTGACCGCATTCTGATTGTTCATAGTAGTAAAACTCTCCTTTAAATCACTTCCAGCCCGCCTTTTGAGTCAAGCCAGTACAGTTCTTCCCTTATTATCCTTTTGATTTCAACTTCCTTTCCCGCGATAACGCCCAGCGCGGCTTCCGGTTTGATGTTTTTCCCGGGCAGAACCCTCAGCGTCAGGGCCAGAGAGCCCGTAGCCGCGTCCAATTCCGCGCTCAGAACCAGGGGACGCGCGTCGATCGTCCCGGAAACGCCCGCCGGCCCGGTTTTTTCATAAGGCGCGCTTTCCCGCGCGAGAAAAGCGTCCAACGACTCCCTGGAAATCTCTCCGTCAAGCTTCGTTTCTATAAGATACCGCGCCGCGCCGACACTGGCCTCTATGGAAGGGAAGTGCACCGGCACCCGCCTGGCGGAAAGCAGGGAAAAAGATCCCGGCAGCACCGCCGATAGTTTGGCCCTGACCACCTCCTCTTTGCAGGACTGCGCCAGATAGAGGTCGGCATACTCGCAGCGGCTTCCGTACCCCCCGGGCAGCGCGGGCCCGAAAGCCATTTTAGGAACCGCGCTCCCGGCCTTGGCGGGCCAGCAATCCAGACCGGAAGCCGCCGCTATCCCTCTGAACGCCTTGATCTGTTCCAAATGCGACATCCGCTCCGCGCCTTCCAGCCGCGCGAATCTGAGCCGCATCCGGGATTTGGGGCCTTCGTTCATAAGATCAGACCAAAGCGTATCTCCTCGCGTAGATCGACTGCACCAGGCCAAGAGAGAGCAGGGTGGCCACGAGATTCGACCCGCCGTAAGAAAGCAGCGGCAGCGGCACGCCGGCCACCGGACTTAAACCCAGGAGCATGCCGAAATTGATGAAAAAATAGATCATGAACATCCCGAAAATTCCGCAATTGACCAGGTAGCCGAAACGGTCGCGGGCCAGCCGGGCGGTAGAGCGTATCCTGCTGAGGATCATGACATAAAGGCCCATGACCAGCATGGTGCCCCAGAAACCCATTTCTTCCCCGACGACGGCCAGGATAAAATCGGTATGCCGCTCGGGCACGAACCCCAGACGGGACTGGGTCCCGGAAAATATACCCTTGCCGAGAAGCCCCCCAGAACCTATGGCGATACGAGCCTGGAGGAGATTGTAACCGGCTCCCTTGGGATCGGCCTCCGGGGACAGGAAAACCTGAAGCCGCTTCTCCTGATAATCTTTCATCTGGTGTTTCACCATTACGCCCGAGAAGAAGCCCAGCACCACCACCAGCGCCGCCCCCCCGAAGAAAACGCCGGAGATATTGGAGTAAAGCTTTACCGAAAGCACCCACAAAAGATAGGCCGCGCCCCCCACCGCCAGCACAAATGACAGAGCGCTCCAGCCGAAGTCGGAAAGATGAAAAAAATAATTCACCAGCGGACTGTCTAACAGCTCCGGATTCAGATGAATGACGGTCCAGAGAATCGGAAAAAGCGCCGCGATAAAACTGTAGCCCAGGATAATGGCCAGATGAAAAAGATTGGCGCCCGCGGCGAACAGCATGATCAGAACCACCGGCAGGGTAAGGAGTATGGCGGAAAAATCAGGCTGTTTGATAAGCAGGAAAAACACCGGGAGACTCAGCAGCAGCGCCCCCAGCACCACCGAAAATTCCCGTATGCTGGTTATCTTTTTGTCCAGATAGTTGGCCAGAACCAGGATCAGCCCGATACGCGCGAATTCGGAAGGCTGAACGGAGAACAAGGCCAGGCGGTACCACGACCGGGAACCTTTATCCACCACTCCGAATATAAGCACGCCTATCAGCGCCAGGAGCACCGCTCCGTAGACGAATTTCCACTGATCCTGGAAGATCTGGTAATTAAGGCTCCATACCGCGGCGAAAACGGCCATTCCAAGCGGCACGGCTATCAGATGCGTCCTGATTATACGGAACTGATGCGGCAGAACGGAAACCGAGGAAAAGATCGCCAGCGTACCGACGGCGATGAGCGTCAGAACCGAAAAAAACAGCACCCAGTCCATGCGGCCCTTTTTAAGTCCGGCGGAAGCGGTGGAGATCATCTCCCGCCTCCCGCCGGCGCGGTGGAGCCGGACACGGCCCCGGATCCGGCGGACGCCAAAGTATTGACCAGCGCCCGCGAACCGGGCAATCTGCCGCGGAAAGCGGCCTGTATGACTTCCTTGGCTATGGGCACCGCCGCGGAAGCCCCGTGCTCTCCGTGTTCCACCAGCACGGAGACCGCCACCTCTGGCTGCTCGCCGGGCAGCTGGGCGTAGGCCACGAACCAGGCGTGATCCTTGCCGTGCGGGTTCTGAGCCGTGCCCGTTTTGCCGAAGATCTCCACCCCGTCTATTTTGACCGTCTGCCCCGTGCCTTCAAGCACCACTTCCTTCAGGCCCTCCCGTATCAGCTCCCAGGTGCGGTCTTTAAGTTCCGCCTGGGATAGTTTTTCCGGCTTGCTTTTAAAAGTTATCTGTCCTTCGAAGTCCACTACGTGATCCACATAATACGGCCGCCAGAAAGCCCCCCGGCTGGCGATAGCCGAGATGAGCTGCGCCATCTGGATCGGGGTCACCAGCGTCTCGCCCTGGCCGATACTGAGGTTCAGGGTATCGCCTATGAACCAGTAGCTTTTTTTCTCCGCCCGCCTGCTGGGCCCGAAGATATTGCCGCTTTTCTCGTCGGGCAGCGGGATGCCGGTAGGCCTGCCCAGCCTGAACATCCGCGCGTATTTTTCTATGTTCAGGGGGCCGGTCTTGATGCCGAGGTTGTAAAAATAAACGTCGCAGGATTTGGCCATGCCTCTGATAAAATCCGCTTTTCCATGTCCCTTCTTCTCCCAGCATTTGAAAACACGGCTGCCCGCGTCGAAATAACCGGGACACAAAAAAGTCTCGGCCGGATCCATCCTGCCGGAATCCAGGCCGGCTATCGAACTGATGATCTTGAACGGGGAAGCGGGCGGATAAGTGCCCTGCACGGCCACGTTAAATTCCGGCAGCTCTTTCATATTGTCGTACTTCTTTTCATCGGAGTAGGAAACAAAGCGGTTCGGGTCGTAATCCGGCATGGAAGCCATGGCCAGGATAGCGCCCGACCTGGGATCCACGGCCACCACGGCCCCTTTCCCCGTGTTGGAGGCCTTCAACCCCGCTTCCGCCGCCGCCTGCATTTTGGAGTCTATGGTCAGATAAATATCGGAGCCGGGCTCCCATTTGCGGCTTTCAAGAATCCGGCTGAGCTTGCCCCTGGAATCCACCTCCAGATAAATGCCGCCGTCCCTGCCTTTCAGATCCCGCTCGTACATCTTCTCAAGTCCGGCCTTGCCTACGCGCGAATCCATGCCGTAATTCTTATCTTTCCCGTAGACGGCCCAGTCTTTGGCGTCCATCTTGCTGATGTAACCGGTCAGGTGGCTGAGATAATTTCCAAAAGGATAAAAGCGGCGGGCCTCCACCACGATATCTATGCCGGAATACATAGTTTTAAGCTCGGAGATGGAAAACATTGCCTTCGAGGACAGATTTTCGGCCAGGCGCACCGGAGCGCCTTTTTTTACCGCCCTGTAAAGGCCGGCGCGAAGCTCGTCGAAAGGCATACCGAGGCGGCGGGAAAGGCTGTCGGCCATTTTATCCATTGCCTCCACGGAATTAATCCGCCCTGGGAAATAGATAAGGCTGAAAGAAGGCTTGTTGGCCGCTACCGCGGCCAGATCCCTGGTATAAATGCGTCCGCGCGGGGCGGCCTGAGGCAGAATCTGGGTTCTGTTCCTTTCCGCGATCTCCTGGTAATGGGAATGCATCAGGATCTGAAGGTTGACCAGACGCAGCGCGAAAACCAGGCTGACGGCCGCGGCCAGCCCCCATAAGAAATTCATCCTGTCCTGGGAGATCCCGCGCTCGATCATAAGATGCCGGACCTTTTTTTGAGCTGCGCGAAAAAATGGAACATCAGCGGCGCCAGCAGGGCGTTAAGAAAAGGCTCTATCAGCAGCCCTTTAAGCTGCAGCGGATTGATCCTGCCCAGCGTCAGCGACAGGCCCTGATAGAAGAACATAATGACCGGCGTAAGGATCAGCGCCGCGACTACCTGGGAAAAAGAACCGACCAGATCCAGATGGCGCTTCATCATATAGATGCCGTACGCCATGAGCGTGTAAATGAGCGCGTAAGCGCCGAAAAGACTCGCCCCCAGGAAATCGAGATAGAGCCCGAAGAAAAAGCAGTAGGCCAGGGCCTTGGCGGGGCGGGCTATGATGGCGGCCGACAGGGCGGCGATAAAAATGAGATTGGGCGCCACTCCGAAAACGGAAAGATTGGCGGTCCACCACCAGTAGACAATCCCGGTCAGCGCGTAAAGAAGAATGTCGCCCATGATGATCATTTTTTTAAAGTCTCCGAAAGCGCTGAAAGATCCGGCGGCAGCTCCCTTTTCACGATATAGACCTCTTTAAGCGCGCCGATATTTATCGCCGGGGCCACATCGGCGGTAATAAAATTCATGAAAGATTCCCTGGGGTACACCGTTTTAACGCGGCCCACGGAAAGCCCCTGGGGGAACAGCAGTCCCCCCGGGGAAGTGCGGAGTTCCATGCCTTCGGAGATCTCGGAGCCCTCCGGAATATAATTGATCTTCAGAAGCCAGGTACCCCTGCCCTCGGCCAGGCCCTCGAAACTGGCGCCGGGCAGGGAACAGATGACGGAGGAAACGCTGTTGGTTATGAGCAGCACCTTGGAAAAATCCTGATAAACCTCAAAAATCCGGCCCGCCAGGCCCACGCGGCCGTTCTCAACGCCGATCACGGTGGAGCCGGGCGTAATACCCTCCCGGGAACCTTTATTGACGAAAAAAGCGCCGTACCACTCCTGCGGATTCTTGTTTACGACCCGGGCCCACACGCCTTTAAGGGGAAGCTCGCGGGACAGCCCCATCTCGGCGGCCAGCCGCCGGTTCTCCTCCCGGTCGGATTCGGCCGTTTTAATGGAGATTTCCAGTTCCCTTATCCGGTCTTTCAGCGCGCGGTTTTCCTGATCCGTCTTCAGAAGGTTGAGGAAATTTTCCGGGATATTACGGACATAATAATCGTATTTTTCACCGTAATGGAGCGAGGGCACCAGACTGTAACTAACCAGCACCCTGGCGGTGTGGGCTATTTGCGAGGAGGGGAGAAGAAGGAGCAGGACCGATATAAAAACAAAAAAGACAGCAGCATAATTTGCCATGTCTTTTTCCCTGTTCATAGTCCTCCCTGCGATAAGCGGAAGACCCGGTTTTTAATGAAATCCAAAAGCGCGAGCCGCCGGCGCGGCCGGTGAAGCGAGACCATATAAAAAAGCCCGTGCGCCTTTAATCATTGCGATATGACTTCAAAAAATCGGGTCTCTGCTGTATCTTATCCAGTTCTTCAAGATACTTGCCGCAGCCTAAAGCGACGCAGCTGAGCGGATCGGCCGCCCTGTGGACCGGCAGCTCGGTCTCCTGCCTGATAAGTTCGGGAAAGCCCCTCAGCAGGGAGCCTCCGCCGGCAAGCACCATGCCCCTGTCCACGAGATCTGACGAGAGTTCGGGCGGGGTTTCCTCTAAAACCTGCTTGATAACGTCGACTATAAGCTGTACGGGTTCCATCAGGGCCTGCCGGATCTCCTCCGACGTGACGAGGAGCGTTTTGGGCAGGCCTTTCGCCTGATCCCGGCCCTTGACCTCTATGGTCTTTTCTTCTTTCAACGGAAAAACCGAGCCTATCTGTATTTTCACCTCTTCCGCGGTGGTCTCGCCGATAACCAGATTATGCTTTCTCCTGAAATACTGCACTATGCAGTCGTCCATCTCGTCGCCGGCGACATCAAGCGACTTGGCCACCACCATGCCGCCCAATGAAATTACCGCCACTTCCGTCGTGCCGCCGCCGATATCGCAGATCATGCTGGCATGGGGCTCCGAGACCGGCAGCTCGGAGCCTATGGCCGCGGCCATGGGCTCTTCGATCAGGTAGACCTCACGGGCGCCGGCCTGCTCGGCCGATTCCTGCACCGCGCGTTTCTCCACTTCGGTGATCCCCGAAGGGATGCCGATGACTATCCGGGGATGCAAAAGACTGCGTCTGTTGTGGACTTTCCTGATAAAATACTTTATCATCTCCTGCGTAACTTCGAAATCCGCGATGACGCCGTTGCGCAGGGGGCGCACGGCCGCTATATTGGAGGGCGTGCGGCCCAGCATCAGCTTTGCCTCCGCTCCCACAGCCAGCACTTTTCTCCGGTTTTTGTCTATGGCGACCACGGAAGGCTCGCGCAGGACTATGCCTTTACCCTTGACATAAACCAGCGTATTGGCGGTTCCCAGGTCTATGCCGATATCGTTGGAAAAAAGACTGAAAAAATAATCGAACATTTTAATTCCTAAAAAATGAACAAAGATAAAGAACCAATTTCTTCCCTTATCCTTTAGCCTTTATCCCTAAGCCTTTCCGAAAAACTTACCAAGTTTTTCGGATTAATCCACCAGCTTTATCAAGGCGACTTCGGCGGCGTCGCCTTTTCTCACCCCAAGCCTGAGGATCCTGGTGCAGCCGCCGTTCCTGTCCTTATACCGCGGGGCGAGAACGTCAAAAACCTTGCGATATACGTCCTTGGTCTTTATGATCCTTCTGACTTCAAGCCTGCGGCCGAGTTTGGCGTCGTTAACCACGCCTTCCACCACGCGGCGGAGTTCCTTGGCCTTAGGCACGGTGGTTTTTACCTTTTCGTGCAGGAGCAGGCTGGCCGCCATGTTCGAGAACATGGCGCGCCTGTGCGAGCCCGTCTTGGAAAGCTTTCTGTGTCCGAGATTTTTTATCATAACTTTATTCCACTTTCATACCGAGTTCAAGGCCCATTTCTTTCAGCTTGTCCTTTATCTCATCCAGGGATTTCTTGCCGAAATTTTTCACCGCCAGCAGATCATCCTCGGTCTTGCCGACAAGTTCGCCGATGGTGCGGATACCGGCGACTTTCAGGCAATTGGAAGCCCTTGAGGAGAGTTCGATCATCTCCACGCCCTGATCCAGGGTGCCCTTAAGCTCAACGCCTTTTTCCCCTGAATCCGCGGCGCCTGAAACTTTAGCCGGCTCGGCCGAGGCTTCGGCCTCGGGGAGGAACGGCAGAATGGAGCGGCGCAGCAGGGAAGCGGTCTTGTTCACGGCGTCCGAGGGACTGATGCTGCCGTCCGTCCAGATCTCAAGGACAAGCCTGTCGTAGTCGGTCCGCTGGCCCACGCGGGCGTTCTCCACGTTATAGTGCACTTTCTGTATCGGGGAGAAAAGCGCGTCCATCGGAATGAAATCGGCGGGAAGGTTCATCCGGGCTCTGATCTCTTCGGAGGTCAGATAACCCGCGCCCCTGGCGACCTCAAGTTCGGCCTCAAAAGCCGCGCCCGATTCCACATGCGAAATGACCAGCTCCTTGTTGATGATCTCGACGTTGGCGTTTTCCCTGATATCCGAAGCCCTGACTTCCTTTTTGCCGCGCACGGAAAGCAGGAGAGTCTCGGGGCCGTCGCCCGTGAGACGCACACGGAGCTTTTTAAGATTCAGCAGCACGTTGATGACGTCTTCCTGCACGCCGTTGACCGTGGAATATTCGTGCCTGGCGCCCTTGATCCTGACCGCCACGACGGCCGCGCCGTCGAGGCTTGAGAGAAGGATGCGGCGAAGGGAGTTGCCTATGGTATGGCCATAACCTCTTTCATAGGGCTCGGCGGTGAACTTGGAATAGTTCCCGGTCTTTGTTTTTTCCTCGACATTTATCGCTTCGGGGATAATAAGCTGTTTTGAAAAGCTGGACATTTATTGGCTGCCTCCTGGTTATTTGGAATAGAATTCCACTATAAGCTGCTCATCGACGCTGATGGACACTTCCCCGCGGTCGGGCCAGCGGACCATTTTCCCCGTCATGGTAGCGGGGTCATAGGACAGGAAACTGGGCCTGGGCGCGGACTTTTCCGCGTGCTCAAGCCCCTGCTTCACGGCGAGGGTCTGGGCGGTCTTCGGTTCGATATTCACCGTATCTCCGGGTTTAACCAGGAAAGACGGTATATCCACCTGGCGGCCGTTCACGCGGATATGCCCGTGGTTCACCAGCTGCCTGGAAGCTTTCATGGAAACCGCGAAACCGAGGCGCCGCACTATGTTGTCAAGCCTGACCTCAAGAAAACGCAGGAGCGCCTCTCCGGTCTTCCCCTTGTCCTTGGAGGCTTTGTCGAAAAAGCGCCTGAACTGGGTTTCGGTGATCTGCGCCATAAGGCGGGCTATCTGCTTCTCGCGCAGATGTCTGCCATAGTCGGACATTTTTTTCATGCCGCCCGGCCCGGACGAGAACTTCTTGTCGCGGCTGGCCTTTTGTTTCTTATCCACAATGCAATTGGTGGAACACTTGCCGCCCTTGAGAAAGAGCTTCTGGCTTACTTTTCTGCATTTTTTGCAGCTGGGTCCTGTGTATCTAGACATAATCCTCCGTAAAATCGCGGTATCCGGTATTCAGTAACCGGTTACCGGTTACTGGTTACTGGTTACTGCCGTTATACTCTGCGCGGCTTGGGCGGTCTGCAGCCGTTATGCGGGATCGGCGTGGTGTCCTTGATGGAAAGCACGTGGATGCCGCTGGCGGCGATCGCCCTGATCGCGGTCTCGCGGCCGTTGCCCGGGCCGGTGACGAAAACTATGGCCTGCTTAACGCCGTATTCCATCGCCCGTGAAGCCGCCTTGGACGAGGTGATCTGCGCGGCGAAAGGCGTGCCTTTCTTGGTGCCCCTGAAGCCGTTGGCCCCCGAGGTTGACCAGGACAGCACGTTTCCTTTCTCGTCGGTAATGGTGACGATAGTGTTGTTGAACGAGCAGTTGATGTACACTTTGGCGAAAGTCACGGAGCCGTGATGCCTTCTCTTCGCCTGGGGCTTATGCTCCGTCTTCTTGTACGGATCCGCTCCGGTCTGCTGGGTTTTCTTTTCTTCCGCCATATTAAATCCTCCGTTGTGAGAGCTGAAGTTTGGCCGCTTCAGATCTTCAGAGCTTCAGCTCTTCAGATCTACTTGGCTACGGGCTTGGCCGGAGCTTTTGAAGCCGAACCGACGGTCTTCCTTCTGCCGCGCCGGGTACGGGCGTTGGTCTTGGTTCTCTGACCGCGGGCGGGAAGCATTCTTCTGTGGCGCATTCCCCTGTAGCTGCCTATCTCCAGGTGCCTTTTCATGTGGGCGGTGATCTCCCTTCGAAGCTCGCCCTCCACTTTGTATTCCTTTGAAATGACTGAATTAAGAAGACCGATCTGGTCCTCGGTCAGATCCTTGACCCTGACGGCCGGATCGATCTGGCTTTTCAGACCGCCCAGAATTTTCAGAGCCAGCGGCCGGCCTATGCCGAAGACATAAGCGAGCGCCACATCGATCCGTTTCTCCCTGGGTAAATCCACTCCCGATATTCTTGCCATAATGAAAAGTGGTCAGTGGTCAGTGGTCAGTGATCAATGCGGAAACCGCATTTTCAGTGACCACGCCGTAACTAAGCACTTCCTCCTCTTTGTCTTTATTTTAAAAATTCCGGCCAATGTTTACTGAACACTGGCCACCGCTTTTTATCCCTGCCTCTGCTTGTGCCTGGGATCTTCGCAAATCACTCTGACCACGCCTTTGCGTTTCACGATCTTGCATTTAATGCAAATTTTTTTTACGCTGGCCCTTACTTTCATTTGGGAACTCCTTACGAATGCGCAACCCGGTTATTTTTCCCTGTAAACTATCCTGCCTTTGGACAAGTCATACGGAGAAAGCTCCATTTTAACTTTATCGCCGGGCAGGATCTTTATATGATTGATGCGCATTTTGCCGGAAATAATTCCGAGAATTATTTTCCCGGGCGCTATCTCAACTCTGAAAGTCGCGTTGGGAAGAGCTTCTTTTACGATCCCTTCCACCTCTATTTTTTCGCTGTTTTCTGACATATTTATATATTATACAAAAATATCGGCTCAGCCGTGACTAATCACACTAAGTATCTCGCAGCCGGCTTCGGTAACCGCCACCGTATGTTCGAAGTGCGCCGTGCAGCTCCCGTCCGCGGATACCGCCGTCCAGCCATCGCTCTTTACCACTACCCCGGGGTTTCCCAGACACACCATGGGTTCGATGGCCAGCGTCATCCCGGGCCTGAGCGTAACCCCGGTTCCCGGCTTGCCGTAATTGGGGATGGAAGGCTCTTCGTGAAGATGGCGGCCGATACCGTGCCCGGTAAATTCCCTGACAACCGACATCCCGTTTTTAGTTACCAGTTTTTCCACCGCGTGGCACACGTCTCCGAGTCTGGCCCCGCTCCTCACTTCGGACAGGGCCGCGGAAAGCGAGGCCTCCGTCACTTCCATCAGGCGGGAGCGCTCCGGTCCCACGGTTCCGACGGCTACGGTTATAGCGGCATCGCCGTAAAAACCCCGGTAAACCGCGCCCAGATCCAGGCTGACCAGATCTCCGTCGCGCACGATCCGTTTCGCGTCGGGGATTCCGTGAACCACCTCTTCGTTGATCGAAACGCACAGCGCGGCCGGATAGCCCCGGTAGCCGAGAAAGGCCGGGAGCGCTTCGCGCGCGCGGATCCCGCGCTCCGCCAGGCTGTTAAGTTCCGCCGTTGAGATGCCGGGCCGGACTTCCATTTTCAACAGGGCCAGCACCTCGGCCACTATCCCGGAAGCCCGCCTCATCAGAGCCAGCTCGGCCGCGGTCTTTATTTCGACCATGTTTTCAGAACGGCCAGCGCGTTCTCGGTAATAGCGTCCGGAGAACTGTCGCCCTTAATCTCATGAAAGATCCCGTTGCCCCTGTAGTAGGCGAGCAAAGGTTCCGTCAGATCCTTATAAACCATGAGGCGCTGTTTGATCACTTCCGGCATATCGTCATTCCTCAGGATCAGACCGCCCTGACAGACGTCGCAGACATTTTCCCTGGCCGGGGGAGCGGTGATGGTGTTATAGATCTTCCCGCATTTGGCGCAGCTTCTTCTGGCGGCAAGGCGTTTTACCACTTCATTTTCCTCGACGTGCAGGAACAAAACCGCGTCAACCCGCTGCTCGCGGGTGGCAAAAAAATCGTCCAGCCCCTGCGCCTGCTCCACGGTTCTGGGGAACCCGTCAAAAAGCAGACCCTTGGTTTCAGTCGCGATCCTGGACCGCACCAGTTTAAGCACCACCAGGTCGGGAACCAGCTTCCCGGAGGAAATATAGCCCGACACTTCCAGCCCGAGCGGACTCTTCCTGGAGATCTCTTCCCGGAAGATGTCCCCGGTTGAAATATGAACGAGTCCCAGCCGGCCGGAAATCGCCTTTGCCTGAGTGCCCTTTCCGGAACCGGGAAAACCTAACAGTATAAGATTCATGATATTTACTGTCCGACGTTGAACCAGCGCCCTTTGATCTTTGAATTTTTATAGAACCCTTCGTAGTTGCGCATTATCAGATGGGCTTCCGTCTGCGCTATGGTATCCAGCGCCACGCCGACCACGATCAGCAGGGACGTGCCGCCGAAATAGAACGGCACGTTCAGCCTGGCCCTCATATAATCCGGGAGAACCGCCAGCATAGCGACAAAAAGCGCGCCGCCGAGCGTGATCCTGTTCATGACCCATTCTATGTAGTGCGCCGTGGGATCTCCCGGCCTGATACCGGGGACAAAACCGCCCCACTTCTTCATGTTCTCCGCCAGGTCTTTGGGATTAATACTGACGGAATTATAAAAGTAGCAGAAGAAGACGATAAGAGCCACGTACATCAGCTGGTAGGCGATATTCCCGTGGTTCATGAACGCCATGACTTTCTGGGCCCAGGCCGAGTTGGGATTGAACTGGGTTATAGTGTAAGGCACGCTCAAAAGAGAAACGGCGAAAATAACGGCTATGACGCCGGACTGATCAACCTTGAGCGGAAGGAAAGTGCTGACGCCGCCGTACATCTTGCGGCCGACCTGGCGCTGCGCGTACTGTATGGGGATCTTGCGCTGCGCGGTCTCTATCCAGATGACAAGACCGACTACGAGGAACACAATAGCCACGATCAATATGCCGGTCAGGAGGCTTATCTCCTCTATCTGTACGAGTTTGATCATGCTCATGACGGCGCTGGGCAGGCGATCCACGATGCCCGCGAAAATGATCAGCGAAATGCCGTTTCCGATCCCGCGTTCGGTTATCTGCTCTCCCAGCCACATGACGAAAATCGTCCCGGTGGTGAGAGTGAGCACGGTGACGAAATAAAAGGCGAGATCGGCGTTCGGCGCTATGGGCGCCCCGCCCGCGGGGGACATCTTGGTCAGGGCTATGGTCAGGCCCAGGGACTGGAAAGCGGCCAGGAACAGCGTAAAGATCCTGGTAAACTGCGTGATCTTCCTGCGGCCGGTCTCGCCCTCTTTCTGGAGGCGGTCCAGCACCGGGAAGATGTGCGCTCCCTGCACAAGGCTCATGATGATGGAAGCGTTGATATACGGCATCACGCCCATCGAGAAAATGGAGAACTTGCCGAGGGCGCCGCCGGAAAAGATATCCAGAAATCCAAGCAGGCTGCCCTGGTTGGCCGCGAACAGAGCTTTGAGGGCCGCGGTATTGATACCGGGGATCGGGATGGAGGCGCCCAGCCGGTAGACGGCCAGCGCGCCTATGACGAACAACACTCTCCTTTTAAGGTCCTGAATCTTGAATAAGTCCGTTATCTGTTGCATTATTCGCCCCGTTACGGACGGGCCCCGCGTGAACCAAAGCCTAACCCCCGGGCCTTGCGCGCTCCCGCCGTATTATGGATTATTTGTTGGTTTTATTTTCACGCTTCACTTCAGCCAGGAGTTCGGCCTTGCCGCCGGCTTTTTCTATCTTTTCCCTGGCTGACCCTGAAAAAGCGTGCGCCCTGACGGTCAGCTTCTTTTTAATATCCCCGTCCCCAAGGACTTTCACCAGATCCCCTTTCTTTATCAGCTTTCTTCCCACAAGGGCCGCCGGGGTGACTTCGGCGCCGTTCTCAAAATGTTTATCCAAAATAGAGACGTTGGTCCACTCGTAGACGACGCGGAAGCGCCTGTTGCTGAACCCGCTCTTGGGAATGCGCCGCAGCAGCGGCATCTGGCCGCCTTCAAAACCATCGCGCTTGGAACCGCCGGCGGTGGCGTTCTGGCCTTTCTGGCCTTTCGTGGAGGTCTGGCCGTGGCCGGAACCCTGCCCTGTTCCAAGCCTTTTCTTTCTGTGGACGGAGCCCGGCTTGGGGGCTAAATTGTGAAGACTTATCATGACATTTCTCCTATGCTGCCGCAAAATGAACCCTATACCCTAACCTCTCGCTTTTAATACCTCTTCCCTGCTCCTCAATTGCCGCAGGGCATCGATCGTCGCGTAAACGGTGTTGAAAGAATTCCTGCTGCCCAGATTCTTGGTAAGGATATTTTTTACGCCGCCGGCTTCAAGCACGGCGCGCACGCCGCCGCCGGCTATAAGGCCGGTGCCGCCCACCGCGGGCTTCATCCACACATGACCGGCGCCGAAATACCCCTCCGTTTCGTGGGGAATAGTGGAACCTTTCAGCGGGAACGTCATCATTTCCTTGCGGGCCGCGGAAGAGGCTTTCTGGATCGCCACCTGAACCTCGTTGGATTTGCCTAAAGCCACTCCCACGGAACCGGCGCTGTTGCCTACGACCACAAGCGCGTTGAAAGAAAATCTTTTGCCGCCCTTAACGACCTTGGTGACCCTGTTGATGGCCACGACCACGGTCTTTTCTTCCGTGGCCGGAACGGCCTCCAGGTCCAGCATCTCTACCGCCGCGGCCTTGGGCGAACCGTCGGCGTTCAGCTCTTTTTCAGTCCTTAATTGTTTCTGGTTTCTAAGCATTATTGATTCTCCTGTAAAACTTCCGAAGTAAGGCAGCCGCGCCATCCTTACTTCCCGGCTTCTCTACTTCTTTGCTTCGACTTGCACCTCAAAACTTAAGCCCGGCTTCCCTGGCCGCGTCGGCCAGCGCCTTGATCCGGCCGTGGAAGATCCTGCCGCCCCGGTCGAAACAGACTTCCGTGACGCCTTTACCCATGGCTCTTTTGGCGACAAGCGTGCCTACGACCTTGGCGGTCTCCAGGCACTTGCCCGACTTCAGCTTGCCTTTCAGCTCTTTATCCAGGCTGGAGGCGGCGGCAAGCGTCAGACCTTTTGAATCATCCACTACCTGGGCGTATAAATACCTGGCGCTGCGGTACACGCTCAGACGGGGCCTGGTGAAAGCGTTGGCCTGGAGATTTTTCCTGGTGCGCTCTTTCCTGAACTGATATCTTTCCTGTTTGCTTATCATAATTGTGTTCGTTCCTTCCTATTTCTTGGCCGCTCCGCCGCCCGCGCCGGCGGACGCTCCGGCCGCGGTCTTGCCGGCCTTGCGGATTATGTGTTCTCCCTGATATTTGATCCCGGTTCCTTTATACGGTTCGGGCGGTTTCACCCGCTTTATCTGGGCGGCCAGATTGCCCACCAGATCCTTGTCTATGCCGCTTATGGTCAGGATGGTCGCTTTAGGATCGAAAGTCATCTTGATGCCCTGGGGGATATCCATGACCACCGGATGCGAAAACCCGAGCTGCATGGTAAGTTTGGAAGCGTCAGCCGCGCCCTTGAAACCGACGCCGTTGATCTCCAGCACTTTATTAAAGCCGCTGGTAACGCCATTGACCATGTTATTGACCCGGGCCCTGATGGTGCCGTAAAGGGCCGATTTGCCGACCGCCCCGCCGGCCACGCTTAAATTGATCTTACTGTCCTTGACCTCGGCGAGTATGCCGTCGGGAAGCGAACAGGAAAGCTTCCCAAGCGGGCCCTCCACGAATACCGCGCCGCGCTCCACTTTCACTTTCACCTTTTCTGGCACCGCCACCGGTTTTTTTCCGACTCTGCTCATAATTTTTCCTCTCAAATTAACTTTGCCGCTATACCTTCTCTAACCCCTATGCCCTGCCGTTACCATACCTGGCAGAGCACTTCTCCGCCGACTTTCTGCTTCTTGGCTTCGGAGTCCGTCATAAGGCCCTTTGATGTGGAAAGGATGCTCACGCCGAACGCGGCCCGGACGCGGGGAATATCGGTGTGCGGCCTGTAGATCCGCAGTCCCGGTTTGGACACCCTTCTTATGCCGGTTATAACCGGGCGCTTGCCCTGGGTATACTTCAGCGTTATCCTGATGACGCCGCGCCTGTCCACGCTTTTGTCGGTCTTGGGGTCTATGATCTTATACGTCGAGACAAACCCCTCGTCTTTGAGCAGTCTGGCGACCGACGCTTTTATATTGGAAAAAGGCACATCCACTCTTTCCTTATTCTTCACCGACGCATTCCGTATAGTGGTCAGCATGTTGGATATCGGATCCATGTGTATTCTCCTTGTAAATTAACCAAATTTGGAGGGTTAGAAAGCCATTTAACCTTAAACCGTGTTCAAACCTTTTTACGACAAAGTTCCGCTCTACCTCTCCAATCTTCAAACCCTCGTCGTTCCCTACCAGCTGGACTTCTTCAAACCCGGAATGAGGCCTTCATGGGCCATTTTCCTTAAACAAATCCTGCAGAGTCCGAAATCCCTGTAATAGCCCCTTGGTCTCCCGCATATCTGACACCTGTTCCGGAAGCGCGTGGAGAACTTCTGGGGTTTGCGCATCTTCGCCATCCAAGCGTATGTAGCCATATCTGCTCCTTCACTATTCAACGCTGTTCGCGTTATTGTGTCCGAGGTGTACGCAAAACTGCAGCAAAGTCCACCCCTTATTTCGCCTTTTTAAAAGGCATACCGAAGTGCTCCAACAGGGCCTTTGCCGTGTCGTTGCTGCCGGCGGTGGTCACGAATGTTATGTTCATACCCCGGGCCTTGGGCGATTTTTCCTGGTTCACTTCGGGGAAAATATGATGTTCCTGGAGCCCCATGTTCAAATTTCCCCGTCCGTCGAAGAACCTCGGATCCACGCCCTGAAAGTCGCGGATCCTGGGCACGGAAAGGGAAATAAACCGGTCCAGGAATTCGTACATGACCGCGCCGCGGAGCGTCACGCGCACCGCGATCGGCATTCCCTGCCTCAGCTTGAAGTTGGAAATCGATTTCTTGGCGCGCCTGACCTGGGGCATCTGGCCCGCGATCTGGGCAAGGTCTTCTTTCGCCAGATCCAGGGCCTGGATATTCTCCTTGGCCTCGCTCACCCCGATATTGATCACTATCTTCGTGATCTTAGGCACCGCCATGGGCGATTTCAGAGAGAGCTCTTTCATCATGGCCGGAACCACTTTCCGGACATAGAGCTCTTTCATGCGCGGCGTATAGTCCTTGGGCAGGGCGCGTTCTTTCGTCTCTTTCTGGTTTTCCTTGGTCATTTAAAATACCTCTTATAATATCACTTCGCCGCACTTGCGGCAGGCGCGCATCTTATCGCCCGAGGGCGCCGGGATGACTTTGATCTTCACCGGTTTGGCGCACTTGGGACAGATGAGCTGCACGTTGGAAATGTGAATGGGAGCCTCCAGTTTATGGATGCCGCCCGGCTTTTCCTTGGTGGTGCGTTTGTGCTTGGAGACGATATTCACGCCCATCACCACGACTTTGCCGGTTTCGGGGTGCATCTCCTTGATCTCGCCTTTCTTGCCTTTGTCCTTGCCGGCCATCACCATCACCATATCTTTCTTTTTGAGTCTGAGCATATTTTTACCTTCCGGGTTAAATTACTTCCGGGGCCAGAGATACGATCTTGAGGAAGTTTTTGGCCCTGAGCTCCCTGGCCACGGGGCCGAATACGCGGGTTCCCCTGGGTTCGCCGTTAGCGTCTATAAGGCAGACCGCGTTGTCGTCAAAGCGGATGTAAGAACCGTCCTTGCGCCTGGATTCCTTGGTGCATCTCACGACCACGCCTTTCACTACTTCGCCTTTTTTTATGGCGCCGTTGGGCATGGCGTCCTTGACGGAGCAGACCACGATATCGCCGAGAAAAGCGTACCGCCGGGTGCTCCCGCCCAGAACCATGAAACACATCAGTTTCCTGGCCCCGGAATTATCCGCTACATTCAACATCGTCCTCAGCTGTATCATAAGATCTCCCGTTAACAAATAGTGGTTAGTGGATTCACTAATCACTCGCCACTGATCACTGCTGTTAAACCTTAGCCTTTTCTATAATGCGCGAGATCCGCCATCTCTTCAGGCTGGAGAGGGGCCTCGTACTGGTTATCTCCACCGTATCCCCGGCCTTGGATTCATTCGCCTCGTCATGGGCGTGGAATTTTTCATGGCTCCTCTGGGTCTTGGAGTACGCGGCGTGGCGGGTGGTGCGCTCAACGCGTATAACGCGGGTTTTGGCCATTTTATCGGAAACCACTACCCCGCGAAAAACTCTTCTGTCGTTTCTTTCTGTTTTATTTTCGTTCATTAGCTTTTAACCTCTGAAATG
Organism: Elusimicrobia bacterium GWA2_56_46; assembly: GCA_001799575.1. Classification (GTDB taxonomy): domain Bacteria; phylum Elusimicrobiota; class Elusimicrobia; order Elusimicrobiales; family UBA9959; genus YA12-FULL-51-18. Next base: position 65,294 of record MGTT01000022.1, read on the forward strand.
CCGGCCGCGGCGCGCTCGGCGGCCCCGATGCACGTTTTGATCACGGCCATTTTGCGCCTTATCAGCCTGATCTCCATCGGGTTCTCCAGCGGCGACGAAGCCCTCTTGAATTTTATCTGGAAGAGATGCTTCTCCAGATCCCGCAGCTGGGCCTTAAGCTCGGTTCCCGACATATTCTTCAAACTTTCTTTCTCTTTTCTTTTCATAAAATCAAAACTCCGTTCAGTTAATCGTTCCTCGCGACGAACCTGGTCCTTATAGGCAGCTTGTGACCGGCCCTGATAAAAGCCGTTTTGGCGGTCGCAAGATCCAGGCCCTCGACTTCGAACAGGATCCTGCCGGGCTTGACCACCGCCACCCAGTGGTCGGGCGCTCCCTTGCCTTTACCCATCCTGGTTTCAGCCGGATGTTTCGTGACCGCTTTATCGGGGAAGATCCGTATCCAGACCTTTCCTTTCTTCCTGATAAAGCGCATGATGGAAACGCGGCAGGCCTCTATCTGGCGGGCCGTGATCCAGCGCGGCTCAAGAGCTTTAAGTCCGTACTCGCCGAAAACGAGTATCGCTCCCCCCTTGGTGTTGCCCTTAATGCGGGGCGCGGAGTGGGTCTTGCGGTATTTGACCCTTTTTGGCATCAGCATAAATGTTCTCCTTCCTCTTCGCGCCACGCGCCGAATGCGCGGGGCGGATTACCGGCACTACTGAACGCTGTCCTGGGGTTTGCTCTGATCGATGTTCACCGGGACTTCAAGCGGGGTCTCCGCCTGCAGTTTTTTAAGCTGCTCCATAAGTTCCCTGGGCGTCTTCGCAAAGAAAAGTTTCTTGAAGATCCAGACTTTCACGCCTATCTTGCCCATGACCGTATTGGCTTCGGTCAAACCGTAATCTATATCGGCCGAAAGGGTCTGCAGGGGCACGCGGCCCTTGCGGAACTGCTCGCGGCGGGCGATTTCGGAACCGCCGAGGCGGCCGGAAACCATGATCTTTATGCCCAGGGCGCCCGAACCCATGGTGCGTTCCATGGCGCGCTTGATGGCCTTTTTATGTCCGATCCTTTTCTCAAGCTGCTGGGCGATGGACTGCCCCACCAGCCTGGCGTCCATTTCCGCGATCTTGATCTCGGAAACGTTTATGAAAACTTTTCTGCTGGTGAGGGCTTCTATGTCTTTTTTAAGATTCTCGATATCCATGCCGCGGCGGCCTATGACGATACCGGGGCGGGCGGTATGTATGGTCAGCTTCAGATACGACCCGGCCCTTTCTATACCCACCCAGCTGACCGAGGCCTGATTAAAGCGGTCGCGAACCATGCGCCTTATCTCAAAATCTTCTCCGATGAGCTCCGGCATTTTGTGGACGGAAAACCACTTGGACTGCCAATCCTGGATATAGCCGAGCCTGAAGCCCCTGGGGTGAATTTTTTGACCCATATATAAATACAGTGGTTAGTGGTGAGTGGTGAGTGGTCAGTCGCAGAATTTAATCTGGTCACTGATCACTGGCCACTGGTCACTTTCCCGCGCCTCCTTTAATATCGGAAACGGCCACCGTGATGTGGCACATTTTCCTTTTGAACGGCATCGCCCTGCCCTGGGGGCCGGGCTGCACTCTCCGCAGCATTTTCATAGGGCCCTGATCCGCGTAAGCGGTGGTCACCCATACAGTCTTAAGATCCAGCTTTTTCCCCAGCTTAACCGACAGATTGGCGCCGGCGGATCTGACCGCGTCGTTCACCAGTTCGGTGGCTTTCATCGGAATGTTGGCAAGGATCTGCTCCGCCTGAAACAGGGATTTGCCCCTGATCTGATCCAACAGCTGGCCCACCTTCCGGCGGCCGTACCGCTGATATCTGAGTTTGCAAATAGCTTCCATAATAGTTGCTCCGATTTTATATTAGTGACTAGTGTCTCGTTTCTCGCGACTGGAGGCAGAGAGTTAAATACGAGCCCTCCAGTCCTCGAACCACGAACCACTTTTTTGTTACGTCAGCGCTGTCGCTTCCTTGGTATGCGACTGGCCGTGGCCCTTGAAGAGCCTGGTAAAGGAAAATTCTCCCATCTTGTGGCCGACCATCCTTTCCGTGACGTAAACCGGCAGAAACTTCCGGCCGTTATGCACCATAAAAGTATGCCCGACGAATTCCGGCGTGATAGTGCAGGTCCGGGACCAGATCTTGATCGGCTTCTTGTCGCCGGCCTGGACCATCTTCTGCACTTTCTCAACCACTTTCGCGTCCACGAAAGGACCTTTCTTTGAAGACCTGCTCATTTATCCTCCGTTAAATTACCTGCGCTTTGCGCCTGTCCTGGACTATCATCCACGACCAGATCTTTTTCTTGGTTCTGGTCTTGAAGCCCTTGGACGGCTGGTTCCACGGGGAACGCGGCACGTTGTTTCCTTTGGAGTGGCCCCTGCCTCCGCCGAGCGGATGGTCGCAGGCGTTCATGGCCGCGCCTCTGACGGTCGGCCTCACGCCGATATGGCGCTTGCGGCCGGCTTTGCCGAGGGTGATCGTGTTATGCTCGATATTCCCCACCTGGCCGATCGTGGCCAGGCAGTTCTTGAGCACTTTCCGGAGCTCGCCGGACGGCATCTTAAGGAGCGCATAGTCCCCTTCTTTGGCCATCAGCTGCGCCTGGGAACCGGCGGCGCGCACGAATTGGGCCCCTTTGCCGGGGATCATCTCGATAGCGTGAATAAAAGTTCCTTCCGGAATATTTACCAGCGGCAGAGCGTTGCCGAGCTTTATCTCGGCCGTGGGGCCGCTCATCACATTGGCTCCCACTCCGAGCCCGAGCGGAGCCGGGATATACCGCTTTTCTCCGTCGGCGTAGAAGAGGAGGGCTATACGGGCGTTCCGGTTGGGATCGTACTCTATGGCCGCGACCCTGGCCGGCACGCCGAATTTTTCGCGCCTGAAATCCACCGTGCGGTAGCTCCGCTTATGCCCGCCGCCGTGGTGGCGCACCATGATCATTCCGGTGTTGTTGCGGCCGCCGTGTTTTCTGAGGCCGCGGGACAGCTTCTTTTCCGGAGACGTCTTGGTAATATCGGAATAATCCGCCATCTGCAACGTTCTTCTGGAGGGCGTATACGGTCTAAATGATTTAACTGGCATATTCTGGTCTCTCCTATTTCGGCAGATCCGTAAGATCTATCTTCTGCCCGGCCTTAACCGTGACAACCGCTTTTTTCCAATCGGATCGCCTGCCTTCGTAGCGGCCGACTTTATGCATCTTACCCATGAAATTCATGGTTCTCACCTTGTCCACTTTAACCTTGAACAAGGTTTCCACGGCTTTCTTGATATCCACCTTATTGGCGGCGGAACGCACCTTGAAAGTATAGCGGTTCTGGGAATCCTTTATAGTAACGCTCTTCTCGCTCAAAACCGGGGCCACAAGCACTTCGGAAATTGACCTGTTCATTTGGCCTCCTTCGGGCTCAGGTTATTCACCAGCGCGGTCATGCCCGAGACGGTAAAGAGCAGGCGGCCGTGATGAAGCACTTCATAAGCGTTCAGATTGGCGGCAAGACTCCAGCCCGCGCGGGGAATGTTCCGGGAAGCCTTGAGAAAGTTTTTCTCCGGCTTGTCCATCACGAAAAGCACCCGTTTTCCGTCCAGTCCCAGGGTCTTGTAGAGTTCCCCCAGGGATTTGGTCTTGACGTCTTTCAGATCGAAATTTTCCAGCATAAGGACATCGCCGGCGGCCTGCTTGGCTGAAAGGGCGTCGATGAGCGCGGCCCGGCGCTTGATCCCGGACATATCCTGCCTGTAGGAATGGGGCCTGGGACCGAACACGATACCGCCCTTCCTCCACACCGGGGAGCGGTTGCTGCCGGAACGGGCGCGGCCGGTGCCTTTCTGCTTCCAGGGCTTCCTGCCTCCGCCGGAGATCTCTCCGCGGGTCTTGGTGGAAGCCGTGCCGCGGTGCTTATTCGCCAGGTAATACTTCACCGCTTCATGCAGGAAGTACGGATCCGGTTTAACATTGAAAAGGAACTCGGGCAGTTCGTACTTGCCTACTTCCTTGCCGGTTAAATTCAGAAGTTTGGTTTCCATAGTTTATCCTTAAACTCCGTTATTTTTTCGCGGGCGCCGCTTTTTTGGGGGCCGCTTTCGCCGCGGCCTTGGCCTTGGCTTTCGCGCTGATGACCGGCGGCTTGGGCACGGCTTTCACGGTCTTGACGATATAAACAAAACTGCCTTTGGGGCCGGGCACGCTGCCGTTCAGGAGTATCAGATTCTGCTCGGGAATGACCTTGAGCACTTTCAGTTTCATCATGCTCACGGTGTCCGTACCCATGTGTCCGGCCATGCGCTGACCGGGCAGAACGCGGCCCAGTGACCTGCGGGAAGCCAGGCCGCCCGGGGCTCTCTCCCTGTCCGAAGCGCCGTGGGAAGCGGGACCGCCGCGGAAATTATGCCGTTTCATGCCCCCGGCGAAACCCTTGCCTTTGGACACGCCCTGCACGTCCACATATTCCCCGACGGCAAAGCGCGCGGCCACCGTGGCCAGCTGGCCGTCCTGCACGCCATCCACCTTCTCGACGCGGAATTCTTTCATGTGCCGGACGGGCTTGATGCCGAGTTTGGCGAAAATACCTTTAGCGGCGTTATCGGTGTGGCTTTCTTTCTTATGACCGAAACCGAGGCATACGGCGGTATAGCCGTCTTTTTCCGTGGTCCGGGTGCGCACTACGCGGCAGGGGCCGGCTTCCACGACGGAAACGCCGTGAAGCTCGCCGTGGCCGTCGAACATCTGGGTCATGCCGATCTTTTTGCCGATCATGATCTTAAAAGCCGCGGGCATTTCCTCTATCGGCGCCGGCTTTACGGCGGGATCATTCTGCTCCGCGGGGCGGGACACTTCGGGCCGGGCCTGAGGCGCGCTCTGGGGCTGCTCTGCGTTCTTGTTCTCTTCGGTCATACGTTCCTCTTGATCCGCGGCCGCGCGATGCTTTCGCCTCGGCGCGCGTTTCTTAAAATAGACAAAAAAACATTCCGATTAGCCTCTCGGCTTACGGGAGATCATTCGTACGTCAGTTGGCCGTCCGCAGGCCATTGGCTTATTTTTGTTTTTATTTTATATCGTCCGCAGGCGGAGGGAATTCAGGCCGCTCCGTCTATAGGACCGACCGTCCGTATTCCGAAGAACGCGACAGCCGATATTATAAAAACCGACCTTTGCAAAAGAGACTTCAACAAAGGTCTTTTAGAACTACACGATTATTGTAACAAAAAACTTTTTGGGTGTCAAAAGATATTTATGTTTTGACAAGTTTTACCCATATCTCGCGGCTGCGCGGGCCGTCGTACTCGCACAAGTAGAGGCCCTGCCAGGTTCCCAACTGAAGCGCGCCGTCCTCCACAAAAACCGTAAGCGACGCGCCCACCAGGACCGACTTTATATGGGCCGGAGAATTACCCTCGGAATGGCGATAAGGGAAATCCTCCGGTACGCTCTCGTTAAGCCTGGCCATGATGTCGCGCCTTACATCCGGGTCTGCATTCTCGTTTATAGCCAGGCCGCAGGTGGTATGCGGCACAAAAACATGGCAAACTCCGCTCTCCAACCCGTTCTCCCGTACGATCCCCGCGATCTCGCGGCTTATGTCGGCCATCTCAGACTTCCCGGAAGTCCTAACCTTGAATTTATGCACCATTTATCCTCCGCCCCGGGAAAACCCCTCAAAAAGGCAGCCGCCGCCTTTCCCGCTTAGCAGTCTGCTGTTAGCGGCCCGTACCCTTATTGCGAAGCGGCCGACAACGTCATTTTCAATTTTACTTCTACTACTTTATTGTAACTTTCTATTTTCCTCTCCACTTCTTTTGAGAACTTCTTATAAAAATCCTCTTTTTCGTCGCTCGTGGCGGAATATTCTTTCAGGAACATCTTACGCTCTTTACCTAGACTTTTAACGGCCGCCTTAACCTCTTTTTTATCGGTTCCAAGCTTGGCGTTTTTTATGGCGTCGTCCTTTTCATCGATCCGTTTTTGTATATCCGAGAGCTTTTGTTCGAAAGCCGCGGCCCTGGCGTCCATGTCGTCCATCCAGGGTTTAAGGTCGCCAACAATGTCGCTGTACCCGGCCAGCAGCGGCTGGAAACAGTTAGGGCACACAGAGCGCGGGGCGGCTTCGGGTTTTACAGGCACGCTGACCGCCGCCGGGATGTTATCGGCAATTGGCGCGGTGACGGCCGCCGGCGCGGCCGTTGCCGCCTCAACTTGCGGAGCCTGCGGAACTTCCACAACTGCGGCAGCGACAGGCTTCGGCTCCTGGCCGGCAGCCTTGACCGCAGCTTCGGCCGGCGGCTGCTGCGCCGTCGCTTTCTTTACGGACTTTCTGTGTTTGGCCGCCTTTTTTATCACGGGCGCGGCCGGCTTCACGGCTTCGGCGGCGGGCGCCGCGGGCCCCTCCTGCGCCTGGGCGGGCTGCGCGTCCTGCGCAAAAGCGGGAGCGAGCAGTACGCCCATTATTAAAAACGCGGATCCCATCACTGTTATTTTTTTCATATCGCTCGTCTCCTTATTAACCGAACTTATAATGTTTTCTGACCGCTTTCTTAATATTCCAAACACAATCCAATCCTTCAGGAAAGATCACATAATCGCCGCTCCCAAAAGAGACTTCCCCGCTCCCGGCCTTAACGGTCACTTCCCCCTCCAGAATAAGACAGACTTCCTTTTCCCCGTAGTGCCAGGGAAACGAAGACACCTCTTTCTCCCACACCGGCCAGGAAGAAGCCTCTTCCCTCTCCTTCTCCGTAGGTTTCCTAACCTCGATCTTCATCTCTCCTCCAAATATTACCAAGTTTCAAGACCTGACCACCAACGCCCTGTCCCGCCCCCAAACGGCTCCCGCTCTCCTTCCCCTCTGATGCCTAATCTGGGTATCAACCAGTTTTTTTAAAACAATCATCAGGGTTTCGCTTTGCGCGTTAAGGTTTTCATAGCCGGCTTCCTCGGCCTCTTCGCATAAATAGCGGATGGCCTCTATGGTAGAAACACAGTGTTCCCTGGGCTGTTTTTTAATTGCAAATCGCGAGATATAGCTGCGGGAAAAAGAGAGCCGGGGCAAGGCGCGAATGTTCCGGCTTTTGTTTAAAAGTCTCTTGGCGCAGACCCATGTCCCGTCTATAACAAAGATCAGAAGAGTTTTTCCTTCTGGGAGGAGATTACTCCCCAGGGTTTTAAAATTCACGGCTTCAGGCCCGGGGTACAGGACGAAAGGGTTATAGGAGGGATCCCGGAGCAGGGAATTAACCCGTTCATTATGAGTAAAATCAGTGCCTGCCAGAAGCTCCGCGTTCGTCAAGCACATCTTTGCAAGCCGGGCCGTCCCTGTTTTTTGCTTCCTGTCTTCCTTAGCATGCATAAGGATCACGAAGCGCATCCTCGTAGAGAAGGGTTTTATGCTGTCGCACAAACAATTCTTTTTCGCCCGATAGCAAACATAGCACTCCTCGCGGTTCTCGCTCCGGATCTTTCTTGAAAAACCAATTTTTTTAACCATGAAAACCTTAAACCGTCGGGGAATCTACCCGCTAAAAGGTGCTAAATCCCCTACCCCCCACTATTTCTGAGGCCGCAGAGCTTTCAAGGCAGCCTCTACCCTGGATCTGGTGCGGCCATCCGCTCCGACCAAGCGGGCCTCAAGGGCCGACAGCGCGGAAACGGCCTCCGGCCCCATTTGCTCTAAAAGGACGGCGGCGGCATACAGCTCATCGTCATCAGCCGTGGCCAGCAGTTGTATCATCGTCGGCAGCACGACCACGCATGATTTCGGCATATAGGCCATAGAATAAAGCGCTCCCAACCGCACAAATCTATCCCGGGAGGCCAAGGCCTCCGCGAACTTGGGGGCTAATTCACCGCGCTGAGCGGCGTTAAGCCCGTAAACGCGCTTAACCTCGGAGCCGGGCACAACCCGGGCACAGGACTTCTGCGCGCGAGCAACCAGTATGGTCGCGCGGAAATAAGGAAGGCAGGAGATCAAAAAGGCGGTAATGACGAAGAAACCAGCAACTTGAACCAGAGCATACACTTTACGCCCCCCCTCATATCCGGCGGTCATAAGCAACGCGCTGGCCAGCGAGCCGCCGGCCAGCACGACATAGGCAAGCCAGGCCTTTTCGGGGAAAAGAACACCTTCCGCGCCTCTCCCGAAGGCGGCAAAGAAAGTAGCCACCGCGACGAGGGCGCCGGCGCTCTTAAGATGTCTGCCGTCACCGGTGGTTTTGTACTTGCGAACGTAGTAGCCCGCCAATGCCGCCATGACAAGATAGAATATTATCGCCGTCATTAATTCCCCTTTAAGAACAAATTTTTTTCGAAAAACATCACCCGACCACTTCGCCCGAATTAACACCTGTCCCCAGTTTTAAAAAAATTTAAGCGTTTAAGCGACGTCGCCTACTGTGTCATAAACGCACCGGGCTCCGCGCACAGCAGGGGCACCGGGGCAACCATTTCAGCGGAGGGAGGCCCCTACCAGCCTGCCCAGGCGGGCAGGAAGGTCCGGGTAGCGCTTGCGCAGGATTTCCATGTACTTTTCACCCAAGCCGGTCAGTTCCCAGGTGCGCTGGTTAAAGAGCCGGGCCTTAGGGGCCTTGGTACGCACGACCGCCAGGAGGGTAGCGTACACAATACGGTCCTCCAAGGTGTCCCTTTGGGCGCCGCAGTTCACCGGCGAGGAGCATTTAAGCATCAGGAAATGCCCGCCCTCATCTATCCTGCCAAGCGCGAAAGCCACGGTGGCCGGGAAGAAACGGTTGGGTTCGGCCGATTCTATCTCTGTGTTGTGCAGCTTGAACAACTCCACGTATCCATTCGCGGCAAGGTTCCAATTAAAGGCCGGTATTTCCCCGTAACCGGAGTCCGCCGCCTTATGCGCACCCCGTGATCTTTTTGCAGCCTGCGCCGGTGGCGTCAATGAGAGCAGCGAACCGGAAACAAGCGCGAGGAACAAAATACACAGGCGCATGATTTTGCAGTTTAAACCATATCGCCCCACTCGGACCTCCGCATCACCCTGTTGATAAATGATCATCTCGTCCCCATCATACTATCTGGCCCCCCAGGGATCGTATGCTGGTGTTGCAGCCTTTTGATATATTTCCCGCTTGAGAATTAATTTGAATAACTCACTTTCCCTTGTGTCGGCTTTAATCTCTTTCTTATTCTCTTTATTGTCCAGGAATGTCTGCAAATTAAATTTCGCCGTGGCGGATAACAAGGAGAACATCTTTTCCTGTGTTTCAGCGTCCAAGCTCAGCAACTTCGGCCATATTTCCTCAGCCTTAAGTGTTTCATTTTTCATAATATACCTCATCCCAACTTCCATATTCTAGCAAATGCCCATTAAACCCGCCTTGACGGCTGTCAGTGGGGTGGTATCACATTTCGTGATACCAGCAACATTGCCTTCTTCTTTCCTCCGCGTCATCAGCAGGGCGGGCAAATACGCCGTATCATCAATTGGGTGGGGTAAATTATATTTTTTGTTTTTGGGTTGTTGTAAGGAAAGGTGCCGGGGGTATAATTGGAGGGGTGACAGGCGTAGGGCGCGGATCGGGCCGAGGAGGAACCGGCGCGAAGTCGCCGGGCCGGCCGCAGGCCCGAGCCGCGCCCTATGCCTGGCAGGACCCCGAACTTGCAGCCCCGGCATCTCCTGTTAATTATGGATTCCCGCCAACAGATTGCGGGAATGACAGAGTTATGGATCCCCGCCGACGAGTCGCGGGGATGACGGCCCAAAGCCGGCCTACTTTTCGGGCCTGAAACCTATCGTCTTTTTCGGCCCGGAATCTGCGGCCGGCGCCATCAGCATCTTTATCGCGTCAAACACGCTCTTGAACTGGGAATCATACTTTTTCTCCAGCTCCTCCAGCTTCCTGGCTAAATCCGCGTGTGAATTCATCAATCTGCGAAGTTTCACAAACGTCCTCATTATCGCGATATTTACCTGTATGGCGCGTTGACTTCTCAATATGCCTGACAGCATGGCCACTCCCTCCTCAGTGAAGGCCATCACGCTCTTTGAAAATTTAAGATCAGAGGATATCACAAATTGTGATATCCTCCTGATCTCATCCCGGGTGAGCACAATAATAAAATCATCCGAAAAATGGTCAATATTTCTTTTAACCGCCTGGTTTAAAACCCGCGTCTCGACATCATAAAGGCGCGCCAAATCCCTGTCAAGCATAACCTTATGCCCGCGTATCAACAGTATCTTGCTCTCTATCACTTCCAACGGAATTAAATGTTTCATATGCCCTCCTATGTAAAAAGTATACCAGCCCACCCCGACAGCGTATTGTCGGGGTGAGTTTTTGTAAGGAAAGGTGCCGGGGGTATAATTGGAGAGGTGCCAGGCATGGGTCGGATCGGGCCGAAGCTCCTGGACAGCGTGGCGCTGCCCACCCGATTCACACTACGATGATGATGTTTTGGTGCCCATCTTCCTAAAGACTCCCACCAGTTCAGAAGTTAAGGAAGATAGGAAACAGCGTCCCGCCCCACACACGCACGCTTGGGGGGGAGCCCCCCCCCGCCAAGGTTGATTACAGGTGCCAGCTGCTTTCCTAGGAAATAACGAATGTCTGTTCTTCCATGTGCATTTTGAAAATCGCAATGGATATATTATGCAATTCCTCCAAAAAATCATTATTCTCAGTTGTGAGAAAATTATTTTTTGCCTTCAATTCCATCTTTCTAAGTTTCACGAGGCGAGGATTTACTTTCTTGTTTAAGTATTCCGGATTAAGTTCGGCTTCTCCCGTTTTTAAAAGCGCTGCTTCCGCCCGGAGAACCTCCATGCTGAATTTATGAAGCAGGTCGCTGGCTTTAATTTGCTCGGATGGAGTTAATTGTTTGAAATCCATTCGGCAAATTTCTCTACGGGTATCACGTATGTCCTGTAAGGTTATCTGCTTAGCGTCATTTTGACTCGGGGCCAGGTTTTCAAATGTTGGTGCCATAACCGTCGGCGTGACAGGTTCCATATAGCCCTTAGAAATAGCCGCCATGTCTTTCAGGTCGGCGGCTTTTACCGCCAGATCGCTGAACAACTCAGCGGCATATGCACCGCCGGTCATCCACATTACGATTACAGACATTAAGAACTTCTTCATACTTTGCCTCCTTGAGCAATGCAATTTCTATACTTATAGTATAGAGGTTGCCGCCAATATCCGCAAAGGTCTAAAGGCCCCCCCCACGGGAAAATGACCTATCCGTTTCTGGGCCCTGTTTCTGGACCCTTAAGACGCTACCTGCGCCGCGGTATGTTTACAGCGGGATGTGGGGACGCTGCTTCCAAACTTCCTAATTAGAAAATCTTCTCCGTCCAGAAAGATAGGAAACTACGTCCCCGCTTGCAGTCCCCGCTTGCAACCAGGATCCGCGAACTCGCAGCACCGGCATCTCCTATTAATTATGGATCCCCGCTGACGGATCGCGGGGATGACGGCGTAGGCGGGGCGTAGGGCTATTTTTCGGGCCTGAAACCTATCGTCTTTTTCGGCCCGGAATCTGCGGCCGGCGCCATCAGCATCTTTATCGCGTCAAACACGCTCTTGAACTGGGAATCATATTTCCTCTCCAGCTCTTCTATTTTCCGACGCAAATCCACGCTAGCGAAAAGTATGGCGCGAATTTTATTAAACGTCCTCATTATCTGAATATTAACCCCGATCGCACGATCGGTATTCAGAATACTGGACAACATGGAAATCCCATTTTCCGTAAAAGCATACGGCAAATATTTAATATTGCAGCCTTGTTTCAAGGTCGCAAATTGCGACCTTGAAAGCACCCTCGCCTCTTCAGTGCGTTTTTCGGATCAAACCGAGGGGCATCTCGGTCGGGGGATGTGGGGACGGATGTGGGGACGCTGCTTCCAAACTTCCTAATTCAGGAAGATAGTCGGTACAGGGGACGCTGGTACAGGGGACGCTGTTTCCTATCTTTCTAAAGATCAGACTTCCACCAGCGATTCAGAAGTTAGGAAGATAGGAAACAGCGTCCCGCCCCCCGCCCCCATCCCCATTAAATGTTTCATACAATAATATATTAATGATCCGAACTTACTTTATGACCCGCGCAAGTAAAATTCTCTCGGGCGCCGCGGCGCTCTTCCTGGCCCTGCATATAGCCAATGGGATATATTTCGGCGGCCTGCTTCCAAATTGCGCAAGAAGTTATGATGAAGGAATGAATTCCCATACACTTCAGTTCAGGCGCCTGGTCAGCGCGCGTCCCGCTTATCTTCCCGGCTACGAGATCATCTCCGGCCTTATAGCACGCTCCATCGGCAAGAACTGGACCGCGATCTATCTGGCGAACAACACTTTTCATCTCGCCTTACTGCTGATATTTTCCTGCCTGTTCGGCGTCCTGGTGCGAGACTTCGAAACCGGAGCTCTTGCGGCGCTGCTCCTTTGCCTCTATCCCTTGGCAGCCGGATCCTATAACAGGTACTGCATGGATTTTGCCCTGATGGGAATCGTCATGGCGGCGGTATATTTCATTTTTAAGTCGGATTTTTTTGCCCGGCCTGGCTATACATTGCTGTTCTTTGCGATTGTCGCATACGGCGTGCTTATAAAAGAAACTATTCTGGCGTTCATAGCCGGACCTTTTTTTTACGCACTTTTTCTTCGCTTGAAAGACCTGTGGCGCAGGAGCCCTCCCGCAGCTTTCCGATTTATGGCGGGGCTTGCCGCCGTCGTAACAATCCTGGGAGTTTTGGCGTCTCTTACTGTCTTGCGGATACTGCTTTGGGATCATCTTTTTTGGGAAGCCGCCGGCATTCCCTGGTATGCCCCGGAGAATCTTTCATTTTTCTGGAAAGGCCTGTGGGAAACGCAGTTAACCCCGCTTTTCACCGCGGTGCTGGCCGCCGGCGTATATTATTTCGCGAAAGAGGCCGACGCCCGGCTGAAAATTTTAATATCGCTCTGGATCCTGCTCCCCAACGTCATTCTTCTTTTTATACCGCACGGAAAAACCGCGCGATACCTGCTGCCCCAATTGCCGGCGCTGGCCATAGTAAGCAGTTTCGCCCTGAGAAAGCTGCTTGACTCTCCGGCCGGGAGAGGGGCGCTGACGCTTATCTTCGCGGGAGGACTATTCCAGCTTTACGTTTTCTTCTACGCTCCGGAAACGCTTTCAGCTTTATCCTATAAGGGATTCAATTACTGGAAACCGGAAGCTTACAGGCTGGGCGAGAGCTTTGACGCTGAAAATTTCCGTTTTAAGACCGAACTGCCGGTTAAAATAGGCCGGGCCATTACCACTGATATGCAAACCCGGTATGCGAAAGACGGGAAATACACCTGCTCCGTGACTTTTTTCCCGGATGATTGGACACTTGAGTCCTACATCCTGCGCTCATATCTATTGCTTAACAGCGATCTTGAGATGACCGAGACATATAAAGGGGTAATTATCATGGCGCCGGCGTACTCCGGAAATAAATTGTTTAACCGCTATTTCAGGAACCTTTCCCCGGCGGACATAGACTACGCGGTGCAGCTGGCGCCGCGCGGCGCGCCACGCCCGCCTCTCAAAGAAAATCTTCCCGGCTGGCTGCGCGCGTCATACGAAACGGCGTGCTGGAGCCTTGGACTGAAGCCGGAACCGCAGGATTGGGAAAAAGTCCGCCGCGTCTTCGCCGAACGCCTCTCCACCTTCCGGGACGTGGGGCGCGTAAGCGGCGGGAATTACGACGCCTATATCAGCGCGGCCCCCCGCTAAAAGCTATCAGTATCAGGGGACGCTGTTTCCTATCTTCCTAAAGATCAGACTTCCACCAGTGATTCGGAAGTTAGGAAGATAGGAAACAGCGTCCCGCCCCACTAGCCCCCGCAGAAACGGGAGACCAGCGAAATGAGCGTTTCGATCCGGGAGGGCTTGCAGAGCACGTCCACGGCGCCAAGGACCGAGGCCCGCCCCTCAAGCCTGGTCAAGCCCGTGATAATGGCGACGGGGATCCCGGAGAGGGCGGGATCCTCCTGCTGGACTTGCTGGAATTCCCAGCCGGTCATTTCCGGCATCATCATGTCCAGCAGTATCAGCCGGGGCGGCCGGGGGGAACTCCTCAGGTAGGACAGCGCCTCCTTGCCGTTGCAGGCCACGGCCGTCTCATAGCCCTTGCCGGCCAGGGCCGCGCAGATCAGGTCACGAACGGTTCTGTCGTCATCAACGACAAGAACATCAGGCGAAATTGCTCCGCTCATGGCAACCCCTTTTCCGGCAAGCGCATCATAATGCCGAACCTTGATAGGAACCATAGCACGATAATCCCCTCCCGCAGAGCATATGATGGGGGGACGCTGCACAATAACTCAACTATTTTTCACCCCCGCCGGATACGGCGCATCTGTTACTGAGTTATTGTGCAGCGTCCCCTCGCCCCCCGGCCTTAATATTCTAGCAAATGGGCATTAAACCCGCCTTGATTGCCATCAGAGAGCGTAGGGAAATTATATTTTGTTTTTTTGAAAGCTGTAAGGAAAGGTGCCGGGGGTAAAGTTGGAGGGGTGACAGGCATGGGGCCCGAACTTGCAGCCCCGGCATCTCCTCACGCAAAAGCAAACCCGGACCGCTCGTTAAGAACGGTCCGGGTTTCAACACTCGGCTTCAGAAACTCAGCCTACAGCTTGATCTCTACGTCTACGCCGCTCGGCAGATCCAGCTTCATCAGCTCGTCCACCGTCTTCTGCGTAGGGCTGATCAGATCGATAAGCCGCTTGTGAACCCGCATCTCGAACTGCTCGCGGGACTTCTTGTCCACGTGAACCGACCGGTTCACCGTATATTTCCGTATACGGGTCGGAAGCAGCACAGGGCCCGCGATAAGCGCGCCCGTCCGCTTCGCCGTGTCGATTATCTTCGCAGTAGACTGATCGATCAGCCTGTAGTCATAGGCCAGCAGCTTGATCCTTATCTTCTGCTGCGCCGCCGGCTTCATGTCTTCCGCTTTTGTGTTTTCTGCCATAAGTTTATAAACCTTTACTCTATGATTTCCGTCACCACGCCGGCACCCACCGTGTGGCCGCCCTCGCGGATCGCGTAGCGCAGGCCCTTCGTCATGGCCACGGGC
>MGTT01000023.1 GCA_001799575.1 Elusimicrobia bacterium GWA2_56_46
GAAGCCTATGGCCTAAAGCCTATGGCCTATGGCCAGAATTTCAGCCAGGACGCAGTCCAGGCTGAAATTCTTAAAATGATCGCCGAGAAGACCGGTTACCCCACGGATATGCTGGAACTCGACCTCGACATGGAGGCCGATCTCGGGATCGACACCGTCAAACAGGCTGAGCTCTTCGCCGCCATTCGCGAGCATTATGATATCCCGCGCAAAGAAAATCTGTCCCTCAAAGACTACCCGACCATCAGGCACTGTATCCGTTTCGTCATAGACGAAACTGGTAGCCAGTTACCGGTAACCGGTAACCAGTCACAGCTTGAGAGCGATCAGTCAACAGCCGTTGCCACTCAGATACCGGTTACCGGTTACCGGATACCGGTTACGAGCGAGGACGAAGTCCGAGCGGAAATCCTTGCCATGATCGCCGAGAAGACCGGCTACCCCACGGATATGCTGGAACTCGACCTCGACATGGAGGCCGATCTAGGTATCGACACCGTCAAACAAGCTGAGCTCTTCGCCGCCATTCGCGAGAATTACGACATCCCGCGCAAGGAAAATCTGTCCCTTAAAGACTACCCGACCATCAGGCACTGCATTAAATTCGTCATAGACGAAAAAGGGGCCGCTGCGGCCCCTGCCGTAAGCCGTATGGGCGCCGCGCCCGCCATAGGCCGTACGCCAGAAACCATAAGCCAACCGGAGCCCGCCGCCAGTGAGGAAACTCCCAAAGAAGCCTATGGCCTAAAGCCTATGGCCTATGGCCAGAATTTCAGCCAGGACGCAGTCCAGGCTGAAATTCCCAGCCCCGCGTACCCCAAACGCCATATCCGCTACGTTCCGACCCTCATCCCGGCCCCGGTGGAGAACGAGGTAATAAAAAAACTGTCCTCGAAAAGGCCGGTGGCGATCTTCGGCGAAGACCTCGACCTGATCAAGGCTTTCAGATCCGAACTCAATAAGCACAGGATAGAGTCGTTCGTCTTCACCTCCGCCCGGACCAAATTGAAAGACTCCATACAGGTCGATTTCAAAGACCTGGCCGCGGTGGAGCATGCCATCTCGGAGTTTGGCGCCGCCCACGATAACGTGCAGGGCGTCTTCTATCTGATGGGCTGCGTTATAAAAGGACTGGGCGCGGACACTAACGCTTTCGCGGACCTCAAACGCTATACCATGCCGCTTTTCCTGGCCGGCAAGCACTTCAACGGCGGACTCAACAAACCAGAGGAAGGCCACTCCACGTTCCTGGCCGTGGTCACCACGCTGGACGGCGGGTTCGGCTACAAGACCGGGGAAGTCTACGACCCGGTGTACGGCGCCATACACGGCCTGACCCTGTGCCTGAGAAAAGAACTGGATAAATGCGTGGTAAAGCTCCTGGACTTCGAGCCTCAGGCTTCCTCGGCCGCCCTGGTGCAGAAGACTTTCTACGAAATACTCTATTCCGACAAGCGCCTCGTGGCCGGGTATAATGACAGCAAACGCTGGACGCTGATCGGCAAACCGGAACTCCTCGAAACTGAGAAGGAGCGCACTCCGCTCAAGGGTAAAAAAGTCCTGATCACCGGCGGCGGACGGGGACTTGGCGCGCTGTTCGCCAGAACGATCGCGGCGCGCCACAAACCGCATATAGTTATCCTGGATATTATCGAGCTGAACGCCGACTCGGCGCGCTTCGCCGCGATGAGCGACGCCGAGCTGAAAGCCTACAAGACCGGGCACCTCTGGGAAGAACTTAAGGCAAGAGCGGAGAAGGCCACGCCCGCCGTCCTGGAGCGGGAATTCACCCGCCTCATGGATTCCGCCCGGCTCTACCGTTCCGTGGAAGAACTGAAAGCGCTGGGAGTAAAAGTCAGCTATTACCGTTGCGATCTCAACGACAGGCACGCTTTCGACTCGGTGATGAACAACATCAAAGCCGATCTGGGCGGCGTGGACGGCGTGGTTCATTTCGCCGGCCTGGAGCGCTCCAAGCTTGTGGCGGACAAAACCCTGGAGGAATTCTTCCTCATCTTCAACACCAAGGCCGACAGCGCCGTCAATATGCTGAAGTCCGGCATCGTGAACGAAAAAGGCTTCTGGGTGATGGTTTCCTCCATCGCCGGAAAGTTCGGCAACCTCGGCCAGTCCGACTACGCCGCGGCTTCCGACTATATCGCCAAGCTCGCCATCAGCCTGACCAACAAAGGCATACGGGCTTTCAGCGTGGACATGACCGCATACGCCAATATCGGCATGGGCATACGCCCCGGAGTGGAAGCTTTCCTGAAATCCCAGGAACTGGATTTCCTCTATCCGGAGGAGGGAATGAACGCGCTGGCCGACGAACTGGTTTACGGCAGAGCGCCGGAGATCATACTTTCGGGCAGTCTGGGCAAGCTCGACTGGGACAAACAGCTCCGCTTCGACCCCGGCTTCCCTGACGCCGGCGGCCAGGAATTCCATTTCCTGGAACGCGCCGCGAAGAACGTGAAAGGCCTGGAACTTGAGGCCGCCAAGGAATTTTCCGTGGAGAAAGACCCTTATCTGGCCGATCACTCCATAAACGGCACGCCCTATGTGCCGGGCGTCATGGGGATAGAAACTTTCGCCGAAGCGGCCGCGGCCGTTTCCGGGGAAACCCCCAGGATCCTCAGGGATCTCCGCTTCTCCGTTCCCATAAAACTGCTGCGCGGCAACCCGGTGAACGCCGTGGTAAGGGCAAACGCCTCCCGTGGAGGCTACGATCTCAGGATAGAATCCGACTTCGTGAACGCCAGGGGCGTAAAACTGGGCGCCACAAAAACGCATTTCTCGGCCCGCTTCGAACCGGGGCCTTTAAAAAGCGGCTGGGAAGGATTGGACAAACCCGAGCTGCCGAAACACGCTAAATACAAACTCACGGCCGATGAGATCTACAAGACCTATTTCCACGGCCCGAGCTTCCGCGTGCTGGACGGCCTGCTGTCTATAGAAAAAGACGCGGTGCTGGGGATTTTCAAAAGGCCGGCGGCCGCGCTGTGGCGCGTAAAGACCCCGAAACTCCTGTTCCACCCCATGGTAATGGAAGCCCTGTTCCAGACCTGCGGCTGGCGCGACATCCAGTTCGACCGGAAAATGACGCTCCCGGACGCCATCGGATCCGCCATCGTCCATGACAACAATCCGGATCCCGACCGGCTCTATACCTACGCGGTCTACAAGGGCACCACGGAAGACGGCAAGACGCGCTACGACGCCTACGCTTTCGACAGCGAACTGAACCCCGTGGCCGAACTGAAAGACTACCTGATGATCCCCACGCAGATCTAACGGCGGCGGGTAGTGAACAGTGGTCAGCTATATGTACTTATTTTTTGACACCGAGACTACGGGGCTTCCTAAGAACTGGAAAGCCCCTTTGACCGACCTGGAGAACTGGCCCAGAATGATCCAGCTGGCTTATCTGCTGTCCGACAGCGGCGGGAACAGGCTTTCCGGGGGGGACTTCATAATAAAACCTGTCGGGTTCACGATCCCCGACGAGGCGGCGCGCATACACGGGATCTCTACGGAACGGGCGGAAAAGGAAGGCAAGGATCTGGGGGATGTTCTGCGGGGATTCCAGGAGGCGGTCGCTCAGGCGAAGTATCTCATAGCGCACAACATGAGTTTCGACGAGAAGATCGTCGGCGCAGAATTCCTGAGAAATAAAATGCGGAACAGCCTTCCGGCCAAAACAAAAATCTGCACCATGCAAAGTTCCACGGATTATTGCGCTCTTCCCGGCCCCTACGGCTACAAGTGGCCGAAACTTACTGAACTTCACTGTAAATTATTCCAGAAAGATTTTGAAGAAGCGCATAACGCCGCCGCCGACGTTTCAGCCGTGACAAACTGTTTCTGGGAACTAAAACGCCTCGGCGTCATCAAGGTTTAAAGCCTATAAACGAAGCCGGGCGCCAATAATTCCCCAACCCGCGTCCAAATACCCCGACAGTACGCTGTCGGGGTGGCCTGCTATACTATTCCTGGGTCTTTCGGCACTTACGCGCTCAGCCGGAATCTTGTAAAATAAATACGAGGTTTGGGGGGGAAAGATTATGACAGACAATAACCTGGGAAAGCAGCCGGCCACTAAAGGCGATATCGCGCTTATCAAAACCGAATTACGCGCGGAGATATCATCCCTTGGTTCGAACATGAGAGAACTGGGGCAGAACCTGAACAACAGAATAGACTCCGTTGAACAGAAGCTGAACACCAAGATAGATTCCGTCGAACAGAAGCTGAATATTAAAATAGATTCTGTCGAACATAAATTGGATCAAAAAATAGAGAAAGTATACCAGAGCCAGATCCAAGCCGACTCCCAACTGGATCAGAAAATTGAGAAAGTGTATCTGAGCCAGATTCAGGCTGACTCCAAATTGGATCAGAAGATGGATAAGATTATCAATAAACTGGATAAATTCTACAGTGATCTAATGTCTGCTTTTGAGAAAACCATTTTAAAAGGCGAAAAGTATGACCAGAAAGCCTCTGTTCACTCCGGCATACTGGTGGATCTCACCGATAAGCTGTCCGATCACGAAACCCGCCTCCAGAAACTGGAAGCCGTGAAATAGTTTGCGGTGCTATTACCTAAAATCCATATCGCCGGCGTTACATGATCAACCATGCCTGATGAGATACGAATCGGGAGCATAACCGGCCTGGGAAACGGGGTGCGGGTTAGCCTCCTGCGCTCCGACACCGTCCCCTCGCCCGAAACCTTCCTTTCGATCCCGGAACTGGAAAAACTTGCCTCCTTTAAAATTGAAAAACGCCGGCGCGACTGGCTCGGCGGACGTTACGCCGCTAAAACCCTCCTTAAAGAATCCCTTAACCAGGAGACCCCGCTCACAGCCATGGAGATCTCATACGATTCTTTCGGCAGACCGGTTTGGACAGGCGGCGGGGGAACCCAGCGTCTGCTCTCCATAACCCACAGCGGCCCTTTCTGCGCCGCCGCCTGCGGACCGGAAGGAACGAAGTTCCTCGGCATAGACCTGGAAAAAGCCGAACCCCGCGCCGAAGCCTGGTATAAGGATTATTTCCATAAAAGCGAATTATCCGTTTCCGCCCCTCATCCCTCATCCCTCATCCCTCATCCTTATACACTGGCCACACGCCTTTGGACCCAAAAAGAATCCCTTCTGAAAGCCCTGGGACTGGGCCTCAAAGCCGACCTGCTGGATATAGACCTGACAGAGGGGGGCAGACCTAAGCTCACGAGAGCCGCGCTGGAGCGCTATGAAGAACTCGGCAGCCCGGCCTTCAGCATGGAGACCTTTATAATCCAGGAAAACCTAACAGCACAAAGGAGCCAGCCTACTTTTTCTGCTGAAAAAGAAGGCTGGCACCTTTGCCCATTTGAGCCGGAACCGGGCTGGTACCTGTCAATAGTCTGCGAAAGCGCTTCAAACTTGCTAAAATAAAGACTGTTCAAGATTCAAGATTGAAGACTCAAGATTACCGAGGGGTTTTCCTTTAATCTTGAATTCGGAATCTTAAATCCGGAATCCTGATTACGGGATCTTGGATCTTTAAGTGGAGGAATCTCATGGCAGATTTAATGGAAGATCCGATAAGCGGCGCGAGCGTCCAGCCTCCGGGCAAAAAAAGCCACCCGAAGAAAGTCCGGGTCATCCCCGAATCACTTAAAAAATTCCGCGAAATAACCGCCCAGGCGGCGGCCGGCGGCCCGCCCGAAAAGATAGAAGCCCAGAAAAAAAAGGGGAAGCTCACGGCCAGGGAGCGCATAAACTACCTGGTGGACGAGGGCTCGTTCCAGGAAATCGGCCTGCTGATGGAATCGCGCTGCACCGATTTCGGCATCAAGGACAAGCATATAAAAGGGGACGGCGTGGTGACCGGTTTCGCCAGGGTCAACGGCAGGCCGGTGGCCCTTTTCTCCGAGGACTTCACCCAGCTGGGCGGTTCCCTGGGCCGCGCCCACGCGGACAAGATCGCCAATATCATGGACATGGCCTATGAGTCCCGTATGCCCGTCATCGGCATCCTGGACTCCGGCGGCGCCCGCATCCAGGAAGGCGTGGACAGCCTGGACGGCTACGGGGAGATCTTCTACCGCAATACCAAATCTTCCGGCGTGATACCGCAGATCTCCGTTATCGTCGGCCCCTGCGCCGGCGGCGCGGTCTATTCCCCGGCCCTGACCGATTTCGTCTTCATGGTCAAAGGGATAAGCCATATGTTCGTCACGGGCCCGGAAGTAGTGAAAGCGGCCACCGGCGAAGAAGTGGATTTTGAAACCCTCGGCGGCTCCATAACCCACGCCTCCAAGTCCGGCGTCTGTCATTTCACGGCCAACTCCGAGCCGGACTGCTTCCGTCAGCTCAAGGAACTCCTCAGTTTCCTGCCGGCCAGCCGCTTCGAAGCGCCGCCGGCGCTGGAGACAAAGGATCCTATAGACCGCAAAGTCCCGCTTCTGGAGAAACTCTGCGAAGTTGATCCCCGCAAACCATACCGGGTCCACCACATAGTCTGGTGGCTCTCGGACGACCACAGGTTCCTGGAAGTGCACCACGGTTTCGCCAAGAACATCGTCACGGGCTTCATGCGCCTGGGCGGGACGGTGGTGGGAGTGGTGGCGAACAACCCCGCGCACATGGCCGGCGCCCTTGACATCAACGCCAGCGATAAGGCCGCCCGCTTCATCAGGTTCCTTAATAATTTCAATATACCGATATTGACGCTGGTGGACGTCCCCGGCTACTGGCCGGGTGTGGCGCAGGAACACGGCGGCATAATCCGTCACGGCGCAAAGCTCCTTTACGCGTATTCCGAAGCCACCGTCCCCAAGGTAACGCTTGTGCTGCGGAAAGCCTACGGCGGAGCTTATATAGCAATGAGCTCCAAACTGATGAAAGGCGACCTGAACTTCTCGCTCCCGTCGGCCGAGATCGCCGTCATGGGCCCCAGGGGCGCCATTGAAATACTTTACTCCAGACAGATCAAGGAAGCCAAAGAGGAAGACAGGGAGGCGCTGAGGGCCAGGCTCGCGAAAGAATATTCGGATAAGTTCGCCTCGCCCTATCAGACGGCATCCACCGGTTCCCTGGACGAAGTTATCGAACCGGCCTCGGCGCGACTGCGCCTGATAAACGCGTTCCGGACGCTGGCCGGCAAACGCCGCCCCGGCACGCACGAGCACACGGGGAATATTCCGTTATAAGTCCTGCTTATAGAATTTATTAGATATATTTCGTTAAAGGAGGCCCCGGTGTTTTTGTATAATTGAAAATATGGATCTTGTCACAATACTTAAAGCCGCAGTCGCAGTACCGGTAATAGGCTCGCTTCTGGTTCCCCTTGCCGCCAAAATATCCGTCAAAGCCCGCAACGCGTACGCAGTCGCGCTGGGACTTGCGACATTCGCCGCCGCCGCCTCTTTGCTCCCGCACATGATGGCGGGCGCCACGGCGACCTATTCCTTAAGCTTTCCGCTGGGCTTCGACTTCGTACTGAGCGCGGATCTGCTTTCGGTCTTTATGGCGGCGATCTCCTCTTTCGTCAGCGCCGTGATCCTGATCTACTCAGTGGATTATATCTCGCATTACGACAACCAGACCGAATATTACACGATGGTGGTGCTGTTCCTGGGCTCCATGATGGGCCTGGTGTTCTCCGCCAATCTGCTCTGGATGTACGTTTTCTGGGAACTGACCGGCTTTGCCAGCTGGCGTCTGGTGGGTTTTTTCCGCTCCGACAGGGACGTGGCCAAAGCCAATAAGACCATTCTTGTCACGGTCTTCGGCGCTCTCTGCATGCTCGTCGGCATACTGATGGTCTACTTTGACAAAGGCACGATGGATCTGCGCCTCCTGCGCGGCGAGCCAATCGCCATGGGAGCGGCGGTTCTGATCCTGGCCGGCATCCTCGCCAAATCGGCCACCCTGCCGTTCTCCACCTGGCTGCCGGACGCCGGCGTAGCCCCGTCCACCGTTACCTCGCTGCTGCACGCCGCAGTGCTGGTCAAGATCGGCGTCTACGCTTACGCCCGCCTTTTCGGCGCGACTTTCCTCGTCGATCCCGCTTTCTCGCAGGGGGTAATGCTCATCGCGGGCCTGAGCGCTCTTGTTTCCGCCGGGGCCGCGCTCGTGGAAAAAGACATCAAGCGGATCATCGCTTATTCCACCGTCAGCCAGCTCGGGTTCATTTTCCTGGGACTCGCTTCGGGAAACAAGGCCGGTTTCACGGGCGCGCTTCTTTATATCCTTATGCACAGCGTCGCCAAGGGCGGCCTGTTCCTGTGCGCCGGCATAGTGGAGCAGAACACCCACACAAAAGATATAACCAGGATGGGCGGGCTTATCAGAACCATGCCCCTGACCGCGGTCGCTTTCGCCTTGTGCTCCCTGTCCGTGATGGGCATCCCGCCCTTCGGCGGCTTCTTCAGCAAGTTTCTGGTCTTCAAGGGCGCCGCGCAGAACGGCGGCCTTCTGGTGATCCTGATGTTCCTGGCGGGCGCAGTCATGACGCTTCTTTATTTGATACGCCTGTTCTACCTGGTGTTTCTGGGAGAGGACAAAGAGACCAATCCCGCCGAGGGTTCCTCCGTCATGGTGGCCAGCGTCCTGGCGCTGGCCCTCATCGGCCTTGCCCTGGGAGCGTTCATTTATTATCCGTCCGTCTACATCGACACGCTGACCACGCAATTAGGTATCGGCCTGACCGACACGCTCCAATAAGGTGAAATGAAATGAATCCCATACTTATCCCCGTCATCCTGCCGCTCGCTTCGGCCCTGCTGCTCCTCCTGGTCTCGGAAAGGATCAAACACCTCAGGGAACTTCTGACCATCGCCGTTACGGGCGCCTGCTTCGTAAGCGCCGTCTCCATCCTTAACCAGGCGCTTTTCGGAACCGGCATGGAATTCACCGCCGATTGGGCGGGATACGGCCTCTCTTTCACGCTTAAGGCCGATAGACTCAGTTCTTTTCTGCTGCTGGCTGTCTCTCTCTTCTCTTTCGTCATCTCCGTCTATTCGTTCAGTTTCGGGAGAAAAGGCCGCGCCCGCTGGTTCTACTTCAACCTGCTGCTTACGGCGGCGTTCTCCGCCGGGGCGGCGCTGGCCGACAACCTGGCGGCCATGCTCTTCTTCTGGGAAGGCCTCCTGATCTTCCTCTACACTTTCATAGCGCTTTCGCAGAACGGGCAGCCCGCCAGAAAAACCGCCATGAAAGCTTTCCTGATCAACGGGGTGACGGATCTCTGCCTGCTGATCGGCATCTGTATCACCGGCTATATCGCCGGCACCATGAGCATGACCGGGATCGCGGCGAACAAGCTGACGCTGGACGGCTGGGCGGCGCTCGGCTACGCTCTGATGGCGATCGGCGCGGTCTCAAAGGCCGGAGCGCTCCCGTTCCATACCTGGATCCCGGACGCGGCCCTGGATTCCAGCGCGCCTTTTATGGCCTATGTTCCGGCGGCCATAGACAAACTGCTGGGCATCTATTTACTGACCCGCATAAGCGTCTATCTGTTCGCGCTGAACGGTTTCGCGCAGCTGGCCCTGATGACCCTGGGTGCCCTGACCATCCTGGTCGCGGTCATGATGGCTTTCGTCCAGAACGATTATAAGCGCCTGCTGTCGTACCACGCCGTAAGCCAGACCGGCTACATGATCCTCGGCATCGGCACGCTCAACCCTATCGGCATCGCGGGGGGCCTCTTCCACATGATAAACCACGCGACCTACAAATCCTGCCTGTTCATGACGGCGGGGGCGGTGGAACGCCAGACCGGATCCAACGACCTTTCAAAACTGGGCGGCCTTTTCCGGGCCATGCCGGTCACGGCCGTCTGCTTTATTATAGCCGCCGCGGCCATCTCGGGTATCGCTCCGCTCAACGGTTTTTTCTCCAAGGAACTGGTTTACGCCGGCACGCTGAACACCGGCTACACCTGGTTCTTCCTCGCGGCCGAACTCGGTTCCGTGCTGACCCTGGCCTCTTTCCTCAAGCTGGGGCACTCGGTTTTCTTCGGCAGGCGCCCCGAGGCGCTGGCGGGCACGCGGGAAGCGCCGTTCTCCATGCTCCTGCCGATGATCATCCTGGCCGGGATCTGCGTGGCGTTCGGCTTCGGCGCCCGGCTTCCCGTCACTTTTCTCATAGAGCCTTCACTGCAGAATCTGGGCCTCCGGCACGAGGAAGCCCTGGCGGGTTTCCATTTCAACAAGCTTTTCTGGGTCTCCATAGCCGTCATTCTGACGGCCGTGGTAAACCATCTGTTCGGCCTGGCGGCGGCGAAAGGCCGGCCCGACAAATCCTCCGACCACATCCATTACGCGCCGGGCCTGAAAGAGATCTACGCCATGGCCGAAAAAGGCGCATTCGACCCCTACGAACAATTGAGGAAATTCGTCCCGTTCGCCGCGGGACTCCTGTATAAAGCGGACAGGTTCTTCGACTATCTGACGGATACGCTTCCCTCGTCTGCGGCCGGCGTTTTTTCAAAGGCCTCTCAGCGCTTCCACACCGGCTCCTATCCGCTTTACATGGCGCTGACCATAGCGGGTTTCGTTTTCTATATACTGTTCACCGCGACCTACGGAGGAATTAAATGACCACCGGCCTCCTGGCTTATCTTCTTATCCCTCTTTTTACGGCCGTCCTGATACCGTTCGCCGCGAGAACCCGGCACAGGCTGGCCGGCGTACTGGCGAATGTCACGCTGCTGGCTGGACTGATCAATGTAAGCTTAACGCTGTTCAACCCGGCCAATCTCGCCTCCGCCTTTTCCGGCCTCGCCGAAAACGGTTTCGCGCTCCTGATGATCTTCGTCATCTACCTGGTGGCGCTGTGCGTGACTTTCTTCTCGTCCTACTTCATCGGGAACGACTCAACGGTCAACCGCGTCCCCTACTATTCGCTGATCCTGACCTCGGTCTCCGCGATGTGCGGCATTGTCACCACCGGCGACTTCTTCACCCTGTACATCTTCGTGGAAGTCCTGGCGGTGACCTCTTTCGCCCTCATCACTTCCGATGACGGCGCGAAAGGCCTTGAAGGCGCCATCAAATATTTTCTTCTGACTTTCCCGGCGTCGCTGTTCATCATATTCGGCATCGCTTTCCTGATGCTGACCGCGGGCACTTTCTCGTTCGAGAGCCTCAAGGTCATCATCGCCTCCGGCCTGCCCGTGGGCGGAGTGGTCTTCGCCGTCTCGCTTATCCTGCTGGGCTTCCTCATCAAATCCGGCGTGGTTCCTTTCCACACCTGGACGCCCGACGCCTACGAGGGCGCTTACGCTCCCGTTTCGGCCTACCTGGCGGGCATCGTTACCAAGGTCTCCGGCGTCTACGCGGTTATCAGGATCTCCATGATTCTGCGGCTCTTCGAGATCAAAGCGTACCACACCGCCGAAGTTCTGATGTTCCTCGGTATGCTGTCCATCGTGGTGGGCGCGCTGGCGGCCCTGCGGCAGAATGAATTCAAGAGAATGCTGGCTTTCTCCAGCATCAGCCAGGTGGGCTACATTATCCTGGCGGCCGGGATGGGCACGCCGCTGGCTCTTCTCGGCGCCGTCTTCCATCTTGTGAACCACGCGACGTTCAAAACCGTCCTGTTCCTGAACAGCGCCAGCCTGGAGAAAAGCGCCGGCACCAGCGACATGAATAAACTGGGCGGGATGGAGCATTCCATGCCCTGGACCTCCTGGACCTCTATCGTGGCGCTCCTGTCCACCGCCGGCGTGCCGCCCCTTTCCGGCTTCTGGAGCAAACTGATAATCATCATCGCCCTGTGGGACGGGGGGGCGAAGATCTACGCGGTGACGGCGCTCCTTTTCAGCGTCGTCACGCTGGCATATTTCATGGTAATGCAAAGAAAAGTTTTTTTCGGCAAACCCACGGAAGCTTCGCGTAACGCCCGCGAGGTTCGGCCGGCCATGCTTGTCCCGGTCGTAGGCATGTGCCTGCTCATCGCGGCGCTGGGCGCTTTCTTCCCTTACATTTACGCCTATCTGGTAGAAGCCATCGCGGCGAGGACCATATTATGACCTACCATACCCTGCTCTTCATCCTGACCGCGGCGGCAGCCGTCGCCGCCGTGATGATGAAAGACTTATTGATGAGCGCCCTGATGCTGGCCCTTGTCAGCGTCGGCGCGTCGCTTATACTTTTTGATTTCCAGGCGCCCTGGGCCGCGGTTTTCGAGCTCTCGGTCTGCGCCGGCCTGATCACCGTCCTTTTCGTAAGCGCCGTCAGCCTTATCCGCCGGGAGGAAAATAAGCTGGAAGACAACCGTATGCGCTTTTACGCCATGCCGCTGGTTATGGGCCTGGCGGCCATAGCGGCCTGGTTCTACGCCGTGCCTTTCTTCGAATCCCTGGAAAACTGGGCGCGGTTCGGCGGCAGGGTAAATTCCCTGGGCGCGGTACTCTGGGACATCCGGCGTTTCGACCTGCTGGGCCAGATCTCGATACTGGCCGCCGGGGTCTTCGTTATAAACTCCATTTTCCCAAGGAGAAAAAAGCAAAAATGACAAACTCTTTCGCGCTGGACTGGTATTTCATCACCCTGATCTTCACGGCGGGACTGTACTGTATGCTCGTTTCGCGCAATCTGCTCCGGCAGCTGATAGGACTTGAGATCATGTCCAAGTCGGCCCTGTTGGGCGTCATCTCGGCCGGCGCGCTGACCGGCAATCTGGCCCTCGCGCAGGCGCTGATCATAACGATGATAGTTATAGAAGTCGTGATCGTGGCGGCGGGCCTGTCGCTTCTGGTCAAGAATTACCGTCTGACCAATTCCATAGATATCTGGTCGCTGGATAAGCTGAGAGGTTAAACTAAAATATGGACTTCTTCCTGTTTCTGCCGGTAGCTTTCATAATCCTGCTCCTGTTCGCGATGGGCCTGTCCGAACTTATTTCAGGCTGGGCGCCGGCCCCCGGCGCCGATGCGGACTCCGGCAAGAACAAGGCCTATGCCTGCGGTGAGGATGTTCCCGCCGGAAAAATTATCCCGGACTATCAGGAATTCTTCCCGTTCGCCATCTTTTTCACCATGCTGCACGTGGCGGGACTGATGCTGGCCACCTGGAGCCTCAACCCCTTTTCCGCGGGCATAGAGCTGGTGGCGGGCTACGTGGCGGCGGTGGGAATAATACTGGCGATCTTATTCGTGGGCTAGGATTTTATGAAAATCAAAGATAAACTCATCCTCTGGTCCAGACTCAAATCCCCCTGGCTGCTGCATTTCAACACCGGCGCCTGCAACGGCTGCGACATCGAGATCGTGGACGCCCTGACACCCCGGTACGACCTTGAGCGCTTCGGCGCTATCCTTAAATCCACGCCCAGGCACGCGGACGTCCTGGTGGTCAGCGGGCCGGTGACGCGCCAGCAGGTGAAACGCCTCAAAAGGATCTACGACCAGATGCCAGAGCCTAAATTCGTCATGGCCGTGGGCACCTGCGCCTGTTCGGGCGGAGTGTTCGACGGCTGCTACGGCGTCGTCTCCGGCGTTGACGCCGTCATTCCGGTTTCCATTTATATCCCCGGCTGCCCGGTAAGGCCCGAGGCCGTCCTGGACGGCGCGGTGAAGCTTCTGGGCGCGCTGGAAGCGAGTTCAAAGGGGAAGTGAGGTAAATTTTATGAGCGAATTTGAAAAGGAAGAAAAAATTAAAGAGAAGCTGGCAGCCGAATTCGGCGCCGCCATAACCGAGCTGACCATCCAGCGCAAGAACCGCGTGTGGTTCGAGATACCGGCGGACCGGCTCCCCGAACTGATGAAGTTCATGAAAACCGGGTTGGGCTACGATCACCTGGCCACCATCACCGGTTTCGACGGGGGGGAACACCTGGGCGCGTATTACCACCTCACCGACACCCACGGCATAATTTCCGCCAGGGCCAAAACGCCCAGGGCGAACCCGAACCTGCCCACCGTGACCGGCGTATTCCCCGGCGCCGAGCCCTACGAGCGGGAACTTGAAGATCTTTTCGGCATAAAAATAAACGGCCTGAAACCGGGCCGCCGGTATCCGCTGCCCGACGATTTCCCGGCCGGCCAGCATCCGTTGAGGAAAGACTGGAAGCTTACCGACGCTTACCCCGAAGAAGCCGCTTCCAAAAAGGAGGCCGCGTAATATGTCGAAGATCACCATCCCTTTGGGCCCCCAGCACCCGGCGCTTAAAGAGCCGGTCAACTTCACCCTCGTACTGGAAGGGGAGCAGATCTCCGGCTCCGCGGTCAACCTGGGCTACAACCATCGCGGCATAGAAAAAGCCGCCGAAGACAGGACTTTTCTCCAGGACATTTACCTGATAGAGCGCGTGTGCGGAATCTGCTCCCATTCGCACACCACCTGCTACATCACCTGCGTGGAAGAACTGGCCAAGGCCGAAGTCCCCGAGCGGGCCAAAGCCATCAGAACCCTGGTGGGGGAACTGGAAAGGGTGCACAGCCACCTGTTATGGCTCGGTATCGCCGGCTACGAGATGGGCTTTGAAACTCTTTTCATGTATACCTGGCGCGACCGGGAACAGGTGCTGGACTGTCTGGAACTGGTCTCCGGCAACCGCGTCCACTACGGCATCAACACCATAGGCGGCGTGCGCCGTGACATTACGCCCGGACAGAAAGCGGAGATCCTCAAGCGGGTGGCCATTCTTGAGGAACGCACCAAGTATTACGTCAAGCTGGGCACCGAAGAGGCTACCGTGCTCGCGCGCACCCGGAACGTGGGACTCCTGCCGCATGACGTCGCCCTGGAACGCGGCGCCGTCGGCCCCACGGCGCGGGCCTCGGCCGTCAAACGCGACGTCCGCAAAGACGAGCCCTACCTGATCTACGATAAACTGGATTTTAATCTTATCACGCACAATACCAACGACGTCTTCGGCCGCCTGGTGGTGCGCGTGCTTGAACTGGTGGAATCCTACAAGATTATCCGCCAGGTTCTCGATTATCTGCCGGAAGGCCCTATAGCCGTGAAAGTCCCGGCCAAGATAGCTCCCGGCGAGGCCGTCAACCGCTACGAGGCCCCCAGGGGAGAAGATTTCCATTACCTTAAATCCAACGGCACCGACAAGCCGGAACGCGTGAAAGTGCGCGCTCCGACCATGGCCAACTACCCTTCCGTCAGCTATATGCTGGACGGCGGCTATCTCGCCGACGTGCCTATGGTCATCGCCGCCATCGACCCCTGCATGTCGTGCACGGACAGGGCGATGGTCTACGACAATAAAGCCGGCAAGGTCCGCGTCTACGGCTGGGACGAACTGCGCAAATACGGTATCGAGCACTACAAGAAGCGCGGAGTTGACTTTACGAAACTGTAAAAACAAAGGACGACTCATGATCATCGACTCAATGCTGCCCGCGCTGGTTTACATCCTCATCTTTCCGGGATTCCTGTTCCTGGCGGCTTACGGACTTTTCCTTCAGTGGGTGGACAGGAAGCTCGGCGCCGTTATGCAGAACCGGGTGGGGCCGCCCTGGTACCAGCCCGCGGCCGATTTTATTAAACTTCTGGCGAAAGAGGTGATCGTCCCGGACGCGTGCGACACCGTGATGTTCAAGGTTCTGCCTTATTTCGCCCTGGCGGCGGTCGTAACCGCCGTCCTGCCGCTGCCTGTCTGGACCGACGCCGTTTATTCTTTCCAGGGCGACCTGGTGGTCGTCATTTACCTGCTGACTATTCCCACCGTCACTTTTTTTCTGGCCGGCTGGAGCGCCGTCAGCCCTTACGCCGTCATCGGCTCCATGCGCGTGCTGACCCAGCTCTTCGCCTACGAAGTCCCGATGATGCTCTCGCTCATCGGCCCCGCGATACTCGCCGGCACCTGGAACATAAACGAGATAGCCGGCTTCTTTGCGGCGCATAAGGCGTTAATGGCGGCCCAGATTCCCGCCCTCTTCGTCGCGCTTATAGCCCTGCAGGGGAAGCTTGAGCGTGTGCCTTTCGACATCCCGCACGCGAAGAACGAGATCGTGGGCGGACAGTTCACCGAATATTCCGGACGCCTCCTGGGTTTCTTCTACCTGGCCGTGGATATGGAAATGGTGGTGGGCGCGGCGCTCGTCAACGCCGTATTCCTGGGCGGCACGCTCGGGGCCTCAGGCGCCGCCGGGCTCGCGGTCTTCCTCGCCAAAACCCTGGCCATAGTTTTCCTCCTGACGCTGGTAAAGGTCCTGATGGGCCGCGTACGGATAGACCAGATGATCCGGTTCTGCTGGCAGGTGCTGGCTCCGCTGAGCATGGCCCAGATACTTTTCGACATCTTCCTGAAATTCAGGCTACAGTAGGACAACTTATGCAAAAACCCGCGAGAGCCCTGTTTGAAGTGCTCGGCCACCTTTTTAAGAAGAAGGCGACCTCCAATTACCCTTTTGAGAAAGCCGTGGTGGACGCCCGCTTCCGGGGGCGCATAGCCTTTGAGTCGGACACCTGCATCGGCTGCAAAATGTGCGTGCGCGTCTGTCCGGCCAAAGCCATAGAGATAATCCTGTCGGCGGAGCAGCCCCCCGCGCCGGCGCCGGCGGCCGACGGAACGGCCCCGGTTCCGGTCAAAAAGAAATTCGACTGCATCATGAGCCTGGACCGCTGCATCTACTGCTCTCAGTGCGTGGACGTCTGCCCAAAAAAATCGCTCATCTCCACCCAGGATTTCGAGCTGGCCCACACGGATCGCAAAACGCTCAAGAGACATTATAAATAGTGATTAGTGAATAGTCGTTAGTGGCGGAACCGGATTCACTTTTTTTAATCACCCAAATTCTCTTCTAATAAGTCTGCGTCATTGATGAAAAGATTTCACCCATTGGGTGAAAGTGGAAAAATGGCGGCGAGCTGCGAGTTCGGGGGCCTGTCAGCCATGGGGCCCATCGGGCCTGCGGCCGGCCCGGCGACTTCGCGCCGGTTACCTGCTCACTGAATTGTGCTTCGCACCCCTCGGCCCGATCCGACCCATGGCTGCCACCCCTCCAACTATACCCCACCGCCATGCTCCTGATAGAGCCTGAAAAACATGCCTCTATTTATCCGCGAGGCACCCAGATACCTACACCGGTACCGGGTGGGTAATTCAAGTAGTAATTTGGGCGGGGTCAATATATTGTATTTTCAGATTTGGAATGCTGAGCGACCATCAATTGCGTAAATTTTACTAAGGGGTGACGGGGCAAGGCTTTTTCGACCCCGCAGTCGGATGAGGGAACGCGAAAAAGCCTTGCCCCGGCAGGCCCCCGTTTTACCATCCTGCGGTTCGTTAGCCCAAAGCCGGTAACGGGCCTGCATCTTGATGAGAATAACATTGCGGACGCGGAGAGGTGTCGGCGGAATTATCGCTTATCGGAGGATTTAGGAATCACTTAGCACTTACCACTTTTGTTATAATATCCGTATGGCCGCAGATTTCAACTCTTTTTTGACCGCGGAATTTTTAAAGAATACGGTTTCAAACTATTTGTACGCGGCACTGCTGTTCGCAGCCGCCATGACCGGCCTCTATTTCCTCAGACATGTCGCTTTCGTAAAACTCAACGCGCTGGCCGCCCGGACCGAGACGGACCTGGACGACGTGGCCCTGGGCCTCCTTCAGAAGATCCGCCCGCTGGAGTACTGCCTGGCGGCGCTCTACCTGGCCATCAGGCACCTGGAACGCTCACCCGGCTTCGACAAAATTTTCACCATAACGCTGCTGCTGGTCCTGACCTACCGCGCCATAACCCTGCTCCAGGGCCTCGTCAATTACTGGATAACCAGGATAGTCGCGCAGCGCGGCCTTACGGAGGCCGCCGGAACTTCGGTGGTGCAAAGCACCCAGGTGATCCTGCGGGCCGCCATCTGGGTGGCGGCGGCGCTTTTCGTCCTGGCCAATCTCGGCGTCAACGTCTCGGCGGTGCTGGCCGGCCTCGGGATCGGCGGCGTGGCGGTGGCCCTGGCCGCCCAGGCCATACTGGGAGACCTCTTTAATTTCTTCGTCATCCTGCTGGACAAGCCTTTTAACATAGGCGACTTCGTGGTTTCCGGAGAGTTGTCGGGAACGATCGAACACATCGGCCTAAAATCCACCCGCGTCCGGAGCGTTTCCGGCGAACTGGTGATCGTGTCCAACTCCAACCTGTTGTCCTCGCGGATACGGAACTACAGGCACCTCGAAAAGCGCCGGGTGGTATTCAAAACCGGCGTGGTCTACCAGACCGGCGCCGAGAAGCTGCGCAAAGCGCCGGCGCTCATAAAAAAGGCCGTCCTCGCCCAGGCCGGCGCCGAATTCGAACGGTCCACGCTGTGCGACATGGGGGATTTTTCCCTGAATTTTGAAACCGTGTATTATATCAATAACGGGGACTACACGCTGTATATGGAAACGCAGGAACGCGTCCTGCTGGCTGTTATAGAGAACTTCGCCGGGGCCGGAATAGAATTCGCCTATCCGACCCAGACGCTCTTCGTTAATAAAGATAAAGAGTGAGGAAGGAGAGTACGATGAAAAACACGATAATATTTTCCATGCTGATGGCGCTGACAGGCGGCCTTGTCTCCGCCGAGGATCGAGTGATCGCCTTGGTCAACGGGGACAAGATCGCTTTCGAAGACGTCACGAAAAAACTCTGGTGGCAGTATTCCGCCCAGGGACTCTCGGAGATGATAGACGAGAAATTACTCCTTGAGGAAGCCGGCAGGCTCAAGGTCAAATATGACGCCAGGGAAGCGGAAAAACGTTTTGAGGCGCTCTCCTCGGGCTACAAGGATAAAAAAGAATTCGAGAACAATCTCAGGGCCGTAGGCTGGACTCCGGGCGACGTCAAAGGCCTGATAAAGCGCCAGCTGCTCATCAAAAACACCGTCATCGCGGCCAGGGACATCAATCCGTCCGACGCCGAAGTAACCGCCTTTTTCGAGCAGAACAAGGACAAGCTCGGTAAAGCCGACAGCGCCAGGCTGCGGCAGCTCTTCGTTACCAGCAAAGCGGAAGCGGACGACGCCTACCTGGCCCTCTCGGCCGGCGCGGACTTCGCCAAACTCTCCTCCCTGAAATCCACCGACGAAAATCTCAGGAAGAAAGAGGGGGACATCGGCTATATTTCAAGGGGTCTGCTGCTGCCGGAAATAGAAAAGACCGTCTTCTCGCTCAAGCCGGGGGAATACACCAAACCGATGCCCACCGGCAACGGTTTCAGCATTTTCAAGCTGGAATCCCTGAAGCCCGGCGAACCCGCCAGGCTGGATACCGCGCTCAAAGCGGAACTGAAAGCGGGGATGATAAACCAGGCCGTGTCGCAGAAGCTGCCTGAACTGGCCGCGGAACTCCGCCGGAAAGCCAAAATAGAAATCGTAAAATGAGGTTCGCGGCTTCAAAGGCGATCTGATAATTTTCGACATGCCCCCGGAAGAGGCGTGACTCCTCTGATTACTGCGCCGGTTCAATTTCTTTTTTGCCTCTGTTCATCAGGGCGTGGACGATGAAATATACGGCCAGGCCCGCCAGGATGAATTGCGTGGCGTACAAATATTTAGAAGCCGAAAAAGTATAAAGCGTGTCGAACCTGCCGTACAGCAGGGAAAACCTCGCCATCACGGTATTGCCGAAAGACGCGCCGAAATAGATCATCAAAAAGTATATACCGACGTTCGAGGCCTTTTTCACGGCGCCCTTGTGCTCAACCGAGAAGAAAAAGTAGATCAGGACGCAGATAACGCCCCCCGCGATAACGACGGCGTTGAAAAGCGCGAAGGACGACATTCCCGCCACGTTCACGAACGGCTGGATGGTGCCGCCTATCTGGTTTACAAAGTCTGTGGCAAGCTTCGTCGGAAGCTCAAGTCCCGCTCCGTAGCCCATAAGGAACGTGAAACCATAGCGCGAGATCCATGAAATTCCGGGGATAAACTGAGTTATAAGCGAAAGTCCCAGAAAGGTCGGAACAAGAACCATCCAGTCATGGTTCATAAGCGGGGCCCAGACTTTGGGCCTCAAAACTCCGTAGAGATACACCTGCGCCCACCACCCCATGCCGGCCCCCAGATAAAGGTGCTCCGCTACTTTAAAGAACGGATTATCCTTGTAAAGGAAACTGAAAAGAAAGATCGTCAGGCCGGCGGAAATCCAGGCCCCGGCTATAAGAAAAGTATCGGACATGATTGCGCACGCTCCCGCTGAAAATCAGGGCCTTGCCCTGTTCATAAATACTTCAGGATCACCATCGCGATATTTGAAACGATTATCAGCCCGACAACCATTACATGGGCAAGACTCAGCGCGTCTATGCCGGAAGTTCCCTTCCCGGGAGTATCTATAAGATGTTCATACTCGGCCGCGCCTTTCATGCCGCCCAGAAGACCTTTAAGCTGCTTTTTCTGCAGGTACGGCCCATAGCCGGGCTGGCTTATGGCGGTAACGCCGGCCATGACAGGCACTCCGTATTTATCGCCCGCGTATTGCACCCAGTAGGTCGGCATCTGGGTTCCCGCTATGCAAACGACAAGCGAAATATTTTTATAGTTCTTTACGCCCAGCATAACGGGCATGGATTTCGCGTCTTTCCCGTCTTTATCCTTGTCGTAAATACCGTAAAGATCGGAAGCCATCTGCGTAAGCGCGGCCACGGCGCTGGGCTGATAAGGGAAAATGATATAGTCCCTGCCGTATTCCTTTTTGAACTCAGCCGGCACAACGGCAAAAAGCTGTTCTATAAGGCCGGTGGCCCCGGCGGCGTAGGTCACCACGCCCACGCGCAGATTCTTCCTGAACGCGTGGCGCGCGACCGCCACGGCCTGCGGATTAAGCTCCGGGGCCGTGGAGGGATCATAATCCAGGGACAAAATAACAAAAGACCCGGCCGGCAGCTTCTCCATGAAATCATAAGCGTTCCGGGTGTCCTTGGAGATTTCTTTGTTTATCAGGCCGAGCGGGCGCATAATGGCCCCGAACAGCACCACGGTCAGGCCCAGGAAGATCCAGCGCCTGTCGATTCTAAGAAGGGCGTTGAGCTTTTCTTTTAGCATAGAGTTCAATCCTTGCCCAGGTATTGCCGCTCAATACCGAAAATGATTTTAAGCGCCGTCACGACCACGCCGATGGCTATGCCTATCATAATGCCGCGTTTGCCCGCGATAGCGGGCACGTGCATGATCCAGTCCACGATATCGGAAATCGCATAACTGGTCCAGCCGAACAGTTTATCCCAGATCATCTGGCCGAGCGGAACGTTGCCCAGGATCAGGAACATGGCCGCCGCAAAAAGCACGAAAGCCTGGAGAGATCTTATCCTGAAAGACTTGTACGCGGTGGAAACTATGTAAAAGGCCAGCACCGCGAACATGGTGGCCGAAAGGGGGTTGTAGATATACTTGAAAGCCCATCCCATCCAGGTAAGGACGGAACCGTCCATGTTTTTCCCGTGGCTGACGTATGCCGGTATGGCTATGGCAAGGAAGCCTATGTAAACAAAAATGCTGTAGCCCCAGCCGTCCGCCTTGCGGGAGATCTTCGTGTAGTGGGAATAAAAAAGGTTTATCAGGCCCAGGAAAAACGCGAAAGCCGCTACGATGTTCTCCCATTTGTTCATGGTTTCAAGGAAATTTACCGAGCGTTTATGCGGCACAAAGTAAGTCAGCAGCGTCAGAGTGCCGAAAACCAACACTATAGCCAGCGGTATCTGTTTTTTGATCAGTTTCATATATTATCAATAGGCCTTGAAGAGATCGGCGATTATCCGGGTGAAAGGATCCCAGTGCATAAGGCCGCCGAGGGACGCCAGAATACCTCCCAGGGCCACCGAGACCATTACCACAAGCTTGCCGAAGTCCTGCGTTTTCAGCGCGCTCATGAGCATGGGATCTTTTGAAAGATAGGCCCCGGCGGCGTAAAGTTCCTCGCCTATAAGCGTGTAGTCGCAGGCCGTGAAGAAAAACGGCAATTGCGCTTCCTCGTCCGTGCCGGCTATTTGTATCGCGCCGGTGGTGGAGCCGACCTCGGCCAGCAGCAGGGATTCGGCCATGAACCAGCCCATGTAGAATATCGCGGCCGGCTTTTCCCTGGAGATCATGCCGTCCACCGAAGCGGCGTAGGAAAACTGGTCATAACTGACAAACTGGTTGATATCCTCGCGGTATGAGTCCGGCCGGCCGGCCTCAAGAAAAGCCTGCTTGACCACCTCTTTTGCCACGGTCATAACAACCGGATCTTTGTGGGGAACTTTTATAGTGCTGTCGTACTGGGCCACTTTTTTTGACACTTCTCCCAGGATAAAGGTGGAAGCGATCGTGGAAACCATGGTCATGTTGCCTATGCCCGGCAGATAGTAGATCGGCTTGCCCATTTCGGTGGCGCGGCCGATGGCCTCGTCTATGGCGTCAAGCCCCGCTATGCGGCGTATGAACAAACCCTTACGCTTGGCATGGGAAACCGCCCAGAAGAACACTATGAAAACCAGGATCGCCATTACCAGATTGTTGAGCCGGTCCAGGCGGAACCAGTTGCTGACCGTTCCGGCGGAGACGACCTGGCTGTCGTAGCTTTTTTTGTCTTTGACCGACGTCACTTTAAAGCGGAAGACAGGGCCGGTGGTCTGGGCTTCGCCGTAGAAATTATTAAGCTCCACTTTCACGACGTGTTCCCTGACGGACGCGTTCCAGGCCCAGAACGGCAGTTCTATGCCGTCCCCCGTCCGGGTGTCCGCGGGGAACTCGTCGGCCTTTATCCAGCCGCCGCTCTCCATGGAGGAAACATAGATCTGGTAAAGGACATCAGGCGTGTCCTCGGGACGTACATCCCACTTAAGCAAGGCCGTTCCGCCAACGTCATAGGGCATATCCGCGGCCGTCAGCCTGGTGACGGGCGGGAGCTGGGCGGAGGGGCGGGGGGAAGTTGCGGCAAATACGGTGGTTACGGCTAAGAACGATAAAACAAGGGAGAGGCCGGATTTGTTTTTTATCATAACTTGATAGTAATAATACCCTTTTCGGGTTTTACCGGCAAGAGCTATTTGAAAACACCGCCGGCGGCCTTATCCGCCGCCCTCAAGACTTTTCAGATACAGGTCGTTGAAATAATTGCGGGGCGGCGCCGCGGAAGCGGCCCCAGGCGCGGAAGCTATTTTGTAAACGAACAGCAGGCGGAACTCGCCCTGCCCGTTGCGCACGTCGCTCCAGACCAGCCCGGCATAACGATCCCACCAGGCGTTGAAAACGCGGATGCTGGCCGCGTCCCACTGGAACAAATGATAGCTTTTATCCAGCCGCAGCGCCTCCGCGAGGTTCAGGAAAATGTGCGTGATGCCGGCGGCCGCTATTTTCGCCTGCAGCTCTTCCGGGGTGGAAGAGGCGCGGGCGAACAACACCAGCGTATGTACGTCGTTGACCGACGGAGCGATAAACCTCCGCTCGCAGTAATAACCGCGCGTCTCGCCGGCGAAAAGCACCCTGCTGTCCTGAGGAAGCGAAGTGTTGATGTATTTCATGGCGGGATAATACGGAGAAGGATAGGTGGAATGCTGAAAGCCCAGATAAGTCTCTTTATCCTGAAGTCCGAACACAACCCGCCAGGCGTCCTGCGAAACCTCTATCCTGTTAAGCCACCACAGGCTGTAGAAAGCGGACACGGTCAGGATAAGCTGGAAAAACCATTTCAGGCCCCTATTCCCGAAGCCGGCTATCAGAACGGCGAGGAGAACGCTCAGAACGGCAAGGCCCTGTAGAAAGAAGCGGGGCATGCTGGTGGAAACGCACCACAACAGCCACATCACGGCGATGAATACCGCCATATGCCGGAACGCCGGTTTCTTAAACCTGAATAAAAAAAGAAAAGGAACGCACAGCAGGATGAACGGCCCCATGAAATCCGCGTTGCCCATGCCGAGGAAAGTCAGATACCAGGGATGGAAGATGAACTGCCTGAAATTTTCCCAGCTTGAGAAAGTGGCGGGCAGACTGCGGGAGAAGCCGTCCGACAGGAGAACGGCCCATTTGAAAGGGTCCACCTGCTGGCCGCCGAAGATCTTTCCAAAAAACGGGTATAAAGGATTGCCGTGAAAGATAATATTCTTAAGCGGCCAGGGCGCGAACACAAGGCCGGCGGCCGCCCCGAAAAAAAACGCCTGTTTGAGCGCCATGAGCCTGTCCGCGCGCTCCGCGGCCGTAAAATACGCGTAAGCCAGAACCCCGAAGCCGGCTATCACGGTGAACAGCGCCTGATATTTGGTTCCCGCCGCCAGACCGGCGAAAACGGCGGCCAGCAGTAGGGTTCTGTCAAACGCGCGCGGCTCCGGCCGCTCTTCTCTCGCCGAGAACAGGATAAGGGCGTACGCGGCCAGCAGCGTGAACCAGCAGGACGCCACATCCATGCCCGCTGTGGCCAGATTCAGCACCACCATCGGGATACTGGCGAAAATGACGCAGGCCAGCAGCCCGGCGGTAACGGAAACATAACGCCGGCCCATGGTGAAAAGCGTTCCCGCCAGGAACATCCCGATCGAGAAATGGATCAGTTTGGCGAGGATATCGTCCGAGATTATAAGGCCCGCGGTATAAAGCATCTGCACCAGAAGGGGGAAACCGGAGCAGATATTGGAGGCCATGGCGGCGACGCGTCCTTCCCGCAGATAATAATTAGGCACGCCGAGATGATACACCAGGGAATCGAAAAATATTTCCGGAGACAGAACCCAGATAAAAGCGGCGGCTCCGTAAAGGAACAGGATAAAAAGCAAAACCCTGTCGAACCACGAAAACTTCAGCGCCCTTGCCTCCTGAAGCATTCTTTGCGCCCGCCCCCGGAAATCGCTACTGAAACGCAGGCCGCCGGCCAGAATGCCCAGGCCCAGCAGGGCGAACACAGCGGTCTTGTTATAAAGTCCCAGAAAACCCAGGCCGAGAATGAGCAGTCCAAGCGCCCCGAAGCCCAGCCCAGCCGAGAAAAAAAACCAGTCCAGGCCGCCGAGATCCTTGTTGTCCGCCCCGGCTAAGGCATTCAGCAGAAGCCCGCCGGCCGCCAGCGCGAACAGGACGAACAGCGCCGCAAAAGCCAGTTGCGGGAGATAAGAGAAGATCCGGCCGGCCTCGGACAGATGTTCCAGCCACAAAGGCGCGTCAAACGGATTCACTGAAAAGAAAGCGAATTTGTTCTGGTAATTGACCAGGACAACCAGCGCCCAAACGGCGCATATGGCGAATATCACCGGATAAGACAACCTCGGTGTTATGTCCGGAACCAGCGGCTTAATTGCGGCCTTAGACGGTTTTTTTGCCATAAAGTCGTGAACTGTGAACCTTACCTAATGACCCGCCCGATCATGTCGCGGAGCGTGTGGAGATCTTTCAGCGTGACCATATCGAATATTTTTTTGAACACCACCCGCGGCCTGAAATAAAAGGCCCGGAAAGCTTCTTTATATTTAAGCTTCAACGTCTCCACCGGGATCGTAGGCAGCCGCATGACCGGCTCGCTCAGATCGTAATCGTCCCAGTTCTCGCTCAGCAGATAGCCCTTTTCTTTTGCCCAGCCGAACATCTCGGTGCCGGGATAGGGCGTCGTAATATTATACAAGGCTATATCCGGATCCAGTTCCAGCGAATATCTTATAGTCTCGTCTATGGTCCGCTCCGTCTCCCCGGGATTGCCGAACATGAACGTGCAGCGCACGGTGATCCCGGCCTCTTTGGCCATTTTTACGGCCGCTTTGTTCTTTTCGAGTTCGATGTTCTTGCGGATATTTTTAAGGATCTCCGGGCTGGCGCTCTCGATCCCGAACATCACCTGGTGGCAGCCCGCGGCTTTTATTT
The DNA here is from genome assembly GCA_001799575.1 of Elusimicrobia bacterium GWA2_56_46. Taxonomy (GTDB): domain Bacteria; phylum Elusimicrobiota; class Elusimicrobia; order Elusimicrobiales; family UBA9959; genus YA12-FULL-51-18. The sequence continues at coordinate 25,763 of MGTT01000023.1, forward strand.
TCCCAAGAAGCGCGGGCGTAACGGTATCCACCCTGGCGAAGCAGCTCCAGGTGAGATCTATCCCGCCGGCGAGCAGCAGCCCGCACAGCCGGTTTATATTGTCGTGGAAAACGGTAAAAGTGTCGTCGTAAAAAGAAATTTCCTTTATGCCGTACTTTTCGGACAGCATTTTCATTTCCTGATAAATATTGTCGGCCGAACGGCGGCGCAGCGGGATGTTGGCGGAGTTGCAGAAAGTGCATCTGCCGGGGCAGCCCCTGGTGGTCATCATGTTGATGGCCGGCAGCCGCCGGTAAGAGTTCAACGCCGGCCGGTACGCCTTAAGATCAACTTTATGGAACGCCGGGAAAGGTATCGCATCCAGGTCCGCCATCACACCATAGCCGCCCGTGTGGAACATTTTCCCGCCGCTTTTATAAGAAAGTCCCGGGATCGCGTCCGGCGCGCCGCCTTTCGCCAGTTCCAGAAGCGCTTTTTCGCCTTCTCCCCTGATGACAAAATCCACGGTATCTTTCGCCAGAGCTTCTTCGGGGAGCGCGGTAACGTGCACGCCGCCCATCACGACTTTGGCTCCGGGATGGGCCGCTTTGATAATTCCGGCTATGCGGTAGGCGTTGCTGATGATGGAGGTCGTGCCGGTAATGCCGTAAAGGTCGTATTTCCCGCGCCGCAGTTCATTCTCGATCTCCTGCCAGGAGCGCAGACCGGTCTGGCAGTCCAGGATATCCGCGTCTATGCCTTCACGTTCCAGATACGCGGCCAAATACAATAAGCCGAGAGGGGGGAGGGTGCCCCGGATCTTGGTCCAGATATTATCGGATTTGGTGGCCCACGGAGGGTTTATAAGGCAGACTTTCATTTATCTATTCCGGCGCGAAAAGCAAAGTATATCAAATTACAGCAGTCCGATAATTATCCAACGCATATCCAACGCATGATGAGCCTGAAAATGGGTAACGTTAAGACTTCCGTGTAATTTCCCGGGGGCAGGGTTCGCGGGGCCTGGCAGGGGCTTGTCCTTCCAAATCATCCTCCAGACATTCTACGGCTTCAGGCGCGATAGAACGCCATATCCTTGCTCAGCTCTTAAACGCTTTTATTGCCTGACTATAGTTCTCAGCATTATGATAACGTTATTCGGTGCCCGCAATTTTCAAATATAAGGATGCGGCAGGCAAATCAATGGAGCGGGTGACGGGGGATTGGGTGGAAAAAACCCTCCGGAAGCCGAGACTTGCGTAAGCGGCGAGGCTGAGGACGGGAGGTGCGGGCACGGTGTGCCCGACACCGGTTTTTGGAACCCAACCCCCGGCAGGCCCCGCGAACTTGCAGGCCTGCCGTTACCTATTTCTTAAAAAGGGAATGGTTCAAAATTTACGACGGGGTCACGACGAGAGATTTCAGGCTCATCCTTGGATTGGGGAATGCTGTCCGTTTTTGCGCGGACTTCCAATTTTACGAGTTATGGTATAATAAGCCCATGACGGAGCGGGAAGGCAGCAAGGTGGATCTTTTGGGGTACGAGGCGCTCAGGACGTTCGCGCTGGCGCACAATTACAACAAATGGATCTACGAGTTGTTCAAGGACTACACCGCCGGGAAAACCGTCCTTGAGATCGGCTGCGGGATAGGTAATTTAACGCAGTATTTTCTGAAATCCGCCGCCAGGGTCATCGGGATAGACACCTCTTCCTTTTTTATCCAGCACCTGCAAATAGACTGCCCCGGGGTGGAGATCCACAATTTCGACATTAGCGACGACAAGGTCGCGGCCCTGGCCGGCAGTAAGATAGATACGGTGGTTTCCGTCAATGTCCTGGAGCATGTCCGGGACGACGAGAAAGCGCTGCGGAATATCAACGCGCTCCTCCAGCCCGGCGGCCGCCTGCTGCTGTTCGTTCCCGCCCTGAACTGGCTTTTCGGCACGCTCGACGAGAATGTCGGGCACTACCGCAGATATGGCAGAAAGGATTTAAGCGCTAAGCTGGAACGGAGCGGTTTCGCGGTGGAGCGGGCTTTCTACAGCAATTTTTTAGGGATCTTCGGCTGGTTCCTGAACGGCAGGATCTTCAAACGAAAAGAATTCCCCATACTTCAGCCCATCATCTTCGACAAATTCGTCCCGCTGATCTCCAGGATCGAGTCCCGCCTGCGCCCCCCGCTAGGCATGAACCTGATAATCATCGCCCGTAAAAAATAGCGTCAATTCACGCCTGTCCCGATATGCCCGAGGCAAGTTAAGCCGCCTCGTCGGGCCGGGCGCGCACAGCGCTGATTTTCCTATGGAAACCGCTTACAACTGCTGGATTCAGATTAATTTGTACGACCGCAATCGTTTGCGGAATTGCCGGAGGGGGTTTAAAAAAGATTGAAATTAGAGAAAATGTATGGTATAAACATCATAATGGACAAAAAATAGATATTATGTCCAACATGAACTCATAAACGACCCGAAAAGGACAAGATAATGATAAAAGAAGTGCTTTTGAGACAGAAAAGAGAAATGGAAACCCTTTTGGCCAAGCCTTATGTTACGCGGGCCCGCTCGGGTTATGCGGACAGGTTCGCCAAAGACGAAGTTGTTAAGGTCGTTACAGGGCCGCGGCGGGCGGGCAAATCCATATTCTCGCTGCATTTTTTGAGCGGGCTTCATCCCGCCTACGTCAATTTTGACGACGAGAGCCTTGTGAAACTTAAAGACTATGACGAAATAATAAAGGAACTGCACGCTTGCTATGGCGCCGCAAAACACCTGCTGTTCGACGAAATACAGAACCTGCCGGGCTGGGAGCTCTTTGTTAACCGGCTGCAACGCCAGGGGTACAATATAACGCTGACCGGCTCCAACTCAAGGCTTCTCAGCGGGGAACTGGCGACCAGCCTTACCGGCCGCCATGTTCCCATAGAGATACTGCCCTTCAGTTTCGTGGAATTTCTGGCGGCGGAGAGTTTCAACTGGAATGAGTCCGACCTGTCCGCCCCTGAAGTCAAAGGGCGGCTGCTTAACCTGATGGAACACCATCTTGTCAACGGCGGTTTTCCGGAGGTCGCGGTTAAAAAACTTGAGCCCAGAGGATACCTGGACACACTAATGGACTCGCTTATCCTGAAAGACATCGTAAAAAGATATTCGATACGCCTGCCGGGGAAGATATACGATCTGCAGATTTATCTGCTGAATAATTTCGCTTCAGAATGCAGTTTTCGCAAACTGGCGGCGAGGCTGTCGCGTCTCACCAATCGGGACCCAGTATTGTCTCACTAATCCGGACCCACCATTTTCAGTTTAACTTTTCAGCCTC
>MGTT01000024.1 GCA_001799575.1 Elusimicrobia bacterium GWA2_56_46
CTCCTTTTAAAAGGAAAAGGAGGTTTTAGCATTTAACCGGACATTTCTATTTGCCGCAAACAGGACATTTTAAAAAAATTTCTACAAAAGTGAAGTTTTTATTGAAATCCGGCCCTTAATTTGGTATCCTGAGTATACTATGAATACATATGAATTGATGCTCATCATAAATCCCCAGGTTTCCGATGCCGAAGCCGGCGAGATCATTGAGAAGGCCAAAAAAATAGTTACCGATGAAAAGGCCGAGATCCTCAATGAAGACAGGCTCGGCAGAAAAAAATTCTCCCACCCGATCGGCAAGAACAGGGACGGCTTCTACGTCTATATGAAAGTCAAGGCCGCCTCCGGATCCGTGAAGAATATCACGCATAATCTCAATCTTCAGGAAGCCGTTCTGCGGGCCATGATGCTCAAGGCCGTTCTGGAACCGGTCAAGAAAGCGTAACGGCCGGGATATATGAATATCAGGATCCCCGAACAGAATCATGTTCTGATCGCCGGGCGTCTTACCCGGGATCCGGATCTGCGTTTCACCCAGAAAGGCCTGCCCGTCTGCAGCTTCGATGTCGCCGTCAACCGGCGCTACAAAGACCAGGCCACGGGCGAGTGGAAAGATGATGTAACTTATGTTCCTGTCACGGTCTGGGGGCCCATGGGCGAGAGGTGCAGGGAACGCGCCAAAAAAGGCAGCCCGGTTCATGTGGAAGGACGCCTGGCCAATTCGGATTATGTCGATAAGACCGGGCAGAAGCGCAAAGTGATGCGCATTGTGGCCAGAAGGGTGCAGTTCCTGGCCGTGGCCGGCGCCGGAGAAACCCCCGGCGCTCCGGAAGCCGCCGAGGCGGTGGAAGCGGTTGAGACCGTCGAAAAGGCCGCCGACGCCTCCGGTATGGACGAAGTTCCGTTTTAAGAGAGGATTAAATTATGAACAACGAACCCAGGAAAGAATTCAGCGCTCCGGACGCTTCCGCTCCGAGGCCCGTCAACAGGGAAGACGGCCCCCGGCGCTCTTTCGGCCCGAGGAAGCACTTCGCGGCCAGAAGGAAAGTCTGCCGGCTCTGCGCCGAGAAGATCCCGCATGTGGATTACAAGCAGCTTCAGATTGTGAAGAGCTTCTGCGCCGACGGCGGGAAGATCCTTTCCAGAAGGATAACCGGCGCGTGCGCGAAACATCAGCGCCAGCTGGCCATCGCGGTGAAGATCAACAGGAACCTCGCCATACTGCCGTACTGCGGCTGATGGCCGTATCAGCGCTGAAGTTCTGAAGAGCTGAAGCGCTGAAGTTTTAATTTTCTTCCGCTTCAGAGCCCCGGAACCTCGGTTCTTCAGCTCTGACACTTTAGTTAATGGAGCGCTACAAATGAAAGTAATTCTTAAGAAAGATATTTCCAACCTCGGTAAAACCGGCGAGATCAAGACCGTGCGCGACGGTTACGGCCGTAACTTCCTCATGCCGCGCGGCCTGGTGGAAGCCGCCACCCCCGGCGCCATGAAAGCCTGGAAGAACAGCGAAAGCAAAAGGACCAAGCGGGTCGCCGCCGAGAATTCCGGCCTCCAGGAGCTTGCCAAAAAGATCTCCGCCGTCACGCTTTCTTTTTCCAGGCCGGTTTCCGAAGAGGGTGCGATGTTCGGTTCGGTGGCCAAGAGCGACATTATAAAAAACCTGGCCGCCGCCGATATCGAAGTGCACAAAGACATGATCAAACTGCCGGCTTCCATCAAGGCCGTGGGCGTTTTTGAAGTCGAAGTGGCGCTTAAGCCCGAGATCACGGCCAAAGTCAAGATCACCGTAACCGCTCAAACTAAGTAAGAAGATTGGAGGATAACCCTCCATCCTCTAACCCTCTAATATGTCCCACACAAAGGTTCCGCCGCACTCCATTGAGGCTGAGATGGCCGTTTTGGGGGCCATGCTTATAGAGAAAGACGTCATAAGCACTGTCACCGAGATCATCCAGGCCAAACATTTCTACAGCGAGATCCACCGCAGGATCTTCGAGTCGATAACGGATCTTTATAACCGCAATCAGCCGGTGGATATCGTAACCCTTTCCGACGAACTTAAAAAGAACAACAAACTTGAGGAACTGGGCGGCCAGAAATACCTTTCCGACCTCATGGAAAAGGTTTCCACCGCGGCCCATACCCAGGCCTATGCCCAGCTGGTCAAGGAAAAGGCCCTGCTGCGCGAGCTTATCCGCGTTTCCACCAGCGTCATCGAAAAATCTTTTGATAATTCCGACGAAGTGGAAAATATCCTGGACTACGCGCAGGAGCAGATCATCGAAGTGGCCCAGACCAGCACCGACCACGGTTTTTCCTCGGCGCAGGATCTGGCGCATGAGGTTTTGGAGCGGCTTGAGAAAGCGCACGGGGAGAAGAGCAATGTGACCGGGGTTCCCACCGGTTTTACCCGTTTTGACGACATGACCTCCGGTCTCCAGAAATCCGATCTGATAATCCTGGCGGCCCGTCCCAGCCAGGGCAAGACCGCCATGGCCCTTAACATGGCCTATCACGCGGCCGTGGACGACACCAGCAAGCCGCAGGTTCCGGTGGCTATTTTTTCCCTGGAAATGGACAAGCACGCCATTTTCCAGCGTATGCTCTGTTCCGCGGCCGGAGCCGACCTGGGCAAGGTGCGCAAAGGCTATTTCCCCAGGGAAGTGTGGACCGACCTGACCAGGTTTTCCGGAAAGCTGGCGGCGGCGCCGCTCTGGATAGACGACACCCCGGGCCTTAACATTCTGGATATCCGCGCCCGCACCCGCAAACTTCAGAGCCAGCTGAAGAACCAGAACAAGACCCTGGGCCTCATTATCATAGACTACCTGCAGCTCATCCGCGGCACCGGCCGCTTAGAGAGCCGCCAGCAGGAGGTCTCGGAGATCTCGCGGCTTTTAAAAGACCTGGCCAGATCGCTGAAAGTTCCCGTGCTGGCGCTTTCCCAGCTTAACCGCCGCAGCGAGGATAAGGGGCGCGAAGGCAACCGGCCGCAGCTTTCCGACCTGCGCGAATCCGGCTCGCTGGAACAGGACGCCGACGTGGTGGCGCTGATCCACAGGCCGGAATATTACAATCGGGAAGATCCGACGCTTAAAAACAAGGCTTCCATAATCCTGGCCAAACAAAGAAACGGCCCCGTCGGAGAAGTGGAATTATATTTCAGGCCCGAGCTGACCAGGTTCGAGAATCCGCAGATGCCGGGCACCGAGATCATCGCGGAAGAGGAAGCGATGCTGTGAGGCGCCCTGAACCCTGTCCTTATGCCCAACCTGAAATTCTTTCGGCCCACCTGGGCTGAAATACGGCTTTCCGCGCTAAGAACCAACCTCCTGAAAATACAAACCATAGCCGGCCCCCGCGCGAAAGTGATGTTCGTGGTAAAGGCGGACGCTTACGGCCACGGGGCGGCGGAGACGGCCCGCTTCGCGGAACGCGAAAAACTTGCGTGGGGTTTCGGCGTTTCCTCGGTGGAGGAAGGGCTGGCCCTGCGCGATTCCGGGATCGTTTCGCCGATACTCATCCTGGGCAGCCTGTATCCCTTTGAGAGTTTTGTCGAGGCCATAAACCGCGGCCTGATGGTCACCATTTCAAGCCTCGACGCCGCCCGGCAGGTCGCGGAGGCTTCTCGCTCGCTGGGCAAAAAGGCCGTCTGCCATATCAAACTGGAGACCGGTATGGGGCGCATAGGCGCCCGCAGGCCCTCGGTAATGAAGATCTTCGAAGAACTGGCCGGATCGGGGAGCGCGGAGATAGGCGGTCTTTACACGCATCTGGCCTGCGCGGACGGCGACCCGGGATTTACGGCCGAGCAGCTCCGATATTTTTCGGAGACGGCGGCGGCGGTCGCCGGCCGCGGATCCGGCGGACTGATAAGACATGCCGCCAATTCCGCCGGCCTGCTCAATTACCCGGAGAGCCGCTGGGACATGGTCCGCGTGGGGTTGGCCGCCTACGGTCTGATGGAGGGTTTCGAGCCCGCGCTGTCCTGGAAGACCAGGGTGGTATTCATGAAAACGGTGCGCGAAGGCTCATACGTCAGTTACGGCAAGTCTTTTAAAGCGCCGCGTCCCATGAAAGTTGCCACTATACCGGCCGGCTACGGAGACGGCTATATACGCAGATTTTCAAACGCTGCGTCCGTGCTGCTGGCGGGGAAGAGATGTCCCGTGATTGGCAATGTGACCATGGATATGACCATGGTGGACGTCACCGACGTAAAGGACGCCGCGGTCGGCTCCGAAGTCACGCTTATAGGGAGCCAGGGAAATGAAAGCGTCGGCGCCCGGGAGCTGGCGGACCTGGCCGGCACCATCCCCTACGAGGTCGTGACGCTTATCACTTCCCGCGTGCCCCGGATTTACATATAATTAGCGTTAAAGCATGAGACATTATATCGCGGAAAATGTGGGGCGCCGGGCGCTGTCGCTGGCGGGAAAACTGGGCGCGGCCGCGCTGATGATCAAATCGATTCTAGTCTGGACGTTCAAAGCCAGGCCGGAGGCGCGCGAGATCGTCAAGCAGTCCATGCGGATAGGAGTGGATTCTCTTTCCGTTACGATCCTGACCAGCTTTTTTACCGGCATGGTGCTGGCGCTTCAGATGGGCTACACCTCCAAGAACCTGTTCAACGAGCCGCTTTATATAGGCACGATGGTGGCTTTTTCGCTGGTCAAGGAACTGGCCCCGGTTCTGACCTCCATCGTGGTGGCGGGCCGCGTGGGCGCGGCCGTTACCGCCGAGATCGGCACCATGAGGGTCACCGAGCAGATAGACGCGCTTTACACTTTAGGCACCAATCCCACCCGCTATCTTCTCATTCCCCGTTATATCGCTTTCATGCTTACCATCCCGCTTCTGACCGTTTTCGCGGATTTCCTGGGCATTTTCGGCGGCTTCCTGGTCAGCAATATAAAATTCAACGTTCCCAGTTCCGTCTATTGGAACGATATCTTCACTTTCATGGAGATAAAAAATTTCATGCACGGATTCCTGAAGACTTTCGCTTTCGCTTTCATGATCGCCACCGTTTCGTGCTATAAGGGCCTGACCTGCGAAGAGGGAGCCGAGGGCGTGGGCAAGGCCACCACGCAGGCCGTGGTCCTGAGCATGGTACTGGTGATGGTGCTGGACTATTTTATAAGCGCCCTGCTGGTGGCGGTCGGAATTATATGATCGAGATCAAAGGATTGTCCAAGATCTATTCCGGGAAGAAAGTGCTGGATAACGCCGGCATGGTCATCAATGACGGCGATATTTTCAGCGTTATCGGTCCCTCCGGCTGCGGCAAGAGCACTCTGCTGAAGTGTATCGTCAGGCTGATCAAACCGGACTCCGGAGAGATCCTCGTGGACGGAAAAAATGTAGTGCCCATCGAAGACGAATTCGAACTGGCCAGGGTACGCAAGGATTTCGGCTATCTGTTCCAGAGCGGAGCGCTTTTCGACTCGCTCACGGTCATGGAGAACGTAACTTTCGGGCTGCAATACCTGACGGACATCCCTAAAAGAGAGTATCCGCGCATAGCCAGGGAGAAGCTGGCCCTGGTCGGGCTTGAGAAAGCGGAGAACCTCAAACCCGCCGAACTTTCCGGCGGCATGAAAAAAAGGGCCGCGCTGGCCCGGGCCATAGCGGCCGAGCCAAAGTATATTTTCTACGACGAGCCCACCACGGGTCTGGATCCCATAACCTCCGATATGGTCATGGGGCTTATCAGCGACATGGCCGCCAAGCTCAAGATCACCTCTATCATAGTCACGCATGACATAAAGCTGGCTTTCACCATCTCCACCAGGATCGCCATGCTCTATAACGGCAATTTCAACATTTCAGGCACTCCGGAGGAACTGCGGAAATCCTCCAACCCGGTCTTCAGGGAATTCACGGAAGACGCCCTTTTCCCTGACGTCCAGGGCCGCCGTCACGACCTGGAAATGAAACATCAGCGGGAATAGGGTCGCGTTTCTGCCGCTGTTCATCCATCCTTTAATTATTTATAATGATAAAGTAAATACATATGCACGACGAAACAAAAGTCGGGGTATTCGTTCTGGTTGGAATGGCTTTGTTCGGCACGGCCATCTTCCTGCTGGGCGATTATTCTTTTCAGACCTATTACCCGGTGTCCGTGGAGTTCCAGGACGTGGCCGGCCTGCCGGATAAATCCGTGGTCAAGCTTTCCGGCGTGGTGGTGGGGAAGATAAAAAAGATCTATCTTAAACGCGACAAGGTGCGCGTCCAGCTGGCCGTGCAGGACGGCGTGAAGATCTACAGAAATTCCAGGTTCCTGATCGGCTCCACCAGCCTGATCGGCTCCAAATTCCTCCAGATAGACCAGGGCGACGCCTCCTCCGGAGTTATAGAACCGGGCGACGTTATGTCCGGTTCCGACGTCCTGCCCATAGACAGGGCGATGGCCAAAGCGGTGGAAGAGATCCAGGGGCTGGTGAAAGACCTGCGCGGCGACGGCTCCATGACGAAGAACCTGGGCGAGATCCTTGCGAATCTCAGGGAAGTGACCGCCGGAATAAACGAGATAGTCTCCACCTCCCAGCCGCACGCCGAAAAAGCCATGGAGCGCCTGGACGGCATCACCGCGAAGCTGGACAGCATCCTGGCCAAGACCGACTCCCTGCTGACAAAAATAAGCAACGGGGACGGCGTGGCCGGCGCGCTGGTCTCGGACAAGCAGATGAAAGAGAATGTCACCTCGACGCTTAACAATTTAAAGGACGCCAGCGCCTCAGTGAAAGACATAGTCGGAAGAGTGGGGGGCTTCAGAACTTACTGGAATCTGCAGACTAAGTATGAGCCGCTCGCGCGCAATTCCAAGAGCGACCTCGGCGTGAAGATCTATCCCAGGCCGGGCCGGTACTATTATCTGGGCGGGTCGAATATTATAAACACGAAAGACCAGGTCCGGGGCGTGGATTACGATACGCGCAATACCATAGACGCTCAGCTGGGCTGGGAAATAAAAGGGTTTGACCTGTATGCCGGCGCCCTGGGCGGCGCCGGCGGTTTCGGCGTGAAGTACCGCCCTTTCCATTACGATCCGAAATGGGACATGTTCCGTTTCATGGTGGAAGCCTCCGACTTTTCCAGGCGGCGGACTATCAAGGGGCGGTTCTTCGACAAGCCGCGCTACGACGCGGGCATGGAATTTATTTTTAACCGTTACGTGTCCGCCGGGGTGCGCGTGAATGATCTTGAAGAGGTCAAAAGGGTGAATTACACCGCCCGGGTCATGTTCGAAGACAAGGACATCTCGTATCTCCTGGGCCTGGCGACGCTTGGCGGCACGAAGAAATAGTTTTTATGCCCAAGTTGAAAACCATCTACCGCTGCCAGGAATGCGGGCAGGCTTCCGCCAAATGGATAGGGCAGTGCCCGGCCTGTAACCAGTGGAACACTTTTGTGGAAGAAGCGGAAGAAGCCGCGTCCAGAACCGCCTCCAGGTCCAGGGCGCTCACCGAATTCTCTTCCGAACCGGTAAGGCTTTCGGATTCCGGAAGCGTGGAACCCCGCTATATGTCCACCGGCATCGGGGAATTCGACCGGGCGCTGGGCGGCGGCGTCATAGAGGGGCAGGTGCTGCTGCTGGCGGGGCCGCCCGGCATAGGGAAGTCCACCATCATGATGGAGGTGTCCAGGGCCATGGCCTCCGGCGCGCTCAAGGACTCTAAAATACTTTACGTTTCAGGAGAGGAATCGCTGGCGCAGGTGGGTTCCAGGGCCGGCCGGCTGGGCGCCAGAAACGAGAACATCTACCTCCTTTCCGAGAACAACCTGGCGAAAGTGATAGACGCTTTTAACAAGATAAAGCCGGGGCTTCTGGTTCTGGATTCCATCCAGACCGCTTATCACCCGGAGTTTATGGGCAGCCCCGGTTCCGTGGGCCAGATCCGCGAGTGCGCTTCCGAGCTGCTTAAAATAGCCAAGTCCAGGGGCGCGCCGCTGTTTTTGCTGGGGCATATCACCAAGGACGGCGCCCTGGCCGGACCCAAGGTGCTGGAGCATATCGTGGATACGGTGCTCTATTTCGACACGGAGAAGAACAACATTTACCGCATCCTGAGGCCGCACAAGAACAGGTTCGGGCCGGTCAGCGAGATCGGGATCTTCGAGATGACCGAGAAGGGCCTGATCTCGGTTAAGGACGCGAGCGAGATCATGGCCAACACCGACCGCGGGCGCGCCCTGGCGGGCCGGGCGTTCTCCATAGCTTTCGAGGGGTCGCGGCCGATGCTGGCCGAGATCCAGGCGCTGGTGTCCCGGTCATATTATCCGTATCCCCGCCGGACGGTGACCGGGCTGGATCTCAATCGCGCCCAGATCCTGATCGCCGCGGTGGAGAAGAACGCGGGCCTGCGGCTGGACACCATGGACGTGTTTGCCAGCCTCCAGGGCGGCATCAAGCTCAAAGATACCGCGCTTGACCTGGCGTTCTGCGCGGCCGTCATCAGTTCCGCCAAGGATCTGGAACTTCCGCCCGATACGATCTTCCTCGGGGAGGTCGGGATCCTGGCCCAGACCTCGTCCACCGCTTTTATGGCGCGCCGGCTGGCTGAGGCAGAGCGCCTGGGGTTCAAAAGAGCCTATACCCCGCGGACGGCCCTTAACAAAAAAGAGCCGCTCAAACTGAAAGAACTGGAAGTAATACCGGTGGCGGACATAGCCGAGCTGTATTCCGCCCTGGCCAAGGCTAAATAAATTAGGGCCTACTACAAGGAGCAATACAATGATAGGATGGATCTTCAGAGCTGTGGCATTATTCGGCACCCCCGCGCTTACTTATTTAAGCGTTTCAAGGGATATGAAAGGCGTTCTGCTGGGCGTGGTCGTCGGCCTGGTCATTATCGGCGTGGAATACGTGTTTGAAAGCGTAAGCCTTTTCTCGCTGGTTATCGGAGTAATCGGAGCGGTGGTCGGCATCATCGTCTCCAAACTTCTGGATTATACCGTCTTCCAGATCGGGAACTCGGATCTCAGCGACGTATGGCTTAAATACAATATAATCATCCGCTACTCCCTGGCGCTCCTCGGCGTGATGATAAGCATCAAAAAGATCCCCGAGCTGGACGAACTGGACAAGAACATCCTGTCCATGGGAAAGCGGTCCGGCCGCAGCATAAAACTGCTGGATCTCTCCGCTATCGTGGACGGCCGCATTATGGATATCTGCGAGACTCATTTTATAACCGGCAGCGTGGTCACGCCCCGTTTCATCGTGCAGGAACTGCACGCCCTCGCCGATTCCAAGGAGCACATCCAGCGCGCCAAAGGGCGCAGAGGCCTGGATATCCTGGCCCGTCTGCAGGAATCAAAAGCCGTGCCTTTCAAGATCCTGGATCGGGACATAAGAGACATCAAGGAGAACGGCATCAAGCTGGTTCATATCGCCAAGGAACTGGGCGCTTTCGTTGTAACCACGGACTTCAACATAAATAAACTGGCCGCCCTTGAAAACGTGCCGGCGCTCAATATCCATGATCTCTCCATAGCGCTCAAGCCCGTGGTCCTGCCCGGCGAGGATATGCCCATCTTCATCATGAAAGAGGGCAAGGAAAAAGAGCAGGGGATCGGCTATCTGGACGACGGTACCATGATCGTGGTGGAAGACGGACGCGAATTCGTGGGTAAAAAAGTGGACGCCGTGGTTCAGTCCATACTGCAGACTTCCCAGGGCCGCATCGTCTTCACGCGCGTAAAAAACGTTAAAGCGGTACAATAAAGACCAGTGACTGATATTTTCAATTCCTATGACCGTTAAGGATCTAAAGATCCCTGCACACAGCGCCGCCATTATTCTGGCCGGGGGGCGGGGTAAACGGATGGGGCGGGAAAAACAATATCTGAAACTGGCCGGCAGGCCCATGCTGGAATTGACCGCCGAAGCTTTTTCCGGCCTCGGCGGTTTCGAAGAACTGGTCGTGGTTCTCACCCCGGAAAATCTGGCGCGTTACGGCCGCGGCTGGGAAGACCGGGGTTTTAAGACGGCGCCGTCGGGCCCCACCAGGATGGCGTCCCTGAGAAGCGGTTTTAAGGCGCTGTCCGGAACCGTGGAACTGGTCGCGGTGCACGACGGAGCCAGGCCCCTGGTCAGCGCGAAAGTCGTGGCCGGGACGCTTAAAGCGGCCGGGAAATCCGGGGCGGCCGTGCCGGCCGTGCCGGTCAAGGATACGGTAAAACGGACATCGCCGGACGGCGGCTTTTTTGAAAGCACGCCGGATCGTTCCCGCCTGATGGCGGTGCAGACGCCGCAGTGTTACCGCCGGGAAATACTTGGGCGCGTGCTGAACGCGGCCCGGCCCGGAGAGGATTACAGCGACGAGTCCCAGGTGCTTGAAAAACTAGGTATAAGGCCCGCTGTCGTGCTGTCCGACTACCGGAATATCAAAGTCACGACCCCGGAAGACCTTATTGTAGCGGAGGCGTTCATGAAAGAAAAAAATAAAGTTAAAGCGCCCGCGCCGCGGATGCGGTTCGGTTTCGGTTATGATATCCACCGCCTGGTGAAAGGCAGGGCGCTTGTCCTGGGCGGGGTGAAGATAGAGCATCCCAAGGGCATGCTCGGACATTCCGACGGAGACGTGGTGCTGCATTCCATCTGCGACGCCCTGCTGGGGTCTATCGCCGCCGGAGAGATAGGCATATATTTTCCGCCCACCGATCTCACGATCATGGGCATAGCCAGTTCTTCCATCGCCGAAAAAGTCCTGGAAATACTGAAGAAGAAGAAAGCGTCCATTGTGAACGTGGACGCCACCATCGTGGCGGAAGAACCGAGGCTTAAACCCTATTACGAGGAGATCCGCAGATCCGTTGCGCGCATTCTTAAGCTGGATCTGGACAATGTCAGCGTAAAGGCCAAAAGCCGGGAAGGTTTGGGAGAGGTCGGCCACGGCGAAGCTATAATCTGTTTTGCCGTCGCAGGCGTATTGAAATAGGCCATGTCGTGAAACTCCATGGCCGCCATAAGCCATAAGGGCGCCGCGCCCGCCATAGGCCATATGCCAGAAGTTATAAGGTGTGTCGAAACTCCGGGGCCCGCATTCCGCTCAACGCGAACCGGAATACAGGGTGTTCTGGGCCTTTCCGTTCTTGTGACCGTCTACGCCTGCTTTTGCGGCTGCGCCGGCGCGGGGCGGCCGGGCGCTCCCTCTCCGCGCCAGCGGGCGGTGGCGCAGCAGAGCCGGGTGTACGCGCTGGGCAAAGTTCCGGACCAGGAACGGGAGCGGGCCTTTCAGGACCTGCTCGCGTCCGCCCAGGCTGAAGCGGTTAAAAAGCACGGCGGCGCCTCGGAAATAGGCTTTTCATATTCCCTGGCTCCCAGGGGCGCGGTTTACCCTTTTTCGGAAGCGGAGGTTTCCTGCCTGCTGCAGAAATCCGATATTCCAGAGGGTAAACGGCTTTGTTCCGATTTTTTCAAAGCCGTGGACGCGGGGATCGGGAACATTCTTAAACCGTAACAGGATAACCGGGATGGAATTGCGACTGTATAATACGCTGAGCAGAAAAAAAGAAAAATTCGAGCCGCTTAAACCCGGTGCGGCCGGCATCTATACCTGCGGCCCCACCGTTTATGACTACGCCCATATCGGCAATCTCCGCACGTACATCTTCGAAGACGTCCTGGTGCGAGCGTTTAAACTGTTCGGCTACGGTGTAAAGCGAGTGATGAACACTACCGACGTGGGACATCTCACTTCCGACGCCGATACCGGAGAGGACAAGATGGAAGTCGGGGCGCGGCGCGAGGGGAAATCGGCCTGGGACGTGGCGAAATTCTACACCGAAGCTTTTTTTAAGGATTACAGGGCGCTCAACTGCCTCATGCCCGATATCCTGTGCCCCGCCACCGATTATATAAAGGAAATGGTGGAACTGGTGCTGGCGCTTGAGAAAAAAGGTTTCACCTACCGCATAGGCGACGGCATCTATTTCGACACCGCCAAACTGCCGGATTACGGCAAGCTGGCCGGCAAAAGCCACATAGAGGGAATAAAGGAAGGGGCGCGGGTCGAGGCGAACGCAGAAAAACGCAATCCCGCAGACTTCGCGCTATGGAAATTTTCCAGGCCGGAAGAAAAGCGCCAGATGGAATGGGATTCTCCCTGGGGCAGGGGCTTTCCGGGCTGGCATGTGGAGTGCTCGGCTATGGCCATGAAGCACCTGGGCGAGACCATCGATATTCATTGCGGCGGCGAGGACGCCGTGGCCGTGCATCACACTAACGAAATAGCCCAGTCCGAGGCCGCCACCGGAAAGCCTTTCGCGAATTACTGGCTGCACGGCAGATTTCTGGTCATGGGTGAGCTCGGCAAGATGTCCAAATCCGCCGGCGGCTTTATAACCGTCCAGACCCTGGCCGGGAAAGGCATCGATCCGCTCGATTACCGCTATTTCTGCTTCACGGCGCATTACCGCAAACAGCTTGAATTCACCTGGGAGTCCCTCGATTCTTCCGGCAAGGCCCTGGCCGCTTTGCGCGGAACCGTGGCGAAGCTGGCGGAAGAAACCACTTTTAAAAAAACAGCCGCGAAACTGGATAAGGGGTCGGCGTATTACCTGAAGTTCGTGGAAGCGCTGGCTGATGATCTTAACGTGCCGCAGGCTCTCGCCGCGCTCTGGGAAACCCTGCGTTCTCCGGCGCTTGCGCCGGAGGAAAAACTCGGTTTCGCCCTGGCCGCGGACGAAGTGCTAGGCCTGGAGCTCAACAGGGCCCCGGTCGTGGAGGCGCTGCCGCCGGAACTGCTGGCCATGGTCGAAGAACGCCGGCAGGCCCGGAAAAACAAGGATTTTAAAAGATCCGACGAACTCCGCAAAGCGCTGCTTGAGAGAGGCGTACTGATAGAAGATACGCCGCAAGGCGCGCACTGGAAACTTGTAAAAAAGCAATAATGAAAACCGGACTTCTGTGGATCTGCTCGATCCTGTGTGTCTCCGTCCTCAATGCCCGGCCGCCGGCGGCGGCCCTTGAAACCTCCGACATATCTTCGGCCCCGGCCGCCGGTATCCGTCTCTACAGGGCCGGGCCGGAGGAACTGGCTTATTCGAAGCCGGCTTTCTGGGGCGCCATCGCCAAAGGCCCGAAAGACTTCGGAACTTTTATCCAAAACAGCTTTTCAAAGGAGGGCCTGCCCTGGCTCGCCGCCATCACGGCCTCCACCCTGGTTCTCATCGAGTATGACGAGAAGATAAATTCCAACACACGGCGATTGGGGCGCAAACTCAATATCGCCTCGAAGGACAGGACGAAGCCGTTCCTGAAGATAGGAAAGATCCCGATCCTGCGCGGCCCCGCCGACCTGGGCTCCGCCATGTATTTTCTGGGCGACGGCTGGGTAAGCCTGGGGCTTTGCGCGTATTTCGAAACCTACGGCTGGCTTAAGGACGACTGGCGGGCCGCGACAACCGGCCATCAATTGGTGGAAGGCCTGCTGGTCACCGGTTTCACCACGCAGGTGATAAAACGCGCGACCGGGCGCGAGACGCCGTCGGCCGCCACCGCCGCGCGCGGGGTCTGGCGTTTTTTTCCCTCTTTCGCTGAATTCCAGGCGCACAGGACGCGCTACGACGCTTTCCCGTCCGGCCACCTCGCCACCGGCATGATGGCTATAACCGTGATGTCGGAAAATTATCCGGAGAAGAAACTGATAAAACCGATCGGTTATTTCCTGCTGGGCGCGCTGAGTTTCCAGATGGTAAATAACGGAGTCCACTGGGCCAGCGATTATCCGCTGGGTCTGGGTATAGGTTACGCCGTGGGAAAAGCCATAACATCTAATTCCCGCGCCCGGACGGCGAAAACGGCGGCGCTCAGGTTTTATCCTTCGCTAGTCCCAGGCGGGCCGCTGGGTCTTAACCTGGCGTACAGATTTTAGTTACGTTTTACGTTTTGGAAAAAGGCGGGTTTGTTTGCTAAAATATAGGAAGTGGGGTTTAAGAGGCAATAATGCGGGCGTGGTTCAGTGGTAGAACGCGACCTTGCCAAGGTTGAGATGTGGGTTCGATTCCCATCGCCCGCTCCATATTTTAAGACCATCCCTTAGTGGATGGTCTTTTTTTAAGTATGCGGGCATGGGAATCGTTCCTTACGGGGAGGCTCGCTGCCGCTCGCAAGTCGCCCGCTCCAGTTTTTTAAAGGCAGTTCCTCGACGACAATCTTCATAAGATTGCCGTCGTTTTGTTTATTATGCAGAAGGCTGTTTTGGCACTTTGGTGTCCATCCAGATCGAGAAAATGCTATTCCAGAGTGCTAGCCTGAAAGTTGCAGTTGCAACTTTCCGCCCGCATAGCGGGCGCCCTCCGGGAGGCATACACCTCGTCGGGCCAGGCGCGCATAGCGCTGGGCCCGACGCCCGCTTCGCGGGGAATCCTGCAGAATATTTCTGTCCGCCTGATTTTCCTATGGAAACCGCTTCCAACTGCAGGATTCAGGCTAGGCCCATTGGAGAGGACTGCGGTGTCTCAACCGTGTTGAAACGCTAGGGCTGATATATGTGGATGTGCACTGATGAACGATAAAGACTACGAGGATTGTATTACCCAAGGAAGTGGGTGAAGCCCCCCCTTGCGCTTCTCCTGTTTCACTGGTATACTATATTTCAACAAACGCTGAAACAGGCTATTTTAATGAAAAACACGCAAATCCAGTCTTTAGCGGCTCAATCAATTTTGGCTTGCCTGGCCGAAGTGCCTTTTCTGCGCCCAAGGATACAGCCGACACCGGCAAAAACCGATTATTGCCCGGACATGGTGGTTGAAGTTTTCGGCAAAGACCGAAAAAAATACATATTGCTTGTAGAGATTAAAAGCAACGGCCAGCCGCGAGTCATTCGGGACGCGGCGGCGCGTCTTGCGGCATGCAAAGACAAGTATGCCAATCCTTACGGCATCATAGTCGCTTCGTATATTTCGAGAGAATCCGCCGCCATATGCAAAAACGCCGGAGTCGGCTATCTTGATCTAAAAGGGAACTGTTATCTGGCTTTTGATTCGGTTTATATTGAGCGTACCGGCATCCCAAATGATTCCGAAAGACGGGATTTGAAATATATCTACTCGCCTAAAGCGGAGCGGGTCCTTCGAGTTCTTCTCAAAGATGTTTCAAAATTATGGAAGATCAAGGAATTGTCCCAGTCGGCGGGGGTAAGCCTTGGCCACGCGTCAAATGTTAAAAGCCGTCTCGGACAGGGTGAGTTCCTGGATGTCAGCGGCAACGGTATCAGAGTAACGAGGCCCAGGGAGTTGTTGGGGGACTGGGCAAAGAATTACTCAATGCGCCGCAGTGAAATACACCGCTTCTGGTCTCCGTTAAAATCGGTGGAGCTGGAAGCTGAATTATTTACCTATGTGCGGAAAGAAACTTCGCAATGCGCGCTGACAGGATTCTCGGCGGGGGCGGTATATGCCCCTATGGTGATTCACCCGCGCTTGTTCGCGTATTACAACGGCGATATCAATAAGGTGGCGGAAGCATTGGGGCTTAAAAAGGTTGAATCCGGGGAAAATGTCCAGTTGATAATGCCATACGATGACGGCGTTTTCATCGACTCGCGTAAACTGCACGGCAAAATTCTGGTTTCGCCGGTGCAGGCATATCTCGATCTAATGGCTGTGGGTGGCCGGGGCGAGGAAGCGGCTAAATCTATAATGGAACAGGTGCTTAAATGGTGACAAATAACGATTACAATCTTGACGCGGTTGAAGCCGCCCATTCTGTTTTGATAGAAATTACTCATTTGCTGGGCGCATATCGGGACTCAATGATTTTGGTCGGAGGGTGGGTGCCGCAGCTTCTTTGCGGCGGTGCTTCCGACAAACATGTCGGCAGTATAGACATCGATTTATTGCTGGACCATCGGAGTCTTCAGGACCCCGTCTATAAAACGATAAAGAAGCTCCTTATGGAGCGGGGTTATACGGAAGGCGAACAGCCTTTTATTTTTTACCGCGATGTGCCCCAAAAAAACCGCGTTATCCGGGTAGAGGTGGATTTTCTGGGAGCGCAATACAAAGGAACTGGCAAAAGCCACAGGACACAGCGGGCACAGGACATTAAAATCAGGAAAGCGCGCGGCGCGGATCTGGCTTTTGATAAGCCCGTTGATATCGTGATCTCCGGCACATTGCCTGATGGGGCCGAGGATAAGGTCAGCGTAAAAGTGGCGTCTATCGTTCCTTTCCTGGTCATGAAAGCGCAGGCGCTGAATGACAGGCTCAAAGAAAAAGACTCCTGGGATATCTATTATTGCCTTTTGAATTATCCGGGCGGCGTGGAGACGATCGCCGCGGAGTTCCGGAAGTTTGCTGCCAACAAATTGGTTAAAGAGGGTTTAGGTATACTGCGTGATAAATTCGGGTCGATAAAGGGAGTAGGCCCCACGCATGTTTCCGCTTTTGAAAATATCACAGACCCGCAAGAGCAGGAACGGATCCGCCGGGACGCTTACGAGCGGGTCGCTTTACTGCTAAAGCTGGTGGAATCATAAATGTCGCCCCGTACGGAAAATGTTCCATCCCGGGAAACCGGCGAATATTGGCTTTATGCAGTCAGGAAACAGGGGCAATACCCAGAGCCGACCACGGGAAACGGCAAATGGCTTGTCTTTGTGCCTGTGAAAAGTGTCGATGGTGTTTGGGAAAAGGTAAAGAAGGCCACCGAAGAAGGCAGGCTTGGGGATAGCGCTAAAGTTGCTACAGCCAGGCCGAACCCGAATGCTGTTGATTCGTCTAAAAAGGTTGTCTGCGTTTATACATATGATTGGACGGATAAAGAAGATGTGATGCGGATTCGCACTGAACTCCGTGCGCTTGGGATCACCTGGAAAATTCCATATAAGTCGGACGAAGATACCGACAAAGGGAAGTATCGGGTGGCCGGGCATACCCGTATCAGCAAATATTACGAATAGCCGGGGCCTATGAGTGAATCATCCGATAGGGATAAACTTGCTGATGAAGTTTTAAGAATAGATTCGCAAATGGCTGCTTTGGCTGAACGGCGCAACATGCAGATTTTGAAAGACATAGATGCGGTGTTAAGCGCCGGACGTTTTCCTCTTATTCTTACCGAGCGGCGCGAACATTTGCTCGCCCTTGAGGCTCTGTTGAAAGGTAAGACCGATTTTCTGGCTGTGCTTTACGGCGGCTTGCGCCAGAAGCGGCGGCGTGAGATATTTGAAGAGTTAAAGCATTATCCTGATAATTGCCGCAAAGCCATTCTTGCTACCGGCTCTTATATTGGCGAGGGCTTTGATGAACCCCGGTTGGACACGCTGTTTTTGACAATGCCCGCCTCGTTTAAAGGCAAAATAGTCCAGTATGCCGGCCGGCTGCACAGGCAACACGCGGATAAAACAAATGTCCTTATTTATGACTATGTGGATTCCGGAGTGTCGGTGCTAGCGAACATGCACAAAAAACGCCTTAAAACCTATAAAATGCTCGGCTATACTATTGCCAGCGAAGACGAACAATTCCTACCCGGGATATCCTGATTGTAAAATAAACATCCATAGGCTTACGCCCGTGGTATTCGTCGTTTTCGAACTTCGTTCGCGCGCTTAAGGGACGTTGCAGTGTTGGGTAAAAGGAATAGGGGTATTTCGGTGTATACGATAACCATATACGAGCAAACGATGGGTTTTTATTATTCTTTTAGTGAGTCGTAATGACGGTTAAATTATTAATCGGTTTGGTGTCCATATAGGTGTCCATCCATCCAGAAGCAAATGCCGGTATTATAGCCTATAGGTGTCCCTTTAGAGGCGAGCGGGTATAGTTGTGGGGAAGGGATAGTTTCGGTGCCGCCAGGGCTAAGCCAGCAGGGATTCCATCCACTCAAAGAATCTTCGGGTGATCTTCGCCAGCTCCAAAGCTTCGGATTCGATTATTTCCCGGTCTTCGTAGGCCGCGAGGAATTTGTAATCGATTATCTTTGCAAGGGTTTTGGCTTTGGGGGTTGTGTCGGTATCTTTAACATACTGTACCAGCAGGAAAGAAATATCGTGGTGGGAATCGCCGGCTGAGCGGATGCCGGCATTATACACCAATAGCGCATCCGCCGAAGAAATAGCGCAGTGCACGGCATTTAGCCCGGCCGCGTTCCATTCCCTGACGCGCAAAGACGCTTCCATAGAATTTAAGAATTCTTTGGCCTTTTTGCGGTAAGTGGTGTAATGCTCTCTAGAAACATCGCGAGTCTTGTGTTGCTTGGGTGTCATGCTAAAAGCTCCTTAAGGTCTTTGCCGTATATGCCTTGTCCTTCTTTCAATATTTTGAGGATTAAAGGCAACTTCTGCTTATGCTTGGCCTTAATTTCGGCCAGCGGCTGAATGTAGGGCGAAAGGGGGATACTGAATTGCTTGTAAATCAGTGTCCTAAGATCCTGTATGCGATCTTCGATGTCCTTTGCGCTTGCGGCGTCATGGGTGACTATAAGCAAGTCCAGGTCGCTATTAAGGCGTTCATGTCCCGTGGCCATACTGCCGAAGATAGCAGCAGAAAGGATCTTTTTGTTTTCCGGATAATCGGTTAAAAACTTATTGATGGTTTTCAGGACCTGGCCGGGCAGTTCGTCCTCAGTTTGGAATAGAGGGGCAAAAACATTCTTAACCAGGTAATTGTCGGAATTTATCTTATAAAGATGAACATTGGAGACGCGCCTGAAAAGCGCAAGACCCCTGGCGTCAAGCTGCTTTAGCGCCTCATGGCAGGCCGGGGCGCTTAAGCCTGTCTGCCTGGCTATTTCCCTGCCGCTCCATTCGGCGCGGCTCTTCCAAAGGAAGCGCAGGATCATCGCCGGGGACTTCTGACTGAGCAGGGAAAGCGCGGAAAGCTTTTGTGTCATATTGTTAAAAAATATTAACAGTTGTTAATAAATTCTTACAACTAGTATATCAGGTCAAAGTGTCCGCGTCAAGGGGCGATTTTCTTAACCTGAAAGTTGCAGTTGCAACTTTCCGCCCGCATAGCGGGCGCCCTCCGGGAGGCATACAAGCCTATGGCAGTGCCGTATCAGGCGCTATGCGCTTCAGACGGCCACCTCGTCGGGCCAGGCGCGCATAGCGCTGGGCCCGCCGCCCGCTTCGCGGGGAATCCTGCAGAATAATTCTGTCCGCCTGA
>MGTT01000025.1 GCA_001799575.1 Elusimicrobia bacterium GWA2_56_46
TGAAGCAGGTGGGAAGGGTTGGGCTGTTCGCCCATTAAAGCGGTACGTGAGCTGGGTTCAGTACGTCGTGAGACAGTACGGTCTCTATCTGGTGTGCGCGAAGGAAACTTGAGAGGAGCTGTCCACAGTACGAGAGGACCTGGATGGACGAACCTCCCGTATACCGGTTGTCCTGCCAAGGGCATAAGCCGGGTAGCGGTGTTCGGTAGGGATAAACGCTGAAAGCATCTAAGCGTGAAACCCGCCTCAAGATTAGGTTTCCCTCCTCGATTAACGAGGCTAAAGGCCCCCGGAAGACTACCGGGTTGATAGGCGAGATGTGTAAGCATGGTAACATGTTCAGCTAACTCGTACTAATCGGCCGTGAGGCTTGGCCTTATTTTTTGATCCTATAAGAAGATCATCACAATATACTAATTCAAGCGCTTGGTTATTTGAATCGCGTGCGATTTGTTAGACCGGTGGTTATTCCGGAGAGGCTACACCCGTTCCCATTCCGAACACGGCAGTTAAGGGCTCCAGGGCCGATGGTACTGACACCCAATCCGGTGTCGGCAGAGTAGGTCGCTGCCGGTCTTATAAATCGCACGCAATTATGAGGACACACCTTGCCGCAAGGTATGTCCCCGATCGCGCATTAGTTTTCATCGCGAATTATTTTATGAAACTCAGCAAAACAGATAAAGTGGAGCTTTCGAAGAAACTCGGCGACGAATTTAAGTCGCGCGACGTGTTTTTCACTTCTTTCCAGGGCCTGAAGTTCAAGAATATCAATACCCTGAAAGAGAATCTCCGCCCCGCCAAATCCAAATTTAAAGTGATGCGGAACACCATAGTTTCGCATGCGCTTTCCAACGCGGCGCTCAAGGCCGACGATGCCGGTGTGGCTAAAGGGCCCACCGCCGTCATCACCATGGACAGCGCCGACGATATCACGAAAGCCGCCAAGGTTCTGCTCGCTTTCGCCAAGGAGAACCCCGCTTTAAAGGTAAAAGGCGGGTTCATCTCCAGCCGCTGGCTCACCCCTAAGGACCTGGAAAAACTTTCAAAGATAGGTTCCAAGACCGAACTGCTCTCGCAGCTGGCCGGAGTGCTTTACTCCAACCTGGCGCAGATCAGATGGGTGCTGGAAGCTCCTACTGCCAAACTCGCTTACGCCGTAGAAGCCGTACGCGAGAAGAAAGCCACCGCATCTAAATAGCTTTGCTGTACTAAATTAACATCCTGATAGCCCCCGGAAGTAATGGGGATAAACCGCGCGCCTTAGGCGCACGGGCTATTCATGACCACAAGGAGACAACAAACATGTCAGATAAACTCAACAAAGATCAGATAGTGGACGCCATCTCCACGCTCACCGTGATGGAGCTGGCGGATCTCGTGAAAGGCATCGAGGACAAATTCGGCGTGAAAGCCGCTCCCGCCATGGGTATGGCCGTTGCCGCCGCTCCCGCGGCAGGCGGCGCCACCGCGGTTGCCGAGGAACAGACCGAGTTTACCGTAACGCTCAAAGCGGTCGCGGACTCCGCCAAGAAGATCAGCGTCATCAAGGTCGTCAGGGAACTGACCGGCCTGGGACTCAAAGAGTCCAAAGACCTGGTTGAAGGCGCCCCCAAGATCGTGAAAGAGAACGTCGACAAGAAAGCCGCTGAAGAGATGAGCAAGAAGCTTACCGAAGCCGGCGGCACTGTCGAACTGAAGTAACCCTTAACTAAAGAAGATGGCGGCGCGGATGACCGGTATGCACCGCATACTGCCCCCGCTCCGCCGTCTGCCAGGAACTGCGATTACAGTCTTAATTACGACAGTAAAGTAGGGAAGCCGTGGATTACCCAGCCCTTGACCCAAGGGCTGGGTTATCCGTTTCGTTATTTTGCGGCCCTTTCGGCGTTTTGGGAAATATCCGCGTAATTTCAGGAAAGCCAGTCGTGACAGCTTAAAAGAGGTGACGATGAAACAACTTAACTTCTCCCGCATACCGCAAATCCTCAAAGTGCCTGACCTGCTGGACATGCAGAAGCAGTCCTTTGACTGGTTCTTACAGCTGGACACGGAGCCCGAGGCCAGGAAGATCCAGGGCCTCCAGGCTTCTTTCGTGGACGTGTTCCCGATAGAATCCGCCGACGGAGCCATGGTGCTGGACTTCCTCAAGTTCGAGCTGGGCACTCCCAAATATCACAGTCCCGAGGAAGCGCTGGTGCGCGGCGGCACCTACGCCGCCCCGCTGAAAGCTTTCCTTTCCCTGAGCCTGAAACAGGACAGCGGCAAGCTTAAGCACATCATCGACCAGGACGTCACACTGTGCGACCTCCCCATAATGACCGATACCGGCTCCTTTATTTTCAACGGCGCCGAGCGTATCGTCGTCAGCCAGCTGCACCGCTCGCCCGGCATCATTTTTGAGGACGACGAAGAAGAAAAGCAGTCGGTGCTCGGCAAGCCCCTTTATTTCGCCCGCATCATCCCTTACCGCGGCGCCTGGGTGGAATTCGAATTCGACCTGGACAACGTCCTCTGGGTGAGGCTGGACCGCAAGAAGAAGATCCTCGCGACCACTTTCCTCAAGGCCGCCGGCATCGAGACGAACGCCGAGATCCTCCAGATCTTCTACGAGGCTGTGGAAACCTCCGTGACCGCGGACAACTCCGCCAATCTCATAGGCCACTACGCCATAGAAGACATCGTGGACACCAAATCCGGAGAAGTCATCTGGAATCTGGAAGAGAAAGCCGCCCAGCCGCTGGATGAAAAGACCGTCAAGATCATGCTGGAGCGCAAGATCGGAAAGGTGCGCCTGATAAAGGGCAGTCCCAAAGAGGACAGTCCCGGCATCATCCTGGCCCTGGAAGGCAAGAACCAGCCCAAGAACGCCGCCGACGCCCGCTACGAGATCTACAAAAAAATGCGCGGGCAGGACTTCATCGTCAAGGAACAGGCCGACGAATATCTGGACAACATCCTGTTCAAAAGCCTGCGCCGCTACGACTTTTCCATCGTCGGCCGCTACAAGGCCGCGAGGAAGCTTACGCCCGTGTACGAGGAACTGGCGCGGAACAATAAAAAGTTCAAGGTGCCGGCCGAGAATAAGCGCAACATCTGCATAGAAGACATCCTCGTCACCGTGAAGTACCTTATGGCGATGAACTCCGGCGCGCCCGCTTTCGACTATAAGGGCCAGAAGTTCGAATACAAGGTGGACGATATCGACCACCTCGGCAACCGCCGCGTGCGCTCCATCGGCGAGCTCCTGGAAAACCAGATCCGCGTGGCTCTGGTCCAGATCTCCCGCCACGTGCGCGACCGCATGAACAAGGAAGACAAGACCATCACCCCGCGCACGCTCGTGAACGCCGCTCCGGTGGTGGCCATTATGCGGAAGTTCTTCGGCACCTCGCAGCTCAGCCAGTTCATGGACCAGATCAATCCGCTGGCCGAGCTGACCCACAAACGCCGCCTCTCGGCCCTCGGCCCGGGCGGTCTTAACAGGAAGCGCGCCGGCTTCGAGGTCCGCGACGTGCACTATACGCATTACGGCCGCGTCTGCCCCATTGAAACGCCGGAAGGCCCGAACATCGGCCTCATCGTTTCGCTGGCCGCTTACGCCAAGGTGAACCAGTACGGCCTGATAGAAACTCCTTACCGGAAAGTTTCGGCGAAAAAAATAACCGAAGAGGTGGAATATCTCACCGCGTTCCGCGAGGACGATATTTTCGTCGGGCAGGCAAATACGCCCACGGACGCCGGCCGGCTGGCCTCCGACCAGGTTTACGGCAGGACCAAGGACGACTACGTGTTCGTGGACGCTTCCGACGTCAAATACATGGACGTGTCGCCCATGCAGGTGGTCTCCATCTCGGCGGCGTGCGTGCCTTTCCTGGAACACGACGACGCCAACCGCGCCCTGATGGGTTCCAACATGATGCGCCAGGCAGTGCCCCTGCTGGTGACCGAGCCCCCGCTGGTGGGAACCGGCGTGGAGCCGGCCATCGCGAAGGACTCGCGCGCCTGCGTCACCGCCCGCACTTCGGGCAGGGTCATCTACTCCTCGGGAGAGATGATCTCCATAAAGGCGGACAACTCCAAGGATCCCGACCTTTACCACCTCATTAAGTACAGAAGATCCAACCAGGACACCTGCGTCAATCAGAAGCCCACCGTCAGGAGCGGAGACTACGTGAAGAAGGGCGACGTCATAGCCGACGGCCCCGCGACCGGCGACGGCCAGCTGGCCCTGGGCAAGAATCTGCTGGTGGCTTTCATGAGCTGGGAAGGCTTCAATTACGAAGACGCCATCCTGGTTTCCGAAAAGCTGGTGGAGGAAGACGCCCTGACTTCGGTCTTCATAGAAGAGTTCGAGGTCGAGGCCCGCGACACCAAGCTCGGCCCCGAAGAGATCACGCGCGACATCCCGAACGTCGGTTCGGACGCCCTGGAACATATCGATTCCGAGGGCGTGGTGGTTCCGTCCACGATGGTCCGCCCCGGGGATATCCTGGTGTGCAAGGTCTCCCCGAAAGGCGAGCAGCAGCTTTCCCCCGAGGAGCGGCTGCTGAAAGTCATCTTCGGCAAGAAAGCCGAGGACGTGACCGACACCTCTCTGCGCGTTCCGCCCGGAGTCAACGGCAAGATCATCGGCACGCGCGTTTTTGTGCGCCGGGAGAAGCTCTCCAAGCCGGAAGAGAAGCGGCGCATGGACGAGATCAACGAGGAGATGAAAGAAAACCTCGAAGCTCTGAAGAACTTCCGCAAGGAAGCCATGCTGAGCGAGAAGAAAGGCTCCGACATCGAAGAATTCTACAAGCTGATGGAGAAGAAGATCAAGGACAAGTACGCCCGCGAAAAAGAACTGCTGAAGACCACCGGGGAACTGCCCGTGACCGTCAATAAGGTCGTCAAGGTTTACATCGCGCTCAAGAGGCGGCTGCGGGTGGGCGACAAGCTCTCCGGCCGCCACGGAAACAAGGGCGTGGTCGCCCGTATCCTGCCGAAAGAGGATATGCCGTATCTGCCCGACGGCACGCCGGTGGACATGGTGCTGTCGCCGCTGGGCGTTCCGTCCCGCATGAACATAGGCCAGATCCTTGAAACCATGCTGGGCTGGGCCGGCAAGCAGCTGGCCACGCAGATGATCTGTCCCGTGTTCGACAGCGCGGCGGAAAATAACCCCGGCTACTGGAAATACTGGGAAGATAAACACAAAAAGAAGCGCGGCGAGATCACGGTGGAGGACATCGTGAACGACCTGGCCGCGCATCCGAACGCGGAAAAGCCGGGCGTCATCCAGATGATCCAGCTGGCGAAAGACCAGTTGAAAAAGCAGGGCGTGGCGGAGGAATATCTGCCCGACGATTACTGCCGCATCACGCTTTACGACGGCAGGACCGGCGAGCAGTTCCACGAAAAAGTGACGATAGGCTATATGTATATCCTCAAGCTTATCCACCTGGTGGAAGACAAGGTGCACGCCCGTTCCACGGGCCCGTACTCCCTCATCACCAGGCAGCCGCTGGGCGGCAAGGCCCTTTTCGGCGGCCAGCGCTTCGGCGAAATGGAAGTCTGGGCGCTTGAGGGCTACGGCGCGGCTTACGCGCTGCAGGAGATGCTCACCGTCAAGTCCGACGACTTCTCCGGCAGAACCAAAATGTACGAAGCCATCATCAAGGGAGATTTCCCGCCGCAGCCCGGCGTGCCGGAATCTTTCAAGGTGCTTGTGAAAGAATTGCAGGCGCTTTCCCTTGACGTGGATCTTATCAAGGCGGAAAACGAAGCCGCCCGCGTGGAAGGTGTGAAAGAAAAGGCCAAGAAGAAGGCGGCGGCGAAAGCGGCCGGCTGACGCTTGTCATTCCCGCGGCTGTCAGCGGGAATCCATAAATTGCGGGACTTCCGTTTTTGAATGGATCCCCGCTTACGGATCGCGGGGATGACGGTGTGGTTGCGGTGTTGCTGATTACTGTTGTTTTGACTTCTCAACGTGCGAACGGAGAAAAAACTATGGACGGAATAACTTCAGAAGCCAGGAATTTTTTCGGGTTGCCCAAGGCCGCAAAGAAACGCCGGGAGATAAATTACGACGACTTCGACGGGATGAAGATCGGCATCGCCAGCCCGGCGAAGATCAAGCTGTGGTCGTTCGGCGAGGTGAAAAAGCCCGAAACCATCAATTACCGTACTCTGAAGCCGGAACGCGACGGTCTGCTCTGCGAACGCATCTTCGGGCCCTCCAAGGACTATGAGTGCGCCTGCGGAAAATACCGCTGGGTGAAGTTCAAAGGCGTAGTCTGCGACCGCTGCGGAGTCGAAGTCACCGAAGCGAAAGTCCGCCGCGAGCGCATGGGACACATCGACCTGGCCGCCCCCGTGGCTCATATCTGGTTCCTCAGGAAGAGCCCGTCCCGCATCGGCATTATCCTCGATATGAAGCCGTCCGATCTGGAGAAAGTCGTCTATTACGCCGCCTACGTAGTTCTGGAAGACACGAAAGATCCCGTCACCGGCCGCGTGGAGCATACCGTCGGCGACGTCATGACGGAGTCGCAGCTTAACGAGGTCAGGAAGAAATTTTCGAAGATAAAGGTCGGCATCGGCGCCGGCGCCATAAAGGATCTGCTGGAGAAAATAGATTTGAAGAAAGAAGTGGAGGCCATCCAGACCGAGCTGGCCAACGCCAAGGCCGACATGGATCGCACGAAGCTGATCAAGCGGCTGAAGATTCTGGAAGGATTCGGCGCCAGCGGCAACCGCCCCGAATGGATGATCATGACGATCCTGCCGGTGCTCCCGCCGGATCTGCGGCCCCTGGTTCCCCTGGAAGGCGGACGCTTCGCCACCTCGGATCTCAACGATCTTTACCGGAGGATCATCAACCGGAACAACCGCCTGAAGCATATCGAGGCCTTAAGGGCCCCGCAGGTCATGATCTACAATGAAAAACGCCTGCTCCAGGAAGCCGTGGACGCGCTTATCGAGAACGGCGCGCGCGGGAAAGTGGTGCTGGGCGCGGCCAACAGGCCGCTGAAATCCATTTCGGATATCCTCAAAGGCAAGCAGGGCCGCTTCCGTCAGAACCTGCTGGGCAAACGCGTGGATTATTCCGGCCGCTCCGTCATCGTGGTCGGTCCGAACCTCAAGCTCAACCAGTGCGGCCTTCCCAAGGAAATGGCCCTGGAACTCTTCAAGCCGTTCGTGCTGGCCGAACTCATAAAGAGGGACAACATAACCCTCAAGGTAGCCAAGAAAAAAATGGAGCACGCGGACAACGAGATCTGGGACATCCTGGAGCGCGTGACCGAGAAGCACCCCGTCATGCTGAACCGCGCCCCCACGCTCCACCGCCTCGGCATCCAGGCTTTTGAGCCCGTGCTGATCGAAGGCCTGGCCATACAGCTCCACCCGCTGACCTGCGCCGCTTTCAACGCCGACTTCGACGGCGACCAGATGGCCGTGCACGTCCCCATTTCCCAGGAAGCGCAGATGGAGGCCCGCATGCTTATGATGGCCACCAACAATATTCTGTCGCCGGCCTCCGGCCGTCCCATAGCCAACCCGTCGCACGATATGGTGCTCGGGGTGAATTATCTGACCAAGGTAAAGCTCGGCGAGCCAGGCTCCGGCAAGATCTTCGGGGACAAGGAAGAAGCTCTTACCGCCTACCAGCACGGAAAAGTGGATCTCCACGCCATCATACAGGTGCGCGGCGTGACCGGTATGGAAAAGATCGACTTTGAGAAGCTCTCCGACAAGGCCGTCCGCGAGAAATGCGAGAAGAACAACGAGTTCACCACCGTGGGCCGCCTGATCTTCCTGGACATCCTGCCCAGGAATCTGGATCCCAAAAAATACAACAGGGTCATCGGCAAAAAAGATCTCTCGAACCTGGTCTACGAATGCTATAAGAACCCGGAGATCGGCCACCATGAGACCGTCACGCTTCTGGACCGGCTGATGAACCTCGGGTTCCATTACGCCACCGTGTCCGGCCTCAGCATCTCGCTGGCCGATATGTCCATCCCGACTAAGAAGACCGAACGCATCGAGAAAGCCCAGAAGCAGGTGCGCGAGATCGAAGGCCAGGCCAAGGACGGCATCATCACCGAGAACGAGCGTTACAACAGGATCATCGACATCTGGACACATCTCGGAGATAAAGTGGCCGACGAGATGTTCGAGGAGATGCAGAAGCAGGAGAACAAAGTTTACAAGGCCGCCGAGCCCCGCTTCAACGCCATTTTCATGATGGCCGATTCCGGCGCCCGCGGTTCCCGCCAGCAGGTAAAACAGCTGGCCGGTATGCGCGGTCTTATGGCCAAGCCCCAGAAGAAGCTGACCGGCGGCGTGGGCGAGATCATCGAGAACCCGATCCTGTCCAACTTCCGCGAGGGCCTAACCGTGCTGGAATACTTCATCTCCACTCACGGAGGACGCAAAGGTCTTTCCGACACCGCGCTTAAGACGGCCGACGCCGGTTATCTTACGAGAAGGCTGGTGGACGTGGCGCACAACGTGGTCATCATGGAGGACGACTGCGGCACCATCAACGGGGTTGAGATAAAAGATCTCAGGAGCGGCGACGAAGTCATAGAATCCATGGCCGAGCGCATCGAAGGCCGCGTCGCCCTCGAAGACGTGAAGATCACGGACGCGGAGGGAAAAACGATCACGGTCGTCAAACGGAACGAGATGATCACTTCGGAGCACGCCAGGATTATCGAGAAAGCCAGGGGCAAGGACGAGGGCGTTTACGTCCGTTCGGTGCTTACCTGCGAGTCCGACGTGGGCATCTGCGGAAAATGCTATGGTCTCAACCTCGCCACCGGCAACCTGGTGGAAGAGGGCGAGGCCGTGGGGATCATCGCCGCGCAGTCCATCGGCGAACCCGGCACCCAGCTGACCCTGAGAACGTTCCACATCGGCGGTACCGCCTCTCGCGTGCTGGAAAAATCCGAAGCCAAAGTCAAGGCCGACGGCAAGACCGCGTTCAAGGAACTGCGCATTATCAAGAACCGCGCCGGAGAGCATATCTGCGTTTCCCGCGGCGCGTCAATCGTGGTCAAGCACTCCGACGGCAAGACTTTCGAGGAATTCAAGATCAGCTACGGAGCGAAAGTTATTGTCGGCGACAAGACCCCGGTCAAGGCCGGGGACAGGATAGCGGAATGGGATCCTCACACCGTTCCGATGATAGCCGAACACTCCGGCAGGATAAAGTACCTCGACATTAAGGAAGGCGTTACGCTCCATGAAGAGCGCAACAAGGTGACCGGCATCATCGAACGCAAGATCATCGAACACCGCGGCACCAAGCGCAACCCCCGCATCGTGATCGAAAAAGGGGGGAGGATCGAGGGCTCCCACGCGCTGCCGACCAACACCATAATTATGGTCGAGCAGGGCGAAGAAATCCTTGAGGGAGACATAATCGGAAAGATCCACCGCGACATCGCCAAGACCAAGGACATCACGGGCGGTCTGCCGCGCGTGGCCGAACTCTTCGAGGTCAGGCGTCCCAAAAATGCCGCCATCATCACCAAGGTGGAGGGCATCGTTTCGCTGGGAACCACGGTCAAAGGCCTGGTGGAAGTTTCCGTGAAGAACCAGGAGACCGGGCAGGTGGAGCCGTATGCGATACCTTACGGCAAGCACCTGGTGGTTTATGAAGGCGACCCCGTGGCCGCCGGAGAAGCGCTGACCGACGGCGCGGTAGATATGCACGATCTGCTCTCGGTAAAAGGCATCAAGGAAGTGCAGAATTATATCGTGGACGCCATCCAGGAAGTTTACCGGCTGCAGGGCGTAAACATAAACGACAAGTACATCGAGATCATCGTGCGCCAGATGCTGTCCAATATCAAGATAACGGAGCCGGGCGGCACGGCGTTCCTTAAGGGCGAGATCGTGAACAAGACCGCTTTTAAGGTGGAGAACCAGCGCGCCGCGGATACGGGCCATTCTCCCGCCCAGGGCGAGCCGGTGCTGCTGGGTATTTCCAAGGCGTCGCTCGCTTCGGAATCGTTCATCTCGGCGGCCAGCTTCCAGGAAACCACGCGGGTGCTTACCGATGCCGCGACGACCAACAAGGTGGACTATTTAAAAGGCCTCAAGGAAAATGTTATAATAGGACATCTGGTGCCCGCGGGAAGCGGGTTCGCCAGGCGCAAGCTTTTTGAGGAAATTAATAAGGAGAACTAGGGATTTAAGTTATGTCAACAATAAATCAATTGATCCGTCACGGAAGAGAGACTTTGAAAAGGGTGCGCAAGGCGCCGGCCCTGATGTCCTGCCCGCAGAGACGGGGCGTTTGCACGAGGGTCTACACGACCACCCCTAAGAAACCCAACTCCGCCCTCAGGAAAGTGGCCAGGGTAAAGCTGACCTCCAAGCAGGAAGTCACCGCTTATATTCCCGGCGTAGGCCATAACCTCCAGGAGCATTCCATAGTGCTGGTCAGGGGCGGCAAAGTGAAAGATCTTCCCGGGTGCAGATACCATATTATCAGGGGCGCCCTCGACGCTTCCGGAGTTGAAGGCCGCAAGCAGGGCCGGTCGCTTTACGGCGCCAAACGCCCGAAAGCGGGGAAAGCGGAAGCGAAAAAATAGTGATCAGTGGTGAGTGGTCAGCAATATAAGGAATTATCCTACTGGCCACTGTTCACTGACCACTAAACGATAAATTTAAATTAATCAATTGGAGAAAAATGTATGCCAAGAAAAGGTTTAAGACCCCGCGACAGAAGACCCCTCCCGCCGCCGGATTTCAAATATACTTCCGTGCTGGTTTCCCGGTTCATTAACAAGATAAATTTCCAGGGAAAGAAGCTCGCGGCCGAGCGCATTCTCTACGGCGCTCTGGATATTATAAAGGAAAAGACCAAGGAAGACGCCTTAGTGGTGTTCACCAAGGCCATAGAGAATATCCGCCCCATGGTGGAAGTCAAGGCCCGCCGAGTCGGCGGCGCCAACTACCAGGTGCCGATAGAAGTGAAGCCCAATCGCGGTTCCTCTCTGGCCATGCGCTGGATACTCGGCGCCGCCCGCGAGCGCAAAGGCGCCAACATGGCGGATCATCTGGCCGAGGAACTGATCCTCGCTTTCAAGAAGGAAGGGGCCGCTTTCAAAAAAAGGGAAGACGCCCACAGGATGGCGGAGGCCAACAGAGCGTTCGCGCATTACCGCTGGTAATAATCTTGAATCCGGAATCTTAAATCTAGGAACACATCATGGCAGACTTTGATTTGACAAAAGTGCGGAACACGGGCATTATCGCCCACATCGACGCGGGTAAAACCACAACCACCGAGCGTATCCTCTATTATACCGGCAAGTCCCACAAGATCGGCGAGGTTCACGACGGCAACACCACCACCGATTGGATGCCCCAGGAACGGGAGCGCGGCATAACCATCACCGCCGCCGCTATCAGCACCACCTGGCACGACCACATCATTAATATCATCGACACCCCCGGACACGTTGATTTCACCGCCGAAGTGGAACGGTCGCTCCGCGTGCTCGACGGCGCCGTTACCGTATTCGACGGCGTGCAGGGCGTGGAGCCCCAGTCCGAAACCGTGTGGCGCCAGGCCGACCGCTACCACGTTCCCCGCGTGGCCTACGTCAACAAGATGGACCGCATAGGTGCGGACTTCTATATGTCCGCCGCCTCCATTGTGGAAAAACTGGGCGCCAACGCCAGCCCCATACAGCTCCCCATCGGTGTGACCGAAACTTTCAAGGGTCTGGTGGATCTGGTAAAGATGAAAGCTCTGATCTGGGTCGGAGACGACTTGGGCGCGCACTTCGACGAAGTTGAGATCCCGGCGGATATGGTGGAGATTTCCAAGAAGTATCGCGACCAACTCATAGAAAAATTAGCCGATTTCGATGAAAATATAATGGAACGGTATCTGGCCGGCGATACTAATTTTACGGTGGCTGAGTTGAAGGCCGCCATACGCCGGGGAACTCTTACCTGCAAATTTTTCCCCGTGTTGTGCGGTTCCTCGTATAAAAATAAAGGCGTTCAGCCCATGCTCGACTCCATGATAGATTTTCTGCCGTCCCCGCTGGACGTCCCGCCTCTGACCGCCACCGACCCCCACACCGGCGGGGAAGTTATACGCAAGGCCGACCCGAAAGATCCTTTCTGCGCGCTGCTGTTCAAGATCCAGCCCGACCCTTTTGTGGGCAAGCTGACGTTCTTCCGCGTGTATTCCGGCACCCTTAAACCGGGCGATACCGTCCACTTTTCCCGCAAGAACACGCAGGAGCGCATCGGCCGCATCCTCAGGATGCACGCCAACAAGCGCGAAGAAATAAAAGAGATCTCCGCCGGCGACATCGCCGCCACGGTGGCGATCAAGAGCGCCACCGTGGGCGAGACAATCTGCGACCCCCAGCACCCGGTCATGCTTGAGGGCATGAACTTCCCCGAGCCGGTCATCTCCATCTCCATCGAGCCCAAGTCCAAAGAAGACGAGCAGAAGATGGGCCTGGCCATGGGCCGCCTCGCTGAGGAAGACCAGACTTTCAGGATCAAAACGGATGAGGAAACTTCCCAGACCATCATTTCGGGCATGGGCGAACTTCACCTGGACATCATCGTGGATCGTCTGAAGCGCGAATTCAACGTGCAGGCCAACGTCGGCCGGCCGCAGGTGGCTTTCCGCGAATCCATCAAGAAGACCGTGGAGATAGAAGGCAAGTTTATCCGCCAGTCCGGAGGCCGCGGCCAGTACGGCCATGTGTGGCTCAAGATCGAACCGCAGGCTCTGAACAAGGGGTTTGAGTTCGTGGACGGCATCAAGCAGGGCCGCATTCCCAAGGAATTTATTCCCGCCGTGGAGAAAGGCTGCCGCGAGGCCCTTGAGAACGGCGTGCTGGCCGGGTTCCCGGTGGTGGACGTGAAAGTCACGCTGTTCGACGGTTCTTTCCACGACGTGGACTCTTCCGAAATAGCTTTCAAAATAGCCGGAGCGATGGCGTTCAAGGACGGCTGCCGCAAGGCCAATCCGTACCTGATGGAACCCATTATGAAAGTGGACGTTACTACTCCCGAAGCCAACGTCGGAGACGTCATAGGCGACCTGAACTCAAGGCGCGCCAAGATAGCCGAAATGGGCAGCAGGGGTAATGCGCGGTTCGTGCGCGGCACGGTGCCGCTGTCGGAAATGTTCGGGTACGCCACGGTGGTGAGGTCCATTTCGCAGGGCCGCGCTTCTTTCAGCATGGAGCCCAGCCACTACGAAGAAGTGCCCGCCAACGTTTCCAAGGGCGTCATAGAGAAGCGGACGCAGGCAGCCGAAGCGGTGGAAAAGTAGTAAGAATTAAGGATCACAAGCAAGGAGATATTGAAATGGCAAAAGCTAAATTCGACAGGAACAAGCCCCACGTGAACGTAGGCACGATCGGCCACGTGGACCACGGTAAAACCACTTTAACGGCCGCGATCACGAAAGTGTCGGCCAAGCTGGGGCGGGCCAAAGAGATGATGTACGCCGACATCGCCAAGGGCGGAGTCGTGCGCGACGCCTCCAAGATCCTGACGGTGGCCGTGTCGCACGTGGAGTACGAGACTGAGACGCGGCACTACGCGCATATCGACTGTCCCGGCCACGCCGACTACATCAAGAACATGATCACGGGCGCGGCGCAGATGGACGGAGCGATTCTGGTGGTCTCGGCGGCGGACGGCCCGATGCCGCAGACGAAAGAGCACGTGCTGCTGGCCAAGCAGGTGAACGTGCCGAGCCTGGTCGTGTTCCTTAATAAGGCCGACCTGGTGGACGACAAGGAACTCCTTGACCTGGTGGAAGAGGAAGTCCGGGACCTGCTGAAGAAATACGAATTTCCCGGGGACACCATACCAATCATCCGCGGTTCCGCGATGAAAGCGCATGAGGGCGACACGGGCCCGCTGGGCGAGCCGGCGATCATCAAGCTGCTGGAGGCTCTGGACAAGAGCATCCCGGCGCCCAAGCGCGAGACGGAGAAACCGTTCCTGATGGCGGTGGAGGACGTGTTCTCCATCACCGGGCGCGGGACGGTGGCTACCGGCCGCGTGGAGCAGGGGAAGATCCATGTGG
>MGTT01000026.1 GCA_001799575.1 Elusimicrobia bacterium GWA2_56_46
CTTCCGAGTTGCCCTAAAATTTGCCAGCTCTCTCGACGAGAGCCTCTTGGCTTTTGGGTGTCCCATTGGTAAAATAAGGGGATGTTCGTAAGGAAAAAACGCAACAAAAGCGGTTCGATCAGCGTACAGGTAATCAACAAAGATAATGGCTATAAAGTTGTTGCAACCATTGGAGCCTCCCACGACGCTAACGAGATAGAACGCCTTGTCATACGGGGGCGGCAGTTCATCAAATCCCTCCAGCCGCCGCAACCTTATCTGTTTCCCAACGTCAGCCACGAAGACCAGGTGATAAATGCTTTTGTTGACTCTTTAAGCAGCTCACAGATTCATACAATCGGGCCGGAGTTGATTTTCGGGACACTGTTCGACCGGATTGGCTTCAATGCCATTCCCGATGAGATGTTCCGCCATATCACGATGGCCCGCCTTGCGTATCCCGTGAGCAAATTAAAGACGGTGGATTATCTATCTCGCTACCGTGGCATACAAAAATCCGTAGACGAGATTTATCTGTTCCTTGATCGGTTGGCCGGCAGGCATAAGGGGCAGGCTGAAACCGTCGCTTATGAATACACCAAACGACGGCTTGGAAAGGTCAGCATAGTGTTTTATGACATGACCACGCTTTATTTTGAAGCCGAAGATGAGGACGACTTCCGCAAGATCGGTTTCAGTAAGGACGGCAAGTTTCAGCATCCGCAGATTATGCTTGGCCTGCTGGTGGGTGAGCGTGGCCTGCCAATCGGCTACGATATTTACGAGGGAAACACCTTTGAGGGAAAGACGTTATTGCCGTTTTTGGAAAACATCCAGCGCAAGCACGGTTTTGAAAAGCCAGTGGTAGTGGCTGACGCCGGTCTTTTATCAAAGCGGAACCTGCAGAATTTATCTTCGGAACAATATAAGTTTATAATCGGAGCGCGTCTGAAGAATGAGGATGCCGGGATTCAGCAGAAAGTTCTGGGGAAACGGTCTGGCATGAAAGACGGCGATACTTTTGTTATTCAGAAAGCGGGCGGCGTGCGTCTGGTAGTGGGATATTCTACTTCGCGCGCCAAAAAGGATGCGGCCAACCGCGAGAAAGGGTTGCGGAAACTTAGAACGCAGCTTAAAACCGATCGCCTTACCAAGGAACATATCAACAAGCGCGGTTACAATAAATTCTTGACTATAACCGGCAATGCGACGGTTGCGTTGGATGAGGAGAAAGTAAAAGAGGATGAACGATGGGACGGACTGAAGGGGTATTTGACCAACACCTTGATGCCATCGGCTGCAATAATTGAGAACTACAAGCACCTCTGGCAAATTGAACGCGCCTTTCGAATTTCTAAAACCGACTTACGGGTAAGGCCGGTCTTTCACCGCTTGCGGCGGAGAATAGAGGCGCACATTTGCGTGGCGTTTGTAGCTTATACGATTTACAAAGAGCTGGAACTGCTACTGGCCGCCATTAACAGCGGGATGAGTTCAAAACGCGCGGCCGAACTTACACACACGATGTATTCATTAACTTATAGGGTGCCTGATTCGGGAGAGGAAAAACAGGTAACGCTTAAGATGTCGGATGAGCAACAAATAGTCTATCGGGCAGTGTTTGGCGGTTAGGGTGTCCCAAATCGGAAGTCAGGAGAAAGCGGAATTTATAATGTCTCCGCAGGATGTTCGGCAAAGTAGTGTCGAACTTTAAACCTGAAGCTCCGAAGATTTTCACTTGTTAAAAATTCTGCCGAAAAATTATTATTTTTTGCGCGCGCAGAATTAAAATTAAGCAGGAATTCCCAAGGTTTTTTGAATTCAACCGAAAGCCTTCTCCTGCCCCTACGGAAGTTGCAGGGCTGGCGCCCTGCGGAAACGTGGCCGTTTCCCGAACCAATCTTCTTCCTCAAGCGCCGCCAGTAAGGCCGTCTTCGTTTTGCTAAACCAAGCCGGCCTTACGCGCGGCGGAGAATTGATAGTAGGCCCTTTCTGCCGGTTTCGCTTTGCTAAGCCAAACCGGCAGAAAGCGCAAGGTAACGGAGGGCTTATGCAAAACCAGACAATGCGGTATTTCCTTTATGCCAGAAAATCAACGGACGAACCTGACAGGCAAATCTTATCCATAGAGGGGCAGCTTGCCGAGTTGCGCGAGTACGCCAAGAAAGAGAACCTCATAATCGTAAAAGAGTTCATCGAGAGCAAGACCGCCAAGGAACCGGGCCGAGAAATCTTTAATGATATGATCGCCTCAATAGAGGACGGCAAGGCCCAAGGCATTATTGCCTGGCACCCCGACCGCCTGGCTCGTAATAGTATTGATGGTGGCAGGGTTATATATTTGGTGGACACCGGCAAGATAACCGCCTTGAAGTTCCCTACCTTTTGGTTTGACCCTACGCCGCAGGGCAAGTTTATGCTTTCAATAGCGTTCGGCCAGTCCAAATACTACGTTGATAACTTATCGGAAAATATCCGGCGCGGCTTTCGTCAAAAACTGCGTAACGGTATTTGGCCCTGTTGCGCCCCGCTCGGCTACTTGAACGACAAAAACACCCGGACTATCTTGCCGGATAAAGACCGGGCGGTCTTTATCCGCAAGACCTTTGAGTTATACGCCAGCGGCGACTATCCATTAGCCGAGGTCCGCCGCATAATGAACGGCGTAGGGTTGAAAGGGCGGCACACCGCCCTTTCAACCTCCAACTACCAGTATATGCTCAAGAACCCGGTCTACTACGGTGTTATAAGGTATAAGGGCGAGATCTACGAGGGCAAGCACGAGCCGATTATCACCAAGGCGCTGTTCGACCACTGCCAGGCTGTAATGACGCGTAAGAGCAAGCCCAAGGGGCCTAAATTGAAGGCTTATACCTACCGGGGCGTGTTTCATTGTAAGGAATGCGGTTGCTTTATAACCACCGAAACCCAGAAGAGCCATAACTACCTGCGCTGTACTAAGCGCAAGGGGCCTTGCGCCGAGCCTTATGTCCGAGAGGAACTGATTACTGCCCAGATAAAAGGTGAATTAAAATCGGTTTCCTTACCCCCGGCCCTGGCCAATGGGCTCATCCTTATGGCGGAAAAGGAAAGAGCCGCATCGGCCCAGGCCGTGGGCGATACCGTCCAAAAGCTGCGATTTAAAATGGATTCCCTTACCTGTAATTTAAATCTTCTTTTGGACATGGTGCTAGGCGGGAAGCTGACGCAGGATGAATATGTCCAAAAGAAGTTTGTAATTATCAACGACAAAAAGGTAATTCAGGATAAATTAGCAGCTTTTGCACGGCAGAGTGTAAATCGGTTCGAACCTGAAATTAATTTTTACACGGAGGCGGCGCACGTCGGAGAAATTGCGGAGAGCGGAAAACCTGAGGAAAACCGGGAAATATTGAAAAAGATCGGTTCGAACTTCCGTATAGGCAGGAGAAGGCTTTCGGTTGAATTCAAAAAACCTTGGGAATTCCTGCTTAATTTTAATTCTGCGCGCGCAAAAAATAATAATTTTTCGGCAGAATTTTTAACAAGTGAAAATCTTCGGAGAGGGAGGGATTCGAACCCTCGAAGGCTTGCGCCTTACAGGTTTTCGAGACCTGCTGTTTCAACCGCTCACACACCTCTCCAGGTATCGTGCCCCGCGCTTTAACGTGCGGTCGGGACGGGCTTCTGGACGACCGACTGTAATATAATATAAAATTAAAATCATAGCGGGCAAAAATATGGGTAAATTATTCGGTACCGACGGCATCAGGGGCATTCCCTGGAATTATCCTTTCACGGGGGAATTTATCAGCAAGATCGGTTATGCCGCCACGCTGGTTCTGGCGAATTATAACAGGCGTCCTGGCAGGAAACCGGTGGTGCTTATCGGCATGGATCCCCGGGAATCGGGGAAACGTATCAAGAAGGCCCTGGTGGAGGGCATCTGGGCCAATAAATTCAAGGTGCTGGATCTCGGCATCGTTCCGACTCCGGCCGTGGCCTATCTGGTCAAGCGCGAAAAGGCGGATTTCGGCGTTATGATCTCCGCCAGCCACAATCCGCCGGAGTTCAACGGGATAAAATTTTTTTCAAGCGACGGGCTCAAGCTGAACGAAGCGATAGAGAACAAAATAGAAGCCCTGCTTTTAAGCGGCAAGCCGCTGGCTTTTAAACATATAACGCACGCCATACGGAAGAAAGACTATTCCAAAGACTATATCGATTTCATAAAAGGGACGCTGCCCCCGGGCTTTTCCCTTAAAGGGGTCAGGCTTGTCCTGGACTGCGCCAACGGGGCGGCCTATAAGATCGCGCCGAGGATCTTCAGGGAACTTGGCGCGGAGATAACTGTGATCGGAGCGAAACCGGACGGAAAAAATATTAATATCGGCTGCGGGGCGCTTCATACCGAAGCCATGCAGAAAGAGACCGTTCGCTCCAAAGCCTATTGCGGCATCAGTCTGGACGGCGACGCCGACCGCTGTATGTTCTCGGACGAAAAGGGCCGGCTTCTGGACGGCGACGATCTTGTTTCCATAGCCGCGCCGTATATGCGCGGTGAGGAAAGGCTGACCAACAGCCGGGCCGTCCTGACTTTTATGTCCAATTACGGGCTTATCAAGCATCTTAACGACAAAGGCATCAAGGTCATCCAGGTGCCCGTGGGGGATAAGAACGTCACAGACGCCATGGAGAAAGGGGACCTGAAGATAGGCGGCGAGTCCAGCGGGCATATAATTTTCAGGGAATTCGCGCCAACCGGGGACGGGGTGCTTACGGCGGTGCAGATCCTGGCCGCCGTGCGGGACATGGGCCGGCCTTTCAGCTATTTCAAGCGCCTCTGGAAGCGCTATCCCCAGATAGTCGGATCGCTTAAGGTCGCGCACAAGCCGCCGCTTGAGAAAGTGCATGGTTTCAGGGATAAGATCCTGAAGTTTGAGGGTGAACTCAGGGGCAACGGCCGCATTTTTATACGCTATTCCGGCACCGAGCCGCTGCTGCGCATTCTTGTGGAAGGCGAGTCAAAGGCCGTCATCAGGAATATCGCCGACGATCTGATGGCGCATTATAAAAAGCATTCAGGCGCATTTTAAACGGAGGGTTCATGAGAAATATAAAACTGGGCGTTAATATAGACCATATCGCCACTTTGAGGAACGCGCGGAACGAGAAGAATCCGGATACGGTGGAAGCCGCCCGCGTGGTGCTCAGTTCCGGCGGGGATCTGGCGGTGATGCATCTGCGCGGCGACCGCCGCCATATCAAGGATTCCGATCTGGAGCGGGTCCGGCGGGAAGTGAAGGGGATGCTGCATCTTGAGATAGCGGCGACCCCGGAAATGGAGAAGATCGCGCTTAAGGTCAGGCCGGATTCCGTCTGCATAGTGCCCGAGCCGGCCGGGGGGGCGTCCGCGCAGGGCGGCCTGAAGATGACCGGTAAGCTAGCCGAGCTGGAAAAGATGATCGGTAATATTTCCAAGGCCGGCATCGACGTGGGCCTTTTCGTGGACCCGGAGCCGCAGCCTATACGCGCGGCGCACAATATCGGCGCGGACAGCATAGAACTCTGCGCCGTCAAGTATTCCGAATCCTGGGGCAAAAAACTGCAGATCAAAGAACTGGAGCAGCTCCAGCTGGCGTCTTTCCTGGTAAAAGAGCTTAAGATGAATCTGTCCGCCGGACACGGGCTGGATTATTACAACGTCGTGCCCGTGGCCAGGATCGAGGGTATGGATTGCCTCAATATCGGGTACTCGATAATTTCCAGGGCCATGTTCGTGGGCCTTAAGACCGCGGTAGCGGAAATGAAAAGGCTGATGCAGTAATTTATGTGCGGAATAACCGGTTATATCGGCGAAAAGACGGCCACGGACATACTCGTGGACGGGCTCAAACGTCTTGAGTACCGCGGGTATGATTCCTGCGGAGTCGCGGGAATAAACCCGGAAAAAGGGCTTTACCTCAAACGCGTCAGCGGCCGGGTGGACGCGCTGGACGCCCTTATAGCCAAAGATCCGCTCAAGAAGGGGACAGTCGGCATCGGTCACACCCGCTGGGCCACCCACGGCGTCCCTTCCGAGGACAACGCTCATCCGCATACGGACTGCAAAAACGAGGTGGTCCTGGTCCATAACGGGATCATAGAAAATTATCTGGAGATAAAGGAGCAGCTTCTCAGGACCGGACATAAGTTCAAGTCCGAAACCGATACGGAGGCGGTAGTCCATCTTATAGAGGAAAAGATCAAAGGACTTAACGTGTCCGGGGCCGCCGCCCGCAGCGATGTGCTTGAACCCATGTTCTTCGAAGCCGTGCGCCGCGCCATCGCGGAGTTGAAAGGCTCTTTCGCCATGGCCGTTTTATGGGCCAGGTGCCCCGGTATGCTTTTGGCCGCCCGTCAGCACAGCCCGCTGGTCATAGGCCTGGGCGGCGGGGAGAACTTCATCGCCTCGGACGTTTCCGCTTTCCTCAAATACACCAAAAAAGCCGTGTTCCTGAACGACGGAGAGATGGCGGCGGTGAAAAAAGACTCGGTGCTTTATTTTAATTTCCAGGGCAAGAAAGTGGAGCACAGCCCCGTCACCATCCAGTGGGATTCCACCATGGCCGAGAAGGGCGGCTACAAGCACTTTATGCTCAAGGAGATCCACGAGCAGCCGGAATCCGTGGAGAATACTTTAAGGGGGCGCCTGCTGCCGCTAAAAGGCGATATCCTCCAGCGGGAAATAAACCTGCCGTCGGAATTGATCAGGAACATCAAGGGCGTGCAGATCATAGCCTGTGGCACCGCGTATCACGCGGGGCTGGTCGGCCGTTACGTGTTTGAGAATTTCGGT
The DNA here is from genome assembly GCA_001799575.1 of Elusimicrobia bacterium GWA2_56_46. Classification (GTDB taxonomy): domain Bacteria; phylum Elusimicrobiota; class Elusimicrobia; order Elusimicrobiales; family UBA9959; genus YA12-FULL-51-18. The sequence continues at coordinate 6,797 of MGTT01000026.1, forward strand.
CTGCCCACTTCGGTGGACTTCGCTTCCGAATTCTCCGACCGCGCCAAAATAGTCAACAAGGATATTCTTATCATCGCCGTTTCCCAGTCCGGCGAGACCGCCGATACCCTTTACGCCGTGCGCGAGGCCAAAGCTTCCGGCGCAAAAGTGCTGGCGATTACCAATACCCTCGGTTCCACCCTGACCCGGGAAGCGGACTATGTGCTTTACACGCACTGTGGTCCGGAGATAGGCGTGGCGTCCACCAAGGCTTTTATAGGCCAGCTGGCGGCCATGTACGTGCTGGCCATTCACTTCGCCGTGATCCGCAAGAATATTTTCGACGCCGACGCCAGGGAATACGCCAACGAACTCCTCAAGATCCCCCGCCTGATAGAGGCGGCGCTGGAGGGTTCGGACGCCGTCCTGAAAATAGCCGAACATTTCGCGAAAAGCGAACATTTTCTTTTCATCGCGCGGCACATCAATTTCCCCATAGCCCTGGAAGGCGCCCTGAAGATAAAAGAGATCTCCTATGTGCACGCGGAGGGCTACGCCGCCGGCGAGATGAAGCACGGTCCGATCGCCATTATTTACAAGGGTATGCCGGTGCTGGCCGTCGCCACGACCTCGAAGATGCTTTCCCTGGTCGCTAACAATATCGAGGAAGCCAAGGCCCGCGGCGCCGAAGTGACGGCTATCGTGGACGAGGATTCCAGAAAGCTCATAAAAGCGTCCCACTATATAACGGTTCCCAGAACCGCGGAGATACTTTCTCCGCTGCTTACCGTTATTCCCCTTCAGCTCTTCGCGTACTTTATCGCGCTTGCCAAAAAATGCGACATAGACAAACCCAGGAACCTGGCCAAAAGCGTTACGGTCCGATAAAATGAAAAAGCACAGCGCGGCCGCGGTCTGCGGCATCGGCGTGGACATAACCGAAGTCGCCCGCATCCGGCGGCTGTACGAAAAAAATCCGGCTTTCCTCAAAAGATTTTTTACGCGGGAAGAGATCGCCTATTGCCTGAAAGGCAGGAATATTTACGAGCGCATCGCGGCGCGTTTCTCCGCCAAGGAAGCGGTCATCAAGGCGCTGGACAGGAAAGACCTGCCTCTGAAAGCCATAGCGGTTTCTAAAACCGGGACCGGCCGGCCCGCGGTCGCGCTGAAGGGGCCGGGCCTCGGGGGGATTTCGGTCATGCTTTCCCTCTCGCATACGGAGAATTACGCCTGCGCGTCCGCCGTGGCGTTTAAGGTCTGAAAAACTTCTGGTTAATTCCGCATACGGCGTATGGCCTAATGGCTTATAGCGAACGAATAGCTTTATCATGGATTTAATAAACATCACCGCGAAATATTTACGGCCTTTCCTGCCGGAGAGAAACAGGGACAGCCATAAGGGGGATTACGGCAAAGTTCTTATAGTCGCCGGTTCCAGGGGGATGACCGGGGCCGCGATCCTGTCGGCCCGCGCGGCCCTGAAAGCCGGGGCGGGACTCGTGACCGTGGCGTGCCCGGATTCGGAACAGCCGGTACTGGCCTGCGCTCTGGCCGAAGCCATGACGCTGCCGCTGCCTTCAAAGGACGGCGCGGCGGCCCTGAAAGCGGCCGGAAAGATCCTGGCTTTCCAGAGAGAAAAAAAATACGATGTGTGCCTTCTCGGCCCCGGCCTGTCGCTGAAAGGTTCGGCGCCGGAGTTCGTCCGTACCCTTTTGAAAAAACTGGAGATGCCCGCCGTCGTTGACGCCGACGCGCTCAACGCGCTGCCTCCGGGCGGCGGTCCGTCTTTCCTCAAGTCCGGGCCGGTCAGGATCTTCACCCCGCACGAGGGAGAGGCTTTGAGATTACTGCGCTCCGCTCTACGCTTTCCGCGCCCCGTCCCGAACCGGCGAGCCCTGCTTGCGGCGCTGCACGCGGGCCTGGGCGGGATCTGCCTGCTTAAAGGCGGCGGTACGCTTATTACCGACGGACGTAAATTTTTACGCAACACTACGGGCGGCCCCGCTCTGGCCAAAGGCGGGGCGGGCGACGTGCTGGCCGGGCTCATAGCCGGCCTTTGGGCGCAGGCCGGCAGAAAGAACGGTTTTACCCAGAACACCGCGCTTGAAAGCGCGGCGCTGGGCGTATATCTCCACGGCCTGTGCGGAGACCTGGCAGCCGTAAGCCTGACCGAACGGTGCGTGCTGGCGGGGGAGCTTCTGAAATTCCTGCCCGCGGCGTTCAGAAAAGTAAAGAATATATGAAACTTCCGCGAAAAGGGGAGGCGGGCCTCTTAACTTATATTGAGAAGCAGCTGCGGTTTCCCGGAGACAGGCGCCTTATCCTGGGGCCCGGAGACGATTGCGCCGTGCTGAAGACGGCGCCAGGTAAAGCGTTGGTTATTACCACCGACGAACTGGTGGAGCATACCCATTTTCTGAGGCGCTTTTCAACGCCGGAAGCCCTGGCGCGCAAGCTGCTGCGGGTGAATTTGAGCGACCTGGCCGCCATGGGCCGTGTCAGGCCGGTGTCCTGCGTGGTCGGTTCCGGCCTTCCGAAAGATCTACCGGCCGGTTTCGCCGGGCGGTTTCTCAGGGCGCTTAAAAAAGAAGCGGTTAAGTTCGGTCTCACGGTAGCCGGCGGGAACCTCTCCGGCGCGCGGGAAATGCATTTTTATATGACGGTCTGGGGCGAAGCGGACCAAAAAGAGATCGTGACCCGCTACGGCGCCCGGCCCGGGGACATACTCTTCAGCCTCGGCCCGCTGGGCGAGGCGAAAGCCGGGCTGGAAATACTTAAAAACGGCCAGGTTCCGGAAAAACGGCGTTTCCGGCGGCTTGTGCGCGCTTTTCTGGAGCCCGCGCCTTTACTGAAAGAGGGCGCGTTAATAGGCGCGCGCGGGCTTGCTTCGGCCATGCTGGATAATTCCGACGGACTTTTGCGCAGCGCCCGGATCCTGTCGGAGCTTTCCAGGTGCCGCGTCCTGCTTGAGGCCGGCCCGGAGGCGGTTTCCCCGGCCCTGGCGGCTTACGCAAAAGCCAAAGGCCGGCCCTGGCGGGAATATGTGTTTTCCGGCGGCGAGGATTACGGCCTGCTGTTCACCGTCCGGCCGGCCAAAGCGGGGCTGGTGAAAAAACTGCTGCCCGCCGCGAAAGCCGTGGGGCGGATAGAAAAAGGATCCGGCGCGGTCATGAGAGGCTATGAAGGCAAAGCGCAAAGTTTCAGTCATTTTTAAAAGCCGGAGTCCGGCCGACACGCTCAGGCTCGCACGCGCGCTGGCCGGCCTGCTTAAAGGCGGCGAGGTTCTTTCGCTCAAGGGGATGATAGGCGCGGGAAAGACGTTTTTCGTGAAAGGTCTGGCGGAAGCGCTCGGTTCAAAAACCTCGCCGGTGAGCGCCAGTTTCAACCTGATGCGCACCTACAAGGGCGGGCTGAAGATCTATCATTTCGATCTGTTCAGGGTGTCTCCGGAAGAGATGGCCAATATCGGGCTGGAGGATTACCTTGGAATGAAAGACGGCTTAGCCGCGATAGAATGGGCGCAGTCCGCCGAATACCTTTACGGCCGCGGGGACTTTCTGGAACTAGATTTCGAACTGGCCGGGGGCGACGCCCGCGAGATCAGGGCTTGCGCCGCCGGCGCCGGTCCGGAAAAGATGCTGGCGGGATTGAAAAAAAGATGGCTGAAAAATTTAAAAAAAACGGCGGCGTAACCGCCGGTATCTGCACCTCCGGCTCAAGGGTCAAGCTCGCCGTTCTGGCGGGAGGCGGATTTTCTTCCGCCTCAAAAAAATCGCTGAACCAGGAGAAGCTGCTGTTTCCCATGCTTGACCGGCTTCTGGGCCGCCGCAGCGCCCGGTTGAAAGATCTTTCCGCGCTGTGCGTCATAACGGGGCCGGGGCGGTTTACGGGCCTGAGGGTGGGGCTGACGCTGGCCGGCGTTCTTAAGACCCTGGCGGGGATCCGGGTTTACTCGTCCACGTTGTTCGAAGTTCTGGCCGGACAGGCCGCGGCCTCGAAAGAATTCGGGGCGTGGGCCGCCGTAAGGAAATGTCCGCGCGTGGCCGCGCTGACGCACGCTTTTAAGGACGAATATTTCTGCCAGCTGTTCGATGTTAGTGGACAGTGGCCAGTGGTCAGTGATCAGCGGCCAGGGGCTGCGGGAAGCAAGTCGCGAGCCACGAGTCACGAGCCCCGATCCACTGATCCCAAGTGCACGCCTGTCGGGCCGCCGCGCTGGCTTAAAGATGTGGAAATGGCGGAGTACCTCAAGGCGGCGGGGCGTGACTTGTATGTGATCGCCGATTCGGAAGAAAAGCCGGAGATCTACGCGCTGGTTCCGTCCGGGTGCGGGAAAGCGCCGCCCCGGATTTCAAAAATACTGCCGGAGTTCGTGATAAAGACCGGCCTCGCTCTGAGGAACAGGGATCTTTCCCCGCTCTATCTGAAACCGGCGAAGTACGAGTTGGGGAATCATGCTGATACGGCGCGCGCGTAAAGAGGATCTGCCGGCCCTGGCGGCCCTGGAGGCTGAGCATCCAGGCTATCCCGCCTGGGGTGAGAAGGGCCTTGCCGCGGAGGAGGAAAAGAAATTTTCCGTCACGCTCGCGGCCTGGTCGGACGGCGTCGCGCTGGGGTTTATAAATTTCTGGATACTGAAGCCGCAGGTTCAGCTCAATTCGGTGGTGGTCTCGGTCAAAGCGCTGCGGACCGGTGTGGCCTCGGCCCTCATCGGGAAGCTGGACGAGTACGCCAAAAAAAACGCCTGTTCCGAAGTGGACCTGGAAGTCAACGAACATAACGCTCCGGCCCTGGCGCTTTACGCCGGACTGGGTTTTAAAGTGGCCGGCCGGAGGCCAAAATTCTATAATAACACGGACGCCGCGGTGCTGATGAAAAAAACAATAGCGGCGTGACAGCCGGCCGGCGGGCCGGGATCTGGAGAATGATATGGGCAAAAAAATCACTTCGTCGGTCTTACTGCTTTTAAGCCTGGGTCACGCCGCCGCGCGGGCTTCGGACAAAGCTTCTTATCTGCATTTCATGAACGGCCTGGTGCTGGAGCGCAAGGGCAGTTACGATTCCGCTTTGCAGGAATACAAGGCCACCATGCTGCTGGATCCGCAGTCTGTCTTCGTCCATAAACAGGCCCTGAATCTGGCCCTGCACCTCGGCAAGGTGGGCGACGCCGAGGAATGGGCTAAGTATGTGGTGAGGGTGGATTCCGGTTCCGCGGAGAATTGGGTGCTTTACGGCAATGTGCAGTGGGCGAAAGGCGATCTTGAAGCCGCGCGCTCCGCTTTTGAAAAAGCCTCGGTTCTGGACAAGGAAAACGCGGACGCGGTCTATCAGCTGGCCAGCCTCTGGAGCGCCAAAAATCCCGACAAGTCCATCGAGTACCTGAAAAAATATCTGCGCCTCAAGCCGGACGAAGAGGCGGAGGTGCAGTATCAGCTGGCCCTGCTTTACAACGCCAAAAAAGATTACGAAACGATGAAAGCCCGCCTGCTTAAAGCCAAAGAAGCGGATCCGATGTACACCCAGCCCCGGTATCTGCTGGCCAATTACTACGAAACCATTAAGGCCACGGCCGCGGCCCTGGGCGAATACGTGGAACTACTCGCTGTCGAGGGAAAGAATGCCGAACTGCTGAACCATATCGGGGAGCTGTACACTTCCCCGGACGTCTCTAACCTCCCCGAGGCGGAAAAGTATTTCGTTAAATCCCACGAACTGGACAAGACAGACCCCACCGCCTGCTTCTGGCTGTCCGTGATCAGCGAGACCCGGCGGGATTTCGCGGCCGCCGCCGGCTACCTCGAAACCTCAAAGAGCCTGAAGTCAAATCCCGGAACGGCGCTGAGGCTGAGTTACTATTACACCCAGAGCGGGCGTTACGACAGGGCCATAGCACTGCTGGAGGACTCGCGCGACAGATGGCCGGACAACCCGGAGATAGCCTATTTTCTGGCCCTGGGCTACGACGACACGCGCAAGACCGCCAAAGCCGTGGAACTGCTCAAGGCCATAATCGCCAAAAATCCGGATTACCCCGAAGCACGGCTCCAGTACGCCGTCATAAGCGAGCGCGAGGGCGATATGCCGGCGGCTGAGGAAAACTTCCGGTATCTGCTGGTCAAGGATCCCGGTAACGCCAACATCCTCAATTATCTGGGCTACGCGCTGGCGGATCGCGGGCTCAAGCTGGCGGAGGCGGAGGAGCTCATCGCAAAGGCGGTAAAAGCCGATCCCGCCAACGGGGCATACCGGGATTCCATCGCCTGGGTTCACTTTAAACAGGGCAAATATCCCGCCGCGCTGGCGGAGATAAAAGAAGCCCTCAAACTTATATATAACGACGCCGTATTGTGGGAGCACGCGGGCGATATTTATTCCGCCTCCGCGGACTGGAAAGGCGCCTGGCGCGCCTACGGCAATGCCGCGCTGATGGAGCGCGGGGACAAAAGAAAGGCCGTCCTTGGCAAGATGAAAGACGTCCGCGGGCAGATCCCGGATTCCGAAGCTTCGGAACTGACCGGCGGGCTGCTGAAAGCTTTCAACCTCAACGGAAAAGAGTTTTCCGCGTTCGCCAAGGTCTACGCCTCTTTCAAGGGTAAAAAAATAAAACTGGACGGCGTGCTGCGTTTTTCCGCGCCGGAGAATTTCGCGTTCACGCTGGTGGGGCCGCTGATGGCTCCGATGTGGAAGATAAGAATAGAGGGGAACGAAGTGGCGATGGACGCGGCCTCGCTTAAGGGCCTGGACGAGGAGACTTTCGGCTATTGGGCCGCCCTGATGGGCGCGGAACTTAAAGACTACCTGTCCGGGGAGTTTCTCTCCGGCGCCCGTCTGGAAAACGGGTGGGGTTCTGACCGGCTCCTGAGCGGCGTCCGCAATGTGTATCTGGACGGGGATCTCAACGTGGAAAAACTGGTTCCGTTGAAAGAAAAAAAGCTGTCGGTGCGGTTCGGCGATTATTTTCTTAAAAACCTCTACCTGATCCCGCAGACGATCGAGTTCAAACTCCCTTTTTTCTCGCTTAAAGTGGTGCTGGACAAAAACCAGATAAATCTGAAAGATTTCAATACGCTGGCGCCGTAAGGGCGCAGTGGCCAGTGTTCAGTGGTCAGTGGACGGCAGAGAGTAAATAATTTTCAAAAAAGTTATGGTCCGCAAAATCCGCGTCAAGGCGCCGGCAAAGATAAACCTCTTTCTTGAGGTTACGGGCAAAAGGCCGGACGGCTACCACGACCTGGCGACGCTGTTCGCCGGTATCTCCCTGGCCGACGAACTGACCCTCGCTAAAACGGAAAAACCGGGCATAAGACTGAAGGTGGTGAATCAGGCCGACCTGGCCGGGTTAAGGGCCGAGGACAATATCGTCTACAAGGCCGCCGCGGCTTTTTTTCCGGCTTTTAAGATAAATCCGGCCGTAGAGATAAAACTTGTGAAAAAAGTGCCGGCCGGCGCGGGCCTGGGCGGCGGCTCTTCCGACGCGGCGGCGGCCCTGAAAGGCTTATGCAAGCTTTACGGAGTGGATCCGGCGCTTAATCGTAAAAAACTTAAAGCTATAGCGCTTTCACTGGGTTCCGACGTGCCGTTCTTCCTGACCGGAGACGCTTTCTCTTTTGGAACCGGGAGGGGCGAGATCCTGAAGCCCGTTAAAGCGAAAGGCCGCTTTCCCTTTATTGTGCTGGTCTATCCCGGCGTGCCGGTGGCTACGGGCCCCGTTTACAGGGCGCTGAGCCCGTCTACGCGCCGCGAGGTTTCTTCCAATCTCAAAAAACTCCGCCTCCTTATAAAGGCGCTTGAGGCCGGGAGGCCGCTCAAGGACTGGGGAGTCCTGCTCTTCAACCGTCTGGAGGAACCTGTCCTTTCAGGCCATGCGGCCGTAAGACTCGCCAAAGAACGGCTTATGGAAGCCGGAGCGTCCGCCGCGCTGATGTCGGGATCGGGCGCCTCGGTTTTCGCCCTGGCGGAAACCCGTTTTGCCGCCTCTAAAATCCTAAAAATCTTAAAAAAACCGGGTTACAGGGTTTTTTTACTGAATTTTTGCTAAAATTACAGTGTTGGGCTCAGGCTGCTTACCGGTGTGTCCGCCTTGAGCGGACAAACGCCGGCTGGTGGGGGGCGTTATAAACACGGGGGGATCATCATGGAGATAACAGAGGTCAGGATACATCTGAGAAACGAGGACAGACTGAAAGCGTTCGCCACGATAACGTTCGACGGCGTGTTCGTGGTGCATAACATGAAAGTGGTCAACGGCAATAAGGGGCTTATCGTGTGCATGCCTTCCAGGAAGATCAAGGACGGGTCTTATAAGGATATCGCCCATCCCATCACCAACGACTTCCGGCATACGCTTGAGCAGCTCGTCCTGAAGACTTATAACGAGGAGCTGGCGAAAGGCGGCGCTCCGGCCGCGCAGTCCGCCTACGCCGGAGAAGAATAAGCCGGACATCGCGGCGATTTCCGGAAGGCTGAAGGATGAGGGCTGAAAGGCAAAAAAACCCTCAAGTCTTTAGTGTCTGTTTTTTTCATCCTTCGGACTTCGTCTTTCTGAAACTTACGGTGTATGTTTTCATCGCCGGCTTGCCGGTCAAAGCCGATTTTAACCGCGGTTTCAGGGTCAACCCTTTTCCAAATAAGGTAAAATAATCCCACATATTCGGTTTTCTGAGGCGCGTATTGCGCACAGAGTCGGCCGAGCCGGTTTTATTCCCGGATGGTGTAATGGTAACACAGCGCCCTTTGGAGGCGTTATTCATGGTTCGAATCCATGTCCGGGAGGATTTTTAGGCAGTCATACGTCCGCGTGTTTCTCGGGACGCGGTTCGTGCCCATTCGCTAACCTGAATCCTGCAGTTGGAAGCGGTTTCCATAGGGAAATCAGGCGGACAGAATTATTCTGCAGGATTCCCCGCGAAGCGGGCGTCGGGCCCAGCGCTATGCGCGCCTGGCCCGACGAGGTGTATGCCTCCCGGAGGGCGCCCGCTATGCGGGCGGAAAACTTCAACTGAAGTTTTCAGGCTAAGATATCCAAGTTGGGACAAGGGGGAAATCAGTAATCGATCATTTGGTTATCAGCGTCCCCCGAACCGGCAAAAGGAGATTATGAACTTAATAAAAACGCTCGCAATATTCTGCACTTTGGCTTTACCGCTTGGGCCAGCGCTGGCCCAGGAGCCGAAAAAAACCGAATCTCCTGAAATCCGTGCAATCAGGAGCCGGATAGCCGATATGGAGAAACAGCTTAGGGAACTGAGGGAAGAAGCGGCTCTGATTAAAGCCAGTAATGAAAAAAACGCGATAGAACTCCGGAAGAACATTGATTCCGCCCGGACCACACTGGTTAAAGATTATGGACGGAAAGTCTTGGCCAATACCCAAATGACTATTATTCGCGCCGCGTTGCAGATGTATTATGCCGACACGGAAGGCAGAGCCCCCTCCGCTTTGGAGGAATTGGTTCCGGATTATCTGAAAGATATCCCGAGCCTGGAAATTCCGGGCTATGCAAAAACCCGTAAAAGCGTGGTTATAAAGAAGATGAAAGCGGATGACATTTCATCTTTTGTCCACGATACCGGAGGCTGGCTTTATGTGACTGATGCCAGCTCCAAATTATACGGAAAGGTTTTCATAGACGCCCGTGCTAAGTACAAAGGTCAGCCTTTTTTTAAATATTGAAAGGATGTAGAGTGCCCCAAGGAGCCTGGCTCCTTTTGGCCTCAATATAGGAGGTTGGCGCCGAAATCTGGCGTTTGGCCGGCCTCGACCTGCTTTGTCCATTCGCCCAGCTCCCCGTGGCTTCCTTTCCAAAAACGGGAACATTTTTTGAAATATTGCAGAACGGCCTCCCGCTCGCCCTTTTCGAGAAGTTCTTTGGCAAGGATCATGTTTGGGCCGAATGAATTCATCTGGGGCGAGCCGTCGCTGTCGGCTGATTTAAGGAGAAACTTTTTCGCGTCTTCCGTTCTTCCTTCCGACAGCGCGATGCGGCCCAGAACGCTGTTGATGTCATGGACGGCGTTCCCGTAATTCCAGTTTTTCCTGTATTTGGGCAGCAACCCGGCCTGTTCCGCGGCGTATCGCCCGGCCTCGTCTTTTTTGCCCGCGTTGTACGCTTCCGTTTCCGCGGCATTGAGAGCGCAGAAACGGTCTTCTTCCGTTTTGGCCTGCGAGAGTTTCGTAATGGCCTCGGCATATTTGTCTTTTTTGGCCAATTCCTCCGCCCATGGGGCGCGCTTTTCGCATGAAACCGCGAATAAAGCGAACGTCAGTATTGAAATAAAGATCTTCATATTCTCCTCCTGATTTTTCCGTCCGAGAAAATTATAGTATAAAGCCCCCGCGTGTTAAAGGGGGTGTCGGCTCTTTGAAAACGCGCTTCGGTTAAATTGCTAGAATCTCTATCGGCGGTGATATCCATATAGATAACGACGAGGACGGCAATATGATGGGAGCTAGGCGCATATGGACGCTTTAAATTTATGCCGGTTTACCGATGTCGATTCTACGGCCCTCGCGGAATTATCTAAAAGCGTAGGCTGGACTACTACTATTGAAACTTGGCGGGATCTTCTTCGCCTGGGCAATGGCGCTGTTTACGGCTATCGCTGCAGAACCGGAGAAATTGTCGCCAGCGCGACGATCCTCCGGTATGGTTCCGCTTTGGCATCGCTTGGAATGGTGATAACCAAGCCGTCTTATCAAAGGCGCGGCCTCGCTAAAAATTTAGTCAGCCATGTGGCGCATAGTTCTAACGGTGGAACGATAGCGTTGATCGCCACGAAAGAAGGACTGCCGCTTTATTCCAAAATCGGTTTCAAAGTTACGGGCGGGGTCACTCGTCTGGCGGCGGATAGTTTCTCTATGAAAACGTCCGCTCTGACGACAAGATATAAAGTTGAGCCTTTTAACAAGTCTGACCTTGAAGTTGTTCATGCGCTGGACTCAATGACAATGGGGGGCGCAAGGCGGGACGTCCTGGATCTTTGCCTGAAACGTGCCAGCCGGTGTTGTACCCTGACAGAAGATAAGAAGATCGTTGGGTTTGGCCTGGTAAAGCATGGCTTGAAAACCAGCCAGATCGGACCCATTGTCGCCGCTACGGCCGATGGCGCGGCGCTGCTGGTCAAGCATTTAGCGGCTAACAATAACCGGAGGATGGTAGTGGATGTTCCATCCGCACGGACGAAGTTGTTGCGCACGCTTATTAGTTGTGGTTTTACCCGCGAATCCGAGGCTTCGCTGATGAGTTTGAACCCGGAAAATTTGCCGGGCCGCAGAGAGCAGCTCTTCGCCATCGCATCGCGGGTCTATCTTTGAATGCAAGCTAAAACCTGGGCCGTTTATATGGTTCGCTGCGCCAACGGCGCTTTGTATACCGGCATAACCAACAGATTGAAAGATCGTATCGCCGACCACAACTCCGGCAGGGGCGCTAAGTATACCGCCTCTTTCGGCCCCGTGAAGCTGGTCTGGCATAAAAAGAGCAGGACCCGCTCCAGCGCCTCGAAACTCGAGGCCAAAATAAAAAAATTTTCCCGTGCTGAAAAAAGCAAGTTGATAGATTCCTTTCTTCCCGTCCCGCCTATTTTGTAAAATATACCCAGGTCGTTTCGGTATCCCATCCGCTTGTTTTGAGATTTTATTTTTCCAAATCGCTTATGCCCGAAAATGAAAGCCTTTGCGTTCTAATACTTGCCGCCGGACTCGGTACGCGGATGAAGTCGGAACTGCCTAAAGTTCTCCACGTCCTGGGCGATCTGCCGCTGGCGGCGCGCGTGATAAAGAAAGTGTCGGCCCTTAAACCCTCCAAAATAGTCGTGGTCGTGGGGCATAAGGCCGGGCTGGTAAGGGAAGTCCTCGGGAAACACCTGGAGAAGGATCCCGTTGCCGCCAGGGTTGTTTTCGTCACCCAGAAACTGCTGAAAGGCAGCGGCCGCGCCGCGCAGGAGGCCCTGCCGGAGATCAGAAAGTCCGGGCATACTCTGGTTCTCTGCGGCGACGCGCCGCTTTTTAAGACGGAGACCCTTAAAAAGATGCGGACAGCTTATTTGAAGAAACGCCCCGGCTGCATGATCCTGACGGCGGATTTGGCCGACCCGGGCAGTTATGGTAGAATTAAAAGGGATCAGGCCGGCGCCGTTGAGTCCATCGTGGAAGCCTCGGACGCTTCCCCCGCGGAACTGGCCCTGAAAGAAGTCAATTCCGGAACCTATTTTTTTAAAACTTCCGCGCTGGTAAAAGCCGTTAAAACTCTCGGAAAAAAAGGCCCCAAAGGGGAATACTACCTGACCGATTCGGTGGAGAATATCCTCGCGGCGGGCGGGAAAGTCCTGGCGTTCAAGGCCTCCGACGAAACCGAGATAACCGGCATCAATTCCAGGAAAGACCTGGCCGGAGCCTACAAAATGATCAACAAAAGAGTCCTCCAGCGGCTTATGGAAAACGGCGTCACCATCGTGGATCCGGATAATACTTATATCGAGGAAGGCGTCAGGATAGGCAGGGACACCGTGATCCAGCCCGGCATGCATATAAAGGGCGCGACGGTGATAGGCGGGAACTGTCGTCTTGGCCCTTACGGGGTCATCGAGGACTGCCGGATAGAGGACGGAGTGGAAATAAAATTTTCGTGCTGCCTGACTTCAAGCCGGGTCAGAACCGGCTCCATTATAGGGCCGTTCGCCCGCCTGCGCCCCGCCTCGGATGTGGGGCCGGATGCCGAGGTCGGAAATTTCGCCGAGGTTAAAAAATCGCGCATAGGCCGCGGCTCCAAGATGCACCACCACAGCTATGTGGGCGATACCAGGATGGGGGAAAAGGTCAACATCGGCGCCGGCGTCATAACCTGCAACTACGACGGGGTCAGAAAAAACAAGACCATAATAGGCGCCGGCGCCTTTATAGGCTCAAATACGAATCTGGTGGCCCCGGTAAAGATCGGCGCCGGCGCGTATACCGCCGCCGGCTCCACCATAACGGAAAACGTCCCGGGCGGAACGCTCGCCATAGCGCGCGCCCGGCAGGTGGTCAAACGGCTGAAAAAGAGGTAACACTCATATGAGCGATTCATGGAAGACCGGGGCGCTTAAGGTGATCAGCGGCAGCGCTAATCCGGAACTGTCGCGGAAGATCTGCGCTATTCTCGGCGTTCCGCTTTCGGAAGCCAGAGTAGGACGCTTTGCCGACGGCGAGATAGACGTCCATATTCTGGAGAACGTGCGCGGCAACGATTGTTACGTTATCCAGCCCACCTGCCCTCCGGTGAACGAGAACGTCATGGAACTGCTGGTCATGATGGACGCCCTGAGGCGGGCTTCGGCCGGCCGCATTACGGCCGTCCTGCCTTATTACGGCTACGCCAGGGCGGACCGTAAGCCCGCGCCCCGCGTAGCCATCACGGCCAAGCTGGTGGCCAACCTCATCACTTCCGCCGGCGCCAACCGCGTGATCACCATAGACCTGCACGCGGCCCAGATCCAGGGTTTCTTCGACATTCCGCTGGACCACCTGTACGCCAGGCCCGTGGTCCTGGAACACATCAAGAACAGGGACCTGACGAATATGGTCGTGGTATCCCCGGACGTGGGCAGCGTGGAGCGCGCCCGGTCTTTTGCCAAGCGCCTTAACGCCGGCCTGGTCATTATAGACAAAAGGCGGCCCCGCCCCAACGAGGCGACGATTTATAATATCATCGGCGACGTCAAAGGGATGAACTGCTTCATTTTCGACGACTTGGTGGATACGGCCGGAACGCTGGTGCAGACGGCTTACGCCATAAAAGAGCACGGCGCGGCCAGTATCACGGCCGCCTGCACCCACGGGGTGCTGTCGCGGGACGCCATCGAAAAGATCCATAATTCCCCCATAGAAGAACTGATAATTACGGACACGATCCCCGCAAACGCCTCAAAAAGTGCTAAAATTAAGGTGATATCCGTGGCCGCGCTTCTGGCGGAAGCCATAAAGCGCAATCATGTGGGCCAATCTATAAGCGAACTTTTCAAGTAATCAGGAGGAAGTATGGAACAGTTAAAATTGGCGGCGCAGCTCAGGGAAAAAGCCGGGGTAAGGGGCGTTCTGAGTAAATTCAGGCTGGAGGGGATAATCCCCGCCGTAGTCTACGGGCTGAAGAAACCGCCGGAGCAGATCGCTGTTCCCGAAAAGGAAATGCTCAGCCTCCTCAAGCACGGGGCCAACGCCGTTCTCAAGCTGCAGTATACGGGCAAGGAAGACAACGTCATCATCAAGGAAGTCCAGCGCCATGTCGTAAGCGACAAGGTCATACACGTGGATTTTCACAGGATCTCGCTGACCGAGAAGATCACGGTCAAAGTCCATGTCAAGATCGTGGGAGAGGCTTTCGGAGTGAAAACCGAGGGCGGTCTGCTTGAACACGCGATGAGGGATTTCACCGTCCTCTGTCTGCCGACCGATATCCCCAAAGAGATAGAAGTCGGGATCGCCGATCTGAAGCTCGGCGAGGCGATACGCGTCAAAGATATAAAGCACGATAAGGTGGAGATCCTGGACGACCCGAATCATATTATCGTCAGCATCGTGGCGCCGAAAGAAGAAGTGGTTGAAACGCCCGTCGCCGCGGCCGGGGCCGCGGCCGGAGCCGCCGCCGCGGAGCCGGAGATCGTGGCGGGGAAAGGCAAGAAAGAAGAGGAAGGCGCCGAGGGCGCGGCCAAGCCCGGGGCTAAACCCGCGGCCGGGGCCGCCGCGAAGTCCGGAGAGAAGAAAGCCGAACCCAAGAAGTAAGCTTTCCGGGGCGGGAGCGGGTCATACACTGGCCGGCTCCCGCTCTTTGCTTTTATGATGGAAGAAAAGGTCTATATAGTCGCGGCTCTGGGCAATCCGGGCCGGGAATACGAACGCACCAGGCATAATATGGGTTTCCTGCTCGCGGACCGGGCCGTCCGCGCGGATCCACAGGGGCGCTGGCGGGCCTGGAAAGATCTGGGGCAGTGTTTTGAGTCCAGACTGGGGGGAGCCAGGATCTTTTTTTTAAAACCCGCGACCTACATGAATAATTCCGGCCTGGCTGTCAGGAGCCTGGCGGATTTTTATAAAGTGCGGGCTTCGGGGATTGTGGCCGTCTATGACGATATGTCCATCCCGTTCGGCGCGATAAAAATACGGCGCGGCGGTTCGGCGGGCGGACATAACGGAATGCTCTCGGTCGTGTCGGCCATGGGCACTCAGGAGATCGGCAGGATCAAGCTTGGCATCGGTCCCAGGCCGCCCGGAATGGACGCGAAAAATTTTGTGCTGGGGCATTTCTCCAAAGAAGAAGAAGCCGGGCTGGCGCCGGCGCTGGAACGCGGATTTGAGGCCCTGTTGACGGTCATTGAAAAAGGGCTGGACGAAGCGATGAACCGCTTTAATTTTTGAACGGCCGCCGGCGCGCAGCGCGCCGGGCCGCGGATTATGATAGTGATCAACCCGTATCTTAAACTGTTCTTCGGACTTCTGATACTGCTGCTGGGGCTGGGTTATATCTACAGGCCTGATGTGATAGAACGCGTCAACAGGGTGCTCAAAGAGACCCTGCTTAACGATTCCTATGTCTCCCTGCACCGCAGGAACTGGGGATTCCTGCTGACCCTGGTAGGCGCCACGCTCATCTATATGGGCGTCAGCAGATTAGGGGGCTGGTAAAAGCGGCGGTGGTCAGTGGATAGTGATTAGCAGACTGTTAGTCCGCTAATCGCTGTCCGCTTTTTTTTTGGCCGGATTTTCCGCCGCCGGACATGGCGAACAGCCAGACCAGTTTATCGGTGGAACGTACCAGTCTGCCCCAATCTGTTTCAAGCGCGGGCGCCCGTTCGAACAACGGGATGCTGCGCTTTTCTTTGTCGTATTTTTTATCTATTTCTTCCCAGGTCATATCTCCCCCCCTGCGCTCCTTTCATAGTGTACAATAATCCAGCGGGGAGACAGGGGCCCAATGGCCCCGCGTCAGGCGGGTCTTAGGACCCATCAGCCCGAAAATTGCGATTGAAGTCGTATCGTATGGAAAAAATCCGTGGATAAAAATATCCATGGCAATTTTCGGAAGGAGAAAGGCTAAAGGTTTAAGGATGAGGGAAAAAATGCGGAAAGCATGAGGTTTTTTTCCGCCCTTTAGCCTTTATCCCTCATCCTTCGTCCTTTACTTTGCGGGAGTGTCTATTGTGATCACGGCTTTTTTGCCGAAGACGAAGAGAGGGCTCTTTAGGGAACCCATCAAATCTCCATGCCTGAACACGCCAAGTTTGCCGTGATTATTAACGAAAGCTTCCAGGTAGATTTTCTTGGTGAGGACGTCCGGGAGTATGAGGTTGGAGGGCGTCATCTGGAAATTTACGGGGAAAACCGGATTAATGATCTTTTTTACCGCCACGGGCACTCCACCCTCGTTTCTAGCCACCAGAAAAAGCATCGTGTTGGGCCTGGCCGCGCGGTCGGCAAGTTCGGAAGTTATCTCCGCAGTGCCTTTGACGAGGAAGAAAGTCCTGAGGGCAAGAGGATAGAGCAAATAAGCTGACAGTACGAAAAAACCGAGGAAAAAAAGCAGAAAAAGCGTTTTCTTCATAACTCCGGGGTGCGCAGTAAATTCTATAAAATTAACGCGGCGTATGCCATTTCTCCCGGTTCTCTAAATCCTCTGATAAGCGATAATTCCGCCGGCACGACCCCGTCCGCAATGTTCTTCTCATCAATGACCACAACAAAACAGGAACACAAAAGCCCGCCTTTCAGCGGGCTTTTGTGTTTTGAACAAACAGGCTAAGTATAGGCTCAGTTGCTCAATTCGTCTATCTTGTTCTGAATGAACCGTGAATGATGCACGTTGTCATTATCCTGAAGTTCCTTAAACAACATTTTTTTCAACATGGCCTTTATATCCGATGAAGCCCCTTTGGCTATTCTCACGGCTGAGCTTATACATCTTTCGCTATAGTCAATATTATCTTTCGTGCGCTCGCGCATTACACCCGATACCGCGAGGTTTTTAATGAAAGCAAATGGCGAATTGGAAGCGATATCTTCCATATGTCCGACCAGAACCAGACTATAACTGATATTATCGGTGCCACCGAGTTCTTCAAGCAGCCCTAAGGCGATAGAAAACTGGAGTTCTTCATCTTTCCTGTTGTCCTGGGCCATAGTGCGCAAGCGGCCTGCCGTTATATAACGGTAATTATTATCGGTCTTGGAGTGAAGATCCCTGAGTAATTTTCTGGCTATGGCCGTATTGTCGTTAGCAGAAGGAGCGGCTTTGGGAACCGGGACGGTTACACCACCCTTTTCCGTGGCGGCAAACCGGGAATCCAGCGCCTCGTTATCAAGCGGCGTGTCCCTGAGATCCGTCGGTATATGTCCGCGTGAATTGTTAATGTAAGCGAACCCCGCCGCCGTCACGACCACGGCCGTGAGTGTGTATGTCCTCCAGTTTTTCATAACCCCTCCATAACCCTGATTTCGGATTCCAGATTCCGGATTAGACCGGATTCCGGATTGAAGATTGCGGATTCAAGATCGCCGGAATGTCTCTTAATCTCGGATTCTTCAAACTTAAATCCTGAATGGTATTTCCTCCATAGTGTAGCCCCCCTCCCGCGTTTTGTCAAGGGCCTGTAGAGGGCCTGTAGAGCCCGAATTGAATCGGCTAAAATGTTACCGGAGCCCGAATTCATTTGTCGAATTTTTTTAAAATGTCATGGTTCCGTTCCCGGCGCAACAATCTGTTAACAATCATTTAACATTCCATTTATTGACTGCCGGGGGTTTGTGTATTACACTTGATTAGAAGATATATAAGGGGCCGTTTGAGGGCCAGAGGCCTTTGAGACGGCACCTCCAGAGGAATGGAAAACTATGGCAAACGAATACAATGAACTTGAGCAGCTGGTGAACGACGTCACTAATATCGACACGGCCAGAATGACTCTCCGCTGGGCGCTGGAGCGCCTGAACGCCATAGAAAAAGAAAAAGCCGAATTGAAAAAAAACCTCGACATCACCGAGGGAACCAGGAAAGGACTGGAAATCAAAGTCCAGTCGCTTGAGGATACGTTCAAAAGCCGCGGGAAGAGCCTGGAGGAAAAAGAAAGTTTCTACGCCAAGCTTGAAGCCACCATGGCCCTGCTCGGCGACGGCAAACTTGATATCCAGCAGCTGCTCAAAAAAGAAGCCCGGCTCGACCACCTGCGCCTGGAGCTTGAGAACGAATACCAGGACAAATTCGAGGAACTGGATAAAAACCAGAATTCGGTCATAGAAAGGTGGAATCAGCGTCTGCTGGACGTGGAGGGGCAGTACGCCAAGAGGCTGTCGGAAGCGCAGGCGCGTTATGACGCGCTGCGGCAGGAACTGGAAGCCGATTACCAGTCCCGCCTCGGCACGCTGGACACGTCCTACCAGCGCAAGGAAAAAGAGCTTACGGAGCGGATAAAAACCCTGGAGATTTCGGTGAAAGCCGGCGAGGCCGGGCTGGAGGGCCGCCGCAAAGAGCTGGAAACCGATTTTTTAGGCAAAAAGAACGAAATAGAAGCCAATTACCTCAAATTGAAAAGCCTCCTGGAGAGCGGCTTTCAGGAGCGCATCCGTTCCGCGGAAAACGATCATTGCGCCCAGGTCAAGTCGCTTGAGCGGACCTGGAACGCGGAGCGCGAACGCCTTATGGCCGAGCAGCACGCGCGCGACGAGCAGTTTAAAAAATCCCAGGAGGAGATGGCCAGGCTGGAAGGGCAGCTCTCCGCGCAGCAGGAGCGCCACCATTCGGAACTAATAGACATTATAAGCAGGAAAGAAGAGGCTTTCAGGGCCAAAGTGGAAGACCTGGAAAAGGAAAAAGCGGCCTACGAATCGGCCGTGGAGAAACTGAGGCTTCAGCTTGAAGCCAAGGAAAAGGACTGGCTGACCCAGAAAGAACAGGTGTATGCCGAATTCGCCCAGCGCTGCTCCGATATGGATGCTTCCGTCAGAGAGCGCACTGCCGCGCTCGAAAGAGATTACTCGGGCCGCAAAGACGAGCTGGAAAGCATTATTTCAGCCGCCAAGGAAAAATTTGAAAAAGACGCGTCCGCGCGCGTGGAAGTGGAACGCCGGGCCATGGAAGAGGAGAAAGCAAGGCTGGTTGAGGACGGCCGGCTCAAGGACTCGGCCCTCGGCCGCGCCGACGCTTCGATCAAAGAACTGGAAAAAACGTTCTCGGCCTCCAGGGAAGAGCATCACAGGGAGTTGATGGCGAAGATCCGCGTCAATGAAGAGGCTTTCAGGGCCAAGCTGGCCGAATTCGAGGCTGAAAAGGAAGAGTATAAGACCGTAATAGCCCGGCTGGTGGGGGAGGCCGGGGCCAAAGACGGCGTTTTTATAGAGGAAAAAAAGCGCCTGCAGAACGAATTTAACGAGAAGTACGCTTCTCTTGAGGCGGAACTCTCGGCCAGGGACGCGAAAGCGGGCGAAACAGAGGAGACTTATGAGGCCCGGTTGTCGGCTTTGGGCGACTCTTTCAAGGAAAAAGAGAAAGCCTGGGTGCTGGAAAGGGAAAGGCTGACCAACGAACTTACGGTTATTTCAAATGACGCCCAGGCGCTGGCCGCCGAGCGGGTGGAAAAGATCAAGGCGGCTTACGAAACCAGAAAGGCCGAGTTGGAAACGCAATTTGAGGAGAAACTGGCCTCGGCTT
Source organism: Elusimicrobia bacterium GWA2_56_46 (assembly GCA_001799575.1). Lineage (GTDB taxonomy): Bacteria > Elusimicrobiota > Elusimicrobia > Elusimicrobiales > UBA9959 > YA12-FULL-51-18. Next base: position 26,448 of record MGTT01000026.1, read on the forward strand.
CCGCCGCGCTGGAATTTGAAAAAGAGCGGATCAACGGGGAACTGGCCGCTGTCAGGACGGAACTCGGTGAAATGGCCGCACGCGCCAAAGAGCTGGGGGATGAGCTTTCCGCGGACCGCCGCGCGCATCACGAGGAACTGATGGCGAAGCTGGCGGACAAAGAGGCGGCGCTGAAGGCGCAGGCCGGAAGTTTTGATAAAGAGCTGGCGCTGAAAGACGAGGCGGCCGGGAAGCAGGCCCGTGAGTTCGCCGCCAGGGAGAAGCAATGGGCCGGAGAGAAAGAGGCGCTTAGCGCCGATTTCGCGGCAAGATTCCAGCTGCTGGAAAAAGGTCTTGCGGAGAGGGAAAGCGCGCTGGAGCTCCAGTACCGGGTGAAGACCGGGGAAATGGAGAAGAACGCGGCGGAAGTGCGCTCGCTGCTTGAAACCGATTTTAAACAAAAGTTAGCCGTTGAGAAACGGGCTTTTGAAGACGCTAAAGCGAGTTTGATCGAAGAAAACAGGCTTAAGGAGGAGCGGCTTTCCGAGACCCGCGCGCTGGCGGCCGAGCGTGTGGAAAAGATAAAGTCGGCGTACGAGTCGCGCAAAGCGGAGCTTGAAAAACAGTACGAGGATAAACTGGCTTCCGCTTCCGCCGCGCTGGCTTTTGAAAAGGCGCGCCTGGTGGCGGATCTTAAGACCGCGAGCGACGAACATACCAGGCTTACCGAAGAGTTTAAAGAACTTGAGAGGACCATCGCGTCGGACCGCCGCGCGCATCACGCGGAACTTATGGAGAAGCTGGCGGACAAAGAGGCGGCGCTGAAAGCGCAGGCCGGGAATTTCGTTAAAGAGCTGGCGCTGAAAGACGAGGCGGCCGGGAAGCAGGCCCATGAATTCGCCGCCAGGGAGAAGCAGTGGTCCAAAGAGAAACAGGAATTGAGCGCCGATTTCGCGGCAAGGTTCCAACTGCTGGAAAAAGGCCTTGCGGAAAGGGAAAGCGCGCTGGAGCTTCAGTACCGGGTGAAAGCCGGGGAAATGGACAAGAACGCGGCGGAAGTGCGCTCGCTGCTGGAAGCGGATTTCAGGCAGAGGCTGGACGTAGAGAAACAGGCCTTTGAAGACGCGAAGGCGAGCCTGATCGAAGAAAACAGGCTTAAGGAACGGCAGCTTTCCGAGACGCGCGCGCTGGCCGCCGAGCGTGTGGAAAAGATAAAGTCGGCATATGAGTCGCGCAAAGCGGAGATTGAGAAGCAATTTGACGACAAGCTGGCTTCCGCGTCGGCCGCGCTGGCTTTTGAAAAAGCGCGCATGGTGGCGGATCTTAAGACCGCGAGCGTGGAATACACCAAGCTCAGCGGACAGTTTAAGGAGCTTGAGGAGACTATCGCGTCCGACCGCCGGGCGCATCACGCCGAACTGATGGCGAAGCTGGCGGAAAAAGAGGACGCGCTGAAAGCGCAGGCCGACGGCTTTACCAAAGAACTGAATAAACAAAGAAGCGATTTCAACGCGAGGGAAGCGGCTTTGTCGCGCGAAAAGGAAGCAGCTTTAAAGACGCAGTCCGACACCGCCGGCGGGGAAATTCTCAAGCTGCGCGATCGTCTCAGCTCCCAGGCCGCCGCGTGGGCCATGGAAAGGGAGAAGATGCAGGCCGCTATGGCGGAGGCCGCGGCCCGCGCTGAGCGGGAGACAAAGGAGCGCGTGTCCCGCCTGGCTTCGGACTATGAGGCCAAAAAAGCCGAGCTGACGCGGATCCTGAACGAGCGTCTGGCGGAGAAGGAAACGGTGCTGCGCCTTGAGACGGCCAAGGTGATAGAGGAGAGCCGGTTGAAGGATGCGCAGCTGTCTGCGACGCATGAGCGGGTGAAAGAGCTTGAGAACAAAGTCAATGCGATGAGCGGAACGCATCACGAGGAACTGATGGCGCGTCTGGCCGAGAAAGAAGAGGCGCTGAAAGTCCAGGCGGATGAATTGAACCGCGAGAAGGCCTCGGCGCTGGAGGCGCAGGCCGCTGATTTTGACAAGGAACTGGATAAGCTGCGCGAGAGCTCGGGCGTCAGGGAAAGCGCGCTGGCGGATAAAAACGAAAAACTGGGTCTGGCGCTGAAAGAAGCCGCCGCCCGTGCGGAGCGCGAGATCGCCGAGACCGCCGCCAGGCTGAAAGCGGTTTATGAAAGCAGAAAGACGGAGCTTGAAAAGCAGTATGAAGAGAAGCTGGCTTCCGCGACCGCCGCGCTGGCCTTTGAAAAAGCGCGGATGGTCTCGGATCTTAAGACCGCGAGCGTGGAATATACCAAGCTCAGCGAACAGTTTAAGGATCTTGAGGGGACTATCGCGTCCGACCGTCGGGCGCATCACGCGGAACTGATGGCGAAGCTGGCGGACAAAGAGTCGGCGCTGAAAACTCAGGCCGGGAATTTCAATAAGGAACTGGCCGGTCTTCGCGACGCTTTCGGTGTTCAGGCCGCGGCGTGGGCGGCTGAGAAAGAAAAGCTTAATTCGATGATGGCGGAGACGTCTGCCCGCGCCGAGCGCGAGATAAAAGAGCGTGCGATGCGCACGGCGGCGGAGTACGAGAACAAGAAAGCGGAGCTGGAGCGGATCCTGAACGAGCGCCTGGCGATGAGCGGGGAACATCACGAAGAGCTGATGGCGCGCCTGGCGGAGAAGGAAGCGGCGCTGAAAGCGCAGGCTGATGAACTGAACCGCGAGAAAGCGTCCGCCCTGCAGATACAGGCCGGCGCCTTTGAGAAAGAGCTGGCGGCGCGCGAGTCTGCGCTGAACAAGCAGGCGCAGGAACTGTCCGCTAAAGAGAAATACTGGTCAGGCGAGAAAGAAGCGCTGGCCGCCGATTTCGCGGCGCGGTTCCAGTTGTTCGCCAGGGATATGGCTGAAAGGGAAAAAGCGCTTGAGCTCCAGTACCGCGCTAAAGAGGCGGAGGTGAACAGGACCGCGGCGCAGGCGCGCGCGCAGGCCGAGATGAACTTCGCGGAGCGTCTGGCCGCTGAGAAGGATAATTTTGAAAAAGCGAAAGCGCGTCAAGCGGAGGAAGCGGGTCTTAAAGACGCGCAGTTGTCGGCCACGCATAACAAGCTCAAAGAGCTTGAAAAGCGGATGGGCGAGCTGAAAGACGTTCATCATGCCGAAGCGATGGCGCGTCAGGCCGAGAAGGAAGCGGCGCTGAAAGCGCAGGCTGAGAATTTCGGCAAAGAGCTGGCCGGTATGCAGGAGTCGTTCAAAGCGAAGCTGGCCGCTCTGGCCCGTGAGCAGGAAGAGGCGCTGAAAGCGCAGGCCGGTAATTCCAGCAGCGAGATCCTTAAGCTGCGCGAGCGTCTTAACGCCCAGGCCTCGGCGTGGACAGCTGAGAAAGAAAAGCTTAATTCGATGATGGCGGAGACGTCTGTCCGCGCCGAGCGCGAGATAAAAGAGCGTGCGATGCGCACGGCGGCGGAGTACGAGAACAAGAAAGCGGAGCTGGAGCGGATCCTGAACGAGCGCCTGGCGGAGAAAGAGTCGGTGCTACGCCTTGAGACGGCCAAAGTGATGGAAGAAAGCCGTCTGAAAGACGGTCAGTTGTCCGCGACGCATGAGCGGGTGAAAGAGCTTGAGAACAAAGTCAACGCGATGAGCGGGGAACATCACGAAGAGCTGATGGCGCGCCTGGCGGAGAAGGAAGCGGCGCTGAAAGCGCAGGCTGATGAACTGAACCGCGAGAAAGCGTCCGCCCTGCAGATACAGGCCGGCGCCTTTGAGAAAGAGCTGGCGGCGCGCGAGTCTGCGCTGAACAAGCAGGCGCAGGAACTGTCCGCTAAAGAGAAATACTGGTCAGGCGAGAAAGAAGCGCTGGCCGCCGATTTCGCGGCGCGGTTCCAGTTGTTCGCCAGGGATATGGCTGAAAGGGAAAAAGCGCTTGAGCTCCAGTACCGCGCTAAAGAGGCGGAGGTGAACAGGACCGCGGCGCAGGCGCGCGCGCAGGCCGAGATGAACTTCGCGGAGCGTCTGGCCGCTGAGAAGGATAATTTTGAAAAAGCGAAAGCGCGTCAAGCGGAGGAAGCGGGTCTTAAAGACGCGCAGTTGTCGGCCACGCATAACAAGCTCAAAGAGCTTGAAAAGCGGATGGGCGAGCTGAAAGACGTTCATCATGCCGAAGCGATGGCGCGTCAGGCCGAGAAGGAAGCGGCGCTGAAAGCGCAGGCTGAGAATTTCGGCAAAGAGCTGGCCGGTATGCAGGAGTCGTTCAAAGCGAAGCTGGCCGCTCTGGCCCGTGAGCAGGAAGAGGCGCTGAAAGCGCAGATTGATCGGTTGAACAGTGAAAAGGCGGCCGCGCTGGAAGCGCAGGCCGGCGGCTTCAATAAGGAATTAGCCGATCTGCGCGCCGGCTCCGGCGCCAGGGAAAACGCGCTGGCTCATGAGAACGGCAAGCTGGTGCTGGCGTTGAAAGAAGCCGTTTCCCGCGCGGAGCGCGAGATCGCTGAGAACGCCGCCAGGCTGAAAGCGGTTTATGAAAACAGGAAAGCGGAGCTTGAAAAGCAGTACGAGGACAAGCTGGCTTCCGCGTCCGCCGCGCTGGCCTTTGAAAAGGCGCGGATGATCTCGGATCTTAAGACCGCGAGCGTGGAATACACCAAGCTCAGCGAGCAGTTTAAGGAGCTTGAGAAGACTATCGCGTCCGACCGCAGGGCGCATCACGCCGAACTGATGGCGAAGCTGGCGGATAAAGAGGCCGCGCTGAAAGCGCAGGCGGAGAATTCCGGCAAGGAGCTGGCCGGCCTGAGGGAATCGTTCAAAGCGAAGCTGGCCGCCCTGGCCCGTGAGCAGGAAGAGGCGCTGAAAGCGCAGGCCGGTAATTCCAACGGCGAGATCCTTAAACTGCGCGAGCGTCTTAACGCCGGTGAAGCGGCGTGGGGCGCCGAAAAAGAAAAATTGAATTCCGCTCTGTCGGAGACGTCGGCCCGGGCGGAGCGGGAGATAAAAGAGCGGGCGGCGCGCATTTCCGCCGAGTACGAGAATAAGAAAGCCGAGCTGGAGCGTATCCTGAACGAGCGTCTGGCTGAGAAAGAGTCGGTGCTGCGCCTTGAGACGGCCAAAGTGATGGAAGAAAGCCGTCTGAAAGACGCCCAGCTGGCGGAGACGCACGAGCGGGTGAAAGAGCTTGAAAATAAAGTCAACGCGATGAGCGGCGCGCACCATAAGGAACTGATGGCTCGGCTGGCTGAGAAGGAAGCCGTGCTGAAAGCCCAGGTTGAGAATTCCAACGCGGAATTGAACAAGGCGCGCGAGGCGTTCAACGAGAAACTTGACTCCCTGAACCGGGAAAAGGCCGCCGCTCTGAAAGCGCAGACCGAAACTTTCGAGAAGGAACTGGCGGTGAAAGAGGCGGCGTTCCGCAAGCAGGCGCAGGAGCTGGCGACGCGGGAGAAATACTGGGCCGGCGAAAAGGAGGCCCTCAACTCCGATTCCGCCGCGCGGTTCCAGCTGTTCGCCAAGGAGACGGCGGACAGAGAGAGCGCGATGGAAAATCACTACAGGCTCAGGGAAGCGGAGCTTGCCAGGAACGCGGCGCAGGCGCGCGAACGTCTGGAAACGGACTTTGTCCGGAGGCAGGCCGCGGAAAGGGACGCTTTCGCGAAAGAGAGAGCCCGGCTGACGGAAGAGAACCTCTTCAAGGACGGGCGGGTCTCCGAGGCGCAGGAAAAATTAAAAGCCATGGAGACGCGCCTGGAGGAACTTAAGACCGCTCACCAGGCCGAACTGTCGGCGAAAGCCGCGGCTCTTGAAGCCGATTACGCCGCGCGGCGGGAAGCGCTTGACGCGGAACTGGCCGCCAAGGAAGAGGCCCTCAACAGGGAAACCGCGGCCCGCATGGAATTCGAACGGACCACCTGGCAGGCGCAGAGCGGGCGGCTTGAGACCATGCTCTCCAGAACCGGCGAGGACTTTAAGAACGCCCAAAAGGAGATCGAAGCGCTGTCGGCTTCGGTTTCCTCCAGGGAAGAGGAGATAAGCCGGCTGAAAGCGGAGCTGTCCGAACAGGCCCGGCAGGCCGCCGAGGCCCTGAGGCACGCCGAAAGCGGGGCGCTGGCCGGGAAAGCGGCCGCGCTGGATGCCGCTTACAGGGAGCGCAAAAAACGCCTCGAAGCCGAGACGGACGCCCTGAGGGAAAATCTTGAAAAAGATTACAAGAACAGCTGCGAAGCCATGGAGAAGAACTACGGGATCAAGAATCGCCAGACCGCCGTTGAAAATGAAGAGCTGAGAAGAACCATGGAAAAAATGCGCGAAGAACTGGCTGCGGCGCAGAGTACGGCGGGCGGCTACCTTAATGAAATGATGGAGAAAGTCCACGCTCATAAGGCGGAAATGCTCAAACTCAAAGAAGAGCATGCGGCGGAACTGAACTCCATAATATCCGAGGCGGTGGCGCGGGCGGTCTCGCCGCTCCAGGAAAGGGTCCGGCTCGCGGAGAGCGGGATGCTTGAGCTTCAGCGGAACAACAGGGAAGAGCTGCTGGTGATGGAAGAAACGTTCCGGAAAGAGAAAGAAAGGCTTATGGAAGAACTGGGCCGCAGGCAAAGTTACATAGAGGCCGCGGACTTAAAGGCGCAGGAAATGCAGAACGAACTTATGAACAGCCGCCAGGATTCCGCGGCGGTTTTCCTGGGGCAGATGGCCGGGCAGGAAGACAAGTTCAAAGCCCTTATAAAAAGTTACGAGATCCGGCAGGAAAAGCTTGAAAAAGAATCCGCCGGCCGCCTGGAAGCGGTCAGAAGCGAGTACGCGGACAGGATAAGGGATCTGGAAGAGACGCTGAAAGCCAAGGAAAATCTGGTGCGCCAGGGAGGGGAATTCTGGCGCCAGAAGCAATCGGAACTGGACGCCCAGCATGCCGCCCTCAATATGAAGATCCACAGCTTCAACGAGGAGCTGTTCGCCCAGAAACAGGAACTTTCCGGACGGGAGAACTCCCTTAACGCGCAGCGGCTGGCGCTTGAAAAGGAGCACGCCGCCCGGATGGCCGAGATAGAGAAGCTGAAAGTGGAGCTTAGCAAGGCCATCGTGGAGTACAAGAACAGGAAATGATAATATGAACAAAGAAAGGCTCATACAATGCGTGCCGATAGAGCTTATGGATCGTCTTAAGAACCTTCTCGCCCGCCTCTGGGACGATAAGAATCCGGCGGCCGTGCATCTGGGGGCCATCATGGACGAGTTCGAAACGGACGTGAAATCCCTCAGCGGGGTGGTCGCGGAATACGAGACCGACTGCGCCGTCCGGCTTAAACTGGCGGAAGAGGAATACAGGGAAAAGGCGCGGGCGTTCGAGAACGACCGGGCCGAATACAAGGCGCGCATGTCCGGGCTGGACAAGGCCTGCGGAGAAAATACCGGGAAAGTGGCGGAGCTCAACGGGATTCTTAAGAGCAAGGAAGCGGAACTTGAGGCTTTCAGGGCGCAGTTCGCCGAAAAGGAATTGCAGCTCAACTCAAAATACGTGAACAAAATGTCGGAGCTGTATGACAAGGTGAGCCGTAAGGAGATGGAAATCCTCTCCCGGTGGGAGGAAAAAAACAAGGCGATGGAGGCGAAATACGGCGCCCTTGAGGCGGAGCACGCGGAGAAGGCCCGCCAGATAAAACTGCGGGAAAAAGCGCTGGAAGAAGAGTTCAATGCCAGGAAAGAGGAACTTGTAAAGGCTTTTGACAGGGTAAGGCTCGACCTTGAAGCCAGGGAGACGGCGCTCTCCGGCAGGGAAAAAAATCTCGCCGCTTTGGACAAAGCGCTTTCCGCCAGGGAGGAGAAACTGGCCGCGCTGGAGAAGAAAAGACGCACGGTCACGGACGATCTATGAGTAAAGAAAACGAGCTTAAAAATCTCCTTGACCGCCTGAAAGGAGAGATCCGCTTTCCGGCCGCGGCCGCCGCTCCCAAGCCGGAATCTTTCCGTGAAGTTATAGCGCCGGCGCCGCCGGAATTTTCCGGGGCTCCCGCGCCGGGCCCGCGCGCGCCGCGGCCGGAAAAATCCCCGTCTCCGGTGCGGCCGGAATTTCAGCGGGGAGGGGAAAGGATTTCGGCGCCGGCGGGCGCCAATATCGTCTGGAGCGAGAATAAGGAGGCGCTGCTGTTCGGAGTGCTGGCTTCGCTTGTCGCCATACTCGGCGGTATGCTGGCCGGGCTTGATTACGTCATACTCATAGGCTCCGTTTCTTTCATGCTTTTTTCTTTCATAATGGTACTGACGCTGTTCGGTTATTATCTGAACTTCGGTAAGAAAAATTCGGAAGAGGGGCTTCTGGGAGAGCGGGTTGACCGGCTTTCCAGGAGGCTGGAGGCTATCGCGGGGAGGGGGCCGGTAAATCAGCCGCAGGGAGAGCCGGGCGCGCGGGTCAGGGACAGGGAAATGGAGCAAAAAGTGGATGAATTGAGGACGCTCGTTAAGTCGCTTGCCAGGGCGCTGGAAGAGAAGGATAAAGGCTAAAGGATAAAGGCCAAAGGGCGAAAAAGCTTTTACATATTTTCTATGTTTTCCCTTAATCCTTTAGCCTTAAGCCTTTATCCTTTGTAATTTCCAGGGCCCGCTATGTTCAGGGGCTTTAAAATATATATATAATTAACTATTATGAAAATGAAATCGGCGGCGGCGGCTTTTATCCTTTTCCTTAACTCTTTTCCGGTAGTTATTTTTGCCCAGCTGATTCCGGGCGAAAAGGACTATTTCATCGAAGCGGGGGACGTGCTCAACGTGGAAGTTTTTCCGGCGGGGGAATTCTCCAAGGAAGTCACCGTTCAGCCCGACGGTACTATAGATATGCCGCTGGTGGGCCCGATCAAAGTGGGGGGCGCGCGGAGCGCAGACCTTGAAAAGACCCTGACCGCCCGGTTTTCCAAATACGTGGCCAATCCGCGTATAACCATCAATGTCCGTAAATTCTCGGCCAACAGAATAGCGATCATCGGGGAGATCCGCTCCGGCGGCTATTTCGAATACCGGGAAGGCATGAAGCTTCTGGATCTGGTGGCGCAGGCGGGCGGCCTGGGCGATTACCCCAGGGCCGGCCAGGTCAGGATCTACAGGCGCGTCAAAGGCGCGGACGGCAGGACAAAAGAGGAAGTGATAAAAGCGGACGTTTCCGCCGTCATGGCCGGACACATGGATAAGAATTTCGCCCTGGCCGCCGGCGATATAGTCTATGTTCCGAGAAAAAGAGTTTATAAGGCCGCCAAATGGATAAGCGACAACTTCGTTCCCTGGGCCACGTTGGGCACTTTTGCGATTACTATCGGCCTCGTCACAAGAAAATAAGATGAATGCGGAACTCACCCTTTACGACTATTGGCGCATCGTCAACCGGCGTAAATGGATCGCCCTGCTTGTTTTCAGCCTGACGGTATTCTCCACCATCTTTTACACCCGCCTCCAGCCGGTAATTTACCGCAGCCAGGCCATCATCAAATTCCAGCCCCCGGCCGCCTACGCCAAGATCCCCGGCTCGGATCTTACGGAATTCGACCCCTGGAACGCCGTAGCCACGGAAATCAGGGTCATCACTTCGGCCGAGATAGCAGACCGGGCGGCCAAAAAACTGGGCTGGCTGGATGAAAACGCCGCGCCGGCGCATAACAACAGTATCGTAAATTCGATCCTGGCCTCCTATAAGGCCGAGCGTCTGCAGGACTCCAACCTCATAAATATTTCGGCAAGCAACTCCGACCCGCTGAAAGCCAGCGATATCGTCAACGCCGTAATAGAAGCCTACCGGGACTACGACCTGGAGCAGAAAAGCAAGCAGGGCCGTAAAACGCTTGAGGATATCGCCTCCAGAAAGGCCGAAGTTGAGGAAAATCTCCGCTCCCTTGAGCGTTCCAAACAGAACTTCATGGAGAAAAATCCGAAAACGGGCCTGGGCGCGGCTTTAGCCAATCAACTGGCGGATCTGGAGATCCGCAAGCGCCAGCTGCAGGATAAATACACGCCCAACCATCCCGAAGTCATAGAACTCAACCAGCGCATCCAGGTCGTGGAGGGGAAATTGGGCGAGATCCCGGCGCAGGAGCTGGATCTTGCCCGCATCAGCCGCGAACTGCGCATGCAGGAAGACCTGTATACCACGCTGAATAAACAGTACGAAGAGGCCAAGCTGGGCCTGTCGTCGGTGGTTTCGTTCGTGAGCATCGTAAACCCCGCCGTTCCCAGCGAGTCGCCCGTGTCGCCCAATAAGCAGCTCAATCTTCTGGTGGGCGGAATTTTGGGTTTTTTTCTGGCCATAGCGCTGGTATTCCTGCTGGAAAACCTGGACGTTTCGATAAGCACCATTGAAGACATAGAATCGTTCCTGAAACTGCCGGTTTTAGGCATCATTCCCCATATCATGAGCGAAAAATACCTGGATAACTGGCTCATCCAGATCTTCAAAAAAGAGCGTTACACGGTGGACGCTTTCAGGAGCGTGCTTATTCTTAACCGGCGGTACGCTTCCGGAGTGATAGAGGCTTATCATACGCTGCGGACGAATATAATCTCCAATTTGAATACGCGCGAGAGTATTTCGGTGGTTTTCAGCTCCGCCGGCGCGGCCGAAGGCAAAACCCTTACCGCCGTCAATTTCGCCCTTGCCAGCGCGCATTCCGGACTTAAGACGCTTTTGATAGACGCCGATATGCGCCGCCCCACCATCTATCAGATCTTCGGTTCAAAAAGGAACCCCGGTTTCAGCGACGTGCTGACCGGCAAAGCGCAGTGGCGGGACACGGTGCTTGAGAGCGCGGATTTTATGATGGGCGGGCTTGATTTTGACAGCCTGACGCGCTTCCAGGGCATAGAGAACCTTAAGATCCTGAACTCCGGCACCCCGCCCGGCGGCATCATCGATATAATAGACTCCTGCAACTGGAAAGATCTGGTGGCGGATCTGAAAAGCGAATTCGACGTCATCGTATTCGACACTCCGCCGGTTCTTTTGTTCGTAGATCCCATAATGCTGGCCAGGCACTCGGACGGAGTGGTACTGGTCTACAAAGCCGGCAAGATAGCGAGAGGCGGGCTTAAGCGGGCGAAAGATCAGATAGTGGGGGGCAACGCACGTATGATCGGCGTACTGCTGAACGGCATTCACGCGTCGGAAATGGGGCCTCAGTACGGTTATTACTCCTATTCCGACGACTACACCAAATATTCCAGGCGCTAACATGCCTATCCTCCCGCTTATTCTCGCCGCCGCCGCCGCGATAGCGGCCGGCTTCCTGGCCGTTACGGCGCAGCCCGAGTACCTGCTGCTTTTCACCGGCGGGCTGCTGGTGTCCGTTTTCGCTTTCGCGTCGCCCAAACTCAGTCTGGTTCTGCTTATTTTCTCCATGCTGCTTTCGCCCGAAATGAGTTTAGGGGGCGTGTCCGCCTCCAGGAGCGCGGTTCTGCGTTATGACGATATTCTGCTGGTCATTGTCTTCTTTTCGTGGCTGGCGCGGGCCGCCGTATTGAAAAACAAGCCTTTCCTTACCGAGACCCCGGTTCAGACCCCGATGCTTATTTATACGCTGCTCGCGGTGGCCTCCACCGCTCTGGGCGTATTAAGGGGAGAGGTGCGTTTTGAGGTCTCGGTGTTCTATGTCCTGAAGTACGTGGAATATTTCCTGCTTTATTTTATGACGGTCAATATCCTGGATTCACGGGAGGAGATGAAAAAGTACCTGAAGTATGCCTTTGTGGTGGCCCTGCTGGTCACGGTTTACGCCTATTACTATTATTACAGTTCCGGATCCGACGCCAGGGCCAGCGCGCCGTTCGAGGCGGCGGTCGGCCGTCCCCAGGAATCGGAACCGGCGGCCCTGGGCGGCTATTATCTGCTGGTCTTCGGATTTATCCTGGCCGCGCTGACTGAATATTCCGGCGCCGTATTCATCCTGGCGGCCGCCGTCATGATCTTCATGTTCCCGGCATTTCTGCTGACCTTTTCACGGGCGTCTTATATAGGGTTCGCGGCCATGGTTCCGGTCCTTGTGGCCATCTCCCGCAAAAGGAAACTCATGATGACCTCCTTTTTCGGCATAGGGCTGGCGGCGCTCTCGCTGGCGCCCGGCATCGCGGGCAAGGTGCAGAACCGGATCATGATGACTTACACCGGGCAATACGCCACCAATATCGTGGACATCGGATCGGCCGGCCAGGTGAAGCTGGAAGATTCCGCCGCGACCAGGGTGCGCGCGCTTAAGTGGGTGCTTTATGAGAAACTGCCGCAGCATCCGATACTCGGTTCCGGCGTCACGGGCATAGGCCTCGGCGACACGCAGTACGCCCTTGTATTGGGAGAGCTGGGGCTGGCCGGATTGTGCGTGTTTATCTGGATGATCTATCGCGTCTTTTCCACGGCGCGGAAAGTGTACCGCGCTTACGAGGAGCCGTGGATAAAAGCCCTGAGCCTGGGCCTTATGGCGTCCATAACCGGGCTTTTATTCCAGGCGGTCGGGGTCAACACTTTTATCCTGGTCAGGGTAATGGAACCGTTCTGGTTCCTGACCGCCCTGGTCATGGCGCTGTATAAAGACATCCCGGCGGCCGGAAAAGCGGAAGCGGCAGGCGCGGACATATAAGAATGACGCAGAGCCTTTCACATAAAATAGTGAAAAATACGCTCTTTAACGCGATAGGGCGTTTTTGGGGCATCCTGGTCGCCGTTGTTCTGACGCCCTATATAATAAGCCGCATCGGTCTGGACAGATACGGTATCTGGACGCTCGTGGGGGTGGCTACCAGCTATTTCGGCCTGTTAGATCTCGGTATCGGAACCTCGTTCGTAAAGTATATTTCGGAATTCCACGCCAAAGGCGATCGGGAGAAAATAAACCGGCTCATTAATACCGGGGTTATCTTTTATTCGTTGTTCGCGGTTCTGCTTATCGGGCTGGGGGTGGGTTTTATCGAGCCCCTGCTCTCCATCCTCAAGATCCCGCGGCGGCTGCATGATGAGGCCGCTATAGTCTTTCTGATGGGGATCGTGCTGTTCGCGATGTCAAATATTGTAAGTGTTTTCGGCGCGATCCAGGGCGCTTTGCAGCGTATGGATATATCCAATAAGCTTTCGCTTGTCTTTTCGATCCCCGCCGTTATAGGCACGGTCTTGTTTTTGAAGTATGGCTTCGGACTGGTAGGGCTGATGGCCAATAACTTTATCGTGCTGATGCTGAGTTCCCTCGCCAATATCCTGATCGCTTTCAGGCTTTTTCCCGAACTAAAATTAAGCCCGTTTTTGTTCGATAAAGAGATGCTTCGCAGGCTGATCGGGTTCGGGTATAAGCTGCAACTTTCAAATATCACCAACATCTTCGCTTTTCAAAGCGATAAAGTGATAATCGCGTACTTTTTGAACGTGGAACTGGTAAGCTTGTACCAATTGGGCAAAACCGTCGTGGATAAAGCGAGGGAGTTGCCGCTTTTGCTGGTTTCCGCGATCGTGCCCGCCGCATCCGAGATCTCCGCGAACGGCGACGACAGGAAGCTGAGAGAGCTGTATACGCGCGGGATGAGGTATCTCGCGCTGACCGGCATCCCGCTGCTGGTGTTCGTTTTTTTTACGGCGCCGTTGATCATGTCCGCCTGGATCGGGCCCGGCTGCGACAAGGCGGTTCTGGTCATTCGGTTGTTAGTCCCGGCGTATATGGCCAATTACCTGACGGGAATGGGGAGCGCGATGGCGCTTGGGATGGGGAAGCCTCAGTTTCAACTGAAAGCTTCGCTGGTGAATTTGTTCGTGGGCCTTCCTTTGAGTATTTTGCTGGCCGTTAATTTCGGTTTTACCGGCATTGTTTTCGCCACGTTCGTTTCTTTGTCCACCGGTTCGTTATATTTCCTGGTCTTGTTCCACAGGCATTTGAACTATTCCCTGGCGGAGCTTGTGAGAAAAGCGGTTGTCCGGCCCGCGGTCGTTTCCTCGCTTTTGGGCGCGGCGGTCTTTCTGACAAACGCCGCGCTGTTCGCCGGGCCGTCGGGCCGCATGGTTTATCTGGGCGTCCTTTCCGCGGAGGCTTTTGTTTTTTTCGCGGGTTACGCGGCCGCCTTAACGGCCGGAGGCTATCTGGACGCTTACGATAAGGAGCTGATAAGGGAAAAGATAAGCGGCATTAAAAGAACGGCGTTTTCCGGTTGAAACCCGCGCGGACATTGTTTACGCGGGCCCCGGTAAAAGAAGGAGCTTATGCGAAAAATGTTGTTTGTTAACCCGGCAGCGGATGTGTGCGGCGTCCCGCACGCGGGGCTCGCCTCCCTGGCCGCCGTATTGAGGCAGCACGGGCATACGGTGAAAGTGGCGGACTATCATTTTTCTTCCAAAACGCCGGCTCTTGAAAGCATCTTGGAAGATTTCAGGCCCGACGTGGCGGGCATTTCGCTGTTTTCCTGCATGGCCGGGAAAGCGGACAGGATGATCGAGACAATAAAGAAAACAAAGATCCCGCTGTTATGCGGCGGGCCGCATGCGGCTTCCTATTTTGAAGAACTTTCCAAAGATGCGCGTTTCGACTATGTCGTTGTCGGAGAGGCGGAAAATGTCATCTCCGAACTGGTGGAGAACGCCGTCGTCAACGCGGCTCCGCGCCTGATCCGCCCCGCGCTGCCGGACGTGCCGAATCTGCCTTTTCCGGACTATAGTCCGTTCTACGACCATGAAGGCATTCGTGTCTATCCGTTGATCACCAGCCGCGGCTGCCCGTTTAACTGTTCTTTTTGCTGCGTGAAACTTTCAAATTCAAAAGCGTGGCGGCCCAGATCTCCGGCCGCGTGTATAGATGAGCTGAAAAAAGCGGGGGCCCGGCTGCCTTTGCTCAGGGAAGTGATGATCTGGGACGACAATTTCTCGCTGGATATACGCCGCGCCAAGGATTTTCTGCGGCTTTATATCGCGGAAGGGTTCAAATATAAGCTGAGCTCGGCCAATCTGCGGGCTGATAAAATAGACAAGGAATTTTTATTGCTCCTTAAGGATGCCGGCTGCGATGAGGTTCAGTTCGGCGTCGAACACGGGGATGCGGAAGTGTTCGGGCATATCGGTAAAGGGGAGACGCTTGCCGATATCGAGCGCGGGGCCGGGTTGGTAAACGAATGCGGAATGAAACTAGGGTGTTCATTTATTATCGGGCTGCCGTATGATACTCCGGAAAAGACTTTGGTTTCCATCAGGTTCGCCGAAAAGCTGAAACCGGATCATGTGCACTGGAATATTCTTGTTCCGTACAAGGGAACGAAAGCCTATGAGTATTTTAAAAAGAACGGGCGTATTGACGACGGACGCATTCCCTTTACCCTCCAGGAGGACGGCCTGCTGTTCGAGCCGAACGCCGATACTCCGGAGTTTACCTCGGAAGAAAGAAAAAAAGCATATTTGACCGCCTTGCTGTCTTCGAAAGACGCCGCGCTCCTGCGGAACTTGGCGAGGACTTTTAGTAAAGCGCGGGAGTATGGGCTTGCCACGGAATTTGTGCGGTGGCTTCTTGCTCCGAAGATTCTGAGAGGGCTCCTCCGCCAGCTCATAAAAAGTATGTTAGGAACCGTCAAACAATAAATGACACATTTGGCTGACCAATTTTGTGGCGAAACAAGGAACGAGGAGCGCGGCATACCATTGGTATGTAAGCGACGAATGACGCAGTTGCAGCCCAAAATTGGTCAGCCCCCCGGGGGAGGCGCATCTTTGGCCGGCTGCTGCGTTGCTCCTCCTCAATGTAGCCCAGCTACACCATCGTCGTCGCGCCTTGCATCCAGCTCAAAGCTGCGCCTCCAAATGTGTCATTTATTGTTTGACGGTTCCTTAGGACGCTGAAATGAATGTTTTGATCACGGGAGCGACAGGCTTTATCGGCAAGGAACTGGTTCGCCGCCTGACCGGAGAAAATAACAGCGTGGCGGTCTTGGTCAGGGACAAGAGAAAAGCCGAAGAACGCCTCCCGGAAGCGAGCGGCATCTTTGCTGCGGATCTGACCGATAGAGGCAAGCTTGAGGTTTTGGCGCCGTTGATAAAAAATGCCGACGTGGTGATCCACCTGGCGGCGTGCATAGATTATAACGCGGGTAAAGAGGCGCTTTTCGGGGTAAATGTGGCCGGGACGGCCAACATCCTTGAACTCGCCGGGAAACTGGGGGCGAAAAAATTCGTTTATATCAGCAGCATAGAGGCGATCGGCCCGGTAAGCGCGAAGGAAGTCCCCGCCGGGGAAACTCAGCCCTGCCGGCCGGCGAACTTATACGGGGAATCAAAATTAGAGGCGGAAAAACTTGCGCTCAGGGCCGGTGCCGGATTGAAAATGGAAGTAGTGATCCTGCGCCTGGGCAATGTATACGGACCCGGAAGCCCGTCGTTCGTCCGGCCCGTGGCCGAAGCCGTGCTTGCCGCCAATAAAGCGTGGCTTTACTTAAACTGGAAGCTGCATCGCTGGCATCCCGTTTATATCGATGATGCCGTCGCCGGGATTGCCGGCGCCGCGGCGCCGAATGTACGCGGCGGCGTTTATATTATGGCCGGCGGTGAAATCCCCACGGTGGGCCGCCTCGCCGAAGCGATAGCGCGGGAATTGGGGGTTGATCTTGAAACGCGGAAAGAATCCGGCTTGTCCGGGATTTTTATACGGTTCAGTGAAACATGGGCCAGGTTGAAAGCCGGGTTCGGATCTGTCCTGCGCCCCCGCAATAATTGGGCCTACTCCATTGAAAAGGCGCGGCGCGAATTGGGTTACGCTCCGCAAGTGAGCCTTGAGGACGGCGTGCGCCGGACCATAGAATGGGCAAAAAAGGAAGGACTACCGCTCAAATGAGAATTAAAGCGTTTATCCGCGGCCGGCTGCTGAAACTTATAGGCGGCATAAGCAGACAGACCATAGCCCACGAATACCTGAGAGGGGAAGGCCTGGAGATCGGCGCGCTCAGCCTTCCGCTGGAGCTCCCCTGCGGAGCCAGCGCGAAATATGTGGACAGGCTGACGGTGACGGAACTCAGGAAGCATTACCCCGAACTGGCCGGAGTTCCGCTTGTAAACGTCGATATTCAGGACGATGGCGAGTCCCTGGCCTCGGTAGCGGACGGTTCGCAGGATTTCGTGATAGCCAATCATTTTCTTGAACACTGCGAAAACCCCGTCCTGGCGCTTAAAAATATGTTCCGCGTCCTGAGGATCGGCGGCATCGCCTATTTCGCGCTTCCGGATAAAAGGTTTACTTTTGACAAGGAGCGTCCGGAAACCGCGCTGGAGCATCTTTGGAAAGACTATACCGACGGACCCGGGGGTTCCAGAAAAGGCCATTTTGAGGAGTGGGCGGAAAAAGTTGAAAAGCTGAAGGATGGGGAAGCGGCGCGCAAAAGAGCGGCCCGGTTGATGGAGACGGGTTACAGCATCCATTTTCATGTCTTTACGCAGGACGGAATGTTAAAGTTCCTTTCATTCCTCAGAGAGCGCGCGGGACTGGAGTTCGGGCTCAAGCTCTGCATGGCCGCCGGCAACGAAATCGTTTTTGTCTTGCAAAAGAGGGAGGGATAGATGAAAGTTCTGCTTGTCAATTCTCCAAGCGCGGACCGCCCCGTGGTCCGCGATATGGCCGGCGGACTCGGCTTTGACGGCGGAAACGCCGTCGTTCTGCCGCCGCTGGATCTCGCGTATCTGGCCGCCGGGCTGCTCGGCAAGGGACATCAGGCGGAAATCATAGACGCCGGCGCGGCGGGCCTTACCCGCGGGGCGGCGCACGAACTTATACGCGCCAAACAAGCCGACGCGGTGATAGCCACGGTCTCTTTGCCGGTTCTTTACAGCGACTGCGCTTTTTTAAAAGAAGTGGGCGCGTATTTCAAAGGGAAGATAATCGCCAAAACCGGCATAGCCTATCCGCCTATTCTGCAAGAGATCCTGGAAAAAAGTTCGGCCGGCCTCTGTATTTACGGCGAATGCGAACTGGAGATAGATAAGGTGATCTCCGGGGAAGAGAAACGCGGGACGGCGTATATGGAGGCCGGCGGCTTCCGGATGGAAGCCAATCTGCTGGTGGAGGATCTGGACGCGCTTCCTCTGCCGGCGCGTTCCCTGCTGGACAACGGCAGATACAGATATGTGCTTCTGGGCGGGAATACCACCGTAATGCAGACCAGCCGCGGCTGTCCGTTCCCCTGCGCGTATTACTGCGCCTATCCCCTGGTCCAGGGCCGGAAATGGCGGCACCGGAGCCCCGGGCACGTGCTGAGGGAAATAGAGGAGATCGTCAACAACCACGGGATCCGCAGCATACTTTTCCGCGACGCCACCTTTACCATGGATAAAGACAGGACGCACGCCATTTGCGACCTCATAATAGCCGGAAAGCTGGGCATAAAATGGTGGTGCGAAACCAGGGTGGATCGTCTGGATGAGCCCCTGATGCGGAAAATGAAGGCGGCGGGCTGCGCCGGGATCAACATAGGAGTGGAAAGCGGCGATACCGAGGTCATGGAAACCCAGGCGAAAATAGGGATGACTTTTGATAAACTTAAGGCTGTCAGGGACGCGGCGCGGACGCTTGGACTGAGGCTGCATTTTCTTCTGATGGTGGGGCTGCCGAGGGAAAGCAGGAAATCCATCTATGAGACATACAAATTGATGACCGCGCTGAAGCCGGAAACCATAGGGGTCACGATCCTGACCCCCTACCCGGGAACGCCGTTCTACCATGAAGCCAAAAGCAAAGGCTTCATAGAGACCGAGAACTGGTCCGATTTCGGAGGACACAGGCCGGTGATGCATACGCCCGCGCTCAGCTCCGAGGATCTTTCTTACGCGCAACGGATGCTGAACGACATTTTTTATCTGCGTAAAGCGGGCTTGTACGGGCGCCTCAAGGCGGCGCTGCTTGCCGGCCGGCTGAAAAAGTGGGCGATGAAAGACAAGTGATGGAAAATAAAAAACTGACGGTCGTAATTCCGACCCATAACAGGGTGGACACCTTAAAAAAGTGCCTTAAGGCCCTTTGCGGGCAGACTTACAGCGCGGCGGATTACGGGATCATCGTAGTGGACGACGGTTCCACCGACGGGACAGCCGCCTACGCTGAGGCCCTGAAAAAAGATTTCCCCGTGGAGCTGGCATGCCTGCGCCAGGAGAACAAGGGGCCGGCCGCCGCCAGGAATTTGGGGATAAAGGCCGCGCGGGGGGAAATAATCCTTTTCATAGGCGACGATATCATAGCCGATTCCCGGCTGCTGGAGGAGCACGCCGCCTGGCACGCCGCGCATCCCGGCGACGAGGCCGCCATGCTCGGCTACACCACCTGGTCAGGCGAAATAACGATAACGCCTTTCATGAAATGGCTTGAATCAAGCGGCTTGCAGTTCGGCTATGGCGCGCTGGAGGATGGGAGCGGCGCGGATCCGGCCCGGTTCTTTTACACCAGCAATCTTTCGGTGAAGCGGGCTTTTCTGACGGCGAACGGCCTGTTCGACGAGGATTTCCCGTACGCGGCCTTTGAGGACATGGAACTGGGGCTGCGGCTGGGGGGAAAAGGCCTGTCGCTGTTTTTCAACAGAGCCGCCGTCGGGCTGCATTACCATTACACAAGCCTGGAAGACGCCTGCGCGAGAATGATAAAAGTCGGAGAGGCCGGAGAGCTGCTGAAAGAGAAAACGGGAAAGCCGCGCAACGCCCCGGGAGCCCGCGCGCCCCTCGCGCTGCAAATTCTGCGGGCGTTAAAATTCAGGCTGTATTACCGTCTCGCTGAGTTCTTTGAAAAAAGGGCGGTGAAAGCGCCGGTTTTCGGCTATGTCATGGACTACTGCTGCCGCACGGGCGCCGGGCGTTACAGGGGGAAAGGCGCATGAATCCCCCGGCTTTCTCCGTAATCTGCGTGTATAACGACGAGAAGATCCTGAATGACTGGCTTTTGAAGAGTCTGGAAAAGCAGACGCCCGGTTTTGAACTGATAAAGGTGGATAATACCGGCGGCGCGTTCAGGTCGGCGGCTGAGGCGCTTGCTCACGGGGCCGCGCGCGCCCGGGGCGAATATCTGCTGTTCGTGCACCAGGATGTCCGCTTTCTGTCCGATGACTGGCTGGAGAAGGCCGCGGCTTTTCTTAAAAAACTTCCGGATCTGGGGATCGCCGGGGTGGGCGGGATGCGTAAAATACCGGCCGCGGAACTCTTACGCCTCATCGGTACGAGTCCTTTTCGCAGCGGCACGGGAATGGTCTATGGCGGCCCGGAGAAGGAGCCGATCCTGGGCAGGATGGATTTTAAGGAACCGGCCGCGGTTCAGACCGTAGATGAGTTGCTGCTGATAATTCCCGCAAGCGTTTATAAAAACGCCGGGTTTGACGCCGATACCTGCCGCGGCTGGCATTTATACGGGACGGACTACGCTTTGTCGGCGGCGGCCAGGGGGCTGAAAGCCTATGTTCTGCCGCTGCCTGTGTGGCACCGCTCGGGCGGGACGCTGGGCCGCGAATACTTCGCGACGCTCAGGGAGATCTTTAAAAAACACCGCGGTCAGAAAGTGATCTTCACCACCTGCGGCTTCTGGTTCGCGTCCGATCTTTTAAACTGCCTGAATCTGCTGGCGCTGGCGCTCAGGAGCGGGCTCGGGCGGCTGCTGGGAAGGCCCAATGCCGGGGCGGGACCGTATCTCCGGCGTATTAAACTACTGCTGGGCCGGGAGAAATAAATGCAGGCCATTTCCATTCTTATACCCTCCTATAACGGCCGGGCGCTGCTGGAGGCGAACCTGCCTTTCCTGGTCTCGGAGTGCGGGCGCTATCCCGGCGAGACCGAGATTATCGTAGTGGAGGACGGGGGGAACGACGGCACTCCGGAATTCCTCGCGGCCGCCTGGCCGAAGATCTCGCTGGTCAAAAAAATCGGGAACGACGGTTTCGCGAGGTCGGTCAATCTCGGCATGATGCATTGCCGGCATCCCCTGGTGTTCCTGGTCAACAACGACGTGGAACTGGTTCCAGGCGCCCTGGGTCTGCTCGCCGGCTGCTTCGACCGGGACGACGTCTTCGCGGTTCAGGCCAAAATGATAACCGTCCCGGAAGACGAGGAGCTGGATTATCTGAGCGTGACTTTTACAAAATTCGGTTTTTTCGTTTACCGGCGCGAGAAGTCGGCGAAACCGCTGGACTCCCCGGTCGAGGCGGATTTTTTCTCGGGCGGAGCGGCCCTGCTGTCGCGGAAGAAATTCCTGGAACTGGGGCTTTTCGACGAGAGGTTCTCCCCCGTATATTTCGAGGATCTGGATCTTTCGCTCAGGGCGAAGTGGAACGGCTGGAAAATACTTTATCATCCCGCGGCGAAAGTTTACCACCGGCATCTGGGGAGCACGGTCAGGGCGAAGTATTCCCGGTTCAGGTGGAAGCTTATCCACAAAAGGAATTATTTTCTTTTTCTTTTCAAGCACGCCGCCCGGCTGGGAATAGTGCCGGCGTGTTTTTTTACGATCCCGCTTTACATAATTTACAAGGCTTTGACCGGCGATGTATTCTTTGTGCCCGGTTTCCTGGCCGCCGTCTGGTCTACGATAAGGATGACGAGAAAAAAGTCATGATCCCGATCCTGTTTTTCAGCTCGTACGGCTCCCTCACCAGGGGGGGGCAGAAAAGCCTGTGGTATATCCTCAGGGATCTGGACCGGACCCTGTACAGGCCCGTCCTTCTCTGCCAGGAGGAGGGAGAACTCACGCGGAAAGCCGCCGAGCTGAAGATCCCGGTGGAAATACTGCGGGTTCCGCCCCTAAGACCCGTAAACTTTTTTACGATCCTGTCTTTCGCCGCGCGGCTTTTCGCCTTAGCGCGCAAATACGGGATAAAAATAGTCCATTCGGAGGAGTTGAAGATAAATCTGTTTCTGGGGCCGCTCCGGCTTTTCGGCGGCCTTAAAACCATCTGGCATGTAAGGGTTCTCTGGGATACGCCTTTTCAGAAGAGGCTTTCGCTTCTGATCTGCGACCGGGTCGTGTGCGTTTCCGGGGCGGTGGCGGCAAGCTTTTCGGGTTTTTTATGGGGCCATAAGATCGTCGTTATCCCCAACGGGATAGATGCCTGGGAATTTTATCCCTCGGCGGGCGGTTTTTCTTTTCCGGGCGAGGACAAGACTCCCCTGGTCGGCTGTATCGGAAGCCTCCTTGAACACAAGGGGCTCCACGTCCTGATAGAGGCCGCCGCTATGGCGCTGCAAAAAGGGCCGCCCTTTAAACTTATTCTTGTCGGCGGCGGAGAAAAGGCGTATGTAGACCGTCTGAAAGCTCTGGCCGCGGATCTTGAAATAGGCGGCCGTGTCGTTTTCTGGGGAGAAGAAGCCGATCCCAGGGGCTTGATGGGCAGAATGGCCGTTATAGCGATGCCCTCCCTGAGCGGCGAAGGCCTTTCCCGCAGCCTGCTTGAAGCCATGGCGATGGCCAAGCCGATAGTCGCCTCCGGATTGCCGCAGAACGCCGAACTTATCACCGACGGCGAGACCGGGCTGCTTTCCGAAACCGGCAGCGCCGCGGATCTGTCCCGGCAGCTGCTCCGGCTTCTGGAAAACAGGGAATTGGGGGAAAAGCTGGGGCAAAACGCCAGGAAATATGTTATGGAGCATCACGGCCTGGCCGCGACCATGGCCGCCATACATTCGCTTTTCGCCGAGTTCGCTAAAAAGTAGAATAGTCTCAGGTGGGACGGAACAGGAGGCCGCAATGTCTGACAAAATACTGGTAACCGGCGGGGCGGGGTTTATCGGCTCGCACGTGGCGGAAGAGCTGGTGGCGAGAGGCGCGGAAGTGGTCGTCCTGGACGACCTGAGCGGCGGTTACGCGGGGAATGTCCCGCAAGGCGCCCGGTTCATCAAGGGCAGCGTCCTGGACACGGCGCTGATAAAGCGGATCTTTCAAAAACACAAGTTCAAATATGTGTTCCATCTGGCGGCCTATGCGGCCGAAGGCCTGAGCCACTTCATCAAGAAATTCAATTACGAGAACAACCTCATCGGCAGCGTCAACCTTATCAACGCCTCGGTGAACCATAACGTGAAATGTTTCGCTTTCACCTCCTCCATAGCTGTGTACGGCGAGAACCAGCTTCCCATGACCGAAGCGCTGACGCCGTGCCCGGAAGATTCCTACGGGATCTCCAAGCTGGCCGTGGAGCAGGAACTGAAAGCGTCCAAAAGGCTGTTCGGCCTGGATTACATCGTCTTCCGTCCGCACAATGTCTACGGGGAAAGGCAGAACATAAGGGACAAATACAGAAACGTCATCGGCATCTTCATGAACCAGATCATGACGGGCAAGCCGCTGACCGTCTTCGGTGACGGAAAACAGAAAAGAGCGTTCACTTATATCAAGGACATCGCCCCGGTAATGGCGGGCTCCGTTTTTAACCGCAGGGCTTACGGCCAGGTGTTCAATATCGGCGCTGATAAGCCGTATTCGGTCAACGAGCTGATCGGCAAGGTCTGCAAGGCCATGGGCGCCCCGTCGTGCGAAGTGCGGCATCTGCAGGCCCGGCTGGAAGTGAAATACGCGTTTTCTTCCCACGAGAAAGTGCGGAAATTCTTCTCTTACAGGCCCCGGTACAGCCTGGAAGAGGGGCTGGCCGCGATGGCTCTGTGGGCCAGAACCTCCAAATGCGGCCCGACCAAAAAATTCAGGAACATAGAGATCATGAAAAATCTGCCCAAGGGCTGGCTGTGATGGGTTATCTGCTCTTACTGATCCCGGTCTATCTGGCGCTCATCTACGGTTCCTTTCATCTGCCGCTTGTCGCGGACGATGTCGCCTTTTCGGTCGCGGCTTCCGGGCTCTGGGAAGGACAGGTGTTTTTATGCCATCCTCCTTTATATACGTTCCTCATCGGACTTCTGCACAAAGCCGGGTTTGTAAGGGAAAATCTGAGGCTCTTCGGCGCGGCCTGTTTTATCGCGAACCTGTATCTGATCTACGCGGCCTGCAGGGCCGCCGTCAGGGATCCGGGGAAAGCCTGGCGGACGGGTTTTCTGGCCGCTTTTTTATTTCTGATAAATCCGATGGCGGTCAGAGGATCTCTGATCCTGGACATAGACAACACCATCCTGTCCTCGATCACTTTATTATTCGTCCTGGCTTTCGCGAAGCTGCACGAACGGCCCGAGTTGAAAACTTATCTGATCCTGGGCGGCCTCCTTGCGCTGGGTTTCTGGTCCAAGCTGTCCACGCCGCTCATGCTTATCGCCGCCGTTTTCATATTTTACTGGCTTAAAGACGGGTTCGGAAAAAGCGCCGTCAGAACCGCCGCTACGGCCTCGATCGGGTTCGGGGCGTTTTTAATTACCTGGTACGTTCTTGCGCGGCTGTTCGATCTTCAGTTTTTCCTGATCTTTGACAGGGCCGCCACTGTCCTGCGGACGGGCTATGACCAGCGGGCTTTTTCCTTAATGGCCGAGCTGGCGGACAGGATCGCGCGGACGGCGCTCTGGGCCGGGCCTTTTTTCCTGCTGCTCGGGGCTTTGCCCGGGCTTTCCCGGATAACCGGATTTTTCTCCGGAAACCGCTCCGCGGCGGGGATCATGGATTTTATATCCATACTTTTCGCGGTTATTTTTTTCGGCTATATCGCGGTCGGAGGCGTGATCTACGGCTTCCCGAAGTATCATTATCCCATGCTCGCTCTTGCCGCCATCCTGGCCGCTTTCCATATAGAGAACCTGGGGCTGGGTTTTGATAAAAAAACCTGGCCGCTTTATGCCGGAATTATCGCCGCCTGGGGGCTCTATAATATCAAAGTGCCGGGAGATCTCATTTACCTCGTCAATCATGAGCTGCGCCGGCTGGCCATACTTGAGCCCCTGAATCTGGCCGCCGGCATAAAAAATTTCGCGGCGCGCGCCGGACTTTACCTGGCCCCGGCTTTTATAGCCGGCGTCTTTTTAAGGCTTCGCTATAAACATTCTTTCGCCGGGACGGCCGCTTTGACGCTGCTGCTGGGGTCGCTGGCCGCTGCCGGCGCTTTGAACCTGACGCAGGCCCGCGCGGACTATTCCACAACTTATCTATACGGCAGGGATATCGGTAATACAGAGCGGCTGGCGGCGCTTCTGATGAAAGTCAAAGCCGATGCTCCGGAAGGCCTGATAATCGCTCCCGAGGACGTTTTGTACCGGGCCGGAATAGCCGAGACCTATCCATATTGCGATTGGGGAAAAACCAGGGAACTGTTCATCCAGGCCGTTTCCGATAAAAATGTGTCCTGCGTGGTTTATGGCCTTACCTGGAACAGTATTTTTCAGTACCGGACCATTTTCTCCGATCCTTCCACGCTGAAAGTCCTCAGGAAAAGCTACAATGAGAGCGCTCTGGGCGAATACACCGTATGGCTGAGAAAATAAAGGAAAACGGTTTTGACAGCCTTGCCTGTAACTACGACAAGACCATTCCGGCCCATGTCGCGCGCCACTATCTGGAAAAGCGCGTGGACTTCATAAAAGGCGTGCTGAAGAGCGGTTCGATCCTGGATGTGGGCTGCGGGACCGGCGCTCTCGCCCTCCGTCTGGCCGGGGAAGGTTATGAGGTTTCCGGGGTGGACGCTTCACTGGGTATGCTCCGGGAATGCGTAAAAAAAGGTTTCAGCAGGGTTTCACACGCCGAGTCCGGCAAGATGCCGTTCGCTCCCGGTTCGTTCGACCTGGTGATGAGCGTGGCCGCGTTCCATCATCTTGGTTCCAGGGAAAACGTCGCCGCGGCCATAGCCGAGATGTTCAGGGTCTGCCGGCCCGGCGGCAAAATACTTGTCTGGGACAATAATCCGCTGAACCCTTACTGGAAAATATTCATGAAGCGTCTGCCCTGGGACGACGGCGTGGAGCGGCTTGTTCCCGCCAGGGAGATCTGCGCGGCCCTGCGCTCGGCCGGCGGGGAGAATATCCGCTTATACAGGCTGGGGTTTGTCGCCGACTTTATTCCGCGGGCCCTGCTGCCCGTGATGAAGTCCGTGGAAGAGGCCCTGGAAAGGCTGCCCGGCGCGAGGAATCTGGCGGCCCATAACGTCATTCTGGCGGATAAATTGTAGGGAGGAGAAATGTGGAACGGTAAAACGGTGTCCGTGGTGTTTCCGGCTTATAACGAGCAGGAGAACGTCCGCGCGGCCATAGAAGATTTTTTTGCTTCCGGCTACGTGGATTCCGTGCTGGTGGTGAACAATAACTCCAGAGACAACACGGTGGAGGAGATAAAAAAGACCAGAGCCTCTTTCGTGAACGAAGAGAAACAGGGTTACGGGCACGCCGTGCGCAGATGTCTTAAAGAAGGCTCCGGGGATTATATAATCCTGGCCGAGCCGGACGGCACTTTCAGCGGGAAAGACGTCCTTAAACTTCTGGCTTATTGCGACGATTTCGACATGGTGATCGGCACGCGCACGGCCAAAGATCTCATCTGGAGCGGCGCTAATATGGGGGTTTTTCTCAGGTGGGGCAACTGGGCCGTGGCCAAGATGCTGGAGGCGCTTTTCAGCGGCCCGTCGCTGACCGATGTCGGCTGCACCATGCGGCTTATAAAGAAAGAAGCGCTGGCCAGGATCCAGGGGCAGTTCACGGTCACAGGCTCGCATTTCCTGCCCGAGATGACCACGCTGGCCATACTAAATAAACTTAAGGTGGTGGAGATCCCGCTTAATTACAAAGAGCGCGTGGGAACTTCCAAGATCACGGGCGAGAAGATAAAAGCGTTCCGGCTGGGAATGACCATGATCTTCCTTATATTAGGTTACAGGCTCAGGAGCTGGTTTAAATGAGAATAGGCGTCGATGCCAGGGAATTGAGGCGCTCCCGGATGACGGGCATAGGCAGGTTCCTGACCAATCTGCTTTGCGGCCTGACCAAAATAGACGCCATAAACGAGTATATTCTGTTCGGTTATCCGGATCTGGAGCCGGGCTGCGACGCGAAAAACCTGACGAGGGTGCTTAGAAGCGAAACCTCCACGGTTCTCTGGGATCAGTTTTATCTTCCGTCGGCCGTCAGAAAATACAAGATAGACCTGTTCTTCTCTCCTTACTCCAAGATCCCTTTTTTCGCGGACTGCGGCCTGATCCTGACGCACCACGATTTTACTTTTTTTTCCTATCCGGAATATAAAAAACGGTTTCTTTATAATCTGTACCTGAAAGCCGCGATGGGCGTCTTTAACAAAAGGGCTGAAAAGATAATCTGCGTATCGGAATTCACGAAGCTGGAACTGGCGAAGTATTTTGACGCGCCGCCGGAGAAAACGGCCGTAATGCCGGAGTCGCCCTGGCCCGGGTTCTCGCCGCGCGGCGCGGATCTCGTGGACCGCGCCAGGAAGAAATATTCCCTGGACAAGCCGTATCTCCTGTGCATGGGGAACGCCAATCCGCATAAAAATATAAACGGCCTGGTTTCCGCTTACGA
This sequence comes from Elusimicrobia bacterium GWA2_56_46, assembly GCA_001799575.1. GTDB lineage: Bacteria > Elusimicrobiota > Elusimicrobia > Elusimicrobiales > UBA9959 > YA12-FULL-51-18. The sequence continues at coordinate 53,793 of MGTT01000026.1, forward strand.
GGCCCTGCCCCTGAGCGTAAAGGAAAAATACAGCCTGGCTCTCGGCGGCGGCGCGCAGTCCGCTGCCGCCGGCGTGAAGAACCTGCGTTATGTTCCCGACGACGAGCTGGCCGCGCTCTATTCCGGGGCCGAACTTTTTGTTTTCCCGTCTTTTTGGGAGGGCTTCGGCCTGCCGCCCCTGGAGGCGATGGCCTGCGGCTGTCCGGTGATAAGCTCGAACGCCTCCTGTATGCCGGAAGTCCTTGGCGGCGCCTGCCTTTATTTTGATCCTTACAAAACAGAGGAGATCAGCGCGAAGATTCTCGAGGTTCTGGGCAATCCCGGGCTCCGGGAGGAGTTGAGGCGGAAGGGCCTGGAAAGGGCCAAATCCTACACCCCGGAAAAAATGGCGGCCCGGTTCCTGGAAATTGTGACCGGTAAGGCTAAGGGCTGAAGGCTAAAGGCTGAGGGCTAAAGCCGGAATCCAGGTCTGGACACCGGCGTTCGCCGGTGTGACGAATGGTTTTAAAAGGAAACTAAGATGTGCGGCATCTGCGGTTTTTCAAATTACAAGAACGAGCCCCTGCTCAGGGCCATGACGGCGCGGCTGATCCATCGCGGGCCCGACGAGGACGGCTTTTTCATGTCCGGCGGCAAAGTGTCGCTCGGAATGCGCCGGCTTAAGATCATAGATCTTGCCACCGGCTCCCAGCCCATAGCCAACGAAGACGGAACCGTTACCGTGGTTTTCAACGGCGAGATCTACAATTTTAAGGAGCTGCGCGCGGAACTGGAAGCCAAAGGACACCGTTTCCGCACCAGCAGCGACACCGAGGTCCTGGTCCATCTGTACGAGGAATATGGCGAAAGTTTCCCCGTCCGCCTGCGCGGCATGTTCGCTTTCGCCATCTGGGACGCCCGGACGGAAACGCTGCTGCTGGCGCGTGACCAGTTCGGTATAAAGCCTCTTTTTTACGCCGTTGCCGGAGAAAAACTTTTTTTCGCTTCTGAAATAAAGTCGTTACTGCTGTGCGCCGAGATCCCCGACGAGCTGGATCTGACCGCGCTGGACGCCTACTTCACGCGCCTGTATATTCCCTCCCCGCTGACGGCCTACAAGCATATCAAAAAGCTGGAGCCGGCCCGGACGCTGGTTTTCCGGGGCGGCGCGGCCCGGATAGCGGCTTACTGGAGTCTGCCGGAATACGGCCTCTCCCCGGCCGGAAGCGAGCGGGAATATCTGGAGGGCATAGACGACCTGTTGGGCAAAAGCGTCTCCGAACAGCTGGTCTCCGACGTGCCGCTGGGGCTGCTGCTGTCCGGCGGCATGGATTCCTCTTCCGCGCTGTATTATATGAGCCGGGCGGCGAAAGAGCCGATAAAGACGTTTACCGTCGGCTACGGGGCCAAGGACGCCAGTTTCAACGAAACGGCCAAGGCCCGGATACTCTCCGCTCATTTTAAGACCGAACACCATGAAACTTTCCTGGAGCCGGACCCGCGCGCCGTGATGGAAAAGCTGGCGGAGCAGTTCGACGAGCCGTTCGCGGACGCTTCGGCCATCCCGACGTACCTGGTGACCGCGGAGGCCAGGAAAAAAGTGACCGTCGCCCTGACCGGCATCGGCGGGGACGAGATGTTCGGCGGTTATCCCAGGCATCTTGGGGCAAGGCTGCTGCCGGCCTACCTTAAGCTGCCGGGGCTGGTGAGGGAAGGCCTGTGGGCGGGGGTCAGTCATATTCCGGAGTCTACCGGCTCCAAAAATCTGCCCGGACGTTTCAAAAGATTCATAAGCGGAGGGCGGGGTGATTTCCGCGCGGCCTACAAGTCGTGGCTTTCCTATTTCACAAGGGAGGAGCGGGTAAAGCTTTACGCTTCGGGGCTGGCGCCCGGGCTTGGCGTACCGGAGTATGCGCTGCCGGGGCGGCTTGAGAGCCCGGACGATATCTTCGCTTTCGAGGTCCGTAATTATCTGTCCGACGACCTGCTGTGCCTGGCCGACCGGACCTCCATGGCCAATTCGCTGGAACTGCGGGTGCCGTTCCTGGACGTTCGCCTGGCGGAATTAATGGCCGGCGCTCCGCTGGCGCTCAAGACCCGCGGCTTCCGGCTCAAATACCTGCTGAAAAAAGTCATGGCAGGCCGCCTGCCGGCGGAGATCAGCAAGGGCGGAAAACGCGGCTTCCAGGTGCCGCTGGCCCGCTGGTATAAAGAGGAGATGAACGATTTCGCGCGGGAAGTTCTTGGCCCGGCGGCTTTGAAGAAAAGCGGCTATCTTTCTCCGGTTTATGTCTCCGCCCTCCTGAAAGAGCATGAAAGCGGCCGCTGGAACCTGAACGACCAGATCCATGCCGCCATGATGTTCGAGCTGTGGCTGCAAAAAAGAAAGACGGCGTCCGGGGCCGGGATCTCCGGCCCCTCCGTGGTTTCGGCGGGTTCCGGAAAGCGGATACTTCTGCTGAATATGGCGGGTCTGGGCGACATAGTCATGATGACGCCGCTTTTGCGCTCTCTCAAGGCCGCTTACCCGGCTTCAAGGATCTCACTGCTGACGATAGACCGTTCGGCGGATCTGGCCTCGCGTCTGCCCGGGCTGGACGAAGTGTTTTCCATCCCCGTGCATTACAGGCTGCCGGATCCGGCCGGCCTGTGGCGGCTGCTGAAAACCCTTTTCGCCCTGCGGAACAAAAATTTTGACGTTCTTTTGAACGTGAAGCTGGTATCCTCGGAAGCGGGCGCCTGGAAGATCCGCCTGATAAACGCTTTTATCCGCCCGGGTTTTTCAGCCGGGCGCTGTCTTTACGGCGGCCCGGATGTTTACGACGCCACTCTGCGCGAGGGTGTTATAGAGAAGAAAAGCCAGGTGGAACTTGCGGCCGGGTTGCTTAAACCTCTTGGCATAGAAACCGTAGATTTTAACATCCGTCTGGATGTGCGCGAAGAGGACGCCGCGTTCGCCGGTAAAGAACTGGAGAGGCTCGGTCTTTCCGGGGCGCGGCTCATAGGCTTTAACCCCGGCGCTTTCAGGCCTTCCCGGCGCTGGCCGCTTGAAAACTGGAAAGCGCTGGCCGGCCTGCTGCTCGCGAAATATCCGGACGCCCGCGTGGCGGTGAGCGGCTCTCGTGAGGAAGCCGAAGCCTACGCCGGCCTTGCGGCCGGCGGGCGCGTAGTGATCCTTGACGGAACTTATGATATGGGCAAACTCGCCGCCCTGTTCAAAAAAATGGATTTGTTTATAACCAACGATACAGGCCCCATGCACATCGCCGCCGCCGTGGGGACGAAAGTGGCGGCGATCTTCGGCCCCGGCGATGCCGACCGGTTCGCCCCCTCGGTTCCGGAAAAGCAATATCGTGTCATCAGGAAAGATGCGCCGGGCTGCGAGCGTCCCTGTTATAAATTTAACTGTCCGGATCCCGTATGCCTGACCTCCATAACTCCGGCTGAAGTTTTTGAAAAAGCCGCGGAGCTGCTGGATGAATAATCTCCCCATCCGCGAAAAACTGACGATCCTGGCCGGCACGGATATAGTGCCGGAGGACGACGAGGGGGGCTCAGGCCGGGTCGCATGGGAAACCGCCAGGCGGCTCGCGGCGAAAGGACACAGGCTGAGCGTGCTTACCAAGGGAACGGCCGGAAAAACTGATTTTGAGACCGTTGACGGGGTAGAACTTTACCGTTACCGCGGCAGCCCCGTAAAATTTCTCGCCGCCGTAAAAAGAATAATTCAAAGGCATGGGAAGATAGATGTCCTTGACTTGCACCACCCCTACACCGCTTTCCTGGCCCAGCGCGCGCTTGGGGGCGTGCCGGCGCTCTATAATTTTCATTCGCCGTGGGCGGAAGAATACGCCATACGGGCCGGAGACCTGGGGTTCGGCCCCGGCCGCAAAATCCTCGGATGTTTTTTCAGAAAGCTGCTGGAACGTTCGGCACTGAAGTCGTCAAAGGTCATTCTGAACGCCAGCCGCTTCATGGCGGACAGGCTGATGGCCGCCCATGGCCTGGCTTCCAGGATCATACCTCTCGGAGTGGATACCGGGAAATTTTTCCCGGCCTCCGATGCCGCCGCCCTGAGGAAAAAGCTGGGCATCCCCGGGGACAGCTTCGTGGTTTTCACCGTGCGCAACCTGGTGACGCGCATGGGGCTTGAAAACCTGGTGGAAGCCGCGGTTTCCGTGGCGAAAAAAGAGCCGAAAGCGCTTTTCATTATAGGCGGCCGGGGATATCTCCGGGAAAAACTGGAGCGCATGGCCGCCGCGGCCGGGCTTTCGGGCCGGGTCAGGTTTACGGGTTATATCCCCGACGACGAGCTGCCGCTTTACTATCAGAGCGCCGATCTCTTCGTTCTTCCGACCAGGCTGCTGGAGGGTTTCGGACTGGTCACGCTTGAGGCGCTGTCCTGCGGAACCCCCGTCCTGGCCACGCCCGTGGCGGCCAATCTCGAAGTCCTGGGCGCTTTCGGCAAAGAGTTTCTGCTGAAAAACGAAAGTCCGGAGGCCATTGCGGAGGGCATAACTGACTTTATGTCCGCCTATCCCGGCCGGAAAGACAAGCTCCGGGCCGGCTGCCGCGCTTTCATCGAACTGAATTATTCCTGGGAAAAGTACGCGGATGAAGTGGAAAAAGTGATGTATGAGATCCGGAGGCCCGACCATGCGTGATACAAACTGCCCTTCCTGCGGGGCCGGCCAGACGGCCGTTTTCAGGCCCAATATGAACCGGTGCGCGGCTTGCGGACTGGTCTGGCTGGATGAGAAATATTCCGGCGCGCCCGTTTACGAAGAAGGAATGGAAAAGAATATTTACGGCGGGGGAAAGACCGCGCTGTTCCGGCGGTGCCTGAAGACGCTGGCGGAACGGTTTCCTTCCCGCGGAAAGCTCCTGGACGTTGGTTCGGCTTACGGCGCGTTCCTCGGCCTGGCCGCGGCCGGCGGCTGGAGGGCGGAAGGCGTTGAGATAGACGCCAGAATGTCCTCGGCGGCCGCCGCGGCCGGCTTTAAAGTTTACAACAGGCCGCTTGAAGAACTGGGACTGCCGGCCGCTTCGTATGACGTCGTGACGGTCTTCGAAGTTTTATGTCTGATGGGCGACCCGTTCAGGGCGGTAAAGGAGATCCACCGCGCGCTTAAACCCGGCGGCCTGGTATATATCAGGGAATTTAACGGCGCGTTCCACCTGGCGCTCGACGGCAGCCGGATCTTCGGCGCGCTGGGGCTGAGGCCGTCCGTGATCCATAATTTCAATTTTACGGCTGAAAGCCTGCGCCGTATGCTGGCCGCCGCCGGATTCAGGAATATTAAGCTGAGAAATTCCCCGCCCACCACCGGCGATCCGTACGGCACCGGCGGCCGCCTTGGCGCTGCGCTCACCGGCCTTGCCAAGGTCGGTTACTATTGCGCCGCGCAGCTCCTGTATTTCGCGAGCGCCGGCCGGCTGCTGGCGGGCTCGTCGTTTATAATCGAGGCGGAAAAATGATTCTGGCCGCGCATCAATTGCAGTATATGCCGGGCCTGCGCTTCTTCGCAAAAATGAGGACCGCCGGCCTGTTCGTCTACATGGACGACGTGCAGTACGAAAAACGCGAGTTCCAGAACAGGAACAAGATCCGCACCGCGGCCGGCTGGCAGTATCTGACCGTGCCTGTCATGGTTAAAGGCCGTTTCTCCCAGAACATAAAGGACGTGGAGATAAATTCCACCTGCGCGTGGCTGAAAGAGCATTTCATGGCGATAAAGACAAATTACGCCCGCGCTGAATATTTCAAGGAATATCTGCCGGAGCTGGAAAGGCTTTATTCCGGGAAATATTCCCTGCTCGGGGAACTGGCGCTGGCTACGATCGGTTTTCTAAGGGACGGTTTCGGCATAAAAACCCCGGTGAGGCTCTCCTCGGAGTTTAAGCTTGCGTCCGCGTCCAGCCAGCGGCTGGTGGATCTGTCAAAAGCCGCCGGGGCGGACGAATACCATTCCGGCGCGGGCGCCAGGGATTACCTGGATGAAAAGCTTTTCGCCGAAAGCAAGATCAGGCTTTCCTGGCAGAATTTTAAAGTTAAGCCATATCCGCAGGCCTTTCCCGGCTTTGAACCGGATCTGTCCGCCCTGGATCTCCTCCTCAACTGCGGCCCGGAATCAGCCAATTATCTTTAAGGGCAGCGGGGTAGGGAATTCCTTATTGCTGTTCACTAATCACTATCCACTAACCACTTTCTTTTCTGGGTCTTTTGCCCGGTTTTCCGGGCCCTTATGGCCCTGCCGGTTTTCGCCGTTTTCCATTAAACTATTGGCATGGAAGACATAAAGCGGATCATTCTTGGCGCGGCGCTGGCCCTGTCGGCGGCTTCCTGCGCTTTTGCATCGGATCTTCCCGAATTTTCCAAACTTGAAAATTTCGCCTCAGCCGGTCCGGCCGCCTTTGAGAACGGGGCGCGGCTGTTTGACGGCGCCGTGGACCGGGGTCCGGCGCCGGAAACGGTGTCCGCCGGAGCTGCGGGCGCCGGCAATGTTCCCTCGTCAAAAGAGCGTGTTCCGGCCGCCGCCCGGCCCCTTGCCGCCGGAGTACCCGCTTTAAACGGGGCCGCCGTTCCGGAGCCTCCAATGCCTTCCATCGAAGATGACGGCCGGGCCGGCCAGGCGCTCAAGTTCTGGCAGGCTATGCGCAAAGAAAGTTACCGGGCCGTCAAAAAGGGCGATTTGACCACGCTGGAAAAAGTGAAAGAAGCCGTCAGACTGGCCGGCGGCACTTTTTTCGGCGGGCTGCTCATGTACAGCAATCTGCCCCAGGTGGAGAAGGCTGCCGCCCGGCTGGGCCGGGACAGCGGGCTTGGCGCCGGAATAAAAGTGATCTCCGCGGACGCTGCCAAACTCGGCTTTCATTCCGCCATGTTTGTGATAGTGTTTCTGCCTATTTCGAGCATAGTGAAAGGCGTGGCAAGGCTGGAACCCTGGGCTGTCGGTCTGGTAGGCCTCAAAGCCGGCAGGTACATCAACAGCTATATCCTCTTCCGCAGCAAGTTCAGGATAGAAGACCTGGACGAGTACAGTTCCGTAGAAATGATCCGGATCCCCAAGTAAACCCGTAAACACCTGGTGACATTCCCTTTATCCTTCCTGAAAAATTCAACTGAATTTTTCAGGTTAGTCCACGGGTTCGGGGTGTATGTCGGTTTTGACTTCGGGTATGGCCGCGTCTTTTACTCCGAAAGCTTCGGGCAGGCTGTCCAGGCTTTGGAAGACCGGGGCTGACGGCGCCGGCGCGGCCCGCCTCGCGTAAGGAACGCGGGGCTACAGGCTGGGTTTGACGGACATGAACTGCTCCCAGGGGGTGAGCGGCCAGCCCAGGCCGCTTTCGAAAGAATTGTCGGTGGGATTCGGCCCCGCCTGCTCGTAGAGGTATTCGGTATAGCCGACGCAGTCGAATTCCAGCGGGCCTTTCTGCGAGAGATGGCTGTTGTTGTATTTGAGCCCCAGTTTCCCGAGCGCGAGGCCGGTTTTTACGATCAGGTCGCGCTGAGCCGCCGTGGGTCTAGGCCTGGTGGTGCGGTTGCCGTAGTAGGGGAATTTGAAGTAATGTGTAAAATTCTTCCAGGAGTAGATATTGCGCACGCCGCCGTACGGCTTTAAGATGTTCTGCACGCAGTCAAGTATGACCACGTTTATCCTCCCGTTCTTTATTTCAGTGCCCGCGAAAATTCCGGTGTGGCCTACAGGCATATGGCCGCTGCCCCAGCCGGTTATGGTGCCCAGTACTCCGCCGGTGTAAATAAGGTCGGCTTTTTCGATGCCGGGTCTCCTTGAGGCCGAGAGGTTCGCATTCGGGGCGGGCTGGCCCAGTTCATCCAGCATTTCAAAGGCCGCGGCGCGCACCGCTTCGGATTCCTCGCCGGAAGCCGCTATGGCGGTGAGATTAGGGGCGGCCTTTCCCCTGAGTTTGCCCATGCTGATTATCAGATTGATCCTCAGTACGTCGTCCGATTCGCGATAAAATTTGGAAAGCTTGTTCATGAGTCTGGCGTCGCCCGTTTCACCCAGCGCCCAGATAGAGTCTATGGCTTTGAGGCGCGCCTGGAGATCTTCCTCATAATCGCCTCTGTTTCCGGCGGACTTCAGGTAGGTTTCGATGCCGGAGAGCAGTGCGTCAACAGCTTTCGGATCTCCGGATCTGCCGGCCGCCCGGACGGCGCAGGCCTGCACCGCGGGGTCGGGATCGTTGAGGGCCTGGAGCAGGCTCTCTCTCGCGGCTTCATTTCCGCTGGCGCCCAGGGCTTCCATAGCGGCGCAGCCGGCCTCAGGCTCATCGGGCCCCTGGGGCGGTTCCTGCGCCCCAACCGAGGTATGGGTTGATAGAAAAAACGATAAGAAAGCCGACATAAGACTAAGGTTTTTGAAAGCGCGGGTCATTATACATCCTCCTTCAGGATCCGTGTCCGTGGCTCATCTATAGTTTACCACAGCGTTCGAAAATAGCAAGGTTCCGCGGGCCCAGCCGCGCCGTGTTAAATAGACCACCCGGGGATAGGCCCTTTGGGTCGGGGCTTTTCATATTTGGGCTGCAACTGCGCCGCCCGTTCGCTTCAGCCGGGGAAAGCTCAGTAAAAGTTCATTCCCGCGGAGATGCGGTGGACGGCGCCGAGCTCGCCGAAAGGGGAGAAAGAATAGTCTATCGAATAGGCGTCATATCTGAAGCCGGAGCCGAAAGTGAGATTGCGCAAGCCGCCCAGATCCGTGAGCGCCCGCGTGTTGAAGCCGGAGCGCAGAAAAAGATCCGCGGACTTCCCGAGGCCCGCTCTGAACTCCCCGCCCATGGCCAGAAAGGGGTAGTTATCGCGTACCGCCACGGCGTCCGCGGTAAGCAGAAAGTAGTCGCTTATGCGCGTTACGCTCCCGAGTCTCAGGATGAGCGGCAGGGGATCTTCGAATTTGTCGTAGCGGAGCGTGCCCATTACGTTCTGGGCTGTCATGGCCAACTGGAAGCGGTTGTCGAATAAATAAGGAAAAAGTATTCCCACATCGGCCGAGACGGTATTGTCGGAAGAGAGCAGTTTTGACCGTACCAGCTTGCCCGTGGCGCCCAGCGTGAAGCGTTCTTCCGGATCCTTGTTGAAACCGGTGATATAGGTGGCGAAGCCCACGGCTGCGGCCATGTCGTAAGGTGTGAAATCGCCCATTCCCACCCCGGCCGCATCGGTTCTTTTTACCTCGCCGTAATTCATGTACTTCAGGGCCATGCCCCAGGAACCGATTTCTCCCGCGTTTTTCGCGTAGGCGAAAAAATCGGCGCAGGAGCCGGCCAGGTAGGGGGAATGCATGAGAACCAGCGATTGGTTTTTTATCTTTATCAGACCGGCCGGGTTCCAGTCCATCGCGGCCGCGTCGTCGACCGCGGCCGAGAAAGCCTCTCCCAGCGCCGCGCCGCGCGCGCCGGACGCCACTTTCAGAAACTGGGCCGTGGCGGTGCCGGCGGAACTCCTGTCGAAGCCGGCGGCGTAACAGCAGTGGTCAGTGGACAGTGACCAGTGAACAGCCAGAACAAGACAATAAAAAAACTTCCGCAAAACCGGACGGTTTTTGCGGTCAAGTCCCGTGATCTTAAATCTTAAATCTTGAATCATGAGTTGTTAATCTTGAATCCGGAATCTTCAATCCGGAATCGCGCTTACCTTTCCAGCACCACTTTCACCATTTTGGCGGAACCTTTGTCCCTGGTTTTCAGCAGCGCTATGTAAACCCCGCTGGCCGCCTTGCGTCCGCTTGAATTTTTCCCGTCCCAGGAAGCCATGCCGTTGACGTCCGCGGAGAATTCTTTCACAAGCTCTCCCAGAAAAGTGTAGATCTTTACCCTGGCGTAAGGCGGCATATTGTCGAAGTGCATGACGCCGCTTACGCTCGACGGGGCGTAGGGGTTCGGGTAGATCTTTACCGCGTCCAGGGTCGCCGGAGACGCGGATTCCATCAACTGGAAAGTGGAAAGATGCCAGGTGCGCGCGGTCACTTTATTTCCGGCCTGATCCGAAACGGACTGGAGCGGAACCCATACGCGGCTGCTCTCGTCGTAAAGGGCGAGCACGAGCCTGGTTCTGTCCACGCCCGCGGGCAGGTCGGCCGGCCTGTACGGCAGAACGATGGTTACGGGATTGAGAACCAGGACGGAAGGGCGGCAGGTGATCACAAGCCCTATGCCCGTGGGGCGCAGCGCGGAGACCGCGGAAACCGGGGGCATGAAAGCGTCCGCCGGCGTTATCGTTCTCAGTGACAGCTGGGTGGAGCCGCCCAGCGAACCGGCCGGCAGGAACACGGAGAAAAGGCCGTAGGACGCCTGCAGCGTAACTAGATTGTCTTTCCCGATCGTGGCGCTGGTCTGATTCGAGAGCAGGGTTCTGGCGTATCCGGCCCCGGCGAAATCCGAGGCCAGGCCGGTTTGTCCCCTGGATCGTATTCTCGCCCAGTAAGTCGTGTCCGTAAGGAGAGCCGTAAAGGTATAGTCCAGGCCCCGCACGGACGCGGTGCTGCCCGCGGCCGAGGCGTTAAAATCCCCGGCGGTGGAGATTTCCAGTTCATAAATGGTGTGGGAAGAGTTGCCGTTGCCGGCCCAGTGCAGGGTAAAGCCATCCGTCATCAGGTCCGAAAAAGTCCCGCCCGGCGGAAGTATGTAGGCCGTCGCGGGCAGGGTGAGAGCCTCCGGGGGCGCGAGCGGCACCGGCTGCGTCCCCACTCCTGTGCGGTTCAGCGCGGAAACCCGCAGGTAATAGGTGGCGTTAGAGACCAGGCCGCTGAAAGCGGCGCTGACGGCCAGGGTCGCGGAGGAGAGAACCGCGCCCGAGAACCCCGGGCTTGAGGAGATCTCGGCCCGGTAGTAAGTGTCTCCCGGAGGGTTGTCGCCCCTGCCCCAGTTCAGCGTGATCGAAGAAACTCCCAGGCCGGAGTAGGCCCCCGGCACGGGATCGAAAGCCAGCGTGGCCATGGCGTCGAAGAGATAGGGGCCTTCCGGCACATTCAGGCGGTTCAGGGCCGTCACCTCGGGATAGTAAGTGGTGTTCGGCTGCAGATCCGCGAAAGAGGCGTAAGAGTTGACGGTGACGGAAGAGTATACCGGGGCCGAAAAACCGGAACCGGAGGAAAATCTGACCACGTAAACCGTGTCAGGCGGGTTCTGGGCGGCCAGCCAGTTCACGGTCATGGCCGAGGTGGTCTGTCCTGTGAAAGCCTGCTGGATCGGGGGAGCGGCGAGAGTGGAGGTGGCCGGCGTATAGACGTAATTTTCCGCTCCGTCCCAGTTCACCGCGGCGGCCCTGAAATAGTAACTTGTGTTGGGGATCAGAGCCAGCGCGGTCAGGCGGTCGGCGCCCGGATCTCCGGTGGCGGCGGTATGAGCCAGCGGAATAAAATCCGGCGAAGTGGAAGTGTCCAGACGGTAGGATTCGGCGGTGTCCTTTTGCGGCGACTCGGCCAGCGGCGTCCAGGAGACGGTGGCGCTTGTGTGGAATACGCCGGCTATCACCGGCGAGCCGAGAGGCTTGGCCAGGGTGGAGAGCGCCGGCGGAACCGTAAGCGTGTAGACGGTGGCTCCGTTATAAAGCGCGCCGGCCCTGAAATAGTAGATCGTGTTTTCGTCCAGACCCGGAACGGCAAGCCCGGAGGCGGCGGGGTTCGTTGTGGAAGAGGAGGCCGTTATCGCGTTGAAATTGCCGGTCAGCGAAGCTTCCAGCGTATAACCGTCCGAATCCAGGGGCGCGAAAGTGACGGCGGCGCTTGACCGCCAGATGCCGGAAACAGGAACTGAAACCAGGGCGTTTCCGACCGATGTTATCGCGGGGGGGAGATTCGTGAAATTAGGCGTCCTTGTCCAGTTCAGAGTCGCCATGCGCAGGTAATAAGTGGTGTTGGGCCTCAGATTGTCCAGTGTCAGGGAACCGGTGTTATTCGCGTAGGAAAACGAAGAATAAACCACGCTTCCGGAACCGAATGCCCGGGACGAGCCCTCCAGCAGGTAGCCCTCGCAGGAGGCGCTCTGCGGGGCGGCGGGCAGGCGGGTTATGCTTACCGTGAGGCTGTCCGGAGTTATGCCGACGGGCAGCAGATCCGCGGAAAGGGGTAGTGTCAGGGTTATGGTGGAAAGCCGCGCCGAGTAGTTGGGCATTAAAGCCTGATTCAAAGTACCCACGCGGAAATAATAAGTGGTGTTGGCTTCCAGGTTCCGCAGGGTAAGAGTGCTTTCCAGGATATCGTAAGTGACGGTGGATAAATAGACGCCGGCGCCGTTAAAGCCGGTGGAGGAGGCCTCCAGCCGGTAGCCCAGCGCCGTGGCCGAGGACGGGGCCGCCGGCAGGGCCGTCCAGCCGAGCCTCGCGGTCTGCGTTCCGGCGCTTATCAGCGTGAAGCCGTCGGCGGAGGAGGTCAGCGTGGTGAAGCTCCGGGGATGATCGGAGTTCATCGCGCCGTACCAGTTAAGTGCGCCGACTTTGTAGTAATAGGCGGTGTTGCGCTCCAGGCCGGTCAGGGACGCGGAGGAGGAATTGTGGTCGGAAGTGCTCCAGCCCGGCAGCGGGGCGTCGAAATTTTCCGAGCGGGAGAGGATGAGTCTGTAGCCCTCGGAATCCTGGGCCTGAATCCCCCCGTTCACCGGCGTCCAGGAAATAGTCGAACTGGTCTCATAAACCGCGGCGGAGATGCCCGGCAGGGAGAGGGCCAGGGTGGCGGAGGAGGCGATGCCGGAGGGCGCTGACTGATTCCCTCCGAGGTTCACGGCCTTTACGCGGAAATAATAAGTGGTATTGGCTTTCAGCGCGCCGAGGCTTACCGGGGGATAGTATTCCGAGATCTCCGGGGCGCCGGCAAGGCCGCTGTCCTCGGAATACTCAAGCAGATATTCCGTCCACTCCGGATTGCCGTTGATGTTCCAGCCCAGCCGGGCCTCGGCGGCGTCGGACGAATCCGCCGCGAAACCCTGGGTTTCAAAATATATGCCCGACGGCGCGGCGGCGTAGGTGATGCTGGGCGAAGCGGCCTGGGTTTCATAGTCCGAATCCGGCGCCGCGGCCCTTTTTATCCGGAAAAAATAAGTTTCGTTCAGCGCAAGGTTCAGGTAAGTGGTTGCCGCGCCCGACAACGAACCGGTGGCCGTCAGCGCGGAAAAATCGCTCATGGTCGAGAGGGCCATCGTGCAGGACTCGCCCGGATCTGTCCAGGTGAAAGTCAGGGAACTGGTCCCGATATCGCTGTTCACGGGATTAAGAAGGCTCTGGGCGTGCAAAGGCGTTAAGGCGGCAAAGAACAGGCCGGCGGCCGCGAGGAGCGGGATACCGGAGCGGGCTTTAATCTTGCGGCGGAAAGAGGTCATAATGCACGGCTCAGCTTTTTTCATTGCGCGAAGTTGAAACGCGCCTTGATTCTATTATATGATAAATCCGGAATCACTGACTCACGGTTCCCTGTCCGCCGCTTACCGGGTTGCAGGCCATTGTTTATGCAGATCCAAGCCGGGAAATACGTTTTTTTATCCGTTCTCCTGCCAGTCTTCCACGGCGGGCTCACGGCCGCGGGCCTCCCGGCGGAGAAGTCCACCGCCGCCGTCTCCGGTTTCGAAATAATTTCAGTGAAAGCGGCGGGGCCGCTGCTTATTCCGGGGAGGTCGTCCTCCCCCGTGGTCGGCCAGGGCGGCAATTATTCCGCGCCGCTCGGGTACGGCAGGACGCTCTGGTTCCTTAACAATGTCTGGACTGGAGAGCTTAAAGACACCGGAGAAGTCTCGCTCTGGGGCATAGTGGACGGGGCGGTGGCGGTGCTTGAGGCCACTTCGCCCTATTCCGCCGCTGGGGCGTTCTCCTACACCGTGGATGAGAACAAATGGCCGCTGCCGGTCTCTCCGGCTGATTTTTCGGAGTATTCTTCGGTCCGTAAGTTCTGGCCCAGGGCCGGGTTGAAAGCCGGCGCCGGCTATTATTTTTACTATTCGCTGATGAATAATTTCGGCCCCGGCGCCTACGAATATTTCAGGGTGGGGCAGGGCCTGGCCGCGTCCGAGAAGCCTTCCGGCCCGTATAAATTGCTCAGGAGCGGCGGAAGACGCGCTTTCTGGAACGATACGGAGCCCGCTTTCGGCTCCGCGCTCTGGGCCGACAACGACGGCTGGCTTTACGTCTATGGCCGTTACGCGACGGAGCCGGGCAAGTACGCGGCGGCCCTGGCCAGGGTCAAACCGGAAAAGCTCGCCGAACCGTCCGCCTATTATTACTACAGCCTGGATCCGGCTCCCGGCGTCTGGACCCGGGACGTTTCCGAAGTCTCGCCGGTGCTGGAAAATATGCCTGAAGAATTTTCCGTGGCCTATAACGACTACCTCAGGGAATATCTCGCGCTTTACTTCGACCAGGAGGCGGGTGAAGTCTCGGTCAGGTCGGCCCAGTATCCCTGGGGTCCGTGGGGTCCGCGTAAAAGCGCTCTTTCCTGCGGGAAAGAAGAATATTGCTTCGGCGCCAAGGAACAGCCGGCTTTCTCCGCCGAAGGCGGAAAGAGGATCTTCTTCACGCTGGAAAAAAAGAATATGCCGTATTTTTACGAATTGACTCTTAAATAGGGAAAAATTATGCCCGAATTCAACATCCTCGTTATTAATCCCGGATCCACTTCCGACGAGGTCAGTTTTTACCGCGGTGAAACGCTGGTGTTCCACAAAGTGGCGCGCTACAGTCCCGAGACCCTCAGGCCTTATGAGAAACAGAAAGTCACCGCCCAGTACGCTTTCAGAAAGGACATGGTGCTCAACGCGCTTAAAGAGAACAACGTGGAGTTAAAAGACGTGCACGCCGTTATCGGCAGGGGGGGCCTGCTCCGGCCCATAGAGAGCGGCACTTACGCGGTAAACGAAAAAATGATGTCGGATCTCAAAGACGGCCTTATGGGGGATCACCCCTCCAATCTGGGCGGCATCCTCGCCAAAAATATCGCCGACACGTGCGGCGCCAGGTCTTTCATAGCGGATCCGGTGGTGGTGGACGAGCTGGACGCGCCGGCCCGCTATTCCGGAATGCCGGAGAACCCCCGCGTCTCCATTTTCCACGCCCTTAACCAGAAGCGGGTGGGCAGGCACGCCGCCCGCAGCCTCGGCAAGCCGTACGAGGAATGCAATTTTATAATCATGCACGGCGGCGGCGGCGTTTCCGTGGGCGCCCATAAACAGGGCCGCGTCGTGGACGTGAACAACGCCCTGGACGGGGACGGACCTTTCACACCGCAGAGAAGCGGCGGCGTGCCGGCCGGCGGGCTGGTGAAAATGTGCTTCTCCGGAAAATACACTTTGGCGGACATGAAACTTAAGCTGAAAGGGCGCGGCGGCATGATAGCGTACACGGGAACCTCCGATATGCTGGCCCTTGAAAAGTATATTCTCAATGGCGAGGTTGTTCCCGGCTGCGGGCTTGATCCGGCTCTGGTTACCAGGGAAAAAGCCGGGGAAGCCGTGCTGGCCATGGCCTACCAGATGGCGAAAGAGATAGCGGCCATGACCGCGGTGCTGGAGGGTAAAGTGGACGCCGTGGTCCTAACCGGCGGACTTGCCTACGATAAGATCATCGTGCCGGAGCTTAAGCGCAGGATAGGCTGGATCGCGCCCGTCATCGTTTTTCCCGGCGGCGACGAGATGAGCGCGCTCCGGAACGCGGCGGCGGCGTGTCTGAGGCATCCCAAAAAGGTCAGGGAGTATTAGATTCCGGATTCAAGATTTAAGATTTGGAATTTGAGTGTGAAATTAACATCATGAGAGGCGCTGCATTATGAAATTCAGGAACTTCGACGAACTTTTAAAAATGGTGAAAGGCAGGACTAACCGCATAGTCGTGCCCGGCGCGAACAATGACGAGGTGCTTGAAGCCTGCAAGATGGGCGTGGAGCACGGCATCATTTCAGGCGGCATCCTTATAGGGCCTGAAAGCCAGGTGAAGGCCATGGCCGCCAGGGTCGGGCTGCCGCTCAAAAGCTTTGAGCTCATCGATATGGACGATTATGCCGGGATGTGCAACAGGGCCGTGGATCTGGTCAAGGCCGGCAAAGGCGATTTCCTGGTGAAAGGCCTGGTTGACACCAAGTTCTACATGAAAGCGATCCTGCGCAAAGAGGTCGGCGCGGTGGAGGAGGGAACGGTTCTCAGTCACTTCGTTCTCTTCGAGCTTTCGAACTACCATAAACTGTTCGCCATCACCGACGCCGCGATCATGATAAAACCGACCCTGGAGGAAAAAGCCAAGATCGTCCGCAACGCGGTGAGCATGATGCGCCAGTTGGGCGTGGACGTGCCGAAGGTTTCGGTCGTCTGCCCGGTGGAGAAGCCTAATCCCAAGATCCCCAGCACGCTGGACGCCGTGGAACTGGTCAGGATGTCTTCGGACGGCAGGATAAAGAACGCGGTCATAGAAGGGCCTTACGACGTCTATATAACTTTTTCCAAAAAACTGGCCGCGGAAAAAGGGATCAGCGGCCAGGTGCCCGGCGAAACGGATATCGCGCTGCTGCCGGATCTGGATTCCGCCAATCCCATGTATAAGACGCTCTCTTTCTTCGGCGCGGGCATGAAATCCGCCACGCTGCTGGCGGGTTCCAATATCCCCGTCATTCTGCCGTCCCGGACCGATTCTCCCATGACCAAACTGCATTCGATCGCTCTGGCCTGTTTCCTGAAAGACGCGGCGGTAAAAGCGGAACACTAACCACTAAACGAATCACTGAAGGAGAAAAATTATGTGGGATTTTATCAAGAAGCTGACAAAAAAAACATCTCAGACTGCCGCGCCCCTCGCTCCGCACCCCGCGGCTCCGCTCCAGGCGCAGCAGTCCGCGCCGGTGATCCCGCCCGCGCCCCGCGAACCGCAACCTGTGCCCAGCGCCCCGCAGCCCGCGCCCCCGGCCCCGCCCCTTGTAGAAAAGCCGCACGCGCAGAAAACGGACGACGAACTCGCGGAAGAGCTTAACAGGATCTCGCCCGGGATCCTGTCCCAGGCCAAGAACCCGCAGATGCGCAAACTTGTGATCGACATCTACCGAAAGATGCTGATAGAAGGCGTGGATGTCAACGATGAAAAAGAAGTCAAAAAATGGCTTAAGCGGAACCCCGCCGCGGCCGGCGGCGCGGCCGGGCCGAAAGTGGAGACCGTTAAGAGGGATGCTCCCAAAGTGGGCCGCAACGACCCTTGCGTCTGCGGCAGCGGCAAAAAATACAAAAAATGCTGCGGGCACGCCCCCTAACTCAAAAAGGTGCCAGGCACCTTTTTAAAAACCGTTAGGCCCTTGACAAAGGCCGCCTTTCCCCTTATTCTATCAATATAGAGATCGTTGACTAACGGGGAACCCATATGGGCGGTATATTCTTCGCGCTGCGCTTTTTCCCTTTTGTCCTGGTTTTGGCCGGGAGTTCGCTCTTTTGCGCGGACGTCTCCGCGGATCAGGGCAACACCGGTGCCGCTATAACGGGGCGCCCGGCGTTGCCTCTTCCGCCGCGGCCTGCCGCCGGAGTCCCAGTCCCCGCGGAAGCGGAGCCGCGGCCGCCCAGGGCGGGCGGAGATTACGTGACTTTCAGGGACAATGTCCGCGACCATCCGGATATTTCGGCCCTGGCGCTTATCAGCCTGCTCGGCAGGCTTCCCCCAGACAGGACGGACGTATTCGTCACCCGGCATTATTCCAGGATCGCGGAGCTGGTGGTGCGGCTGGATGAGGCGTCCGGCGCCGGCGGGCTTCCCCCGGAATCCTACGCGGCCATTACTTCCGGCCTTTCCCGTTTCCAGATAAACACCAAAGGCGCGGCCGCGGCCGGAAAAAACAATCCGCTTGATGAGGTCATAAATCTCCACCGGACGCGCAAATCCGAAGACCGGCGGCAGATGGAAGCCGATGCCGGGGCTTTAAGGAAAAGGTATCCCGGCCATCCCGGCGTGCAGGCCGCGGTCGCCCAATATTACAGCGACATGAAAAATTACGAGATGGCCGCCAGGACCGCTACCGACGGCCTCGGTCTGGATCCGGGCAACCCCGACCTCTATAAGACCAGGGCGCTGGCCAGGTCGGCGCTTCAGGATCGCAGGGGAGCCATAGAGGACATCCGGAAGGCCATGGAGATGGATCCCCAGGATGAGTCCGCCAGGATCCTTTCGGCGCTCGTGAACGGTGTCAGGGAACCGGCCGGCCTGAAAACCATTTCCTCGCTGGATGAACTGAGAGGCACACTGGACCGCTCCGGCGTCCCCGGCGCGGTGAAGTCCGGCGAGGGAGTCCGGGCCGGAGTTCCGGATGGAACGGACGTTTCCGGCGCGTTGGTAAGCGCCCGGGATCACGCGCGCTACTCCGGCTATCTTAAAACAGCTTCTTCAAAAAACCAACTGGGAGATTACGAAGAGGCCGCGAAGTACGCCGGCCTGGCTATTGAGAAGAATCCGGAGGGTCAGGAGGGATATCTTGAGCGGGCCAACGCCTATAATTTCCTGGGACGTTACGAAGAAGCCGTGAAAGACACGACCCGGGTGATCGATCGGGATCCCTCCAATGCCCAGGCCCTGAATATGCGCGCCTGGGCGTTAAACAGGCTGGGAATGGCGAAGGACGCGGAAACCGACGCCGGTAGAGCCATAGGCATTAATCCCGGGTTCGCGGACGCCTGGTTCAACCGGGCGCTGGCCTATGAAAAGCAGGGCGATTACAAGCGGATGCTGGAGGATTTCCGCCAGGCCGCCTCGCTTAACGGCGCTTACGGCGCACGTTTTCAGGATGCCGTGGCGCAATACTCGGATCGTGTCCCCGATTTTTCCTACGGCCCGGCCGGACCGCTCCGGGGCGGCCGCGATACGGGGAGGACGCGTTTTCTTGTTTTACTGGGCTTCACCCTGACCGGCGGCCTGCTGGTGGCCATGGGTCTTCTGCATGTCGCGACTTCCGCCGGGGGAGCCGCGGCGGCTTCCGGGTCAGGAAAGGCTCTTGCGGGAGGGAAACGCACCCACCCTGATACGCTTTCGCCGTCCGTCTTCTATGAGGGCGTCGCCACCGGCAAGTACAAGATAGACCGTAAAATAGGCGAGGGGGGGATGGGCGTCGTTTACGAAGCCGTGGATCAGTCGCTGGACAGGAAAGTGGCCATTAAAAAAATGCATGACGAGATCAAGTCCAGCGCGCGTGAAAAACAGCGTTTTCTGGACGAGGCCCGCACCGTTGCCCTGCTTCATCATCCGAATATCGTGGGGATCCATACTATTTTCGAGGAGGGGGACAATATCTATCTGGTCTTCGAACACGTGGCCGGCGTTACGCTGGATATGATGCTGGAGAGGGCGATCCGGCTGCCATTCGGCAAAGCGCGGAAGATCTTCGAGGAAGCGGCCGGGGCGCTGTCCTACGCGCACTCCAAGGGCGTGGTTCACAGGGATCTGAAGCTGTCTAATATCATGGTCTCTGACGAGGACGAGATCAAGATCATGGACTTCGGCCTGGCCGGGCCGGCGGCCCGCGTACCGTCCGGCCGGGAGGTTGTGGGCAGCCCCGCCTATATGCCGCCGGAGCAGGATCTGGGCCTTTCCACAAAGGAATCCGATATCTACTCGCTCGGCGTCTGCCTCTACGAGACCCTGACCGGCAGCCTGCCGTTCAAGGGCCCTGATTTCCATTTCCAGAAAGAGCACGGCCTCTACCAGCCCGCCGGCGCCGCCGTTCCCGGCCTGCCCGGCGCCGTGGACGAACTCCTCGCCAGGGCATTGGCGCCGAACCCGGCCGACAGGTTCCAGACGGCCGCCGATTTCCGCAAAGCCCTGCTTGATATCTCCGCCTGAGTAACGTAAAATGAAGAGCATGAGGGAACGACTCTTTTCCGTCCCGCGCGCGGTGGTCGTCTGTTATCTGGCGTTAGCAGTCTGGGTCTGTCTCGCCGCCCCGGGAGCCGCCGCTCAATCTCCCGCCGTCAGTTCCCAAACCCTGACCCCTGAACCCCCTGCCTTATCCCCTGCCGCCGTCTCCACTTCCGTTTTTTCCCTCGGCCCCCTGGTGGACGCGAAATACGACCGCGGCATAGCCCTTATGTACCGCCTGGAGTTCGACAAGGCCGAGGAACAGTTCAGGGATATTATCCGGGTGGATACCGCCAACCCCGCCGGATATTTCGCGCTGGCGGCCCTTTCCTGGTGGCGCTATTCCCAGAATTTCGACGTGCAGGCTGATTTCAAGGATCTTGAGGCGGAGTTCATGCGGAACGTGGAGTCCGCTATAAAGGTCTGCGAAGAACGCCTGGATAAAAAAGAAGCCCTGGATCAGACCTATTTTTTTATGGGCAGCGCTTACGGGCTCAGAGGGCGCTGGTACGCGGTGCAGCGGCGCTGGTTCAAGGCCTATACCAACGGCAACAAGGGCAGGAAACTGCTGAATAAGGCCGTAAAAATAACCCCGGAATTTTACGACGCTTATCTGGGCCTGGGCATCTTTGATTATTTCGCCGACACCCTGCCCGGAATACTAAAGATCCCCGCTCTGCTGTTTATAAGCGGCGACAAGGCCCGCGGCATTTCGGAGGTCCGCCTGGCGCTTGAAAAAGGGCGCTTCTTTTCCACGGAGGCCCGGCTTTTCCTCGTGGAGATCATGACGCGCCACGAGAAAAATTATAAGGCCGCGTTCGAAGAGCTGGCCGCGCTCAAGGCCGGAGATCCGTCCAATCTTTTCTTCAGGCTGGCGGAGATCCTTACGCTTATCCATGCGCAGGACTGGCGGAAAGCGCTGGATGAATGCATCAGCTTCCTGGCGGACTATAAAAAAGACCCCTCCCCCGGCATAGCCCAGCAGCTTTCGCTGATCTACCTTTCCGCCGGCGATGCTTATCTGGGCCTGAACAAGCCGCTGGAGGCCGCCGCCTGGTTTACCGGCGGGACGGCGCAGACGGCCTTCCCCAAGAAAGGCTGGGTGACTTACTGCTATCTCAGGCGCGGCCAGGCCATGGATCTGCTGGGCAAGAGGGAGGAAGCCGTCATGGATTACAGAACGGTTCTGGCGCGCGATAACTTCTGGGATTCCCGGAAATACGCCGGCCTCGCCCTCAAAAAGGCCCCCGATTTCAGCGAGGTTTCCCGCCAGTTGACGGAAGACTGACCGAAAAATACGGAAATCCGGCCAAAACCGGCTTTTTGGCGTATTTTCATATTTTAACGATTTCTTCGGAATTTCTTCGGGATTGTCCATAGCCGGTGTGCTACAATATATATAATAATGGGGTATAGTCGTTGTGTCCCAGGGGCGGGGATTACTTTGGTGTCGGGGTGAATTTATGCGATATGGGGATAAAACTCCGTTTCCCAGCCGTTCGAAGGCCAGAGGTCTTTGTCACGGGATATGCGCAGGTATCGCGTTTTTGGTGGCGGCGCGCCCGGTATACGCCGTTGAATTCGAAGTGATAGACAAACTGGTCGCGAACGGAGCGACCACCCTTTTCAGTTCTGCCACTATTTTGGTTCCCGTTACGCAGTCCGCCAGCCTCTGGGCCTCCACTTCCACGGTAACTCCACACTTATTCGTTTCCACCGCCGGCAATGTAGGCCTGGGTACGTCCGTTCCCGGCGCGAAGCTGGAAGTAGCCGGCCAGGTAAAGATAACCGGCGGCGCGCCAGGAGCCGGCAAAGTGCTGACCTCGGACGCGGCCGGCCTCGCCGCCTGGGGGA
Organism: Elusimicrobia bacterium GWA2_56_46; assembly: GCA_001799575.1. GTDB lineage: Bacteria > Elusimicrobiota > Elusimicrobia > Elusimicrobiales > UBA9959 > YA12-FULL-51-18. The sequence continues at coordinate 75,439 of MGTT01000026.1, forward strand.
TCTCCGTGGGCGATAATTTAGGCAATCATGTGGCAACCATCACGCTGAACATGGACGGCAACAGTATCGTGAACGCGGCATCGGCCGCGTTCACGGGCGGCATAACGGCGTCATCGTTCACTGCGACCGGCGCGGGGCTTATAGCCGCGCAACTGCGGCTGACCGATAATGTGCTGGTGTCGTCGGCCCCCGGGATCCAGTACGGCGGGGTGTACGTGTCCACGCATATCTATACTCCCGGCAATATCTACGCCGGCAAATTTTACGGCGACGGCTCAAGCATTACCGGCCTCGCCGCGCGGACCTATGTCACGGCGACGCTGCCTGTAACGCAGAACAATTATGTCCAGATAGGGAATTTCACCGTGGCGAACGGCGCCCACAACCTTTACGTTTCAATAACCGTTTCCGACGCCGGCTTCTCGGTGGCCAAGCAGTATTCGCTGCCGATCTATAACGACATGACCGGCGGCTCCTGGCGCGACGCCCTGCCTGTTTCCAATACCGGCCCCGACGGCGGCAACGATTTCGTTCTTGAGGTGAATGTCAATTCTACCGTGGTTTTCCTGCGCCTGCGCAGGACGTCCGGTTCCACCGCCGGTACGGCGATGGTGGGCATCGAGACGGTAGGCCCTTCCGGGGACATCTTTACGCCCGCTTCCGGCACAGGCGCTTCCGTGCCCAACCAGCTTCTGGCGGTCACGGCTCTTACCCAGCTCGGCGGCAAGGTTGGCATAAGCACCGGGACGCCCGAGGCGCGGCTTGACGTGCTGTCCGCGGGCTCCGCGCAGACCGATATGGCGCAGATCTGGCGCAACTCCGCCGGAACCGTGGTGTCCTCGGTCAGCGCCACTGGCGTGATAATGGCCACCCGGTTCGTGGGCAACGGTTCCGGCCTGACCGGCGTAAGCGGCAGCGACAACCTGGGCAATCACATCGCCACTCAGAATCTTGATATGTCCACTTTCAGCATTGTGAACATAAGTTCCATAAGCTACGCCTCAAACGTGTTCATATCCTCCGCCGCCAAAGCGCAGAACGGCGGCCTGTATATTTCGAGCCATGTTTATATAGCCGGGCAGGTGCAGATAGCCGGCGGCGTGCCCGGGGCCGGAAAACTCCTCACTTCGGACGCCAACGGCCTTGCTGTCTGGTCCAACGCGGGCTCCCTGGGCGATGATCTGGGCTCGCATCTGGCGACAACCACTTTAAATATGGCCGGTTTCCCGGTTGTAGGTGTTTCAAGCATAAGCGCCTCCGGCATTTATATAAGCACCTACGGCGAGGTTCAGACCGCCGGGGTCGGCAGGGGTACTGTGGCCGGCAATGCGCGTGGGGCGGGAGCGGTAGATCTCCAGGTCAACCGCAGCAACGTCACTGAGGTCGCAAGCGGGGCCTACTCCGTTATAAGCGGCGGCCAGCAGAATACCGGTTCCGGTTTGTACGCCGTGATTGCGGGAGGTTCCCAAAACACCGCGATAGACCAATACTCGACCGTTGGCGGCGGAGTTGGCAACAGCGCTTTAGGCGACACCTCCACCGTTCCGGGCGGACGGCAGAACAACGCCGCCGGGGCCTATTCGTTCGCCGCCGGTTTTGCCTCCACTTCTACGTCGGCCGGCGCGTTTACCTGGTCCGATTCGCAGGGCGTTGGAGTCAATAATAACGTCCAGGATCGCGCCTGGTTCAAGACCCGCGGCGGTTTCCTGGTCACCGGCAGCACGAATCCTTACATGAGCGGCACGCTTGACCGCGGCGTGTTCATAACCGGCGACGGCCTTGTGGGTATTTCCACCGATATGCCGCGCGCCGCGCTGGACATAGTTTCCACCGGCACCCTGATCACCCAGTACGCGCAGATCTGGCGCAATTCCGACGGCGCGGTAGTGGCGTCCATGACGGCCACGGGCGTGCTCTATCCTCCGCAGACGGCGGCCGGCGGGGGCGGCGACAATCTTGGCGACCATATCGCCACCATGGCGCTTGATATGACCAACCATCAGATAATGAATGTGTCTTCCATGACCATCACCGGAAGCGATTTCTCCGTAGGCGCGTCCACTTTTGTCGTAGTTGGCGGTAACGTCGGCATCGGGACTTTGTCCCCCGGGGCCAAGCTGGACGTTCAGGGCGGGCTCATAAAGGCTTCCGGCGGCCTGGTGATAGAAACAAGAGCCGCCGATCCAGGCACGCCCGTGACCGGCCAGATCTGGGTCGTAGTCCCGTAACCCTAAAAAGGTAACAGGTACCTTTTCGCTCTCCGAAATGAGTAGAGGCGGTTTTGTGAAGAAGATGCGATTTTACGGATGGATCGCGGCGCTCGCGCTATTTTGCCTGCCCCGGCCGGCCGCCGCCGCCGTCACCCTGACGGTCAAGGCGAGCGGCGGAGCGACGTACACCACTATCCAGGCCGCAGTGAACGATGTCCCAGGCAGCCTGTCCGACGACTACTACATCCTGGTCCAGGATACCTGGACATACAACGAAAGCGTCACGGTGCAGGGAAAGGCCACAAACGGCTACCGCATCGTTATCTCAAGCGACGGCGCGCTCACCGACAGGCCTTTTGTTTCAACCACGACCGCCAACGCGTTCACCATAAAGAACTCTTCCGTTACCATTAACGGCTTCAGGGTAACCAATACCGGCACCTATGCCGTTTATGTCTCGTCGCTCGATTTCAGCCTCACCAATTCCAGCGTTACGGCCGGAACCTACGGCGTTTATGTCGTGCCGTCGGCGTCCGGGGGGTCGGTGTTCGTGTCGTCGAACGCGCTGTCTGGCGCCGGCACCGGCGGCTACGGTTTTTATTTGAACGGCGGCGGCACCGCCAACAGCGTCACCGTGTCGTCGAACGCTGTTTCCACCGCCAATGGCGTTTATATCGCCAGCAACGGTAACGGCGCGGTGGTGGTGTCCGGTAATGTGATAATTACGCCTGTGAATGCTACGCGCTACGGTATCAATCTGAATTACCTCTACAACGGCGCCACGGTTCAGTATAACGATATCCGCTTCACCGCGGCCGCCGCCGGCTATAATTTTTACGGTATATATCCCACTTACGTCTTCCGTGCTGCCATCCACCACAACACGATCAACGCGCCGGTTCCCACCAATAACCCGCTGTTTAAAGGCATTTACCTGGTCAGTTCGCCGGACAGCGACATAACGTTTAATGACATCTCGGCCAATCCGGGTTCGGGCCAATCGTCCTGGCTCTATTTTTCCGGAACCACGGTGTTCTCGACCGGGACGTATATAGCGCATAATATCCTGTCGGCGCTGGGCACGAACACTACCGGGCTCTATTTCGTGGATGCGAGCCAGACGGCGGGTACGGTGTCCAATTATAACGACCTGTTCGGTTTCAAGCAAACCGGCGTCATCGCCGCCGTTAAATACGCGGCGCTTTCCAATTGGCAGGGCGCCGGTTATGACGCGCAGTCGGTGTCGCTGGATCCGCTGTGGGTGTCTACTACGACCGCGACGCCCGATTTTCATCTGAAGTCGCCGGCGGGCCGGTATTCTAACGGTTCCTGGGTGACGACGGACACGTCCACCTCGTCCGTTATAGACAGGGGCGATCCGACTTGGGATTATTCGCTGGAGCCGACGCCCAACGGCGGGCGCGTTAATATGGGCCGGTACGGTAACACGCCTGAGGCGTCGAAGTCGCCGAGTTCCGGCAGCGTGGCCATCCTTGAAACCGGGGAATGGTACCCGACGTTATCGCAGGCGCTTACCTCGCTTTCGACTAACACCATTACAGGCGACCGTACCGTTGAGATCTCGGCCGGCACATATCTTGAATCGGCCTCGCCGTTACAGACCATAGAAACGAACAGCTATACGCTTACGATACGCAACGCTTCTGGCGTGAACAATGTGGTGTTTGACGGCGCGCTGTTCGCCAGAACGATCGGTCTGGATCTGAAGCTTACGGACACGTCGACGGCGGTGGTTTCGGGCATAACGTTTAAGAATTACACGACCTACGGTATTAAGGTGACCAATGGCAGCAGCGTGACCATAGATTCTGTGACAGTCAGTAATTCTGGTACGGCTTGTATATACGAGGCCGGTGTAAAGAACAGTTTTGATGTCGTCCGGTCAAGCGCCGCCGGCTGCACCTATGCAGTACAGGCCGCGCCGTCGGTGTCGGGCGGCTCGGTGTTTGTATCGTCTAACGCGCTGTCGTCCACGAACTACGGATTTTATTTAAACGGGAGCTATGCCAACAGCGTGACCGTTTCCTCGAATACTATCTATAACGCGAACGGCGTTTCGATCAATAATAACCAGGGTAACACAGTGGTGTCTGGTAACCTTATAAAGGTGCCGGTGACTACGACGCGTTACGGCATCTATCTGCAAAACCTGTCCAACGGCGCCACCGTGCAGTACAACGATATCCGCTTCACGGCCGGTGCCGCAGCCTCTGTTTTTGGCATGTATTTACAGAGCGTTTATCATCCCGCCATCCACCATAACACGATCAATTCGCCGGATCCGACGTACAGTATATACTTTAACGGCGTTTATCTGGTCAGCTCGCCGGACGCGGATATCATGTTTAACGATGTTTCGGCCAATCCGGGGAACAATTATTATTCGGCGTGGCTGACGTTCAGCGGGGCCACGGTGTATTCCACGGGGGCGTATATAGCGCATAATATCCTGTCCGCGCTGGGCACGAACACTACCGGGCTCTATTTCGTGGATGCGAGCCAGACGGCGGGTACGGTGTCCAATTATAACGACCTGTTCGGTTTCAAGCAAACCGGCGTCATCGCCGCCGTTAAATACGCGGCGCTTTCCAATTGGCAGGGCGCCGGTTATGACGCGCAGTCGGTGTCGCTGGATCCGCTGTGGGTGTCTACTACGACCGCGACGCCCGATTTTCATCTGAAGTCGCCGGCGGGCCGGTATTCTAACGGTTCCTGGGTGACGACGGACACGTCCACCTCGTCCGTTATAGACAAAGGGGATCCGACTCAGGCTTATTCACGGGAGCCGCAGCCTAATGGGTGCCGGGTGAATATGGGTAGGTACGGCAATACCGCTGAAGCGTCAAAATCCACCAGTACTATCGGCGGCATAGCGGCTTGCGGTCTCAAGTATTATGACGGTACACAGATAGTGACTTTGGCCTGCGAAAGCGCCTGCGACGCGCCGACTTCCAAGTTGAGATTCTTTAAGGAGGGCGTGATCTACGGCCTGCCGCTGGTGGATATAGCCGATCCCAACGCCTCCACGCTAAGGATAAACGTTCCCGCCGGCATAAAAGCCATCCGTAAGTTCCCGTAAGCCCAAAAAGCCGTTGTGTGCGGTATTCGGAAAAACTCTTGACACTGAGTAAAATTACTCAGTAAAGTGAGTAATTATGCAGGCTGAGAAGGTACCTGTTACCTTTGCGTGCGGAAAGGGGCCAAAGGTAACAGGTACCTTTTGGTGGACTAAACCTTAATATAGGTTCAAGCGTCGATATTAGTGTGGAAACAATTGAAATGGCGGAAAATCCGGATATAGCTGGGATGCCCTACGGGGATGCGGAAGACGGGTTTTCCCGGCTGATCGAAGAGCATCAGCGGCAGGTGTATTCCATGGCCTTGCGCCTTACCGGCAATGCCGCCGCGGCGGACGATATAACGCAGGAGACGTTCATATCCGCCTGGAAGCATCTTAAAGGTTTCCGCGGCGAGAGCTCTTTTAAAACCTGGCTTTTCCGCATAGCCGCCAACAAGGTTCGCTCCTACTGGCGCTGGAAAAAACTCCGCTCCTGGGCGGGGCTGGGGCGGGGAGATGGGGAAGAGGATTCCCCGGCGCTTGAGGACACGCTCCCGGACCGGCCGGAGGGGCGTCCGGAGCAGACCGCACTTGCGGCGGATCTGGAGCGCAGGGTGCAGGAGGCCATAAATACCCTGCCGCCGCGCCAGCGCGAAGTGGCGGTGCTGCGGGCGCAGGAACTGGGTATGGCCGAAATAGCGGCCGCGCTAGGCATGGCGGAGGGGACGGTCAAGGCCCACTGGTTCGAGGCCAGGAAGAAACTCGAAGCCTCGCTGGGGGAATATTTATGAAAGACGACGAGAAAGATGGAAAACTGCTCTCATTGATGGAGGTGCGCCGTCCGGAGGCGTTCTGGCAGAGGCAAAGGAATGCCATAATCGGCGCTGCCGCCGAAAAACGCGGGCCGTCCAGGGCCTGGCTGCTGGCGCCGGCAGCGGTCGCCGCGCTGGTGTTCTTCCTGGCCAGGCTGCCCGGGCCGGCGCCCGAGCCTGATGCCCAGATTGTCAGCACGGCTTTCCTGGAACATCTGGATCTTCTGGACGATATGGACGTTCTGGAGGCGGTGCCGGAGAACGAACTATGAGGAAGAAGACGCTTACGGTCTATATAACACTCGCGCTGGCCGCTGGGGCCATGGCGGCCGCGGTTACGGCCCCGGCGGAGGTCATAGATAACCTGGATTTTTTCAGCGATTTTGAGCTGGTCTCGAACCTTGAGATACTTGAGGAAGAGCCGGGGGAGGAGGGCGGGCCGGTTGTTTCCACGTCCGCCGCTTCCGCTCCGGCCTCGACGGAGACGGTGAAGGCTTCGACGGTTGCGGTGGAGGGATTATGAAAACTCTTAAATATATTTTAGTTTCCGTGATGTTGGGCGCCCCGGCCGCTTTCCAGGCCGCCGCGGCCGAAGAAAGCCCCGCCGTGAAGAACGCGGCCTGGGAGAAGCTTCCGGAGAGCGAAAAAAACCGCGTGCTGGCCAATTATGAAAAGTGGAAAAATCTGGCGCCGGAAAAAAAAGCGGAGATTAAAGTTAAGTTCGAGCGTTTCAAATCCATGTCCCGGGAGAACCAGGCCGAATTGCGCGCCCGCTGGAGCCGCTTCCAGGCTATGCCGGAAGCCGGCAGGGAAAAACTGCTGAAAAAATTCCAGAAGTGGCAGAAACTTTCCAGGGAGCGCCGCGAAGAACTGCGTCATGAATACCGCCGCCAGGAAAGAAAGGGCGAGAGGCGCTCCGGTTCCGGTTCAGGCGGAGGCAGGGGGCGCCGGTGATATAACTTCCGAAAATTGCGGCAATTTTCGGACTAAACTTTCACGGAGGCCGGTGCGTCAGGGTATAGAGCGGCGCAAGGCCGACACACTAAGGAGGAGTTATGAAAACGATGATAATGATAGCGGCGGTGTTCTCCCTGGCGGCTTCTCTCTCGATGCCGGTTGGTGTCAGGGCGGAGGACGTGGTGAAAGAACAGGATAAACTGCAGACTCAGGACAAGCTGCAGATCCAGGACAAACTGCAGACCCAGGATAAAGTCCAGAGCCAGGATAAGCTGCAAACCGGGGAAAAATTACAGGCCCGGGAACAGCTCCGGCTTAAAACCGGTAAAGACGATGAAAAGTCCGCCGTGGGCGAAAAAAAAGAAATAAAAGAACAGACCCGGACGCGCGACATGGAGGGAGCTGATAAAGCAAAGGGCGAGGCCGTAAGGGAAAGGACGCGGAACGCGGGTGAGGAGAAAGCCCTTGAAAAGCAGGAGCGCAAGCAGGACAGGCAGTCCGTCAGGGAACAGCGCCGCGCCGATAAAGCCGAACGCCGCGCGGCCCGTTCCGAGAACAGAAAAATGAGCGGGAAGCATAAGTAAAATCAGGCGGTTCTACGCCGCCCCATCGGGGGCGGCGGCGGATCGGGAGAAAATATGAAAAACAAACTGATCGTTCTCGGTTTTTTTGTGCTTTTTACCGGCCGGGCCGGGGCCTACTTTGACGCCGGTTCCCGCTATACGGCCGGGCCCGGGGGCTACGGCGGCGTGAATATTTTCGGGGAACTGGGAAATGACGATTATTATCTGCGCCCGGCCCTTAACACGTATAAAAGCGACGGCACGGATCGGTATTCAACTTACTCGCTTGGCGCGGGCCTGGACAGGCCGCTTTGGCGCGGCAGCGCCGAGGTTTCGGTGATGCCGGAGACCGGCGGTTATAAAAATTCATCCATTTACGCGGATCTGGCCTTTAATCTTCTGGGTAAACCGGCGGACGGCGCGGTTCTGGAAGACCTGAGCCTGGGCTGTTTTGCGGGTGTCACTTCGCATGAGGACAGTTTTTCGCTCTCGACAACCACGGTCAGCTCCGGTTCCGGGAGGAAAGCCGCTTCTTCTTCGCTGACAACCGCCTTTAAACTTAATCAGACTGATTATGGTTTGTCCGCCTCGGCGCGGGCTTACGGAGTGAGGCTGAGCGGGCGGTTCACGAAGACGGCCTATGATCAGGATGTGACTTCGCAGGACAGGCAGCTTCCCCTGAATATAGGGAGCATAGGCGCCAGCGGTTTTCAGGACAAGGCCGTCAGCGCCAGGGTGCGGTTTTCTGCGCTGCCGCTCTCTCCTGAAGCGGGCTACTCCAAGACCTATTATCTGCTGGATCAGCCCGATTCGGAGTCCGTTAATGTCGGACTTTCGCGGAAGCTCGGCGCGGCCGAGCTATCTGTCGGCTGGGAAAACTTCAACCCCGGCGGCGGCGCCGCCAAAAGCGACTATTACTCCCTGGGCCTGATGTTTTCGTTTTAAAAAGGTACCTGTTACCTTTTGCTATTTCAGAAGCCCGGCCATGGTATTGTTTACGGCCGCCGCGTAGTCTTTGAAACCATTCTGAAGATCCGCCGCCGTGCGGGCGTATGTAACGTCGGGCGTTATCCCCAGGTTCTCTATGGGATTGCCGTCCACGCGGCGCGCGATGCTCCCGGTCAGGGAAAAACCGCTTATCCCGAGCTGATTGGGATACGTTATGGATTTCACCACCCCGCCGGCGCCGGAGGTTCTGGTTCCGAAAATTACGGCGCGTTTGTTGTCCTGCAGGATAGCCGGAAAGAAGTCTCCTCCCGAAAAATCCAGCTCGTTTACCAGCACCATAACAGGCTTTTTATACTGAACCACGTTGGAGGGATTGATGTAATCTACCCCGTGCAGGTAGGTGAGATCGGTGAATCTCTTCCCGCTGTTCCACTGCTTTATAACGAAGCGCGAGAATTCTATCATGTGCCTGAAAACTTCGTAGGAGACGGGATAGCCGGACAAAGAGTCTCCGAGAACCTTTTTGGCGTCTTCATCCGTTTTTACCTGGGGCTCCAGTTTTAAGTATTCCAGCGCGTTGACGAGGTCGTCCTGAGTGAGGGCGATCTGGTGCCTGGGCGTGGCCATGACCTGATCCGTGAGCATGGAAACCAGGGTGTACAGATAAAATACGGAGCCGCCCGGATTATTGACCTCGTCTATAACCAGTCCGTCGGTGCCGGCGTTGAATTTTGTCATAACCGCGGCGAATTCGGCGACCGCAGCGTCAGTATCGTCGGGGCTGTAGGAAGGGATGCGGATATAGCCTATCAGTTTCCCGTTTACCGGGGAACGGTAAATATAAGCCCGGAAGATGGCATCCGCCGCGGATTCCCACGTCAGTTCTCCGAGGGCTGGCACGAAGCTTTCCCTCGCGCCGATCTTGAACGGATCCCCGCCCGCGGCCTGAAGCCCGTCCGCTCCGTGCCAGCTCGCGTCGTCCAGCCAGGCGAGGGGGATGGGGAGAGGCTTGCGTTTTGCGGGCGATTTGGATCCGGTTTTGTATAGTATCTGTTCCGGAGTGTAATCCCAGATAAGCTGGCGGGTCGTAGTCGATTCCGAACCGGCCGGTTTCACCGTCAATATAACGGGGCCTTGCGTCACATTCATGGCCGCGCCGGCGCGTCTGCGCGTTAAATACATGGAGGCCAGGGCGCTGTCAGTGAGCGCGGAACTTTCACCCAGTTGGCTCTTTAGTTCCTGTATTATGGACGCGGCGGGTTTCCCGTCCATGGCGACCAGTTCATCTCCGGCCTTGAAAGGGAAAGAGCTTAACGGCAGTTTGGCGCGGTTTACCCAGGTTATAAGGTAACGTCCGTCGGCTTCCATCACGGCAAAGGGGAGGGAGGCCGCCTCGGTCCGGGTGAACTGCACGTTTACGTGATAATCCCGCGTGGAGGAAAGGAGGCGTTTTACTATTTTGTGATATTCCTCGACCGTGATATTTCCAGCCGCGACGCTGTTCCTGGCTTTTTGCATTTCCGCGTCAAGATCCCAGTTATATTGCTCTTTTTTCCAGCCGGCCGGGGCATACTGAACCCGGATCATGTTTTCTATGAAGTCCAGATTTTTGAGCATCATTTGTCTCAGGTCCTGCTGGTTACGGGAGCCGGGCTGTCCGCCCGTGCCCGGTATGGACAGGCCGGCCGCGGCCGGCCGGGGGCTGCCGTCAAAGACCTGCCCGTAATTTTCGGAGGAAAGGCCGCCGAGGGACTCAAGCTGGTTCAGCGAGCCGGCCGCCCCGGCGTTCGCCGACGGAACCGAACTTAAAATCAGCCAGACGCCGAACCGCATCCATTTTGTGTGTGTCACGATGGTCTCCTTACAAGCAAAACTTAAATATCTGACGCCGCAAAATAGCGGGCCGTATATCATAAGTATACCATCGGTATAAGCTCCCGTCATGCGGCATAAGTCCCGGATCCAAGAGGTCTTTTGCCGGTTTAGTGCTAGGTCAAAAGACCCACGGCTGTCCCAAGAAAACAATAAGGAAACGGCGGGTTGCCGGTTCGGGGGCCTGCCAGCCATGGGGCGCCTCGGGCCTGCGGCCGGCCCGGCGACTTCGCGCCGGTTCCTCCTCGGCCCGCCGCGTCCCATGGCTGGCACCCCTCCAGTTATCCCCCGCCGCTATCCTCTTAAATACAGCCTTAATTTTACTAAGGAGTGACGATGGACAGCCTTTTTGTCCCGCAGGCCGCCGAGTGGACTACACTGCCGTTAAGTTTTGCTACGGACACTGGGCTCGTGAACGCACAAAGGCTGTCCATCGGCAGGCCCCCGTTTTTACTATCCTGCGGTTCGTTAACCCAAAGCCGCTAGGATTACCGCTTATCGGAGGATTTTGGTGGTTTCCGGCGCTTGACATATTTGTTATACGGATGTATAATTATACAGCAGTATAAGAACCGGAGGGCGTATGGCGAGACCAGCTTCGGGCGCGGATCTGAAACTTAAAGCCGCGGGACGCGAACTCCTGCGGAAAAAAGGAATAACCGGGTTGAGCGTGCGCGAGGCCTGCCGCCTGGCCGGGGTTAATACGGGCACGTTCCACTATTACTTCGGCTCAAAGGACGAATTCCTGAAAGCCATCCTTAAGGAAATGTACGCCGAATTTATGCTTAAATTGCGGTTAGGGGCCGCGGTGGAGGGGGGGGCGCGGGCCCGGCTTAAGGGCGCTCTGGCGGAACTGGGCAGGTTCGCCCGTGAAATGCGCAAAATCGCGCCCATGTTCCTGGCGGATCTGGCGTGCGGCAATAAAAAAGCTTTTCTATTCCTGCGCGGCAATTTTACCGGGCATATGGGGCACATAGCGGCGCTGGCGGAAGAATGCCGCCCCGGGAGCGCCCTGAAAAACCATTCCATTCCTTATATAGTGGGCGCATTGATGCCGGTTATGGTTTTCCCGGTTATAATGGGCGGCATCCTGGAGCGCAACGGGGTCGCCGAACTTGGCGGTATCGCGTTGAAGAAACTCGGCGATGAGTTCCTCTCGGATCAGGGCATCTCCGACCGGGCCGAAATAGCTTTGAGGGGTATAGGTTTATGAAGACATTCATGTTATCGCTTTTGCTGTCCGCGCAGGCCCTTGCGGCCGGCGCCGGAGTATTGGGCGAGGAGTTAAGCGTTACGCTGAAGGCCGCGGAGGAGGGAGCTCTTGCGGCGTCAAACCAGTATAAAAGCGCCAAATTTTCAGAAGCGGCCGCGCGCGCGGCGGCCGCCGCTTCGGGGACGCTGCTGTACCCGCGCCTCAGTCTGGATGGCAGCCTGCGTTATAACGAGGTCGTCGCCGCCATAGCCATGCCGCCGGCTCTGGGCGGCGGGAGGCCGCTCGGGGACAACTGGAATTATTCGCTCGGCCCCTCGGCGTCCTGGACATTGTTCGACGGGGGCGCGCTGCGCTGCGGCTATAAAAGCGCCGGGGCCGCCGCTTCCTCCCGCTCCGCGGAGGCCGAGAACGCCAGGCGCCAGGCTGTCCTCAAAGCCCGCACCGCCTATTTCCAGCTGCAACTGGCGTTGGAACGGGTTTACCTTATAGGCGAAAATCTCCAGGTTTCACTGAGCCAGCTTAAGGATATTTCACTGGGTGCCAGAGCCGGTTCCCGCAGCCGCCTGGACGAAATCCGCGCGGGCCAGGAGACACTGGCCCGGAAAAGGGATCTCCTGAGATCCAGGGCGAACCTTTCCGGCGCGCTGCGCGACTTCAGCTTTATCACCGGCCTGGAACTGCCGGGAACCGCCGACCTGCCGATGGACTCCCGTATGGCCGGACGGGATTACGGCGGGGCCGAGCCGGCTTCGCTGTTCGTAAAGGCTGAGCCTTACGAGGCTATTCTGGAGCGTCTGCTGCCGGCGTCGCGGTCCGCGCTTGAGCCGGAGCCGCCGTCCGTGAAAGCTTTTGGAGAGGCCGGGCGGGCCTATCAGGCGCAGGCCGGCGCCTACAAGGCCGAAAGGTTCCCGCGCCTGACCCTGGGCGCGCGAAGTTCCGTGGATTATCCGAACGGCCCCAACCTGTATTCTTTCGTGCAGAATTCCGCCTCGCTGGCTTTGAGCCTGCCTCTTTTCGAGAGCGGACGTTCCTCCGAAAAAGAAAAAGAGAGCGCGCTGAACGCCGCGGCCGCCCTGGAAAAAAGGGACGAGGCGGCTCTCGCCGCTCAAAGGGATTTTGACAAGACCCGTGACGCCTGGAAAGCGCTGACCGCTGAGCAGGCGATAAACAGCGGGGCTGTGGACGCCGCCGTAGAGGCGGCCGGGCTGGCCTACGAGGCTTACAGGGCCGGCGGCGGCACCTGGCTGGACGTGGAAAGCGCCAATCTCAAGGCGCTGCAGGCTAAAACCACGGCCGCCGAAACCAACGCGGAAATACTTTTAAAACTGGCCGTGCTGGACAATCTGACCGGGAGCGTGAGATAAATATGAAAAAGAAAATAATACCTGTATTGATAATCGCGGTCGCGGCGGGCGCCGTTCTGATAAAGGCGCGCGGCGGCCGGGATTTCCGCTACAGCGGGACGGTGGAAGCCACCGAGATAGACCTCTCCGCGCGTATTTCCGGCGTGGTGGAATCCTATGGCGCGCGGGAGGGGGATCCGGTAAAAAAGGGCGCCGTCGTGGCGGCGCTGGACTGCGCCGATCTGCTTCTGGCCTCAGGCATAGCCGCCGAAGACTTCAAACGCGCCGCGGAACTTTATAAAGGCGGTTCGGTTTCCAAAGAGAATTACGACCGCCTGAAATACAAACGCGACGATTCAGCCCTGAAAGTGGAATGGTGTTCGGTAAAGTCTCCGGTCCAGGGCCGTCTGCTCTATGCCTACCGGGAAAAAGGGGAGCTGGTGTCCCCGGGAACAAAACTTGCCACCGTGGCCGATCTCACCGAGGTGTGGGCCTATGTTTACGTGCCGCACGATATGCTGGCCGGGCTTCAACCGGGCATGGAGGTCAAAGGTTTTTTGCCCGAGGCCGGCGACAGGGATTTCCCCGGCCGGATCTCCGTGATCTATTCCGAGGCCGAATTTACGCCCAAGAACGTGCAGACCCGCAAGGAGCGCACCCGGCTGGTCTTCGCCGTCAAGGTCAGTTTCCCCAATCCGGATGAAACGCTCAAGCCGGGTATGACGATAGAAGTTAAACTGCCGGAATAGGAAAAGGATTAAGGATAAAGGCTAAAGGATAAGGGGCGGAACAGTGATTTTTTCTATACGGACGGAAAATTTAAAAAAATCATTCGGCGCGACCGCCGCGCTGGACGGGGTTTCGTTTGATTTTTCAGCGGGTCTGCTGCACGGACTGATAGGCTCCGACGGGGCCGGGAAAACCACCACGCTGCGCCTGCTGGCGGGCCTGCTTAAGCCGTCGGCGGGCGGCATTCATTATTACAGGGACGGCAGGCCCGCCGCTTTCAGCGAACTGCGGCCGAGCCTGGCTTATATGCCGCAGCAGGCCAGCCTCTATCCCGACCTTTCGATAGACGAGCATCTGGAGTTCTTCCGGGAACTGTACCGGCTTGACGCGGCGGTTTATGCCAGGCGTTCGGCCGAACTTCTGGAGCTCACCCGCCTGGCTAAGTTCAGGGATCGCCGCGCGGGCCAGCTTTCCGGCGGAATGTACAAGAAACTCGGCCTTATGTGCGCGCTGCTCCAGTCTCCGTCGGTGCTGCTGCTGGACGAGCCCACCAACGGAGTGGATCCGATAAGCCGCAGGGAATTCTGGGAACTGCTTTACAGCCTGGCCGCGGACAGGATACTTATAATAGTCTCCACGGCCTATATGGACGAGGCTGAGCGCTGCGCCAGGGTGTATCTGCTGGATTCGGGGCTTCTGCTGGCTTCCGGCGAGCCCCGCGCGGTGCTTAAAGAGACCGGCGCCTCCAATTTCGAGGAGATCTTTATCAGGAAAGGGGCGTTGAATAAATGAACTCCGCCGCCCTTGAGGTTAAAGGACTGTCCATAAAGTTCGGCGATTTTACCGCCGTGGATAATATCTCTTTTTCCGTGAACCGCGGAGAGATCTTCGGTTTTCTCGGGGCCAACGGCGCGGGGAAAACCACCACCATACGCATGCTCTGCGGTCTGTTGTCGCCCACCTCCGGTTCCGCTCTGGTGGGCGGCCTGGGGTTTGAGGACGGCGGGTGGGGCATTAAAAAGATAGTGGGCTATATGTCCCAGAAGTTCACGCTTTACAACGACCTGACCGTCGGTGAAAACCTGGATTTCGCGGCGGGGCTGCGCAAACTGGATCCCGCTTACGCTAAAAAGCGCCGCGAAGAATTGTTCGGACTGATAGGCTTTGAAAAGCCGCTTTCGTCCAAAGTCTCGGCCCTGCCGGGCGGCATCAAGCAGGAGCTGGCGCTGGCCGCGGCCATGCTGCACGATCCGGAGATCGTCTTTCTCGACGAGCCCACCTCGGGGGTGGCGCCGGCTTCCCGCGCCAGGTTCTGGGCGCTGATACGGAAGATAACAGGCCTGGGCAAAACGGTGATAGTTACCACGCATTACATGGATGAGGCCGAGCAGTGCGGCCGCATAGCCCTGATGCGCGCGGGCCGCCTGATAGCGCTGGGCTCTCCTGAAGAATTGAAAAAATCCGCCTTCCCCGGCCCCATGGCGGAACTGGATTTTAAGGGGGCCGAAGCGGCCTCCTTTATTTCCGGGCTGGAAAAAGCCGCCGGGCTGCTGGAGTTTGCGCCGCAGGGCATGCGCTGGCACGCCGCTTTTTCCGATAAGGCCTCGATGGACGCCGCGCTGCGCGGGCTGCCGCATTCCGCTTCGGTCGCGCTGATAAAGCCCTCGCTTGAAGACGTGTTCATAAGGCTCGTAGAAGGAACCGAGAGATAACCACTGTAAATTTATGTCTTTCAATATTCACCGGGCTTATGCTATCGCGCGCAAAGAGGTTATGCACGTTCTGCGCGATCCGTTCACGCTGGCGCTGGCCCTGGGCCTGCCGGTGATGCTGGTCACTTTCTTCGGCTACGCCATAGATTTCGAGGTTAAGGACATAAGCCTGGCCGTCTCGGACCGGGACAACGGGCCGGCCGCCCGCAGGCTCAAAGAGATCTTCTCGTCTTCCGGCTATTTTTACGTCGTAGCTCCCGCCGCCGGCGCGGGCCCCGTAGCCATGCTGGATTCGGAGAGGGCTTCCGCGGCGCTTTTTATAGAGCCGGGTTTTTCCAAAAAAATAAAAGGCGGCGATCCGGCGGAGGCGCAGTTCGTGCTGGACGGGAGCGACAACTCCAAAGCGGCGGCCGTGCTCGGCTATCTGCCCGGCATACAGCGCGCCGCCCAAAGCCGGCTGGCTGATCCCGCGAAGCTGTTGTTAAGCGCAGCGGATCCGCTTTCGGTTGAGACCCGCTTCCTCTACAACCCGGAGTTGAACAGCCGCTGGTTCACCGTTCCAGGCCTGGCCGCGATAATCATAGGGCTGCTGGCGATAATGCTCACGGCGCTGACCGTGGCCCGGGAATGGGAGAACGGCTCCATGGAACTGCTGCTTTCAACCCCGGTGCGCCCGCTTGAAATAATAGCCGGCAAGCTGCTTCCCTACGGTATACTGGTGCTGGCGGGAGTGTTTTTCGTATACCTGGTATCCAGGCTGGTTTTCGGCGTGCCTTTCGCGGGCAGCCATCTGCTTTACCTGGCGGCCTGCCTGCTTTTCATAACCGCCGCGCTCTCGCAGGGCTTGTTGATCTCGGTGCTGACGCGCCAGCAGCAGGTGGCCATGCAGTTCGGCATGATAACAGGCTTGCTGCCCTCCATGCTGTTGTCCGGTTTTATTTTTCCCGTGGAGAGTATGCCGGCGTTTTTTCAGTATCTGACCATGCTGCTGCCGCCGAGATGGTTCATGGCGGCGGCACGCGGGATAACGCTGAAGGGGGCGGATCTCGTCGAACTGGCCGTGCCGTTCCTGGCGCTGGGGCTCCTGAGCGCCGGGATGCTGGCGCTGGCGCTGAAAAAATTCAAGACGGATCTGGAATAGGGATGAGGGATGAGGGATGAGGGATGAGGGATGAGGGATGAGGGATTGAAGAAGACTTATGAACAGGACTTTGAGGGCGTTCATTAAGAAAGAGCTGACGCAGACGCTGCGCGATATCAGGATGCGCGCGCTGCTTTTCGGCGCGCCCGTAATACAGATGACCGTCTTCGGACTTGCGCTTTCCACCGAGATACGGAACATCAAACTCGCGGCTTTTTCCCGCCCCGGTGACGTTATGTTCGAGCGCGTCACGGAAAGTTTTTACTCCTCGGGCTGGTTTGTCCGCGCCGGCCGCGAGGCCGGGGAAGATCCTTTTGAACTTATAGCCTCCGGACGGGCCGACGCGGTGCTGATAGCCCCGAAAGAGGGACTGGCGCGTTCGGCCGGGCGCGGCGGCGGAAAAATGCAACTGCTGGCGGACGCTTCCAACGCCACCAAGGCCAGGGCGGTAGAGGCGTACGCCAGGAACATAATAGCGGCCGCCGCCGTCAGGGAATACGGCGCCGCGGGTGCGCCGGCGCTCAGGTTCGACGTAAGGGTGCTCTACAACCCGGCCATGGAATCCTCGATGTTCCTGGTGCCGGGTGTGATGGGGATGCTGGTCTGCCTGATAACCATAATACTGACGGCTATGTCGCTTACGCGCGAAAGGGAAATGGGGACTTTCGAGACCATCGTCTCCGCACCGCTTTCCAATACCGAGGTGCTGCTGGGCAAGACCGTGCCTTACATAATCCTGGGCCTGGCGGACGCGGCTCTCGTGGTGCTGGCCGGTTACCTGATCTTCGGGGTGCCGGTGCGCGGGCCGCTGTGGCAGCTTGGCCTTGCCTCGTTCGTTTTTGTCATCAACACGGTCAGTATCGGCACTTTTATTTCCACGGTCTCGAAGAACCAGCAGCAGGCCATGCTTGGCGGTTTCATGTTCCTGTTCCCGGCCATACTGATGAGCGGCGTGATGTATCCGGTGGAGAATATGCCGAAAGCCGTGATCGCGGCCGCCTACCTGGATCCGCTGATGTATTTCGTGCGCCTTTTCCGCAATATCATGCTGAAAGGCGGGGACACGCGCGTTTTCTGGACCAACCTCGGCGCGCTTTGTCTTATGGCGGTTTTTACGTCCGGCCTGGCCTACAAGCGCTTCCGGCAGACGCTTAACTAAGGCTAAAGGATTAAGGGAAAACACGGAGAAGATATAAATATTTTTTTACCCTTTAGCCTTTATCCCTCATCCTTTAGCCTTCCTGAAAAATTCAACTGAATTTTTCAGGTTAGTATTTCAGTTTGAAGAGGCGGGAATAATTCAGGGAGAAGCCGGTCATGATGTTGGTGGCCGTGCCGCTCGCGAGTTTGCCCGTGGCCAGGAAAAAATTGAAGAATGGGCTTATCATGATATCTCCGTACAGCCTCGTGCTGAGTTTGAAATTCAGTTCCAGCCTTTGTTTCAGGTCGGCCGCCGTGTCGAACCTGCTCCTGGCGAAATTCCTGTAATTCCCGTCGGCGGTGAGTATAAGCGCCGTGCCCGGCAGCGGCATATTCATCCCGAAACCGACCTCGGCCGCGTATTTGGTCCTGGCCGGATTATACGTGTATTCCTGTTCGGTTACCAGGCCGGTGTAAAGCTCCCGGATATAAGCTCCCTCGAAAAGCTTCAGACCCGCTCTGCCCCGCACGATCTTCCTTTTTGGCAGGCCGGGCTGGCGGGTGAATTCCGTGTCGTATGCCAGGTTGAGGAACGGGCCCAGAACCATGGGGCCGAGAAAACCGTTATAGCGCAGAAACTGGTGTTTTAATTCATTTTCGATGAGAAGCTGGTCCACGCTTTCGGTTTCTGTGCGGGGCTGGTCTTTGGGGCGCAGGGTTATTCTGCCGTAATCCGCCGACACTCCGGAGTCAAAACGCAGGTTTCCGCTGTAAAACTCGGAAAACAGTTTTCCCGAGCCCTGGAAATACGTCTGTCCGGACGTCCGCAGCCGGGAATCGCTTACCTGCGAGAAATTTTCGGTATGCCTGACGCCGGTGTCGCTAAGTTGAAGCGAGATGTCCCTGAGATTCAGCCGCCAGACGGGTTTACGGACCGGTTTGTTTTCTATCAGTTTTTTGATCGCCGCTTCCCAGGCTCTGTCGTCGCCGCCGGAGTCTTTTTTTATTTTCTCCAGGGATTCCAATACGATAGTGTTGAGCGTCTTTTCTTCATAACCGGCTATCCTGGCGTTTTTCAGCTGCGGATATTTGTCCGTTTCTTTCAGCAATCTGGCGGGAAAGGCCGCCAGATAAAATTCGGAGTCTCTGACCGGAAGGCCCGAGATGCGTTTTTCAGGTCCCAGCCCGGAAACGGCGAAATAATCTTTGCCCTGGTATTTCTGATAGCCGGTGTCCTCTTCCGGCGCCAGCTTGAAATCAAATTTGGGCATCAGCGCCCGGATCAAGCTGCCGGGAACCCAGGCTCTTACTACTTTGTCCTCCTCGCCCAGCCATATTCTAACCAGAGAGGCGGGGACGTCTCCGGGAACATTGCTGGAGAATGGCTGGATCTTCATAAAAGCTATTTCCGCGCCGGCCCGCTCTTTCAGCGTTGAAACCACGATATTTTTAAAATCCAACTGCGAGTATACTCTAGGATGCGACGGGTCTTTGTATATTTTCCTCGGATCCGGCAGGAGCGTTTCTTTCAGGCCGAAATGATGTTGGATTATTTGTTCCTTGAAAAGGTCGTACTCGCTGTCGTACAGGATGTCCTCGGGCGCGGCGGGGATGGTCTGGGTCCGCACGGTTTTCAGCGCCCCGCTTTCCGAAAACCCTAAAGTTACTCCGCCCACTCCGCGCGAATCCCTGATGATCAAAGCGGCGGGCGCGATGTGGAACTCCGTGTCCCAGGAGTCAAGAGCTATCTCTTCCCTTCGTGTCCCGCTCTTTTCCCAGCTTTTCGAGCCTACGACTATATCCACGCCGGGAATTTGCCGGAAGTGGAAGTCGGTGTCTTCCTGCGGAATCGCCACTACCAGTTTAACGTTCTGTGCGCCTCTAAGTTCCTCCACCAGGCTGCTACGGAATCCCAGGTCAATCGGATCTTTCACAATTACCGGCACATCGCTGAGATCTGCAAGCTGCGCCGCGTTGGGAGGGATAAAAGAGACAAAAGCGACGCGCACGCCGTTCAATTCCTTTATAACATAGGGTTTCACCAGTTCTGCGAATTTGGCGTCTTTTATTTCTATATTGGAGCAGATAAAGCTCATCGCGCCTGCCGGGATCGGGTCGGTTCGCGTGCGTGACCATTCCCAGAGATAACGCAGATCATCGGGGCCAAGCGCGGTAATATCGGTCTTGAATTTTTCCAGCCGCGCTATCGCTTTATCGGCCGGCATTCCTATTACGTTGGACACAAGTCTGCCGCCGAGCCCCAGGCTTATGAGGATATTCCTGTCTTTGAGCGAGGATCTTTCCAGCACGGATCTGCTGAAGCCGCTCATGCCCTGGGGGAAACAGGATTCCGTGGCCGTTATTTTTTTGCCCCCGGCGTCTATGCCATAGACAATGTTGATTGTGGGCGACCACCGGCCGCCGGGCGTTTTGTTCAGATCCAGCGCGGCGAATATTTTTCCACCCGGCGTGACGCCCGTTACCAGGTCCGCCCGCGCTCTTCCCACGGTGAAATAGCCTAACTGGCTCCGGACTATCAGGTCGGAGACGGCGGAAGGCAGGGCGGGGGAGGAAACAAGAATGGAGTTCCCGCCAAACAAGATATCGGTCTCCCCCGTTTTGATATAAGTGGTGGTTCTGTTCAGTTCGTCCAGGGAGATCTCCTGCGGTGTTCCGATCATGAAGCGCCGGCCGTCGGTGCGGGAAACCTCGGTGCCCACGGATCCTATTTTGAAAGTATCCGTTGATCTCGCGGTTTTTTCCAGATCTGAAACAAAATCAAAGCCTATCCGGAAATCATGGTCGAAATAAAAAATGCCCGCTTCTTTCGGCGGTTCGGCCGCGGGGGAAAGCGGCGGGGCCGCCAGCAGGATGCCTGAAAGAACCAGCGCAAGTTTCATAATAGCAAAGTCTACAAAATTTCCGTATAATGAGGGGACGCCCTTAGTTAATTAGTTTATAACACGCTCCATGGGGGCTCCTTAAGGAGAATTTATGAAAGCGCTTGTAAAAAGGCACCGCGAAAAAGGCCTCTGGCTTGAGGACGTTCCCAGGCCGGAAATAACGGACAGCGAAGTTCTGATAAAGATAACTCAGACCGCCATCTGCGGAACCGACGTCCATATTTACCAGTGGGATGACTGGGCCCAGAAAACCATTCCCGTGCCCATGCACGTGGGCCACGAGTTCGTGGGAGAGATCGCCGGCATGGGAAAGAACGTGCAGGGGCTCGCCATCGGCGAGCGCGTTTCCGGCGAGGGCCACATAGTCTGCGGCCACTGCCGCAACTGCCGCGCCGGCCACAGGCATTTGTGCATAAACACCAGGGGAGTGGGCGTGAACCGCCCCGGCTGCTTCGCGGAATACCTGGCCATCCCGGCCGAAAACGTGTTCCCGATACCCGACGGCGTCAGCGACGACGAGGCCTCCATCCTTGACCCGCTGGGGAACGCGGTTCACACCGCTCTTTCTTTCGACCTTATAGGCGAGGACGTGCTGATCACCGGCGCCGGCCCCATAGGCATCATGGCCGCCGTGATCGCGCAGCACGTGGGCGCGCGCCACGTCGTGATCACCGACGTTAACGAATACCGCATGGATCTGGCCCGCAAACTCGGCGTGCTTAATGTCGTGGACGCGCGCAGGGAAAAACTCAGCGACGTCATGCATCGCCTGAAAATGACGGAGGGGTTCGACGTGGGGCTTGAAATGTCGGGCAACGCCCAGGCTTTTAACGATATGATCCCCGCCGTGAAGATGGGCGCCAAAATAGCCCTGCTCGGCATCCTGCCGCCCAATACCACGATACCCTGGAACCAGATCATTTTCAAGGCCCTGTTACTGAAAGGCATTTACGGACGGGAGATGTTCGAGACCTGGTATAAGATGTGCGCCATGCTGACCAGCGGTCTCCACATAAAATCCATAATCACGCACAGGTTCCCGGCGGCGCGGTTCAAAGAAGGCTTCGAGGTCATGTCTTCCGGCAATTCCGGCAAGATCATCCTGGACTGGAAATGAAAAAGATCGCGGTGATATTGCTGGCGGCGGTCTTTTTGGCCGGCTGCGCCAGGATCAAAGAGAAAGTCTCCGGCTACTACCTTTCGAAGGCGCGCAAGACGCTTTCCGCGCAGAATCCGTCGGAGACGGAACTGGCGGCCGCGTACGCCGACATAGACAGAAGCCTGTCGTACCGCCCGTCCTCCCGCCGGGCGCTGGAAACCCTCAGGCTGCTCACGGATAAAGCGTATAAATCAGGTTTCGCCGGGGCGAACGATCTTGAGATAAACATTCTCAAGCGGGTGCTGCGCGCGTCCCTGTATAACTGGCCGGTCTACGCGGCCGCCGTCAACGCTTTGTCGGCGCGCGGGGATCTGTATGCGCTGAACGGCTTTGCGGCGAAGCTTGAGGGCGTAAGTTCCTCCACGGATACGGCGCAGGCTTACGAGATCTCCATGGCGCTGGCCCTCTGTTACGCTTCCATGGCGCCCTGGGTGGAAGCTGAAGGTTATTTAAATCTTAATAAAGACGCGGACGCATTGGTGGAAAAGGCGAGAGAATACAGGCGCGTGCGCCGGAGGGCGGAGGAGCTCAGGAGCGTTCTGGCGCGGCTGGACGCCGCCGATCCGGCCCTGCGGAAAAAAGTTTCCGGGGCGCTCCTCTCCTCCGCGGACGCGGCGCTGGGCGACCTTGCGGGCAGCCGGGAGGAAGCCGCGCGGATTTACGCGGCGGCGGATAAACTGGATTCGGAACCGGATTTCCTCAGGGCCGCCGGGCTTACGGTGCAGGGCAATTCCGCCCTCGTGAAAAAAGATTATTCCCGGGCCCGCGCGCTTTACCAGAGCGCGCTGCGGAATTACCCGGGTTTTATAGACGCCCGGAAACAGCTGGTGGAGGTGGATTTCCAGCAGGGCGCCGGACTGGCGCTGGCCGGCGAAAGTCTGAACGCGGGGAAACAGCTGCTTTACCGGGCGTATGAAGAATCGGACGCGGTGATCGAAGCGGCCCTTGAGGCCCCGAATTGCCTGCCGTTTATGAAGAGGGATAAATTTCTAGCCGACACTTACTCTATCAGGGCCGCGGTCATCTCGGCGGTCAGCGCCCTGGAAAAAGGCAGGCTGAAGAATAAGATGAAGCTTGAAAAAGAATTCAAGGCGGCGCTGGACGAGGCCGTGCGCCTCAACCCGCAGGGGAAGCTCGCGCGCGAGCTGCTGGAACGTTACGCCAAAGAAGGATTTTAACCATTCCTTATGTTCCGTCCGCCCGCTATCCGCTATTCACTGATCACTAGCCAGTTTCTTCTCTGCCTTTGTCTCCCCGCTTCAGTTCGGAGCGTTGAATTCTCCACAATGTCGGCCCGGGTCCAGAAAGAAGAGAGCCCGCTGATGCTGAATATCATCAAGGACAGCCGGGACTCCCGGGTAGGGCTTGATTATTCCATCCGCTGGGATTTTTCCGACCTCGCGCATATCCGCCCCAGCCTTAAGACCCTCGCGGACGGTATCGCGTCAGTGCGGAACTGGGACATAACCGAGAATACCAGGGTCAGATATTATGGTTTCGCGACGAATCCGTGGCGCATCTTTATAGCCAGGGAGAAAGCGCCCGTCGGCGGCGCCGCGGCGTCCGGGCCGGGGGACGCCCCGGCCGTGACGGAGGCGGGAAGCGAGCGGCCCGTGTACAAAAAACGCCTGCGGCTGTCGTTCTCTCCGCTGGTGGATGATTTTAAACGGAATCTGGACGATAATCTGCGCAGCGTTCTGCTTCAAAACTCGCTCAAGTCCGCCGGTCCGCAGTGGCAGCATGTGGACGCCCAGGGCAAGAAAGCTTTCATAAAAGACGTCATTTCGCTGGATATATGGCGTGTGCCGGGCCTGGATACAACTAAAAAAGGTCTGCAATACATCAGCAAGTAGCGATAACAAACCTTCGAATTTTTCAGGTTTACGTGTGCGCTATCACGCCTTTGCCGGTGGAGCCGTCTATGCGGATATCCAGAGGTTTGGCCAGCCGTATGTGGCGCACGTATTTCAGTTCGGTAAGCACCGGCTGGCGTTCCACCCAGCCCCAATCCACCCTCCCTCCCCCTTTTTCCGGATCCACGGTGAAATAACCGATGCCCAGCGAGGTCAGATTGTGGAAGAAGTGCGTTCCGTAGGACGGATCCGCTGAAAAATCGCCGTAAGCGGCTTCGACGATCACTTTTGAATGGGAAATGTGGTTCCATTTCACCGGGATCCCGAGGAAGGGGTCGCTTGAGCCCCAGCGGCCGGGTCCTATGATCAGACAGAATCTGTTTTCGTTCTTCAGCCTCAGGTTCAATTCTCCTATTTCGGCGGCGATCTCGCGGGTCTTCAGAGTGGTAAAGGTTTCCGGCCTGACATAGATAAGATCCGCGAGATCGGTTATGTAACCGTTGCCGAGGGTCGAGCCGCTTTCGCACACGATATCGGCCTCGTTGAGGTCGCGGAAGTGCACTTTCTTTACCACGCTCCTGGACACCATGGGCCGCATCTGGAGGATATTGAACTCCGTGCGGCGGTTTTCAGGGTCGAAAGTCGCGGCGAATTCCATTTCTATATTGGCGCCCATGGCCTCCTGGCCGAGCCTGGACAGGCTTTTAAGGATTTCAGAAAGCGGGATGAGTTCGTTCTTCAGTATGGGGGCGAAAGTCACAAGGCGGTCTCCCGGCTGGGCGATGGAGTCGCGGATCACGTCGTTTTCCGCGGAGTAGGAGGAGGCCACCAGTTCCAGCGTGCCGTCCGCCTCCGCGGCGCCGGTCTCCACCGTAAGCAGGTCCGGCTCTTTTTCATACGAAAGCGGTTTGATCTCTCTGCTGGAAACGTCCAGCGCTATGAAATCTTTCTGCGAGTTGCTGAAAAAGTCCTCTATGGTGGAGAACTGGTGGAGATTGCGCGGGTGATTGGGTGAAAAGCGCAGGGCGGTGTGTCCCTCCACGATGGTCTTGCCCAGGCCCATCGCTATGTGGACGATGGGATCTTCGCTTGAAAGCGGCGGCACGGGATAATAATTATACGACTGCACCACTCCCGAGAAGACCGGGTAGAAGCGCGCGCCGCCGGCGTAGGAGCGGCCCACCACTTTCTGTATGACCACGGCCATTTTTTCCTCGTCGGGCAGATGGGGCGTGAATCTGCGGTAGTCCTTGGCCTCGCAGGAAAAAGTGGAGGCGTAAACGAATTTTACCGCTTTTTCCAGTTCTTTCAGCCGGATCTCGGGGTCGGGGTGGTTATTGGCCAGCATATAGGTTTTGTATACCCCGGCGAAAGGCTGCGTCTTTGAATCCTCCAGCAGGGAGGAAGACCTCACCGCCAGGGGGCCTTCCAGTTTCTCCACGATCGCGCGCAGATCCTGCCTTACGTAGTCGGGGAGCCGGGCTTTCAGGAAAGCGTCGGCGAGGACGTTGCCGTGGCACTGGTTTTCTATCACCGCATCCAGGTTGTTCTGCTCTATAAAAAAGTCGAACACGTCCGTGGCGAGAACGATGGTGTTGGGCACGGTGATGAAGACGCCGGGAAAACGTTCGGAGATGTCGTCCTTGCTCAGGAGGAAATCCACGAAAGCCAGCCCCCTGGCCTTGCCGCCTATGGAGCCGGAGCCGATCTTGACGAACGGCGTGGTATTGTCGAAAAGTTTGCGGTCGAATTTCAGGACGGTGCCCATCTGGGTCTTGTAGATGAACTGGTAAAGGGTCTCTATGAGATATTTGCGCAGGGCTTCCGCGTCCCTGAATTCGGAGATCTTTTTGGGGCGGATGTGGTGGGCGGTCTCGAACTCCGTCCTGGCGAACAGCCATTTCGAGAAATGGTTGCGGCCCGCGTGGTACAGAATGGAATCCGCGGGCACGGTTTTCAGCAGCTTGAGCATGGTATGCAGATCCGCCGCCCTGGCCAGTTCGCGGCCGTCCTTGTCCGAAAAAATAAAATCCCCGAAGCCGAAATACCGCACGATGAAATTCCGCAGTTGTTTCGACAGGTCGGAGGCCGCCTTGTTCATGAACGAAGCGCCCAGGCTCTGCGCCAGGGCCGAGAACCGGCTGTTGGAGGACTGGAGGAGGACCGGCATATCCGGATTTTCCGCTTTTATTTTTTTCGCGAGGAGAAGGCCCGCTTCGGGTTCGCATCTGCCGGCCATGGGGTACTCAATGTCGCTGATCACGCCCAGGAGGTTCGCTTTATATTTCCCGTAGACCTCCCAGGCTTTATCGAAATTATTGCAGAAGAGGATCTTGGGCCTGGCCTTGAGGCGCAGCATTTTCTTGGAGGGGTTGAGTTCCTCGGCCATTACGATCTGGGTCTGCTTCATGAGCTCGGAGTAGATGGCCGGCAGGTAGGAGGAGTAGAACTTGATGTTGTCTTCCACCAGCAGGACGGCCTGCACGCCCACTTTGGAGTCGTGCTCAAAGTTCATTTCGTCTTCCAGCAGGTTGATGATGGCGGAAAAAATGCGCGTATCGCCGTGCCACAGGAAGATGCCGTTGACCTGCGCGCGGGTGGGTTCGGAAATGTTCAGGACGTCCTGCATATTGAACGAGAGGAGCACCACCGGCAGGCCGGGGTGGATTTTCCTCAGGCCCGCGACGAAGCCGTCCATGTCGGTGTCGCCTATCTGGATCATGGCGATGACGAGATCGAAAGGCCCTTTCTCCAGGCGCTCGAAGGCTTTTTCGGCGGTGGAGACGCGCGTGATCTTGGGCGCGGAGCGGATGGTGGTGTCCAGGAGTTCGCTGAAGAGCGCTTCGTTGAGGCGTTCATCGTCGGCCAGGAGGAAGGAGTCGTAAAGGGAGGCGACCATCAGGACGTTCTTGATCCTGTGGGGCATCAGTTTTTCGAAGCCGCCGAACTCCGTCTCGTAATCCGCGATGCGCTGCGTAAGCATGGGAATATTATACAAAAGGCCGGTGTTCTTGCTTTGAAGGAAAAATATCAGTCCGGATGGCTTTGAGTATTGAGTCGCAGGATAGCCCAGTCGGGTCGCCGGTGGATTTCCCTCGCGCTCCTGGCCGGGGTTCATGGGGAAGAAGACCGGGGTCTTCCGGCGGCTCCGGAACTCGGCAAAAAACAAAGTTTTTTGCCTCGGACATCCTCGCCGCCCCGGAGGGGTACTCCTCCAGACCCCGGTCTTGAACCCCTAATGGAGCGCGAGGGAAATCCACCGGCGCCCCTCCGTGAAAACTTACGCGGGTGGCGTTTCTATTGTATACATTCAGTAAACCCGTCATCCCGGCGATCTGGCCGTCTGAGGGGCATAGCATTTTAGCGATTATATACTTTTTTTCAATAAATCCTCGGGAAAAGCATTCTCGCCAAAAACTTCGTTTCTCCAGGCAGGCCGCAGCTTATCTAAAATATACCACTGCGCCCAGCCCAATGCGTAATCGCTTTCTTCCCCCGAGTTGAGGGATATTTCATCAAGCTTTTTCATCTCCCGTTCGAATGTGTTATCTGCGGAGTTTTGAAGTGCTGTAAATTCCGGCAAGGATTTATAACTCGGCGTGGCTAATTCATCGGAGATTTTTACTTCCGTATACCGTGCCAACCCCTCCACCCATTCTCTCCATTTTTCCCGGGTAACTTCTCTGTCGCCATACAATTTTGGAAATTCCATTCGCATCCTTTCGCGTCGGGACTGCCTTGCCTGAAGGAATAGAGATACTTGCTTTACCACGTCTTCCCGTGAATCGGCCAGAATAGCTTTTTTAAGGATAGCGGCCTCCTCTGCCCGCAACTGGTTATTGGGTTCTGTTTTGTATGGATACGTACGCAGTTTGGAAATTGCGGATAGAGCGGCGGGATTATGTTCTATTGAGCCCTGCGTAATTAATGTCCGCGTTGGAGGCTTGGATTTGAGATGGATGCGAGGCGCGACGAACGAGCATGCCCGCAGGCCTGTGAGCGAGGAGCAACGAAGCAGCCGCTCAAATCCAAGCCTCCCTTTCCCGATGGGAAAGGGCCGGGCGCTTTTGGGCTGCAACTGCGTCGCCCGTTCGTTTACGTAGCTCAGCTACGCCGCACTCCGGGCTCCTTGTTTCGCTCCAAAAGCGCCCGGCCAGCGCGGACATTAATTACGCAGGGCTCAATAGTTGATAAATGTGAAACATTTCATGCATAAGTAATGTACGGTAAAAATTCGTATCCACAAACGGAAGTTTCTCTTTAAATTGTTCTATTGGCGAGAAAAAAGCAGTCAACTTGCCATTAACTGGCCGTGCAGTACCGATAAGAAGTTGTTTAAAAGTTCTTTTTTTAAAATATACGTCGGTCTGAAGCAGATTGTCATGTTCCAGGAATGTATACTTTGATGGGGGATTCGGGTAATTAATAAGGTATTCGTAATTCCAGGTTACAATGTTGACGGGAATTATCGACTTGCTCCAACCCGCCCATACAGAATCCCCAACAATAGCGCGAGCATGGAAGCATTCCGCTATTGCAATTCGAGATTGCGCGGAAAAGTTCTCCGATATTTTTCTTTTTTCTTCCGTCGAAGGCGGATTCTGCTGAAGCATGGCGCAGCCAGTTGTCGCCAGCATAAATATCCAAATGGGCAAATTATAAATAATTTTACGCATAAAAAAGTCTACCTTTTTTCGACCTGCTACTCGAATATTAAAAAAACGGTCTAAATGGCTTTGGGTTTGAGCGCCAGGCTCCCGACCGGGCCAATCTGCGGCTCTAAAGGGGTCTTGTAAAATTGGTAAAAAAGACGGCGTTTTTTTGTTATTATAATAGCACGGGACGGGAACCGCTTCAGTTGCTTTCAGGCAAAGGAAGTGGGGATTCTTCTACTGAAATAACCGGCATACGATAACCGCTTTTGCGGTTTCCGCGTAACCGGTACGGCTCTCCATGGCCCGCGCCGGGATAGCGGTTAAAACGGGGCGGCCGTAATTTTCAATTTTGTCCGGACAAACGGCAAATCAGGGGGATTAATGTCACACGATCGCGAACTTACGCTGCATGATTATGAACGCCTGTTTTACCGCCGGAAAAACATTTTCTTTTTTATAGTGTTGGGGACGGTGTTATGCGCCGGTTTTTTTAACGAGGTCATGCCGCCGGAGTATGAGGCGGCGGCGGTCGTGGATGTCGGCGCCGCACCCGGAACCAGGAGCGTGAATCAGGACCGGCAGGCGTGGTTTGAGGCCGAGGTAAAAGCCCTGCAAAGCGCGGCGGTATTGAAGCAGACAGCGGAACGGATGGGATGGATCAAAAGCGGCGCTGCCGAGATCGAGCTCCGGCCTTTCGTGGAAAAACTCCGGCGGGTCATGAAAGTCGAGCCGACGGCAAAAATGTCCAACTATGTAAGACTTTCGGCGCTGGCCCGCACTCCGCGAGAAGCGGGTGAGATAGTGGACTCGGTTGTGCTGGCCTATATCGGCGACAGAAAACTAAAAATGGCGGAGGCCGTAAAAGCGGCCGGGGCGGATCTGGCCGCCGGTGAGGAACGCCTCCACAGGGCCGAGGAGAATCTTCGGAGTTATACTGAGAAAAGCTGGATGGTCGGTACCAGGCCTTACCTTGTGAACCGCCTTGTAGTCCTGCGGTCGGAAGAGGAGACCCTTAGCAAGTTATACACCGGCAGACACCCTAAAGTGGAGAAGATAAAAAGAGAGATAACTCAGACCGAGAAGCTTCTGGCTCAGCTGCCGCAGCAGGAACTGGGGTATCAGCGGCTTTTGAGCGAGACACAGGCCCGCCAGGCCGATCGCGACGGGCTCGCAAAAAGGCGCGGCGACGCTGTCCGCGCGGAGGCCGTGGAAGCAACCGCCGTTTTTGTCGACCAGCAAACCGAGGTTTCCAAAGACCCGGTTTCGCCGCGCAAATTGCTGAATCTCACGATAGCCGTGTTCCTCGGATTGATGCTGGGGATCGCCGCGGTCTTAATTATGGAGAGCATGGATGTTTCTCTCAGCACCGTGGAAGATATAGAAAAATATCTGACTTTGCCGGTACTTGCGGTGGTGATGCATATCGCCTCCCCGGATCAGGAGACGGCGCAAAAGAGCGGGGCGTCCTGGAAAAAGCTGTTTAAAAGGAAGAACTTCGTTGAAGAAGCCCGGGAAAAATTGGCTTTCTATCATCCGCCCAAGTCCGCTTTTATGGAACCGTACCATGCGCTGATGGCCAACCTTAAGCCTCTGCGCGGGCCCGACAGCCGTCCCGGCGCGGTTATCATTTTCACCTCGGCGGCCAGGGCGGAAGGGAAGACGCTGACAAGCATCAATTCCGCTTTTATCGCCGCGCAAAGCGGCCTGAAAACGCTTTTTGTGGACGGCGATATCAGGTGCCCGATGGTGCACAAGCTCTTATCCGTTCCATTCAAAAGCGGCTTGGCTGATTGTCTTACCGGGGGCTGCCGCCTGGAGGATGCCGTGATCAGCCTCTCCCATCTTATAAAGAACGCCGGTATCGCCCCGTTATACCGGGATGTACCGCGCGGTATAGAGAATTTATGCTTTCTGTCTTCGGGTGTCAGTTCCTCCAACCCGGCCGATATCCTGACTTCGGAGCATATCAGAACGTTTCTGAAAGAGGCCCGGATACATTATGATCTTGTGGTAATGGATACGCCTCCCTTGCTGCCTTGCGCGGATGCGCTGCTATTGGGACCTCACACGGACGGCGTCATAATGGTTCTTAAAGCGGGTTATGCGTCTGAACTGATGGTAAAACGGGCGAAAGACCAGCTTGTCCAATCCGGCGCTAAAATACTGGGCGTGATACTTAACGATGTGCGCGCCAGGATGATGGAACCTGATTATGCGCAGTCTTATTACTACCAATACTCCGCTCCGGATACGGCCGGAGAAAAATCTTCCGGAACCGGCGCCGGCCGGCAAAAAATTCCGCACCGGATCCTTATAGTGGATGATGAAGCCCTGGTGCGCAAATTGTTGAACCGGATTGTTAAGGAGACCTTCCCGGACGCCGACATATATGAAGCCGAGGATGGAGTGGACGCCGTGCATAAAATAGCTGATCTCTCCCCGGCGCTGGTCATTCTTGATATATGCCTGCCCATGGTGAATGGTTTGCAGGTGTGCAATATCGCGCGGCGCGGGGGGCGTTTCGGCGGCGCGAAGATCCTCGCCGTTACCGGCATTGACACCGCGGAAACGTCTATAAAGGCGACGGAAGTGGGCGCCGATGATTTCCTTGGCAAACCTTTCGAGATCAGGGAAGTGAAGGAAAAGCTGATAAAACTGCTTCCTCCGGCTGGGTGAACGGCGGCGGGGGGTTCCGGTGCCGCTGCGCGGGAAGCCGGATCGGACGGCGCCCGTGGGGTGGGTGTTGTCAGTGAAAGTTTAAAAAGTTAAAATTAGAGGAGAAGACCATTAAGGAGAATGCAAATGGAAAAACCTTCTGTGAAGACCAAATGTCCCAATTTTTCTTCGGGCCCCTGCGCCAAGAGGCCGGGCTGGACCGTCGAAGCCCTCAAGAACGCCCTCGTCGGAAGATCCCACCGCTCCAAAGAAGGCAAAGCCAGGCTCCAGGAAGTTTCCGACCGGATGAAGAAAGTCCTCGGCCTGCCCGCCGATTACCGCATAGGCGTGGTGGCCGGCTCCGACACCGGCGCGGTGGAACTGGCCATGTGGACAATGCTCGGCCCCCGGCCCGTTGACATCTTCGGCTGGGAATCATTCGGCAAAGGCTGGATCACCGACGCCGTCAAGTACCTCAAACTCCCCGGCGTGAAAGAATATAAGGCCGACTACGGCAAAATACCCGACCTGACCAAAGCCGATTTCTCCCACGACGTCATTTTCACGATGAACGGCACCACCTCGGGCGTAAGGGTTCCCGGCCTGGACTGGATACGCTCCGACAGGGAAGGGCTTACCATCTGCGACGCCACCTCCGGCATCTTCGCCATGGAAATGGACTATTCAAAACTCGACGTCATAACTTTTTCCTGGCAGAAAGTGCTGGGCGGGGAGGCCGCGCACGGCGTCATCATCCTCTCCCCGCGCGCGGTCAGACGCATGGAGGAGAACGAGCCTAAGATCTCCTGGCCCGTGCCCAAACTTTTCAGGCTCGCCGCCGAAGGCAAGCTTAAGCCGGGGGAACTGGAGTACAATACGGTCAACACCCCGTCCATGCTGTGCGTGGAGGACGCCATAGACGCCCTTAAATGGGCTGAATCCATCGGCGGTCTGAAAGCGCTGATCGCCCGCTCCACGGCCAATCTGAACGCCCTCGAAAAATGGGTGGAAAAGTGCGGCTGGGCGGCTTTCCTGGCCGAAACCAAAGAGACCCGCTCCAACACTTCCGTCTGCCTGAAGATCACGGCGGACTGGTTCCTCAAACTTTCCGACGAGGAAAAGACCAAGGCCGCGAAGAAGCTCACGGCCATGCTGGACAAGGAGGGCGTGGCTTACGACATTAATTCCTACGGCAAGGCCCCGGCAGGCATCCGTATCTGGTGCGGCGCCACCGTCGAAGCCTCGGATGTTGAAACGCTCACCCGCTGGCTGGACTGGGCGTACGACGCGGTCTCGAAAGAATATCAATCCCTGAAGGAGACGGTGAAATGAAAAAAGTGCTGATAGCCGATAAGTCCGCTCCAATCTGCGAGAAGATCCTGAAGGAAAGAGGCCTGGAGCCGGTGGTCAAAACCGGCATGAATCCCGAGGAGCTTAAAGCCTGCATAGGCGAATTCGACGCCATTATAGTGCGCTCCGCCACCACGCTTACAGCCGGCCTTATAGAGGCCGCGGTAAAACTTAAAGCGGTGGCCAGGGCCGGCAGCGGCGTGGATAATATCGACGTGCCCGCCTGCACCGGGAAGAGAGTTCTTGTCATGAACACGCCTTTCGGCAATACCGTTTCCACCGCCGAACACGCCATAGCCATGATGATGGCTCTGGCCCGCCACATTCCGCAGGCCAACGCCTCCACGCACGCCGGCAAGTGGGAAAAGAAAAAGTTCGAGGGCGTGGAACTTACCGGCAAGACCCTGGGCGTGGTGGGCTGCGGGAATATCGGCGCCGTGGTGGCCGACCGGGCCATCGGGCTCAAGATGAAAGTCATGGTTTATGACCCGGCTATGACGGCGGAACGGGCCCGGGAACTGGGCGTAGCCATGTCCAGCCTGGACGAGCTTTATAAGAACGCGGATTTTATAACCTATCACGTGGTCATGAATCCAGCCACCAAAGGCATGCTCAATAAGGACGCCATAGCCAAAATGAAGAAAGGCGTGCGCATAATAAACTGCGCCCGGGGCGGCATTATGGCGGAGGCAGATTTGAAGGAAGCTCTTCAGAGCGGGCAGGTCGCCGGGCTGGCGTGCGATGTTTTCGCCAAGGAACCCGCCGTAGAACATATTTTCTTCGGCCTGGAAAACGTCATCGCCACGCCCCATATCGCGGCTTCCACCAGGGACGCGCAGGTCACGGTGGCGCGCCAGGCCGCCGAGCAGATAGCGGACTATCTGCTTAACGGTAAAAAAACTCACGCGATCAATGGTGACAAGATTTAAAAAAAGCTGTCATCCCGGCGAAATAATGAAAAAACTTCCCTTGTTTAATCCTATTTACGGCATCCGCCCGGCCAAAGGCATGGCGCAGGAAGTGATCGCGCCCCCCTACGATGTGCTGGATTCCGGTGAAGCGCGGGAACTGGCCAAGGGCAGACCTCTCAGTTTCCTGCACGTCTCAAAGGCGGAGATAGACCTTCCCGAAGGAACCGATGTCTATTCCGAGGCGGTTTACCGCAAAGCGGCCGGGAATTTCGAAAAAATGCTGGCCGAGGGCGTGCTTGTCCGCGAAACCAGGCCCTGCTTTTATATTTACAGGCTGAAGATGGGCGCCCATGTCCAGACCGGCCTGGTGGTCGGGGCCTGCGTGGACGATTACGACGCCAACCGCATCAGGAAACACGAGTTTACCCGGCCCGTGAAAGAGGACGACAGGGTGAACCAGATAAAATTCGTCAAAGCGCAGACCGGGCCGGGGCTGATAGCCTACAAACAGATCCCGGAAGTGGACGCGGTGATCAAAAATAAAGTCCGGGAGATCCCGGAATTTTCGGTGGAGGGGCTGGGCGGGGTTATCCATACGCTCTGGGTGCTGGATAACGAATCCGACATCAGGACCATCGTGGACGCTTTTGAAAAACAGACGGCCGTTTATATCGCCGACGGGCATCACCGCTCCGCCGCGGCTTCCAGGATCAAAAAATACATGATGGAGTCCCGCGGCGCCGCCCATACGGGCGCCGAGCCCTACAACTATTATCTCGCCGCCGCTTTCCCCGTCGAAGAAATGAAGATCTGGGACTATAACAGGGTCGTGAAAGACCTGAACGGCATGACCCCCGCGGCTTTTCTGGCCCGGCTTGGGGAAAGTTTCGGAGTCAGGGAGGTCTCCGGCCGGGCTAAACCGGCCGCCCGCCGGGAGTTCGGCCTGTACCTGGCCGGCAAATGGTATATGCTGAAACCCTCGGTTCCCACGCCCTCGCGGACGGACGATCCCGTGGCGGCGCTGGACGTAAGCGTGCTCTCGGATCTGGTGCTGGACAAGCTGCTGGGCATCGCGGATCTGCGCAAATCCGACCGCATCGATTTCGTCGGCGGCATACGCGGCCTGGGCGAACTTGAGAAGCGCGTGAATTCCGGCGAGATGAAAGCGGCTTTCGCCCTTTACCCCACCTCGCTTGAGGAATTGATCGCGGTGGCGGACGACAACCGGGTGATGCCGCCCAAGTCCACCTGGTTCGAGCCTAAGCTGGCCGACGGCCTGGTTTCAAACCCCCTGCTATGATGCCGCAGAGCGCCGTGCTGCGCCGCCTTAAAACCCCGCAAAAAATACAGGATTTCCTGGACTATGAGCTGGACTTCAACGATACGACGACGGGAGTCTGTCTTTCGCCGTTCGAGGTTCTGAAATGCCGGCGCGCCCATTGCATAGAGGGCGCCATGCTTGCCGCCGCGGCGTTCCTTTTTCACGGTCGTCCGCCGCTGCTGCTGGATCTCAGGGCGGACAGCACCGACGACGACCACGTGATCGCTCCGTTTTTGGAGAACGGCCGCTGGGGCGCGGTGGCGCAGTCGCAGTTCTGCGGCCTGCGTTTCCGGGAACCCATTTACGGATCGGTCGCCGAGCTCGCGAAGAGTTACTTCGAATTCTATTACAACGACTACGGGCGGAAAACTCTGCGCGAATTTTCGGCCCCGCTGAATCTGGCGCGGCTGAAGCCGGAGTGGCTCTACGGGGCGGACGTACGTTTTGTGAGCAAGAGGCTGGACGCGGTCAGACATTACAGGATCCTGTCCGGGCGCCAGCCGGAAAAACTTCGCAAGGCGGACTCTCTTCTCTACGAAGCCGAGATCCTGGGCTGCGGCAGGGCGCCGCTTACCCTGCGCCGCGCGCGGCCTTATTCCAGGCTGGCCGCGCCCGGGAAGAAGTGACCATCGTGTTTCCAGGGAACATAAAAATATGCCGATAGCCGCCCTTATAGTCATTTTGTTTTTTTTCAGCGGGCCGGCCCGCGCCCTGGAAAACGCTCCCGCGGAGAGCCGGGACTTCAGGGATGAGAGCGTCTATTTCGTAATGACCGACAGGTTCGTGGACGGGGACAAGGCCAATAACGATCTTTACGGGGACGAATACAAACCCGGGAATTTAAGATATTACCAGGGCGGGGACTTCAAAGGGCTTATAGAAAATCTGGACCATATAAAGGACATGGGCTTTACGGCTGTCTGGATAACCCCGCCGGTGATGCAGCCGCCGGGCAGATACGTTAACCGGGCGGGGACTTACGACGCGGCGGGGTATCACGGCTACTGGGCCTGGGATCTTTCAAAGATCGACCCGCATCTGGAATCAAAAGGGGCCTCTTACGCGGATCTGATAGCCGCCGTGCACGCCAAAGGTATGAAAATCATACAGGACGTGGTGGCCAACCACGGCCACGGCGGCGACGTCGCTCCGTCGGTGAAATGGTACGGGGAGAAGTGCCGCGTTTCAGGCCTGGGCGGGACGTTCGATTACGACGACGATAAACAGGACTGGTTCCATCACAGCGGCCCCGTTGTGGCCGATCTGCTTGATTTTAACGAGGATAATCCGGAAACGGTGAAGTGGCTGGTTGAGATCTACAAAGGCTGGCAGAACCTGGGCGTGGACGCTTTCCGCATCGACACCGTCGTCTGGATGAAGCCGGAGTTCTGGAAAACTTTCACCGCCGAACTGCACAAGAACAGGAAAGATTTTTTTATGTTCGGCGAGGTTTGGACCAACGACGACTTCGATCTGCTGGCCGGCTACACCAGACTTGCCCCCGGCGGGCCTATGAATTCGGCCATGAGCGTGCTGGATATGCCGGGGTCGTCCATGGGCGGCTGGGGGCGGTTCGAGGCCGTATTCAAAGGCGGCGATTATAACCGGGTGGATGAGGTTCTGAAGAACGATTCAAAATACAAGGACGCGACGTATCTGGTCACTTTTCTGGACAATCCGGATAAGCCCAGGTTTAACGGGGCAGCCGGCGAGGGGAGTTCGGCCGCGGCGGAACAGTATTTTGACGCGTTGAATTTCTATTTTACCGCGCGCGGCATTCCCTGCGTTTATTACGGCACCGAAGTACGGATGGCGGGGGGGAATGACCCGGACAACAGGAGATATCTGGGTCCGGACGGTATCAGGGCGTCGAAGACGGATCCGGTCTATCTGCATCTGAAAAAGTTAAACGCCCTGAGAAGCGCGATCCCCGCTTTGCGGAAAGGCGTTCAGACGCGGCTGTACGGGTCAAAGGATCAGTATGTTTTCAAAAGGGAATACAAAGGTGAATCGGTTTTTGTTTTCCTGAATAAAGGCCGGACCGCGGCCGAGGTCGCGGTGCGCGGCATCCCGCCGGGCGATTACGCCGACCTTTACGGCGGCGGGACCTTTGCCGTAAAAGGCAAAGGCAGATTCTCTGTTAAAATCCCGTCCCACGGCCTGCTGGCGCTGAGAATAAAACCGCACAAATGAGCCGGTAACGCGCGGGCAGGGCTGTTTCCGCCGACTGGTCAGGTGTTTTCCGGGGCGGGGTCATCCGTCGGCGGAGGGGGCGCCAGTTTGGGCAGCGCCAGCATATCCGTGACGCATTTTTCTATGTCGGCCGGGGCGCAGGGTTTTTTCAGGAATTGCACGCGGGGGTTGTCGGCTATCATTCTTTTTATGATCCCCAGCAGGGTTGAAGAGAAAAACACGACCGGTATCACGGATGTTTCGGGGCATTTCTGCAGTTCATTGTAAACCTCCGCGCCGTTCATTCCCGGCATATTGAAGTCCAGGGTTATAACGTCAGGCAGCAGCTGCCTGGCTTTTTCAATGCCGGAAGGGCCGTCAAAAGCCGTGTGGATTACGAGGTTCTTTGACTGGAAAAAATTTTTCAGCAGGGAGGAGATATCTTCGTTGTCGTCAATTATCAGTATCGACTTGGGCATACGGAAATTTTATAAAAAATACCGGCCCGAACGCCAATCGGTTCCTAAAACAAAGAGGGCGTCCGCCTGGGGCGGACGCCCTCCTGCATAAGACTCTCTTGCTCGGTTATACCAGGCCCTGGGCCATCATGGCTTCGGCCACTTTCTTGAAGCCGGCGATATTCGCGCCCATCACATAATTTCCCGGATGTCCCGCTTCTTTGGCCGCCGTGACGCAGGCGTTGTGAATGTTTACCATGATCCCGTGCAGATGCTTGTCCACCTCTTCCCGGGACCAGCTCATCCGCAGGCTGTTCTGGCTCATCTCCAGGCCCGAAGTCGCCACCCCGCCGGCGTTGGACGCTTTCCCCGGAGCGAAGAGGAGCTTCGCGTTCATGAATACCTCTACGGCTTCCGGAGTGCAGGGCATATTCGCTCCTTCCGTAACGCAGATGCAGCCGTTTTTAACCAGGTCGGCCGCGTCTTTTTCGTTCAACTCGTTCTGCGTCGCGCAGGGCAGCGCCACATCCACTTTCACGCCCCACGGCTTTCCGCCGGAATGGAATTCAGCGCCGAATTTTTCCGCGTACGGGGCCACGATATCCTGGCCCGAAGCGCGCAGCTTCAGCATATATTCCCATTTCTCGCCCTTTATCCCGTCCTTATCGTAAATATAGCCGTCGGGGCCCGAGATGGTCACTACTTTGCCGCCGAGGTCGTTGACTTTCTGCACCGCGCCCCAGGCCACGTTGCCGAAGCCGGAGACCGCGACGGTTTTGCCTTTAAGATCCGTCCCTTTGGTCTTAAGCTGTTCCTGGCAGAAATATACTACGCCGAAGCCGGTGGCTTCGGGGCGTATCAGCGAGCCGCCCCAGGCAAGGCCTTTGCCGGTCAGCACGCCGGTGAATTCGTTCTTCAGGCGCTTGTACTGGCCGAACATATAGCCGATCTCCCTGCCGCCCACGCCGATATCGCCGGCCGGCACGTCCGTGTCGGGGCCGATATGGCGGAACAGCTCGGTCATGAAACTCTGGCAGAAGCGCATCACTTCGGCGTCGCTCTTGCCCTTGGGGTCGAAATCCGAACCGCCCTTGCCGCCGCCCATG
Source organism: Elusimicrobia bacterium GWA2_56_46 (assembly GCA_001799575.1). GTDB lineage: Bacteria > Elusimicrobiota > Elusimicrobia > Elusimicrobiales > UBA9959 > YA12-FULL-51-18. Next base: position 113,701 of record MGTT01000026.1, read on the forward strand.
GGGAGCGTGGTCAGGGAATTCTTGAAGATCTGCTCGAAGCCCAGAAATTTAAGGATACTCAGGTTCACCGACGGGTGGAAGCGCAGGCCGCCCTTGTACGGGCCGATGGCGCTGTTGAATTCCACGCGGAAGCCGCGGTTGATGCGGTACTCGCCTTTGTCGTCCTGCCAGGGCACGCGGAACGTCACCGCGCGTTCGGGCTCCACGAGCCGGTCGAGGATCCTGGCTTTGATATATTCCGGGTGTTTTTCCAGGACTGGCGCCAGGGTTTCAAGCACTTCTTTCACCGCCTGGTGGAATTCTTTCTCACCGGGGTTCTTGTTGATCACGTGGGTCATCAGGCCGGCGATATATTCGTGCGCCGAACCTTTCTTCTCTGCGGTCGCTGTGGTTTTGGGCATAAGAGACGGCTCCTTGTTCTTAGTTTGACGGGCTGGCTGTGGCAACTGCGGTACAAAATTTCGCTGATTACATAGTTATCCTACAAACCTAAATCCGGGTTGTCAATATATCCGGATCCCCGCGCGGCGCGGGGTATTGGCGGCGGTTTTTTGATACAATTTAAAAAACAAAGGATTTTCCGTAGATCCGCGGAACTGACGCGCGGATGACTTAAGGCGGTATCATGAAAATAGGGATTCCTACCGAGATCATCGAGGGCGAGAAGCGGGTAGCTCTCGCCCCCGAAACCCTGGCCGCGCTCAAAAAGCTTGGCGTTGAATTTATAGTGGAAGCGGGCGCCGGCCTGGCCGCGAATTTTTCCGACGAAGCTTTCCGCGCCGCCGGCGCTGAGCTTTGCGCGGACACCAGGGTAGTATGGTCGGCCGACCTCGTTCTGAAAGTCCGCCCGCCCGTAATGAATCCGAAGCTGGGCGTTCATGAAGCCGGGCTGCTGAAAGAAGGCGGCGCGCTGATCGGCTTCATCTACCCCGCCCGCAATAAAGAACTGCTGGAAAAACTGGCGGCCCGCAAGGTCACGGCGCTCGCCATGGACATGATCCCCAGGATCTCCCGCGCCCAGAACATGGATGCCCTGAGTTCCATGGCCAACATCGCCGGTTACCGGGCGGTGATAGAGGCGGCGAACCTGTTCGGCGGTTTCTTCACCGGACAGATCACGGCGGCTGGCCGCGTTCCGCCGGCCAAGGTCATGGTGATAGGCGCCGGCGTGGCCGGTCTCGCGGCCATAGGCGCGGCCAAGGGGCTTGGCGCCGTAGTGCGCGCGTTCGATACGCGTCCCGAAGCCAGGGACCAGGTAAAGAGCATGGGGGCCGAATTCCTGGAAGTGGCGTTAAAGGAAGACGGGACCGGGGAAGGCGGCTATTCCAGGGTCATGAGCCCGGAATTCATCAGGGCCGAAATGGAACTTTTCAGGAAGCAGGCCGCGGAGGTGGACATTATAATCACCACCGCCCTGGTTCCCGGGATCAAAGCTCCGGTGCTTATCACCAGGGAACATATTTCAGCGATGAAGCCCGGCTCCCTGATAGTGGATCTGGCCGCCGAACAGGGCGGCAACTGCGAACTTACCGAACCCGGGAAAGTCGTGGACGCGGGCGGCGTCAGGATCATCGGTTATACAGACCTGGCGTCCAGGCTTGCGAACCAGGCCAGTAAACTTTACGGCGCCAATCTGTCTAATCTCCTTAGATATATGGAGATACAGAATGGCTGGAACATAAACACGGAGGACGAGATCGTGCGCGGCGCGCTGGTCTCCCACCAGGGCGCGGTCACCTATCCCCCGCCCAGGCCTAAGACTTCCCCGGCGGCGCTCGCGCCCGCCGGAGCGCGGGCGAAAGCGGCCCCCGCTCCGGTAAAGGAAAAAAATTTCGCCGCTCGCGCCGCCGCGGCAGGCGTGCTCGCGGCCGCGGCGCTGCTCGCGGCCGGTTTGTACGCGCCGGCGGCTTTCATGTCCCATTTTACCGTCTTTATCCTGGCGGTCTTTGTCGGTTATATGGTGGTCTGGAACGTCACTCCCGCCCTTCATACGCCTTTAATGAGCGTTACCAACGCCATAAGCGGCATCATCGTGATCGGAGCGATGCTGCAGATCTCCGGCGGTTTTGAGAAATGGCCGGCCAGGGCCGCGGCGCTCGCGGTGTTCCTTGCCTCGATCAATGTGTTCGGCGGGTTCCTTGTGACGCGGCGTATGCTGAAGATGTTCAGGAAATAGGGGAGTCCGGGAATTATGGAACAAGCAATGGAACAGAACGGCATACTGGCCGCGGCCTATCTCGCCGCCGGCGTTCTTTTTATCCTGAGCCTGGGCGGATTGAGCAGCCCCGAATCTTCGCGGCGCGGCAACTGGTTCGGCATCGCCGGAATGGCGATAGCGATCACCGCCACTTTTTTTCATTCCGGAGTGAGCGCCTGCGGATATTGGACGCTGACAGCCATGATCGTGATCGGCGGAGCCATCGGCGCATTCGTGGCGGCAAGGATAGCGATGACCGCCATGCCCCAGTTGGTGGCGGGTTTTCACAGTTTTGTCGGCCTCGCGGCGGTGCTGGTGGGGATAAACAGCTATATGGAAAGCGCGGGGCTTTCCGGCGCCGCGCGCGCCGTTCATGAGACGGAAGTGTTCCTCGGTGTTTTTATCGGCGCGGTGACTTTTACAGGTTCGGTGACGGCTTTCGGTAAACTGCAGGCCCTCATCCGCAGCAAGCCCCTCCTGCTGCCGGGCCGCCACCTGATCAATGCCGCCATGGCGCTGGCCGCCATCTATTGCGGTTACCGGTTTTTCGGTGTGGAGAACATTATGGCGCAGGGCCTGCCCGCGCTGCTGCTGATGACGGCTCTGGCATTCGCGCTGGGAGTCCACCTGGTGATGAGCATCGGCGGCGCGGATATGCCGGTGGTGGTCTCGATGCTGAACAGCTACTCGGGCTGGGCCGCGGCCGCCACGGGGTTTCTGCTTTCCAACGACCTGCTCATAATCACCGGCGCGCTGGTCGGCTCAAGCGGCGCCATCCTCAGCTATATCATGTGCAAAGCCATGAACCGTTCGCTGGTGAACGTGATCTTCGGCGGGTTCGGCGCGGAGGAGGGGAAATTGTCGGTGCCGGGCGCGGAACCGGCGGGAGCGACGACGGCGGCCGGCGTGGAGGAAGTCGCCGGCATGCTTAAGGAGGCCCGGAACGTTATAGTTATTCCGGGGTACGGTCTGGCGGTGGCGCGCGCCCAGCACGCGGTCAAGGAAATCTCGGACAAGCTCCGCGCCGGCGGCGTGAACGTGCGGTTCGCCATCCACCCGGTGGCCGGCCGGCTCCCAGGCCACATGAACGTGCTGCTGGCGGAAGCCGACGTTCCATACGATATCGTGTTCGAGATGGACGAGATAAATAAGGATTTTCCGGAGACGGACGTGGCGCTGGTGATCGGCGCCAACGATATTGTGAACCCAGGCGCGCTGGAAGATCCCGCCAGCCCGATATACGGTATGCCGGTGCTGGAGGCCTGGAAGGCTAAAACCACGGTGGTGCTGAAGCGCAGCATGGCTTCCGGCTACGCCGGAGTTGAGAACCCGCTGTTCTACAAGAGCAACACCCGGATGCTCTTCGGCGACGCCAAAAAAAGCGTAGAAGCCATTTTAGAGCAATTAGACGGGACGCTGCTTCCAAACTTCCTTAATTAGAAAATATTCTCCGCCCAGGAAGATAGGAAGCAGCGTCCCGTCCCTATTCTGTCAGGAACAGTTTTGCCGCACCCATACCCCCATCCAGTAGTCTGTAAAGACGTAGCCCGCGGCGTCTTTCTCAATAATATCCTTGGATATCAGCAAACTTAAAGATTTTTTTACCAACGCGGACGATTTCATCTGAAACCTGGCAATAAAAGCCCCGCTGAATATTGCGGCCCCGGAATTTGCGGCCAGCCCCTGCAGCAGACGTTTTTGCGTTTGAGGCAGGTTTTCCCAGAGGTTCTGATAAAGCGGCGTGTTCCGTTTGGCGATAAGCATTACGGCCCGCTCCACATCGAGGTCTGTTATCTTTTTTTCTTCGGCCTTAAGATCCCACAACTCGTGGGCGAGATACTGGATGTAGTACGGTATGCTGCCGGCGGAGCTTACGATATACCGCAGAGTTTCTTTGGAGAAGTTGAAACCGCCCTTGTCGAAATTTGCGGCAAGATACTTTTCAAAATATTCCGAGGGGATTTTCTCAAGGTGGGTAATCGGCCCCATGCCGAAAAATGCCCTGGATTTTTTTGAAACCATTTCGCTTATCATTGTTTTTTTTGAGCCGCAAAATGCGTAGCCGACGTTGCGCTGCTTTTGTATCACGGCGCGCATAAGTTTTTCCAGAGGTTCCCCGCCTATGCCGGTTATTTCCTGGAATTCGTCGAATATCACAATGACGGGCCTCTTCTCCCGGACGGCTAATTCCTGGGGGTATGCCAGCAGGTTCTCTATCATCTGGAAAACTTCTTTCTGGGGGGGCGAAGCGTCAACGCCAAGACTTAAAGAGCCGTCCGGATTTATGGAAAACTGTGGCCGCAGGCCGGAAACAAAATCCCTGATAAATTTTACGGCTTCGGCAAAGCCCAGTTTTCTCATTTCAGCCGCAGCCTTGCCAAGCGCGGCGGCAAACTGTTCAACCGAAGCGGTTTTAAACAGATCCAGGTAGACCACTCTCGCGCCTTTCGCCTTAAGTTTTTCTGCGGCCGCAAGAAGAAGCGAGGTCTTGCCATATCTGCGCGGGGCGATTAAAAATATCTTTTGTCCATCCGAAAGGTCTTTTACAATGCTTTCAAGCTCCGTTTTCCTATCGATAAAATTGTCGTCTTTCACCACTTCGCCGAAAATAAACGGGTTCATGCTTGCTCCATTAAACCTAAAGGTTGCTAACCTATAGGTTTAATATACAAAATCCGCTGCACAAACGTAAAGTTATATTCCCGTGTCGGTTCTTCTCAGACACGGGCAGCGTTTCTATGCGGGGTGGTGTTGGGGCAGGGAATTCTCCAGAGGCCGAGTCTCCGGGGGAGGCTCGGCCTCCCCTCAGCTCAGCGCAGATCCCCGGTGTATCTGTAAGCTTACGGAATAATAGGTCGCTGTTCCCAATTACGGGATGCTTTACAAATAATGGAAGATGGTTTCGGAGGTGAAAACCTGCGCGCCGCGTCTCAGACCGGGAAACGGCGGGACTTTTCCGGAAGCCGCCGGCAAAATACGGATTTCAGCGCCATTCCTGATTTTTTTGAACATTTTGGGGTTACTTATCAGAAACCTGACAAATGTAAACGCTTCCGAGATATTGGCGCGCAATTCTGATTTATCCACGCGTCTTTTCATAAATCCCTCGTTTAAATGGTATAAATATGTCCTGGTAAAACAAGGCTTTTTTGCAATAAATACAATTTGTTCAGTGCCATGAATAGATTATATTTTCCGTTTCTATATTGCAAGTGTGAATCGCACCGAATCGCACCGGCCTCGGCCCTTGACAATATCCCATGTTCCGTCCCACGTACTTAGCCCCAGTTTTGGCGTAGTAAATCCC
>MGTT01000027.1 GCA_001799575.1 Elusimicrobia bacterium GWA2_56_46
CCTTTTAAAAGGAAAAGGAGGTTTTAGCATTTAACCGGACATTTCTATTTGCCGCAAACAGGACATTTTAAAAAAATTTCTACAAAAAAAATTTCTCTTTTGACCGCGCGCCGCCTAAAGAACTATAATTGATTATATTCTAAATCCCCGGAATATTCAAAAGGAGAATCAGCATGGCCTTTAACTTCATACCTAAAGAACTCAAGTTTTTCGATTTTCTCAATCTCCAGGCGGACAATATCGTAAAAGCGGCGGACTGCTTCAAGTCCGCGGTGAAAAAAGGCGAGTTTGACGAGGAAGTGGTAAAAAAGATCAAGGACTACGAGCATGAAGGCGACACGCTCTCCCACGAGATAGTGGATATGCTTAACCGCACTTTTATAACGCCCATAGACCGCGAAGACATCTACGCCCTGGCCAATACCCTGGACGATATTGTGGATATGATAAATTCCATGTCCAACCGCATAAAACTTTATAAACTTAACGCCAACGACGAATACATGGTGCAGTTCGCGGACACCATAGACCAGTCGGCGCACGCGCTTTGCGACGCGGTAAAGCATATGCACGACACTAAGCGCTGCCGCCGGGTTCTGGATTACTGCATAGAGGTGAACCGCCTGGAGAACATAGGCGACCAGATCCGGGAAAAAGCGATAAGCCATCTTTTCGAAGCCGAAAAAGACCCGATCATGGTCATTAAATGGAAAGAAATTTACGAGGTGGCCGAGAGCACCCTGGACACCTGCGAGCACGTGGCGAAAGTCATCGAGTCCATACTGGTGAAAAATGGATAGCACTTTACTGGCGGTAACAGGCCTGATAATTCTGGCTCTGGTCTTCGACTATCTTAACGGCTTCCATGACGCCGCTAATTCCATCGCGACCATAGTTTCCACGCGGGTGCTTTCGCCGCGCCAGGCTGTCCTCTGGGCGGCGTTCTTCAACGTAGTGGCTTTCTTCATCTTCAATCACGAAGTGGCCAAGACCATGGGGAAAGGAATAGTCGAAATCAGCGTGATAGACAGCCATGTCATCTTCGGCACCCTGATGGGCGCCTGCGCCTGGAATATACTTACCTGGTATTACGGCCTGCCCTCAAGCTCGTCACACGCTCTCATGGGGGGACTGGCCGGCGCGGCGGTGGTAAAAGCCGGAACCGGAGTCCTTGTAATGAGCGGTATATTGAAAGTGCTGCTTTTTATCGTACTTTCCCCTCTGCTGGGCATGGCGCTGGGACTGCTGTTCGGGGTGGCGGTTTACCGTCTGGCCAGCAAGAGCACGCCAAGCAAGGTGGATCATCTGTTCCGCAGCGGACAGTTATTGTCGGCGGCGGCTTACAGCCTGGGCCACGGCGGGAATGACGCGCAAAAGACCATGGGTGTGATAACGGGCTTGTTATACAGCGCCGGTTACCTGGGCGGAAAATTCGAAGTTCCAGGCTGGGTGGCGATCGCCTGCTACGCGGCCATGGGCCTTGGCACCATGTCGGGCGGCTGGCGCATCGTAAAGACCATGGGACATAAGATCTCCAAATTGAAACCGGTGGACGGGTTCTGCGCGGAGTCAGGCGCGGCCGCCACGCTCTACCTGGCTTCTTCGATGGGAGTGCCGGTAAGCACCACACACACGATAACCGGAGCGATCATGGGTGTGGGGACTATGAAGCGCTTCAGCGCGGTGAAATGGGGAGTGGCGGGACAGATCGTCTGGGCCTGGCTGCTGACCATCCCGGGGTCGGCGCTCATCTCCGCCGTCTTCTACGAAGCATCCATCCTGTTATTCCGTAAATAAGGAGCCGTATTTTCAGCGTCCCGCGGCGTGTCTGCCGGCCAGGAGGCCGGAGGTCCAGGCAAAATGGAGATTATAACCGCCGGAATCGGCGTCGGTGTCAAGCAGTTCGCCGGTGATAAACAAGCCTTTCACTTTCAGCGAACCGAAAGTGCCGGGCGAGACTTCGGAAACCGGCACCCCCCCGGCAGCCGTCATGGCGGCCTCAAAATCCAGCGGCCCCGCCAGTTGCAGTTCAAAACCTTTTAAAAGGCCGACGAACTCTGAAAACACGCGCTCGGGAACGGCGCTTACCAGTTTATCGGGGCCGGCTTTTGCCAGGTCGGAGAGAAGAAGCAACAAGCGTTCGTCCGCCAGGCCGCGCATGAAATCCCTCCAAAACCTGTTTTCCATGTTTTGACGGCGCTCGCGCATGAACGCGGCGAATGTTTTCCCGTCGTACTCCGGGAACAGATCGATACGGCATTTTACCGGGCCGGACTTGAGCGCGAACACCGCTTTCCGGCTCAGATCCAGGATCACGGGGCCCGAAAGGCCGTACTTCGTGAACAGGATCTCCCCGCAGGCGCGGGCCAGAACTCCGCCGTCCGACAGAAGCTCCACGGCGGCCTGGGTTCGTACTCCCTCAACCTGTTTTATGAATTTTTCTTTCACCTTGAGGGGAACAAGAACCGGCAGCGGCGCGTTCACCGTGTGTCCCAGGGCGCGAGCCAGTTCATAGCCGAGAGCGGAGCCGCCTATCTGCGGATAAGCGGGGCCGCCCGCGGCAAGGATGACGGCGTCGCAGTTGAGCGCCGTCACAGATCCGGGCGCGGCTTTTTTCCCCCAGCTCGGCGGCACGGCCCGGATGGACACTTCAAATCCGGACGGAATTTTTTTCACACCCACCGCTTCGGTCAGGAGCTTGATCTCCACGGCCTTGCCTGTAATAAAATTCACCAGGACACCTGCCACATCGGCGGCTTTCAGGGAACGGGGAAAAATTCTGCCGTCGGGATCCTGCACGGTCAAAAGGCCGAGGCTTGCGAAAAAATCCCGGATCTCGGCCGGCGGGAGTATCTTTAAGACTTTCTCTATAAAACCGGCGGTTCCGCCGTGATAACGCTCCGGAGAGAGCCGCGCGTTGGTAAGATTGCATTTTCCGGCGCCGGTGGAAAGGATCTTCCGTCCGGGGACATGGTTCTTTTCCAGCACCGTAACGCGCGCCCCCGCCTCGGCCGCCGCGCAGGCGGCCGCCAGCCCCGAAGCCCCCGCGCCAATGATGACAATATGCTTTATATCTTTCATAAAACGGACGAGGGATGAAGCAAAAAATTATTGTTTCATCCCTCAGCCCTCATCCTTCCGAATTCATCCCAAGGAATTCGGCTTACGCCCTGTCCGCGGAACCCAGCACGTTTTTATTCTTGTCCATATACATCTTTATCAGCTCTTCCCTGGCGGGGCCCAGGTATTTGCGGGGATCGAACTCGCCCGGTTTCTCGGCGAACACTTTCCTGATAACGGCGGTCATCACCAGCCGGCCGTCGGAATCTATATTGATCTTGCACACCGCGGACTTGGCCGCTTTGCGGAGCTGCTCGGCCGAAACGCCCACGGCCCCCTCCATCTTGCCGCCGTACTTGTTTATCATGTCGATATAGCTGTTCAGCACCGAGGAAGCGCCGTGCAGAACTATCGGGAAGCCGGGGATGCGCTTTTCAACTTCTTCCAGGATGTCGAAACGGAGCGGCGGCGCGGATTCGCCGGGCTTCACCTTGAACTTGAACGCGCCGTGGCTGGTGCCGATGGAAATGGCGAGAGAGTCCACCCCGGTGCGCTTCACGAAATCCTCCACCTGCGCGGGTTCGGTGTAATGCGTATGCTCCGAAGACACTTCGTCCTCTATGCCGGCAAGAACCCCAAGCTCGCCCTCAACCGTAACGTCGAACTGGTGCGCGTATTCCACCACCTGCCTGGTGAGTCTGATATTCTCCTCGTAAGGCAGGTGTGAGCCGTCTATCATGACGGAAGAGAAACCGTTCTCTATGCAGGACTTGCACAGTTCGAAAGAATCACCGTGATCCAGGTGCAGGGCCGTCGGCACCGCGCCTCCGGGCATTTCCTTGATCATCTCCATGGCGCCGCGAGCCATCCATCTGAGCAGGGTGGGATTGGCGTATTCGCGCGCGCCTTTAGAGATCTGAAGTATCACCGGGGAGCGGCTTTTAACGCAGGCGGTAAGAATGGCCTGGAGCTGCTCCATATTATTGAAATTATACGCCGGCACGGCATAGCCTTCCTTATTGGCCTTCGCGAACATCTCCCTGGTGTTCACGAATCCAAGCTCTTTATAGGACACGGTTCTGGTCGCGGTCGTCATGAAATATGCCTCCATTCTGGTCTTGAACTTGAAAACAATTATAATATTTTGCCCCCGTAAAAGCCAATCCGCGCGCCAGGCGCGAGCCTTTCACCCGCATAATTTGCTAGAATCATATGGTAGCGGCCGGGGAAATTGTCAATGACGGAAACAAAAATATTCTTTAACGGCGTAAAGCCGTCCAAATTCGCCCTGAACCAGCGCCGCGCCAATTATTACGACGTTTCCGACATCATCATGAACGCGCAGTACAAGGTTCAGGACGACGAGATCAAGGCCCTTGAGGACATAGATCTCATATACCGCACGCTGGTCGCGATCCTTTACAACTTCGCCCCCCTCTCCGGGCATCCGGGCGGCAGCATCTCTTCCGGACGGATAGCCCAGAGCCTGCTGTTCAATTCCATGGACTATGATTTTTTCGACCCCCGGCGCGAAAACAACGATATGATCGTTTACGCGGCAGGCCATAAAGCCATGGGGCTGTACGCCCTCTGGGCGCTCCGCAACGAACTTGTCCGCGCCGCCGGCCCCGCGAAGATGCCGGAAGAAAAATTCCAGCTTCGTTTCGAGGATCTACTGGGCTTCCGGCGCAACCCGGCCTCCGACACTCCGCTTTTCAAAAAGTTCAATTCCAAAGCGCTGGACGGCCATCCGACCCCCCGCACCCCTTTCGTCAAGACAGCCACCGGCGCGTCCGGAGTCGGAGTCGGCGCGGGCGCGGGTCTGGCCCTGGGCGCGATGGACGTCTACGGCGGCGCCGCCCCCATGGTCCATATGATCGAGGGCGAGGGCGGCATGACGGCCGGACGCGCGGCGGAAACGATGGCCGCGGCCGCCACGGCGCAGCTTTCCAATCTCGTAATGCATGTGGACTGGAACCAGGCCTCCATAGACTCCAATCACGTCTGCCCCGAGAACTCCCGGCCGGGAGATTACGTGCAATGGTCTCCGGACGAGCTGGCCTACATGAACGATTGGAACGTGATCTACGTCTCCAACGGGCACGATTTTTTCCAGATCCTCACCGCCCAGAAATTCGCCGCCAATCAAAGCGACACCAGGCAGCCTACGGCCATAATCTATCGCACGGTCAAAGGCTGGAAATACGGCATAGAGGGCCGGGCCGCCCACGGAGCCGGTCATAAGTTCTCCTCGGACGGCTATTACGGGACGCTTAATGAATTTGAGGAAAAATTCGAAGTCAGGCTGCCCCGCTATTGCGCCGCGAAACCCACGGCGGAGGCGGTGGAAGAGTGCTTCCACGACACTCTGATGGCCATAAGAAAAGTCATCGGATCCGCGCATGCGCTGTCCAGGTTCGCCCTGGACCGGATCGAAGCCTCAAAAGAGCGGCTTGAAGCCCGGGGCAGAACGCCCAGGGCCGGCGCCCCCTCCACTGAAAAAGCCTATAACGTCAAAGTCTCGGAACCGCCGGACACTCTAAAATTCCAGCCCGGAACCGAGATAACCCTGCGGGAAACGCTCTCGCTGGCGCTTAATCACATAAACCATCTGACGGGCGGGGCGGTTATGGTCTCGGCGGCGGATCTTTACGTTTCGACCAGCGTCAACCTGGCGGGCAGGGGGTTTGGAAAAGGATTTTATAACTCCGTCGCAAATCCCGCCTCCAGACTCATCCCGGCCGGCGGCATCTGTGAAGACGCCATGGGCGCCATAGCTTCGGGGCTGTCCAGCTTCGGCCGGCATATCGGCGCGGCGTCCTCCTACTCCGCTTTCATCGCTCCGCTGGAACATGTGGCCGCGCGCCTGCACGTGATCGGCCAGGAGAACCGCAAGGCTGTGGACGGCAGGCCTTACGACGCTTTTATCATGGTCAACGCCCACGCCGGCGTTAAGACCGGAGAGGACGGCCCCACGCACGCGGATATCCAGTCGCTGCAGCTCCTGGAAGGGAACTTTCCAAAAGGCTCCCTGATCACGCTCACGCCCTGGGAACCGGCTGAGATCTGGCCGCTCCTGGCCGAAGCCCTGAACCGGCGCCCCGCGGTCATCGCTCCGTTCGTCACCCGCCCGCCTGAAAAAGTCTTTGACCGCGCCGCCATGGGCCTCCCCCCCGCCGAAGAGGCCGCCAAAGGCGCCTACTATTTTCTGCGATCCAACCCCCAAAAAAAACATCACGGCACCATAGTGCTCCAGGGCAGCGGGGTGGCGGCCGTCTTCGCCCACGAAGTGCTTCCCAAAATAAAGGAGGCGGGGCTGAACCTGAACGTTCTCTACGCGGCCTCCAGAGATCTCTTTGAACTTCTGGACGAGGAAGAAAAGGAAAGGATATTTCCCGAAAAACTGGCGCTGGAAGCCATGGGAATAACCGACTTCACGCTGCCCACCATGCGCTACTGGATCAGGTCTGGAGAAGGTATCGTCCGTACGCTCCACCCGTTCCGGAAAGGACATTATCCGGGCAGCGGCAAGGCGGGCGATGTACTCAGGGAAACGGGACTGGACGCGGCGGCGCAGTTCAGGGCGGTAAAGGATTACGCGGAATATATCGCGGGCAAAAAATAACGGAGGTTGCACCATGACGACACAAGTTCAGGAAAAACCCTATCTGACCGGACGGGCTTTTATGTTCAGTCTCAGCAAAGGCGAAGACCTGCTGCAGGCCGTCCAGTATTTCTGCCATCACCATCAGGTCCGCTGCGGCCTCATAACCGCCATAGGCGCCGTCGAGCGCGCCACGTTCGGCGTCTACGACCAGAAAGCGAAAAAATACATCAAAATAAATCTTGAAAAAGAACTGGAGATCCTGTCGCTTTCCGGCAACGTCAGCCTTTTCGACGACAAACCCATGGTGCACGCTCATATAATGTTCTCCGACATGGAAGGCAAGGCTTACGGCGGCCACCTGATGGGCGGAACCCGGGTCTTCAGCCTGGAAGTATTCATCCAGGAACTCACCGGAGATCTGAAAGTCCGCAAACTTGAAAAAGCGACACAGCTCCCCCTCTGGACCAACCCGCTCTGCCTGAAGTAATGAGCGAACTTCAGCCGGCAAAAGACGGCGGTTTCCGGTCAGGCTTCGTAGCCATCACGGGACTGCCGAACGTCGGGAAATCCACGCTGCTGAACGCCCTCCTCGGCGCCAGACTCTCCATCGTCTCCCCCAAACCTCAGACCACCCGCAACAATATCATCGGCATACTGAACACACCCGGACACCAGACGGTATTCGTGGACACCCCGGGCATGCTCACCCCGCGCAACCTTTTCGAAAAAAGCATGTCCGGAGCCATAAAGCGGGCGGCGACTGAGGAAAGCGACGCCGCGCTCCTGGTGGTGGAACCGCGCGTCCCTCCGGCCGATAAACTGGATTTTTTTGAAAAATTCAGATTCGTCTCCGCCCCCCTGTATCTGGTCGTGAACAAGATCGACACCTGCGCGAAGAACGCGGCCGAAGCCGGGAAGACGGCGGAATTTTTCGCCGCCATGCTGCCCGTCAAAAAGAATTTTTTTGTCTCGGCCCTGGGCGGACAGGGCATAAAAGAACTGAAAGCGGAGATCCTCGCGGCCATGCCGGAGCATCCGCCGTATTACCCGGACGACCGGATAACCGACCGCATGGAACGTTTCTACGCGGCTGAAGTCATCCGCGAGCAGATCTTCAGCCTCTTCACGGAAGAGATCCCCTACGCCTCCGCCGTGGAAATAGAGGTCTTCCGGGAAACGGAAGGGATGCCGGACTATATCCTGGCGGCCATACACGTGGCCCGGCAAACTCAGAAACCGATCCTCATAGGGAAAGGCGGCCGGCAGATACGGATCTTAAGGGAAGCGGCGCAGGCCGCGCTGGCGAAGTTCCTGGGCCGTCCCGTAAAGCTGGAGCTGCAGGTTAAAGTCACGCCCGACTGGCAGAACAACCTGCATTTTCTCCAGGACATCGGCTTTTATGAGAAAAAGTAGTTCTTTTTTTTACGCCCTGTCGCTTTACACGCTCATTTCGGTCTTTTTTACAGCCGCGCAGTATCTGCTTGCGGGCGCGCTGATCTACTTTCTTTTTCAGTTCGTGAACCTGTCGCTGGGGCCGGACAGGCTGTATCTGGTAAAAGCCTCGGCGTATGATTCCGCCGGTTTCGCTTTTTTAACGGTCACGAACACTATCCTGCAATACTATCTCGCGAGCCTTCTGGCCCGCAATCTGAAAGGCCGCACTGCGCTTTTCGGGATCCTTCTGCTTTCGGCCGCCGTAGCCGATATTTTTTTCCTCAAGCTGTCGGCCCGCTCAAGTTTCGGTTCCTATACGTTCGCGAGCTTTCCGCTCATAGTTTCCTACCTGCTGGGCGGCGTAATGGGCCTCCTCCAGAAAGAAGAAGAAAACCCATTCCACAACTCCAGGCTGAACCTCTTCCGGATAGACTGACCCCGCTAGACTGATTGGCTTTGTGTTATAGAACCGCAGGATAGTAAAGCGGGGGCCTGCCGGGGTGAGGCCTTTTCGCGTTCCATCGGCGGCCTGCTGGTTCGAAAAGGCCTCACCCCGCCACCCCGCGTTAAACTTACACACATGATGATCGCTCGGCGGTATTCCTCGGCAATAAATAACAGGCCGCTGCCCTTGTTTTCACTTTATCGCCTAGTGTTCGTGGAGTATTGGATATTAAGGAAGAAGTGATCGTTTAATAAAGGCGCTCCAGTTAGTATCCTGCTCAAAATTAAATCCGGAGTATACCTCAAAAAAACCTTTGGGGAGCAGGGCCGGGTTTCTCGGGGCAAGCGCTATGGAAACACCTTTGGCGCGGTTGTAGGGAATATCCTCACTAGTGCGGCCTTGCGTCTTATTGGCGATTACTATCTCATCGGATAAGAACTTTAAAAGTTCAGATCCAAGTTGTTTTATCGCAACAGTTTCCGAAAAATTTCCAGTCATGCTGTCCGTATAATTTTCTATAAGGTCATAAAGATCCACGAAAAACGCCAATTGCCGATCCTCTGCCTCTTCGAAATTGGAGCGTATTCTGAAGCGTATGAGATGCTTATTAACAGCGGTTACTTCACCGGCTCCGGATTTTGAAACCAGCTGGACCCATTTATTCAGTTTTAGAGCGAAATCCGTCATCCTTTGGGTTTTTAGAGCCGAGATAGTCCCCCCGTTTCCTCTTGATAAGTCGCTGTTCTTAACGAGGAATTGTGCCGCCTGTTCAATGGTAATACTCGGCTGTTCGGAGAGCAATCCTAAAAAAACCGCGTAAGGATAAGACGGGATGTGCATAACTTCTTCCGAACCCACAATTACTTTCGCAACATCCTTTAGCTGGTATGCAGCTTCCATCATCTGCATTAAACATGATTCGTAGACCAGCAGATCAATCCCGCCGGTTTCTCTGAGCGTTTTTTCCATTTCCACTACTGAGATATAATTATTGGTCTTCCCGTCAAAAGATGTGGCTTTTATCCCTGAAGGTCTCGGTAGAAAATCCTCCATTCCGCTGCCATGTCCGAACATGATCAGAACGTAATTCTCCGCCGGGAAATTCTGTTTACTCCAGTTTATAAAACCAACCAGTTCTTTGTAATCCCCGGTATCTATGGCGTCACTTTTCCATAGTTCCAGGGAATTGAACACATTAGTCTGATTCGGCTGGTCTTTTTGCACGTAATAACGTTTCGCCCCTGTCCAATTGCCTACATCCCATGAATAAGAATTCCCGGTTCCTCTGGAAAGCTGCGCAACGATATTCACGTTGGAATTAGACCCGACAGTCTCTGCGACCAATAAATCATACAAGGCCACAACTTCGATATCTGAACTGCTGCCGTTCAGCCACATCATCACAGTCCACGGCGCCTTTTGATTAATCCCGGCGGAATATGCCGGCGTAAAAGCAAAAGCACAAAGAGAGATTAATATAATTTTGCCAAATTTAAATCCCATATAATTTTTCACTGCATTACATATGCATTATATATTACAGCTAAAGAAACCGTTAAGTAAGGGCCCTTTGGTCCGCTCAATTCAAAAAAAGGACCCAAACCCCAGATAAAACCTGCCAGTTCCCGCGCTATGGCCACCACTATCACCGGCTGTTTCTTGCCTTTACTCACGTGTTATTCCGCCAGCGCGGCCGCTTCCAGCGGGCCTATTTTAATATTGAGCCTGCTGGCTTCCCGGTTAAATGCGGCGCGGCCTGCCAGCAGCCGCGGCCTGGTTCTTCCAGATCGCGGCACGGTGATCTCTCTCGGGGTTTCGCCCGCGTTAAAAATGCAGACAACGCTCCGCGCGCCTAACCTGCGTTCGAAAATGAAAAGATGACCGTTAGGCTCGGCATAGAGCGTTCTATAGAAGCCCTTGCGTATCGCCGCGCAGGTTTTGCGCGCCGTGAGGAATTTAGCGTAATGTTTGAACAGACCGATGTCGGGACGATTCGGTTCCCTACGCGAGCCCGGTTCCGGGCGCAGCGATTCCCTGGCGTACGCTATGTCCGGCCAGAGCATAGGCTTACGGCAGTCCGGATCGTTAGCGCCGGTCATGCCGTATTCGTCACCGTAATAGATCATCGGCGCGCCGATATAAAGAGCCTGAAAGGCCGCGATCAGCATGTGAATTTTCCGTTCCCTTTCGCCTCCCCTGCCGGTGTTATAATCGGAGTTAAACTCCGCCTTGGTCTTGCGGTGATTAAAAGCATCGTCGGCTATCGCAAGGTCCGGATTGCATACCATACTTCTCAGGCGGGGAGTGTCATGTGAGGAAAGCAGGTTCTGCATGCCGTGCGTGACGTCTTCCGGATAGGCCCCCCGCAGCCGGGCCAGCGCGCGGTCGAATTGCAGCGATGATATCCTTTTTTTGCGTCCGGCGAAAAATTTAGCTGCCGCGTAGGCGAAAGGATAGTTCATCATCGCATGGAACTCGCCGCCGCTGACAAAAGCGGGAGCTATATACGATACCTCAGCGATCAGGCAGGCGTCCCGCTTTATGGCCTGGACCTCTTTGCGCCACTCTCTCCAAAAACCGTGCGGCACGCAGGGCGCCACATCCAGCCTGAAGCCGTCGGCACCGGCGGCCGTGACACCGCCCGGAGCGAGCCAGCGGCGCGTTATATTGAAAAGATACCGCTTATAGCCGTAATGGAATGTGTCGCGGGTGCGGTCAAATTCGGGGAGCCCGTTTATTCCCCACCAGCCGCGGTAAATAAAGCCATCCGGTCCGGCGGCATTCCATTTTGTTACGCGGTACCAGTCCTTGTAGCGGGAATTACGGCCGTTGGCCAGCAGGTCGCGGAACGCGAAAAAGCCTCGCCCGGAATGATTGAATACCCCGTCGATGATTATTTTCATGCCGCGTTTATGGATCCGGCGCACCAGTTCGAGAAAAAGTTTATCCGCCTTAGTCCAGACCCAGGTGGCAGGGTCTTCCGTTTCTTTGGCGGCGGCGGTAAGGCGTTTATCGCCTTCCGGATCCGGGCCGAAACGGGGGTCTATGTGGTGGAAGCTTTCTCCGTCGTATTTATGGTGGGAAGGCGAAGTGAAGACCGGGTTAAGATAGATCGCGTCCGCGCCCAGGCGCTTTATGTGGCCCAGCCTGTCGATTATCCCCTGAAGATCTCCGCCGTACCTGCGGTGGATCACGGACTGGAAAAAAGAGCGGAAATTCTTTTTCTCCCAGGGAGCCCGCGAATACCAGTCCGCGGCCCAGGGCGTTATTTTCCAGCCGCGCGGCGCCGGGATCTCAAGATCGTCCGGCCCCGGGTCATTAGACGTATCGCCGTTGGCGAAGCGTTCCGGAAATATCTGATACCAAACCGCGCCTTTCGCCCATTCAGGCACACCGGTGTTCTTTTTCATTCATTTATCAGACCAGGGTTTAATACATCCGCCAATTTGGTCGACACATTGGTCTATTCTTTTAGATCCCATACTCGGCACTATATCAAATATTTATTAAAGGCGGATAGAATCAAGCAACAAGGAATAAAGACGAGCGGCCATCATGTGCGTAAGCTTAACGCGGGGTGGCGGGGTGAGGCCTTTTCGACCCGGCAGGCCGCCGACGGAACGCGAAAAGGCCTCACCCCGACAGGCCCCCGCTTTACTATCCTGCGGTGCACAAGCCAAGGCCGACCAGCCCCGCACTTGGCAAAGCGAGCCGGACAAAGAGAGCCAGGCACATTTTTCTGCTGAAAAATAAGCCTGGCACCTTTGCCCTGGCGCCTTTGCCTTTTTTGTCGGGACTGGGGACCGTCCCCATTTCACGGAGGTCTATTCCGGTTGGCTCAGGGGGAGGTCGTCGCCGGGTGAGAAGGGGCGGGCTGCCGGGGTTTTGGAAGTGTGCTGAATCGGCGGCTTGCCTTGGGGAGTGGTTTCCTCCGACAGGAAGACCTGCATCCGATCATTTTCCCAGCGTATAGCATAAGAGTAAATGCCATCGCCCCCGACGCTGTCCAGCACCTTTTGCGACCGAAGAGAACCATTCTCATCCCGTGTAAAAAGATAGCCGTCCTCACCATCCTCACTCGCAACCAGCCAATACCATGAACCGGCGTGAACATGCGCCTGAACGAGATTCCCCCTCTCGGCTTTACCGAAAGCCCAAATGCTGAATCCAAGCATTAGCGCGCACAGCGTCCACCGGAATGTCCATTTCGCAACTTGGGTAGCGTACAGAAACTTATTTCTTATCTCAAACCCCAGAACTACAGGAGCCCAGGAGAACAGCAGAATAAGACGAACCCATCTCCAGATTCCTTCAGTTGCGAACCAGGGATCTTTTATTGACAGCCCGGTAACGACAGCCGGAATAACGAATATTGCAAATAGGAGCCATGGCCCCTGAATGCTTTTACGCCTGAGCAATATCGGCAGCATAATGACTCCGGCCAGTGTGAGCAGAAAGTATCCCACACCGAATCCTATCAACGTGACACCCGCTATAGTCATACTTTGTAGTGTATATATCAAGAATTATCAAGAATATTCAATGCATTTTCTTGCTCATCTATTTTTCAATTCTTTTTCAGAATGCATACACAGAATGCCGGTAGCAACACTACCCTTAACTCCTGCGTGCATATCTCCATCGTAAAAACGCATGCCGGTAGCTTTTAAAGAGCCATCTTCTGTCGAAGACCAATACCATTTCTTACACGTGTCGGATTGCTGCCTTTTAGCGCATTCCGCATCATAGATTTGTCGTAATTCTTGCGCCGTAGGCAACCGGCCGCCATGGCTCTGGCAATAGGCTGCGGCATTATTCCAATTACACCCGCCATTCATGCAATCGGGGACGCTCGCCGCTGGGCTCTCGTCCGCAGGAACCGGAGGTGTTACTGATTGTAAAACTAAAGCCTGCGATGGTATGTCCTGCCCGTTATTGTTGGCGTCAGGACTATTGGTTCCGGCTGCTGGTGTTCTGGCCGGATTGGCTTGCGCAACTGCAGCCTGCGTTTCATCAGACTGAGCAACTTCTTTCCCCTTACATGAAACGGCAAACATCAGCGCCGCCATCGGCAACGCGAAAAACGCTGTTTTCTTCATTGGTTTACTCCTATAGTGAGGATCTAGTCACTGCCCGGACAACTATTTTGTCCTGAAGTTGTCCCAAAAATAACCGATATCGCGTCTTACAGAACTTTCGCAGGGATCTGAGCATGCCTGCACCAGATAAAAATCAAATTTTTCTCCAATTTCTTTTTTAGCCATCACTTTGAATTTGATCCCGTGCCTTAAAATAATTTCGTCTTCCATATTATCCATAAGAACGCCTCGTTCTCCAGGGCGATTATTGTAGATGGCGAATATGGCTTTCAGGGTGGTCGTATCAGTTATTGGTCTAAAAAAGGGTACTGAGTGGGTCGCAAAGTGTTCCGCCACCGGATAAGAAGTTGTCGTGGAAGTATAACCTTTCTCAACAAACTCTTCATTGATACCATAGCTTTTGTTTGCCCTGAATTTCAGAGTAAGGCCGCGAAATAAAATCAGATCTCCTGGAAGTTGCGGAACGCGCGCGAAAAGACGATCCAGGTTTTTGACCATGGCTTCAGCTTTTTCCGGGCCAATCGTCTTCCATTCATAAGACTCGGGATAAAAGCGCAGATAACTATTGATATCCCTGTAATAGCTGTCGGCGACTCCCTGGTCGGTGTAAGTTTCAAGATCCCTAATTTCTTCCGGACTCGCGCCGAAATAACCTGGATCCGGGTACCCCAGCTGGCTGTAAAGTACTTTGTAGTTGTAGACCTTGATGCCAAAAGCGGCCGCGCGGGAAAGTCCGACATCATCGTAAACCGCAACGGATACCGGCTGGGACTCCCCCTTGTTCGGCATTTCAGACTGAGCTTTGAGGCTCAGGACGGTTTCGTGAAAGGCAAGCCCGTTGGAAGGAGCTGCAAAATAAATATCAGCGGCGGCTACCGCAGTATTGGAGAAAAGCGCCGCTAAAACGAGAGGCAAACCGGCTTTGCGCAACTTTTTAAGCATACTCATTTTGCTGTTGAACCTCTAAATAGGGTACAGTTTCCGCCAATCTCCGTCATGAGCCAAAGGTCCTAATCACTGCTTGTCTTTTGGCTCAACTTCCAAGACGATGGTATTTATTGACCTACACGTAATTAACTAAGGGCGTCCCCATTTTCCATTTTTATTTTCTTAGGAAGCGCCGGGCGGATAAAGCCTAGCGGCCATTATGTGCGTAAGCTTAACGCGGGGTGGCGGGGCGAGGCTTTTTCGACCCGGCAGGCTGCCGACGGAACGCGAAAAGGCCTCGCCCCGACAGGCCCCCGCTTTACTATCCTGCGGTGCTATAGCCCAAAGCCCATTAGCCCCATATTTTTGGGCAAAAGTGCCAGGCACATTTTTCTGCTGAAAAATAAGCCTGGCACTTTTGCCCCTTGCCGCGGTGTTTCGTTACTTCCAGACTCCGGGGATGGTGGTTGCACAATGGCCGCAGAGGCCTTTGCTTTTTTGGTAATTTTTATCGTGTTGTTCAGGATCCTGAAGCCGCGGCGCGTCACCAGCGTTTTTCCGCATGAAGAACATAAAGTGTAGGACTGGGGTGTGTTTTATGGATTCAGTTTTATATCCGCCCAATTGAGTAAACTCGTCACGACTGCTTTAATATTGCGTTGGGTTTTATCCGTAGTTAATGTGCCAGTTGCCGCTGCAATACCAAAACCATGATCGCCTCCAGCGATGGAAATCCAGATATCGCCGCTGTCGTCTTTCAGAAAATCAAAAAGAGCAGGAATAGAGCAGTTATCGCTATCCTTATCGCCCATGGTCATTAAAATTGGACGAGATTCTTTTTTTAAGCTGGGATACATATTGTCGCAGTCAGAAACTGATAGGCACAATGGTGTCAGTAGCGCCAGCGCCTTGACTGAGGGATCTTTGGCAAATACTCGGTAAGCAATCACGCTTCCCATGGACTTGCCTACGAGCGCCAGTCGTGGGGTATCTACCTTTTGAAGCGATTTAGCGAAAGTAATGACAGTTTGCATATCCTCAATTTCGTTTTTTCCGCCTTGCGAGGGAGAAGGGTGCTGGGGGTCAGATAAGCAATAGGCCCATTCGAATCGCACGGCGGTTATGCCTAAGTCAGGGGCCAGGTTCCCTATAGTTTCAAATAGTTGCGACTTAGCGTTACAACTGCGTCCTGGAGCAATAACCATTACCGAGCCAGACGATGTGTCGGAATTATGCACGATAACCTGAACATCAGCGCCCCGAGGTGTTTTTAGCATTTGAATAACCTCAGCGCGAGAGTTCGATGCAAAACATAAAAAGCATGCTGCCATCAATAAAATGACCGGATTCATGAAACACCTCTTTTTAGCACTCATTGGTATATATTGGGTCAAGGTCAAAGCATACCGAACAGTCTTGTGATAACTTTTTCAGATGATATCAAATTTATGCCCGCATAAAATGGATCGTGCTTTCAACTGGAGACCGGCGGGGTGATTTGCGACAGGTCAAGCGGCGGGGGATAAAGACGAGCGGCCATTATGTGCGTAAGCTTAACGCGGGGTGGCGGGGCGAGGCTTTTTCGACCCGGCAGGCTGCCGACGGAACGCGAAAAGGCCTCGCCCCGACAGGCCCCCGCTTTACTATCCTGCGGTGCTATAGCCCAAAGCCAATTAGCCCCGGAGCAAAGGAGCCAGGCACATTTTTCTGCTGAAAAATAAGCCTGGCACCTTTGCCCTGGCGCCTTTGCACCGGTGTTTCGTTACTTCCAGACGCCGGGGATGGGGGCTGCACAATGGGCGCAGAGGCCTGTGCCTTTTTTTGTAATTTTTATGGTGTTGTTCAGGATCCTGAAGCCGCGGCGCGTCACCAGCGTTTTGCCGCATGAAGAACATAAAGTGTCTTCGTATCCCTGCCCCGGGATATTGCCGGTGTAGACGTATTTCAGACCTTTCTTCAATCCGATGTCGCGCGCTTTCAGCAGCGTTTCGGGAGGAGTGGCCCCCCGGTCGGTCATATTATAGGTCGGATAAAAAGCCGTGACATGCCAGGGAATGTCCCTGGAAATCCCCGAAATGAACCCCGCCACACTCTCAAGTTCTTCTTTACCGTCGTTAAAACCCGGAATAAGCAAAGTCACTATCTCCAGCCAGAACCCCTTGGCATGGACCATCTCTATCGCCCTGAGAACGTTTGAAAGCTTCCCACCCGCCACCTTCGCGTAATTTTCCCCGTTAAAAGTCTTGAGATCCGCCTTGTAGAACTGAACATGGGGCTTTATATAATCCAGGACTTCCGACGAAGCATAGCCGTTGGAAACATAAGCGGCCCTGATACCATATTTGCGCGCCTCCTTGAAAACGGCCAGGCTCCACTCCGCGGTTATGAGCGGCTCATTGTACGTAGACACTATTATCGCCGCCCCCGCATCGCGCGCGGAAGCGGCAAGTTTCTCCGGAGTTGCCGGCGCAAGTTCCCCGGCATGGCAGGCGGGATCCCTGAGAACCTGCGACGTCAGATAGTTCTGGCAGAAAGAACATTTAAAATTACACCCCAGCATTCCGAAGGAAAACGTTAACGCGCCCGGCAGAACGTGGAATAAGGGCTTTTTTTCCACCGGATCCAGGCCATAGCCGGAAATATAACCCCAGGGAACCCTCAGTATGCCGCCCTCATTCAACCGAACCTTGCAGACGCCCGAGCCGTCCGGCGGTATCAGACATTTATGGGCGCAGGCTAGACAGCGCACGCGGCCGTCCGTCATTTTTTCGCAAAGTTCCGCCGGCGCGGAATATTTGCGAAGTTGTTCCATAAGGGTCATAAATCAAGTTGTTTCCGTTTTCCCCCACGTCGGGGCTTTAACATTAAGGGCTTTATGCAGCACGGAGATCCTGAGAGAGCCGCTATCGCTGAAATCTTCGCCGTCGAGATGATAGACGGAGCCCGGCGGAAAGCTTATCTCCATCAGGCCGGAAACGGCCGTCGTAACCAGGTCTGTGTGCCTGGGAAGCCGGCCGCCGAAAAGGTCGGGGACGGCAAGAAGCGTTTTTAAAATGCCGGCTTTTTTTATCACCACGAGATCCAGCAGTCCGTCGTCTATATAAGCGCCGGGCGCTACTTTCGCCCCCCCGCCGTACTGCTGGCCGTTAAGCACCGCGGTAACCATGGGAGAAAACTCAAGGCGGCGTCCGTTTATATTAACAACGGTGCGCAGCGGAGAATATCTGAAAAACGCCAAAGCCGAGTGATAGACATACGGGAACAGTCCCCGCCGTCCGCCCAGCCGGGTATTGAAGATCCTGGCCACCTCCGCGTCCAGACCCACGCCCGCCGCGCAGAAAAACGGCCTGCCGTTGGCGAGGCCCACGTCTATTTTCCGCGGTTCCCATTCCAGAAGGCCTTTGAGGGCGGCTTCCTGTCCGAGCGGGATGTAAAGGTTGCGGGCGAGACCGTTCCCCGAACCCAGCGGGAGTATGCCAAGCGCCGCTGACTTGCCGATAAGCGGTTCGGCCGCCTCCCGGATGGTGCCGTCGCCTCCGGCGGCGACTATATTGGTGAACCCCGCCAGCAGAGCCCTGCGCGAAAGTTCCAGACCGTGGCCTTTGCGTTCGGTCAACCCGATCTCATAATGGATCCCCCGGCCCCGGAAAAAAGCGTGGATGCGCCCGGACAGGCGCGCGCCGGAACCCTTGCCGGAAGTGGGATTGATAATGAAGAAATAAGACATGCTATTCTACGGCGCTGATGCCGGTGGCCCAGGGGGCTTTATCATTGGTGGGGGTCAGCCCCAGAAGTTTATTTCCGGAGGCGGCATCGCCTTTCTGACACCTGAAGCGCACGATATAAGAGTACCCTATCTTCAGATCCGGTTTGTCGCCGATCAAGGAATCATCCTCGACATACAGATAATCGGCGTTTTTTCCTCCCTTGCTGCGCACCAGGTTAAGGAGCCAGCCTTTGGCGGTTTTTCTGGCCATGATCATCTGGAGTTCCATTTGCAGATCCCGGCCGGCGAAGCGCGCCGGATTCCTGAAAAAAGCGTCTTCGGAGCCGCGGACGGCTTCCTCTTCCTT
Organism: Elusimicrobia bacterium GWA2_56_46; assembly: GCA_001799575.1. Classification (GTDB taxonomy): domain Bacteria; phylum Elusimicrobiota; class Elusimicrobia; order Elusimicrobiales; family UBA9959; genus YA12-FULL-51-18. The sequence goes on from MGTT01000027.1 coordinate 18,646, forward strand.
TTTCGGTTCCGCGTACTCTGTCCCGCCGGGGAGCGGAGATTCCTCTTCCTGATCGGCGGCTTCGCTGTCGTCGCCGGAAGACGGCGGGATCTTTATCGGCATTTCAAAATCTTCATCTTCCCGCTCCCGGCTTGCGGGCCGGGCGGGCCGCAACCCGGCCGCCGGCGTCTGGATTTCCGCCGCGACGGAGGGGTCCTCGGCCGCGCCCGAAGGCGGGATGGGAACGGCGGCGTAACTGGACGGATACTTGGCGGTGTAGGGAATCCCTTTCTTGACGCCCGACCGCTCTTTCATAAGATAACCGAGCGCGACGCCGATAAACAGCACCAGAAGAGTATTGATAAATCGCAGCCGGAAAAAATTCATAATTTTCAAGCGGGCCGTATATCACGAACCGCCTGATATATTGTATATTTTTAGTTGTTAATAAAAGATTGATTTTTTAAAAAAATTCAGGAGGCTGGATGAAAAATATTTTCGCCGCGTTTATCGCGCTGGGCTTTTTTACGCAGGTATACGGAGCCCAGGCCGACGGGGCGCCGGCGACCGCCTGCGTCTATCAATATAAGGGAGAGGTTCTGCTGATTGAGCCCGGCTATGAGACCTGGCTGCCGCTCCGGAGCGCGGTCACCCTCCGGGAAGGGGCGCGGCTTAAAACCGGGCCCGGCGCCTGGTGCCGGATACTGGCGGCGGACGGGACTTTTATAAATCTTTACGAGAATTCGGAAACGCTGGTTGAAAGACTCAGGCTTGAGAAAGACAACCGGGATTACGGTTTCAACTTTATAAAAGGACGCATACTCTGGATGGCGGCCAGGCTTAAACATAAGGCGTCCAAATTCGAGGTAAGGACACCATCGGCCGTTTGCGCCGTGCGAGGCACGGATTTCACCATAGACCTGGCCTCCGCCGCGGCTGAGATCGGCCTGTTCGAGGGACAACTGGATGTCAAGAGCGGCGGGAAGGAAACCGTTCTGGCGGCCGGCAGCGAGGCTGTCGTGTCCGGCCCCGGGGCCGAAGCGGCGGTGAGCGCGCATTTCTCCGGATTGATGCAGGCGGAGCAGCGCCGCTACCTTAAGCTTAAAAAGCGCGCCGAAGACCTCCGCCGGAAACTGGAAACCAGAGAAAACTTTATAGACGACTTCGTCAGGATCCAGCAGCAAAAACTTCAGGATTTTGATAACCGCCGGCGGGAAAAACTCAACAAAAGGAAGTAAAGGAAATAAGGGAGGGTAGAGATTTCAACTGCCCCCTCTACCCTGATATTTACGGTTTTACCAGTTCCGCTTCCAGGTCGTATGAGGAGGTCCGGTTCACCTTTACCGGAAACTTCGGATTTTTCATGAGGAGCTGCGACAGATCCGAGGCGGTTCCTTTCCTCAGGCCCACATCTATAGCGGCGACGCCGCCAGTCATGGTTCTGAGCCAGCAGTCGCGGATCAGCGGAATATTCCTGAGCGATTTCATAAACTCGCTCAACTGGTTCATGCCGCTCACATTGGAGATGGTGACGCGGACCACGGATCGTTCCCGCAGAGCCTTGAGCACCCGGTCTTTGAGTTCCTCCCCGGCTTTCCGGGCGGAATTGATGATAGCGGCGCGGGCGGCGGACGGCTCGTTAAGATCTATTCCTCCGGAGGTCTCCTGGAGGGCCACGAGCGTTTCTCCCGAACCCTGTTTGACCGCGCTTATCGAAAGACCGGCACGGTAGGAGAGAAATCCCCCCAGACCTTCCCGCGTATTGAAATCGGATTTAACGGAGCCCTTGATCAGGATATCGGCCTTATCCTTCTCCCCCGTCATAAAGCCGGCCTCGGAAAACTTGTGTTTAAGCTCCAGCGCGGCGTATTCCGTTTCCTGGGCCTTGCCATCCACGCTCTCCGCGATATCGAAACCTATGACGGGATTCCCCAGCTTCTGGGGCTCGTTCTCCAGTTTCCTGAGCTTGGCGGTGAGATCTTCTTTGCGCACGTGCGCCCGGATCTTTGTCTTGTAGAAATCCCCGTCCCTCGCTTCTTTCAGGATCTCGTATTTTTCGATATAACCTTCGGTCTGGGAAGTTATGGTGTCGTCGATAAGAATGGCCTTGGAAACCACGGCCTCCTGCGAAACATAGATGCCGACCACGAGGCCCAGGGCGCTTTTCATGGCCTCATTAAGGGCGGTTTTTCTGGCGCCTTCGACGTCTCCGTTAACTACGGGGGCCATGCCTTCGGCTTCCACCACTTCCGTTTCGTAAGCGCTGTTAAGCGCCGACTTGCGCGTGGCGGAGCAGCCGGCCAGCAGCAATCCGGCCATCAGGGAGGCGCATATAAGGGTATATCGTTTCATAAATTTAGTGGTTAGTGACTATCACACGAGGAAATTCCCCGATCTGTTTCAGGCACTGACCACTGATCACTCGCCACTAACCACTGATCAATTAATCCGCTATCTTAAGGCCGGCGTCCTTCAGGGCCTTTTTGGAAAGCCTGAGCACCACCACGCAGCCGTCGTCGGCGGTCCACTCCGACCTGACCACCTGCGCGCCCTTGATCACGGAGTCTATCTTGGTGGCAAGCACGGAATCGGTTTCAATGGCTTTCTCCACGGTAATGCCGCCTTCGAGGTTCACGCCCTTGATGAAAGACAGCATATTGTACTGTGCGTTGACGATGGAGGCGTTCCTGGACGTGGCCATGCGCTGGGTCTTATTTTCCAGGGTCTGATCCGCCGCGCCGATGCCGCGGGCGAAGACGAAGTTTTTGGTGACGCCCTCTTCAGCCCATTCCCGTTCGATCTCGCCCTTGTCCGAAACGGTGCCTTTCTGGTTAGTGGTCGAGCAGCCCGCCACTAAAAGCGAAAGAGCCGCCAGCGCTAAAGTTTTTTTCATTTTAAAGTCCCTCCGTGGAAAAGGCGCCTGTTCCCGCACGCCTTCCTTTCCTTATTCTATAAATAAGCCAGATAGCTGTCAAATGCGGCCGCCTAAATCCCCCGCTAAGCATACGGCCGCATAGGGTGACAGATTTTACCCAATGGGTGAAAGAGGTTCCCCCCACGGTCGGCAGGCCTGCCAGTTCGCGGGGCCTGCCGGGGGTCCGGAACGCAAAAACGGTGTCGGCCACACCGTGGCCGCACCTCCGGACCTCGCTCGGCGCGCTTACGCAAGCGCCGAGCTCCGGTACGGTTTTGCTAACCCGGCCCCCCGGCACCCGCTCCAATTATACGCCTGCCTCGGTTTTACAACTTATCTGTTCCGCACATGAAACCAGACCACAAAGCGCTCATAAAAAATAGAATGCCTCTTGTGGTCTTTCCAATTCAACACAGGAGGCATTCTATTATTACAATACGACATAAACCGGGCAGTTTTAAAGTGGGAATCAGCCCAAATCCTCCACTAAGCGGTAATCCCGCCGATACGGCTGCTTCCGCAATGTTCTGTATTGGAAGGATGGCGGCGGGGTATAACTGGAGGGGTGCCAGCCATGGGGCGAATCGGGCCGAGGAGGAACCGGCGCGAAGTCGCCGGGCCGGCCGCAGGCCCGATTCGCCCCATGGCTGGCAGGCCCCCGCACTTGCAGCCCGCCGCCATTTTTCCACTTTTCACCCAATGGGTGAAATCTTCTCATCAATGGCGCAGGCTTGTTAGAGGAGGATTTGGGAGCCTGAAGTTAGTATATCAGGTATAAATCGGAATTTTTTTCGGCGGGGGCCGCTTCGCGTTTCCTGGGCCTTACCGGCTCTTTTACGGCTGGTTTCACCGCTTTTTTGGGCCGGGGAAGATCTTCTTCCTCATGGTAACGGGGCTTTTTGTGCTCACCGGGACGCCAGCCCGTGAACTTATAAGAAAATGAAACCTGGGAGGTATTAAAGACCTCGCTTGCCAGCGACATCGCGAAATCCAGGGAGAAGCCTTCGTGATGTATCCCTAATCCCATCGTGCCGCCCCTGTTGTCTTCCAGCGCTTTATACCCCAGCCGGAAGTTGAAAATTTTTTCAAAATGGTATTCCAGTCCGGCCCGGAAACTTTTGAGGCTCTCGGTAGTGTAAAAATCGTTTTCCACCGCCAGCAGAACAGACTGGTCCAGAACGGTCGGCCGCTCATAAGCGAGGCCGAGCCGCAGGATAGACGGCAGAGGCGAGGTCTCTTTAAGATACTTGACGCCGGTTCCGTAGTTGGAGAGCGCCGCGCCGAACGTAAGACCAAGATTAGTCTCCCGCACCAGCCAGCCCGCGTCCAGCGCGAAAGCCGAGGCCGAGTACTTGCCCAGAAGTTCCGAACCGATATATTTGGCCGAGAGGCCCAGGTATTGGTCAAAGGCGGCCTTGTAGCCCTCGATCCTGGTTTCACCGGAATAAACTTTCTCTCCGTAAGTCAGGGATAAGATCCTGTTCGATTCGGCGTCCATATCGCTGGCCGACACGGAACCGTCTGCGTTTATCCGCCGGTAGGTGAACTGTCCGCTCTGGGTAAAGACGGCGGAAACGGCCATGCCGGGCCTGGCGCGCCCGGCGATCCCCGTGATCGGCAGCGGCATACCAAAAGCCAGATATTGCAGTTTGGAGTCCTCGAACCCGGAAAGATACATCGCCGAGGCTTCCGGCAGGTAAAGCTGTCCGAGGCCGGCCGGATTGTAATGCGCCGCGTAGATATCGTCCGCGACGGCGGCAAAACTACCCCCCATGCCCATCGCGCGGGGACTCATATCCGTCTTGAGGATCTGCACGCTCGCGGATCCCGGCCCGCCGGCATAGCCGGTAACCGGTAACCAGTAACCAGTGGCCAGTATAAAGGAAAACAGAAACATCCGGGCAGATGTGCTTTTCCTGTTATACCTTGAAATACGCATAAAATCAGTACGCCTTTCTGTTCTTTCCCGCAGTTACCGGTGACCGGTCACCGGATACTGGTTACCGCTCTACCGTACGACGGCTATCTTGTCCACCTTGTCCAGTTTGGGGCCTTTCGCCTTTACGAAATAGATGCCGCTTGCCACTTTGGAACCGCCGGAATTGGTGCCGTCCCAGTCTACGGTTCCCTTACCCGCCGGAACGGGGCCATCGTGGACGGTCTTGATCAGGGAACCGGTGACCGTGTAGATCTTAATGGAAAGATCCCCGGCCGACTGAACGTCGTACTTTATGATGGCCCGGTCGCCCGGAGCGGTCAGGATATTATTGTAAGTAGTGAGATCGGACCGGTTGGTGCTAAGATTGATGGCGTTGGAAACGCCCAGGGAAAGAGAGCGGCCCATGTGGTTGAGGCCGAAAATCTCAAGGTACACCGTACCGACCCCGGGGTAGCGGACGTCAAAACCCGGATTAAGCCTGACCGAGCCCCAGATGCTGGAGATTGGCTGCCCGTTCCTGGCGGTCGTTTTGAACTCCATGCTGCCCGGTACCACGCTCAGGTAACCGCCCGCAACGTCTGTCCGGGCCAGGGCCAGCGGCTGGTAATTATGATCCCGCAGCTGGGCGTACTGGAAAGAAGACTCCGCGCCGGTGAGCGTGGAGGAGGAGGGCGAGCCCGCCATGGGGAAGTTGGCGTAAGGCACGCTGAAACTTATATTGTCCTGATCAAAAACCGCCGTGACCAGATCCGCCTGCGCCGATCCTTTGGGCGTATAGTCCAGCGTGAGGGTGTAAGGCAGGACTGAGGCAACCCGCGGATTGCCGTTGGGGTTAGCGGCCACCAGCAGATAAAACCGGCCCGCCGACGCGGCCGGGACGGAGTAGGTCAGGGAAACGCCGGAAGAGTCGCTGTAGCCGTTGATAGGATCGGCGATGACAGGGGCCGCCTCCGCCACATTATTCCGGTCGGCGTCGAAGAGATACATAGCGTAAGCGTAGTAGAAATCAGGATCGGGGGTCGCGGGCAGCTTCAGCGCGGCGGTGAAACTCCCCTCGGCCAGGGGCAGGGCGTAGTAATCGGCGTCGCCCTCAGGGAAGACGGTGGCGGACAGCCGGGTCATCGTGCTTATATCGGTGGCGCATTCCGGCCCGTTATTGTTGCCGCACAGCGAACCGCTCCGCGCCGCGTTATCGTAGCCGTCCACGCCGGCCGCGGACATATAAGAAAGAATGCCGTGCGCCCCGAAAGCGTCGTCTATTTTGGAACGTGCGGAACAGCCGGGATCCAGAAGATTGCAGGCCTCGACAAATGCGTCGTAAAAATTCGCGAAGTTGTCGGGGAAATAGAAAAGAGCGGCGTAAGTGAAAACATCGATCTTATTCATGCCGGAGAAAGTACCCGACACGAAAGGACCGATCGTGCCGTCTTTCCTCAGAGTCCACAGCGCCTGGGAAAGGATAAGGCTGTCGCTGTGGATCTCGCCGATCCAGGACGCCGGCATGCTCGCCGCCGCGCCGCCCAGGTCGCGGGCGGCGCCCTCGCCCGCGTCGACAATAAAATTACCCAGCACGGAAATATCCCTGCTCTCGTGGAGAAAGGAGGTGAGCGAGAAATAATCGGCCATGGCTTCGGAAAGAGCGCCGAATTCCCCAAAATTTATTATCGGGTAGATCTGGTTGACCACCCGGTGGATATATTCGTGGCGTATAATAGTTCCATCCAGGGCGAACGATCTGTACGCCCCTCCCGCGCCTACGGGGCCGTCCCCGAGAAAAATATTGTCCTTTTCCAGGTCATAAAAAGCGTTCAGCATACCCTCGTAGGGCGAAGCGTCGGGAGAGCCGCTCGCATGAACCATGACCGGAACCTGCCTGGAGGACAGATCAGCGGGCGGCTGGGACGGATGAGCCGGATCCTTGTTGATCAGGCTGAAATAGTCATAGGCCTTGTTCAGATGATAAAAAGCGTTCGCTTCGGCCAAATCGTTCTCTATGTTGCCGGGAAAATGATCCAGATGGACGTTCGGCGCGCCGGTGGACCACAGAATGGAACCGGTGGCGTTATCAGCCACGAGAGGACTGTTTGTAAGCACCAGATAGCTGGAAATATCCACCGTAAAACCGCCGGGCGCGCCGACACCGGGGAGGTCAAGAACCAGCCCGTAAGTGCGGTTCTCCACCGGCGCGCCGAAAAACGGATTGACGCGGGAGCCGATGTAGCTGGCCACCTTGTTCCCGGCGGAGTCCGTGACATGGAGTTCCGCCGTATCGGCGATATCCCCGAAAACGTCCATGCTGCCCACGCTGAAAGAGGCGAAGTGCGGCATAACTTTGGCGAAAGCCTGGTCGCCGCCGGACCAGTCGTCCGGCACGGTAAAGGACTGGCTGGCGGTGATGCCCGGGGTATGGTGATAGTGCAGCCATTCGCCGCCGCCGTTGTCGAAATGCGCGCTCGGCCCCCGGGAATTGACCACGGAAAAATACGGCCCTTTCAGAGAGGCGAAAACCTTCCCCGCGGCGGGGGAACAATAGTCCCCGGGCGCGTCCCCCCAGGTCGCCTGAGTGGGGGTGAACTTATTATCGGTCACCCAGACATATTGATTGGTAACCGGCGCGATCACGGGACTGACCCAGGAATCAGGCGGGATATCGCTGGGAACGGCGGTAGGCACCGGGGAAATGGGATAGATCGCGGCGTTCACGGTGCCGGTGGTCACGGCATTGCCCGGGGCGCAGGCGTAGCGGAGATCATTGTAACGGAAAAGAAGCGTCCCGTCGGCCGCGCTTACGTAGCAGACCCAGACGCCGCTGGCTGTGCCCTCGGCCCTGGCCCTTACTTTCCAGGCCAGCTTCAGCGCTCCGTCCGAAGCCGGATCCGGGAAGAGAACCAGGCTGCTTCCGGTGATCCGCGCTGAAAAGCCGAGAGCCGACAGGACGACGCTTTCCGCAGAGGCGGCCGGGAGGGCCGGGGTAAGCGGAACGTCGATGCCGGGTTCGAATTTTGCCTGGTAGCCCGTCACCTCTCCGGAGGAGTTCACGTGCACCCTGACATAAGCGAACTCCACCGGGACGGAATTATAGACCTGGTCGTACTGCAAATGCGTGACGCCCATGAAAGTTCTGGAAGATACCGGACGAAGCTGTCCGGGATCCACTTTCAACAGATCCTTATTATCGTTCAAAAAAGCGAACGCGGCCTCGGACGGGGCGCCGGGGTACCTGGCGGTTTTAGCGCCCACGAGGGCTTCCGGCAGGGCGGTTTTGGGACTGTAGCGCACGCGCCAGGCGCCCCCTCCGGTCTTCTTCACAAAAGCGCTGAACGCCTCCCGGGCGGCGGCGCCGGGAGCCTTTGCCGGTTTCCTGAGCGAATCCGCCAGCGGAGAATTCCGCTGAACGGCCGTCCGGGGGCCCGCGGCCGCGGAATATCCCGGCACAGCCCAGAGAAGCGCGCCAAAAATAAACGGTGTCCGGATCATCTTCCTCATATGATGCGTTATTGCTTTTTCGCGTACCGCTTAAGGATCTGCAAAGCCGCGCCGAGCCGAACGCTGACGCTTTCATCGTTCAAGGCGGCCCCCAGATACTGCCTGGCGTCCGCGTCCGGTATCCCCCGCAGGACTTTCAGCGCTTCCAGCTTTACTTCCTGACTGTTGGAGTCAAAAGCGCGCGTGAGAACATTCTCGTCCGGACTTACACCCCCGCTCATCAGTCCTCTTAGCGCCGCTATCTTAAGGGCAATGTCGTTGGTGGCGCCGTATATTTCCCTTAATTTCTCAAAAGCTTTTTTGTCCCGTATGATCCCGAGCGCGGCCACCGCCTTGAATTTGATGGTGGGATTGGGCTCATCGGCCAGCCTGAGCAGTTCGGGAAGGGCGTTTTTCTTTCCGTTCATGCATTTCATGGCGTCCAGCGCGGCGATCCGCACCCGCATGGATCTTTCCCCGCCCAGCAGCGCCCTGAGCGGTTCCACCGTATCGGGATTGCAGATCTTTGCCAGCATATTCGCGCCTTCGTAACGTATGGCTTCATCCTCGCTGCCGACGGCGTCCACGAACTGCGCGAGTTCGTCCGCGTAGCCCAGCCGGGCCAGTTCCCGGGCCGCGACATCCCTTATGGAACCGTATGTATCGTTTTTCAGGCTGAAAAGCGCGTCGGACGCTTTCTCTCCCTGCATGCGCGCCAGCGCCTCTATGGCGTGCTCGCGGATCTTGTTCTGCGAAATAATCTTCAGTTCTGCCAGGGGAGAATTCACCAGCGTACCCTGGGCCGGGATATCGTTGATCACGGCATAAACCGCCTTGAGGCCGGACAGGTCTCCCAGATTCCAGAGCGCCTCCGCGGCGCTCAGGCGCGTGTGGCGGTCTGCGTCGGACAGGAGTTTTCTGAGGACTCCGGCAGCGGATTTATTCCCGGTCTGGCCCAGGATATCAACGGCCATGCCCCGGACATCAGAGTCCCGGCTTTTGATCTGCGTGAGAACGGTCTCAAGCGCCTTACGGCCCAATTCCTTATCGGACAGCGTCTGGCCATACGCGAGACCGGCGCACAATAAAAGCGGAAGTATAGCCGATCGCATATCTATATTCTCTTATATCGGTCTTTCAATAACATTGAAAATTAGTTGCATAAATGTGACCTAAATTTGCCCCCTAGAGGGATCGAACCTCTAACCTACTGCTCCGAAGGCAGTCGCTCTATCCAGTTGAGCTAAGGGGGCCCCTTGTCGCACCCCGCGCCGAATGCGCGGGGCGGATGACCGCCGGGCTTTATAAGGTGGCGCCCGGTGCTCCACAAGGAGGGCTCTGCCCTCCATTACATCGTCGCTTGCTCCCGGCGCTTCGCTTGGTCGCTGCGCTGAACCACCCGGAGCAGAGTACCTTACCTGATCCGCACCCCGCGCCGAATGCGCGGATTTACCGAAACCTTGTGAAAGGCTCTTTATTATTATAGAATTTATTTTAAGACGGCGTACAAAAAAGTCCTCCGGTTCTCCGGAGGTATAAGATATAAGGAGCCAACTATGGGCGGACACTCTCACTGGGCGGGAATAAAACATAAAAAAGCCATTACGGACGCAAAAAAAGGCAAGGTCTTCACAAAGATCATCAAGGAGATCGCCATGGCCGCCAAGATCGGCGGCGGCAAACCGGACGAGAATCCCCGCCTCCGCAAGGCCATGGAAGACGCCCGGAACGCCAATATGCCCGTAGACAACGTAAAACGCGCCATCATGCGCGGCACCGGCCAGCTCCCCGGCATGACTTACGAGGAAATAATGTACGAAGGCTACGGCCCCGGCGGCATAGCCGTCCTGGTGGAAGTAACCACCGACAACCGGAACCGGGTATTCAGCGAAATACGCAAGATCTTCGAAGTTTCCGGCGGGAACCTTGGCAGCACGGGCTGCGTGGCCTGGATGTTCGAACCGAAAGGATATATTTCCGTCAAAAAAAGCGACGCGAAAGAAGACGAACTGATGACGCTCGCGCTTGATATCGGCGCCGAAGATTTCAAGTCTCCCCCCGACTCCGACGAATACGAGATAATCACTTCCCCGGCGGACTTCGAGTCCGTAAAGAAACAGCTGGAAGACCGAAAGATCAAGGTCGTCCTGGCCGAACTTACCATGCTCGCCAAGAACGAAGTGCTGGTGGGCGAGGACAAAGCCCAGCAGGTCGTGAACCTGATGAACAACCTGGAAGACCACGACGACGTGCAGAAAGTTCACTCCAACTTCAATATCCCGGACGCTATCCTGGCCAAACTGGAGTAATGAAAATATTAGGAATCGACCCCGGACTGGATCGCACCGGCTGGGCGGTGCTGGAAAGCGCCCCGCCGGTTCCTCCGCGGCTGCTTGCGTCCGGTCTCATTCATACCGCCGGCGGGCTGGCGCTTGAAAAACGTCTGGCCGAGATTTTCGACGCGCTAACCGCGGTCATAAGAGAAAACGATCCCGGCGAGGCGGCCATAGAAGAGGTCTTTTTTTCCAAGCGCGCGGACACCCAGGCCAACACCACCCACGCCCGCGGCGTAATACTCCTGGCCTGCGAAAAGCTTTCCCTTAAAATCGCCTCCTACAACCCCCGGACCATTAAAAAAACGGTCAGCGGCAGCGGCAACGCGGAGAAGCTCCAGATGCAGAGGGTGGTGCAGATGAGCCTTAACCTCAAAGAAATCCCGCGTCCGGACGATATCGCGGACGCCATGGCGGCCGCTCTCTGCCACATCCGGGTGGCGCCTTTCAAAGCGGCCATCGAGGCGGCCCGATGATAGCTTCCCTGCGCGGCTCCGTGATCCTTAAAACCGACGAAAGCGCCGTCATAGAGACGGGCGGCGTCGGTTATGAGGTGTTTTTCTGCGAGGCTTCTCTCCGCAGCCTCGGACCGGAAGGCACGGAGGCGTATGTGCTGACGGCGGAATCGATCAGTATGTACGGCGGCGCCGCTCTTTACGGTTTCCTTACGAAAGAAGAAAAAGACCTCTTTGATCTCTTCCGCGGCGCCGTGCCCAACACCGGGGCGAAAAAAGCCCTGGATTATCTGAATAAGGCGCTTAAGTCCCTGCCGGACTTCAAGCAGGCGGTCATAAAGAACGACCCTAAACTTCTGGTCTCCATTTTCGGCTTCACCTCCAAAACGGCCGATAAACTCATAGCCGCCCTCAAGGGCAGGATGCCGGATTTCCAGACCGCCGGCTCCGCCAGGCTCGCGGGGTTCGCCGCCCAGGGCGTCTACACCCGCGTGCTCTCCGCTTTATCCAATCTCGGATTCAGACCCTCCGAGGCCAAGGCCGCCCTGGAAGCCGCGGCGGCCGACGGGCTCCCCGAAACCGAGAACGCGGAAGAGCTGCTTAAACGCACGCTCAAGCGGCTTTCGCCCGGATAGGACTACCTATGCCTGAAAAGGAAAATCTGCTTTGCTCCAAAGCGACCGCCGAGGAAACGAAATACATGGATCGCGCCCTCCGGCCTTCCAGCCTGGACGAATTCGTGGGCCAGCAGAAACTCAAGGATAATCTGCGCGTATTCATAGAGGCTTCAAAAGGCCGGAAAGAAGCGCTTGACCACTGCCTGTTCTACTCACCCCCCGGCCTGGGCAAAACCACCCTGAGCCATATCCTGGCGCGCGAGATGGGAGTGAACATTAAAGTCACCTCCGGGCCGGTTCTGGCCAAGCCGGGCGACCTGGCGGCCATGCTCACCACTGAGCTTCAGGAGGGCGATATCCTTTTTATCGACGAGATCCACCGTCTGAACGCCGCCGTGGAAGAGGCGCTTTATCCCGTAATGGAGGATTTTCTTTTCTTCATCAGCACCGGCACCGGCCCCGGAGCCACGACTCTCCGGCTGACGGTGCCGCGATTCACGCTGGTAGGCGCCACCACCAGAAGCGGTCTCCTCACCGGGCCGCTGCGCGACCGCTTCGGAATAGTCTTCAATCTGGGTTTCTACGGCCGCCCCGAGATAGTGAGCATCCTGGAGAGGTCCGCCCGCATCCTTAAAACCGAAGCCACGCCGGAAGGCCTGGCGCAGATCGCGGACAGGTCGCGGGGCACCCCCAGGATAGCCAATCGCCTGCTTAAACGCGTCCGCGATTTCGCCCAGGTAAGGGCGGGGGGCGTAATAACCCCCGGCGTGACCATGGAAGCCATGGATTCGCTGGAGATAGATAAAGAGGGCCTGGACAGCCTGGATCGCCGTCTGCTTTTGACCGTCGCGGAGAAATTCGGCGGCGGCCCCGTGGGAGCGGAAACCCTGGCGGTCGCCGTCTCGGAAGAACTCGACACGCTTACCGATGTGATAGAACCTTTCCTTATGCAGTCCGGCTTCCTGCAGCGTACGACCAGGGGCAGGCTCCTTACCAGAAAAGCCTACCTTCACCTCGGACTTAAGGCCCCGGCGCAGGAGAAGTTCTTATAAGGGACTCCAGCCTCCAGCCGCGAGAAACGAGCCACTGACCGCTTCCCATGCTGAAACTGATTCTTTGCATCCTGCTGACTCTCCTCCCCCCCTCTTTCGCCGCCGACTCCGGCGAAGGCAATTCCGCCGTCATACGCATCGCCATCGCCCGCAACGTCCCCAGTTTCAGGATCAACACTTCGGGCAAGGTTTATGTTCTTGAGGTCAAAACCGGACAGAAATATATGCTGCTGGAAAGATCGGCCTATGAAGTCAAATATATAAGCCCCTCCAGGCTGGCGGTGGCCGGCGCCACCCTCCAATCCCCGGTCAAGCTGCTGGCCGCGGACGGCGGAGACAGGGTAAAACTCAACAACCGTTTTTATAAGGGCGATATCTATATGAAGACCACCGCCGCGGAAAAACTGGAGGTCATAGAACACCTTCCGGTGGAGGATTACCTCTGCGGCGTGCTGCCGGTGGAAATGAGCCCCGACTGGCCGCTGGAAGCCCTGAAAGCCCAGGCCGTCGCCTCGCGCACTTACGCGCTGAAGAAAGCAAACCCGAAAAAAGATTACGATATAACCGACGGGGTGGACACGCAGGTATATAACGGCGCCTCCGGGATGAACTCGCGGATCATAGAAGCCGTCAATTCCACGCGCGGCGAGGTTCTTAAATACAAGGGCCGTCTTCTCACCGCTTTTTTTCACGCCTGCTGCGGCGGACACACCGCCAGCGCCAGTTCCGCCTGGGGCGAAGAAGTCCTCAAGCCTCTCTACGGCGTCACCGACCCGTTCTGTTCCACCTCCACCCACTACAAATGGGATTTCTACGCCACGACCCGGGATCTCCTTTCCTTCATCCAGAACAACGGCTCGGCCGCTTTCAGGATAAAGAGCGTCCGCGTGTATAAACGCGACCGCTCCGGGCGCGCCGTCAGCCTGCGGTTTGTCACCGACAGAGGCTCTTTTACCGTCAAGGCTTCCGCCCTGCGCAAGGTTTTCAGCACTTATGATATTAAAAGCACCATGATCACGCGCATAGCGCCCCTCAACGGCGGCTACGAATTCACCGGCCGGGGCTGGGGCCACGGCGTCGGCATGTGCCAGGAGGGGGCCAAGCATATGGCGCTGGCCGGCAGGAACTATAAAAAAATACTCCGCCATTACTATCCCGGGGCCGAGATAAAGGATGTAAATTAAAAACTGGGTATGTCAGGGTATGTGGAATTTTTAATTATGACCGGATCAGCTTTATCCGAATTTAAGAATCTTGAGATCGAGCCGCTTATCGCGTCCAGGCCGGCGGAACCGAGAGATTCCTCGCGCCTCATGACTTTAAGCCGCTCCGGCGGCGCCGTGGCGCATAAAGTTTTCAGGGATCTGCCGGATCTGCTGGTTCCGGGAGACGTCCTGGTGCTCAACCGCAGCAAGGTCTGGAAAGCGAAATTGCCGGCCCTCAAACCCACCGGCGGGCGTTCGGAACTCCTGTTGATAAAGCCGGAAAGCCCGGATCTCAGAACCTGGACAGCGCTGGCCCGCAAGATCCGGCCGGGCCGCAAAGTCGTTTGCCGGGGCGGAGCCGAAGCGGTCTGCGCTGGGCAAAATCCGGACGGCAGTTTCCTTTTTGAACTTTCCGCCCCCCTTGATCCCGCCTATCTGGAAAAGAACGCGGAAGTCCCCCTGCCGGAATATATTCTCAAAGCCAGGAAGAAAGCGGGACAAGGTTCCGCAAAGCTTCCAGGCGAAGCAGACCACGACGATTCACGTTATCAGACCGTCTTCGCCGGCCTCCCGGGCTCCATCGCGGCTCCCACCGCGGGCTTTCATTTCACTCCGGAGCTTCTTGAGAGGATCAGGGCCAAGGGCGTGGAAGTGCGCTATCTCGTCCTCCATATCGGCTGGGGAACTTTTAAACCTGTGCGCGGCAAAGACCCCTCCGCGCACGTAATGCTGGAAGAAGAATGTTCTCTTTCCGCCGAAACGGCGGACGCGCTTAACGCCGCCAGAGGACGAGGTTCCCGGATCATAGCGGTGGGAACGTCATCCATGCGCACCCTGGAAACTTTCTCGGACGAAGCCGGGCGGTTTTCCCCCGGCGAGGGCAGGGCCGGACTTTTCATTTACCCCGGCTACAGATTCAAGGCCGCCGGCGCTTTTTTAACCAACCTCCACGTGCCTTCGTCCGCGCCGCTCTACATGACCGCCGCTTTCGCCGGTCGGGAGCTTCTTTTCAAGGCGTATAACGAAGCCGTGGATAAGAAATACCGTTTCTATTCTTACGGCGACGCGATGCTAATAACATAGGCCAGGGTAAAAAATATTTATGGATCATTTTAAAGTCATCGGGAACGACCCCGCCTGCCGGGCCAGAACCTGCGTTCTCAAAACAGCGGGCGGCGTTATCCATACGCCGGTCTTCATGCCCGTGGCGACCCAGGGCACGGTCAAGGCCCTTTCCCAGGCCGACCTTAAAGCCATAGGCACAGAATGCCTCCTCTCCAACACCTACCACCTCTATCTGCGCCCGGGCCTGGACGTGCTGGAAAAGTTCGGCGGCCTGCACGGGTTCATGAACCATCGCGGCCCCATCCTTACGGATTCCGGAGGTTTCCAGGTTTACAGCCTCAGCAACCTCAGGAAAATAACCGACAGCGGGGTGCATTTTACCTCCCATATCGACGGGAGCTCCCATTTTTTTACTCCGGAACGCGTGATAGATTACCAGGCCCGGATCGGTTCCGATATCCGGACCTGCCTGGACGTCTGCGTAAAGAACCCCTCCACCCACGCCGAGGCCGCCGACGCCCTCAAAAAAACCAGGATCTGGGCGCAGCGCTCCAAGGAACATTTCTCCAGGACGACCGCGCATATCGAAGCCTCAAAAAAACCCCTGCTTTTCGGCATCATCCAGGGCTCGACTTTCCCGGATCTGCGCAGGGAAGCCGCCCTGCACATGGCGGAAACAGTGAATCCCGACGGCTTCGCCGTAGGCGGCCTTGCGGTAGGCGAAACAAAAAAACAGATGCACGAGTCCCTGGCCGTGGTCACGGAAAACCTGCCAAGGAACCGCCCCGTCTACTTCATGGGCCTCGGCAGTCCGGAGGACATCTGGGAAGCGGTGGGAGCCGGGGCGGATATGTTCGATTGCGTTCTCCCCACCAGAAACGCCCGCAACGGCCAGGCCCTGACTTCCCGCGGCAAGCTCTACATAAAGAACGCGCCTTTCAGGCGGGACGAGTCTCCGCTGGACCCGGACTGCGACTGCGAAACCTGCAAAAATTATTCAAAGGCTTACCTCGCCCATCTCTACAAGGCCGGGGAACTTCTGGCGGGCCGGCTGCTTTCGATCCATAATCTGCGTTTTCTGATAAATCAGACCAGGATAATGCGCGAAGCCATAAGCAACGGGAACTTTCCTGAAAAAAAGAAAGAGTTCTATGATTCTTATTTTCGCGGCGCCGGTAAAATTTGTTAGAATATCATAACATCAGCGTCATTTATTAAGGAGACCTCTAATGAACCCTAACGCAGCTTTCATGCAATTCGTGCCGTTGATCGCCATCATGGCGATATTTTATTTTCTGCTCATCCGCCCCCAGCAGAAGCAGGCGAAAGAACGCAAACTCATGCTTGAAGCCATAAAGGCGGGAGACAAAATCCTCACCAACGGCGGGATCGTCGGCCTTGTCACTGGCATGAACGGCGACGATCTGGAAGTGGAAATAGCCAAAAACGTGAAAGTCACCGTGGTAAGGTCGGCTGTCGCCGGCCTCATTAAATAACAGGAGCCGCAAAATGAACAAATTACACTGGAAGCTGGGCCTTGTACTGGGCCTGGTCATACTTTCCGTATGGCTTTTATATCCCACCGTGGAATGGTACACCAAGACCGCAGACGAAAGGGGTAAACTTGAAGCCGTGCAGATGCGTCCCAAACGCATGCTCAACCTCGGCCTGGATCTCCGGGGCGGCACGCATATGCTCCTGGAACTGGACGTGGAAAAGCTGGACAAAAAAGAAAATCTCAACGATGCCCTGGCGCGCGCCATAGAGATCCTGAGAAACCGGATAGACCAGTACGGCGTAGGCGAAACGCCCATCTCCCGCCAGGGAGAGCGCTGGATCTCGGTGGATCTGCCCGGCATCTCCAATACCGAAGAGGCCGAAAACCTTATAGGCAAAACGGCCCTGCTGGAATTCCGGCTGGTGGACACGAGCGCCGAAGCCGAAAAAGCGCTGACCAAAGTCGCGGATCTGGCGGAATCCCCTTTCGGAAAAGACGGCGCGCTCCTCCCGGAGATAGCGAAACTCATGCCCAGGAACACCGGACTTTTCAGGGCCGCCCCCGAAGAAGAAGGCGCCAGGACCAAATACTATGTCCTGTCGTCCTCCGTGGGCATCACCGGCGCATACCTGGAGAACGCCCGGGTGTCCACCGACGAGCAGTTCGGCTACCCCAATATTTCTTTCACTTTCAACAAAGAGGGCGGCAAGATCTTTGAGCGCTACACCGGAGATAATGTCGGCAAATATCTGGCCATCGTCCTGGACGGCGTGGTTCATTCGGCCCCGGTCATAAAGTCCCGCATAGGCGGCGGCAGCGGAGAAATAACGGGTTCTTTCACCATGGAAGTGGCCAGGAACCTGGCCATAATCCTGCGAGCCGGCGCGCTCCCGGCGCCGGTCAGGATCATCGAGAAAAGAGTCGTGGGCCCGGATCTCGGGGAAGACTCCATAAAGAAAGGCGTCACAGCCTCCCTGATTGGTTTTCTCTGCGTTGTTGTCTTTATGGTTACATATTACAGGGCCGGCGGCCTGGTAGCGAACATAGCCCTGGGCCTCAACTTCGTTCTTCTCATGGCGGCCATGAGCTACTTCTCCGCCACACTGACCCTGCCGGGCATCGCCGGCATGATTCTGTCCCTGGCCATGGCCATAGACGCCAACGTTCTTATTCTGGAGAGAATGCGCGAGGAACTGGCCCTCTCAAAACCTATTCCCATGCTCATCCCGACGGCCTATGAAAAAGCCTGGACCGCGATTCTGGACTCCAACGTCACCACCTGGATAGCTGCCGTATTCCTGTTCCAGTTCGGTTCCGGCCCCGTCAAAGGCTTCGCCGTCACGCTTACCATCGGCCTGCTGGCCGGTATGTTCACCTCCGTATTCGTCACAAGAGCCATCTACGAATTCTGGCTCACTTCCAATCCCAAGGAGCTCAGTATATGATGAACCTCGTCAGGAAAACCAATATCGACTTTATAGCGAAGCGCTACGTCTTTTTCGCCGTCTCCGGCCTCGCTATAGCGGCGGGCATCGTCTCCGTGGGCTTCAAGGGCGCCAACCTTGGACTGGACTTTACGGGAGGAACCCTCCTCCAGGTTAAGTTTGAAACCCCCGTAACCATAGCGGAAGTGAGGAAAACCGTAAAGGACGCCGGCATAGAGGCCGGCATACAGACCTTTACCGGCCGGAACGCTTTCGGCATAAAGGTGAAAGGCAGGCAGGAGAACGTAAATGAGATAGCGGACAAGGTACTGCGCGGCCTCAAGGCCGGTATGCCGGGCAACGCGTTTATCGAGGAACGCAGGGACTACGTCGGCCCGGTGGTCGGCAGGGACCTCAGCAAAAAGGCCCTGTTCGCCATAATACTCTCTCTGTTCGGCATCATCATCTATGTGGCTTTCAGGTTTTCCAATCCCGTGTGGGGAGCGGCCGGCGTGCTGGCCCTCCTGCACGACGTATTTGTGACTTTCGGCGCCATGTCCATAACCAACAGGGAAGTGGATCTCGTGGTTGTCGCGGCCCTGCTGACGATAGCGGGTTATTCGATCAACGATACTATCGTCATCTTCGACCGGATGCGCGAGAATATAAAGAAATTCCCGAAAATGCGCCTGGGAGAACTGGTGAACGTCAGCCTCAACGAAACGCTGTCCCGGACCCTTATCACCAACGCCACGGTGCTGGGCGTGGTAGCGATACTTTTCTTTTTCGGAGGGGATGTCATCAATAATTTCGCTTTCGCCATGCTGGTGGGGAGCATCTGCGGCACTTATTCCACCATCGCCATAGCCACCCCGCTGGTCTACCAGTGGGAATATAAAAACAAGTAATGCGCAAGATAAAAAAATTCAAGATCCCCATCTACACCTATGAGATCCTGCGCAAGGCCAAAAAACGCAGGATAGACCTGTTCGCCCTGGGCCTGGCCGACCAGGAAAGCGCCAGGGAATATATCTCGTCCCTCGCGGCGGCCCTTGAACCCTCCACGGTATTCGATCTCATCGCCCCGGAAGACGCTCTGGCGAAGGAAAGCGGCCTCCAGGGCATGACCGGCACGCTCGGCGTTATGACGCTCGGGACGGCTTTTGAGACGAAACTTAAAGCCATAACGGATCCGGAACTTTTCCGGCTCGCCGAGACCGCCGCGCTGGTTTTCTCGGAAACCGGGCTTAAAGTCATAACCGAACTTATTGCCCAGGAAGTTACGGCCGAAGGACTGGATCTTGGAAAACCCAACTATCTTTTCGCCTGCCCGGAACCGGAAACCGAGGAACCGCCCTCCGTCCGGTCGGACGCCGCCGTCCTGGCCGCCTGCCTGGGACGCCTCAACGCGGATAAAATAGGCATCAGCCTGAACGAAAGCGTTCTCAGCCCGGCGTATTCCTTTATCTTCAGCCTCCCCTGGCTGGCAAAGAAAAAATTGTCCGCAAAAAAATGAATGAGTCAACACGCTCAAGCCCCGTCTACGCGCTCCTCTCCTCGTTAGCCTGGCTGTATCTGCTGTTCGCCGGTTCCACCACCCGGATAAAAACGCGCAACAGTCCGGCGCGGACCGATTTCATCTACGCGCTATGGCATTCCCAGCTGGCGTTCATGATCTACGCGAAACGCAATACCTGGATCTCCGTCCTGGTAAGTAAAAGCGGGGACGGGGAATATGTGGCCAGGATCCTGCGCAAATTCGGACTGAATACCATACGCGGCTCCACCAGCCGGGGAGCTTCCCAGTCCCTCATGGAGCTTATGGAACGGGCCGGCAAGGGCTTCCCGGTGGCTCTGACCCCGGACGGGCCGAAAGGCCCCAAAGGCAAGGTTCAGCAGGGGATCGTTTACCTGGCCCAGAAAACCGGCATGGAAATACTGCCCGGCGGGGTCTGGCTCTCCAACAAAATAACCTTTAATTCCTGGGACAACTTCGAACTTCCGCTGCCTTTCGGCAGAGCGGCGCTTGTTTACGGCAAGCCTATCAAAGTGACCGCGACGGACTCCCTGCCGGCCAAGGCCGCGGAACTGGAGGCGGCCCTGAACGCCCTCGAACCCGAAGCGCTGGAACTGCTCAAATAATGGGCCTTTTACTCCTTATCCTTTACAATCTTCTGGCGCCGCTCATAGCGGCGCTCTATTTCGTTTTTTTCTTATTTTCCCCCAGGCGCGGGCTGCTTAAAAATTTTCTGGCGGAGCTTAAAGAGCGCCTGGCCGTGAATCTTCCCGTTTTCGCGGAACGGCCGTTATGGTTTCACGCGGCCTCGGTAGGAGAAGTAAGGGCGCTGAAAGCGCTCCTCCCCCTGGTGCGGGAACGCTGCCCTTCGAAACCGGTGCTGATAACCACGTCAACCTCCTCCGGCAAGGCGGAGGCCCTGAAACTGACGCCCGCCGCCGTTCTTCTCCCTCTGGATTTTTATCCGCTGATGCGCCGCTTCATCTCCGGGATCAGACCCGAACTGATCCTGATCGCGGAAACCGAACTTTGGCCGAACCTGCTTTATGCGGCCGGCAAGGAGAAAGTGAAAGTGCTGCTGATAAACGCGCGCATTTCAGCCGGAACCCTGGGATTCTACAGGCTGTTCCCGCCCCTCGCCCGCCTGATGTTCAGCGGCATAGTAAAAATCTCAGCCCAGAGCCGGGGAGATTTTGAAAGGTACGGCCTCCTGCCGGGCGTAAAGGATAAACTGATCCTGACCGGAAATATAAAATACGACCTGGCTTCGCCGGCGCCGGAGGGACGGGCCGAAATAGAAGCGTTCTTTGAGAGCTCGGGCTGGAAAGGTAAAAAAATCTTCTGCGCGGGCAGCACCCATCCGGAAGAGGAAGATTTGCTCCTGGACGCTTTTCTGAAGATAAAAGCGGCCTGTCCGGACGCCCGGCTTATAATAGCCCCCCGCCACCCGGAAACGGCCGCTTCGACCGCGGCCAGGATCAGGAACAAAGGGCTGATCGCGCCTCTCTGGTCCAGGCGCGGACACGCCCGCCCCGACCCCGACGGAGTTCTGGTGGATGAGACAGGCCGGCTGGCGGATATTTATTCTTTCGCGGACGTGGTCTTCGTCGGAGGAACGCTGGACGATACCGGCGGGCACAACGTGCTTGAACCCTCGGCGTTCTCCAGGCCGGTGCTCTTCGGCCCGAACGTGAAGAACACGCGGGAAGGCGCCGAAGCGCTTATAAGCAAAAACGGCGGCTTCATGATACGAACCTCCGAAGAACTGGCCGACAAAGCAATTTCGCTTCTTAAAGATCCCTCAGCCCTCAGCGAAGCCGGCGCCGCCTCCAAAGCGGCCCTGGCGTCCCTCCAGGGCGCCACAAATAAAACCCTGTCCATTATCGAAATTTATCTTTAACCTGTTGGGTGAAAGTGGAAAAATGGCGGCGGACTGCCAGTTCGGGGGCCTGTCGGACATGGGGCCCATCGGGCCTGCGGCCGGCCCGGCGACTTCGCGCCGGTTCCTCCTCGGCCCGATCCGACCCATGTCCGCCACCCCGCCAGTTATACTCCGCCGCCATCCTTCCTATCGATAAAAACAGCTTGTCGGAGGATTTGGCCTGACTTCCGTAACGGGACACCAGAATGTCGTGGTGTTGCGCGACCAAAGCGAATTTGCCTATGGGTTGATAGATTTAAATTCTAATAACATAAGATAACCCCACCCAAAATTGGGCACAGCCGAATATCCAGCCCAGGGATAATAACCATAGAACAACAAAAATTCGCGATCTGTAAGGTGAACGCATTCCCCCGGGCGGGTAAATTTTGACGTATCTTCAATAGGGGCGGATAAATGTTTTTTTAAAATATTATGCCTACGCTGGAGCGGGCGCCGCCGGTTTCCCCGGCCGCCCATTTAGGGGCTTAAATCCGGCAGTCGGAGCGTATCCCTCCGGGACGGTGAGGATGTTTGAGACAAAAAACTTTGCTTTTTTGTCGAGTTCCGGAACCGGCGGAGACTGCCGGATTTCTTCCCCATAAGCACCGGTCCCGGGCGGCCGGGGAAACCGGCGGCGCCCGCGAACCTTGTTTGACCCACGGGAGACCCCAACCTCAAGCCTGTTGCCAATAAACACATCATGGTTTTTAGGGGGTCTGCGGAAGTCAGAGGAAAGTTGCAACTGCAACTTTCGGGTTAGTCGCAGGCGTGATTCGCGCCGATGGCGGTGATCAGGCCGTTCGTGATGGTCAGGAGCTTGCATTGCGCCGGGGTTGTGGTGGTCACGGCCACATCGAAGCTGCCGGTGGCCCCGGAAGTGTAATTGGAATCGATCGTCCCGAATGTCGGCGCCCCGCCGGTGCCCCTCAGAACGGTATTCGCCGCTCCCAAGGCCGTGACATTGATCCCTAAGGCATCATTGCCGTATAACACGCCGTTCTGCGTGAAAGTCCCGGCGCCGGTGCCGCCCCTGGCGACCGGCACCGTTCCCGCGGCGGCCGAATTTATCGCGGTAAGGGCGCTGTTTCCCGCCGCGGCAGTGTTGGCCAGGGAACCGGCGCTGCCGGAAACATCGCCCGTCACATTGCCGGTCAGATTTCCGCTGAAAGCGGCGGCGGTTATCGTCGCCCCGGAAAAATTGCCAGAGGCGTCCCGCCGGACTATCGTATTGCCGGTATTCGTCTCCACGGCCTGCACCCAGCCCGGCGCCGCGCCGGCGCCGTTGCCCTGGAGAACATAATTCAGCGTCCCCGCTCCCAGGGCGCTCATAACTCCGGCGGCGGAAAAATAAGGGATGGAACCTGCGGCCGCCGCGCCGAGGTCGGCCCCGGTGCCGCCGTTGACGGCGGGAAGGATCCCGGTCACGGCGGCGGCCTGATCCAGATTTACGGCGCCGAACGCGGGAGCGCCGAGAGCTCCGGCCCTCAGCACCTGGTACATCGCCCCGGCGGCGGTCACATTAAGGTCGCCGGTGCCGTTGCCGTAAAGAATACCCTGCGAGAGGAAAGAGGAGACCCCGGTGCCGCCCCTGTTCACGGGGATAAGCGACCCGTCCCAGGAAGCGTTGGCGCCCCCGCTGCCCACGACTCCGGACGCCGAGATCCTGGCCGTACCGCCAGTCCTCAACGCCCCCGAGGCGTTTATATCCCCGGTAACGTCTAGTTTATATACCGGCGGCACCTCGCTTCCCAGGCGCGTCCCCGCGGACGTCCCGGTGGAAAGATATACGTTCCCGGAAACGGTCAGAGCGCTGAGAAGCACCGGCGTGGCGGAACGCTGCACAATGCCTCCGTCCACCACCACATTGCCGGCCACAAAAATATCCTCGGAGGCGGAGCCGCCGGAGCCCAGTGAGGGGGCGCCCAGCACAAGGTCGCCTCCTCTGACATTCAGCCTCGACAGGGGATTGGAGGTGCCGATGCCCACGTTGCCGCCCGAGTTCGCCACAAGGGCGTCAAGCGCGCTGGCGCGCAGGATCACGGAACCGGAACCGTCGCTGTCCGCGTCCGACTGCACCACGGCGTTGGTATTATTGGAAACGGCCCCCACCGAAAGTCCGCCCGGATTGGCGCTGTTCAGGGCGGTGCCGTCGGCGAAAATAATGCCGTAACTCTTGCCCGGAGAAGAGGAGGTCGAGATCCTTATATTCCCCTCCACCGTAAGGCGGTGATTGGGGTCCAGGATGGCGGTGCCCATGCCGACATTTCCCAGAGAGGAACTGATATAGACCGCCGGAGTGGTGGCGCCGACGGGGCTGTTGCCGGTGGAGATAAGCACAACGCTGTTGAAGATGCGGTAGTAGGTGCCGTCCACGGCGGACTTGGCGTCGCCTACCACCAGGGCCAGATTGGCGCCCGCCTGGGTCTCAAAATGGGCGGCTTCCGCGCCACCGCGGTAAAAAAAGAGCCGGGAATCGGCGTTCGTGCCGGCCACGATGTAAGCCGCCGCGTCGTCGCCGGAGAATTCCGGCCTGTTGTCTCCTATCTGGAGATATTTGGCCGCCGGAAAATCAAAATCCAGCACCCCGGCGCCGAGGCGGTTGGAGACGAGAATGTCGGTCGAGATCGTTACCAGACCCGTGAAAGTATTTTTTCCGGTGAAAGCGTTGTTATCGGCGACATAAGCGGGCAGTCCTTTATCCGAGCCCACGCCGCCGGTCACGGTCAGGCTCCCGTAAATCGTCGTGGAGGAAAGAAAGACCCTGTTCCCGGCCCCGGAGTTGGCCGTAAAATCGCCGTTGACGCTGACCGCGCCCGAAAAAGCGGCCGTGGCCGCTATTATCCCTTTGTCGGCCCGCACGCTGCCTTTGACGTGGAGCTTTTCCCTGGGAGTGTTGGTGCCTATGCCGACATTGTAGCTATTGGTCTGCTGAAGGAGAAGATCATACCCGGCCTCGGAACGCACCTCGTTCAAAAGATCGGTCCAGGTCGAGTAATCGCCTATCGACACTCTTCCGCCCCTGACGCCGGTATTTGAGGCTATATCTCCCGCCGCCTGAAGATTATCCGCCGGAGCGGCCAGTCCGACTCCTATATTGCCGTTGGAATGCACGCGCAGCCGCTCGGCGCCCCCGCTCATAAGGGCTATCACGTTATCGGTCCGCCCCAGCGAAAGATACTCGGAGTTGGCGCCTGTTATCCCGCCATCGGGTACGAAGAGGCCCCTTACAGTGACCGAGCCGCCTGTCCGGTCATAGATCCCCTGGCTGCCCACGTAAAGCGAGCCGTCTATATCCACGGTTCCCAGCGGCGCCGCCAGCGCCCCCGGGCCTATTCCGATCCCGCCGCCGCCGGAAGCGTTCTTTATCCTGAGCCGTTCCACTCCTGTAGTTTTGACTATCATTTCCCCGGTGTTGTTCAGATCGGAATCGGCTTCCAGAACGCTGTCCACCGTGCTGGTCACGCCCCCAGTGGCCCCCACTCCGGCTGAGTACATGCAGCTGGTGTCGGAAAAACAGATCGCGTCGGAGGGCCCGGTAAAGCGTATTTTTCCGCTTATGGAAAGCCTGTCGCCGGTAACGTCCGTGCCCAGGCCGACATTTCCTGTGGAAGTGAGGGTGGCGACGGAGATGCTCGCCCCGTCTTCCAGTTTCTTGGCCGCCAGAGCGTAAGCCACGCTGTTGAACGGCTCCCTCGGCGCAAGCACGTCGCTCTCCACCTGCACCTCCAGGTAAAGGGCGCCCGCGTTGGAGAAAACGTCCCCGGGCGGAGTTATGGAAGCGCTGAAAATACCCTGCGCGGCGGTCACCAGGACTTCGGGGGATGAGAACAGCGGCGTCCCGCCCGAAGGAACATTGTAGATCCTGAAAATGAGATGGACGGGGCCGGTGATAGGCGCGTTATCCCTTTCAAGGCGGCCCTGATAATTGAGCGAGCCGGGCACCGACCCGGGCAGGATGTCTCCGGCCAGGACGGAGAGCCCGGCCAGCACCGGGAGAATAAGAGCCGCGAAAATAATTTTCTTCATAGTTTTTTTCTTCGCACGGATCAAAGCGGACAGTCGCCACTCCAATCCTCTGTTTTATCTGACGATCACCAGTTTTCCTTTTTTAGAGCCGCCGCCGCCCTGGTTAAGATAAATATACAGGCCGCTGGCCACCCGGCTGCCGTTATCGGTTCTGAGATCCCAGCCTATGCTGTCCAGGTTGCTGTTTTTTTCGATGGTGCGCACCAGTTCCCCGGAAACAGTGTAAACGCGCACCGTGGCCTGGAGCGTCAGCCTGGTGAAAGTCACGCCGTTACAGCCTTTGCTGAGGTTGCAGGGATTGGGATAAACATGCGAAGTATCCACGTTATCCTGGGGCGGCCGCCAGGAATTGACCGTGCCCCAGTTGACGGAGTAGCGGGCGCTGCTGAGCGTCCCGTGGCCCAACTGCCCCGTGTTGCCAAAAAGGGAATAAGCCCCCCCGGTCTTGGGCGCGGTATTGCCGATCGTGGTCTGCTCGCTTATAAGAATGCGGTAAACGGCGGAAGCGGAAACGGCGCCGGCAGCTTTGTAAAATGCGAAAGCGGCGCAACAGAGGGACGCGAGAACGGCGATATTTTTCCACCTGCGCATATTAGCCCTCGGCTTTCAGCCTGACGCCATATATTTTGATAAATGATATAATTTTTACCGCTGCCATGGAAACCGCGCCCGGAATACTGGTGATCAGGATGTCGTCCCTGGGCGACATCATATTGACGGCCCCCGTCCTGAGGAACCTCAGGCGCCGGTGGCCGGACGCCCGCATTACAATGCTGGTCAAGCCCCAGTTCGCCGCGGCCGCGGCCAAAAATCCTTTCGTTTCGGACATTCTCCCTTTCCGCGGCCTGATATCGGCCGTCGGTGATATAAAGAAAGGCCGTTACGACATCCTCGTGGATCTGCACGCGAACCTGCGCAGCCGTCTGCTTGCTTTTTTTTCCGGCATCGCGCTGAAAACCCGCTACCGCAAGGATTCCCTGGCCCGCCGCCTTTTCGTGAATTTCCGCGTGCCCAGCCCGGCCCTTGAAAAGCACACGCTGGAACGGTATCTGGAAGTCCTGGACGCCATAAACGTCCCGGCCGTACACCGGGAACCGCTGATCGGGGACTGGGTCATGGAAGCCGGGCCGCCGGCGCTTAAAAAAGGCCCGAAGCGCGTGGCGCTGCTGCAGACCGCCTTCCTGGGAGATTCGGTTTTGACCCTGCCGCTGCTGGAAAAAATAAAAAAAGTCCTGCCGGATTCCGAGATCACCGTGCTGACCCGGCCGGAAACGGCGCAGGTGTTCGCCTCCTCCGGATTGGCGGCGGAAGTCCTCGCCGATGACAAAAAGGTGCCAGGCACCTTTTTTAAAAATTTTTTTCGTCTCCTGGCGGAACTCAAAAAACGCCGGTTCGACATCATCATAGTTCCCCACCGGTCGCTGAGAAGCGCGCTGCTGGCGCGCCTGGCCGGCATTCCCATGCGCATAGGCTTCGACTCAAGCGCCGGCAGTTTCCTGTTCACCCACAAAGTCCCTTTCTCCTGGCTCCTTCACGACTTGGAGCGGAACCTGACGCTGGTTCTGCCGCTGGAAGGCGATACCGCCGCTTCTTTCCCCGCCCTGCGGGAAGCGGCCGGGCCGTTAAAGTTTCCCGGTTTGGACGGGAGCATCTTTATCGGGGCCAATCCCGGCTCGGTCTGGCCGACAAAGCGCTGGCCGAAAGATTACTGGGCGCGCCTGATAACCGAACTGTCGCGCGCCTACGGCACGAAAGTCCTGCTGGTGGGCGGCAGGAACGAAGTAGAATGGAACGGGGAAATTGAAAAAGCCGCGGCGCCGGGCTCCATTCTTAACCTGACCGGAAAAACCGGCATGGAAGATCTTATGGGCCTCATACGGAGGCTCAAGCTCTTCATCACCAACGATTCCGGCCCCATGCACATCGCCGTCGCTTTCGGCGTGCCGGTGGCCGCGATCTTCGGCCCCACCACGCGCGAGCTGGGTTTTTTCCCCTACGGCGCCGGCAATATAGTCCTGGAAGAACCCCTCGCCTGCCGGCCCTGCGCCCTGCACGGTTCGAAAAAATGCCCGCGCGGACATTTTTTATGTATGAGACTGGTGACCCCGGATAAAGTCCTGGCGGCGGCGAAAGACATTTTAGATAAAGAGAACATAAGCGGTAAAGCGCAAAGGGATTCCGGGATTACAAGGAAAATATGCTGAATGAACTTTTGGCGGTTACCGTTTTTTCGGGCGCGGCTTTGGCCAGCGCCCGCTGGACCTGGTGGCGCGGCGCGGCCCGCGGCCTGCCGGCGCTGGTCTACCACAAAATAGGAAAGCCTCCGGAGGGTTCGAAGCTGAAAGACCTGTGGGTCTCCCCGGAAAAATTCCGTTCCCAGGTCGCGTGGCTACTGGCGCACGGATATGTCCCGGTGCTGTTTTCCGAAGTCAGCAAGGCGCAGAAAGGCGGCAAGCCGCTGCCCGCGAACGCGGTCCTTATAACTTTCGACGACGGCTACGAGAATAACTATACCCACGCCTACAAGATCCTGCGCGAGCTGGGCGCCAAAGGCAATATCTTCATCGTGTTCAACACGATCGGCAAAGCCAATCTCTGGCATGATCCCGGAACAGAACCCTGGATCAATATGGCCTCCATGAAGATGCTGACGGAAATGCAGGAAAGCGGCGTGATGGAATTCGGCTCGCACACCATGAGCCATCCGAATCTGGAAAAACTTCCTCTTGAGGACGCGGCCTGGGAACTGACGGAATCCAAGAAGCAGCTGGAAGCCGCTCTGGGCCGGGAGATGAGCGCTTTCGCGTATCCCTACGGCGCCGGCGCTTACACCCCGGCCATAAGAGCGCTGGCGCTCAAAGCCGGCTATGTCCTGGATTTCAGTTTCAGGCAGGGCAAGACGCCCTGGCCCTGGAACCGGGAAGCCGGGCCTATAGACCGCCTCTTCATCAAAGGCGGAGATAATAATCTGGATCTCCGGCTGCAGCTGACAAGGGGAGCGTCCCGGCTGTGGTAAAGAAAATACTTCTGATCCAGTTCCGGCAGATCGGAGACGTGCTTTTGAGCGCGCCCGCCGCCGAAGTGCTGAAAGCCAACTTCCCGGCGGCGAAGCTGGATTTTCTCACCCAGCCGCCGGCGGATCAGGCACTGGAGCGCAATCCGGCCATAGACGAAGTGCTGGCTTACTCCAATTCCCATCCGCTTAAATGGCTCCTGGAAATACGCCGGAGGAAATACGATCTTGTAATAGATCTGATGTCCACCCCCCGCTCCGCCCTGATGACGGCAATGAGCGGCGCGCGGATAAAAGCCGGGCCGGCCTATACCCACTCCTCCTGGGCTTACAACTTTAAACTTGAGCTCAAGCCCGGCCAGCGGGAGTACAACCCCTTTTTTAAGATAGACCTGATAGCACAGCTCGGCCTGAAGAATATTTTTTATCCGTATCCCAAATGCTATCCGGCGGCCGGAGACCTGGAATGGGCCGCCGCGGTATCCCGTCCCGGACTCCCGGGCGCTCCCCTCATAGCTTTTTCCCCCGCCTCGCGGCGGGCCACACGCCGCTGGCCGGCGGAACATTACGCCCGCCTGGCCGCCCTTATAACTCAAAGAACAAAAGCCGGCGTCATGGTCTTGTGGGGACCGGGCGAAAAGAAACTGGCTGAGGACATCGTCCGCGCGGCGGCTTCTACCTCCGTGGTCGTCTCGCCGGAAACCCCCACTCTTTCCAGGCTGTCGGCTCTCCTGAAACAGGCGGCCCTGCTGGTCTCCAATTGCAACGGTACCAGGCATATCGCGCAGGCTTCCGGCATACCGACGCTGGGGCTCTACGGCTCCAGCCGGCCCGAAAGCTGGAACCCTCCCGGCGATCCCAGGCACCTGGCCGTCAGGAACGAGGCCCTTGCCTGCCTCGCCTGCCAGAAGAACGACTGCTCCGGGAACATAGAATGCCTGAAAGGGCTGTCCCCGGAAACAGTATTTGCTAAACTACTCTCTATGGCAAAGGAGTCGGGACTCGCTCTATGAACCCGAAAAGGCTCAGGGACCGGTTTATAAAGAAGACGGCGGGCCGTCTGTTGTTGCGTTTCCTTTCTTTTATTTACGTGTCAGGCATCACTCTGCGGCGTATGCTGTACGAGGCCGGCCTGCTGAAAAGTTATAGACTCCCGGTGCCGGTAGTCTGTTTCGGCAACCTTTCCGCCGGCGGCACGGGCAAAACCTCCACCGTAGTCATGGCGGCGATAGAACTGAAGAAAAACGGCCGCAACCCAGCCGTCCTTATACGCGGTTACAGGCGCAAGGCGCCCCGCAAAAAACTCACTATCCTCGCGGAGGGCGAGCCGTTCTCCGCGGAAGAGGCCGGGGACGAAGCCCTGATGCTGTTCAAAATGCTGCGCGAGCACGAAATCCCCGTCCTGGTCTCTTCCGACCGCTACCAGTCCGGGCTGGCCGCCCTGGAAAAATTCAAGAGCGATATCCTGCTGATGGACGACGGCTACCAGTTCTTCCGGCTCCGGCGCGACGTGAACGTGGCTCTTATAAACGCTACCATGCCTTTCCATAAGGACTCTTTGCTGCCGCTGGGGGATCTCCGGGAAACCCCCGCGGGACTGGACCGGGCGGACGCCATCATTCTCTCCCACTGCGAACACGCTTCCGGGGACGGAATAGAGGCCCTGAAAGAGGAGATAAAAAAAGTGGCTCCCGCCGCGGCGGTGATAGAAAGCATGCATTCTCCAGACATGTTCCTGGACGCTCTTAAAAAGGAAAAGGTCTCGCTTTCCAGGTTCCGCGGCAAAAGCGTGGTGACGCTTTCCGGCATCGGCGATCCGAGGTCTTTCGAAAACACCATCGTGGATCTCAAGGCGGTTCCGGCGCAGATCTGGCGTTACCCGGATCATCACCAGTTCACGCGGGAAGAACTGCGCGCCATAGAGGAAACACGGGGAGAGCTGCCGCTCATAACCACCTACAAGGATTTTGTGCGGTTTCCGGCGGACTGGCCCCGGCTCCTCGGAGGCGGAGTGTTCATTCTCTCCGTGAAAATAATCTTTCTGGGAGACGGACACGAACGGCTAATGGAAACCATAACGCCGCATAAAAACGTAAAAAGCAAAGCGTGAAGCGTTTCCGTTGTTCACTGGTCACTGACTACTGTCCACTGATCTCATATGATCGCCTATTTGCGAAAAAACGGAAAAGATATGAAGCGCCCGGCGGTTTTCCTGGACAGGGACGGCACCATAGTCTATGACAGGCCGGGACACTACCTTACGGATCCGGAGCGGCTCAGGATCTACAAGGGCGCTTTCCAGGCGTTGAAAATCATGTCGGCCCTCGGCTACCGGCTGATAGTCGTCACCAATCAGGCCGGTATCGGCAGAGGCTATATGACGCTGAAAACGTCCGTGGCGATAAACCTCAAACTCCGCCGGGATCTGGCCGCGAAAGGCGTCTTTCTGGACGGCATATATTTCTGCCCCCATCTGCCTGATGAAGGCTGCGCCTGCCGCAAACCCGGCCCGGGCCTGATCAAAGAAGCCCTGAAACATCACCGCATAGATCTTTCCCGGTCCGTAGTCATCGGCGACAAGACGTGCGATATGAAGCTCGCGGATTCGCTGGGCCTGGCGTCTATCCTGGTAAAGACCGGGCACGGCCGGAGCGAACTGCGGAAACGACCGGGCCTCGCCGGGGGCCGGGCGGTAAAAAAGGGGCTCCTTGAAGCGGCGGCGTGGATCAAAGGGTTAGGGTAGAGTTTTCAGAAATAAGGAAAACTGCATGAAAAAAAGAATACTGGTTTCTCAGCTTATCGCTGTCGCGGTCATAATCCTGGCCAAGCCCGCCAGCTGGAAGCTTTTTACGGCGGGCTTCAGCGTGATGGCTTTGGGCCAGCTCATACGCCTGCTGGCCTCCTCGGCGATAGTCAAGTCCAGGACGCTCACGGTCTCCGGCCCCTACGCCGTAGTCCGCAATCCCCTTTATCTGGGAACGGCTTTCATGGTGCTGGGCCTCCTCATTTCTCTTTCAAACCGCCAGGCCCCTCTGCGCACCGCGCTGGTCTGGCTGGTCACGACCGTTTCATTCACGTTAATCTACCGGGTTCAGATAAAAGCCGAAGAGGAATTTCTGCTCTCTTCCTACGGGCCTGAATTTGAACGGTACAGGGAGCGCGTCAACGCCGTTATCCCCCGCCCCGGCGCCCTCTCCGGATTTTTTGAATGCGGCGCCTACTCCTGGGAGATCTTCCGTAAGAACAAAGAGTGGCGCGGCTTGCTGGGTATGCTGGCGCTGGCCGCAGTAGTGGCCGCGAGGATAAAATATGGATTTTAAAACTGGAAAAATTATTGCCGCGGCGCTCATCCTGTCCGTTCTCCACACCGGAGCGCTCCGCGCCGGAGAAAACCCAGTATACCTGGTGCATCCCTATACTTCGCTTGAAGCGGCCGTGGACACGGACACCGCGGCCTTGCGGCGCGATTGGTACGGGGAATACCTGCAATACGAGATCTATTGGGGCCTGATCAATGTAGGTTCGGCTTATATCTGGATAGACAAGATCGTAACCATAGACGGGCGGCCCGCCTATCATATCATCTCAGGCGCAAAATCAGCAGCCTTCATACGGAATTTTTATTCCGTCTCGGATATCAACGAATCCTGGATGGACGTGGAGACCCTGTATTCCCGCGGCTACTATAAGAAGATCCAGGAGGGCGGATATTTCTTCAACGAATGGGTCATTTTCGACAACGAGGCTAAAACTTTCCGCGGCGAAAAAATGAACAAGAAAAGAAATACCGGGCCGGTGGAAGGAACTCTGGAGGGGCCGGTGAGCGACGTGCTTTCCGCGCTGTACCTGGTGCGCACCATGGAAATGAAGCCGGATACTCCGGTTGAGATCGCCGTCAACACCAAGCGCAACTGGCGCATGAATATAAAATTCAGGAAACGCGAGAAAGAATCCACGGCCTACGGCAAATTCAAGTGCGTTATGATAGAACCACAGCTGGGGGATGACGGCCTTTTCGTGGCGAAAAAAGGCAAAAAGATGCTTGCCTGGATAACCGACGACGAACTGCGCCTGCCCCTGATCCTGAAAGCCGAGATCTTCATAGGCTCCGTGACCGCCAAACTCGTAAAACGCGAGATCCGCCCGTAGCTCAGCAGCAGGGCCTACACCGGACATAGGCACAAAACCTTATCAACCTGGGCACTTTGCCTTTGCATGAACGGCCTCGTTTACGCTAAACTATTACCATGAACCACAATCGATCCATCTCCAAAGCCACGTTTACGGCGGTTTTTTTTGCGCTGGTCTGCGCCCTGCAGGCGCCGGCCCGCGCCGGCGTTCCGGCCCCTAAAAACCCAAAAAATAATTTTCAGTCCGGGGCTGACTTCCTGAACCGGGAAAGAACCGGGCATATCTGGCCCGACATGATTTTCCTCCACGGGACCAGTTACGACGAGTTAGCGTACACAATGAGCAGGAACCGCGACATTGTAAGAAAAACTCTGCTGCGCGAATTCGGGTCATTGTTTATCCCGCTGGCCGCGGCAAACGCGAATCTGGATGCGCTGGCTGAAACCATCACCCAGACAATCCTGAATTTCGATCAGATTCACGATAAACGCAAGGACGAGGCCATGCAGGGAATACTTGAGAATCAATTCCGCGCGGAAATTGACGAACTTTACAGCGCTTACGGCCTGGGAGACGGGCTGCGCAGGGTGGATTTCCTTTACTCCGGTTCCCCCATGGTCAGGGCTCTCAAAGCCCACTCGACACGCGAGTCGCTGCCGAGGGAACTCCTGAATAACGTGGACTATGTCATTTACGGCTCCTATCTCCTGCAGGACAAAACCAGCGTCTCCGTAACTTTGACCGTTGAAAAACTGAGCACCGGCCAGACGCGCAGTTTTGAGGCGGCCGCTCCGATCGCGACCGTCATGAAGCTCCTCGCAAAGAAAGTTTTTGATTTCTTTCAGTCCAACGAGTACTCCGATTGGGTAGACCCCCAGCCGGATCTGCAGTGGATCCCGCCGGCGCCGGGGCAGCCCCGCGCGACCGCGGCCAGCGCAAGGCTTTACTGCCGCGGGCAGAACGCCAGGCTCCCTTACGCGAGGGAGCTCCTCATGGCGAGCCAGGGCACCTCTTACCGTCCCGGCGGCATTCCTCCTCTCCAGGAGAATGATATTTATATAGTGCTGGACAAGCAGCGCCGGGATGAACAGCATTATTTCTTCACCGGCCGGGCCGGAGAGGCCACCGGCGGGCCCGTCAGAACGAGCGCGGGCTACAGCGTAATAAACGGTTCCTACTGGTGCGTCCGCGGGACGGCGAACCGGCAAGTAAGCGTTTATGAAGAGATCTACGCGCTCATAAGGAAGCCTGGAACGCCCCAGCCGGTTCGCGCGGCTCTTGAGTGCATACTGGCCAAACTGGACGACTTTGGAGCCAGGCAGGAAAATGCCGGGGCATTCTCCACCATAGAGGAAGCGGCTGAATTTCTGTCCGAGGCGGGCTATACCGTCAATCTGCCCGAATAATCAAGCCGTATCCGCAAAAACTGCGCGGCGCCTCTCAGCCCGCGCAGTTTTGTTTTGCCGCCGGGCGAGACAGGGCGCTAAATTAGTATAATTATCCTATGGATCCGGCGTCCTTTAAGAAACTCCGCGGAATCATCGATAATTTCTCCGCTCAGCGCGTGGTGGTGCTGGGCGACGTCATGCTCGACCGCTACATCAGGGGCTCCGTGCGGCGCATTTCCCCGGAAGCCCCCGTCCCCGTGGTGAAAGTGCGGGAAGAGCGCTCCAGCCCCGGAGGCTCGGCCAATGTCGCCTCCAATCTTATGGCGCTGGGCGCCGAACCCCGCCTGATCGCGGTGATCGGCAATGACAAGACCGGCGAGGAATTACGCGAGCACCTCTCCGACAGAGGCGTTGACACCGGCTCCCTGATAAGCGACCGCTCAACTTTCACCGGTGAAAAGACCCGCGTCATAGCCGAACACCAGCAGGTAGTGCGTTTCGACCGCGAACCCGAACTCCAGCTCACGCCGTCCCTGCAGAAAACCATCCTGAGCGTGCTGGACGGACAGTTTAAGGCCGGCGCCGGAGCATTGATACTCTCGGATTACGGCAAGGGCCTGCTTACCCCGCATATCATAGAGGCCGCCATAACTCTGGCCGTCAGGCGCGGCGTGCCGGTATTTGTGGATCCCAAAACGGAACATTTCGCCCGCTATAAAAGAGTGACCTGCCTGACCCCTAATACCATGGAAGCCTATCAGGGTATGCGCCTTATCCAGAAAGACGGCCAGGCCGCGCTGGAGGAATTGGGCAAAAAGATCGTAAAATCCCTGAACTGCCGTTCTCTGCTGATCACCCAGGGCGAACACGGCATGACGCTGTTTAATACTACCGGCGGCCGCCTGAAGATCCTGCACATTCCCACCAAGGCCAGGGAGGTCTTCGACGTCACCGGCGCCGGAGACACCGTCATCTCCACGCTGGCGCTGGCTTCGGCCGCTGGCGCTTCGCTGGAAGAAGCGGCCCTTATCTCCAACTTCGCCGCGGGCATAGTGGTTGGGAAACTGGGCACCGCTACCGTCACGAGAGAAGAACTGCTGGAAAACATCAAATCATGGACAAAAACTGCCTTATCGTAATCCCCGCGCGCTACAACTCCCAGCGCTTTCCCGGCAAGGTGCTCGCGAAGATCCGGGGCAAAGCCGTGCTCCAGTGGTGTTACGAAGCCGCCGTTAAATCCGGTCTGGGGCCGGTGGTCATAGCCACCGAGGACCGCCGCGTGCTGGACTTCGCCGGCGGCATCGGCGCTAAATGCGCGCTGACCAGCCCCCGGTGCCAGTCCGGCACGGACCGCGTCTATGAAGCGGCAAAAGGCTCCAAAAAAAAATTCATAATTAATTTTCAGGGCGACGAACCGTTCATGCGCGCCGAAACTCTGGTGGCGGCTTTCAAGACCATGAGCGCAGGCTATGACATCGCCACCGCCGGCGCGCCTATCACCGACAAGGCGGAGATAAACAACCCGAACTGCGTCAAAATAGCCATGAACCGGGCCGGCCGGGCGCTTTATTTCTCCCGTTCCCCCATTCCTTTCCACCACCCGCTTTCGGATCTGAAAAATTTCCCGTGGTTCAAGCATTGCGGCTTCTATATCTACAGGCGTTCTTCGCTGGAACGTTTCGTAAAACTCCCCCCCAGCCCGCTGGAACTCCTGGAGCGCCTGGAACAGCTTCGCGCGCTTGAGAACGGGATGACCATCGGCGTCGCCACCGTCAAGATGCTGGGGCCGGCCATAGACACGCCGGCGGATCTGAAAGCGGCCGAGAAATTTCTACAAAGGCAAAAATGACGAAATATATCTTTGTGACCGGAGGCGTGGTCAGTTCGCTCGGCAAGGGCATAACGGCGGCTTCCATCGGACGTCTGTTAAAAGCCCACGGCCTGTCCGTAAACATCGTCAAATGCGATCCGTATATAAACGTAGACGCCGGTACCATGGCGCCTTTCCAGCACGGCGAGGTTTTCGTGACCGACGACGGCGCCGAAACCGACCTGGATCTGGGCTATTATGAAAGGTTCCTGGAGATCGACACCCGCAAGACCAATAATATGACCGCCGGGCAGATCTACCAGACCGTCATAGCCAAGGAGCGCGAAGGCCTCTACCTGGGCCAGACGGTGCAGGTCATCCCGCATATCACCGACGAGATAAAAAAGAGATTTTACAAGGCCGGCGAAGGCTTCGACATCGCTATCATAGAGATCGGCGGAACGGTGGGCGATATAGAAAGCCTGCCTTTTCTGGAAGCCGCCAGGCAGATGCGCCCCGACAGGACGCGCACCGACGTTATGTACATCCATGTGACCCTGGTACCCTATCTTTCCGCCAGCGACGAACTTAAGACCAAGCCCACCCAGCACTCGGTCAATAAATTGCGCGAGATCGGCATAGACCCGGATATCATCGTCTGCCGCGCGGAAAAACCTCTCGGCAGGGAGATCCGCAACAAGATAGCCCTTTTCACCAGCGTCCCCGACGAGGCCGTCATAGAAGCTGCGGACAGCTTCTCCATTTACGCCGTGCCCCATCTTCTCAAGAAACAGGGCCTGGACGAACAGATCATGATGCTCCTGAGGATAAGGAGCAAAAAATGGGATTTCGAGGAATGGAGCGCTTTCCTGGAAAAACTTAAAACCGCCGGAAAAGCCCAGGGCGTACGCATCGCGATAGCCGGCAAATACACCAGACTGAAAGATTCCTATAAATCCCTGGTGGAAGCCATCCATCACGGCGCCATAGCCAACGGCGTCCGGATGGAACTTGATTTCGTGGACGTGGAAGAGAAGGACTGCCTGGAGCGCCTGTCCAAAGCCGCGGGCATCATCGTACCGGGCGGCTTCGGCGACAGGGGTATAGAGGGCAAAATAGCCGTTGCGCGTTATGCCCGCGAGAACGGCGTGCCGTTCCTCGGCATCTGCCTGGGTATGCAATGCGCGGTCATCGAATTCGCGCGAAACGTCCTCGGCTGCAAAAAAGCCCACTCAACCGAATTCTCCCCTAAAACGCCCTGCCCCGTGGTTGACCTGATGGCGGAACAGAAAGGCGTGAAAGAAAAGGGCGGCACCATGCGCCTGGGAGCGTATCCCTGCCGCCTCAAAACCGGCTCCCTCGCCGCGAAGATCTACGGGGCGCCCCTTGTCTCGGAACGGCACCGCCACCGCTACGAATTCAACACCCGCTATCTTAAAGCCTGCGGGAAGAAAGGCCTGATCGTCAGCGGACTTTACCGCGAAAAACGTCTTCCGGAAATAGTGGAATTGAAAGGACACCCCTGGTTCGTGGGTGTCCAGTTCCATCCCGAATTGAAATCCAGGCCTCTGACACCCCATCCTCTCTTCAGGGCCTTCGTCGCCGCCGCCGTCAGATCGGACGCGGGACGCGGGACGCGGAACACGGGCGGAGCGCCGGCCGCCTCCGCCAAGGCGGTGGTTCTATGAAACAGGTCAGGATAAAAGCGGGAACCGCGGTATTCTCCAACGATTCTCCTCTCGTCTACATCGCCGGTCCCTGCGTCATAGAATCGCTGAAGAGTTATGCCGCGGAGGCCGGGAAACTGAAAGCGATGTTCGCGAAGCTCCGCACCTCTTTCGTGCTCAAAGCCTCCTTTGATAAAGCCAACCGGACCTCCCACTCCTCTTTCCGCGGCATTCCGATCGAGACCGCGCTTGATTTCCTCAAGGATCTCAAGAACCGCCTGGGCGTCCCGGTTCTGATAGACGTTCACGAACCCTCGCAGGCGGCGCGCGTAGCCGAAGTCGCCGATATCCTGCAGATCCCGGCATTTCTGTGCAGGCAGACCGACCTGCTTTTCGCCTGCGCCGATACCGGCCGCGTCGTCAATGTCAAAAAGGGCCAGTTCCTGGCGCCCTGGGATATGGCCAACATAATTTCAAAAATAGAATCGCGCGGCAACCGGAACATCATGCTTACGGAGCGCGGCTCCTGTTTCGGCTACGGCAATCTGGTAGTGGATATGCGCGGCCTTGAGATCATGAAAGAGTTCGGCTACCCCGTGATCTTCGACTGCACCCATTCCGTCCAGAAGCCGGGCGCCCTGGGCAAGGCCACCGGCGGAGACGCGAAGCTGGCGCTGCCGCTGGCCAAAGCGGCGGCGGCCCTGAAAATAGCGGGAATCTTCTTTGAAGCCCATCCCGAGCCGGCCAAAGCGCTTTCCGACGGGCCGAACTCATTAAAGCTCGGCCTCGTCCCGGACGCCGTAAATATGCTGAACCAGATAGATAAACTGGCAATGAAATTTGCGGAATAAGAGATTAAAAGTTTACGCTCAAAAGGCAAAATTATGAAATGTTTAAACTGCGGTCAGGAAAACAAGGCCACGCTTAAATTATGCAGAAAATGCGGCAGGGATCTTACGCTCCCCCCTGTCTGGTTCCCGGACTGGAAATGGCATCTCAGAACGCTTTCCTGGATCTACATAGGAACAACGATATTTTTCTTCGCGGCCAGCTGGCTGTTTCACAAACTGCCGCCGCCCTACGACCAGCGCCGGATCCCGGCCGAAATGACGCCCTGGCTTAATCCTCACAAAGTTCCGGCGCCTTAGCCCTGAAATTGCCTCGGCAATTTCAGGCAAGGATTAAGGATGAGGGATAAAGGATGAAGGAAAAGATGAAAACTGTTTCCGATGCGTTCATACTTAAATCGGCCAGGGCCGTGATAACGGAAGAAGCCGGCGCGCTAAGGCTGGCCGCAAAGGGCCTCGGCAGAAACTTCTCCGGAGCCGCGCGCCTCCTGCTTGCCGCGCGCGGGAAAGTGGTAGTGCTCGGAGTGGGAAAATCCGGCATCATCGCCCGCAAAATAGCCGCCACGCTTTCCTCTACCGGCACGCCCAGCGTTTATCTTCACCCGGTGGAATCGCTTCACGGCGACATGGGCCTGATAACCAGGGACGATATCGTCCTGGCGCTGTCCTATTCCGGCGAAACCGAAGAGACCGCCAAACTGCTCCCCATCCTGGCTAAAGAAGGCCTGAAAATAATTTCCCTCACCAATAATCCGGATTCAAGGATCGCGCGCTATTCCGACATCGCGCTGCGCCTCAATATACGCCACGAGGCCTGCCCGTACAATATCGTGCCCACCTCCTCCACGGCGGCCATGCTCGCGGTGGGAGACGCCCTCGCCATAACACTGATGCGGATCAAGGGCTTCGACAGCTCCAGTTTCGCCCGCCTTCACCCGGGCGGCAGCCTCGGCAAGCTTTTGAATCTGCGCGTCTCGGATCTGATGCATAAGGGCCGGAAAAATCCGGTGGTGCGCGCCGGTTCCACGCTGAAAGCCGCGCTGGCCGTCATGACCGCCACCGCGGCGGGAGCCGTTTCCGTCGCGGACGGGCGCGGCCGGCTCGCGGGTTTTTTCACCGACGGAGACCTGCGACGCAGCATTGAGCGCGGGAAAGCCGGTCTTGCCACTACTATCGACAAACTAATGACCAAAAGGCCGGTCTGCGTCCATCCGGACACCATGGCGATAGACGCCGCAAAACTCATTTCGGCCAGAAAAATAGACAATCTGCCGGTCGTGGACCGTAAAACTTCCCGTCCTGTCGGCATTATAGACGAAAAAGACTTTTTGAGAGAGGGTCTGCTCTGAAATTTTTAATCATTTTTTTTACGCTGACGGCGGCCGCCTGCTCCGGCAGCGTCCCGGGCGGGACGGTGCAGGAAGGAGCCAGTCTTCTCACCGGCGTAAAAGTCTCGGAGGTTAACGACAACCTGGTCCGCTGGACCTTAAACTCCGGGACGGCCCGGTTCGAAGAAGGCGAGACCAGGATCCACTTCGATATGCCGGAGATGTCGTTCTTTGAGAACAACAGGCCCGCCTCACGGCTTACCGCCGAAACCGGATTCCTGAACATGACCAGGAAAGACGCCCAGCTTGAGAAGAAAGTAAGAGTGGAGTCCAAAACCCAGGCCATGACGCTGCTGACCTCCAGGCTTTTCTTCAGTTCCGAAAAGGACAAGATCTGGACCGAAGATCCGGTGACCATCTATAAAGACAACACCGTCACCCACGGACGCGGTTTCACGGCCAAGCCGGACTTATCCGAGATAGAAATAACGCGGCAGGAAACCACCACGACCGGGAAACAGGATGCCAAAAAGAAAAAATGACCGGTATCGGGCGCGGACACGGGCGCTTCTCATGCTTGCGTGTCTCTCTTGCTTTGCTCCGGCGGGCCTGAGCGCCGCGTCCGACGACCTGCTGATGGGTTCCGTGGTCAGGAGCGAAAAATACAGGCTGATAACGGACACCGCCAGCAGCCTTGAGATCTTCGACGGCACTGTTTCTTTCCGTAACGCCGTCTATAACCTCAAGGCCGATCACGCCGTCCATGACCGCAAGACCGCGGAATGGACCCTGCGCGGTTCCGTCTATTGCCTCCGCAAATTCGCGGACGGCTCTAATCTGGAACTATATTGCGACAACGGGAAATAC
Source organism: Elusimicrobia bacterium GWA2_56_46 (assembly GCA_001799575.1). Classification (GTDB taxonomy): domain Bacteria; phylum Elusimicrobiota; class Elusimicrobia; order Elusimicrobiales; family UBA9959; genus YA12-FULL-51-18. Next base: position 59,110 of record MGTT01000027.1, read on the forward strand.
CACGAGAACTTCGAGAAAGCCGAACTTTACCGCGGCAGCGACCCGATCCGGATGAAACACGTCGCGGCCGACGGCAAGCTCCTGCGCGGCCGCTGCGACCGGATCAACGCCGACAACGCCAAGGCCTCCATGGATTTCCTGGGAAATTTCTATCTGCGCACCGAAAATATGGAAATTTTTTCGGACAACGGCTTTTACAGCGACACCGAACGTTCTTTCCTCATTTATAACTCCGCCACGGCCCCCTCCCGGCCGAAAACCTCCGCCAGATCCCTGCCGGCGGCCATAGGAACCCGCGAGGGCAGGGATTTCGCCATGACGGGCGAGAGAATGAAATTTTTCCGGGATACCGGCGACGTAAAGCTGTATAACAATGTAGCCGGCTGGATAAAAGCCGTGAAGGCGGCGCAGCCGCGTTGAATCCTATTTATGAGACTGAATTCCGAACTGCTTGAAAAAAGTTTTAACCGCCGGAAAGTGGTCAACGGCATAAGCCTGGATATCCGGTCCGGGGAAATCTGCGGCTTGCTCGGCCCCAACGGGGCGGGCAAGACCACCACCTTTCATATGCTGGTCGGCTTCCTGGAACCCGACTCCGGCAAGGTTTTCATAGACGATAAGGATGTGTCCGCCGCCCCCATGTACCTGCGGGCCAGGAACGGCATCGGCTATCTGGCGCAGGAACCCACGGTCTTCCGGGGTCTCAGCGTTGAAGACAATCTTGTGGCGATCCTGGAACGCACGGTCGGGGACAAAAAGGTTATCATGAACCGGGTGGACTCCCTTCTGGGCGAATTCGGGCTGCTGAAACTGAGGAAGCAGAAGGCCTGGTCGCTTTCAGGCGGAGAGAAGCGCCGCCTGGAAGTGGCGCGCGTCATGATAAACGAGCCCAGGATCATCCTGCTGGACGAACCTTTCGTGGGGATAGATCCCATCACGGTCAGCGAATTAAAAAAGATAATCTGCCACCTGAAAGATAAGGGCATCGGGGTGCTGATAACCGACCACAATGTCCGGGAAACCCTTTCCATCACCGACAGGTCATACCTGATCTACAACGGCGCTATCCTCATAGAAGGCACGGCCGAAGTCCTGCTGAACGACCCCAAAGCCAGAGAACTCTACCTAGGCTGGGATTTCAAGATGTAATCCGGCCAGAGTAGCCGGTACAGCCTAATTCCTGTTTGAAATTATCCACTCTTTCCAGAAAGGGTCTTCTATCTCATGGGCGTTTTTATCACGCCTTACAATTATACCTTTGTCAATCAGCCTTCCGATGGCGCTGCCGGAGGTGCTGACGGTCTTAATCCCGTATTTTTGGATGAACTGCTGCGAAGTTACGGCGCTGCCGCCCGCGGCCAGCCCTATGACAATCTTGCGCTCGGTATTATCCAGACCATTCCACCACCTTTTATAGTCGGCGTTATGCTGGATCACTATATTTCCAATGGCTTCCTTTATCAGCTCCCGCCGGAAGAGACCTTTTTCGTGCGTGATATAAAGTTCATGGCAAAGCTGCTGAGTGTAGTAAGGGTGGCATCCGGTAAATGCCAGGATATCTTTCACTATCCCGACGGCGTTTATGCCTGCGGAGGCGAACCTCTTCAACACAAAATCCTCCATCTCTTTTTCGGGAATACCCCCCAAAACCTTCTGCCGGCCGAATTTGTAAAAAGGATTTTTCTTTTCCTGGAAGATGTCGCGGATCATGCTCTCCTGACTGCCAATGAATATGTAAGATACGTTTTGATGGGCCTGAAAGACTCCCCGCATTTTTTTCTCAAGATTGGGAGAAATGCGGCGTATCTCCTGAAACTCGTCAAACACCACCACAATACGCCTATTCTGCTTCTTGGCGATTACCTCCGGCAGTTCAAGACTTTCCGCGATAACGGAACTCTTATCCGCCGCGGTCGGGGAAAAGGAAACATTCATTTCGCCTGTGGCGGGATTATATTCCATGGCGGGTTGTATTTTAAGGGATTTTAGATAAGTTTTCAGCTTTTCAAAGGGACTTAAAGCCAGCGCTTTTTTGACATAGGCGTTGGCCAGGTCTATTTCGTCTGAAATTATTTCCAGATCTAGGCGTATTGACTTGATATCCATACCGGCAAGAGCTTTATTAACCATGCTGCTTTTGCCGTAACGCCTCTGGCTGATAAGCACCACGTTCTGCCCGGATTCGATGTCCGAGACCAGTTCCTTTATTTCCTGGCGCCTGTTAGTGAAGTGTTCGCCCTCCACTATCGCGCCAAACCTGAAAGGATTCATAAGCCCTCCTTAATTACGACAACGATCGTTACGACATATATCGTAACCTAGATCCATAGGCATATAATCTTAATTTAAGTGCCTTTTGTCAAGACTGGGCCAAATAAAAGGAACAGTTATAGGGAATAAATCCGAGCGCGAAGCGGGCGTCGGGCCCAGCGCTATGCGCGCCTGGCCCGACGAGGTGTATGCCTCCCGGAGGGCGCCCGCTATGCGGGCGGAAAACTTCAACTGAAGTTTTCAGGTTAGCCCAGCATTTTCGGCAAAGAGAGCCAGGCGCATTTTTCTGCTGAAAAATAAGCCTGGCACCTTTGTCCGGACACATTTGCCCGGCATTGCCTTGCCGCCTCAGGTGAAGCTTTCCAGGTAGGTGCGGAGATGGTGTTTTTTGGCTTTGGCTATGGCGGCGAAATACATTTTGTCGGCTTCGGCGGCGCGGCCTTCCAGATAATGGACGTTCGCCATTGAAAGTTCGCTCAGGACCTCGCCCCTCGGCTCCGCGTTGCCGTCAAAAAGCCGCCGGGCGCGCTTAAAATATAACATCGCGTTCTTAAACTCCCCCCGCTTCTTGTAGACTTCCCCAAGCCCCCATTCCACGAAACCCAGGTCGGGCCTATCGCCTATTTCCGAATAAAGCTTATGCGCCCGCCGATAGCCCTTAAAAGCGGCGTCAAGCTCCCCTTGCTGCCGCAGCACATTGGCAAGCCCGCATTCCGCATAGGCCTTGGCAAAAGAATCCTCCGTCTTCAGGAACAGTTTACGCGCCCGCTCGTACGCGGCCCGCGCGGGCTTCATGAAACCCGCCACGCGCAGCACACCGCCCAGCCCGAACAGCGCGTAACCCCCGGCGGACGGATCATTATCCCTGCCCGCGTACATCCCGGATCTTTTAAAGGACTCTATTGAAAGGCTATACCGGCCTTCCAGCCTGTAAAGACCGCCCAGCGCCCAGAATATAAAAGCCGCGGCGCCGTGATCTTTCTCTTTAAGATACCCGCGGAGCAGACGCTCCAGTATTGGCCCTGATTTTTCAAATTCCCCTTTCAGACGGTAAGCCATGGCCAGCTCCAGCTCCGCCTCGGACTTCAGGCCCGGGGCGCCGGCCGCGGCTTTAAGGGCCGCGCGGGCGAAAGCGAAAGCCTGTTTCTCATGCCCCAGCGCCCGATGGCAGGCGGCGGCTTTTATAAGGGCCAGGCAGAAAAATTCAGCGGTCGGAAAACCGTGCTTAAGAGCGGATCCGTAAGCGGTTATGGCTTTGTCGAATATCCCCTTTAGACGCCAGGCTTCCCCGTACAGGTAATACCAGCGCCCCTCAAATCCGCGCGGCCGGGGGATCCTTTTCAGGGCTTTAAAAGCCGCATCCGGTTTTCCCGCTTCCAGAAGATCGGCTGTCTTTTCAAGTTCTTCAATTATCATAATATCTCCATATGACAGGGCAGAGGGTTCAGGGTACGGCGCACATACTCTTCAACGGGCATTTTCCGCAAAGCGGCCTGGTCTTCCGGCAGCAATCCTTGCCCAGCGCCACTATGAGAGCGTGATACTCGTTATAAACCCGGTGATCCGGCGGCAAAGCGCGCTCAAAAGCAGACTGAAGTCCGGCATAAGTCCCGGAAACGAGACCCAGACGCCCGAATATTCTGTGAGTATATGCGTCCACCACGAATTTTGGTCTGCCTCCCGCGTACAGGATCATGGAATCTGCGGTTTCAGGGCCTATACCATTTATCTTCAGGAGTTCGTCCCGCAGTTCCTCAAGAGGGGTCACTGAAAACCATTTTCTGATCCCCTCGGGATGCCGGATCAATACGTATGCGGAAAAACCTTTAAGCCTTGCCGCTTTCTGACGATAAAAGCCGGAGGAGCGTATCAGCCCGCCTAAAACCCTCAGATCCATCCGGCTCAGGCTTTCAACCGTGAGCTTTCCGGAACTAACCAGTCCGGCCAGAGCGGTTCGGGCGTTGGCCCAGGCCGTATTCTGGGCCAGGAGGGCGCCGGCGCAGATCTCGAAACAGGCTTTTTCCGGCTGCGGCCCGTAAAACAGCCGGCGATAGGCGGGAGGCCAGCCTGACCGCGGTGAAACAGGCCACCAGCCCTGCGGGCCGAAAGCCTTAAACAACCTTTCGTAGACGCGCCTCAGGCCGGCGGCAGAAGCCGCTTTATCTCGCGCAGGAGAGCGTCCAGGTCGTAAGGTTTTTTCATGAAATTTATGGCGCCGCATAATTTAATTTTTTCTACGCTTTCCGGAGAATCCATAGTGGATATGACCAGAACAGGGATGTGCCGGGTAGCATTATCTCTTTTGAGGGCGTTGCAGACTTCGTAACCGTTGAGTTTGGGGAGCAGCAGATCCAGGAGGATGAGATCGGGCCTCTCCCGCCTGGCCAGAGTTATCCCCGCTACTCCGTCACCCGCCAAAAAAACCGCGCGGCCTTCGTTCTCAAGGACTTCCTTCAGAACCACGGAGGTGCTCTTGCTGTCCTCGATTATGAGTATTTTGCTTTTCTTCATGGCACAGGCTTTTCCCCGCCCTGATCGGGCGTTTCGGACACTTTCAGCGCCCAGTATACGAAAATGCTGGCTAACGACGGTACCAGGTAGTAAAGGAAACGGAAAATGAGCGTGGCTGCCAGGGCGTGGCCTAGTTCCACCCCGGCCTGGACGTAGACGGCCGTCATGGCGGCCTCCATGGCGCCCAGCCCCCCCGGCAGGAAAGGTATCACCGTCATAAGCTGTCCGAAAGCGAAGCCTATGACAAGCTTGGTGGAGCCCAGATTCACGCCCACGGCGCGGAAAGCGAAATTAAGTATGAAGATATTACTGATCCAGTCCAGACAGACATACGCCAGAACCAGGGGCAGCTCGTATCTGCGGGCGTGAATCGTGCGTATACCGGCGCCAAGCTGGCTTTCGAACTCCAGAAAGGTTTCCTCCGGGATCTCTTTCTTTGAGAAAAAAAACAGAAAATGATTGACGATATGATAGATCCTGCGCGCCCAGGCCGAACGCAGTTCGTGGTGGAAGAACAGCAGGACAAGCGCGAACGCGAAAGCCAGCACAAACAGAACCCCCGCCACGCCTTCAAAAAATTTCATGCCGAACTGGTTGGTTCTGAGGATCTGCAGCACCATGCCCTCGATTATAACGACTGAAAGCACCAGATAAATGAAAACGCTGATCACCACCGAGGAGGTGACGCTTATCCCATACGGGATCCGGCGCCGGCTCAGCAGGTGGGCGCGGGTGGCGAAACCGCTTACTCCTCCCGAAGAGACGAAATAATTTACCGTGGTGGAGACGAAAGAGACCCCCGCCGTCTCCCAGAACGGCAGGCGGTATCCGAGAATCTTCAGCACCTCCCAGAGGGAGAGGCCCATAAAAAGATAGCTCGTAAAGGAAAAAGCCAGCGCGGCCAGGAGGAACAAAGGATGGGAGTCCCGCATGACCCCGGCAAGCAGGCCGAGGTTGGGGTAGACCAGCGAGAAGAGTATACCCAGCGAGACAGCCACAGGCACATAAATGAGCAGTTTCCGCTTTACTTTTGAGTCCGCTATTTTCATATTTAGTAGAATATATTTTAGACTTTTGCGGCGGATAATGAAAGCGGAAAGAAGAATCCGGAATCCGGAATCTTGAATCCTGAACCCCTATGTCCATTTACAATTCTGATTTTCTGGTGATAGGCACGGGGCTTTCCGGCCTGCTGACGGCGCATAAGCTTTCGCGCCTGGGTTCGGTTCACCTTGTCTCCAAGCGCGAAGCGCGCGTTTCCAACACCGATCTCGCCCAGGGCGGCATCGCCGCGGTCACCGGAAAGGACGACGATTTTCTCCTCCACGTAAACGACACTCTGAAAACCGGATCGGGGCTGGCCGACCGCCGCGTGGTGGAACTCGTGATACGCGAAGGTCCGGCAAGGATAAAGGAACTGGTGGAACTGGGCGTGCGCTTCACTAAAAAAGGCGCCGGTTTCGAACTCGGCCTTGAGGGCGGACATTCCAGGCGGCGCATCCTGCACGCGGCCGACTCTACCGGGCGGGAAATAGAATCAGCGCTGCTTAAACTGTGCCGCTCGAACAAAAAAATCCGTTTTTTCGAGGATCACGCCGCCGTGGATCTTATCCTGGACGCCCACCCGGCCGGAACCCGGCCGGCGGCCAACGTCTGCCGAGGGGCATACGTGCTGGAGGCGAAAACCAGCGTCATCCACAGTTTTCTGGCCGCCAGAACCATACTGGCCTCCGGCGGCGCCGGCAAGGTCTACCTTTACACCTCCAATCCCGACAGCGCCACCGGGGACGGCATGGCCATGGCGTACCGGGCCGGCTTGCGCCTCCTTAATATGGAGTTCGTCCAGTTCCACCCCACCTGCCTTTATCATCCCAGGGCCAAATCTTTCCTGATCTCGGAAGCGGTGCGGGGCGAGGGCGGCGTGCTGCGGCTGGCCGGCGGAGAACCTTTCATGGCGGCCTATGACCCGCGCAAGGAACTGGCTCCGCGCGACATCGTGGCGCGGGCCATAGACAGCGAGCTTAAAAAAACAGGCGACGAATGCGTTTATCTGGATATAACCTCCCGCCCGGCGGCGTTCATTAAAAAACGCTTCCCGAATATCCATAAACAATGCCTCTCTTTCGGCATAGACATGACCAGGGAGCCGATCCCGGTCGTTCCCGCGGCCCATTTTTTCTGCGGCGGAGTGGAAACCGACGACTGGGGCCGCACCGCCATGCCCGGATTGTACGCCGTAGGTGAAACGGCCCACACCGGTCTGCACGGGGCCAACCGCCTGGCTTCCAATTCGCTGCTGGAGGCCTGCGTTTTCGCGCACCGGGCGGCCGTCTCCATAAAAGGGGATTTCGTCAGGACGCGCGTCAAAAAAACCCTGAAATCCGGAGTCTGGAATTATGGCGACGCGCGCCCTTCCGACGAGGCGGTCATGATCACCCATAACTGGGACGAACTCCGCACCCTGATGTGGAACTATGTGGGGATCGTCCGCAGCGACAAACGCCTGGAACGCGCCGGCGCCAGGGTTAAAATAATCGCCGGGGAGATAGTGAAATATTACTGGGATTTCCTGCTCACACTGGATCTGCTGGAATTACGCAACATCGCCTGCCTGGCCGATACTATTATCCGTTCGGCGGCCGCGCGCAAGGAATCGCGCGGGCTCCATTTCAACATCAATTACCCGGCCGCCGACGAGGCGTACGCGAAGAATACGGCGGTGGACCGGTACAGCGGTAACCGGTAATCAGTGGCCGGTAACCGGTTAGTCATAAATTTTAAGGGAAACTCTTATGATTTTTACCGGTTACTGATTACCGAACACCGGATACTAAATTTAATATGGACAAATTAATTATTACGGGCGCGAGGGCGCATAATCTTAAAAACCTCACCGTCGAACTGCCCAAGAACAAGCTTGTGGTCCTGACCGGCCTCTCCGGCTCCGGGAAATCCAGCCTGGCTTTTGACACAATCTACGCGGAGGGGCAGAGGCGCTACGTAGAGAGCCTCTCGGCTTACGCGCGCCAGTTCCTGGAGCAGATGGAAAAACCGGAAGTGGAGTCCATAGAAGGACTCTCGCCGGCCATAGCCATTCAGCAGCATTCCCCCTCCAAAAACCCGCGCTCCACCGTCGGAACCGTTACGGAAATCTACGATTATCTCCGCCTGCTGTACGCCAAAGTGGGGGCTCCGTTCTGCCCGCAATGCGCCCGCCCCATAAAAGCCTGGTCCGCCCAGGGCATAGTTTCCGAGATCTCCTCCAAGTATTCCGGCAGGAGGATAAAAGTGCTGGCCCCGCTCATCCGGGGCCGCATAGGAACCTACGAGGAACTTTTTGTCCGGCTGAAAAAAAACGGCTTCGTCAGGATCCGCGTGGACGGCAGACTGCTGGATCTGGATTCCGTCCCGAAACTGGACCGTTACGTAAAACACACCATAGAACTTTTCGTGGACGAGCTGACGGCTGGCCCGGGCGAAAAAGAGCGCCTCACCGAGGCCGTGGAACTGGCTCTTTCACAGAGCCGCGGCCTGGCTGCGGTGGAAACGGGAGGCGGAGAGCCGATCCTGTACAGCGAAAAAAACTCCTGCCCGTCCTGCGGCATCAGCTTCCCGGAACTGGAGCCCCGGCTTTTCTCCTTCAACTCCCCTTTCGGAGCCTGTCCGGAATGCGGCGGACTGGGGGTCAAGATCGAGATAGATGAGGCGCTTGTAGTCCCCGACAGAACAAAATCCATCAACGACGGAGCCATAGAAGCCTGGTCCAATCCGGTCACCACGCGCACCCACCGCTGGAAGAATTCCTGGTCCGGCTATTATATGGAGATGATCCTCGACGCAGCCAGGAAACACCGCATCCCGCTGGATAAGCCCTGGAAAGATCTGTCAAAAAAAGACAGGGACACACTCCTGCGCGGAAACAGCGAGGGAGACTTCGAAGGCGTGATCACGAACCTGAAGCGCCGCTACGCCGATTCCGAATCCGATTTCGTTAAAGAGGAGATCTACCGCAAGTTCATGCACGAGACCGTCTGCGGGGTCTGCGGCGGGCGCCGTCTCAAACCCGAGGGCCTGCATGTCCTGGTGGGCGGCAAAAACATCGTCCAGGTCTCAGGTCTGCCCATCGCGGGAATAAAGGAATTCATGGCGGGTCTCGCCCTGGGCGAAAAGCACAGTTCCATCGCCAGGCTGATCCTGAAAGAGATAAACTCCCGGCTCACTTTCCTTACCGACGTGGGCCTGGGCTATATCTCGCTGGACCGCCGCTCGGAAACCCTGTCCGGAGGAGAAGCCCAGCGCATCCAGCTGGCCACCCAGATCGGCAGCGGCCTGACCGGCGTACTTTACGTGCTGGACGAACCCACCATCGGCCTGCACCAGCGTGACAACGCCAAACTCATCAACACGCTCAAGTCCCTGCGGGATCTGGGAAATACCCTGCTAGTGGTGGAACATGACGAAGCCGTCATCCGCAGCGCCGATCATATCGTGGATCTGGGGCCGGGGGCGGGCGCGGCCGGAGGCCATATTACGGCACAAGGGGATCTGCGCGCTATCCTGAAAAACAAAGCGTCCCTGACCGGCGCTTTTTTGCGGGGCGAAAAGAAAGCCTCCCTGGACCACCCGCTGCGCGCGCCCGGGAAAAACTGGCTTGAATTCACGAAAGCCGAGCAGTTCAACCTTAAGAAAATAGACATCAGGATACCCCTGGGCCTTTTCGTAACGCTGTGCGGCGTGTCGGGCTCCGGCAAGTCCACCCTGCTTTACGAGATAATCTACAAGGCCCTGGCCAGGAAGCTTTATAACTCCAAAGAAAGCCCCGGCCGGTTCAAAGACATGAAGGGCGAAGAGAACATAGACAAAGTCATCATCGTGGATCAGTCACCCATCGGCAGAACCCCGCGCTCCAACCCCGCCACCTACACAGGGGTATTCAACCATATCCGCGACATCTTCTCCCGCCTGCCGGAGGCGAAGCGCCGCGGCTACGCGCCCGGACGTTTTTCATTCAACGTCAAGGGCGGGCGCTGCGAAACCTGCCAGGGCGACGGCACCATCAAAATACAGATGCAGTTCCTCCCGGACGTTTACGTCAAGTGCGAGGAGTGCCGCGGACTGCGGTTCAACGAGGATACGCTCGGGGTCAGATTCAGGGGAAAAAACGTGGCGGAAGTCCTGGATATGGCCGCCGACGAAGCGGCCGGGCATTTTTCGGAAATCCCCCAGATCGCCAAAGTCCTTTCCACCATGCGCGAAGTGGGGCTGGGCTACATCAAGCTGGGGCAGAGCGCCACCACCCTTTCCGGCGGAGAGGCCCAGCGCCTCAAGCTGGCCGAACAGCTGGCCAAACGCTCCACCGGCAGGACGCTTTTCATACTGGATGAGCCGACGACCGGCCTGCATTTCGCGGACGTGGAGAAACTGCTGAAAGTGCTGCATCGCCTGGCCGACCAGGGGAATACGGTGCTGGTCATAGAGCACAACCTGGACGTCGTAGCGTCTTCCGACTGGATTATAGAACTGGGGCCGGAGGGCGGGGCGGCGGGCGGGCGGCTTATTTACGCCGGCGCTACTCCCGGCATAACCGGGGCCGCCGGTTCACATACCGGGTTTTACCTTAAGGAACACCTTGGGCAAGGCTTAAGGATAAAGGCTAAAGGATAAAGGACAAAAAATCCTTACTACCGCCGAAAATTGGTGAACGTGAAAGAGGAGAGCTGGGCGGGTTTAAAATTAAAACCAGCCGAAGAAAAATCTCCGGCAAAACTCTGCTTCCCCCCGGCCTCATAGACCCGCAGCCAATCCCGCCACGACCGGTCAAAGTCCGGGAAGTTTTTGATCCTGTACATTTTCCAGAGGGCCGGTTCCAGTTTTTCCCCTTTCCTCAGCAGCTGGCATAAATTCTTAAATTGCAGTCGTTTGCGCGGCTGAAAGAGATACGAGACCACCCCGAACGCCTCCAGATACCAGTATCCCACTTCTTCGGCGGAATCCAGCCGGTCCACGCTGAGTTTCAGAAAACCGTCCAGCGGCAGGATCTTCTCCGCGGGAAAATATTTAAGGGCCTGGGTCCAGGGACCTTCGCCGGGATACGACATATCCTCCATAAGCACGGCGAGCCCCTCATTAAGCCATTGCGGCGGGTAAGCGAGGTACTCGCCGTAATAGCTTTCGAAATACAGGTGCGAAAGTTCATGGGCCGCCACGGCGCGCAGCTTGACGATGTCCCCGGGATCGTATACTACCACCGTTTTTGTGGCAAAATACGCCAGGCCTTTCGACCATTTCGGGGGATTGAATTCGCCTTTAAGATAGGAGTCCTGATCCCTGTATATGTAGATCCTGGTCTTCTCGCTTACCATCCAGGGCGCGAACATCGAGACCGTAAAGCGCAGTCTGCCGTAAAGGCGCTCCAGTTCAAGGGAGATGGAATCCGGAGACCAGTCGGATTCGTGATAGATCTTAAAATGCGGAGAGGCTTTCAGATGCCAGGCGGCGGGAGGCGCTTCAGGCGGCCCGGCGGCGGAAAGATTCAGGACTGAAAACAAAAGTATAAAAAGGATCATCTTCCACCGTCTTCGCCGATTTTCCTTAACGCCGTTTTTAGTTCTGGCCGCTGCGGATCACCCTTACGTTCGTGTTAAGCGTAACGTCTATAAGCCTGGATGTGGAACGGAAATCCTTAACTCCGGAAACGACCTGCGCCCACGGATCCCAGTATACGCGCAGATTGATATTCACCACACTGTTGCCGAGAGTGTTAATACCGCTTGTCGGACGCGAAAATAAACTCGGGGCGGGGTAGACAAACGAAGATAACAGAAGCGGAACGGCCTCCCCGGGCCGCGTGATCTGGCCGCAATTACCGGCGACCGGGTAGCCGTTAGCGGTGTTCCAGACCGTGCCGGAAGGGCAGCCCGACCCGCCCGTTATCGGTCCGGTGTGGTAGAACAGGCAGTTACCGAGCGGACACTGGGCCGTGACGCCGGGAAGATAGCAGAAATAATGCCAGGCGGTCAGGGACGGCGTGTCGGGATTTACGGGGTAGCATCCGCTCCTCTGATCCACATTTACGGCGAAAGCGAGAATATTCCCGGAACCGCCGGACAGAGGCAGATCTATCCTGTTACTCTGCTGCAACCTCGAAGTAATGGCTTTCATAGCCACCGAGGCGCCGGCCTTAACTGTGTTCTGCCGGTAGTTCTGGAACAGATGCTTGTGCGCGGTGGAATAGATCGTGGCCAGGGACATGGCCATGAACCCGAAAAGCAGGATGGCGATGAGCAGCTCGATGAGGGTAAAACCTTTTTTCATAGGTTAATCGGCATAGCGCATATAAAATTTAACCGTCTTGCAGGATTTCGAGGGAGTATTGGTGGGCTGGGAAGGGATCAGGAAACGCCCGTTAATGCAATCGCTGTCTTCCACGGTATAGTAAAGATAACAGGATCCCCCCATGACGCAATTAGGAACCGCGCCCGAGGACGTGTCCCGGCGCAGAACGGCATTTTCAGCGGTGTTCATCAGCGAGGAAATATCGTGGGTTCCGGCGGCCAGCGCCCATTGTCCGCTGGCGTCCACTCCTGTCCAGATCCCCCCGGCATTGGGCGAATAATCAGGGTCGGACGGATCCACGCTGACAAAAGCCTGTAGGGTCTGCCGCGCCTTTTTCAGCACCATGGCCGACAGCTCTTTTTTGTCCGATTTTTTCTCTGAAACAAAACTCGACAGGATCACTGAAAATACGGCCACTGTAGTAGTGGCCGCTATCAGAATGGCGATTGTAACTTCCACCAGTGTCTGGCCGGGTCTTTTGTGAATTTTTAGCGTCAGAAATTCGGGCATGACGGAGCTCCGCCGACAGGCGAACAGCCGCCCGAGGTGCTGAAATCATATCCCCAACTACTGTAAGGAGTGGTGTTGGTGCCGGGGCTGGGTCCGGTCTTGCGCCGGATACTGGAGGCGAAACCGCCGGCGCCGATAGAATAGGAATACGCACCCCCGCCCCAATTTTGCTTGGCCACATAATTGCAGGCCACCAGGAGGCAGGGATTGGGGGCCGCCGGCGCCAGGGCGCAGGCGGTATAAGTGTTGCATGTATCGGTGATCTGTCCGTTCAAGGGCGCGCCCGGATTATCCACCAGGTACATCCGGTAAGAATTGGCCAGCAGCTGCCCGATACCCACCGCATCCCCGGCTTTAGAAACTTCAACCGTCTTCAGATAATAAGGGATACCCATGGTAGCCAGTATACCGATGATCACGGTAACAACCACAAGCTCGATAAGCGTAAACCCTTTCCTGTTATTTTTCATAAATCCCTCCGCAGGCAAGTTTACTTCGCGCCTATCTGGGACAGCTGGAAGATGGGCATAAAGATCGACAGGACGATCGTTCCGATGATGGCGCCTATACCCACCACCAGGATCGGGTCTATCATCGAGGAAAAACGCCTGATCCATTGTTCTATCTGCTCCTGGTAGAATTTCGAGAGCACCACGATTATATCCGGCAGTTTTCCGGACTCCTCGCCCATCCACATCATTTCCGTGACCAGGCCGGGGAAGATCCCGGTCTTTTTAAAAGACTCGGAGATGGAGCGCCCGCTGGCGATATCGTTTTTGGCTTTTTTAAGCGCGTTCTGGTAGATAAGATTTTTTCGGAACGCTCCCTCCAGCACAGAAACGGCGTTCAGAATGCTGACACCAGAGCGGATCAGGGTGGACATGGTGGTAAGAAGCCGCTCCGTCTGCATATTCTTTATCAGGCCGCCAAAAACCGGAATCCTGAACTGAATATGGTTCCAGGTCAGCAGCCCCGGGGAAGTCGCTATATAGGCCCTGAACGAAACGACGGCGCCTATGACCACTACCGCGATGAGAACAAAATATTTGGCGAAAACACCCGAAATCGCCACGATAAAACGTGTGAGCAAAGGGAGCGTCAGATTGAAGTCGCTGAACACCCCCGCGAAGACCGGGACGACATAGATGATAAAGTAGGCCAAAACGCCCACGGAGGATACGGCCAGAACCGCGGGGTAGGCCAGCGCCGTCACTATCTTGGACTTTATATTTTCCTGCGATTCGCAGTACGAGGTTATCTGCCGCAGAACGGTCGGCAGCTGGCCGGAAACTTCTCCCGCCTGCACCAGGGAAACCCAGATTTCGTCAAAAACTTTCGGATGCTTTTCGAGGGCCTTGTGAAAGGTTCCCCCCGCGGAAACTTCCTTTGTGACCTGCCCCAGCACCATGGAGAGGCTCTTGTTGCCGGAATGCTCGCCCAGCAGCGAAAGCGCGCGCACCAGCGGGATGCCTCCGCCCAGCAGCGTGGACATCTGCTCGCCGAAGAAAACCAGATCCCGGCCGGAAACTTTGCCTTTATTAAACTGCGGCACTCTCAGGAGGCTCCTGGATTTGGCTTCCTCCACCTGGATGGAAAGGATAAAGAGGCCTTTGGCCTGCAGAGACTGTACAGCCTGATCCTCGTCGTCGGCGTTAACGCTCCCCGTGGTAACCGTACCCTGGGCGTCCTGCACCGTATATATAAATTTGGCCATGATTTCTCCTCGATCCCCCGCCCTATACCCGCTGACTTATTGTTCCGTGATCGTGACCGAAAGCATCTCATCCACAGAGGTCACGCCGGCGATAACCTTGCGCCAGCCGCTGGCGCGCAGCCCCCAGGCCCCGCCTTTAGCGGCGGCCTCGCGCAGCCTGTGGATATCCGCGTCTTTAAAGATGATGCGTTTCATCTCCTCCGTGTTGAAATAGACCTCGTAGATGGCTTTCCGGCCGGCATAGCCCGTGTTCAGGCACTTGGGACAGCCTTTAGGCTTATAAAACGTCAGTTTGGCGGGATCGGGAAGAGGGCTGATCTGACACTCGGCCGTCATCTGATCTATCTCGTCCTGCGGCGGTCTGTAGGGCTGCTTGCATTCGGGGCAAAGCTGGCGTACCAGACGCTGGGCGGCCAGGCACAAGAGCGTGCCGGCCAGAAGATAATTTTCTATCCCCATGTCTATCAGCCTGGGAATGGCCTCAAGCGCGGTATTGGTATGCAGAGTGCTGAGCACCAGGTGTCCGGTCATCGCGGCTTTAAGGCAGGCTTCGGCCGTTTCATCATCCCGCACCTCTCCCACCAGGATGACATCCGGATCCTGGCGGAGAAAAGCGCGCAGACCCGTGGCGAAAGTGAGGCCTATCTGCGGCTTGACCTCCACCTGGCTTATGCCCTCCATTTTGATCTCCACGGGATCTTCCAGCGTCATGATATTAAGTTCCGGGGACTTGATAGCGTTCAGAACCGCGCCTAAAGTGCTGGTCTTGCCGGATCCGGTCGGCCCGGTCAGGAAAATGAGGCCGTGCGGAGCGGACGCCGCTTTCAGAAAGTCGGCGCGCTGCCTGGGCTCGAAACCCAGTTTGTCTATATTCAGTTCCACGGCTCCTTTATCCAGTAGACGCTGAACCATCTTTTCTCCGAAGACGGTGGGACAGACCGACACGCGGACTTCGATGACGCGGTTCTGGTATTTGATGGAGAAAGTCCCGTCCTGCGGCAGGCGCCGCTCGGACACATCCAATTTGGAAAGTATTTTTACGCGCGAAATAAGTGAATCCACCAGGTCGCCGGGAGGAGCGCTGCGCTCGTAGAGCACGCCGTCGATGCGGAAACGCAGGGAAACTTTTTCGTCGAATTTTTCAAGATGGATATCGCTGCTCCGCTCGGAAATGGCCTGCTTGAGGATAGCGTTGACAAGTTTTATGGACTGGGCGCCTTTGGACTCCCCGATGATGACCTTATCCAGATCCAGCCGGCCGTCCGCGGTTATAACATCGTCCTCCGAAGTCCCGGTACTCCCTTTGCCGGCGTCCATGACCGTATCGATCAGATCCGCCGCACCCTGATAAAAAGAATCTATGACTTTAAGGATCTGCGCCTTGGTGGCGATGAACGGCTGCACTTCCATGCCGGTGACCAGTTTTATATTGTCGATCAGCAGGATATTGGCCGGATCCGTCATCGCGGCGGCCAGAACGTTGTTTTCCACGAAGAGGGGGATCGCTATATGCTCGCGCGCGAAGCTCTCGGGCAGGATTTTTTCCAGTTTCTGGCCTTTTTCCGGATTAAGGATCTGGTTTTCACGGGAAGCGTACGGAATGCCGAGCTGTTTGGACAGCCCCATGGCGACTTTCTCTTCGCTGGAGAAGTTTAGTTTTACGACGGCTTCGCCCAGAAGACACGGATTCTGCTGCTGGAATTTCAGGGCTTTGGCGAGCTGTTCCTCGTTTATCCAGCCCGCTTCCACCATTATTTCGCCAAGTCGTTTTCGCGCCATAAGATAAGAGTTTAGTCTACCAAAATTGTGGGCGTAACGAAAATAACCAGGTCGGTGTTGGTTCGCCTGGAACTGACGCTGGTGAACAGCCAGCCGATTATCGGGATATACCCCAGCAGGGGCACTTTTTTTACGCTTTTGGTCTCTATGGAGGAAAGCATTCCGCCTATGACCACGGGCTGGCCGTTCTTCACGCGAACCATGGTGGAAACACCCCTTGAAACGGGGTCAAGAATGGTCTGCCCCTGCACCGCCACGCCGGAGGCCACGACATCCGAATAATTGGGCTGAATGACCATAGTGATATAGCCCTCTCTGTTGACCTGGGGTGTGACTTTCAGAACCAGCCCCACCCGCCTCCGTTCCACCGAAGTGGAGACGGAACCGGTCGCGCCGCCGGCTGAAGAGACCGAACTGCCGGTACCCACCGCCGCGTCCCTGGAGATGGAGATAAGCGACGTCATATTGTTCATGGCTACGATCTTGGGCTTGCCGAGATAATGGGCCTCTCCCCTGGAGATGAGCGCCCTGAAAATAGCCTGCAGCTGCGCCAGGCTGAAGATGCCGTAATATACGCCTTTCGCGCTCTGCTGTCCGGTGGCGAAAACGGAATCGACCCCGCCGCTGGTGCTGCCGCCGGAGGCGGAGGTGGCGGAGGTGTCGGTCGTCTTAGGGAAGAAATTCTTCCACTGGTCGCCGGAGAAAAAGCCGGGCCTGAGGCCGTAATCGGTAAGCCTGGCCGGGCCGGCAAAATAAGCCATTTCTCCGCGGGAACCGCCCCATTCTATACCCAGTTCATTGAGACGATCGGTGTTGATCTCCATTATCTGGGCCTCTATGAGTATCTGAGGGGCTTTTTTGTCTAGTTCCGAAATGATCTGCTCCACCTGCGGAAAAACCTCCGGGACATCGGTAACGATAAGGGTATTGGTCCGGGGATCGGTAACCAGCATGCCGTTTTTTGAAAGCACGCTTTTTATAACGCTCAGGATCGCGATCCCTTTTTCGTCGCCCTGCGGCCTGGCGGCTCCCGCGCCGCCCTGCGTTTCAGCGGACATCCCGCTGGAGGATACGTCCTGTGAAGTGATGGAGGCTATATCCTCGCCCACGGAACCGATGCGTATAAGCGGGATATAGTTCAGCACAAAGATCTTGGTTATAAGATTGGGAGTGCCGGCCGAACGCTTCCTGACCACGTAGGTGCTGGTTTTTCCGATGCGCTGGTAAGTCAGGCCTCTTATGCTCAGCAGCAGTTCCAGGGCTTCGCGCACCGTGGTCTTGCGGAGGTAGACGGTTATGGTCTTGGACTCAAGGCCTTCTGCGACGATAAAGCTGACCTTTGACTGGGCCGAAATGATCTCCATAAAAGAAGACAGGGGGGCGCCTTTAAGATGTATGGGGCCTATCTTGCGATCCAGCGGGGAAACGGTTTCGGTTTCCTCATACATCGAAACTTCCCTGGGAGCGCCGCCTATCTGCACAGGTTCCAGAGGCGTCCCGGGAGTCCTGCCCCGGGGGATGGACCGGGGCAGGGCATTATCCTGCCCCGAAGGCTGCTCCAGGATTGGCCCGCCCTCTTCTGAAGAGGGCCCCTGGAGATCGGCCGTAAAATCCTTGTCGGAGTCCGGGAGCTGGGTTTCCTGGGCGAAGAGCAGAGCGGCCGGCGCCGCAAACTGTTCCGCCAGCAGACAGACGGTGAGTAAAATCCTGAGCTTTTTCATAGAACCTCCATTAATTTTACCGTAAAATTTTCTTAAATCTCTTTCCTTTGTATTCCCCGATCACGTAATTAGGGCCGATCTTCAGCAGTTTTACCCCCGCCACCGTATCCCCGGCCAAATGCATTTCCCCGTTGACTATCGCGCTGTTACCCACTATGCCCTGCAGCTTGATGCGGGTCTCCCCGCTGCTTTCCTTAAGCTGCCGGGCGAGGGTCAGCCGCCGCTGGCGTTCGGTCTCTAGACGCTGCGCCTCCTCGTCCTTCATCTTCTGGTAATCCTCCGGGCTCAGCATGGGATCGCGTGCGGACTTGGGACTGAAATAAGAGCCCGCCGCGGTCTTGGCCGGAACCCGTTCAGCGGCGGCTTCCTGAACCGGCGCGGAGGACGGCCTTAAAACCTGAGTTCCGCCGCCGACAGTAAAGTCCCGCCGGCCCGGCTCCGGCCCGGCGGCCGGAACCCGCGCAGTTTCCTGGAGCCGGGGAGTTTCTTTCGGGGGCGCCGGAGGTTCTGCTGCCGGCGCCGGAATGGCGGAGACGGCCGCGGCCGGGACGGTTGAGGCCGCCTGCACGGAAGGTGCGGCATCCTGGGAACGCCCGAAAATGCCCGCGGCGGAAACGCTCTGAACCGAAGCCTGGGCCGCCGCCTCTTTCACGCTCTTATCAATCCACCAATTGTAGAAAAGGAAAGAAGGGACGACCAGCACGGCCGCGAGTAAAAACCAGGCGATCCAGCCGCTGAAATTTTTCATATCACGTCCTTCCCGCCGCGGCGGTCGGATTCGGGAACATGGTGGAGACGGTCATGGTAACTTTAAGCATACCGGTCTGGGCGGGATCCTTAACGATGGTAACCTCCGCCACTTTCAGGAATATCGGAGAGTTCTCTATATCGGCTATCCATTTGCCCAGTTTGGCATATGTGATGGTGACCGTTACTGTACGCGTCACCAGCAGAAAATTCCCGGCCGTGATCTCGCTCTGGGAGGAAAGGGAATAGAAATCAATGCCATGAACCTTGGCCGTGGCTGTCAGCACATAATTAAGCCACTCGTCCTTGTCCTTGATAAGCGGAAGGCGGCGTTTATACCCGGCCAGGCGGGTCCGGGCATTGGAATAATCCTCGTAATGGGCGGCTATAAGCCGAACCTGCTCCAGCGCGCCTTTTCTGGCCCGGATCCGGCCGCCCAGAGGCACGTAGACAAAATTGTAGAGAACCAGCAAAGCCGGTATGGACAACAGAAGCGGTTTTTTAAAGGGCTCTATTCCCTTTTCGGCGTAGATCATGAGAACGTCGTCCGCCATGCCCCGGACAAAGCTCTTTATCCCCGCCGCAAGCCGCAGGATGGAAGACATCAGCCTCTCCTCCTGGCCGAGCACTTTATGGTAAATACGGTGGCGCGGCCCTGTCCGTCCGCGGAATCCGCGGCCTGGCCGGAAGAATCTCCGGTAAGATCGAATTCCATCCCGCCGCCGGGGGGCATGAATACCCTGAACTCCGGAGAATTTTTAAGGGCTTTCTTAAAAACTTCCACCATGGCGAGCTTCATCTCCCCCTTGAGATTGGTTTCACCGGTCAGATCCAGGATTTTGGGCGCGGCCTGCACTTCCGAGGCCGCCAGCTGATTCAGATAATGAATATTCGTCAGCCACAGTTCGGGCGGTATATTATCCGCGACAGCGTTCAGTTTAGGCGCCAGAAAATCGGCCTCTCCGTCCAGGACGGAAAGCATTTTAACGTCGGCCTGCAGTTTTTCTATTTTAGCGGTTATCGTCCCCACGTCGTTGCCTTCCAGTTCCGGAGCGCCCTCCACCGCCGCGCTCAGGGCGGTAAATTCAGAGTTGATCATCATGAGCCGGATCTGGCCCACCAGGGACAGGAAAAGCAGAAGTCCGCCCAGCGCGAACGCAACGCCCCACACATACCCGTGCACCTGTTTCTCCAGCCCGGCCGCCGTACTTACGCCGGAGATATCCAGCGCCATTTTTTCCTGGACGCGGCCGCGGAGGGACGCGCCCGCGGCAAAAAAAGAGGCCGCGTCGTTGTCCTTGAGGCCGGACGCCCCGGCCGGATCCCAGACCTCCACGGGCATCATGGATTCCTGTTCGGCGACGGGCTTCCAGACTTCCATGCCATCGCCGCTCAGCATCAGGCGCTTATATACCTGCCCGCCGATATAGCGATCCACGAACTGCACGGCGCCTTTCACATCCAGGCGCTTGCGCTCCGACATTGTGCTGGAAATACTGTAATCGGTCTCGCGGTAAAGAACGGGAGAGCCGGCGCTGGAAAACAACATGAGGCTGGTTCCACCGGAGAAATGAATATAAGCTTTGGCCGCGTGCTCCCCGGGGTCGAGAAAAGAGAACAACCGCTCCACGGAGTATGAATTCACCTCGACCGCCGTCACTTCCAGGCCGGAAGTTTTGAGGATATTCATGATAAATTCCACGCTTTTGCGCTGGGTCAGCCCGAAAAGAACACCCAGCTTCCCGCCCTCGGCCAGCGGAACCGCGTTGAAATCATAAACCACCTCATCGAACGAAACAGGGATATATTTTTTAGACTCGATCGGTATGGCCTTGTTCCAGAAGCGCCTTTCCACGGCCGGCATGACGAAATAACGGAGGATCGAAAATTGGGAAGAGAGAGTTACGACCGCGGAGGAGCTGTTCCAGTTTATTTTTCTGACGGCGGTCTGAAATCCGTTGATCCAGGAGGCTTTTTCGTCAAAAAAATCGTTATTCAACGATAACGGGCGCTGCGTCCCCTCCTTCGCGTGGAATCCGGTGGGGACATTGATCAGGTGTTCCACCTGCATCCGGCCATCCCCCCCCAGCCTGGTCTGGGCAAGGCAGATCTCCCTGGGGGAAATGTGTATGCCGATAGAGTTTTTAGCCGCCGTAATTCTGGCCATAAGAAGTCTCAAAAAACCAAGGTTTCGGGATACGAACCGAAACCCGCGGATCGCCTTTGCAAAGCATACATATTCTACAAATTACCTTTGTCTTGCGACAGTCCGAACCCTTATTCCTTACCCAGCATCTTTATCTCCACTATACTCTTCGGGGTGTCGGAGATCTGGGTTG
Source organism: Elusimicrobia bacterium GWA2_56_46 (assembly GCA_001799575.1). Taxonomy (GTDB): domain Bacteria; phylum Elusimicrobiota; class Elusimicrobia; order Elusimicrobiales; family UBA9959; genus YA12-FULL-51-18. The sequence continues at coordinate 80,037 of MGTT01000027.1, forward strand.
AGATATCCATCCGATCCTTGCCGATCATGTATTTCTTGGTGAAACGCGCGACCACATAATTGACCCTGTTCTGGGCCATGGCTTCCGAGTTGGCCTCGCCGGAGTAGGCGTAACCGATGAGCCTGATCTTCGCCATGGGATAGTAATTCATGGTTTCCGCGACCTGGGCCAGTTTTTTTTCGCTGTTAGGCGTTACGATGGCCGTTTCCTCCCGGAAATATATTTTGTAACTCACCTGGCCGCTGAATTCCGTCCGGGACTCCTGCGCGCCGTCTTCCGCCTGTCCCCCTTTCTCCGGCTGGGAGGCGTTTTCTTCGGCGGAGGCCGGGGGAGCTTCTTTCAGAACGGCCGCGGCGGATAATTTTTCCGCCGCTTTCTTCCGCCCTTTGACGGTTTTAGCCGCCCTGACGCCGGTGGTTCCGGCTTTCTTGAGCGCCGGTTTGACTTTTTTCGGCGGAAGTTGCCGCCCGCCGGCGGCCTTGGCCGCGACGGCGGCGGCGGGGGATTTTTTGGCTTCACGTTCCGGTTCTTCCTCTTTGCCCGCCTTGATGACCAGAAAACGGCGCAGATTGGTTTCCCGGCCTTCCATATCCGTCGCCGTGACGGAAACCATGTATTTGCCGGAAGAATAGGGAACGCCGAAAAAATTCTTGCGGCCGTTCCAGTAACTCTGGTTGTACTGGGGGCCGTAGCCATCCAGTTTCTGCAGCGATAAAAGAGTATTGTCCGGCTGCACGGAGAAGATCTCGAACTTCCACGTGGGCTTGCCGGCCGGGGATTCGAACACGGAAAATTCCACTAGAGCGCCTTCGTTCTTCTGCACGGAGATCGCCGTCGGATAAACACCGAGGGAAACTTTGGGGCCTCTGGCCTGCGCATCGTCCAGATCCTTGAGCCTGGGGACCACGTCGTAATTGAAAAGGAGGATCAGGCCGCTTATGTTCGTAAGTTCCTTGGGGAACCTGATGTCCGCACCCGTCAGATTAACGTCCAGGCGCGCTTGTGAAATACCACGTGAAATCAGGTAGGAATTGAGCGCGATTGCCTGCCTGATATTCTTGATTTTGACGTCGCCCTCTACCGCGCCCTCCGGCAGAATAAGCACGTTGGCCTTTCCGAGCGTGAAAATAAGGCCGGCCAGACTCGAGAGAGCGGCGGACGCGTTCGGTTTGAAGACGGTCTCATTCACAAAAAACCGCTGGGGGTTTATAGTGACGGCTCTGGGCAGGACCTCGCCCATATAAATCTTAACGGCGTCCGACTTGCCCAGCTCCAGCAGAAGCGTCCTGCGCATCGCGACTATCCGCTCACTGATCTTTTCGGCGACACGGGCCTGCCGGGTCTCCGGAGCTTCCCGTACAGCGGCCTCTTCCTCCGAAGGAACCAGATCCTCTCCAGCGGCCGCCTGGCTCCTGACTGGAACCCTCCGGACGCCCTCCACATCTTTCATTACCCCGCCCTCCGTCCCCTGATCCCTGAAAGTCTGTATCCCGGTATTCATGCGCAGAGTGATCCTGGAGATATATTCATTGGCCATGGATTTTTCCGAAGGGGAACCTTTCACGAGGATATCCATAAACCTGTCCATCGCCTCGTTATCCTGTCCTTCGTGGTAAAGCCGTATGGCCTGTTCCATCGAACGGCTCATACCGGCCCGCGAGTCCGGCTGGGCGGGCAGCTCCGAGAAATTCCCGCCGAAAAACACGAGAACGGCAAAAACGGCCGCCGCGGCCGGGAACTTGAGTTTAGGCATCATTTTCATAACGTGGCTCCGGAAAATCATATCAACAGCATTGAAGATTGCGGATTGAAGATTCAGGATTGCCGAAAATATTTTCTTAATTCCCGCTTCTTTGCAGATCCGCAATCCCGAATCCTTGAATCCGCTTATATTTAACACATTAATATTTACCTAAATATTGCCGGATTATTGCGCAAATGTTACCCGGAAAACCCGACTGGGTTTTCCGGGAAGGATAAAGGATGAGGGATAAAGGCTAAAGGGCGGATAAAACCTTGTTGTTTCTTCACATCTTTCCCCTCATCCTTCATCCTTTAGCCTTCATCCTTCCGAAAATTGCCATCGCAATTTTCGGGCTACGGCAGATTTTTCAGGCGCTCGGCCGCGGCCGCGTTGCCGGGCTCGGCCTGCAGCAGGGCTTCCCACTCCCGCCGCGCGGATCCGAGCTCCCCTTTTTTTTCGTAGATCACCGCAAGCCCGTAGCGCAGATTGTTATCGCCCGGCCTTGCCTCCAGGGCCTTAAGCAGATCGCGTTCGGCGCCCTTATAGTCGCCGGCCTTAAAACTCAGTTTGGCCCGCAGGGCCAGGGCGTTGGGATTGGCGGGCTCCAGGCCGACCAGTTCATCCGCCGACGCCCTGGCGGGGCCGGAGAGCTCCCCCGAACTCAGGCGCGTCTGAACTTCCTGGAACTTCCTCAGCCAGAGGAGGTCTGGATCGTTTTTCAGCCCCAGCTGGGCCGCCGAAGCGGCGAGGTTGCGGATCAGCGTGGCATCTCCCGGATTATCCCTTACGCCCCGCCCGTAGACCATCTTCGCGCTCCGGTAGTCCTTGAGGAGGGTATAGAAATAACCGAGCGCGTTCCGGATATTTGCGTCGCGCGGGAATATTTTCCCGGCCGCTTCGAACATCCCGGCGGCTTCTTTGGCGTAGCGGCCGGCGTCTCCGAGATACGTCTCCGCCATAACGCTGAAAGTGGCGGCGCTGAGCGGATTTATAAAAGCGGAGACCTTAAGGGCGTCCAGTGCCGCCTCCGTCCTGCCCAGCCGTTTCTCAACTATCGCCAGGTTAAAATAGATCTCATCATAGCCTGAGTTGGATTTTAACGCCTCTCCGTAGGCCCATTTGGCGGAAGCCAGATCCCCCGCGCGCACATAGGCGTTGGCCAGTTCGTAATTGTTGTTCACTTCGCGCCCGTTGCTGTCGTAAGCTTTCTTTAATTCCGACACCGCCCCCGCTAAATCATTTCTGCGCATGGCCTTAAAGCCGCGGAAATAATACATCTCGCGCATAAATTGCGCGGACCAGTACCAGATGCAAAAAACGCAGAACAAGATCAACAGCCCCGCGGCGGCCGTTCCCGCGGCCGGTTTCCCCCACGGCCGCCCGGCGCTTCCGCCGGAGCCAGAAAGTTTCCTGGAAAATCCGCCGGTCAGCCACCAGAATAGCATGGCCGGCACCGCGAAATGGAGGGACACGTTGAACATATTGTCCGCGAACATCCCGACGACGGCCGCGGCGTAGGGCGCCGTCCAATACCGCTCTTCCGGGCCGGAAACCCCGCAATAGCGGAAAAAAGCGGCGAAAAGAACGTAAAAAAGCCAGATGAAAACGCCCAGCCCCAGAAGGCCGGTCTGCGAAAATATCTCCATAATCTCGTTGTGCGCGTTATTGGCGTGGGTCCGCAGGCCGCGGACATCCTCAAAATTGAAGATCAGCCCGCCCTGGTAGAACGGATAAAAATTCTCAAAAAGCCCCCAGCCTTTGCCGAGCATCGGACTCTCAAGTCCCATCTGCCAGGCCGAAGTCCAGATAAGCAGACGCTGGTGAAACGAGGAATAGATCCTGCCCGGCCCCGCTTTCAGCGAAAGCGAGGAAAAAGAATCGAATTTTCCCGCTCCCTCGCCCATGCGCTCCAGCAGCCCGGAACTGAAAGGTTTCAGCGACTGCGCGGGCCACAGAAATACTATCAGAAGCGCCGCGGCCAGGAACCAGCCGAGGAATTTGCGGTTCTCGATGAATTTCCGCCGGTACTCCCTGAAAGCGAAGAGCGTGGCCAGCGCCGCGGCGGCCCCGCCCCAGGAGGAACGGGTCAGGCTCGCCATCAGCATCGCCGCGTACGAAAGGAAGATGAAGCCGTAAAGAAGCCGGTGCGCGGTTTTTTCGGCGGACATCAGATAAGCCAGGGCGAAAGGCAGAAGCATAACCAGATAGGAGGAGATGAAGTTCGGGTTCCCGAAAGTGGAAACTGAACGGTTGCCGTAGGGATTCAGCAGGCGCGGCCAGACCAGTTCTACACCGAAATACTGCAGCACGCCGTAGCAGGAAGCCAGCGCCCCGGCGGCCATGGCCAGATGGAGGAAATCCTCCTGGTTGAATCTGCGGACAAGACGCCAGGCCGCGACCGCCCCTCCCGCCCAGAGAAACCCCCCGTAAGGATCCCAGAACCGGGACATCAGGCTGTCCCCCGCCGCCGGAGTTTTCAGATCCGGGAACAGGAACCATAATCCGCCCCATAGCAGAATGAAAGCCAGCCAGCCGTAAGCCGACGGGCGGCGCGGCCCGGAATCGAACGGAACCTTCTGGGCCAGTAAAAACACCAGGACGCAATTGACGGCGGTAAATACTCCCGCGCGGGTGAATTCGCTGACCATCGAGGGACGGAAAAAAGCCATATGGCCGAACCAGGCGTGTACGAAACTGAGAACCATCACGGCCAGGAGCGCCGCCAGCGGCGCGTACAGGATGTTAGGAGGCAGCGGCCAGGCTTTCTGCCGGACGGCTTCCGCCAGCAGGGTGGCGCCGGCCGCCAGCAAGGCGGCGTTAAGGAGCGTTATCTGCAAATAGTAGGGATTACGGGTAAGATCGGTGAAGAACAACAGCGGCGAGACGAAAAAAACGGTTATAAGCGAAAGGGTGAGCAAATACCTGCCTGCTGTTCCGGCTTTGTCGGGATTTTGTGGCATTAGATAAACGGCGGCACCGGCTGCTGATCACTGCTTAGGATTACCGGTTTTCCCGGGATCCACCCAGACGTTGAGGCCGAATTTTTGTTTAAGGGCCGCGTACTGATTCTTGGCCGGCTGGGCTTCCGGGTTAAGAGCAAGCACCTTGCCGTACGCTTCGAGAGCCTGCTTATACCTGCCAGCGGCGTATTCCAGATTGGCCAGATATGTGTAACCTTCCACGGATTCATGCAGATGTCCTTTCCGGTGGCATTTCCAGGCATTGACATTGTTCAGATATTCCCGCTCGGCCGACGGATAATCCCGCCTGGCCAGATGGATCTGGGCTTTCCTGTAGTAATTGGGGGCGTAGACTGGATCCAGATTCTCGTAAAGGTTAAGACGCGCCAGAGCCTTATCCAGATATTCCGCCGCTTCTTTCGGCTTTCCCTGGCCCGCGTAGTAATCGTGCATCTTCATGTAAAGCGTGCCCACCTGGTGATGCATCTGCACGTAATTAGGGGCGATGGCCCGCACCGCTTCATAGGCGGCCATGGCCCGCTCGAAATCGGTGCGCGGAATTTCGTTCTCATCCCCCCATTCCTTGCGATACTGGCGCTCCATGTTGAAACGGTCGTTAAACACGTTGCCGACGAAATAGTAAGGCATGATGAAATACGGGTTAAGGCGGTTGACACGCTTGTAATAGGTTATGGCGTCCTCCCACTTGCCCTGCTTGGAAAAAAAGATCGCCATATTATGATAGACGTCGCCCTTGAACCAGCCCCAGAAGTAGTAGACCGGCAGGAGCGCGAGCAGAACCACCACCGGAACCGCCGGCGAGACGCCTTTCAGGACGATGTTAATGAACGCGTAAGCCAGGCCCAGAGTCACCCCCAGCATCACGGTCCAGGAGATCCACCACTGCAGGATCTCCCCGCCCGCCACATACCCGCGCAGCGGCCCCTGCAACGCCGAGAACTCCTGGAAAAGCAGAACAACCAGGTAAAGCACGCCGGCCACGGCGGCGGCCCTCAGCGCCCACAGAACGGCGGTGTAGAAAGCGGAGCCGCCCGCGGGTTCCTCTACGGGCTCCTGTTTGTTTTCCCTGTAATGGAGCTCCCAGATGGCCTGCCCCCGCGCGAGGTTTACGATCACGCCGGGCAGAAGTCCAAGGAAGATGCCTGAGGACACGAAACGCATGCTGACATCGGTGAAATTATGAAAAAGCATACCCAGAAGGGCGGTAAGGTAACCCAGGAGATCGTAAGCCACCGGCGGAGGACGGCTTCCTTTAAGGTTCCCGGTCAGGGAGCCCAGCCCGCGCAGCCCCACCGTAACCACAAAGAAAATGAGCCACAGGTAGATCCCGAAGCCGATAAGGCCGTTGTCCATCCACTGCTCCAGATGTTCCTGCTCGGCATGGTCGGTCTCGGTATTGTGCTTGCCCTCCAGATGGAAAATGATCGGCCGCCGGAAGGCCGGGTAGATCACCTTAAAACTCCCCACCCCGGTGCCGAGAAGGGGATGCGTCTCGACCATCTCCCATGTGGACAGCCAGGTCGCCAGCCGGAAGGGCACCGAGGTCGGGCTTTTAAGGGCGTAATTAAGCACCAGCGCCACGGTCACGGCTCCCGCCGCGGCGAGCGACACAAAAGCCTTGATGAGTTTCGCGCGATCCAGCTGCGTAAAGAAATAGAGATAAATGGCCGCGAAAACGCAGCAGGAAATACCGAAACCTATCCAGGCGCCCTTGGTATCCGTGGAATAAAGGCACAGAAGATCCAGGAAAATGAGCGGCAGCAGATAGACCGACCGGTTTTTCATATATTGCGTGACGGCTATCGGCAGGAAGAGCACCAGGAAATTTCCGAAAAAATTGGGATTGCCGTAGGTGGAAAAAACGCGCTGGGTGAAGGCCCAGCGCCAGATGAACGGATCTATTCCGGGCCCGGCCTCTTTCGAAGGGAACATGCGGGTATCAAGAAACTGGATAAATCCGTACAGGATCGAGATATAGGCGGTTACAATGAGAATTTTGGTCAGGCGATTGATGGCGCTCTCGTTAAATTCCCTGATTATAACGAGCGAAACCGCCATATAGCTGATGTAACGGACAAGATCATCCGTGCTGGGCCCTTTGTAAGGAGCGTGGCAGAACGAGAAGATAGTATAAGCGAGGTATGCGAAGAACGGCGCCAGGAACACGAAGTCTTCTTTTCTGAACGCTTTGCGGCCTTCAAGCACGAGCAGAGAAACCCATAGGCCCGCCAGAGTAAAGCCGCCCATCTGCAGCAGGGTTATCTTGACCTGCGCGGAATCGTAAGTGCGCAGGTAGAAAGAATCCGAGATCAGCAGGTAAAGGATCGGCAGCCACCACCAGATCACTTTTCTGGCGAAAGCCACGCCCGGCGCGAAATTAATATCGGAGAATTCCGGCAACTGAAGATCGTTTTTTTTGGACATAAATTGACGAGACGTAAAACAGCCGAGGATGGGATTTTTCCTCCCCCGCTCCCTCCCGGTCGCTCCGCCGGAACCGGCCGCCTGCGCTGACGTTCGCTCCGCTCACTTTTCCCACACCGTGAGCGCGCAGGTCAGCTTCAAATCCCATCTTGTAAAACAGCCGAGGATGGGATTTGAACCCACAACCTATCGCTTACGAAGCGATTGCTCTACCGTTGAGCTACCTCGGCGCAACGACATTTACATATATTAGTAAATTGAGAAGAGTTTGCAAAACAAACGGGGCCGGTTTACGCGGAAACCGTAATATTTCATACAATGTACGGATCGAGCCTATGACGAACAAAGCCAGAATACTGGTGGTGGACGACGACGAGCAGGTCTCCGATCTTATCCGCACCGCGCTTTCAACCAAGGATTACGAGACCTCCGTGGCTTTCACCGGCGAACAAGGCGTAAAAAAGGCGGGCGCGGAGAAATTCGATCTCGTGATCATGGACATCCAGATGCCCGGCATGGACGGCATAACCGCCCTTGGCGAGATAAAAAAAACGGATCCGGAAGTTGAGGTCATAATAGTCACCGGCCACGGCACCATGGGGACGGCCATCCAGAGCATGCGCCGGGGAGCTTTCGACTATCTGCACAAACCATTCCAGATAGCCGAACTTCTTACCGTGGTGGAACGCGCCCTCGAAAAGAAAAAATTCAACGACATAACAAAAGCCATCTTCTCCACCATCCGCTCCGAGGAACTGCTCCGTATAATCATAGATTCGGTCACACGGATCCTCAAAGCCGACGAATCCATGCTGGTTCTGATCGATAAGGCGGGACGCCCGGGCATAACCGTTTCCTACGGCCTGGAGGGCAGAGCGCAGGAGGAATCCCGGCTCGAAATTTGTACGCGTATGCTGCGCCAACTGTCGGACACGGGGGGCGGGGCCGTCGCGCTGGTGGATGAGCCGCTTAAAGACAAAAGATTTTCGGACATAGCGGGGGCAGGAGAGATAAAATTCGCGATGATGCTGCCGCTGATGGAGGAGAGCAGGCTCACGGGGCTCATAAATATAAACCGCCGCCGTTCAGGAGAATACTTCACCGAAAACGATATGCAGCGGGCGAAGATCTTCGGTTCGCTGGTAAACCTGGCGCTCAGGAACGCCAATCTTTACCAACAGCTTCAGGAAACCCAGTCCCAGCTTATCCAGGCCGAAAAGATGTCCGCGCTGGGCCAACTGGCCGGGGGGCTGGCGCATGAAATAAACAACCCGCTTTCTGGGATACTCGGCCTGACCCAACTGGTGCTTGAAAACACGACGCGGGCCACGCAGAACTACCAGGATCTGAAAGACATTGAAAAGGCCGTGTTCCGCTGCAAGAAAATAATCACCTCGCTTCTGTCTTTCGCCCGGCAGGAAAAATCCTCCCTGGAGCCTGTAAGCGTGAACGAAGTCCTGGACGAGACGCTGACCCTCTGCGCCCGCCAGATGGAACTTAAAAGGATAAAAATAGTCCGGGAGTTCGGAGACGGCCTGCCTATGGTGAACGCCGACTTCCAGCAGCTTATGCAGGTCTTTTTAAATCTGCTTAACAATGCCGGCGACGCCATGCCGGACGGGGGAACGGTGGCGATAACCACCCGCCTCGCGGCCGCCGCCGGAGAATCCGTGGAAATCACCATTTCCGATACGGGGGTCGGGATCCCCGGAGAAATACTGACCAGGATCTTCGACCCCTTCTACACGACCAAGCCCCCGGGCAAAGGCACGGGGCTGGGCCTCTCGGTCTGTCTGGGAATAATGAACAAGCACAATGGGGCGATAACCGCCAGAAGCGAGCCCGGAAAAGGTTCCGCTTTCACTATGACCCTCCCGGTTTGATTATGGAAAGACGAATTCTTATCGTGGACGACGAAGATCTCGTAAGAAATTACGTGAGACGCGCGCTTTTAAGCCGCGGCTGGGCCGTTTCGGAAACCACGAACGGCGCGGCGGCTATTGCCCTTATCGAAAAAGAAGAATTCAGCGCGGTGATCTGCGACCTCAAGATGCCGGACATCCGCGGCGAAGAAGTAATAAAGAAAATACGGGCACGCCGCCCCGCCGCGAAGATAATAGTGATCACCGGCTCCGTCTCTAACCTCTCCAGGCCCATAGTGCCCGGGGTGGAAGTGGACGGTTTTCTGATAAAGCCCTTCGGCATAGACGAAATACGGGATCTGGTAGAAAAAGTACTGAAAGGTTAGCCCGAAAATTGCAGTTGAAAGCGTATTGTTGTATTGTTTCATCCCTCAGCCCTCATCCTTCATCCCTCCGAATTCCAGTTGAGGAATTCGGGTTAGTGCAGCCCGCATTCATCCGACAGTCTCCCCTCTTCGCCCATTAAATAAACGACGGCGCTCAATTCTTCCGCGCTGAACGGGGGCACGGCCCGCGCCTTATACAAAACGTCCAGCAGGGCGTAAAATTTTTTCCTGACTACAGGATCGGCTATCTCCGCGCCCGGGTTCCGTCTCAGCTGCCCGCTGTCGAAATCAGGATCCCTCATCTGCAGGGCCCAGTACTTGGCCTTGACTCCCAGGGCCGCCGCCTGCATGGCCGAGAGCCGGACGCGCCGCGCGTTGCAGGTTTCCGTAGTGAAACTGACCGGAGCGTCCCGGAAATCCCGCAGACTGGAGGACTGGGGATTAAGCTCCTCGTCCCTGAACATCGCCGCGACGACGCGCATATCCGGCACCTCCAGCTCGGAGTCGGGCCAGTCGGGCATGATGTCCCACTGGCGCTCGGTCTGGGCCTGCACGGTATGCAGCACCGCGCCGGTAAGGGGGTCTATCATCCTGGCTATTATCTTTAACTGGTCTTTCGTGCCGAAAATGGTGCCCACAATAATCGCGTCCGAAGGATTTATTTTTGAGTGAGCATCCCCCGGCGATTCTTCCGTGACGCCGGCCGCGGCCAGCCTGCGCTCCTCAAGCACCCTGCCCAGCTGCGAGCGCTCAAGCAGATTTATTTTGCCGGATTCGGCCAGGCAGGCCAGCAGCTTCTCGGAGAAATATTCGCTCTCCTCGCGGGAGGCGCGCGCCTTGCGCGAAAAAGCGATCACGGCCACATTCCTGACTTTTTTATCCACGGAATACCGGACGAAATCGTTCGCGATCTTTTTATACACGTCTTCAGCGGCGGAGATATGCGGGACGTTCAGGAAAAGCGGGAATGCGAGTGTTAAAAAAAACTTTAAAGCCGATCCGGTTCCCGGCATAACCCCTCCTTGTCAGCACCAATACTCTAACAGGAAGAGTTACGGTAAAAGCCCGGAAATTGTCAAATTTCAATCAAATTTGTATCCGTGGCCGGTAACGCTTGTTATGTGGCCGCCTATTTCAGGCCCCAGTTTTTTCCGCAGGGAAGAAACGTGGACGCCCACGGTATGAGGGTCGTTATAGCTGGCCGGATCATAGCCCCAGACCGTTTCAAGCAGATAGGCTATGCTTAAGAGGCGGCTGCCTCCGGTCACAAGAGCCGTCAGCAGATCAAATTCCTTGCGTGTAAGGCTTACGATCCTGCCGCCCACCGTGACCGTCCTGTCGGAAGGATCCACCACCATGCCCAATCTGGTGATTTTTCCGGTTTGTCCCTGAAACGCTTCATAGCGCTTCATCACGGCTTTGACTTTGGCCAGCAGGACGGGAAAAGAAAAGGGCTTTAAGATGTAGTCGTCCGCGCCTTTGTTATAGCCGGCCAGGATATCCTGTTCGCTTATCTTCCGGCCTGAAATTATTATCACTGGGACTTTTGAGAATCCTTCCGTTTCCTTTATGGCCCGGCACAGCGTGAAGCCGTCAAGCCCCTTCATTTCCGCGTCCGTTATGACAAGATCGGGGATGGATTCGCGGGCGCGGACCACCGCCTCGGCGCCGTTGTCTGCGGCGGCGACATTAAACCCGTGCTCCTGTAAATATCTCCGGGTGGAGTTGAGCACAAGCTGATCATCATCCACCAGCAGTATTTTTTTAAACATTACCGTTATGATACAAAAAGTGGAGGCGCCGAAACATCATCCTCCTCTGAAATTTGCCCTTTCCGGGGGCAAATTTGTACCATTTCACAATTCATGCCGCACCCGGGAGGAGTATGAAAGCACTATTCAGGAAGAAATCGCTTACGGCGCTGATGACGCAGGCCGAGGAAAAAGAGCATTCTCTGAAACGGGTATTGGGGCCGCTGAACCTGACGCTGCTAGGCATCGGCGGCATTATCGGCGCCGGGATCTTCGTGCTTACCGGGCAGGCGGCCGCCCAGTACGCCGGTCCGGCCATCGTGCTTTCCTTTATCATCTCCGCCGTCGGCTGCGCTTTCGCGGGCCTGTGCTACGCGGAATTCGCCTCGATGATCCCGATAGCGGGCTCCGCCTACACCTATTCGTACGCCACCATCGGAGAGCTTCTGGCCTGGATCATCGGCTGGGATCTCATCCTGGAATATCTGTTCGGCGCGGCCACCGTTTCCGTCGGCTGGTCCGGATACGTGGTCAGTTTTCTCAGGGATTTCGGCGTGAATATCCCGGCGGCCCTCTCTCAGGCGCCTTTCGCTTTCAGCCACTCCGCGGGCTGGACCTCCACCGGCGCCGTCATGAATCTGCCGGCCGTTTTCATCATAGCGGCGGTCACGGGGCTGCTGGTCGTAGGCATCAGCGAATCCGCCAAAGTCAACGACCTGGCCGTCGCCGCCAAAGTGATAGTCATTATTTTATTCATCGTCTTCGGGGTCGCGCACGTGAATTCGGCTAACTGGCATCCTTTCATACCGGAAAACACCGGCGTCTTCGGGCAGTTCGGCTGGAGCGGCATAGCGCGGGGCGCCGGCGTGATCTTCTTCGCCTATATCGGTTTTGACGCCGTCAGCACGGCCGCGCAGGAAGCGAAGAACCCCCAGCGGGATATGCCCATCGGCATACTCGCGTCGCTGGTTGTCTGCACCATACTCTACATCCTGGTGGCGCTGGTACTGACCGGCATAGTCAAATACGACCGACTGCTGGTGCCGGATCCGATCGCCGTGGGCGTAGACGCCGCCGGCCCCGCCCTGTTCTGGCTAAGGAAATTCATAAAGGTAGGCGCCATAGCCGGCCTCTCTTCCGTGATGCTGGTGCTGCTGCTGGGCCAGCCGCGCATCTTCTACGCGATGTCGCTGGACGGGCTGCTGCCCCCATTATTTTCGAAAGTGCATCCCCGCTTCCGCACGCCGCATATAACCACCGTGGTTACGGGCTCGGTCGCGGCGCTCCTGGGCGGGCTGTTCCCGATCGGCGCGCTGGGCGAAATGGTTTCGATAGGAACGCTGCTGGCTTTCGCGATAGTCTGCGTAAGCATACTGGTGCTGCGCAAAAGCCACCCGGAGCTTAAAAGGCCGTTTAAAACTCCGCTGGTGCCGCTGGTGCCGGTTCTTGGCGCCGTAATTTCTCTGGCGCAGATGGCTTTCCTGCCCTGGGCTACCTGGCTGCGGCTCATCGCCTGGATGGCGATAGGCGCTTCGATCTACTTCCTCTACGGGCGGCACAACAGCAAGCTTGCGCCGCTGAAACCGGACGACTGGAATAAGGAACCGTCAACCTGAACCGCATAAAACAAAACCGCCGGGGTTATTAAACCCGCGGCGGTTTTATTTTGCGTCCACTCCTACCTTTTGACGGCGGCCGCCATTGAGAACAGTTTGTCGGTGGCGGACTTGATACCGTCCGTTATGCCGGCTATTTTCTTCGCGTCCCATAACTTCTTATCTTCCCGGAGGAAAGAAGTTTTATCCACGCGGTTGTCGAATCTCCCCACCGGGATATGGAACTTCCGCCCGTGCGACGTCACGGTGATGGTTCCCGGTATTTCCGAGTTCGCCTCCAGCCAGTCCATATCGTCGCAGCCGTAGTCGTTCAGCATAACTTCCATCGGCACGCCGTGGTGCAGGATGGAACCCGGGTCGTCGGGATTTGTGCGCGCGGTATTCTTGCGGCGCGACTCTTCCGGCGTCACCCAGACGTAAAGAATAACGGCGCGTTTAAGGATCTCCGGATCCATTTCGCCGATAGAATACAGATAGCCGAGCGGCGAGGGCAGCGGGAAAGAGGACTTGTCCGGACCGCCGCGGGCGGCTTCAATTACGATAGTTTTTCCCTCGAAAGACGCGGGGTAGGCGGCATGCTTCTCCTCCAGCATCGCGCGGGCCTCTTTCTCAAGCGCCCCGGCGGCGCCGGCCCAGGCGGACTTATCAAGTTTCGCCAGGCGCGGAGGTATCGCGGCCTTCTCTCCCGCCTTATCTATGCGGCGCATAAGCAGTTCGGCGGCGGAATCGGCCCTGACCACGTTTTTCCCCATCAGATCCCGGTAATCCTCGTTGAGCAGATGAATCAGCGTGCCCCAGTCCCTGGTGTCCCTGAACGGCCTGTCCCCGGCCTTGAAGAAAACCCGTTCCCGTCCGAGTTTAACAAGCTCGTCGTCCAGGCGGCGCATCATGTGCACGTAGGGGAAGTCGTCCAGCTGCAGATTAGGCCCTATGTGGAATTCCCTCCTTAGCCTTTCCGGCTCCACGTTGGCCAGGAACCGCCTTACTTCCGATTTGCCGGAAGCCGGCAGAGCCAGCAGAAGCACTATCTCAAATGTTTTTTCCATACACACCTCCAGTCCGAAAGCATCAGATTCATTCTAAATTATAATAACGCGGTTGGCAAGGTTGAGAATTATCCAATACAAGATGAGCCTGAAAACAGGGTAACATCAAGACTTCTGTGTGATTTCCCGGTGCAGGGTTCGCGGGGCCTGTCAGGGGCCCGGAA
>MGTT01000028.1 GCA_001799575.1 Elusimicrobia bacterium GWA2_56_46
AACCAGTGCCTTATCCCGAACGTATGCCGGTCCCTGCGAAAAAGTTGACCGCGGCTGAACAGAAGGCCGCCTGGGCAAAGATGCGCGATAAAGGCGAGCTTACGGATGAAGGATACAACTACCTGCTAGAGATGCAGAAAGTTATGGAAAGTATGGTCCAAATGAGCGCTGTACGATGACTTGAAATTAGGTTCAACAGATTAGTGACCGGAGGGCTTTTGAGCCCTCCGGTTTTGTTTGTCCGGGGACAGGGGACGCTGTTTACTATCGATTCCGCTGAAAAACCCCCTGTTTTAATTTGCAGGGGCGCAAAAGCGAGTTTTATTTTTGCTCCGCCGATATTTTTGGCGCCCAAGTCCGCTTTTTTACCGTAAAATCACTTTCCGACGCTGAAATGCGCGCTAAACCGGCTTTTACGCCGGCACCGCAATCGGCGCTATACTTCCAATCCCGGCCGCGGCCTGTTGCGCCTCCCAGGTGACGCGCCGACACCAGCGTTTTATGTTGCACGCGGCTCCGATAAAGTAGTTTTGCAGCCGGGTTTTTTTATTCCCCCGATACCGCGCCCGGCGTAATCCGTAACCTCTCACCAATTCACTTTGTGTGCTTTCAATCCCGTTGCGGCGGCGCATATCCTTTTTAAATTCTTCAGTCTGCATAAGTTTACGGCGGGCTTGTGTAAGCGTGTGATGTTCATTAACCCGCAGCATACGGTCTCGCTCGCCCTTGTCAAGTATCTCCGCCTGCTCGTCAACAAACCTGCCAAGCAGATCATCAAAGGCACGGCCACCTACAACTTCCCCCGCCGCCACAAGATCCTCAATTGTTATTTTCACCATAGCTGTCCTGAGACCAAGAATCGGAAAGGCAATAAGCGCGTGGTTCCCTATCCGGCGCCAAGGATAGTCGGATGCCGGTTCAACGCCATAACATTTATAGTAAAATGATGTGTGTTCGCCGATGCCACCGCGGACATCAATATACCAAAGCGGGTACTGGAGCCTATGCTGAAAAAAATAGTGTCGTATTTCGCGGAATTTAAGGTCCTCAAAACCGCGAGCCGGGATTTCTGGCTGACCAATGCCATACAGTTCATGGACGGGCTGGCGTACTTCTCGATGATAAATGTCATCACGCTTTACCTCAGCCTTAATTGCGGTTTCAATGATATGCAGTCCGGCGCGTGGGTGGGGATCTTCACTCTCTATGTCACCGCCTTCGTGCTGGGCGTGGGCTCGATCTGCGACGCTATCGGCATGCGCAAAAGTTTTTTCATCGCGGCCGGCTCCTTGTGCCTGGCGCGCGGAGGCATGGGTCTGGCGCCGATGTTCCTGAATGGCGTCGCGCTGCAATACACCGTCATGGCCCTGATACTGCTGCTTTCGTTCGGCACGGCCTTTATGGTCACGGCTATCCCCGTGGGCGTGCGCCGTTTCACCACTAAAGACAACCGCTCCACCGGATTCAACGTCTATTACCTGCTGATGAACGTGGGCGCGGTGCTGGCGGGCTTTGCCGTCACCGACGGGTTCCGGAACTGGCTGGGCGAGGTCAATGGCAATCTGGCCATACTCGCGTTCGGCGGCGTTATGGCGGCCTGCTGCTACTTCGTCTCGACCTTTGTGGACGAACACAACTACGCCGACGAAAGCGAGCGCACTCACGCCGATCTTACGCGCAGGCCGCTTGCCATCTTCAAGGAAGTGTGGAAAGAAAGCGCGTTCCTCAAGCTTATCCTGTTTTTGGCGCTTACACTCGGCGTGCGCCTGGTGTTCACGAACCAGTTTCTCATCATGCCCAAGTATTACACCCGCGTGATGTACTCCGACTTCGCGCTCGGCCTGGCCAACTCTATAAACCCCGTCATTATCGTGGTGGGTCTGATACTGCTGATCCCCGTTATACAGCGCTTCTCCACGTTCAAGCTGATAGTGGTGGGGATGTCCGTGTCGGCGGTCTCGCTGCTGTTCATGGCCGTGCCCGCCCGCTGGATGATCGGCCTGCCCGGAGTGCATAACCTCTCGGAGGCGTACCTGTTCGTGATAGTGGCGCAGATCGTGGTATTCGCGTTCGGGGAACTTATCTTCTCTCCGCGGTTCACCGAGTATATTTCGGTGGTCGCGCCCAAAGAGAAAGTGGCTTCGTATATGGGGCTCTCCGCCCTGCCGATGTTCATAGCGAAACCGATAAACGGCTTCATCAGCGGCATACTGGTCTCCGGCTACTGCTACGATGGCATCCGCGCCAAGATAGATTCCGGCAATATCGCCTACGGCCGCTCGCCGGAGTTCATGTGGATGCTGTACCTGGTCGCCGCCCTGCTCAGCCCTGTCGCGGTAATAGCTATGCGCCGCGTCCTCAACGGGGAAAGGGCTCAAACCAGGCATGAGGTGCACGACATACCGGAATCCGTCTCCGGCGAGCCGGATCAGGCTATGGAGGATTCCGCCGCCTGAAATAAGGAAATCATTATGAAAAAATATCTGCCTATTATCAAAGACGCGGCTGTTCTGATGCTGGTGTCTACGATGTTCGTCACGCTGTGCAACATGTTCTTCAAATCGCTTAAGAAGACCGTGGACGCCGACCCCGTCGTTACGGCCATGCTCCAGAATAATATCGCCGCCGCGCGGGAATTGCTGGGCGACAAAGGCCTCGCCGGATCAGGAACGCGATATCCCTCGCTTGAGGCCTATCAGCGCGCCCGTCTGGAACTGCCCGACGACTTCGGCCGCACGCCGCTGATGTGGACAGCCTACGCGAATATCTCCGGAGAAGAGCGGATGAAGAAAACCGATGCCGAACGGGCCCCGTTCGCCGAGCTTTTCATCAAAGCGGGCGCCGGGCTGGACACGCGGGACAAGGACGGCTGGACCGCGCTTATGTGGGCCTCCTGGAGCGGCCTGACTTCGGTCGCGGGCAAACTGGCCGACGCCGGCGCGTCCCTGACTCTCTCCGACCGCCAGGGCAACACCGCCCTTATGCTGGCCGCCATGCGTGGAAATGCCGGCATAGTGCAGTTGCTTATGGACAAAAAAATCGACTGTTCCGCCGCGGATAAACAAGGCAAAAAAGCCGCAGATCTCGCGCGTGAAGGCCTAGCAAGCTATCCCGATAAAAAGCAGTCCTACGATAAAATACTGGAACTGTTGGGGACGTAGCTTCCGATCTTCCTAATAATTAGGAAGTTAGGAAACAGCGTCCCCTGTTTGCTCGGAAGGCGCTGTGGAATCCAGCCGGGTTGGTCGGGATTTTACCTATAGCCTCGCGTACAACTCCGTATGGCGGCCATTGTGGCGGTTGGGTATACTTGTTACGGGCGTAGGTGTTTAGGGGGATTTCTGTGGGGACACACCTTTTTATCAGTCTGGTATATAATACAAGTCTGCTTCTGGTTCTGGTCGCCATATACTCAGGGATTAAATTTAAGATTCCGTTTGAGTCAGCCCTCCCATCCCGCACGAGAGATATTCTTACCGGTATCCTGATCGGCCTTATCGGTGTCGCGTTAATGGCGAGTCCGTGGAAATTTAAGCCAGGTATATACTTTGACGCGCGATCCGTACTCCTGTGCGTTACCGGTCTGTTTTTCGGTTTGATACCTACGGTGTTGGCGGTGGTGATAATCGGCTCATTCAGGATTTTTGTGGACGGAGTTGGCGCGTTATCTGGCCTGGGAGTTATACTCACTTCTGCGGGGCTGGGCCTGCTCTGGCAGCGCTGGCGGCCGGGCTTGAAACAGCAGGGTAAACTGTTAGAGTTGTACCTGTTTGGCTTATTGGTGCATTTGCTTATGTTGGCCTGTATGTTTATTCTGCCCCGGCCTGTGGCGTTTGATATCCTGCGCCATATCAGTTTGCCCGTGATGATAATTTTTCCTGTGGGGACGGTTCTGCTTAGTATTCTCATAATCCGTCAGAATGTAAGCAGGCAGATGAATGAAAAGCTCTGGGAATCAAAAAAACTTCTTGAGAGTGTCGTAGAAAATGTTCCGTTGATGATCTTTCTTAAGGAAGCAAAAGACCTGCGTTATGTCATATTCAATCACGCGGGCGAGGAACTTCTGGGATATGACCGTAAGGCATTGCTTGGCAAGAATGACCTGGACCTTTTTCCACCCGAACAGGCTGCTCAGTTCATGGCCGGGGATCGTGAAGTGCTGAATGGAGAAACAGGTGTTTTGGATATCCCGGAAGAATTCATCGATACAGCCGGGAAAGGTCGGCGGGTGCTTCATACTAATAAAGTCTGTATCCGGGGGAACGATGGTGACACAAAATATCTGCTGGGTATTTCTGAGGATATCACCGAGCGCAAGAAGATTGAATCTGATATGCATGAGTCGTATGAAATGGAGAGAATGTCCAACGCCATCCGTCAGAACTCGTTATTGCCTATTTCGCTGCATGAGAAGTTGACCATTAATCTTGCCAGTCTGCTTTCCATCCCATGGCTAACGCTGGAACCTAAAGGTTCTGTTTTTCTCGTAAGTGGGGAAAATATGCATTTAGCGGTTCAACAGGGGCTGGCGCCTGCCTCGCTGGTTTTATGCGCTAAAATTCCGTTCGGAAAATGTTTGTGTGGCAAGGCCGCCGAGAGCGGAGAGATCTTTACCTCAACCGACGTCGGCCCTGAGCATGAGACCGTTTATGAAGGGATGCAGCCGCATGGCCATTGCTGTGTGCCCATTATTGCGGCCGGCACTACTTTGGGGGTTCTCAATCTTTATTTAAAAGCGGGGGCGGACATCAGCGCGAAGCAACTGGAGTTTATTCGGACTGTCGCAAATATAATCGCCTTGGACATTGTCCATTCGCGTGTCGAGGAACAGTTTGCGCAATCCCAGAAGATGGAGGCCATCGGACAGATGGCCGGTGGGATCGCTCACGATCTTAATAATATCCTTACCGCGATTATAGGCTACGGCAACTTTCTCAGCGCGGCTATCCCGGTTGGCGATCCGAAGCACGCTGATTCTGACGAAATAATAAAGGCCGGAGAACGGGCCGCAACTCTGATACATCAACTACTGACCTTCAGCCGAAAGCAGGTGGTTCAGTCCAGCGCCTTAAACCTGGATCAGATAATCCCTGAAACTATAAAAATGCTCCGCAGAATGATTCCAGAAAATATCGAGTTCAAAACACACCTCAAGTCAGCGCCTGCAAACGTGCTGGCCAACCAGGGACAACTGGGACAGGTGATTATAAACCTGGCGGTCAACGCAAGGGACGCCATGCCGAAGGGCGGAATACTAACTTTTGAAACCGCCCAAACCGAGCTTGATAAGAATTACGCATCTACCCACGTAGGTGTTTTGCCCGGTCGCTACGTCATGCTGGCGGTCAGCGACACCGGTAACGGGATGAGTCCGGAGGTTGTAGCGCACCTGTTCGAGCCTTTCTTCACCACCAAGGAACAGGGCAAAGGGACCGGCCTTGGGCTTTCCACAGTGTATGGCATCGTCAAACAAAGCGGCGGGAACATCTTCGTTTATAGCGAGCTCGGCAAAGGGACGACTTTTAAAATATATCTGCCCATAGTCGCTGAAAAAGCTGGGGAGACGCCGGTGAAAAAGTCGTCCATTATGTCTTATCGCGGAACGGAAACAATTCTGCTTGTTGAGGATGAAGATGCTGTCCGTAAGTTTGTGTCCAGGCTTTTATCACAGAATGGATACTCCGTCCTGGAGGCTGCCACACCCAGGGAAGCCATCGCGTTCTGCGAGGCCCGGCATGACATAACTCTAATGCTCACAGATCTGATTATGCCGCAGATGGACGGTTATGTATTGGCAAAGACTGTAGCCACCCTGGCTCCCCTGATGAAGGTGGTTTTCATGTCTGGTTACACCGACAATGTCCTCACCCAGCAAAACCTTATGAAACCAGGCACGATGCTCCTGGAAAAACCGCTAAAAGAGGATACTATCCTCCGGAAAGTCAGGGAAGTCCTGAATGGGGAACCACAATTACTCAGGAGTCTATCACTTTGAATGACAACCCGGCGGACGATACGGGGAAAAGCGGCGTTGAAATTCCGGAATCCGCGCCCGTCCGGTAGGGCCCAGGGGACATAGCTTCCAATCTTCCTAAATCGCTTTCCCACCAAACATAGACTGCTGTGAATTATACATTGTCTAGCAAACTTGACATATTGTCATGTTTAAGGTACACTTTTCCGAGGCGGTAAAGCCTGACGGACAATAGGAGAAACAAAATGGAAAGGAAAGTTAAGTTAATGAAATTGAGCGGTCTTGTGGCGTTCTTTTTATCGATGGCTATCGCATTCGCGTTGTCGGATCTGCCCGTGTTCTTAAAATGGGTGTGTTCTTCGCTGTTTATCCTGGCCATTATCGGAATATTTCTGAAGAAGCGCGCCGTGGACAACGTTGATGAGAGGGAAATGTATATTGAACACGTGGCGGGCTGGGTCTCGGGTATCCTGACGCTTATCGTGGTCAATATTTTTATCATATCGGATGTTCTCAAGGGCGGGCATTTCGACCACAGGTTATTCGCCTTGATCTTGGTCTGGGTCGCGTCAAAGGCTGTTGTCTCCGTGGCGATGGGAGGCGGCCGTGGCAAAATTGGTCAATAGGGTAAAGGTATGCCGCGCCGAACGGGACATTTCCCAGGAGGCGTTAGGGAAAGCGGTGGGGGTGGCGAGGCAGACGATAGTGGCGATAGAGGGGGAGGATTATTCGCCGTCGGTAGTGCTGGCGCTGAAGATAGCGAGGTATTTCAAGAAGCCGCTGGAGGAGATTTTCACCTTGAAATAAGGAAGCTTCTTTTGTCCCCCGGATCACTTATAAAGACTGTTTTCCATCAAAACGGCTAGTTTTGCCCTGTCGACAAATTTTTCAAGTCCACTTCTTCTGATCTAACAACTTTAGGAAATTCCGTTTTGGCTTGTGCGCGGCGCGGACCGATTCCAGATAAGGAGCGAACTCCGTCTCGCGTCCGATCTGTATCATCAAAAAGCGGATGGTTCGCAGCAGTTCCACCGCCTGCCCATAAGCCACGACATTCTTCTGCGACAATATAGGCTCGATCTGTTTGCGATATACGGCCAGAGCATCTTCCGGGTGGTCTTTTTCCCGCAGAGAGGCAAGCTTCATCGAGAGGGAATCGGAGCATCCGCCATCTTTGGCTTCGCGCCAGGCGGTCTCGGCATCCTTCTCCCAAAGAAATATCTCTACCAAATCCGAGTTGTCGACCCGGTACCAGGTCAAACCGTCTTTCTTGGCTTTCTGTTTGTGTCCAGCAATGGATTCTCTCAGACAGGCCAAAGCCTTCTCCCGCCATGTCTGCCACTGGCCGACCTTGTCGGCATGTTCTTTCAGTTTGCGGTAAGGATGAAGCCCTGGCGATTCCATAAACTGCTGCCAGACAAGCCTCATAGCATCGTCATGGCGCTTGAGGCGGTGATACTCGGCGGCGACGAAGTCCCTGAGGCGCGAATCCGTCCGTTCCGGGAAGGCTTTCAGCCCCCGCTCGGCCCAATCCAGGGCGGCGTCCTCTTTTCCTGCCGCCTTATAAGCTTCGGCTATCTGAAGATAAGAATAGGCGTAGGAGAGGTCGCGGCTTTTGACTGCGACCAATTCCTCGATGTCGTTGGCGACTTTGGCGAGGTCTTCCATTATATGCGTGATCCGGAAACGCCCGTGAAAACCTGCGGGATCGCGTTGACCGGGTCCCAATTGGGGGATATTCTTCCACTCGGCTTCAGCCAGTTTCCGATATAGGGCAAGTCCTTTTTTACCCAGGACTTTCTGGTAAGCGACCGCCGCCCCAGAGAAAGTATCGTAGCCGGTGCTCGTTTCCCATTTGAAAAGTCGTTTTGTCAGCGTTTCAGGGTCCGGCAAAGCTTCTTTGCAGGCGGCCAGATGGATTTCCTGGAGGCGGTCAAGAATGGGGCGCATATAGCCGTCGGAGTCGTCCATTGAACCCAATGCCTTTTCAACTTTGGCAAGGGCGAATTCTGCAAGTTCGATGACCTCGGAAGCGCGGCCCTCTTTCAAAAGCGTATCAATCTGGTTTACGACTTCGTCTATGCCGCGCGAAAAGCCATAGGCGCTTCGGTAATCCACATAGCCGTGCGAAGCGGTCGCATGTATTATGGCTTTACGGAAGGTGGCTAAGTTCAGACTTTTGTTGTCCTGTTTGGCCGCTTTCATGAAAATGCGTTCGCGCAAAAGATCGTTTTCAAGCGATTCGTCCAGCAGCATATCAACAAGGGTGGATTTGTCCTGCCTGGCCAGGAAATCCCGCGCCTCATCCATTGTCACCGGACGTTCGCCCGTATCGCTGACGGAACGGGCGTCTTTCTGCACCCCAGCCAGCCATTCCAGAGAGGTTGCCACGCAATGTTTACAGAAATCGCCCTCGGCGCCGACCGGACAATCGCAAAAATATTCAAAACGGCGGTCTTTGGCTGATATCCTCACATGGTATTTTTCCGTGCCTTGCACTGTGGCAACAATATGGCCGCCATGTTCAGTGAGGGAGATGACCCTGCCGTTGGCTTGGTATTGCTCGCCTCGTGAAAATGAGCGTTCATCAGCCAAGTCTTTTATGGCGTGCCGATTAAGCAGTTTGAGCAAACTTTCGTTGGGCATGGCAAAATTTACCTACAGCGTGGAATCCTCGTATCTCGTTCCAGCGGCCGCTTCAGCCAGGCAGAAGCGCGCGCCCTGGTTATCGCTTGGATTGAGCCAGAGTATACGTTCAAAGACGCCTTTAGCGCCATTCAGGTCTCCCAGCGTCCAGCGGCAGAGTCCCAGCCCGTGCAGGCAGCGCAGGAACGGCCGGTTATTGATGCGATTCCAAGCCAAGACCCCCTTGAAATTGGAGCCCAATGACAGCTCTGCGATGGCTACGCCGGCTTCGTAATTCCTCTGCGCCTTCTCCACGAGCAGTCTACGCGAGCCGTCGCCAAAAGCCCAGTGGCCGAGGTGGGCGTGCGCATCCAGAACACGCAAGTCTTTCTCAAGGCACTGGTGCAGGACGCGATATGACTTTTCGGCCTCTCCGGCGTCGTGAAGATCGACGGCTTTGCCGATCGGATCCGAATCCGGATCGTCGCAATCGAAGCCGGGCAGTATTTGCTCCATTTCAAAACTTGGCCGCGGCCCCGCGGAGATGATAGGTTTGAAGTATTCCGGGATCAGTTCGCCGTCTTCTCCCCAATATTCTTCTTTGGGGTCCCATAGGGCTTCATCTTCAAGCTTTAGCGGAACCAACCCGAGGGCGGGAATATCCAGTCTCATGGCTAGCACCTGGCCGTTCAAATACGTCGTGCGGCCATAGGTCCACGCCTTGCGGGGCCGCACCGTAAGGATGTGGGCTTCGGCTTCTGTCCTGATCCCCGCGCCTGGCCGTAGGGTCACTGCCTCGCCCGTATCAACAGTCCGGCACCGTATCCCGGTTTGTTTGACCGCGATTGCGACCAGGTCTACGTTTTCTCTGCCGGCCAGTCTCTCCGCCACAGAGCGGCTACCCTTGCCCTCCAAGACTTGCAGACGCCGCTCAACCCTGCGCTTGAGATCGTTCAATTCCTTGGATGACAATTTGTCTATATCCTCCGGCATATGTTTATCCATTATAGTTCTTTCAATATTTCTGACATTTTATCGCCGTATAACCGCATAGTTTTACTCTGTGGTACCAGATCACTTTTATCAGAGATTTCATCAGTTACTATCTTGAGAGCTTTATGTGTCTCAAATAAAGCGACTATTTCTTCCTTTACATCCTCTTTCCCAAGATTTAATAAATCATGGATTTGCACACAAGTGTCACGAAGAAGGACAGCGGCAGTCAGAATGATTTTGTCAATCCCCTCATCGGAAGGGGATAACTGGCAGGTGATAGAGTTATCACCAGGCTGAGCATAAAATAGTAAATCAGAGCCATGAGCGACCGATGAGCATATCCGAAACAATGTTAAGTACGAATCTTCGAAAGAAGTTCCACCAGATTTTAACTGTTTGCATAAATCCCTGAAGTTGAGCAGGGGGGGGCCATTTTCGATAAAAGCTCTCCATTTGTCTTCCGGCAAAGTCGTCTTGACTTCTTCCAAATATCTAACAAGATCATCTGTTAATGACGTTTCCTTCGATTTCTTAGCCGGGAGGTCTGTCAAGTTACGGTCATCTATGGCGAAATTCCAGGCTACCCATAACTTTGCGAACTTCTGTTTGTCGTCAGATTTTGAAAGGGCAAGCAAATAAGTGCTGGTGTAAAACATTGTACGTAATAAAACCAAGCTTTCATGCGACAGCCCACTTCCACATAATTTTATGATTCCATAGTATAGACGCATCTGCTTTGCAAAAACACCGCAAATGCACGTATTAAAATTTGTGCCATTACCAATTCCGACTATAGTCTTGTCCCCAAGCAACTGAGATGTTTTTGCCCAAAACTTTTCTGCGAAGTCAAAGTATTGATAATATCTCTTATGCAGAGCAGGACAATTAATATCTTCTGTCGGCAGTTTCATTAAGTTTTTTTCCTCTTTTTTCTGCCCAGTTCGGTCTCTATTTCCTGTATTGTCGGCAGGCTTGATTTGAGAGCCTCCGGCAATGAACGCGTAATTTGCGTTTTCCATTGCGCGATGCTTATGGGTTTTACATATCCGCGCAGGGCATACTCCGCCATCATTTTATTTTTCTGTTTCACCAGCAGCAGGCCGATTGTCGGCTTGTCATCGCTATGACGCAAAACATCGTCAACCACATTCATATACATATTCAATTGGCTTACGTGCCCCGGCTCAAGTTTGCCCGCCTTAAGTTCTATAACCACGTAGCAGCGCAGTTTTAGATGGTAAAACAGGAGGTCTATATAGAAATCGCTGTCTCCAAGTTCAAGATGCACTTGGCGTCCGACAAAGGCAAATCCCTGGCCCAGCTCCAGGAGGAATTTCTGGATGTGATCAATCAGCGATTGCTCCACCTCTTTTTCGCGCCGAGTATCCGCAGTACCGAGAAAATCAAACAGGTACGGATCCTTAAATATCTGGCGGGCCATATCGGAATCAGTCGGAGGCATAGCAGCCGGGAAATTATTAACGGCTTTCCCAGCACGTTCATGGGCACAGTTTTCTATTTGGAGGCATAACACCGGCTGTGACCATCCATGTTCTGCGGCTTTACGTGCGTACCAGATGCGAGAGGCCTGATCTTTCAATTTATCAAGGAGCGTAATATTGTGATACCAGGTTATTTGTGCAAGTGCCGCTTGCACAAATGGCTTTTCCGGCCAGGCCGCAGCAAAAGCGCGCATATATTTAAGATTGCGGGGCGAAAAGCCTTTCATATCAGGGAATTCTTTGGTCAGGTCGGTTGAGAGACGGTCTATTACTTTAGCTCCCCAGCCTTCTCCGCGCTGCTTGTTCAAGATGTTTTGCCCAATATCCCAATACAAAAGCACCAACGCCGAATTACTGGACATGACGACCCGCAGGCGTTCACTGCATATACGCTCTTTAAGGGCGGAAAGCAAGGATGCGTAACTGGCTGAAACTGGCGCGGTAGACGGAGCCACTGGAAAAACCACATCGTCTTTCATGTGGCCCATGTGTAAACGGCTATTTATCAAATCCCCGCTTGTTTTTTTTACAATGGACTTGTTAGTTTTTTTTGATGACATAAATCGCCCGCTTAAAATGTAACGATCCTAAATTCTCTGATATCTCTTGCCTTTGGCTTTTGCCACTTCGGTTTTCAGGAAAAACAGGGCTGAATTGCCGCCCAGTTTTCCCCATGGAGTAATCTTGCCAAGTTTAATCCACTTAAATAGGGTGGGATGGGTGATTCCCAGTGCTTGGCAGGTTTCACGGGTGCTCAAAATATCTTCAGGTTTCATGATACATCACATTAAACCAAATATTTATAGGCCAATTAAACAATTTCATTGTCAGTTCCGTCAGGGGACGTTGTTGATTTGGTGACTAATTTTTTTTAATTTTAAAAATGACCGACTGTGTTTTCGCGATCTGAAGAGGCCCTGGTGGGTTTGGACTAGGATGTGCGCCTTCCATAGACAGGCAGCATGCGCAGTTGATATCGAACCTCGCGCACACCAAGTGCGCAAGGTTCGATCAGCACGGAATAAAATAAAAACCCCCGTGAAGGGGGCTTTTTTATTTAACTCCGGGAAATAGAGGCAGTTCGGAACTATTTCCTGACCCAGACGCCGGCGCGCCTATGCCATAGCAACCACAGATTTTGAACATCACGGTCCCGCCACGTTTGGAGGAAGGCACAAGGAGATAGCTGTAAGAAAAACGTATATGTTTTTCTTACAAAAGCAGGGTAAACGAAATAGCAGCGAAGGATTAGACTCGGCCGTCGTTCCACATCTTGATGATAGCAGTAATAAACGTTTGGCACTTTTCAGGGGTCCAAGTTACCAATGAATCTCCACGCAAGAGATAATATTGGTAATTGACACAGACAAAGTCCGTCCTGTCAGCCTTTCGAAGCCACTCCATAACTGCGACGAAGGTGTCTTGATAGTTGCCTTTGAATTCTGACTTTGGAGCGTTATAGAGAAGGCCTTCAATAAAATAAGACGGCGCTAGGTCGGCGTCAATTGCTCCCTCATCTACGAGGCGCGTCCTCATGTTTTTCAAGATTCGAGTAAAGGGCTTGAGCATTTGCCCCGTTGCTTGATGGTGCTGTGTTAGGTTTTTAGAGTGCTCCTTTGGATAATTCTTGATGGATGTTCCATCACTGCCCTTAAAGTATATCCCTTCAGTGTAATCTTGGTCGCGGTGGCTTCTGAAATGTTTGTACCGACGGTATTGGCAGGCGGGAATAACATCTGCGCTCCGACGATTCCCCTTTGCCTTTATCTTGATGGCCTTCTTGCCTGACACCACATCGTCGCCAAATGTATCTTTGAGGGCCTTGATAACATCAGCCTTGTAGGTCGCATACAGATACTCAGCGGTCACGAAGCTTTGATTGTATAGTGCCACCTGGTCAGGAGGAAGTTTCGATATATCCTTGAAGAAAGTCGAGTTGAGCTGAATGACGATGTCTACATCACTTTCTTTGTAGATGTTTGTATCGTTGCCATACGAGCCTTGAAGGTAGATTTCGTAGTCCTTCCCTGCGTAGCCTGCAGTAGAACTTTCAAGAGCTGCCTTTATGGTCGCATAGGTGCTTGCTGAGGTCGTAACGGCGCCCTGCTTCGCCCAAGTCTCCAACTGTGATTCTGAGATGGTCACTGTGGCACCTCTGGTTTCTCCATAAAGTCTCTGATCCTCTGCTCATGAGTGGCAAATGACTCGCGGCCGGCACGATAGAGCATGTCCAGCTTCACCATGTCGTGTTCCATAAGGTCAGTTGCCATCTCAGGTTTGACGAACGTGTCGCTGACACGCACCGTGGGGACGTCCTTGTAAAGTACCTGTCGAAGCTGTTCCATTGATTGAGTATTCACATTCAGCGTTTTCTGAAGAAGGCGGACGCTTCTCAAGCGCCTAACCAACCAGTCAAATCCCCAGCAGCTGGGCTCTGGATAAGACCCAACACCAATGCTGATTACGCGAAGGTCATCGTGGGCATGCTTTAGTGCGACGGTCGCATCAGCAATCGCGTAGAGGCATGGGTTGTTCGCGCAATATCCCCCGTCCATCAACTCAATTATGTCGCCCTTGCTAGTCTTTAGCCTTGGACGTTCAAAGAAAGGATAGGCCGAACACGATGCTTCTATAGCTTCACTAATCTTACAACCGAATCCCGGTACGAATGTCCCTTGTCGTCCATGCGCTTGCTGAATATTGGTCTTGAATATCATCGGCTTTTCGAAGTCCCATTGGGTGGCAACAATGCCGATGCTGGTATTAAATTCGCTAAAGGTCCTTTCGCCGAATACGGCTTTTGCCAATGTGTTTAGTGCTCCGCTTCGAGTGTGTGCGCAACGGGCGCGCATTACTGTCGGTACGTGCTCCTTATAAAGCGTATGAATTTCATCGACCCTCTTCCCAAGTGCGATTAATGCTGCAATTATAGCTCCAGTGCTGGTTCCATAAACCAACTGGAAGTGTTGTGAGAGTTCACTGCCGCAGACGGCTTCAATTTCCTTCAAGACTCCCAGGGTGTAAAAACCCTTGGCTCCTCCACCATCCAACGATAATATCCGGAACAACGATTTGTTGGAGTTCATTTATTCCACCAGTGCTTTCAGCAGGGCGTCTGCCAGGTCTGAATAGAACTCGATGCTGATCTTGGTCGCCATGTCGTCGGACAGATTGAAGAGTTGCTTGCGAGCCGAGATGGGCATGAGCAAGGTGGTAGCTCCCTTCTCGACCGCAAGCTCGGCGATGGCCACCGGGTTGGGCACCATCTCTACCGATCCGCCCAGGTTGAGGGCCCCGACAATAATGAGGCCTCCCTTGTTGCTCCGCTCCAGAAGCCCTCCACAGAGGGATAGGAGGACGGCTAGTCCAAGGCCCGCGCCGGAATGGTCAGTGTCTATGGCTCGCAACTGGACGGAGAACTCATGGGCGCGGGGATCGCGGTCTCCGACCAGGCTTTTTGCCCGGGTATAAAGGTTTTGTTCGCCATAGCGTACGCTCTCGCGGAAAGACGGCGGGACAGGGGCATTGAGAATCTTCACGCCGCTGCCGGGACCGACCGTTGATTCGATACGATAGAGGCCGGGAGCAGCGTCCTGGCCGCCAGGGCTGATGGCCCAGACCTGACCCGGGGGCAGTGGGTCGCTGTCAATACGGTCCTCGCTATGGAGCTCGGGCGTCATTACGAACTGCTCGACGCCTTCTACACCCATGAAATAGCTGAAGTGGGTGTTACGGAACTCAGTCTTGAGGATGCGCTTCTGCTGCTCCTTTACCCTCCGCCGGCACTCCAGGGCCTGGCGGACGATTTTCTCCAATTCTTCGTTCGGGATAGGCATGTTGGGGTCGGGGAATAATAACTTGATGAGGCCGTTCACGGTTTTGGTCGCTGCCTCGATGTCGCGCCCGCTCAGCGCCCCGCCCCAGTTAACACGGCCCTGGAGAGTGGATACCCGGCTCGTTTCTCGCAGTCTGGACCAGCACTCCGACAGAAAGTCGCTCACCAGCCCGAAGTGATTAGTCAGATTCTCATGCGGATTTACCTTCGGGAAGTCCCAGCCGGGCACATAGGCATGCAGGCGGTCCATGAATGCCGTGTCAGTGCGTATCTCCTGGGGAAGGGGGCCAAGAAGGTGGCCGACCCGCTGTTGTTGCTCCACATCAACGTCCAGGTTGCCCACCAGTACGATGCTGCCGGCCGCCCGGATGCTCTCCTTGCCCCGGGAGAACTCGCCGGAGGCCATGTAGCCCTTCATGATGTTGACTCCGTCCTTCTGGTCGAAGGAGATGCCGGCGATCTCATCGAAGCAGACGACATCGTAGTGGCAGACGAGGCCCCGCTGACCGCTGGCGTTGTTCACGAACATTTTGGCCACGGTGGCCTTGCCGCCTGAAATCAGATGGGAGTTCGGGGATATCTGCTGGAAGAGATGGCTCTTGCCAGTGCCTCGCGGGCCTAGTTCAACCAGGTTGTAGTTCCGCTCTACAAAGGGGACCATGCGCAGAAGGGTCACCCACTTCGCCCTATCGGACAGTGTAGAGGGTTCCAGTCCCACGGATCGGATAAGAAGGTCGCGCCATTCCTCGACCGTGAACTGGGACCTGCCCTTGGCCAGGATGCTAAGCACATCCGACTGGGAGAGTTGAATGGCCCGCAGGCTCAGGATGGCGAACGGGCGGCCGTTCTGCTCCTGTGCGATGGCGGCGTCATAGGACAGAGTGACCTCGGCGTAGAACCCATCGGTCAGCATCCTCTCGTGCTCATGCACCAGCCGGTCTTCGATGCGCGCGTCCTTGATCTGGAGGCTCGGCAGTTCCGCAAGAAAGCAGTCGTTCTTCTGATCCAACCGGGCCTTCACGATGTCGATGATCTTGACTGAACCTTTCTCTCTCGCCCGGGCTTTGAACAGTTCTTCCTGGCCGGTGCGCACCGTCTTGTCAACGAGCTGGCGCTCCACGACCTTGAGACCTTCGGATATCTCGCTCTCGTTGACCGTGGCGCAGTAGCGGCCGAGCAGGAATTCGACTACGTAAGTCGGGATGGGATACTGCCGGCTGTAACGCCGGACCAGGTCCTTGCGGACCATGAATCCCTCGAAAGCTGAAGCTGCCAATTTATCCAGTTTATCAAGTTCCATAATAATCAATCCTTACCGCCAATAGTCGTCGGACGCTTGGCCACAACTCGGCCGGAAACGTCCAGAAGTACCACGCTGGCCGCAGTCCCCTCAAGAGAGGCATCTTCTACCAGAAGGCCGGCTTTGCCCTCGGCATCGACCGGTTTAGGGGATGCCAGGCTTGAACCGGCATCGCTGGCCTTGGTTCTTATGTCTAAGTTCATGCCGGCCACAAAGGGCTCCACTGTTATTCGGCAGCGCATCTTGAGCCATTGCACATCCACGATTCGGACCACGGTGTCGGACACCGCTGTATCCCCGTGGAAGGTCAACTCGGGGAGCAGGCATTCCTGCAAGCTCAGGCCTCCGTGCGCGTATTGTATGCCGTTGCCAAAACAGCGCGCTCCGGTGGCATACGCGAAAACCTCGGAGGAATTCCAGTACCATCCAGCCGTGGGGATCTTTGCCTGGGATTCCGGCTTGATGGTCGCGCATCTTGCCCATCGGCTTTCGGCCAGATACTTTGGCAATACCATCGAGTCCAGATTGCAGGGAGCGAGGAGCCAACCATGATCGGTAACCACATTCACCTGCTTCCAGCCGGCGGCAATCAAGGCGTCAATGCGGTTAATCAGAAGTTCCAGGATATCTTGCACTTGGGCGGCCAGTTTGGCCTGGATGGTGTGCCCAAGCTTGTCAAACTCTCCGTATTCTGTCCACGCCCGGGCATCCGCGTCAAACGGTTTTCCGGTTTCCGCTTCAGAAAGCCACTGGAAGCCCATACCTGTTACGAGGTCTTTGAATCGGGCGGAATTGAGGGGCTGCCCCGCATCGCGGATCTCCGGCGAGAAGTCCGCCGGCAGGCGATGCCCGATGAGCTTTTGGGTTACTGGGGAGACCGCCGGTTTGGCTGTGGCTGTCACGGTCGGCAAGGCCGCCCATCGTCGGTTCTGGTTGACCCTGAGATTCCTGTTCTGCGCCAACTGGGACAACCGGACCCCGAGGTCAAAACGCAGACCATCAACGAACAGGACGCAGGTGCCAGGCTCAATGGTGGCATCCTCTGCCCGGGCATCGTTGCCAGGAAGCGGATTGGCTCCGACCAGTTTCTGGAAATGCTCGGCAGTATCCTGCAGCCAGGGCAGATACACGGCGTGGATGACTGCAGCGACAGATCGCCAATCCTCGGCGCTTCGAACCTCGGCCGAGGCGCGCAGAGCGGCATCATCCGCGAGGTATGCCCCTTGCGCGTAAAGGTCGGCCATTGCTTTAGGGGAGTCACCTCCCAATGCGGTGGCCGTATGCTTTGCCAGAGCGCTCAGATACTCCATGGCCAGAGCCAAGGGGCTCATGCCGAGCTGCGCCCATACCCATTGCCGCCTGGGGGCATGCTCACTTTCCAGCATGGCTATGCGGGCCCTTGCCTCGGCCGGGCCAAGTCCGGAGAACTCTCGCAGGGCTTCTCTGAGGTTCTTCTCCGCTATATCGTTTTCATCCGGCCAGGTTTCCTTCCTGAAAGGCAGGATAGCCGGTTTTGCTTGGCGCAGTAGATTCGGGATTCCCGGGTAAAGCGAGGGGGCCTCGGCAAAACGCTCCCAGACGCCCATCCAGGGACCTTCCGAGAGTCCGAGCTTCTCGCCGGCCACAATCTCACCGTCACCTTCCGGGTCGAAGCTGTATTCAGCTTTGCATCGGGAGCAGAAGGCCGCCCAGCGCGCCTGGTCCCAACGCTTCCTCGCCTCCGTGGGCTCGCTAATCCATTCGAGAAGGTTGCGCGGGGTGTCCTCGACCATGAGCTTGTCGAAATCCTCGGCTTCGAGCCGTTTGCCGCGAAGGCGGAAGAGTGAGGCGACGGCTAACTGGGGCAGCGAACCGCGCATGGCGCGGCGGGTTGCGTCATCCTTGGCCACATCAAGGCCCAGGCCGCTTTCCTCCGAAACCAAAAACGCCTCAACAGTCCAATCCCGGCCGTTGCGTTGGCACCAGGTGGTCCCCCTGTATTGGAGTTCGACAAGAGGTTTTAAGCTGTCGGGGCAGTCGTCTACGGCGCGCAGTATCTGTCGGCTAATCTTGGGCAAGTAAACGACAGGAATCTTGTTTTCAGTAATGGGCATCTCAGCCAGAGCCCGTTCAATCACGCAGCGTAGCCATATGGCCGGTCCCTGGCGATGTTCGGGGGTGTATGACCCATACACCAGCAATTCCGGCATTGTTCGGCGCAGTTGCTCAACCAGCGGCTGCCATTGGCCGTCCGTATCAGTCCAAAGGATGGCGGCTGGCGGGACTTCCCCTGGCGCGTTGCGTCCAGCAACGGAGAGGGACTTTTTGAGGGCTTCGATCAGCGTGGTGTTTTCTCTTTCAGCAGCCATAAAATTAAGCATTAAGCCGGCCCTCAAGCCTGGCCAATTCCCCTATGATGCTCTCCCAATCCGGAGCGTTCCCGAAAATCATATCCTGCATTGCAGCATAGTCCCGTTTAAGGTTCTCCATTCTGGTTTTATCCGGTAGGAGGTGAAAGGTGCCGGGTTTTGCAGTTTCATAATTTGCCCAGGCCTGCGCGAAGAAAAGTTGCTTATGCTGAACCACTCTCTTTAGAAGATCCTGCTGCCCAATAGCGCGCTGGCCGATATCATGAACAAGCAGGCGGTAGAGGTCATAATAGTGCCGCGAGAGGCGTTCCGCAGCGTGTTTGCCGGCTGGTCGGTGATATTCCGCATGCAGCAGGGTGGCTTTTTCCCAAAAGGTGCGCTCTGCCGCCAATGTACGCACGCTGCAGGCTGGGGCAGTGAACGCTTTTGGGAAGTCCTCGGCGGCGTAAGGTTTGATCTCGGCGTCTATGGCCGGCCAGTCGTCGGAACGTGCGCCCATTTCCAGGCGGATAGCCGGACGCACATACCGCAGGCTGCCGGAGAGTTCGCTGTGGGGATATTCAAAAATAATAGTCTGCTGGTCCTGGTCATCCAATTTCAGTGTCCAGCCGGAAGTTCCCAGTACAGATGCAAAGTCCCGGTGCAGTTCCGGCAACAAGCGCTCACGTACGGTTTCCAGACATTTATTGGTAAGGGCCTCAAGCCGCCGCCGTATCTCTTTCTTACTGATGCCATTCTGCTCCGGGTCATGGTCGTCCGCAAAGCCCAGGTCCCGCCGGCTTAGGGAAAGGTCTACGTCCTCTGAAAAGCGCTCAATAGCATTGAACACTTTGGAAAGCGAGGTGCCGCCTTTGAAAATTAGTTGGGGCCTGAATTTCAATACACCAAAAAGCCTGTGTAATGTCCAGCACACCCAGAAATCCTTTTCTATTATCGGCGCGGCAATATGAGGCGCATGCCTGCCTTCCGACGCCTGAAATAGTTCGGCGCGTTCCCGCGAAGATTGCTTTGCTACGGTATCCATGAGGTTATTTCCCTGTCCCGATAATTCGCGCCAGCAGTGGGCGCATCCATATCGCGCCGTGCCGCAGGTCTTTGCGTAATTGCTTTTTCGCCTCGGGGGGCAGTGCTTTTTGCAGGCGCGCTATTACGTCATCGTTTACGTTTTCCGGCTTAGTGTATCGCAAAGCTTCAAATAGGAGTGAGCTTATTTTTCCCTTGGCGGCCATACGGCGTGGGGCAACATGTATAAACTTCAGGGAATATGCGCCGATGTTGATATTTCTTGAAGGGCCATCCGTGAGATACACTCGTTGCGCTGGCACTTGGGTTGATAAACCGAGCAAGTTGGCTGCCAGCGCACCAGATGCTACTACTTTGCTGTCTGTGCGGCGAGCTATGGCTTGTGCTACGGCATCAGCAGATGGCGGCAGCTCTCCACCTAGTTTTTCATTGAACGATGGGTAATAATAAAGAGAGGTTCCAATCCTCTTTATGGTGCCCACGCGCGCAAGACGTGATAGCGCTTGGCGGACAGCAGTCGGGCGTCCCATGTTAAGGAATTCGGTGCCGAAAAACACCGCTCCGCGGCCCCGGTGGATGATCGAGGCGATTATTCTGCCTTCAATACCTTTTATTGCCTTTTTTTGTTTCATATCTTGTCACACAAATCTATAGTTTTCTGTGACAAAAAGCAAGCGATTAATAGCAAAAAGTGCTTATTTGGTAATGCTATTTTTAAGTCTTGCCTTTTGTTTCTGCTCAGTTGTTAAATGGGAGTCATTTGCTCTGACTCCAGTAAAATCATTGCCATCCCAGAACCAAGGGAATTCGTCCTTGGGCCGATGGGGCTCCTTGCCACGGTCCTTGTCCCACTTGATGTTGGGCTTCCAGCGGAGAATGCCCGCGCCGGTGCGTCCGCTGGGAAGGTCGTCGACCAGAAAGGGGCGAATATTTAGTCGGACACCATCGTTGATGTCAGGTTCCCAGCCGATGGGCTGCTGGTGGATGGGCTTCCAGCGGACAAAGATATCAAAGGGCGGTTCGCCCTTAAGGATGGCCTCTAGGCGCTTTTTGAGTTCTGTTGCAGCCGCGAGCCTGTCCTCAGCACCCTCTTCGCCATTCTTGACGCCGTCGTTTTGGCGGTTTATCCATTCACCAAGGTAGCTATAGGTGAGGCTCTCCAGGAGTTTACGGCCCTTGCCATTCCCCTCGGCCAGCTTGTGGTAATTGACGAGAGCGTGGAAACCGTCGCGGCTTCGACCGTCCCAGATGTGCCAGATGAATGGGCGATGATGAAAGAGTTTGCAGTGCTCCTCAAAGAAGCTGTCGCGGAGCCATTTATCGAGGTCGCGGTCGGGCTTAATGCCGCAGGCGGCGAGAAGTGTGGCGAAGCGGTCGGCGGCGGGGTTCTCCCCACGGACTGAGGGGATGCAGACGATTCCATCATCGTCGGCAAATTTCTCAAGGTCGTCGGTGTTCAGTGTTGGGCAGTCGGGGAAAGTGGAGCCGGTTTGGCGTGGCCAGCGATATCCCAAGAGACGTGCGACAGATATATGTAAAGGGTCCGTAGAATCTTTTGGGTGGCCTGAAAAGAGCCACTGTGTTGGGTTCTCGGAATGTGGTGCTGGTATCCCTTTGGGATACTGTCGCGATGCTACTTCCTGCCAATGTGGGAGGTCAAATGGGATCTTTGTTACCGAACCTGTTTCCACCTTGATTTCGGGATCAATCTTGCGAACCTCTGCATTAAATTGGCTGCTTGAACAATAAGCCCACAGAGGAAGAAGGAGCTTCGGATCATCGATTACAACTGCAGCGACATTGCTGTCAAAAATCTCGCCCAAGTAAATGCTGCTTCGTAATTCGCGCATTAAACTCACTGCTATGCCTTTCTTGCCCCAAGCTGCTTGCCCCTGTAGACGAGCAATATGCGAGCCGTTCCCTTGCCAACGCAAGACGTATTCACATCCGCCATAATCGATTGTTGCATCAACTGTGCTCCGCATCCATTTCCAATTATCTTGATTGGCCTCAAATTCCCAGAAGAACCTCTTGGCGAAGGCATCGTCGCCGGTCTTTATGCCTTGGGAGCTGTTCGCCTGGCGGGAAAGCAGTGGGGCTTTTGTTGCATCTCCGAATAGAATGCGAGAATCTGGGTTTTCCAATTGGGCCTTTTGGTTGAGCCAAAGATGGACGCCGTTCCGGAGCATCTTTTCTTTCTCGCTTAGGGTGTCGACCTCAGCAGCATCTATTGCGAAGAAAGTATTGTTTTCAGAGGGGGATATTTTTGACAGAATGGGCAGAATTACGAAAGCGCCCGCCGCTGCGGAACTCTCAAACCCACCTTCCCCCAGTTTGGGGAGAGAGTTAATAGTGACATTCTGTAAAATATTTTCACGAAATAATTGATAATTGGCTGCGAATGTCCACCCCCATGGAACCACCAGGCCGACACTGCCGCCTTTTCGAACATAATCAAGACATCGACTGATGAAGCATGTGGCCAAATCAGCTTTAGCTTCTGGATAAATCCGGTCGCAGTAGCCTTTCAGAGCAGTGTCTTGTTTCCCTCGACCAAGATACGGAACATTGGTAACGACAAAAGTAAAGTGGTCAGACAAGATTTCTGCAGCACGAGCCATGCCTTGGGCAGCAACAGCCATTTCGGTAAAGTCATCTTCGGCTTTGCCTTCAAGGGTGAGAGCTTTTTCTATAACGGGACGTAGATCGGCGAATGTGATGGGGTCCCCGATCTTTACTTGGGGTAGGAGGTTCGGATTAATAAGACTTCCCAATACAGACGCCTGCTGAAATAATTCCCACATTTGGCCTAATGGGAAGGAAAGTTTATCGTCCCCGCTAGATATTTTTAGCCAAGCATCCTTCTTTGCATTCACTGCTAGGCCGGAGCATGCAATATTTAGTGCGGGCAATTTAGTCCAGCCTAAATGCTTCCATGCAGAAATCGCCAAATTGAAGGCTGCAATTTGAGTACAGCGAGCGTCAAGCTCAAGCCCGAAAATATTGTCCTTCAGGACAGCATCCACCGTCGCAGCCAAACTCAGCTTCTCTTCCTCCATCCTTAGGCGAAAAAGCAGCTCGAAAATAGCCACCAGGAAATGCCCCGACCCGCAGCACGGATCGAGCGCCTTCAACTCGGCCGCCTTTTTCGGCCACCCCTCGAACACCCCCGCCGCCGGCCGCCACGGCCCGCCCTTGCCGTCCGTGCCTCGCACAAAGCGCAGATAATCGAACGAGTACCCGCCCGCGGCCTTGAGCGCCACCGCCCGCCGTAGTTCATCCTCGTCCTTGGCATTCTCGGCCAGCTTCGGATTGGCCGCCAGCACCTTCCCCGCATGCCAGGCCCCGATAGTGTTGTGCAGGAGAAAGAGCACCATGTAATGCTCGGTGAAGAGCTGGGTCACGGCCGGCAAAGTGTCGCCGGTTATCTTTTCGCCAGAGCTGTTTACTTCATCCTTCTTCTTACTCTGCCAGAACTGGTAGACCCAGCCCAAAGAGTCATCGGCCTTGAACACCTCGGGCGGAAGCCCGCTTAGGATGGTCTCAAGCTTTAGACGATGCTCCCGCGCGAGTGCCACCTGGAGTAACGGATCATCCGGCCGGAATATCTGCGGAAGCATTTGCTGCGCACACCGGCTTGCGTAGAGCCACAGGTCCACCTTCTCCTTATCGGCTAGTTCCTTGCATTCCGCGAGGCTCATCGGCACCCCATGGGTCGGTTCGATTAGGAGGTCGTTCTCGGCCAGGAACCTGGCGAAGACCATCCGGTGCCAGTGCTCGTACGCGCACTCATGTGCCAAGTGGGAGATATGAAGCCGACCGCTGGCGCCCTGTCCATCCCCTAACTGCCGTGCGTGTGCCCGCAGATGATTGCGCAGCCGACGCTCATCTGGGCTCTGGTGCGGATAAGGCTCATGGTGATGGACCGCCATGGCTTCCAAGGCTGCGCGAGCGCCTTCCTCGGCCCGGTCCCGGG
Organism: Elusimicrobia bacterium GWA2_56_46; assembly: GCA_001799575.1. Taxonomy (GTDB): domain Bacteria; phylum Elusimicrobiota; class Elusimicrobia; order Elusimicrobiales; family UBA9959; genus YA12-FULL-51-18. The sequence continues at coordinate 23,580 of MGTT01000028.1, forward strand.
CGTCGATGATGGCGCGTTCCAGTTTGTTTCGAAGGTCTGTGGGGAGTGCTGGCATATTAGTCGCCTATGAGATCACCACCGGGCCCTTTTTTATATGGGTCAGCAATTCCTTTTCCTTCCCTGATACCCAGGCCTTCACGTCTTCAGCTGTCTTCAGTGTCGGGCTCGTCAGATGGACATGCTGGGTCTTGGGCTCAAGCAGCTTCGCCGCAGTCAAGAGCGCCTGTATGAACTGCTGCGGTAAGGCCGTGGTCTTGACCTTCCATGAGTCCAGCGGGCAGGATTCCAGGCACTGCAGCAGAGCCTCGTCGTCACCGACATCCAACTTGGGCGCGGTGGCTATGCCGGCATCTTCGAGGATAGCCTTTTGCTGGGCCGCTTTGAGGTTGCCCCAGGTCTCGTTGGATTCCAACTGATCCATCTGCTTCTTGAATACGGAGGCGTATTCTGCCAATGCATGGTTTACCGCTTCCCGAAGTATCTTGACCGCTGCCTTGTGTATTGGTGGGACTGGGTCGCTCGAATCAAGCAGTCTGCGATCCTCGCGTACAGCTACGGCTTGCTTGCGCAGATCTTCTATCCCTGACAACTGGCTGCCGTAGGATAGAAGCTTCTCCAGCGTTGCCCAGGCGGGAAGGCGCTTGGCCGCCAATTCAGCCTTTCCGGCCCACTCCTTGAGGTTATTGGTGAGAACGTCATGCTGGGCCAGAATGGCGGAAAGGAGTTCATTGCCGGCCATACTGCGTAGCGTTTCGATGTGGGCCAGCGCAGGGCGTTCAGGCATGGGGGCATCGTCACCGGCGCGGCTGGCCGTCTCTAACAGCTTGGTCAGTAACTGCTCGGCCTTGGCGAGCTCCTCGCCGGGCTTGCACTGGATTTCCGCAGTCTGGAAGAGTTTACGCAGCTTAATCTTCTGCGCGGCATCAATGTTGACGGACTCGACACGAAACTCTGCGATTGATATCCTTGACTGGTCGAGGCTGCCGATGGGGAGGCTGGTCCCGTTATGAACCGCGCGCAGGTGTCCGGCGGTGTGCAGGAGGATGAGTCCCGCGTCTACGGCATCGCGCGACCAACCATAAGGGCTGTCCTCGAAATTGGCCCGGACTTCTTTGCCTTTTTTTCCGGCTCCGACAATTGAGAGTATCGCGGCGCAGACGGGGTGTTTTGCCGGCTTGTCGTTGAAGCCGATCAACTTAAGCGCCGCCTCATCCCCGTTCTTGGCCCGGGTGATAACGCCATCCCAGCGGTCATGATCCGCCTCCCGGAAATTCGGGAAGAGTCGGTCCAGGGAAGCCTCGGCTGCGGCCCGGACCTTGTCGCAGAGTTCGACACCGAAGCACTCTGTGCCGCCGCCCTGGAAAGCCTTGCTACCGTCTACGATTTGGCGGATGATCTCATCCCGCTTTGATTCCGCCTCCTGGAGGCGTGCCTTCATCGCATTTTGTGCCTCGCGGCCTTCCTCGGTGTTGGGTACGCCCTTGAAGTCAAGGGTGGACCTCACTGCCTCACAATCCACGATGACCTTCTTGAGGTCCTCGGGACTGGTTTTGGGAATGAATACGAACACTATGGGACTGTCCGCTCCGGCAGCGCGGGCCGCATTGAGGACGGAGGTTTCGCTGTCGCCCCAGCCGTCCCGTATCCAGACGGGAATCTCGTGGCCCTTTGCCACCGGGGGCTGGTCACCGAAGTGGAGCACAATCTTGCGCGGCTCCTTGCTCTTGCCGTGCATGAGCTTGATTCCTCCGACGCTCTCATTGAGCGCTGCAGAAAACAGTGTCGCCCGCTTTCCGGTCACCGCTGTAGGGTCGTTGTTGAGTCGGGCCTGCCGGTTGCGAAACTCTCTTTCCCATTCGCTGCTCTCGCGGGTCTGAAGGCTGTACTCTTCATCCAGCTTAATGAGCTTGCCGTCGTCCACCAGCTTCTGAAGGATGCGGGGCACATCGCGGCGCATGTTTGCCCCATCGCTGCCCAGGTCGCTGACCAGGAGATCGGCAAGCATCTCAGCGGTCGCCCGGACACCAATATCCACACCTTGAGTGCGGGGCAGTTTTCGGATCAGGAAAATCAGGCCGCAAAGTCGGCGCCTCAGAATGCCGTCGTGGGAGCCGTCGTCGAACTTGCGGATGGTTTCGTCTATCTCTCGCAGAAGTATGCCGGTTCGCAGGAGGTCCGGCTGGAGTTGCTCAAAAATAAAATCCGTCGGCACGACAGTCCCGAGCGGTTTGTCAGCGATATCACGGATTGCGTCGTAGACGATGCGCAGTTGGGTGCGCAATTGGGCAGTAGTCCCAGGCACGTCGGCCGCGCGCAGGGCGTGCTCCCAAAAGCGCCTTCTGACCGGCAGCAGGGGATAATCCTCAACGATGATGTTTCGGTCCTCCGAGCGGGCCGCGATGGTAGTGCCCGCGAGCTGACGGTCGATCTCGCCGGCATGGGAATCCAGGCATTCCTGGACAGCCTTGACCCGGTCGGCCTTTTTGGCCAGGACGACGCGTCGCGTGACCGTCTCCACGTCGAGGTCGGAGAGCTCTACCGGGATGGTGAACCGGCCGCGCAGACGTTGGAGGAGCGGGACACTGCCCGCCAGAGCGGTCTGTCCCGCGCCGATGAGCATGATCCGGCTGTCGGTCTGTTTGCACAGTGCCTCGGCTACCTCTTGGACATCCGTCGAACGCTGGGCGCTGTCGCCGATATAGAGCTGGACCTCATCCAGAACGATGATAGTGCAAGGGATCTGCCCATCGACCGTCAGAACTTCGCGGATCATCTGTACGAACTCGGCTGTTGTGATGTCTTCTACCACCGGGAACTGTGCCCGAAGCGTGGCACGGGACTGTTTTTCGTCCGGCGCAAAGGCGGGGTCGGCTGAGAGCAAGGCCTTGGCCAGCAAAGGACTCACGTAGAGGTCTTGCAGTTCGCGGTTGAAGTCCTTGCCAGCCGCCTCAACGCTCTTTCGGACCTTGTCGTAGAGTCCGTTCTTCTTGAGCCAGATGCAGAAGCGGGCTTGAGGCAGGGATTCGGGAAGGTCTTTGGACTTGAGCACAATTCCCAGGACGGTCAAGCGCACGCTTGCCCCTCCACCGGAGGGGAGTGTGCCGGATGCGGCGTGGAGACCGCCGTGGCGTTTCCCCACGGTGCTAAGCTCCTTGAATAAATCCGCTACTTCCTGCGGGAGGCTTACGAGGCCGCGTGCGGTGGCCCCGTCGGAGAACTTTGTATCCACCCATAGGTGGCGCAGCATTTTGAGTAGGTGCGATTTGCCGCTTCCGAAAAAGCCGCTGACCCAGGCTGCCGGCTGTACTGGTGATCCGACGTTCCCGATGAACGATTCGAGGATGCGGATCATTCCTTCCTTATATTGGCCCTCGCATACGAAGTGCTCTATCTCATAGCGGAGAGTGTCGATCTCCTTCTGTGTCGAGCCCTCGGTCACGGCCGCTACGCCGTCGTTAAGGAGCTTTGCGGTGGATGGATTACGTTGGAAGATTTCGCTGTTTTTCATTTTGTTATTACTCCGCCATGGAGGGTAATGGGGACCGCCAGATAGTTCCAGCCGTCGCGCGCATTGAGCAGTCTGTAATTGTTGTTCTCGTATTCCCCCGGGAAGAACAAGACAAGCCGGCCCTTAATGTCTTGCTCCACCTCTTTGAGCACCAGAGAAACTTTCGTGTAGCCAAAGAGGCTCGCGATCCCATAGACGCCGATGACGGTATCCTCTGTAACTTCCGGGGAGTTAAGGGTCTTGCGTAACTCATCGGCTGCGAACCGGACGAACTCGATTTGTAGTTTCATGGAGAGGTCCTTTGGTTCCTCGAAGTAGGACTCCCGATAATCCATCTCCGACATCCATTTTGCGAAGACTGGGGTAAAGTCGAAGAGCTTCCAGGAATGCCCGGCTTCCGTGGTGCGGGTCTCGAACTCGTCGAGCCGGGCGCGAAGTTTGCGTTCGTCGTCTTTGTCGTACACCACGAAGATGGTCTTCTGCGCGCCAGCCAGGTTCCGCTGCCAAGGCGCGGATATGTAGCTGTGGTATCGTGTAGCCAGGTCTTCAATTCGTCCCATGGAGCAACCGCCTTTCCTCATCGGTGAATAGCTGGACCGGAGAGATGTCGATGACGCCGCCGGAGGACTTTAGGTCGATATATCCGGCACGTTTGGCGTCCATCGCGATGAAAATCAGCTCGTCCGTGGAAATATCCAGGACTTTTGCCCAAATGGTCTCCAGCAGGGCGTGACCCCGTGCGCCCAAGATGTAGCCGAGGGTCAGGGCGTAGGTGGCCACAATTGGGGTGGGGCGGACGGGTTGCCTGTTCTTGCGGCTGTGTCCCTTTAGATGGCCTGATTGGGTCCATGATGCCGAGGTGTTGCGGACGATCTTATCCAGAACCGCTTCATTAAACCTGGACCCTGTTCCCCTGTTGAGGGCATCGGTTAAGGTTTGCCGTCCGAGCTCTTCTCCGGTGCGCATGCGGATGATGGGCTGAGCGGTCATCCGCAGGAGAGGATCGCGAGCCAGGGCGAGCAGCAGGGCCAGGAGGGGCCGCCCCCGTTCATCCGATTGCCATAAGCGTCGCATCAGTCTAAAAATCATGATACGGGGATCAAGGCCATAGAGTTCGCTGAGCCGCTGGTCCGAAAGCTTGCGTGTTGCGGCTGTGCGTTTTCCCAGGCAATTCTGGTCAATGATTAAGGAGCGGTATTCTGCGCGGGTTGTGGCTGGGTCTGAATCCTGCATAAGGGTGGACAATTCTTCCAGCATGATCGTCCGGCTGGTATGGGTGCCCCTATCTCCAAATCGGAATCCGACCAAGTCCTGGGATGCGATTTCCAGTTGTTCGGGCGAAAGAGAAAAGCCTATCTCTGCGGCTGCTGTTGTAACCATATGTTTTAGCCGGCTAGTTGGCCGGCGAATATTATACCACAAATAAATCATTTAATACAAAAATACTTTACTTTAAGAGAGATTTCCATAAAAAGTGGGTTGACTCGGCCACTGCATTGAAGGTAGGTTCCTCTTGTTGGCGACGTGCCGAGGAGGGGCTCTATGCCGAAGAAGCGAAAAATAGTGATTACAGAATTCTCTATCCAGATACATTCAGATGGCGAGATTGTCTGGGGCGGCTTCGATAAATTCTTGTGGTGGTTATTGACCCGGAAGCCGGCCGAGGGATTTCTGCCGTACGTGCGGAAAATTCAGAAACTCTGATAGCCAGGAGCAAAGTGGGTTCTGTTTTTCAGGCGCGAGGAAATGCCTTGCTTTCTTCGAAGAAACCTTGTAGATCATGATCATGCCGACGGGCGGCCGACGTAAAAGGAGGGTAACAGCATGAATCACGGAGAGTTCGAGAAGCTGAAAAAACGGGTATTCCGATTCCGGGAGCTTAAGAACGCTATAAGCTGGAGCAACAGGTCGAAGTGGCCGGGCTACATCATTCACGGTGATGACGGTTCTTATTGGACCTGCCGCCCCGTGGATTTCGATCGGCTCATCAAAGCCGGCTACGAGGCCGCGCCGATTGTCTGAACGGGAGGACGCAATGACCTTTTATCAGGACCTGATAATCAAAGCCACCGGCGTGAATAGGCAGGACGCCGAATACATCGAAGATATCATGCGGAACGATATCTTCCACTCCACGCTGGACTGGCAGACGCGGGCACGTCTTGTGCGGGCCGCAAAGACGGCGGCGAAGCTGCTGGCCGCATACCGCTCCGACCCCGCGCTGGCCGGGTACTTCCCCCGCGCCTGAGATCTGAAGGAGGACAAGATGAAGATAATGATAACGCTGGAAGCGAAGCTGGAGATGGGGCAGGGCGATATTTACGGAACGGCCTTGATGGGCTATATGCCGGCCGGAACCTACTACAAAGACCTCGTGCGCATCTTTGGCGAGCCGCAATCCGGTCGGTCTCCCGATGGGAAGATTCAGGTGGAATGGTTTGGCCGCATAAACGGCATGGTATTCACCATCTACGATTACAAAACCTGCATGATTCCGCAGGACAACATAGACTGGCATATCGGCGGCGATATAAAGTTGGTTGCCGCGCTGGTAATTGAGTATTTCAAGAAAGCCAGGTCAGAAGCAGACAAGGAGGTAGGGCCATGAAAGCAAGCGAGGCAAAGGTCGGAGAGAAATATCTCTCCAGGACAGGTATCCCGGTCACGCTGGTGGGATCCAAGGCCGGTAAGTTCCAGATTAAACTGGAAACCACCGGCACGGCTGTCGGCGTGAACGGCGATTACGAACTGCGACCGTATGACGAGAAGGGCATCGACAAGGAATCCCGCATACTGCTGAAGCTCAACGGCAAAGGTAAGGGCGGCAAGACCAAGGCGAAGAAAGCCGGGTCGCTGTCGGCTATTATAGACCCGTATCTGCTGGCTGGGGGCAAGATGGTGGCCGAGATCGCCGCCGAGGTGACCAAGAAAGCTGGTGAAGCCGCCAAGGGTCGCGATATAAACGCCAATGTCCGCGCCAGACTTGTGTGCTATACGCGCAAAGGCTGGCAAGTCGTTAAGGACGATAAGAAGCGCGTCAAAGTTGTCAGGAAGACGGCATAGGACAGAAGATTTATGAAGGCGGACACTTTACAGGAAGGCTTTCTCTCGCATCTCCGGAATGAGCGCGGCCTGGCCGCAAGCACCGTCGCCACTTACGGCCATCACCTCAAGGCTTACCTGAATACGCTCAAGGAACGCGGTATAGTGCCTGCCGCCGCCACAAGTAAAGTTGTAACGGCCTATCTGGCCGGACTGCATCGGAGAGGCCTCCGGTCGCCGTCAATATTCTGTGCCGCGATCGCGGTCCGTGCCTTTTATCATTTTCTGATGGCGCAGGGGGACACTTCGAGCGATCCGACGGCGGACCTGCGGCTTCCCAAGCTAACAATGCGCGTCAGCGAGCCGCTGTCCATCGAAGAGGTCCGGAGATTGCTGGTATCGCCGTCTGGTCGCAGCTTTACCGGCATCCGCGACAGGGCCATCCTGGAGCTTCTATATTGCGGTCTGCGAATCAGCGAGGCTCTGGGGCTGGAGGCGGCGCATGTTCATTTTGACGAGGGATACGTTAAGGTTTTAGGCAAAGGCTCCAAGGAACGGCTGGTGCCGATAGGGAAGATGGCCGCCGAATCGCTGAGGTGGTATATAAATATAAGGAATAGGCGATTCGCCGCCCCGTCCGCCGCCTTATTCCTATCCCGGTCCGGAAGCCGCCTCAGCAAGAACGGCTTCTGGCGCAGATTCAAGCTTCACGCCACAAGGGCGGGGATTACGCGGTCAGTCCATCCCCATCTCTTGAGGCATTCGTATGCGGTGCATCTTTTGGCGGGGCATGCCGACCTGCGGTCGCTGCAGCTTCTGCTCGGCCACAGCAGCTTGCAGACCACTCAAAAATATCTGAATCTGGATTTCAACGCCTTGAAAGAAACCTGCCGTCGGGCCCACCCGAGGTTTTAGCGCTGTGCAGGCTGTTTAGCTGACAAGAATTGCTGAAACTGCTCCCGCAAGGCAGGAAGCATCCGAATAACCGCCTCAACATATCTTCGTTCATCTTTTGACGGGGCTAACTTCCACATCGCAAGTCTCTTCTTAAGCTTGGAAACGTCCGTTATTTTCAATGGCGGGGCCGGGCTCTTTACTTGCTTGGGGAATTTGGGTTTCCCTTCGCGCAGCCATTGCCGGTAGGCATTAGTGCCGCTCATAAAGATAGAGCGCATTTGGAGGGAAAGGCCATTGCCTTGCGCTTTGGACTGGACAACCTTATTCCAGTAATGCTGCGGCTTTTCCAAAATCCGGTCATCATCCGTAACTGCGACCAAATCTATCCAACGGCCAATCCAGTCCCAACGGACCCGCCCTGTGGCAAACAGAGTGTATGGCACCAGAGCGGCAAACCAGAAGTAAAGTTCATATCTTCGGATCGGTGCTCCGCGCTTAACGCCGTGCAGCGCGGCGGGCGCGGCTTTCTGAAAAGCCCCGAGGACCGAGAGTTTGTCAGCCAGGGAACTCAGCGTAACCAATTCCTCGGCGGAGATCGTCGGGTAGTATCCCTGAAGTTCGCCGTATAGCCTGAGAACCGCGCGCTCCCGCGTATTCCAATATTTCTGATCATGGCGCGGCTTTGCGTATTTCAGAAGGGCGGGCGGCGCAAGTCTCCTGAGAAATTCCAGGAACCGTGGCTCGCCGCCGTATTTTACAAGGCTCTCGGCTAAATCCTCGAAAGAATCAGTTTCGAAATTGTCCCCATAGCCGGGGAAGGCATTTCTTTTTTTCATGGTATACCAAATCGCGCCAATCAGGCCGGATTTGGGATGTTTTAGAATTCTACAACATTTTCCATGATGAATATGATGAGCGTGAAAGGAGGCGAACAAATGAGAATACTCACCGTCAAAGACATGCTGCAGAGCCTGTGCATCAGCAGGTCGCAGCTTTACTACTGGGAGGAAGTCGGCAAAATCCCACCGGCCCGGCGGCTATCGAACGGAAAGCGCTACTACCTGCCCCAGGACCTGGAAAAAATCGAGAGAATGCTGGGGAAAAGTACTGTGATAAAGAGCAATGAGCATGAATGAAAGCGAGCTGATAGATTCTCTCCTTGGCCGGCTGGATAAAGTGCGGCAAAACGGCAAGGGCTTCCTTGCCCGCTGCCCCGCGCACGAGGACAAGGAGAATAGCTTGTCTATAAGCACAGGCGACGACGGGCGGGTGCTGATGAAATGTTTCGCTGGTTGCCGGACCGAAGATGTCCTCGGGCAGCTCGGCCTCAAGATGCGGGACCTGTTCCCGAAACGGCCATCGCAGAAAAGCCTTACCGTTTCAGAGTTAGCGGCAGACAAAAAGTTGCCAGAAGACTTCCTTAAAGAGTTGGGTGTCATAGACCAGATAGATCTTTTCGACAAGCAGTTCGTGCGGATTACTTATCGTCGGCAGGATGGGGCCATGTCGCCGCGTCAGCGCATGCGCTCGGCCCTCAAAGCTAAGGAGGGTTCAGCCTGGTCGAAAGGTAAAGGCATCTTGATGCCTTACGGCTTATGGAAGCTGTCAATGGCCAAGGAGGCGGGATATCTTGTTCTGGTCGAAGGCGAAAGCGATTGTTGGTCGCTCTGGTTCCATAAATTCCCGGCACTTGGCCTCCCCGGCGCCGAGATGGCCAAGCTCCTGCAGCCGGAGCAACTTGAAGGTATTCCGCGTATTTATATTTTGCAGGAACCTGATCAGGGCGGGGAAAGTTTTGTCAGAGGCGTTGCGCGGCGATTAGCTGAACTTGGGTGGCAGGGTTCGGTGTCTGTAATCACGCTAAACGGTATCAAAGACGCTAATGACCTGCATAAACACTCACCGGAGAATTTCGAGGCCGCGTTTAGGAAAGCATTAGAAGCCGCCGTTCCTGCGCCTCAGCCGAAAGATAAAGAAACAGATGCGCCATGCGTGGCCATTCCGGCGATTTGCGCTGATAATAACAACCTTACAGAAGTGACGGGCCTATCCTGGGCGGCTGTGCATAACGCCAATCGCCCGCCGAAATGGTTCCGTTGCGGCGGGATACCCATGCGGATCGAGTCCAATGATGACAGCCGCCCGATTTTACGTGATATAACCCAGGACCGGCTGCGCCACCTGCTCGCCCGGCATATCTTCTGGTACATCAAGAATAAAGATGGCGACCGTGTGCCCGCTTTGCCGCCCATACACGTGGTTAAGGATATGCTGGCCACGCCGAATATCCCGCTTCCTGTCCTGACCAGAGTAGTGGAATCCCCGGTCTTTGCCCCTGACGGCCGCCTTGAGACCGCGCCGGGCTATCATGAAGCAAGCCGGACCTATTATGCTCCCGCCCTGGGATTCATCGTCCCTACTGTCTCCGATAAGCCTGATGGCGAAGAATTAACCAAGGCCAAAAATTTGCTAACCGAGCTACTGTGCGATTTCCCGTTCGTTTCCGAAGCCGAGCGCGCCCATGCCGTTTCTATGCAGATACTGCCGCATGCGCGTGATCTTATAACCGGGCCGACCCCGCTTTACCTGATAGAAGCGCCCTCGCCCGGCACGGGAAAAACCCTGATAACCGATGTTATCACCTATCCCGCGCAGGGCCGGCCGGTAACCACCATGACCGAGGGCCGCGATGAGGACGAATACCGCAAACGCATCACGGCCAAGCTGATGACCGGCCCGTCTATTGTCATGCTGGATAACATCAGGCGGCGTCTGGATTCGGCCGCATTTTCAGCGGCCATCACGTCGCCGTGCTGGGAAGACCGGGTACTGGGGGAATCAAAGATTATCAGCCTCCCCGTGCGCTGTATGTGGCTGGCGACCGGCAATAATCCGGCGCTTTCGAGCGAGATGGCGAGGCGCACTGTCCGGGTGCGACTGGACGCCAAGATTGATCAGCCCTGGCTGCGGCAGAGTTTCAGGCATCATGATTTGCGCAGCTGGGTAAAAGAGCATCGCGGGGAGCTGGTATGGGCCAGCCTTACGCTTATCCAATCCTGGCTTAAGGCGGGGCGGCCATTGGCCAAAGGTCGGACGCTTGGCATGTTCGAATCCTGGTCTGAAGTTATGGGCGGCATCCTGGGTAACGCGGGCATTAGCGGGTTTCTTGGTAATCTGGAGCAATTTTACGCTGATTCCGATGCCGAGAGCGCCGCCTGGCGCGTGCTTGTTAAAGCGTGGTGGGATAAATTCGAGGGAGCTGAAGTAGGCGTTTCCGAACTATTCGAATTGGCTAGCGCACTTGATGACGGGCCTGAGTTGGGAAAGGGCAGCGAAAAGAGCCAGAAGACGCGCTTGGGGCAGGAGCTTGTCAAAATGCGCGACCGGCAGTTTGGCGAGCTGCGTATTGTCCTGGCAGGCGAACGCCAGCGGGCAAAACGCTGGAAGCTGATCTATATGATCGGCCAGGGCAGTGAACCTGTGAACCTTAGTGAACCTAATTCAACCCTACCTATAGTTGATGAAAATAATATTCTAAACACTAAGGTAATAGGAAAAGGTTCACCTACGTTCACAGGTTCACTTACTCAAGTAGCGCAAACCCTACCTTCAAGTCCAGCCGAATCGCTTTTTAATCCTGACGAACTCGCTTTGCTAAAGGATTCCCCGCCAGAAGACGTGGCCGGGCTCACGAATCTTAAAAAGGCCTTTCCCGGCAGCACCGTAAGGGCCGTGTTGCCCGCGCCTACTGAGGAACCCATATCCGACACTGAGCGCAAAGCACTGGAGATGGAGGCGCATCTTAAAGAAGTGTGCAGGCGGAGAAACCTCGCTTTTGCGGATATAGAAAGGTTGTGGCCGTCGGTGGAAAAGCGCCGCCGCCAGCAGAAAAAGGAGGAACGTGAAAATGAAAAAGATAAAAACGAAAAACCCGGCTGGTGAGCCGCCGGAGAAGTTGTATACCGGAGGTCCGCTGATAAGCTGGATAGCCACAAGCGAGTGGGAGGCCGTCTATGCGGTGCCGGAAGGCGAGCGGCTATTCGAAACCAGCCCGTTGATCGGCTGGGCGCTGGTAGGCGTACCCAAAGATGGCACGAAAAGGCTAATCGCAGAGGTTGCTGGTGTTCGCGCCAAGATAGACGAGCATTTCTTCCTGTGCGGCCATGAAAAACACTTTCTTGGGTATCGGCAAGCGGGCGTGAATGCCGACGAGCATTTCAAGAAAGAGGCACTTGCCTATCGCGAGCGCATAAAGCTGGAAGGACGCAAGGGGAAGCTATGAAACGTAAACCGCAGGCCCGGCACAAGACCGAGGACATCCAGAAGGCTGTCGCCAGGATACAGAACGGCGAGTCGCTTAGCGTCGTAGCTAAGGATGTCGGCGTTTCAAAGTCTCTCGCCTCGTATTGGGTGGAGCATGCCGACCGGCTGGTTCCTGCGGATTCTGTTTCGTCGTCACCTAAGAGTATACTGCGCACGCGCCGGTTCATCGAGCAATGCGCCGTCACTATCGCTCTCGCGTTTGAGCGGTTGAAGATCGAACTCAAGAAAGATTCGCCTAAGGGCGTGAAAGATTTGGGCTTGTTGATTGCGGTTTTGCACGATAAACAGACTCAGGCCGCGCAGAGGCTTGAGGTCCCGTCGTCGGATGACGACCAGGAATGGTCGGCTTCCGAGGACACTCTGCTCATCCTGAGGCAGCATAAGTCGAGCAAAGTCAGCACACCTTCTGAAAAAAATATCGTCGAGGCCAGCGTGGACGTGTCCGCCCTCGAACAACAAAAGACCGCGCCGCCGTCGGACGCGCCAGTCGCCGCATCGCCGCAGAAGGCGGGCGAAACGTCGGCGTTACCGCGTCCTGGAGGCAATTGAATGTGCATTCAAGTGACTATTTCTCGTCGGAGGGCAGGGCTATGAAGACCGCCGGAAAAAATAGCGTAAAAAAGCGGGCCAATAGGCGGCAAGCTCCCCTCTCGCCCGAGGCTAGAACAAAAACTGGAAATAATTCCGCCAAGCGTTCTAGAACGGGCAAATTCCTCGACGAGAGCGAAACCGGCTGTTTTAGAACGGTTTGTAGAACAAGGCACTATTTCGTAGAACGGGAGGCTCAAAATGGCACAACCAAAGCGTAAAACACGGGCTCAGGCGGTGGATCCGCTGTCTGATTTCTTCACATTCGCCAGGGAGACATTGGGCTATGACGCGCTCGGCCCGCTTCACCTGTCCTGGTATGAGGCACTCCTGCGCCACGACCATATGCTGCTCTTATCGCCGCGCTCGCATCTTAAGACCACGGCGGTTACTGTCGCGTACGCGCTCTGGCGGCTGGCCAAGAACCCGAACCTGCGTATACTGCTGCTTAATGAAATCCTGGCAAACGCGCAGAGCTTCCTCCATGAGATAAAGGAGCATATCATCAAGAACAAGCGTTTCAAACGGCGCTATGGGCGGCTGGACGTTAACGCCGGGAAATGGACGGATACCTCTATCACCATCCCGCGCACGAAGATAATGAAAGAGCCGTCCATAGCTGTCTGCGGTGTCCTGGGAACGGTAGTCTCCATGCACCCGGACCTTATCCTCGCGGACGACCTGATTTCTGTTAATAATTCGCTTACGATGGGCCAGCGTAACAAGACCTCCCATTGGTTCCGCTCCGTGGTGCTGCCTATGCTGGAGCCGAAGGGGCAAATAGTCGTGATAGGGACGCGCTATCACTATGCCGACCTTTATTCTGAAATCCTGACCGATCCGGGGTTCGCGAGCTGGCATAAGATAGTGGAGCGGGCGCAATGGGTGGACGAAGCCGGCCAGAAGCACATCCTGTTCCCTAAACGGTTCCCGGAGGAAGAGCTTCAACGGCTCATGCTGGAAATGGGCTCCGCTTCGTTCAACTGCCAGATGCTGAACGACCCAAGCGGTCAGGAGGGCGCGGACTTCAAAGTAGCATGGCTCGACCAAGGTAGATACGAGCAGCTGCCAGACCGCCCGACTATGTTTACGGGCGTGGACCTAGCTATCGGGCGCTCCGAAGCTAATTCGCGCTTTGCCATAGTCACTATCGCGATGGACCGCGACGGCACATGCTATATAGTAAACGCCTACCGCGACCGCATCCCATTCGCGGAGCAGCTTAAAGCCGTCAAGCGCATTCATAAGCTGTACCATCCCCGGCTTATAACTATAGAGGCAAATGGTTACCAGAGCGTTTTCATCGAGACGCTGCGCACCGATCCGGAAACGCGGCTGCTGCCGTTAAAGCCCATCAATACGCAAGGCGATAAGCACGCCCGGCTGCGCGGGCTGGCGCCATTGCTTGAAAGCGGCGCTATCCGGTTGCCACGGCGCGATATCGGGAACTGGGTGGGGCAGCTTGAGGAGGAACTTTTACAGTTCCCGCATGGGGCGAACGACGATATGCTGGACGCCTTATGGATAGCGTTGCAGGCCGTAGAAGCCCAGCGCGTTGAGCCGAGGATTTTATACACGAGCGACCTCGGCGGTGCGGATTCCGAATACTTCGGCCCCCAGAAGCGGAAATGCCATCATTGCGGCAAAATCAGCAAGCCGGAGTCGGCCATCTGTTCCCACTGCGGGAAACGCTTTATGGAAGATTACATGGACCCAGGCGGGCATGATACGGACCTTGCGGAAGCCCTGCGGCGGTCCCTTGAGAACAATAGATAAGCGCATGGGAGGCATATGAAAATCACTGAAATCCAGGAACACTTGAAGCGGCTCGGCCTGCGTAAAGCATACCGGCCTTACGTGGAGCCTGAAAGCGGAGCGGCGATGCTCAAGGTCCGCCGTCCGGCGCAGATTGTGGATGGCCGCTTGCACGGCTCCGAGATAGACCTCTATTCCGCCGAGACGTTCCGCGTCTGGACGGCCAAGAAGAAGAAAGCCAAAACCCTGGCGCAGAAGCATAAGCTGCAGGTCCGGCTGCTGGACGGGGAGGCCGAGTTGTTTGTCCCGGCCGCCTTAGCGGATACAATTCTGTCCGCGTTCGGAGCATGGACCAGACGCGAGCTGACTCCAGAGCAGTTGGAAGCCGCGCGGGCGCGTATGCGGAAGGTCCGTAATGGCCTTTCCTTGCGGAAAATCCCTGTCAAGAACGAGGTTACAGGAGCCGGAGGCGGGTATTGAGGCTCTATGCACCTGACTGCCCAGGATATAGCCGAGTTTCGCAATCTCTACCGGCAACACTATGGGGTGGATCTGAGCGAAGCCGTCGCCCGCGAAAAGGCGGAGCAGTTGCTCCGGCTTGTTAAGGCAGTGTGGGGCAGTAAATCTCAAAGTCAATCCGGTGGGCAGCGAAGCCCGCCACCTCCCGAATTACATAAGCCTTGATTTCAGGCGGAACGGAGTATATCATTCAGGTGTAAGATTATGCAGACATTTACGAATAACGCGAAACCGCACATGAAATATTTCATGTATGCCCGCAAGTCCACGGATTCCGAGGACCGGCAGGTAGCGTCCATCGATTCCCAGATAGGCGAGTTGTTGAAGATCGCCGGACGGGACGATTTGGATATAGTGGAACGCTTTGCGGAATCCAAGTCGGCGAAAGCTCCGGGCCGGCCGGTTTTCAACCAAATGATAAAGCGCATAGATCGCGGCGAGGCGCAGGGGATTATCTGCTGGAAGCTGGACCGCCTCGCCCGTAATCCGATTGACGGCGGCACAATATCCTGGATGCTTCAGCGGGGCAAGCTGCTGCATATCCAGACCTATGACCGCGCCTATCTGCCTACCGACAATGTGCTGATGATGTCGGTCGAATTCGGGATGGCGAACCAGTATGTGCGGGACCTGGCGACAAACGTGAAGCGGGAATTGCGGCGCAAGGCGGAAATGGGCTGGCGTCCGGGTCAGGCGCCGACCGGCTACCTGAACTCGCCTGACAAGGAGAAAGGAAAACGCATTATCACCCCGGACCCGAACCTCTTCCCTGCCTTACGGCGCATGATTGGAATGATACTTGCCCGGACGCATACTCTCCCGCAGGTTCACGCGCTTGCGACCAACCAATGGTGCCTGAGGAACCGCAATGGCCGCAAAATAGCGCTGAGCACTTTTTACAGGATGTTGTCCTTGCCATTTTACTACGGAGCTTATGAATACCCTGGAGGCAGCGGGATTTGGCATCATGGCAATCACGAGCCGCTGCTCACCAAGGCTGAATTTGATAAATTGCAGGCCATCATTAAGAGCGAAACGACCACGCGGCCCAAAAGCTATTTCTTTGCCTACAGAGGATTGCTGCACTGCGCCCAATGCGGGGCTTTGGTTACAGCGGAGAATAAACATAAGCGGACTTCCAGCGGCAGGCTTATCGATTACATCTATTACCACTGCACCAGGCGCAAAGATCCCAATTGCAGACAGAAATGTATCGAGGAAAAAGATTTGGAGAAGCAGGCGAAGGAACTGCTTGAGCGCATTGAAATCCCCCAGGATTTTTGCGACTGGGCGGTTCAGAAATTGAGGGGTGAATGCGGCAGGGAAACAGAGATGCGGGCCAACATTATTGACCAGCAACGCAAGGCTTATGACCAGTGCGTTCAGAAACTGGACAAGCTGCTGGAACTGCGGCTTTCAGGGGAAATAGACGAGGATCAGTTCCTCGCCAAGAAAGAGGAACTTATCAAAGAAAAGGCCAGACTGACCGAACTATTGCGAGATAGCGACAACCGCGTGGATGCCTGGCTGATCCAGGCTGAAAAGGCGCTCAATTTCGCGCAAACAGCCAGGGAATCATTTGAAAGCGGGGATGATACCGTCAAGCGCGAGATTCTGGCCGCACTGGGCACCAACTGGACGCTGAAAGACGGGAAACTGGACGTTCTTATAGAGGAACCGCTGCGGCATATAGGCAATTGCGCCAAAATGGTTCGAACCCTGCAGGAAACGTCGAAAAGCGGGTTCGAACCAGAAAAAAACGCGGCCCGTCGTCGAGAAACGAGTGGGTCTGCGTATGAGTGTCTAAAAATCCTCCGGGACTAGGATTCGAACCTAGACAAAGCGGTTCAGAGCCGCTTGTGCTACCGTTACACCATCCCGGAAGATTGGATTATTATATATTTTCCAGGACGCCCTGCCAACCGGCGGCGCTATTTAGTAGAATAATACCGTTGCGTATCCCGCAATTGCCGAAGCCGTGAACTTTGCGTTCCGGGCCAAAAGTGCGGGGCATAGTGAAATGGTTCTCACGCGTGCTTTGGGAGCATGAGTTCCAGGTTCAATTCCTGGTGCCCCGATCTTAAGTGTTTTCAGGAGTCAATTAATATGTCCATGCGAAAACTCAGGTTACTTTTTCTTCTCGCGGCGATTGCGGTTTTCCGCGCCCCGGTTGCTTACGCGGCCGATACGTGGGTCGCTCCTCGCACGGTTTATTACCTTACCCGGCAACAGCAGCAATTCCCGGAATTAAAAGTTCCGCCGGCCGTGGGTTCCAAGGAGGCCCTGGCGGATCTGGCAGCGGTGCGCGACTGGCAGCAAAAACGTACGGAAGAGCAATGCGCAAAAGCCAGGTCGGAAGCTCACGCCGAGTATGACGAGTTTTTCGGGGATATCAGCCCGTTCCCCAGGCCTCTGCCGGACGGGGCCGCGGCTATTTTTAAACGCCTCAAGGCCGAGACCGACTGGATAAATGTAAAGGTAAAAGACCGCTTCAAAAGGCCCCGGCCGTTTGAGAGCGCTCCCGACCTGAAACACTGCCTCGACAGGATAGGCGGCCCGTCTTATCCCAGCGGCCACGCCACCGTCGCCCGGATCTACGCGCTTGTTCTTTCGCATCTTGTTCCCGTCCGTCGTTCCGAGTTCCTTGCCCGCGCGGATGAGGCGGCGCTTAACCGCGTTATCAGCGGCGTTCATTATCCCTCCGATATCGAAGGGGGGAAGAAGCTGGCGGACGCCGTTTATGCCCGGTTCCTGAAACGCCGGACTTTCCAGGCGGACATGAAATCCCTGAAAGGATATCTGTCCGTGACCGCGCTTCCTGCAGCGAAATAGGCGGCAGGCCGGCCTCTTCCGGAGAAAAGCCCCCGAAGGGGCTTTTTTCTTGACAAGCGTTTGGCAATTTGGCAAAATAGCCAAATATGAAGCCTAAAACAAAGAACGATTACGCCGCCCAGGCCGCCGTGATAAAGGCTCTGGCGCATCCTACCCGGCTGCTGATACTCAATTCCCTTAAAAGGAAAGAAACCTGCGTCTGCGAGCTTACCGGAATGGTGGGGGACGACGTTTCCACGGTTTCAAAACATCTGCTGGTTCTGAAGAACGCCGGCCTGGTGGCCGCCCGCCGGGAGGGGAACTGGCTGTATTACCGCCTTATCTGCCCCTGCGTGCTTGATTTCACGGCCTGCCTGGCGGGCGTAAAAAAGAGGTAACTGACTATGTTTAAACCGGTGCAGCTTTTCGCGGATTGGTTTGTTTACTCCCTGCTGGGTTTTCACCCCGGCGCCCTGGCCGGGGGGGCGGTCAATTTTTTTGTTTTCGACACCATTAAGATCTTTATCCTGCTCTCCTGCATAATCTTCGCCGTTTCCGTACTGCGCACTTTCCTGCCTCCTTCAAGGGTGAGGGAGATAATCCTCAAAAAAAGCCGTTTCTCCGGGCATTTATGGGCCGCGGCCCTGGGGATAGTGACGCCTTTCTGTACCTGCAGCGCCATTCCGCTGTTCCTGGGCTTTATCCAGACCGGGATACCGCTGGGAGTCACTTTTTCTTTTCTGGTGGCTTCTCCGATGATAAACGAGGTGGCGCTGGTGATGCTGTTCGGCATGTTCGGAGTTAAAATAGCCATGCTTTATGCGTTCAGCGGTTTTACCATAGCCGTAATTTCCGGCCTGATAATCGGCAGGCTTAATCTTGAACATTTGCTGGAGGGGTTCGATCTTTCAAAGCGGATAAAGAATGTCGCGTTCGGGGCCGAGATGCCCTGGCCGGAGCGGCTTTCATTTGCCCGGGAATATACGTCGGACATCCTTAAAACAGTATGGCCGTATGTGCTTATCGGCATAGGTGTCGGCGCCTGGATACACGGCTATGTGCCGGAAAACTTCCTCGCCCGCTGGGCGGGCGCGGATAAATGGTATGCCGTGCCGCTGGCGACGCTTGTGGGCATTCCGCTTTATTCCAACGCCGCCGGGGTTATTCCGTTAGTCAGCGCGCTTACGGAAAAGGGCGTGGCGCTGGGAACCACCCTGGCTTTTATGATGGCGGTGACCGGTCTGTCCCTGCCCGAATTTATGATCTTGAGGCGTGTGATGAAAGTCAGGCTTCTGCTTATCTTTTTCGGTATAGTGGGCGCGGGGATCATGTTTACGGGATTTTTGTTCAATTGGGTGATTACGCGATAAGAAGGAGGCGGATATGATCAAGATACAGATATTGGGCATGGGCTGCGCGAAATGCGCCAGACTTTACGCGGCGGTGGAAACTGCGGCCAAAGAACTTGGCATAGAGTACGAGATGGAAAAGGTGGATGATATAGACAGGATAACCGAGAGGGGCGTTATGATGACGCCCGCCCTGGTGATAAATGACGAGGTGAAGTTTGCGGGCAGAGTACCATCATTGGAAGACCTTAAAAAAATAATCCTGGCGGCGAAATAATATGGCGGACCAATGCGCCCGCGGCGGTAACGGCCCGGAAAAGGCGCTGAAATTAGCGCTTCTGGCTTTTGTGATCCTGAGCCTGGGCGGTGTCGCGTATAAAATAGCGGCCTCTTCCGCCAGGACCCCGGCGGTTTCCGTGGTGGAATCGGCCCCGCTTGCGGCTGAACCGGAGTCAAAGGCTCCGGTTAAGGCCGCAAAGCCTTTGGTTAAGGCTGCAACGGAGGCAAAAACAGCCGTGGTTTATTATTTTTATACCAATACCCGCTGTTCTTCCTGTAAAACCATAGAGACTTATACGCGCGAAGCGGTGGAGAAAAACTTCACCGCCGGTTATAAAGAATGGAAGGTGATTTTTAAAAGCGTGAACGTGGAGGAAGAGGCTGATAAGCATTTTGTGCGGGATTATTGGCTTAACTCCAAGTCTGTGGTCGTTCAGAAATTCTCCGGCGAAAAAGCGCTCAAGTGGGCCAAGCTTGAAAAAGTCTGGCAGCTGCTTGGCGATAAGGACGCTTTTGTAAGTTATGTCGCCGGCGAAACACATAAACTGCTGGATGAAAAATGAGCGCTGAATTCTGGGCCGCGGTTTTGACGGCTTTGTGGACAGGGGTTATCACTTCGGTGAACCCCTGCCCGCTGGCCACGAACATAGCCGCCCTGACGTACATCTCAAAACATTCGGGTTCCCACCGCCTGGCGGTGCTGGCGCACGGCGGCCTTTACGCTCTGGGGCGGGCGCTGGCCTATATCATCATCGGCTTCCTGCTGGTCAAAAGTCTGCTGAGCGCGCCGTCGTTTTCTTTTTTCATGCAGAAATACGGCGACCAGGCGCTGTCGCCCATACTGGTATTGGCCGGAATGTACATGCTGGAGATGTTCGGACGGGGTTTTGAGGGCTTTAATTTTTTCGACCTTGCAAAATTCAAGGCGAAAGGCGGGGCGGTTTCTTCATTGTTCATGGGTTTTGTCTTCGCGCTGGCTTTCTGCCCCATTTCGGCCGCGCTTTACTTCGGGGTAATAATCCCGCTGGCCGTAAAGAATTCGGCGGCTTTTTCCCTGCCGCTGCTTTACGGCCTGGGCACCGCCCTGCCGGTCATCGGCCTGGCTGTAATTCTGGACTTCGGTCTTAAGAAAGTTTCCGCCGTAACCGGCCTTGCCGCAAAATTCGAAAAATACGCCAAACCCGCCACCGCCTGGGTGTTTATAGCCTGCGGCGTCTATCTGGGGCTTAAGGATATTTTCGGCGTT
The DNA here is from genome assembly GCA_001799575.1 of Elusimicrobia bacterium GWA2_56_46. Taxonomy (GTDB): domain Bacteria; phylum Elusimicrobiota; class Elusimicrobia; order Elusimicrobiales; family UBA9959; genus YA12-FULL-51-18. The sequence goes on from MGTT01000028.1 coordinate 43,897, forward strand.
TTGTAGCGGGATTTTACAGCGGGATTTACGGCTGAAATAAAAACAACGGGAGAAAACTTATATGAAAACACATGAAAACACGCGGCAGCTTGTGAGGAAAGCTTATGGCAAAGTAGCCAAAAAATCGGTTTCCTGCTGTTCCGGCTCTTCCTGCCGCGGCGGGACGGCTTCCGACGCTTCCGAGGGGGAACTCGGGCTTTCCTGCGGCAATCCGGTGACGTTCTCGAAGATAAAGAAAGGCATGACCGTGCTGGATCTGGGCAGCGGGGCCGGTAAGGACGTCTTTATAGCCGCGCCGCTGGCCGGTGTTAAAGGAAAGGTGATCGGCGTGGATATGACGCCGGAGATGCTCAAACTCGCCAGGGTCAATCTGCTGAGGTTTACAAAACGCACCGGCTTGTCCAATGTGGAATTCCGCAAGGGGACGATCGAGAAACTCCCCGTAAAAGACGCCGAAGCAGATTTGATCATCTCCAACTGCGTGATCAACCTGTCGCCGGATAAACAGGAGGTTTTTCGCGAAGCTTTCAGGGCGCTTAAACCGGGCGGGTTTATTGTCGTAAGCGACATAGTGCTTAACCGCGAACTGCCGCCCTCGCTCAAAAACCACGCCGGACTTTACGCCGCCTGCGTGGCCGGGGCGCTCCGGCGCGGTGATTACCTGGGCGCTATAAAGGCCGCGGGTTTTAAGGGTATCAAACTGCTCAGCGATAATATCTACCGCGCCGAAGGCGGCTGTTCCGACCCCACCGCTTCCAAAACTGTCAAGGCGCTGGCCGGCGCGGCCTCCAGCATAACGGTATACGCGCGGAAAGGCAGATAAAAAAGGAGACCTGGCAATGAACGGGATAATAGCGAAGCTTTCTTTTCTGGACAGGTATCTGACTTTGTGGATCTTCCTTGCCATGGCGGCGGGGGTGGGCGCGGGCTGGCTCTGGCCGAGAGCCGTAGCGGACTTTAACGCGGCTTCAAGCGTGGGGACGACCTCCATCCCGATAGCCATCGGCCTGATCCTCATGATGTACCCGCCGCTGGCCAAAGTTAAATACGAGGAGATGCGCAGGGTTTTCGCCAACAAGAAAGTTCTGGCGCTTTCACTGGTTCAGAACTGGCTGGCGGGGCCGGTTCTTATGACGGCCCTCGCTGTGATCTTTTTACGGGACAAGCCGGAATATATGGTGGGGCTTATAATGATAGGCCTCGCGCGCTGCATAGCCATGGTGATCGTCTGGAACGACCTGGCCCGGGGCGACCGGGAATACTGCGCGGGTCTGGTGGCGTTTAACTCCGTGTTCCAGGTGCTGTTATTTCCGGTTTACGCCTGGTTCTTTATCACTATCGTGCCGCGCTGGCTGGGGCTGGAGGGGGCGGTGGTGAAGATTACCATGGGTGAAATAGCCAAAAGCGTGTTCATATACCTGGGCATCCCTTTTATCGCCGGCATAGTAACGCGGTTCTCGCTTATCGCGGCGAAGGGCCGGGAATGGTACGCTGAAAAATTCATCCCGGTGATAAGTCCGCTGACGCTGGCGGCGCTGCTTTTCACCATAATCGTGATGTTCTCCATTAAGGGGGAAAATATCGTTAAAGTGCCGCTGGACGTGGTGCGCGTGGCGATACCGCTGCTGGTTTACTTCACGGTGATGTTCTTCGCTTCTTTCTATATGAGCAAAAAGGCCGGGGCCTCTTACGCGGAATCCGCCACGCTGTCCTTTACGGCGGCTTCCAACAACTTCGAACTGGCCATAGCGGTGGCGATAGCCACTTTCGGCATAAACAGCGGAGAGGCTTTTTCCGCCGTCATAGGGCCGCTTGTGGAGGTCCCGGTTTTGATAGGCCTTGTGAATGTCGCGCTCTGGATAAGAAAAAAATACTTTCCCGATAACGCGGATCCCATTCCTTTATAAAGCTTTCGGAAATTGCTATTTTATCTTTGTACTCCTGATGAACAAACCGCTGCCTAAGGTTAAACTTGCCTATGCCCCCGCGGGGCCTAACGCTTTCCGGCGTATGATCGGTTCCGTAGAAGGCGCGTCTCCCGGAGAGATAGTCGCGGTCTATAACAAGAACGGCCAGCCTTACGGCGTCGGACTTTTTAATCCCCGCAGCCAGATAGCGCTGCGCATCTTTACCAGGGAAAACCCGGACACTTTCGACCTGACGGCTTTTATAAAAAGACAGGTGGCCCGCGCCGTTGAGTTCCGGCAAAAGGTGTTGAAGCTGGATAAAACCACCAATGCCTGTCGTCTGGTTCATGACTACGGAGACGGCCTGCCCGGGCTCGTTGTGGATATGTACGGCGACAATATCGTTCTTGAATTCTATTCTTTCGCCATGTACCGGCTGGCTTCATTTCTGGAGGCCGCTTTCAGGGAGCATTTTCCCAAAGCCGTTTTCCACCACCGCGCCAGTTCTTACACCGAAACGATGGAGGGCTTTACCCTTAAGCCGCAGACCGGTCCCGGCAAAAAGGTCCGCGTCGCCGAGAATGGGGTCCAGTTCGAAGTGGATCTGGCCGGCGGACATAAGACAGGTTTTTTCTGCGATCAGCGCGACAACCGGCTTTACGCTTCAACGCTTGCGGAAGGCAGGAGCGTCCTGGATATCTGTTCCTATACGGGCGGCTTCGGCATTTACGCCATGAAGCTGGGCGGGGCAAAAGAGGTCACCTGCGTGGAGCTGGACGCCGAAGCCGTGGAACTCTCAAAACGCAACGCCAATATCAACAAGGTAAAAATAGACGCCGTCTGCTCCGACGCATTTCCCTATATGCGCCAGATGTTCCAGAACAGCAAGAAGTACGATATGGTGATACTGGATCCCTACAAGCTGGTGGCTTCGCGGGAAGACCGTGAGTACGGAATTTTTAAATACAGGGATTTCAACCGCCTGGCGCTGTCGCTGGTGGCCGAGGGGGGGGTCTTCCTGAGCTGTTCGTGCAGCGGCATGGTTTCGATGGAAGAGTTCTCTTTCCTGGTCCGCACGGCCGCGACCAACGCGGGGCGGCGGGCGCAGATCTTCCGGAAGTCCGGCGCCGGCGCCGACCACCCGGTGGCCGCCGATTATCCCGAAGGCGAATACCTGAAGGCCGTCTGGGCCCGGGTTTACTGATAGCTTTCATGTGCTCAAGCCCCGGTCCCGCCCGGCGGGGGCCGGGTTTTTGCTTTGCGCGCGGCCGGGGAAATGCTAAAATATGTTTATAGCGTTGCCGGAGCAGTCCGCCCTACCAGCTTCCTACGGATAGTCTTTATCCCCAAGGTCGTAAAAATACGCGGGCCCAGTGTCGCGGCAGTTTGTCGCGGAACGGTATCTCAGTATGATAACCATCAGGAACATTTATAAATCTTTTTCCTCGCAGTCCCTGTTCGAGGGCGCGTCCCTTCAGATAAACGAGGGCGAGCGCTTCGCGCTGGTGGGGCCCAACGGTTCCGGCAAGTCCACGCTTTTCAAGATGATGCTCCGCGAGGAAGAGGCCGACGACGGAGAGATCCAGTTCAAGAAGAACGTGGTCGTGGGCTATCTGCCGCAGGAGAACGCCCCGACTTCGGAACGCACGGTCGTGGACGAGACTCTCGACGGCGCGGAGGATTTCGACGGCCGCAAGGGGGCCGAGGCGAAAGCCGTGCTGATGGGGCTTGGTTTCAAGGTTTCAGATTTCAGCCGCAGGGTGAACACGCTGAGCGGCGGCTGGGCCATGCGCGTGGCGATGGCGCGGCTCCTGGTGAAAAAACCGGATCTGCTGCTCCTGGACGAGCCCACCAATCATCTGGATCTGGATTCGCTGCTGTGGCTTCAGGATTACCTGGCCGGCTACCAGGGCGCGGTTTTTGTTATCTCACACGACCGCTCTTTCATCAATACCGTTTGCAACGCTATAATTTCGGTGCAGGACAAGACCCTGCGCGCTTATTACGGAGACTACGAGCATTTCCTCGCGCAGCGCCAGTCGGAGAAGGATAAGCTCCTCTCCCAGTGGAAGCAGCAGCAGGATGATATCGCCCAGATGAAAGACTTTATCGCCCGCAACAGGGCGCGCGTTTCCACGGCGTCCCGCGTGCAGAGCATGATCAAGCGGCTCGACAAGCTTGAGCTGGTGCAGTTGCCGGAAGAGACCAAAACGGTCAGGATCCGCTTTCCCCAGCCGGGCCGCACCGGCACAAAGGTCCTGGAGCTGAAGAACCTGAACAAGGTCTACAATGTGCCGGGCCAGGAACCTATACGGGTCTACGAGAATTTTGATTTCGAGCTTTACCGCGGCCAGAAGATGGCCTTTGTGGGCCATAACGGCGCGGGTAAATCCACGCTGTTGAAGCTGCTGGCGGGCGTAATAGAGCCGGATTCGGGCGAGCGCGTCCTCGGTCTGAACGTTAAAACCGGATATTTTTCGCAGCACCGGGAAGGGATACTGGAGCCGCGCCACACCGTCCTGCAGGAAGCCATGGATAACGACAGGATGAACCCGGAGCTCATGGTAAGGACCGTGCTCGGGACTTTCCTGTTCCCGGGCGATAATGTCTACAAAAAAACGGCCGTGCTGAGCGGCGGAGAGAAAAGCCGGCTGATGCTGGTGAAACTGCTGCTGGATCCGCCGAACGTCATTCTGATGGACGAACCTACCACCCACCTGGATATGCCCAGCGTGGACGCGCTTATCGGCGCGCTGAAAGAATTCGAAGGGACGCTCTGCTTTATAAGCCACGACCTCTATTTTATAAACGCCCTGGCTGATTCCGTGGTGCATATAGAGAAAGGCAAGACCACTGTCTATCCCGGCAATTACGATTATTTCCGCCACCGGCAGCTGGCTATGCAGGCGGAAACGGAGGCCGCCGCCCCCTCCGGCGGGGAAGCCAGGCCCCCGGAGGCGCGGGCCGACACCGCCGCGTGGGAAGAGAAGAAGCGCCAGGAGGCGGAGGCCCGCAAGCGTTCCCGCCGCGGGGACACGCTTAAAAAGGACATAGCCTATTCCCGGAAAACAATAGAAACTCTGGCCGCGAAAATGTCCGCGCCCGAAATTTATTCGGATTATAAGCAGGTTAAAGAACTGGGCGACAAGATCCACGCCCTCGAAGCCAGGGTCGCCGCCGCCACGGAAGAACTTAAGGCGATAGAGGGGTAAGGCTGTCATCCCGGCAATTTGTTAGCCGGGATCCACTAAGAAAAGATTCATGGATTCCTGCCAAAAACATGCAGGAATGACAGACAGTTAGGGAGAACCACTAATTCATGCAACAAGACAACGCAAAGCGCAGGCAGGACCTGAGAAATATCGCCATTATCGCCCACGTCGACCACGGTAAAACGACGCTGGTGGACGCCATGCTCAGGCAGACCGGCGCTTTCACGGACAAGAGCGGCGAATCCCGCGAGTGCATCATGGACTCCAACGACCTGGAGCGGGAGCGCGGTATCACCATCCTTTCCAAGAATACTTCCGTCAAATACGGGGAAACCACCATTCATATCGTGGACACTCCCGGCCACGCCGACTTCGGCAGCGAAGTGGAGCGCGTGCTGCGCATGGTGGACGGCGTCCTGTTGCTGGTGGACGCGCTGGACGGGCCCATGCCGCAGACCCGTTTTGTTCTTAAGAAAGCGCTGGCCCTCGGCCTCCGGCCCATCGTGGTGATAAACAAGGTGGATCGGCCTAATTGCGACCCCCACGCCGCGCTGGACAAGGTTTTCTCGCTGTTCATGGAGCTGGGCGCCAGCGATCATCAACTGGATTTTCCCACTGTTTACGCTGTGGGCCGCGACGGCTGGGCCTCCAGGGATTATAATGTCAAGGCCAACGACCTCTCCTATCTCTTCGATACGATAATAAAGTACGTGCCCGGTCCGCTGGATAAGGACTCCGAGCCCCTGCGTATGCTGGTGACCATGCTGGATTACAGTTCTTACACCGGACGCATAGGCATAGGCCGGATCTTCCAGGGAAAGGTGGCGACCGGACAGATGATCTCTCTGGCCTCTCCCGCCTCCCAGCCGGTCACGCGCAAAGTCGTGCAACTTATGGGGTTCAAGGGCCTCACGCGGACGGCCGTGCAGTCGGCGCGTTCCGGCGATATCGTGGCCATGGCCGGCCTGGAGGGTATAGAGGTTGGAGACACCGTCTCAAGCGCGGAGAACCCGGGCGTCCTGCCGGGCCTTGAGATAGAACTGCCGACCCTTTCCATGGAATTTTACGCCAACGACGGGCCTTTTTCCGGCCGGGACGGAAAATTCGTGACCATCACCCAGCTCCGCGAAAGGCTTTACCGCGAGCAGCAGATAAACGTAGGCCTCAAAGTGGAAGATATACCGGGCCAGGCCGGTTTCAAGGTTTCGGGCCGCGGCGAGCTGCACCTCTCCATACTTATCGAGACCATGCGCCGCGAGGGCTACGAGCTTTGCGTTTCCAAGATGGCCGTCATCACGCACCAGGAGAACGGCGTTACCGTCGAGCCGGTGGAATACCTGGTCCTGGACGCTCCCACGGAGTTCCAGGGCGTTACGATGGAGGCATTGGGCCGCAGGGGCGCCCAGATGAAGGACATGAAAGTCTGCGACGACGGGCGCGTGCGCTTCGAATACGTCGTTTCCTCCAGGGCGCTGATCGGCTTCAAGTCGGAGTTCATGACCCTGACCAAGGGTTCCGGCCTGATGCATCACAACTTCCACGGCTTCATGCCCGAGGGCGGGTTCCAGCCCCCGCAGCGCAACGGCGTTTTCATCGCCAAGGAGAGCGGCAAGACCGCCGGTTACGCCCTGAACGGACTGCAGGACCACGGCATCATGTTCATAAGTCCCAACCAGGACGTTTACTCCGGCCAGATCGTGGGCGAGCACTGCCGGTCCAACGATCTTGTGGTGAATCCCTGTAAAGAGAAGAAGCAGACCAATATGCGCTCCTCCACTTCCGATATGTCCATAACGCTTACGCCGCCGCTCAACATGAGTCTCGAACAGGCCATCGAGTACGTGGAAGAGGACGAGTTCGTGGAGGTGACGCCCAAATCCCTGCGCCTCCGCAAAAAGGTCCTGGACCATTCCCTGCGCAAGCGGGGCGAGAAAGAATATTTTTAAGGAGCAGGTTCTGATGCCCTCGAATATAGAAATAAAAGCCAGGGCCGGGGATTGGGAACGCCAACTGGAACTCGCCCGCACGCTTGCCGATAAGACCGAAGAATTAACGCAGGAAGACACGTTCTTCAACTGTCCGGAAGGGCGGCTGAAGCTGCGGGAAATAAAGGGCGGGGAAAGTTATCTGATCTTCTATCTTCGTTCCGACCTCAAGGGCCCGAAGGGGTCAGTCTACTATCCTTCCCCCGTAAAAGACCCCGCAACAATGAAGTCGCTGCTGGGCGCGGCGCTGGGTTTCGGAAAAACCGTAAAAAAGAAAAGGCGGCTTTTCCTGGCCGGGGCCACGCGCATACACTTTGACGAAGTGGAAGGCCTGGGCAGGTTCATAGAACTTGAAGTCTGCATGAAGACCGGCGCCGGCCTGGCCGAGGGCGAGGCCGTTGTCGGAAGTTTCATGGAGCGGCTGGGCATAGCCGAAAAAGATCTGCTTGAAGGCGCCTATGCCGATATGTTGGTTTGAAACCGTTCCGTCTTGTGTGGATTGTAATCAAGTGCCGACTTTTATAGAATAATCGCGGCGCTTACACCGGTTGGGGGGAAAATGCAGCACAAGATCCTGATAGTGGATGATGAAGAAAACATAAGGTTCGTAATTAAAGAAGCCTTTTCAAACGTTTACCAGGTGTTTACGGCGTCGGAAGGCCTGGCCGCGCTGGAGATCATAAAGAAAGAGCGGCCCACGCTGGTGCTGCTGGACTTGAAGATGCCCGGCATTTCCGGTCTGAAAGTCCTGAGCATGGTGAAAGAGGCCGGCCTCTCCCCCGTGATCTGGATGCTTACCGGCGAGGAGGATCTGGAGGTCGCGCTTAAGGCCCTCAAGATGGGCGCTTCAGGCTATCTGACCAAGCCTTTTGAGATAAAAAAAATACGCGATATCGTGCTGAGCGTGGTGACGGGCAGCGAACAGAAAGAGCAGCACGATACCCGGGGGGACAGACCCTGGACCGTGAAGAAGAAAAAATAAAAAGTGGGATTTTCCTTAAAATTTATAGCTTACGGTAAGGGCCGGCAGATGGGCGGAGGCGTTGTATTTTCCGTCAAGCCTGGCGTTTATCGTGGACGCGGTACCGCCCGCGCTGTTCCTTATGGCGCGTTCCATAAACATGAGATACATATAAGCGGCGTCCACGGTTACGTCCCCTTTGGTCCAGCACGCGCCGAGGGAGAAAGCCAGCCTGTCGGCGTCCGGTACGCGGGTTTCAAAGTGTCCGGACGGAACCGGGGTCATATCGTAGAACGCGCCCGCGCGGAATTTCCAGGCGGCGGAGTAATTATACCGGGCGCCCAGGCGGAAAGCCCAGACGCTTTTCCAGAGTTTGTTTTCCGTGGAGACGGCGGCCGCGCCGGCGGTGGTTGTGTAATCTATGACCAGTTTGTGGTAGACGGCCCAGTTTGTGTAGTCGGCTTCCGCGCTGAACAGCCATTTGTCTCCGTATTTACAGGCCGCGCCCAGTTGGAACGTGTCCGGCAGGGTGATCTTAGTGCCGGCATCCCCGTCGGCCGCTGAGGGGCCGGGAACCGGCAGTTTTATGCCGCCGTCCACGGTTATCTTCACCTTGCTTCGGTAGCCGGTTCCGAACCGCCATTTATTCACATTGTATAAAGCGGCGGCATTGTAGCTCAGGCCGGTTCCGCTGCCTTTAAGCGTCTGCTCGATGCTCCCCGCTATGATTTTATCCATTTCGGCTGTCAGGCTGACCCAATCCACCCCCAGACCGAACGAGAGCTTTTCTGTAACCTTATAAGCGGCGTTCAGGTTGTAATTTGTCGTCCGTATCATGGAGAATGTCGCGACGGTTCTGGTATTGGCGGCCTCTTTGTCCCAATTGGTCTCAAGGCCGAATGGCGCGTTCACTCCCAGGCCGAAGGCCCATTTGCCGTTTAATTTATGCGTGGCGTAGAAATGAGGGGGGAAATGAAGCTTTTTGGAGACGCGGTCGGTCTGTCCGCCGTTGGCCGCGGTATTGGCATGTTCCATCAGAGGGTAAACCATGACGGAGCCGAGGGAGAGGTGCGTTTTCTCCAGGTCCGCCAGGGCCGCCGGGTTGTACCAGGCCGCTGAAGCGTCGTCGGCCGCGGCTACAAAGGCGTTGCCCATGCCCGCCGCGGAAGCGCTCTGCTCGGCCAGGCGGAAGCCGGCTGAATATAAATCCGGGGCAAGAAGCGCGAGCGCGGCCGTCAAAGTGAGTTTTTTCATGGGTTTTTTATTTTATTAGTATTGCCGGCAAAGGTCAACCATTTTCTTCTTGAAATGGCTATCATATATTGAGTAGATTGTTATATAAGCAACGGGCTTAAAAAAACCGCCGGAGGTCGTCATGATTGATCTAGCGAAGAACCTTGCAACCGCTCCAAGACGCACCAAAGCTTCCGTGATACGCGAGCTCCTCAAATTCACCAATAAACCCGGCGTCATCTCTTTCGCCGGCGGGCTTCCCGACCCCGAGCTGTTCCCCTACGATTTTGTGGCCGGCGCCGTTAAAGAAATAATGGCCAAGAAAGGCAGGGTGGCTCTGCAGTACGGCCCCACGGACGGTTTGCCGGAATTCAAGGAAGAGTTCGTTAAATTCCTGCAGAAGCACGAGGGTGTGAGTGTCAAGCCCGCCAATATCATCGTCACCACCGCTTCGCAGCAGGCCCTGGATATCGTGGGCCGCCTGTTCATAGACGCGTCCGACCCGGTGCTGGTGGAAATGCCCAGCTATATGGGCGGCCTGCAGGTGTTCAAGTCTTACGGCGCGGATTTTGTCGGGGTCAGGATGGACGATGAAGGCATTATGACCGACGATCTGGAGGAGCGGCTTCAGTGGCTGAAGAAGCAGGACGAGCATTACAAATTCCTGTATCTGGTCCCGGATTTCCAGAATCCCAGCGGCGTGACGCTCTCCGAGGAGAGACGGCGGCGGGTCATAAAACTTTCTGAAGAATATAATATCGCCGTGGTCGAGGATTCGCCCTACCGGCAGGTCCGTTTCGAGGGCTCCGCTCCCAAGATGATCTACCGCCTGGACAAAGAGACCCACAACACCGATAATATCATCTCCCTGTTCACGTTCTCCAAGACTTTCGCCCCGGGCCTCCGGATAGGGGTAATTGTCGCACACGAGCAGATCATCAAAAAGATGGAGATCCTCAAACAGTCGCTGGATCTCTGTTCCTCAAGCCTTAACCAGCTTATAGCCGCGGAATTCCTGCGGAGCGGCCATTTCGAAAAACATATCGCGCTGGTGAAAAAAGTTTACAAGACGAAGAAGGACACCATGCTGGCCGCTCTTGAAAAATATATGCCGGAAGGCGTGACGTGGACCAGGCCCGAAGGCGGGCTCTTCCTCTGGGTGAAGCTGCCGGAGAGCATGAGCGCCGACGATATGTTCGAGGACGCTATCAGGGAGAACGTGGCGTACGTCATCGGCTCCGCTTTTCACTGCGACGGTTCCGGCAAAAACACCATGCGCCTGAATTTCTCATACGCCACCCCGGCGGATATAGACGAGGGGATAAAGCGCCTGGCTACCGCCGTGAAGAAGAGACTGGTGCTTAAATGACCGGAGGGGGGAGGCCGCCGACACTGTCCCCGTTCCCGGCCCGGCTGAGAGCGGCGGGGGTCGTGGGCGCGGGCGGGGCCGGTTTCCCGGCCTATATCAAGGCCCGGAGCAGGGCGGAATATGTGCTGGCGAACGCGGCCGAATGCGAACCGCTCCTCAAGAAAGATCGGACGCTTCTGGAATATCACCCCGAAAAAGTTTTTGACGGCCTGGAACTCATGATGCGTTCCACCGGCGCGGCCGCCGGGATCCTCGGCATCAAGAAAAAACACGAAAAGCTAATCAGGCGCCTGGAAGAAATAGCCGGAACCAGGAAGAACGTTTCCGTGGCCAAACTGGGGGATTACTACCCGGCCGGGGACGAGCACTGCCTGGTCTATGACCTCACCGGCCGCGTGACGCCCATGGGCGGCTTTCCCCTCGACGCGGGCTGCGTGGTCTGCAACGTGGAAACGCTCTATAACGCCGCGCTTTCCGACAGGGAGCCGGTCACCGCCAAATATCTCACCGTCACCGGCGCCGTGAAAAAACCCTGCACTATCAAGGTACCTATAGGCATCACCTACGCCGAGGCTATAGAGATAGCCGGAGGACTTAAGATACGGCACGCCGCGGGAATAGACGGCGGCCCGATGATGGGAAAGGTAATAACGGATTTCAATACCCTGGTGAACAAGTCTTCGGGTGGGATCATCGTTCTTCCCCGGGATCATCCGCTGATAGTGAAAAAAGTCAGGAGCCGGCCGGTCTTTTCCCGGATCGGACGATCCGTCTGCGACCAGTGCTCTTTCTGCACCGAACTCTGCCCGCGCTATCTTTTAGGGCACAGCGTTCAGCCGCACCGCGCCATGCGTTCGCTGATGTTCGCCGGCGGGCGGGAAAAACTGCACAGCGAATTCGCGCTTCTCTGCTGCGAATGCTCCCTCTGCAGCCTTTATTCCTGCCCGGAAAACCTCGACCCGAGGGAAGTCTGCGCGGCCGCCAAAGCCGATCTGCGCGAGGTGAAGACCGGCTTTAAAAATTCCGCTTTGAACACCGGCCGCGCTCCGGCGCCGCATCCGGTGCGGGAAGAGCGCAAGACGCCGGTTTCAAAACTGATCAGGAGGCTCGGTCTCGCCGATTATGATACCGACGCGCCGTTCTTGGAGCATGATTATGAACCGCGGCGCGTAAAGATACAACTGAGCCAGCACATAGGCGTTCCGTGTTCGCCTAAAGTGAGCGTCGGAGACCTGGTGAAAAAAGGCTCTGTCGTGGGGGATGTCGGGCCGGACGAACTCGGCTGCCCGGTGCACGCCAGCATAGGCGGGAAGATCTCGAAAGTGAATGAGAAATACGTGGAGATAACAGCGTAAAAGACGATCTTATGCATAACGCTATAGGTGGAGTGGAACTTTCAAGCGTGGCCAAGGGGTTCGAAGCCGCGGACGCCATGCTTAAGGCTTCGGACGTGACGCTTCTCCTTTCCCGTTCCGTCTGTCCCGGAAAATATATCGTTCTCGTCTCCGGCGAAGTCGGGGCTGTGAATGCCGCGATCCAGGCCGGCGCCGGGAAAGCCTCACACGCGCTGATAGATAATTTCGTCATTCCCAACATACATCCGGAAGTTTTCCCGGCCATTGAGGGCACGGCGGTGGTGGAGGAGCTGGAGGCTTTGGGGATCATAGAATCATTTTCGGTTTCGGCCCTGATAGAGGCCGCCGACGCCGCCGTCAAGGCCGGTTCGGTGAAACTGCTGGAAATACGCCTGGCTATGGCGTTGGGCGGCAAGGCTTTCGTGACCATGACCGGCGGCGTGGCCGCGGTGGAGACCGCCGTGGCGGCCGGCGCGGCCGTGGCCGGTAAAAAAGGACTATTGGTCGAAAAAGTGGTCATCCCCCGGCCCAGAAAAGAACTACTGAGGGAAATGATATAATTTGACGGACACCCGGGAGGAAAATATCGCCATGAACAAGAACAGAATACCCATGATAGCCGGTAACTGGAAGATGCACCTTAACGCCAAAGAAGCGGGGGAACTGGCTTTGGCCCTTAAAAAGGGCCTCAACCCCGATCTGCCGCACGAAGTGCTGGTGGCCCCGACTTACACCAATCTCTGGGCGGTCAGGCAGGCCCTGGCCGGCTCGAAGATAATCCTCTCCTCGCAGGACGTGCATTGGGAGGAAAAAGGCGCGTTTACCGGCGCGGTGTCGCCGGCCCAGGTTCTGGACGCCGGGTGCACCCACGCTATCATCGGCCACTCCGAGCGCCGCAAGATCTTCGGCGAGACCGACGAGATCGTAAATAAAAAGATGAAAGCCGCTTTAAAGCATAATCTCGTCCCCGTCCTGTGTATCGGCGAAACTTTGGAAGAAAGAGAATCCCAGCGGACCTACCGCGTGCTGGAAACCCAGCTCGCCGGGGCTTTCTCCGGCCTGAAAGCGGAAGAGACCGTCCGTGTGGTCATAGCCTACGAGCCTGTTTGGGCCATCGGCACCGGCAAGACCGCGACCCCCGAGCAGGCCCAGGACGCCCACGTCTTTATCAGGCGGCAGATGGAAAAGCTCTACGGCAAGGACTATGCCTCCAGGGTCCGCGTCCTTTACGGCGGTTCGGTCAAGGCCGACAATATCGACAGCCTCATGGCTCAGCCCGATATAGACGGCGCGCTGGTCGGCGGAGAAAGTCTCAAGGCCGACAAGTTCCTGCGCGTCATCCATTTCGAAGAAGCGCTTGCCAGGTAAAAGGCCGCAGGAGATAAAACAACATGGAAGAGGGATTGACCAAAGAGATAGTGGAAGAGCTGAAACTCCGCGCCGAGCGTTCCAAGACGCCGGTGCCCGTGGGTGTTTCCAACAGGCACGTGCATTTTACCAAAGAGGACTTTAAGGCCGTTTTCGGCGCCGAGGCCGAGCCGGTCCTGTTCCGCCAGCTCCGCCAGCCGGGTTTTTTCGCCTGCGACGAAATGGTCGTTGTGGAGGGCCCCAAGGGCGCGCTCAAAAATGTCAGGATGATCGGCCCTTACCGGACCTACACGCAGATAGAGATCAGTCTTGGCGACGCCAGGGCGCTGGGCGTAGAGCCGCCGATAAGGGACTCCGGCAAACTGGACAACACTCCCGGTATAAAGATAACGGGCCCGAAAGGTTCAGTGACCCTTAAAAAGGGCGTTATCCTGTCCAAGCGGCATATCCATTTTCATCCGAAGGACGCCGAACTTATGAAGATCAAGGACGGGACCGAGGTGCGCGTGCGCTGCGGTTCCGGGACCGAAAGGGAAACGGTTTACGAACGGGTGCTGTGCCGCGTGTCGGATAAATTCGCGCTGGAACTCCACCTGGACGTGGAAGAGGCCAACGCCGCCGGCCTGAAGAACAACGATCCGGCGTATATAGTGTAAGGATGAAGGATGAGGGATAAAGGACGAAGGGCCGCGAAGAATTTTTTGGGATTAATTTAAGACGGAGTTTTACAGGAGGAATAAAAATGGAAGCACTTGGAATGATAGAAACCAAAGGTTTAACGGCCTGCATAGAAGCGGCGGACGCCGCCGTGAAAGCGGCCAACGTGAAACTGGTCGGCTATGAAAAAGTCGGTTCCGGCCTTGTCACCATCCTGTTCCGCGGCGAAGTGGCCGCCTGCCGCGCCAGCTGCGACGCCGGGGCCGCCGCCGCGCAGAAAGTGGGGGAACTGGTGTCCGTGCACGTGATACCTTCTCCGCACGCAGATCTTGAAGGCAGGCTGCCTATCGCGCTGGAAGCGAAAAAGAAGTAATCTAGCCCTGAAGCTCTGAAGCGGGGATATACCCATAACTTCAGGTCTTCATAATCTAAAAGCTGGTTGCTTCAGCTCTTCAGAGCTTCAGCGCTATTACGACGGAGGATCTATGTTATTTGCCAGAGTGGTAGGCAACGTGGTCTGCACGCGCAAGGACGACAAGCTTGTGGGCGTAAAACTCCTGATGGTCCAGCCGGTCGGCCTGGAAGACAAACCGCGCGGGAATATTCTGGTGGGTATCGACGCCGTCGGCGCTGGAGAGGGCGAACTGGTTCTGCTGGTGCAGGGCTCCAGCGCCAGGCAGACTTCCAAGACAGAAAATACGCCGGTGGACTGCACGATCTTCGCTATCGTGGACACCATAGAGAAAGACGGGAAAACCGTGTTCAACAAGCGAAGCGACAAGATGATTGTTTGATAGAAGTGATTATAACCACTAATCACTAGACACTAACCACTGGCTTTTATATGCCTATAACCGACGAAGAACTTCAGCGCATAGTGGCGGAGGTGGTTAAAAATCTGGATGTGGACGCGGCGCCGCTCGGGGATCAGGGCCGCTCCGGCGGGCCCGTATTTTCTTCCGTGGACGCGGCTGTCGGCTCCGCCCGGGAAGCCCAGGAGACGTTCCAGGCCCTGGGTCTGGAGGCGCGTTCAAAGATCATCGAAGCCATGCGCAAGGCGTCGGCTGATAATGCCGCCCGCTGGGCGCAGCTGGCCGTAACCGAGACCGGCATGGGCCGTGTGGAAGACAAGATCCGCAAAAACCTTCTCGTCGCCGCCAGGACTCCCGGCGTAGAAGATCTCCGCTCGGTGTCCTATACCGGGGACAAGGGCCTTACCCTGGTGGAATGGGCGCCGTTCGGAGTGGTGGCCGCCATAACTCCTTCCACCAACGCCGCGGCGACCATTATCAGCAACGCCATCGGCATACTGGCCGCCGGCAACTCGGTCGTTTTTTCGCCTCATCCGTCCGCCAAGGGCTGCGCGCAGGACTGCGTGCGCGCGCTTAATTCCGCCGTGATCTCGGCGGGGGGGCCCGCGAATCTCGTAACCACCCTGGAAAACCCGACCCAGGAATCCACAAGGGAGCTTTTGGCCCATCCCGGGGGCCGCATGAATCTCGTCACCGGCGGCCCGGCCATAGTAAAAGTCGCCATGACCGCGGGCAAGGCCTGCAAGACCATCGCCGCCGGCCCGGGTAATCCGCCCGTCGTCGTGGACGAGACCGCCGTGTTTCCCGACTGCGCCCGCGAGATCATCACCGGCTGCGGTTTCGATAATAATGTCCTGTGCATCGCAGAAAAAGAGGTGATCGTGACGGAAAAGGCCAGAAGCAGGTTCCTTGAGAGCATGCGTAAAGATCCCAGGGCCTGCGAACTCAATTCTTCCCAGATGGACAAGCTGGCCGGGCTCGCCATTCTCGAACCCGGCAAAGAACCCAGGGTCAACAGGGAATTCATCGGCAGGAACGCGGCGGTCATCGCCAGGGCTATAGGCCTCGATCTGCCGGACGAGGTGCGCGTGCTCTGGTCCGAGGTCTCCGGCGACCACCCTTTCGCGGTTTCCGAACAGCTTATGCCCGTGCTGCCGGTGATTTCCGCGCGCGATACCGACGCCGCCATAGAACTGGCTTATAAACTGGAATGGGAGCATCATCATACCGCCGGGATGTATTCCACCGATGTCGGAAACATGACCCGGATGGGACGCCGCATGGCCTGTTCCATCTTCGTGAAGAACGCCTGCACCCTGTACGGGCTGGGCATGGGAGAGGGCTACGCTTCCATGTCCATCGGCACGCCGACGGGCGACGGCATTACCAAAACTTCGCATTTCGTCAGGCCGCTGCAGTGCAGCCTCGTCGGATACATGAGAATAGCGTAAGGAGAATTTATATGCAGGCAAACATCGCCATCGGATTGTTGGAGACCACCTCCATAGCCAGGGGCATAGAAACGCTTGACGCCATGTGCAAGGCCGCCGGCGTGAAGCCGGAAACCGCCGCCGCCATCTCCAAAGGCAAATATATAATCATCATTTCAGGCCCCGTGGGGGAAGTGGAATCGGCGATGGCAAAGGGCGTGGAAACAGCCGGCGATACCGCGGCGGCCGCGCATGTCATCCGTAACATCCACTCCGGCGTGCTTTCCGCTTTGAACAGGAAGATAAAAGCCGGCAGGATAGAGGCCGTCGGGATCGTGGAGACCAGGGACGCCCTTCCCGCCGTGTTCGCGGCCGACGCCGCGGCCAAAGCGGCGTTCGTGCAAATGTCCGAGGTCAATACCGGCAAGGGCATAGGCGGCAAAGGCTATTTCATCGTAACCGGGGACGTGGGCGCGGTACGGACAGCCGTTTCCGCCGGAGTGAAAGCCATAGGCGAGGGTGCCGTAGTCGCCCGGATAGTCATTCCCAACGCCCACGAGCATGTTGTGGAAGCGATAGGATAGGAAGGAGGCTTTATGCGGCTTGTTATCGGTTCGGATCATGCGGGTTTTGAGGCCAAGGAAAAGCTGAAGAAATTTATCCAGAGCCTCGGGCACGATGTGACCGACTTCGGCTGCTACTCCGCCGAACCGGTGGATTTTCCCGATATCGCCATGCTTGTGGGTGACGCGGTGCGCAAAAAAGAGTTTGAAAAGGGGGTGCTGATAGACGGCTTTAACGGCGCTATGCCCCTGGCCGCCAATAAAATCCCGGGTATACGCGCCGTGGGCGCGTATGATATTATTTCGGCGCGTTTCGCCGCGGCCCACGAGGACTGCAATGTATTGTGTCTGGGCGGCAAGACTCACGGCGAACTTGCCCTGCAGGAAATGATCAAGGCGTGGCTGAATACGCCTTTCGAGGGCGGCAAGTACCAGAAGCGTCTGGATAAGATAACGGCGATAGAACAGCGCTGCTGCTGAAGTAATATGAGACAAGCCAAAGTTATCGGCAGGGTGTTCTGTTCAAGGCAGTGCTGCGGCATGGATTCCAAGACCCTGCTTCTGATACAGCCGCTGGACTGGGACACCGATAAGCCGGCCGGAGAACCGCTGGTGGCGGCCGACACGGTCGGCGCCGGCGCCGGCGAGACCATTTTTTTTGTGGCGGCCAGGGAGGCCGCCGCGGCTTTCGAGGGTTGGGAGGGGGAAACTTCCGTAAAATCGGATCTTCCCCCGGTGGACGCCGCGATACTGGGGATTATAGACGGAAAAAATTTATGTTCATCGCAAAAGTAGTCGGGAACGTGTGGGCCACCAGGAAGCACAGGGAACTTAAAACTTATCCCCTCCTCCTGGTGAAAGCCGTGGATCCATGCGGCTCGGGGAAATTTTCCGGTGACACCGCGCTCGCACTGGACGGCGGCGTGGGCGCCGGCCCCGGCGACGTGGTGCTGGTAGTGGACGAGGGCGGCTCCGCCCGCAAGGTGCTCGGCGCTCCCAGGTGCCCCGTGCGCACCGTTATCTGCGGCATTGTGGACCAGACAAGCTCCGGTGACGAGGTCAAAAAATATGCGTGATGAAGAAATAAAAAAGATAGCGGAGGAAGTGGCGAAGATCCTGAAAGAGACCAAAACGGGCCGAACCCCGTTCAAATATACTATGCCGGGAGATTCGGTGTCCACAGGCAGCGCCGGCAAGATGTTCCAGCATCCGCTGGTGACCCCGCCGCCCGGCCAGGCGCGAGCCGCAAGCCGCGAGCCGCGGGCCGCCGGCGCGGAGAACAGCCGGGGCGATTGCCGGCTGGAGGAGAACACCTGCGGCCCCTCCTGCCAGAACTGCAATCCGCTTAACAAATATACCGCCGGGCAGGTAAAGGAGATGGGAGTGGAACGCGTGAGTTTCTGCAATCCCAACCAGTCCAGCGGTTCCATAGCGGGCATGATAGACCATACCCTTCTTAAGGCCAACGCCACGCAGGAAGAGGTCGGCAGGCTCTGCGAGGAAGCGCGCAAATACCGCTTCGCTTCCGTCTGCGTGAATCCCGGCTATGTCGCCATGTGCGCGAGGCTGCTTAAAGGAAGTTGCGTCAAGGTCTGTACGGTCATAGGTTTCCCGCTCGGCTCCACCACTCCCACGGTAAAGGCCATCGAAGCCCGCGACGCCATAGCGAACGGCGCCGACGAGATAGACATGGTCATCAATATCGGGGCGCTTAAGTCCGGTAACGACCACTTTGTGCTGGAAGATATCAAGGCCGTGCGCGAGGCCACGCGCGGCAGGGTGCTGAAAGTTATCATAGAAACTTCCTATCTGACCAGGGACGAGAAGATCCGCGCCTGTGAAATGTCCAGGCAGGCCGACGCCGATTTCGTCAAGACGTCCACGGGTTTCGGTTCCGGCGGCGCCACCGTGGAAGACGTGGCCCTGATGCGTTCGGTGGTGGGCCCTGAAATGGGCGTCAAGGCTTCCGGCGGCATTAAGGACGCGAAAGCGGCCGGGGATATGATAAAAGCCGGAGCGACGCGTTTAGGCACCAGCGCCAGCATCGCCATTGTGTCTGGCGGGCAGGCGGCGAAAGGGCAGTACTAAAAACAGTGGTCAGTAGACAGTGGTGAGTGGTCAGTGGGCAGGATGGAACATAATTTACTGACCACTGAACACTAATCACTGACCACTGAACACTAAACGATGTAATTATTGAGGAGAACTAATATGTCAGAACCTAAAGAAGCGTTGGGAATGATCGAGACCAAGGGTTTCATCGGAATGATAGAATCTTCGGACGCTATGGCCAAAGCGGCCAAGGTCAGGCTCATCGGTTACGAGAAGATTGGCTCCGGCTATGTGACCACGCTGTGCGTGGGCGAGGTTGGCGCGGTGCGGGCGGCCGTGGAAGCGGGCGCGGCGGCCGCTCAGAAGGCCGGGGAACTTGTGGGTATGCACGTGATCCCCAGGCCCCACGACGATCTCGATAAATATATCGCAAAGATATCGGTAAAAGCCTAGCAATATGAATTCAGTAACTACGTCATTCCCGCTAAAAGCACGCGGGAATGACGGGTTTACCGAATATTTACCTGTGACTTGTGACTGGTTTCGCTTATGCTCACAAAAGGCGATATTGCCGACATCATTTCAAAACGCCTTGCCGAAAGCCCGGCTTCTGTTGAAGCGCCGGTTGTCGCAAGGGCTTCGAGACCTCTGCCTAAACGGGTCTTTATAACCGATTGGGAGATGAAGAGGCTGGTTAAGCCCGGCTGCAAGAGCGTAAAAGTGCCCGCCAACGCCATCGTAAGTCCGCTCTCGCTGGACTGGCTTGATTACGGCGGCATAGACGTCGTTCGCGAATAACCCGATGAATACCCGGTTCGATCCTCTTATAAAAGCGGCACTGAAGGAAGATATCGGCAGGGGCGACGTGACCACCGAGGTCTTTGTCCCGAAAGGGCTGCGATTTGAAGGCCGGATGTTCGCCAAGACCGGGGGCGTTCTGGCCGGCGCGAGGGTGGCCAGGCGGGTGTTCGAATTAGCGGATCCGGGTTCTAAAACCAGACTGCTGCTTAACGACGGAGCCCGCTTCGGAAAAAGCGCCGTTATACTTGAGGTGACCGGTTCAAGGCGTCTGCTGACCGCCGAACGCACGGCGCTGAATTTCATCCAGCATCTCTCCGGCGTCGCTACCCGCGCGGCCATTTTCGCGAAAGAGACAAAGGGGCGGCGCACCAGGGTATACGATACCCGCAAAACCATTCCCGGCCTCAGGGAGCTGGAAAAAATGGCCGTGAAATACGGCGGCGGGGCCAACCACCGCCTGGGCCTTTACGACGCTTTCCTTATAAAGGACAACCATATAGCCCTTCTGGGCGGCTCGCTGGCGCTTCTTAAGGAGAGACTGGCGCGCGCCCGGAAAAAATATCCCGGGCTGAAAGTGGAGATAGAGGCCCAGAGTCTGAGGCAGGCGGCGGATTTTCTGCCGCTGGGGTTCGATATAATAATGCTGGATAACATGGGCCGCGCCGATATGAAAAAAGCCATAGCCCTTATCCGGAGTAAAAATAAAAAGACGGAGATAGAGCTTTCGGGCGGAGTAAGATTCGAAGACCTGTCCGGACTTGCGAAGCTCGGCGCCGACCGGATCTCGATCGGTTCTCTTACGAATTCGGCCGCGGCGCTGGATATAGCGTTCGATCTCAGGCCTATAAAGAGGCAAAGACGCAAAGAGGCAAAGAAGTAAGGAGATTTATATGAATGATTTGAATATCAAAGACACTCTCGCGCTGGACACGCTGCCCGGCATAAGGAAAATAGTGCTGCTGGAGCGGACCGCGTCCACCCAGGAAGTGGCCAGGGAGCTTGCGCTTCAGGGCGAGATGGAGGGAACGCTTGTCCTGGCGCTCACGCAGGATTCGGGAAAAGGGCGTCTTGGCAGGGTCTGGGAATCCGCGCCGGGCGGAATCTACATGACGCTTATGCTCCAGCCTCGCATCGGCCTTAAGTTCCTGAACGAACTCAGCGTGCTGGCCGGGCGGGTGACGGCGGACACTCTCAAGCAGCTTTACGGCCTTAATACGCGCGTGAAGCTGCCCAACGATGTTTACGCTTTTCATCCCAAAAAAAAGAGATATCTCAAGCTCGCCGGTATTTTGACCGAATCGGCCTCCATTAACAAAACGCCCAACTGGATCCTGCTGGGCATGGGAGTTAACCTGAATAATCCGGTAACAGTAGAGACCGGGGCCAGCGTCTCCGGGATACTTAAAAAGGACGTTTCCCGGGAAGAGTTCCTGCGGGCTTTTTTTGAAAATTTCTGGCGCATCTATTCCGCGTGGGAATACTCCTCCGAATCAAAAAGCTGATTCTATGTCCGCCCCTTTCCGTCCCCCGGCGGCCGAGATCCGCAAGATCGCTCTCGGGCGCGGGGCGGCCGCCTGCGGCTTTGTCCGCGCGGGCGCGCTGCCGGAATATGAGCGCTTCCGGATCGTGTCCGAGAACGCTCCTCCGGGCCTCGGCTATCTGCGCCGGTTCCCTTCGCCAAGGGGGGATATACGGGAATGGTTTTCCGGGGCCAGGTCCGTTTTAATGTGCGCTTTCCGGTATTGGCATTCAGGCCTTGACCACACAGCCGCTCTGGAAAAAGCCGGAGAGCCGCTGGCTTATCTTAAAAGGACCGGGCGCAGGCCGCGGCCTGAATTTATAGCCGGCGTGAAAGTTCTCGGGATGCGGCCGAAAATTTCCAGGTACGCGCTGGCGCCGGATTATCATGAAGTTATAAGGCAAAAACTCGGATTGATGCTGTCCGATATAAAAGCGGCGTATGGCGGCGCCGGGGGCCGGCCGTTCACGGACACCTCGCCGGTGATGGAGAAAGAATTGGGGCGCCTGGCGGGTCTCGGTTTCAGGGGAAAGAATACGCTGCTCATCTCCGGGGAACTGGGTTCCTGGTTCTTTATAGGCGGCCTGGCGCTTACTTTTGAAATAGAACCGGAATCGGGATTCGGGGCGCGGAAAACGGCTCCGGGCTGCGCGGCCTGCCGGAAGTGCGTGGACGCCTGCCCGACGGGAGCGCTGAAAAATCCGGGGATCCTGGACGCGGAGCTTTGTGTTTCTTATTGGACAACTCAGGCTAAAACCAGGGCGCCGGACGAGATCGTAAAGAGGTCGGGAGGCTATGTCTACGGCTGCGACATCTGCCAGGAAGTCTGCCCTTATAACAACAGTGATTAGTGAGTAGTGGTTAGTGGGTGGCGCGGCGACTTAACAGCTTAGTGCTAACCACTGATCACTGGCCACTATTCACTGCTGTTAAGGTTTTTTGTCCAGCGCGGTCTTGACGGCTTCAAGCAGATCGTCGGTGTTGAAGGGCTTGGTGAGGAAAGCTGAAACCTGTTCAAATTTCTGGAACATTGTCCGGGAGGGTTCAAGCGCGGACAGGACGACTATGGGCAGATTCTTGGTGTCGGCGTTCTCGGTTATCTGGTTGGCCAGGGAGTAGCCGTCTACGCCGGGCAGCATGACGTCCAGGAGAAGAAGATCGGGTTTGTACGAGCGCAGGGCGGCCATCACTTCCCGGCCGTTATCGCAGACCTGGATCTGATGGCCGGCGGATTCGAGCGCGTACTGCACAAGGCTTGAGATTTCCATGTCATCGTCAACAATAAGTATTTTTTTCCCCATAAGTTTAATCTAACACATATTTTGTCTTCCGGTCAAGGAACTTGACCGGCCCTAATCCTCCTCTAACAGGCCTGCGTCATTGATGAGAAGAACATTGCGGACGCGGACGTGTCGTTGGAGTTATAGCTTATCGTAAGATTTGGGACCGGGAAGACCGGGAATCAGTATAAAAGGAATTTGCCTCGGGCCGCCCTGAAGCCGGCGCTGTCTTTTTCAAAACCGGCCAGGATGGCCGCGGGTGTTTCTCCGGCTTCGAGCATTTCATGAAACCTGGAGTTTCCGGTCATTTTTTTGATCTCTTCCGCCTTGATAATGAAATCCTTTTTGTTGTGCTTGTTGAGATAGTAGGCTGCGTAAACATATATGTCGAGCGCTCTTACCGCGCCCGCG
This sequence comes from Elusimicrobia bacterium GWA2_56_46, assembly GCA_001799575.1. Lineage (GTDB taxonomy): Bacteria > Elusimicrobiota > Elusimicrobia > Elusimicrobiales > UBA9959 > YA12-FULL-51-18. The sequence goes on from MGTT01000028.1 coordinate 66,812, forward strand.
TCTTTTATGTCCACCGCGACTCCGCGGCATTTCTCGCCTTCATAAACGTCTTTGGCGGGTGTGCGTTCTTCAGCGCGGAACGTGACGCCCTTGAGAGGGGCCTTGGAAAGTTCTTTCGCTATTTTGCCGGCTTTCATCCAGGGCGCTCCGAACCAGAGGAAAGGTGTATCTGTGCCGCGCCCCACCGCCACATTGGTCGCTTCGAAACAGCCCAGGCCCGGATAAAGTATTTCCGCTTTCACTCCCCGGATATTGGGCGAGGGATTGGTCCATACCACCGCGGTCTCATCAAAAAACATATCCCGCCGCCAGCCTTCCATTTTTACCACGCTCAGTTTCAGGTCCAGGTTTTTCCAGTCCTTATGGAACAAGGCCATTTCTCCGGCGGTGAACCCGTGGCGCACCGGTACGGGGAAATAAGCGGTCAGAGCGTTTACGGTAGTCGAATCCAGCGCGGGCCCCTCCAGGATGTCTCCGGTGATGGGATTCGGTCGGTCGAGCACCATGAATTCTACTCCGTAGCGGGCGGCCTCTTCCATGGCATAGGCCATGGTGGTGAGGTACGTGTAAAACCGGGCGCCTATGTCCTGGATATCGAAAACGAGAACATCCAGGCCTTTGAGCATCTCTTCCGTGGGGCGTTTTGTTTTTCCGTACAGGCTGTAAATGGGCGCGCCGGTCGCGGGGTCGGAAGAATTCTCCACCAGGACGCCATGCTCGGCGGTCCCCCGGAAGCCGTGCTCGGGGGAGATAATCGCGGCGATATTTACGCTGCCGGACTCTCGCATCGCGTCTACGGCGTTCCTGCCGGAATTGTCCACTGAGGAATGATTGGTGAGTATCCCCACCCGTTTGCCGGCCAGCTGTTTGAAGCCGTCCCTCTCTAACACGTCAAGGCCGGTAAGGGTCATCTCCGCCGCTCGGGCATGGTTAGTGGCTGGTGAATGGTGAATGGTGAATAGTATTAAAAATGCGGCAGCCTTTTTAAATGTTCTTTTGGTCATAAAGTTCTGTTTCCTTAAAACACTAGCCATTGATTATCGAACACTTTCCTTGAGCACCAATAGGTACAGTACCCCGGGATCCCAGAGTTTGAAGGCGAATGTACGGGCTTTCCCGCCGTTCCCGGAGAAGAAATCCACCCTGCCGGGGCCTTTTATGGCGCCGCCGGTGTCCTGGCAGAAAACAAAACGGGCGTCCTGTTTGCGGCCGAGCAGAACGCCTTTCTCGTCCACATCCGGCGTATTCACGCTCATGAAAGCAAGCGCTCCCATGGGGATCAGCGCGTTGTCTATGGCTATGGAGCGCCAGCCCGTCAGCGGGAAGCCATAGGTGCCGTCCGGGCCTTCGTCCGGATCCGTCAGTTCCTCAAGCCTGAAAAATGTGTAGCGCCTGTTCTGGCTCATTATGGCGCGCTCTTTTTCCGGATGCTCTACCAGGTACTGTTTGCCTTTTTCATGGGTAAGTCCTTCGCGGGGCAGCCCGCCCATTTCCACAAGAGCGGTCAGCCAGCCTTTGAACTTGAGACTGTTGGTGGCGGCGAACAGGGCTTTTATAAATCTGCCGTCGGGAAGCTGGAGCCGTCCGGAGCCCTCTATGTGGAGATCCATGACGTCGGCCCGGTCTTTAAGCCAGGCCAGCTCCAGGCCTTTCCCCTTTAAACCGTTTTCAAAATCTATCTCTTCGCGGGCCAGATACGGAACCAGCGCGTTTTGTTTAAGCCTGCCGGTCAGCTTTTCTCCCTTGAACTTTTCGTTGAAATCCTCCAGGTTCACGGTGACGAGGTCGTCCGGTTTTGCGTAGATGGGGTAGGGATATTCTCTTGTTTTGACAAGGCTCGCGGGGAGGGTGGGTTCGTAATAGGAACTGAAGACCACGGTGCCGGTGGAATCGCGGCCGGCCAGCTGGTAGACGTCGAAACGCTCTTTAACGCGGCGATCCAGTTCGGCCTGGTCTTTGGCTTCCAGGACTATCTTCATGAACTCGCTGGTGGAGGCGGCCAGGGTTTCGGCGGTTATTTTCCGGGAGCCGAAAGAATAAGGAATGGAGGGGCTTTTGAGCGATCTGAAATACTCCAGGTTAAGCGCCGCCGCCTTGAGCAGGGGTTTTTTGTCGTCGGCGTCGGCGAAAGAGGGGATGTTTTCCGGGGACACCGGGAGGAGGGCCGCCGCGGCTTCTATCTTTGCCGGGACGCAGCCCGGAGGGCAGCCGCCGGCGGTTTCCTGCCGGTTTTTCACGCCGGCGCAGCCGGTAAGGAGCATTAAGAGCGCGATTATCGGTTTTTTCATAAATAATCCAAGCCGCGCGGCGGCGTATTTGACCGGTAAAAAGTCTTTTGTGCGGCTTTCATTATCCCAAAATTACATTGTTGACACAAGTTTAATTATCTACTAAACTTGCCCTATATGAACAGAAAATTACTGTCTTTATTTTTCCTGATGCTTCTCCCGGCTTTTGCCGCGGCCGGGGAGGCTAAGCTTACCGCTTTCAGCGGAAATGTGGAAGTGCGGAACGCCCGCGAGGGCCAGTGGGGCCCGGTGACGGAAAACATGAATATCCCAGAGGGCGGCGCGGTGCGCACCGGCGCCGACGGCTCCGCCGTGGTGGTTCTGCCGAATAAATCCAAAGTGTGGGTTAAGGAATCGTCCAGCCTGGAGCTGGAGCAGCGCCAGACTTTGGCCTCCCGCCTGGCCCTGGTGTTCGGCCGTATAAAAGTGCGCGTGCCGCACCTTATGCGCAGGGAAAAATTCGAGGTCAGAACCCCGGCCGCCGTCTGCGCGGTCAGAGGCACGGAATTCACCGTGGATACGGATGAAGCGGGCGCGATGAATATCAATGTCCTCTACGGAGAGGTGAAACTCAATTTTACGGTTCCTCCCGAAAAGGGCGCGTCCCAGATAGATATTCCGCAGGGCCGCAATATGACACTGGCGGAAAAGGGGAAGCCCGGAAAAGTGGCGCTGATGACCGCCGAGCAGGAGAAATCTTCGCTTGAGAACTGGAACCCCGGTCTTTCTCCGTCGGAGCGCCGGAAAGAGATGAAAGCCAAGGACAATGACCGGGCCCAGATGCGCGAGTTCGCCAGGGTCACCGGCGGCACGGAAGATTCGGTCAAAAGCTTTCTGAACGTGGTGAAAGAATCGGATCTTGAAGCGGGCCGCACCCTCAAGGATATCCACGGCAACACGGTGCGGGTGGATCAGCGCCTTATGCGGCCGGACAGCAGCACTTTGCAGTTCTTCAACCTGGTCAAGCGGCCCGCCTACGCGTATAACCATGACGCTTCCGCTTCCGGCGGCTTTAAATACAACGGGGCGGCGTCCGTGACGAACAGGCTGGATCTGATGCAGATGACCATGCGATTCAACCAGGAGCTGCCCCAGCGCATAGAGGAATGGCCAGGCTTTTTCAGCGGCAACGATGTGAAGGCTGATTACGCCACTTTCCTTATGGCGAACAGAACCAACCGCGAGGACATCTTTTTTGTGGGCGAAGGCTATAAATACGACGCCGTCCGCGACGAGCTGGTGAGCAACCCGGCGGTGGTAGGCATACCGACGACACTGAACGATCCTACCGACAGCAATGTGCTGCTGTCCGGCAGACTCACGGGCGCCGGCGCGGTGGCGCAATTGAACGCCATAAGCCGGCTGAATATAAGATCCATCGGGGGAATAAGCGCTTCCGAGGGAAAAATGGATTACACCCTGGACGGCGGGGCCACCTGGTCGCCTTTTAATACGGGTCTAACGGACGCGAGATGGGCTATTCATGTGGCGCAAACCCCGGGCAAGACCAATAGTTACGAGATCACCGGGGATCCCGCGCTCTGGCAATACAGGGCCGATCTCTACAATGTGGGGAACGACGGCGTCAATTACATCTGGTACGCCAGGGAAAACTACGCCATCGACAATTCCGGCTCCATACAGCAGGTTGATGATTTTGTCAGTTCGAACCTGGATCCGTTCACGATACTTAAGAATGTGGCCGGCGAGAGCATAATGTATGTTAAAAAGGCCGTAGGTGTGGGTGTTGGGGCTATGCCGGCAACCAATGCCGCCGCTTACGCGAGCATAGACAACACAGATTATTACGCCGGCGTCAGCAATATAGACCTGGTCATCATACCGGACCTGGCCCTGGCCGCCGTGCAGAAGATGCTGCCGGCCATCACGGAGCTAAATAAATGAGGAATAATTTAATGAAAAGGCTGACATTCATGTTAACGGCGCTGCTGTGCCTTAACGGCGCCGCTTTCGCCGCCATAGACTGGGAATCCAAAGGGATGCAGATGGTGGGCGAAATAGTGGCCAATCCCTCCGCGTTTTTCTACGACTTCCAGCAGGATCTGGAAGGCACCACGCCGCTTCCGCCCGGAAAATCATTCAGCGTGCAGACGGGGCTGTTCCCCACGCTGATACCCATGGGCTATACCAACCTGTCGGGCAAGTACCGCCTGCACGCCGAGGGGCGCCTGGCTCCCGGAGTGCCGCAGGTGGATCTTATCGGAGGCTATTGGGATATGATCTGGGCCAAGATGGCGGCCAAACAGTCCGATACCGTGGACAGCGCCAAGTTCAACGGATACTATGTCGGTGCCATAGTCAGCGCCTCGGTCAGTCCCAGGATACGCACTTTCTGGGGCTACAAACATTCCGCGCTGGCGGCCAACCTGAAGTTCAATGAGGGCAAGGAGCCGGAACTGCTCGGCACCAAGGTCAACAGCTTTGAATCCGGTTTTAAGGACGATTTCCTGATAGCCGGTATAGAAACGCCCAAGGGTATAAACAAGTTCTGGAGCATGCAGCTGAACTACGGCGTCAGAACCCAGACCTTTTCCACCAAGCTCAGCTGGTACGGAAAGTTCTTTGAGCTGGGCCTCAACATTTATCCCGAAGGCGTGCTGGTGGTTCACCCCGTCTGGAATTTTCACGTGAATTTCTAACGGCAGGGTATAGGGGTCAGGGTTTAGGGTGGAGTGTAAAACAGATAATTTTAATCGAGGTGTAAAACATGGGAATATCGTTCTGGAATAAAAAAAAGTTTTTTACGGGGCTGCTTCTTGCTGCCTTTACCCTGACCCCCCTGCCCTCTACCCTTTACGCGGCCGTGGCGGAGGATTCTAAAATCTTCACGCCGTACTTCGATATGACGCTGATGGAAGCCGCCTTTATGCCCAGCCAGGGCAATATCTTCAGCGGAGGAAATATCAATACGCAGGTGGGCCTGCTGACCAGGATAACACAGAAAGATTCCCTGTTCGGGCTCTACAATTTCAATTACGCAGGCCCGGCTTTTCAGCCGCAGGACTCAAAGCAGTTCACCGACCGCAGTATGTCGCACGGCTTCAATTTCGAATACCGGAGGAACCTGAATGAGAAGTTCCGTGTGCGGCCCGGCGTCTCTTTCCTGACCGATTATTCACGCACCGGCGCCAACGAAGCCTGGAAGAACGGCCTCTATAATATGAATTCCTACGGCGGCCAGCTGGCGGTGGATTATAATTTCAGTTTTGAGCGCAACGGTTTTGTCACGGCGGCCGTTATCGCCAGGAAGATCAAGTTCCCGAACTACACGGATCTCCTGACCGAATTTCAGACCGCCGGCAACACCTCCGAGACCGGCGGCGGCCTCCAGGATCAGACCCTTACGCAATTCTCCCTGAGACCCAACTGGAACGGTTTCTTCGGCGGGTTCACTTATACCCTGCAGGGCTACAAGAACCAGGTCGTGGTGAACGATACCGGCGTTTACGGGGATACCAGGCAGAAAGACAAGACCACCACCCTGGACGCGGGCTTCCGCCAGAAACTGTGGATTTTCGAGCTGTCTCCGATGCTGTCCTACACTTTGCACCGTTCCAACCAGAACTTCGTCCGGTATAAATTCCTGGGCGCCACGCCCACCGGCGGCAGCCTTTTGGCTGGAGATTCCGATGTCACGTTCGTGGAGGGGAATTACGATTACAACGAAATGACCCTCAGTATACCCATGGATCTGAACATCACCGGGAAATGGGCCGTTGGCGGCTCAATTAACGTCACCCGCCGTCTCTACACCCAACGCGGCGCCCGCGACTCCGACAACAACTACACCGACACCAGGCAGAAGAACGTGATGAGCACGCTCACCGGCAGCATCCGCAAGCGGATGAACGATGTCGCCACGATGCGGCTCTTCTATTCGCTGATGGTGGCGTCTTCCAATAACAAATTCGAGAAGTATATGCCGTACAATTACACCGGCAACACGCTTGGCGTGGCGTATCAGCTTTCCTATTAAAAACCTTCGGTTTTTAATGCCATAGGCCATATGGGCGCCGCGCCCGCTATAGGCTATAGGCAAAAAGCCGCCTTAAGTTTAATCACTGCCAAGGCAAAATGATATAATAGAGAGCGGTTTTACCGGAAACGGAGCTTGTTTCCGGGCTTGTTTTTTTATTCTTTACTACCAGGGGTTCCTCCATGTATCTGAAAGCTATCGAGATCTACGGTTTTAAATCGTTCGCCAACAAGGTCAAGCTGCCGCTGAAGCCGGGAATCACCTGCATTGTGGGGCCCAACGGCTGCGGCAAATCCAACGTGGTGGATTCCCTTAAATGGTGCATAGGCGAGATGTCCTGGAAATCCCTCAGGCTCCCCTCCATGATGGACGTGGTTTTCGCGGGCACGGCCAAGCGTCAGCAGCTAAACATGGCCGAAGTGGCCATGACTTTCGACAACGAGTCGCGCAAGCTTCCGCTGGATTTCAGCGAGGTCACGGTCACGCGCAAGATCTACCGCTCCGAGGAATCCGAATATTTCATAAACAAGGTCCAGTGCCGGCTTAAAGATATCCGCGAGATGTTCCTGGATACCGGCATCGGCACCGACGGCTACGCCATTATAGACCAGGGCGAGGTCGAGTATGTGCTGTCCGCCAGCCCTGAAGAACGCCGCGAACTGTTCGAGGAAGCGGCGGGGGTGTCGAAATACAAGGCCAAGCGCGAAGAGGCCCTCCGGCGCCTGGAGAAAGTGGACGCGGATCTGGCCCGGCTGGCCGACGCCACCACCCTGATAGACGAACAGATCAAGAAACTTGATCTGGAAGCCAAGCGCGCCCGCACCCGGCAGAAATACCAGGAAGAGTTCACGGCCGCGGAAGTTTCAATGCTGGTCAAAGAGATCTCCGGCCTTAACGGCGAGGTCGCGAACGAGAACGCCGCTCTTGAGCCGGTTCAGAGGGAACTTTCCGAAACCGCCGCCGCCATCACCGCCCTGGAAGGCGAATTGGCCGCCATGAATCTGACGCTTGCCCAGAAGCAGGAAGAGGAACGGGTTCTGAACGAAGGCATAGCGTCGGTCAAGTTCGAGAAAGTGCGCCTTGAAGGCACTATCGTGCATAACGGCGAACTGTCGGAGGAAGTGGCCTCCCAGAGCCGGCTGCTGGAAGCCTCCGGAAAGCGGAACGAAGAGGCCATTGCCGGCGCCGCTCCGCGCATAGAAGAGGCCAGGGCCGCCCTGGCCAACAGCGAGGCAAGCCTGGCCGCGCTCAAAACCGATCATGAGACCGGCCTGGCTGAACTGGCCAAGATAGACGCGGAAATGAACGCGGTGGACGCCGCCGTCGCCGTCCTGGAAAAAGAGATCACCGCCGCCTACCAGAGCGAAGTCGAGCTCTCAAACGAGATCGCTTCCACGGGTTCCAGCATCGGCCACTACAAAGAAAATATTTTCGGCCTTAAAAAAGACCTTGAGGGTCTCAACTCGCGCCGTGTGGAACTTCTAGCCAGGATCGGCGCTCTTAAGGCCCGCCTCGCGGAAGGGGAGACCGCCCTGGCCGCCGAGAAATCCGCCCTCGCGGAGACTGAGAACGCCAGGAACGGCAGCGCGGCCCGCCTGGGAGAGATAGATAAGCGGCTGAACGAGCTCAACGCCGAAAAGACCGGAGTCCGGTCCCGCCTGGAAGCCATTCTGTCCCAGGGTGAAAAGGATTCCTATTGGGTCGGTATCAACGGCGTTCTTAATTCCGGCGTTCCCGGCATCCGCGGCACCCTGAGGCACCTGCTGACCATAAAAAAAGAGGATCGGCTGGCCGTGGAAGAGGCTTTGGGCCGCTTTCTGGATGCCGTGGTATGCGACAACCTGGAACGCGCCCAGGAAGCCATAGCCCACCTTAAACATCTCGGCAAGGGCCGTTGCCGGTTCATTCTCCTGGATCGCGCCGGTTCCCCCGAAGCGCCGGCGGCGGAATGGGAAGTCCCTAACGCCGTGAAAATCCGCGGAAAAATAGAGTGCGCGCCGGAATATGAGGGCATCCTTGCCCGGCTCCTGAACGGGGTTTACGCTTCCGGCGGTTCGGTGACCGGCTCTTTCTGGGTGTCGGGCGGGGTCGAGGCCGTGACCTCCAATGAGCCTTACTGGGAAGAAGAAGGCGAACTGAAAGAAAAGATACGCGGTATAGAGGAAGAGGAGGCGAAACTTTCCGCCGAGAGGACGGAAGTTTCGGCCAAACTTGCCGCGGCTTCCGCGCGGGCCGCGGAACTGGAAGAAAAAATAAACGCCCTGAATCTGGATCTTCACCGCGCGCGGGTGGAAGCGGAGAACGCCGATGGCGAGGGCGGACTGAACGCCCGGAATATCGATTTCACCGCCGCGGAGACGGCCAAGGCCGAAACCACGCTGGCCGAGGCCGAAAGCAGGCTTGCCGATTTTAACGCCAGGCTTGAGAGCGCCCGCGGATTTTCGGAAGAAAAACGTTCAGGACTGGCCGTTCTGGCCGGCAGGAAAGACGCCCTTCACGCCGCCCACTCCAAGGCCAACGAGGATATCGGCGCCAGGAAAGCCAATCTCGACAACCACCAGAAGAACCTTGAACTTCTGAAAGGAGAGGCCGCGCGCCTGGATACACAGCTTTCGGCCCGCTACGCGGAGCGGGAGCATTCCGCGCTCCGGGCGAAAGAACTGGCTGAGCGCGCAGTGCAGCTGGCGGCCGAAACGGAAGAAGCCCGCAAGCGCCTGCTGGAAGTTATGAGCGAACTGGCGGAAAAAGAACTGCTTGAAAAACAGCTCTCGGGCGAACTGCACGCCCTCCGGAACGATTACAGCCGCCTCAATATCAACCTCAATGACTCCAGGGAACTGGGCGCCGAAGGGGAAAAGAAACGTTACGGGATGGAGCTCAGGATAAACACCTTAAAGACGCGCAGCGAGGAACTGACAAAGCGCCTTAACGAGGAATGGAGCCTGGGTGTGGAAGACGCCCGCGAAAAATTCGGCGCGGTGGAAGTGGACGCCGAGCGGGTGAAGTTCCTGCGCAAGCGCCTGGAGGGCATGGGCGCGGTCAATATGACCGCCCCCGAAGAATACGACGCCCTTATAACCCGCTTCAACTTTATGAACTCGCAGGTCGAAGACCTCAATAAGGCCAAGGCGGATCTGCGCTCGGCCATAGCGAAGATCAACGAGACGACCCGCGACAATTTCAAGAGCACCTTTGACAAGGTGCAGGTGCATTTCAAACAGATCTACAGTCTGCTTTTCAACGGCGGCGAGGCCGATCTGATCCTGACCCAGCCGGAGAATATCCTGGAGACCGGCGTGGAGATCCTGGCGCACCCTCCCGGCAAGAAGCTGGTGAGTATCTCCCAGCTGTCGGGCGGCGAGAAAGCGCTTACGGCCCTGGCGCTGCTGTTCAGTTTTTTCTGCGTCAATCCCTCGCCTTTCTGCGTGATGGACGAGGCTGATGCCCCGCTGGACGAAGCCAACGTCGAGCGCTTCGTGCGCCTGCTGCGCGAATTCTCCGGCACCACCCAGTTCATTGTCATAACCCATAACAAGCGCACCATGGAAGCCGCGGATGTGCTCTACGGCGTGACCATGGAGGAGATGGGCGTTTCCAAGCTTATTTCGGTGGATCTCAGGAAAGCTTCGGCCATGACCGAAAGCGGCGGAAAAGTAAAAGCCCAGGTCGGCGCGTAACCCATGCTCTACGGCGTATTTTCCGATGTCCATGCCAATTACGAAGCTTTGAAAGCGGTGCTGGCTTTCTTCCGCAGAAACAAGGTGTCGCACTTTATCTGTGGCGGCGATCTGGCGGGTTACGGGCCGCAGCCCGCGGAATGCGTCCGGGCCGTGATGGAGCTGCCGGACACCGCCGTCGTCCTGGGAAACCATGACGCCGCGCTTGTCGGCAGGATGGAACTGCGCTGGTTCAATAATAACGCCGTCAAAGCTTTGGAATTCGCGCGCAAATGCCTTTCCGGCGCCGAACTGGCATACCTGGCGGCCCTGCCGGAGACGGTGAAAACGGACGATTTTACTCTTGTTCACGGTTCGCCCCGTAAGCCCCTCACCGAATACCTGCTGAGCGAGACGCAGTTCCTTGAAAATCTGCCGCACTGGGAGACCTCTCCCTGCTTTATCGGCCACACCCATATGCCGGTTTATTTCCGGATCTGCGCCGGAGCGAAGGAGGACGGGTCCGCGCCGGAAACTGATTTCCTGGTTCCGATGGCCAGGATGATGCTGTCGGGCATGAGGTATATGCTGAATCCGGGTGCTGTCGGCCAGCCCCGCGACGGAAATCCGCGGGCCTCCTGCGGGCTTTACGATCCCGAAAAAAAGACCTTTGAGCTTTTCCGGGTGGACTACGACGTCTCAAAAACGCAGGAACTGATGGCGGCCGCCGGGCTGCCGCGGATACTTATGGAACGGCTGGCGCTGGGGCTGTAAACAGTCTGGATTTAAACTTATGAAAATGCACATACTCATCGTGGATGACGACAAAAATTTTATAGACACGCTGGAGGACGGCCTCAGGCTTAAAAACGTCGACGCCGAGATAACCGTGGCGAAATCGGCGCATGAAGCTATCGAGGCGCTTTCAAAGGCCGTTCCGTCCCTGATCATACTTGATGTGCAGCTGCCGGACATGCATGGAGTGGAATTTATGCGCACCATCCGGGAAGCCGCGCGCCTGAAAGAAGTTCCGGTTATTTTTATTTCCGCCAAATACACCGAGCCGGCGGATCGTTCCGAGGCCATGCTGGCCGGCGGTGGGTATTTCTTTTCAAAACCGGTGGACATAGACGAGCTCTGGACGGAAGTCAAGTATCTGCTTGACAAGAAAAAATAAGTCTTATAACATAAAGAATTGGGGATTTAAGAAATTGAAGATTGCGGATTGAAGATTTAAGATTGCCGATATTTTCTGATTCCAATCTTGAATCTAAAATCTTAAATCCGGAATCCGGCCTAACCCGGAATCTTGAACAGCAAAGGAGTTTAATATGTCCAACGAAATACAGTTAACCGACGCCAATTTTAACCAGGAAGTGGTGAAGAGCTCCATTCCTGTGCTGGTAGATTTCTGGGCGCCCTGGTGCGGCCCCTGCAAGATGATCGCGCCGGTGATAGAAGAGCTGGCCGGGGAGTATGCCGGCCGGGTAAAGATCTGCAAACTGAACACCGACGAGAACCCGGATTCCGCCGCCGCTTACAAGATTTCCGCCATTCCCACCATTCTCCTGTTCAAAGGCGGAAAACTGGCGCGGGAACTGGTCGGGCTGCAGTCCAAAGACGAACTTAAACGCCGTCTGGACGAGTTGATTGCCTAAAAAAACCATATTTATCGTGGACGCGCATGCGTTTCTGCATCGCAGTTACCACGCTTTGCCCAGGCTCACGACCTCCAAGGGGGAGCCGGTGGGGGCGCTCTATGGTTTTCTGCGCCTGCTTCTGAAAATAAAGAAAGAGCACAGACCTCACTACGCGGCTGTCTGTTTTGACGCGCCGGGCGGCACTTTCCGGGATGCCATATACTCGGAGTATAAGGCTAACCGGAAAGAGACCGAGCCTGAACTGATCTCCCAGCTGAAAGCCGCCCCGGAGCTGCCGAAAGCGGTGGGGCTCAAAGCCGTGGTGCTGCCGGGTTACGAGGCTGACGATCTAATAGCGACTCTCGCCCGCAGATTTTCGGCTGCCGGTTATGAAGTAGTGATCGTCACGGGCGACAAGGATGCCGCCCAGCTGGTGGAGGACGGTATAAAACTCTGGGACGGCAGTGCCGCCTCATTTTCGGGGGAAACTGAGGTGCTCGCCAAGTTCGGGGTGAAGCCTTCCCAGATAGCCGATTACCTGGCCCTCACCGGCGATTCTTCCGATAACGTGCCCGGCGTGCCGGGAATAGGCCCTAAAGGCGCCGCCAAACTTCTGGGCGCGCATGGCGCGCTGGAAAACGTGCTGGCCGCCGCTTCCGACCCGCAGCAGGCGGTCGGCGATAAGCTGCTGGCCAAAGTGGCGGGACATAAGGATGAGGCCGCGCTCTCCAAGCGCCTGGTCACGCTTGAGGGAAAAGCGCCGGTGGAGGGCGATATCGACGAATTCGAGGTCAAGGCGCCGGACGCGGCCCTGGCGGGTGAGCTGGCCAGACGCTACGAGTTCAGGGATCTGGCCGCCATAACGCCGCAGCCGGTCCTTTTTGACGCGCCGCTTACGGCGGAGATCTCCCTGGAGGAAGCTCTGGCGCGCGGAAAAAAAGACGGTTTTATCTGCCTGGCCCACTCCTCGGGCGCCGTCTGCGCCGGTTCGGAACTGGGCGCGGCATATTTCGCCCCTGGGGAACTTAAAGGCGAAGACAAAGCCGGCCTTTCGGTGCTGGTGCAGGATGTCCGGATCTTCAAGGTCGCGGCCGGCCTGAAAAGCGTTCTGCATCTCATCGATTTCGAGCCGGTCCGCGAAATGAACAATTTTTTCGAACTTGAGATCGCTCACTCGCTCCTGAGCGCGCGCAAGAGCGATCTCTCCAGGCTGGTCTTTGAGAAGACCGGCGCCCTTCCGCGTGAAGAAGGTTCCAGGGAAGAGCTCCTCACCGCCGCCGGGGCTATGCCTCGCCTCTACCCGGAGATAAAGAAAGAACTGGCGGCGGCCGGGATGGAAAAGGTCTATTCCGAACTGGAACTGCCGCTGATCCCCGCGATCTACGCCATGGAGCGCGCCGGTTTTAAAGTGGATCTCGGCGTGCTTAAAGAGCTTTCCGCCGATTTTTCGGCCAAGCTGGCCGCCATAGAGGCGGAAGCGGAGCGGCTGACCGGGCATAAGGTGAATCTCAATTCTCCCAAGCAGCTGGGCTGGCTTTTATACGAGAAATTGAATATCCAGCTGGACGACGCCCAGAAAAAGATGTTTAAGACCAAGGACGGCTACTCGACCGCCGAGGAGGTGCTGACTTTCCTGAAACCGGCCCATCCAGTGATAGAAAAACTCCTGGAATTCCGCGAGATCTCGAAACTGAAGTCATCTTTCGTGGACAACCTCCTGGCCGCGGCCGACGGGGAGGGCAGGGTTCACAGCACCTTTGAACAGGCCGGCACGGCCACCGGCAGGTTCTCAAGTTCGAAGCCCAATCTCCAGAATATCCCGGCGCGTTCGGCCTACGGTCAGCTGGTGCGCCGCGCTTTTTGCGCCCGCCGCGGGTTCTCTCTTATGAGCGCCGACTATTCGCAGATAGACCTGCGGGTGCTTGCCCATGTTTCAGGAGATAAAAATCTGGTTTCGGCGTTCCGCTCAAACGAAGACATACACCTGCGCACGGCCTCTGAAGTTTTCCACGCCGCTCCGGAACTGGTCACCAGGGAAATGAGGCGCTCCGCCAAGGCTATCAATTTCGGCATCGTCTACGGCCAGACCGCCCAGGGGCTTGCCCGTGAACTGGGGATTCCCAGGCCGGAGGCGGCCAAATACATAAAGCACTATTTCGAGGTTTACTCCGGGGTTAAATCCTGGATAGACGGGACTATAGATGCCGCGAAAAAGAACGGCTGCGTGACGACTTTTACCGGCAGGCGACGGGGCGTGCCGGAGATCAACGGAGCTAACGGGAACCTGCGGGCTTTCGCGGAGCGCGTGGCTGTGAATACGCCTATACAGGGCGGTTCGGCCGATATCATAAAGAAAGCCATGATAGACATCCACGCGAAGATAAAGGGTTCCGATAAGATCGTCCTGGTTCTGCAGGTGCACGACGAGCTGGTTTTTGAAGTAAAAGCCGGCCACGAAGCCGAAGCCGCGCGTCTGATCAGGGACGGCATGGAGAACGCTTTCAAGCTGGAAGTGCCCCTGCGCGCAGACATCAAAGCCGGCCCCAACTGGCAGGATATGGAGCCTGTTCTTTGAACAGGTTCCTGCCACAAACCGAATATGGAATTAATACAGATGCTTATGGAAGCGGCGCACGATAGAGCGGGGTCCTGCCGGGGGGCAACCTTTTCGCGTTTTTATATAATATAAATATGGGTTCCAAATTAACTAAATATTCTTGCAGCCTTAACCAGGAGGAACTTGACTGGCTTCGTCTTTCTCCCGCAAAACGGATGATTGAGTCCGCGAAGCTGTGGAAGTTTTACCTGGCGATAGGAGGAAAACTTGACTCTCAGCCCGATCCTCAAGGTCCTTTCAACTTTCCGAAAGCAAAAAGTTAAATCCCTGCTTATAGGCGGGCAGGCATGTATCGTATACGGAGCCGCGGAATTCAGCCGTGATTCCGACTTTGTCGTGCTGGCTTCCCCGTCAAATCTTAAAGCGTTGGCCGGCGCATTAAAAGTGTTAAAAGCCGTTCCGGTATACTATCCCGAATTGACGATCCATTATCTGCTTAAGGGCCATGCCTGCCATTTTCGCTGTGGAGCGAGCGGGGTGGAGGGTTTGCGGGTTGATATTATGTCGAAACTGAAGGGTTGCGACGCCTTTGGGAAACTTTGGGCCCGGCGTAACCGCGTGAAAATTTCAGGATTGGGCGCGGTAGATATAATTTCGCTTGCAGATCTTGTTCAAAGCAAAAAAACCCAGCGTGACAAGGACTGGTTTATGTTAAACCGTCTTGTGGAAAATGACATTTTTATAAATGAGGGCTCCGGTTCCGCCGCCAAAGTTAACTGGTGGCTTGCCCAATGCCGGGCGCCGGAAACGCTTGCGCGGCTTTGTTCTGATCATCCGGGACAGGCCCGCGGAGGTATCACGCGCAGGCCGCTTTTACGCGAAGCTGTGAAAAATAATTTAAAAAAGCTGTCTGAGCTGCTTAAAAAAGAAGAGGCTGCGGAAAGGGCAAAAGATTTAAGCTACTGGCTGCCATTAAAAAAAGAACTGGAAAAGCTCCGTCTGTCCCGTGAGCGATAAGCGTTGGTGTGATCGGGTCAACGAAGCTCATATAGAGTAAAAAAGGTAGACGCTGCCTTTTCCTTAAAGCCGGCCACAAGTCGAGCGGTATTGAATTTTAACCCTTGACGGCGCACTATATTTTGTATATACTATATGTAGCACAATAATGTAGTGCACGGATGTTTGCCGGCCATAGGCCGGATACGGCGCCGGTATGGACTGGGAGTCTCATGAAAATCTCCGATTTTGAGTGGGATAGGGCCAACGAAGCTCATATTGCCAGGCACAATGTTACTCCGGCTGAGGCGGAAGAAGTTTTTCTTTCGGAATATTTTCTCCGTAAAACTCATTCAGGGCGTTACGGTCTCTATGGCCGGAGTTTTCATGGCCGCTGTTTATTTATCGTTTTCGAAAAACTTAAAGGTAATGTTGCCAGGATAATCACAGCCAGGGATATGGCGGACAAAGAGAAAATATTTTATCGGAGGGTGAAAAGATGAAAAACCGCAAACTGCCGCATTTTAAAACAAGGGAAGAAGAGGCCGAATTCTGGGATACTCATTCCATGGCGGATTATCTGGGCGAGTTGGAATGTGCGGATGAGGTTTTTACCCTCGCGCCGTCTTTGGCGGAGAAAATCAAGGAGAGGGCAAAGACAAAGGCTGTTTCGCTAAGGCTTCCTCAATGGGAAATCGACGGGGCCAAAAGAGTCGCCAAAAAAGAGGGCGTAGGCTATCAGGTTTTAATCAATACCTGGATCGCCGAAGCTTTGAGACGTGAAGCGCACCGCACCCGCAGGGCCGGTACATAGCGATTAATGAATGGGAAAGGTAGTTGCTGCCTTTTTTATTTGAACAGGTTTAAGTCACAAGTCGAACATGGAATTGATACAGATACTTATGGAAGCGGCGCACGATAGAGCGGGGTCCTGCCGGGGGATAACCTTTTCGCGTTCCCTCGGCCGCCTGCGGGGTCGAAAAGGTTACGCCCCCGTCACCCCTTCCCTGTTCCCTTATCCTGAGATCCTTAAAAAATATAATTGTTACCATCCAAATTATCTCTTAAATTATCCGCCCTTTAATAGTCGAGGAATGGGGGGGACGTAGCTCGGTTTCTTGATTATTTTTAATATGCTTGGATTCGCAATTATGCGCCCAGTAAAAATAGTTAGTCAACTAGTCAACAACGTCCCCGTACCCTCGGGAAGATATAAAATGGAGGGGGCGGCGGCGGGTTTTCTGCGCGCTCCATTTGAGGGTTTAAAACCGGAGTCTGGAGCAGTATCCCTCCGGGACGGCGAGGATGTTTGAGGGCAAAAGCTTTGTCTTTTGCCCGAGTTCCGGAGCCGGCGGAGGACTCCGGTTTTCTTCCCCGGAAACCCGAACCCGGAGCGCGCGGGAAACCCGGCGACGACCCCGGACAGTGCAATCGTCTTTAACAGCGGGCATCGTATTGAGGATCATTTTGCTGACGTCAGCAAAATGGTGGATATTGGGAGTGGTGCGGAGCGATCCATTAAACCTCTGGCAGCTTAAACCGATTTGTGAGCATATATAATATAAAAAGATCGGATGGGCGGAGATGACGCTGTCATTGCGCCCGCCCTCTTTGAATGACCTGCCGCCTGTGGCTCGGGGGGTGGTGGTGGCGTGTTTCTGCGGATGGGTGCTGGAACTGGCGTTCGGGGGGGCGCTGAACCATTATTTTGGCCTCGTGCCGGCTAAAGTTATCGGCTCCGGCTGGCTCTGGCAGCCTCTTACTTACATATTCATACACGCCGGTTTCTGGCACTTCCTCTTTAACGCCTTCATGATCTGGATGCTGGGCCCGGTAATAGAATCGGCCCTGGGTTCCAGGAAGTTCTTTGTTTATTTCCTGTTCTGCGGCGCGGCGGCGGGACTTTTTACGGTAGCCGTAAGTCCCGCCTCTCTCCGGCCCGTAATAGGCGCTTCCGGCGCCGTCTACGGGCTTATGTACGCTTTCGCCGCGCTTTATCCGGAGCAGATCGTATATATGTATTTCCTTTTCCCCATGACCGCGCGCCAACTGGTCGTCTTCCTGGCCGGTCTTTCGCTGATCCTCAGTTTCACCACCCCCAATTCCAGCGTGGCCAACTTCACCCATTTAAGCGGCCTCGCCGCTGGCTGGTTGTATTTCCACACCGCGGTGTGGCTGGAAAATAGCGCGGCAGGAAGAGTAGTGGCTAGAGGACTCGAGGGCTGGAGGACTCGCAGCGAGTCACGAGTCACGAGTCACGAAATACAAAACTCCAGAAGGGTTGACGCTATTCTCGAAAAAATTTCCAGTCAAGGCGAAGCCGCCCTTACCTCCGCCGAGCGCCGCGAACTGGACGAATACGCCAAAACGCGCGGCGGCCGCGCGTAACAGGGCGGGTAATTACGCCGTACCATGATTGGGTGGGATTAAGATGCTATATTTTAAGGGAGCGCCGGGGATTTGATCTTAACCGGCATCCATTGCGTAAGTTTAATGGAGGGCCGCCGGCGGGTATAGTTGGAGGGGTGGCGGGACCATGCCTTTTCGTCCCGCAGGTTGCCGAGGGAAGCGGAAAGGCATGGTCCCGACAGGACCCCGAACTCGCAGCCGCCTGTGTCCCGACTGGGCATCTCGCGGCTTTAAACCCAAAGTCAACTATCCCGGCGTTACATTGCGGTGAAAAGGTGAACGGGAATTTATGAACATAAAAGACATATGTCGGGAATTCAGGAAGCTGAAGGGCAAGACCATTGTCGGCCTTACCGGCGCCCCCGCCTCCGGCAAAAGCGCCGTCCTCGACCGGTTCGGAAAGCTGGGCGCTTTTTGCGTTTCCACCGACGCCCTCGCAAAAGAAGTGTTGACATCCCGGGCCGGTTATAATAGAATTTCTAAGAGTTTTAGTTCCGGGGTATTCCTAAAAGACGGTTCAATCGACAGAAATAAACTTGCCAAAGAAGTTTTTTCTGACAAATCCAAAAGAAAACGGCTTGAACGCATACTTCACCCTCTAATTCTCGGCCGCGCGCTCGCTTTAATTGAAAAATCCAATGAAAAGCTGATTATCGTAGAAGTCCCGCTGCTGTTCGAAGCCGGCCTTGAAAAGTGCTTCGCTCTTACGGTATGCGTGGAGACCCCCGGCAAGCTGCGCCTCAGGCGCGCCGCCGCCAGGGGATGGAGTTCCGGAGAACTCAAGCGCCGAAGCGCGGCGCAGTTCACGGCCGGGAAAAAAGCGGCCCTGGCGGACGTACTGATAAGCAACGACGGTTCCCTGAAAGACCTTTGGAAGCGGGTGGACTGGCTTCACGGTTTTTTAAAGAACAGACCGGAGAAAAAATGACCGACAATTCCGCGGATACAAGGAGAAATCACAAGATGGAAAACAACAACAGCCAGGCCCATGGCCCGAGCAATAATCCCGCCGGCCAGCAGATGCCCAAAATGGATACCGCGATCCTCTCTAAGATGACCGTGGCGGAACTGCTCAAGATAGCCGACCAGTTCAAGCTTGAGGGCGTTTCCGGCATGCGCAAGCAGGAGCTTATCGGCAAGCTTATGGAGGCCCAGGCCAAACAGAACGGCATCGTAAAGGGCACGGGCGTGCTGGAGATCCTGCCGGACGGCTTCGGTTTTCTGCGCTCGCAGGAATACGACTACCTTTCGAGCCATGAGGACATCTATGTTTCTCCCTCCCAGATCAAGAAGCTCGGTCTCCGCAAGGGCGACGAGGTCACCGGCCTCATCAGACCGCCCAAGGAAGGCGAGAGATTCTTCGCCCTCTTACAGGTTAAAACCGTCAATGGAGTGGAAATAGAAAAGATAATCAACCGCGACCTTTTCGACAATCTGACCCCGCTGCATCCCAATAAACGTTTTGTGCTGGAAACCGCCAAGAACGAGATGACCGCGCGCGTCATAGACCTTATCTCGCCCATCGGCAAAGGCCAGCGCGCCCTTATCGTGGCCGCGCCCAAGACCGGCAAGACCATGATCCTCCAGCGCATAGCCAATTCGCTTACCACCAATCACCCCGACATCGAGCTCCTGGTTCTCCTTATCGACGAACGCCCCGAAGAAGTCACGGATATGAAGCGCTCCGTTAAAGGCACGGTGATCGCCTCCACCTTTGACGAACCGGCTGACCGCCATGTGCAGGTGGCCGAGATCGTTCTGGAAAAAGCCAAGCGTCTGACCGAACTGAAGAAAGACGTCGTCATTCTGCTGGATTCGGTTACCAGGCTGGCCCGCGCCTATAATACCATCTCGCCCTCCAGCGGCAGGGTGCTCTCCGGCGGCCTTGAATCCACTTCCCTTCAGCGGCCCAAGCGGTTTTTCGGCGCCGCGCGCAACATCGAAGAGGGCGGATCCCTTACCATCATCGCAACCGCGCTGGTGGAAACCGGCAGCCGCATGGACGACGTCATCTTTGAAGAGTTCAAAGGCACCGGCAATTCGGAGATCTACCTGGATCGCAAACTTTCCGACCGCAGGATCTTCCCTGCCATAGACATCAATAAAACTTCCACCAGGAAAGAGGAACTGCTGATGAGCGAAGACGAGCTCAATAAGGTATGGATCCTGCGGAAAGTCCTGGCCCCGCTGTCTCCGGTGGACGCCCTGGAACTGCTCTACACGAAGCTGGCGGCCACCAAATCGAACAAGGATTTCCTGAAATCCATGGAAATGGCGGGAATGTAACAGTAGTGGCCGGTGAATAGTGGATAGTGGTCAGTAGTTAAGAATTTTTTTGTTTGCTACTCACCACTTGTCACTGATCACTGTTTTTAACGGGAGGCTGACAGTGCGGAAAGGCTATCTTATCGGGCTGCTTGGGTTGGCCGGGTTGGCCGCTATGGCCGCGGCCAGCCTGCCTTCGGCCCGGAACCTGGATTACGAAGGACTTTCCGTGCTGACGCCCGCCGGGCCCGCGGAACCTCCGCCTGAAGCTTTCCGCGGCATTCCCCGCCTCGTACACGCTCCGCATAAAATATTAAAAGGCGAAGATATCAGGATCATCGCGGCCAGATACGGCACCGATGTGCGTTCGCTCCAGAGCACTAATTTCAACGAGTTTATACTACCCCTTTCCAAAGGCCGCTCTATCAGGGTGCATAACGGCATCGGTTATCTTTATGAGGTGGCCGTAGACGGGGAGACCCTGGAGGGCATTGCCCGCCGTTTCAAACCTAAAGAAACCGGCCTCAAAGACTTCAAAGCCGCGATAATAAAGAGTAACGGTCTGCCCGCGGTGGATATGCTGGTGTCCCGCAAGTTAAAAAAAGGCGACCGTCTGCAGCTGCCCAATTTTTTTCAGAATCTGGATATGTACCGCATGCCGCTGCCTTATTATTCCGGAAGGATTAGTTCCAATTTCGGTATGAGGTATCATCCCGTTCTTAAGCGCCGGATTTTCCACAGCGGCTGCGACATCCCGATGCCCGTCGGCACGCCGGTGTATCCTTCCCGGTCAGGCACGGTAAGTTTCGCGGGTTGGAAAGAAGGTTATGGGAATACCGTGGAGTTGAAGCACCATGATGGTTCGATGACGCGCTACGGGCATCTCTCAAAGGTTCTGGTCTCGGCGGGGGAGACGGTGCAGAAATCCAGAAGTATGCTGGGGAGGGTGGGATCCACCGGCATGTCCACCGGCCCTCATCTGCATTTTGAGATCATCACGCCCGGCGGAAGATCGGTGAATCCGCTCGCCAAGATCGGCAAGCGATAAATAGAGGCAACGAAGCAATTTAGAAGCAAGGCGGATCAGTGCCCCGGAAGTTTCCCACGCGTCTTTTCTTCCGAGAGACTACGGCTTCGCGCATATGGTATAATTTGACTTATATCTCAGCCGTGCAAGGAAAACTAATTATGAAAACCGATATTCATCCCAAATATGTTGTTTCAGAGGTTTCATGCGTCTGCGGGAACGCGTTTGTAACCCGCTCCACCAGACCCGCCATCAAAGTGGAGGTCTGTTCCGCCTGCCACCCCATGTACACCGGCAAGCAGAAGATGCTTGATACCGCGGGCAGGGTGGAGAAATTCAATAAGAAATTCTCCGCTACCGGCGGCAAGACGGTGGTACGGAAACCCAAAAAGGCGGCCAGAACCTCCGTGGCTCCCAAGCACGCCAAAAAGGTGCTTTCCTCCTCCCCAAAAGCCAAGACGGCCAAAGCCGTAAAGGCCGCGGCCAAAGCGGAGAAGAAGCCGGAAACCAAGTAGCGATCCGGATCCGATGAGCAGGCAAATCATGGCGTACATGTTTGCCTGCTTTTAATTTGCGGATTATGCTTGAAAAAGAACTGGAAAAAATAATTTCGGAACTGGCCGAGACCGAATCCCGCCTGTCTTCCGGCGGACTTAAACCGGAAGAGATCGAAACCCTTTCACGCAAGCACGCGCGCCTTAAAACCATCCTTGATACCAGGCGGGAGCTTGAGGCCGCGCGCGCCGAACTCGCCCAGACCCAGAGTATGCTTACCGACACCGACCCCGCCATGGCGGAACTGGCCGGCGCCGAATTGGGCCCGCTCAAGGCCAAAACCGAAGCGCTCGAGAAAAAAATGGAACTCCTGATCCTGCCCCCGGATCCGCAGGATTCAAAGAACATCTTCCTGGAGATCCGCGCCGGAGTGGGCGGGGACGAATCCGCCCTGTTCGCGGCGGATCTGCTGAGGATCTACACCAGGTTCGCGGCCGCCATGGGCTGGAAAGCCGAACTGCGCGATCTGAACTCCACCGGCCTTAAGGGCATAAAGAACGCGGTGCTGTTCATAGAGGGCGTTAACGCCTTTGCCTGGCTGAAATACGAGGGGGGCGTGCACCGTGTGCAGAGAGTGCCGCTCACCGAAGCTTCCGGGCGCATCCACACCTCCACCGTTACGGTGGCCATTATGCCCGAGCCGGAAGAGGTGGAGATAAAGATAGAGGCCAAAGACCTGAAAGTCGACACTTTCCGCGCCGGCGGCGCAGGCGGACAGAACGTCAATAAGGTTGAAACCGCCGTGCGCATCACCCATATTCCAACCGGCACCATCACCCAGTGCCAGCAGGAGCGCTCCCAGGGGCAGAACAAGCAGAAAGCCCTTCAGCTCCTGGCGGCCAAGCTGATCCTGGTGGCCGAGGAAACCCAGGCGGCTTCGCTCGCCGGCGAGCGTAAGAAGCAGGTGGGCACGGGCGGCCGCACCGAAAAGATACGGACATATAATTTCCCGCAGAACCGCGTTACCGACCACCGCATTCAGATGTCCTGGTACAACATGGACGAGATCATGGAGGGCGGCATAAAGAGCCTGCTGGAAGACGTTAAACTGAACATGGTTAAAAAAGGGAACCTTGCAAACGACGAAGACCTTGCTGACTGAAGGCGCCAGGCGGCTTGAGGCCGCCGGCATTTCCGAGGCAGCCCTGAACTGTCAGTGGCTGCTGGCGCATTTGTTGAAGACCGACAGGCTCTCCATGCTGGCCGACGGCGGGGCCCGCGTGCCGGCCAGGGCCGCGGCGGACTTTGAAAAGTTCGTGTCGCGCAAGGCGGAGGGAGAGCCCCTCGCTTACATACTCGGCTCCCAGCCTTTCTGCGGCCTGTCGCTTAAAGTGGATCATCGGGTTCTGGTTCCCAGGCCGGAAACCGAAGAACTGGTGGGATTGGCCGTGGACTTCATACTTAAGGCGCGCATAGGCGGCGCCCCCGACGTGCTGGATTTCGGGGCCGGCTCCGGCGCTATAGCTTTGGCGCTGTCCGCCAGGTTTCCGGAGGCAAAGATCGCCGCGGCGGAAAAATCCGCGCGGGCGCTGGCCTGCGCCCGTGAAAACGCGCGCGCGCTCGGCCTGGCGAACCGGCTGACTTTTCTGGCGGTGTCTTCCGTAAGCGCCGCCGGCGGCCCTTTCGATCTGATAGTTTCAAATCCGCCGTATATCCCGACGGGCGTTATAGCCGGGCTGGATAAAGAGGTTCTGGCGGAACCGCGGCTGGCCCTGGACGGCGGCGCCGACGGACTTGCCGTGGCCAGGGAGATAATCGCCCAGGCGCCGCGGGCGCTGAAAAAACGCGGCGCCCTTTTACTGGAACTGGGAGACACCCAGGGGCCGGCGGCCGTGAAGCTGCTGGACAAAAAGATCTGGAAGACGCGCGAGGTCGTTAACGACCTTAACGGCAGGCGCCGTTTTGTGCGCGCGGTAAAAGCAGGGTAGTTATTTTACAAAGCTGTCATTCCGGCAATCTGGCCGGGATCCATTGAGAAAAACTTATGGATTCCCGCCAACAGCTGCGGGAATGACAGACAGCAGGGAGTAAATTTCATCTATGGACAATTTTGTCATACAGGGCGGCGGGAAGCTGGCCGGCGAGATAAGGGTAAGCGGCTCCAAAAACTCGGCCCTGCCTATACTTGCCGCCACTATGCTGACCGGAGAAAAATCCGAGATCTCCAACGTCCCCGACCTGATGGACATTAGATCCACTCTCTCGCTTTTAAACTACATGGGCAAGACCTGTTCTTTCGGGTCAAATAACTTTACGGTACGGGAGACGTCCGTTCTCAAACATCACGCGCCGTACGAGCTGGTACGGAAAATGCGCGCCTCAATGCTGGTCGCCGGGCCGCTGCTCGCCCGCTTTAAAAAAGTCCGGTTCTCGCTGCCCGGGGGCTGTTCCATAGGCGTGCGCCCTATAGACATCCACCTGGAGGCTTTTAAAAAGCTGGGGGCCGAAGTGTTTTATGAGAAGGGCGACGTCATACTGACCGCCGCGAAGCTCCGTCCCGCGCGTCTCAGGTTCCGTTTCCCGAGCGTGGGCGCGACCGAAAACCTTATGATGTGCGCTTCACTGGTCAAAGGATCCACCGTGCTGGAGAACTGCGCCCGCGAGCCGGAAATAGCGGATCTGGCTCGCGCGCTGAGGAAAATGGGCGCTTTCGTGGAAGGCGAAGGTACCTCCATAATTAAGATCTCCGGCGCGGAAGAACTGAAAGGTCTGAAGTACGAGGTGATGCCGGACAGGATAGAAACCGGCACTTTCATGCTTGTCGCGGCCGCCGCCGGCGGTACGCTGAAACTATCGGATACCGATATAGCCCTTGTGGAACCTCTGGCCCGCGCTTTGAAGAAAGCCGGGGTGGAGATCGTTTCCGGCAAAAACACGATTCTAGTAAACTCATCCGGCGGACGCCCGCGGCCGGTGAACGTGGCCACCAAACCGCATCCGGGTTTCCCGACCGATCTGCAGGCGCCGTGGATGGCTTTCATGGCGCGCGTCGATGGAAAGTGCGAGGTGCACGAGGCCATATTCGAGAACAGATTTATGCACGCGGCCGAACTTATGCGCATGGGCGCGGAGATCATGGTCACGGATCGCAAGGCGGTGATAAAGGGCGTTGAGCGCCTTCTGGGCGCGCCGGTCATGGCTTCGGATATCCGGGCCGGCGCGGCGCTGATAGTCGCCGCGGCCGCCGCTAAGGGCGAAACCGTTATAAGAAGGGTGTATCACATAGACCGGGGCTACGAAAAAATAGAAGCCAAACTCCGCCGGGCCGGGTTAAGGATAGAACGGGTCAAAGCGTAACTGGATTCAAGATTGCGGAGTGGTTTTTTTCTTAATCTTAAATCTGGAATCTTAAATCCGGAATCCGGCCGGATTTTGAATTTACTTTTATGACTTTTAAACAGGCGTCCGAAATCTTGACGGCGCGGAATAACTTCGTGAAAAAGGACGTAGGGGAAACCGCTTATGCGGTTTCCACCTGTGGTTCAATCCCCGGGAAGGGGTACCGCCTGGAAAGGGTCTATGCGGCTCTTGGCAAGCTGGGGAATCCGCACGAAAAGATCCGGGCGGTGCATGTGACGGGCACCAACGGCAAGGGCTCGGTCTGCGCGCTTTTCGATTCCGTGCTGCGGGCGGCCGGCTACAGAACCGGGCTCTTTATCAGCCCCCATCTGTCGAAGCTTACGGAACGCATAAAGATCGACGGCGGCGAGATAAGCGAAAATGAATTTGCCGCGTTATTGGAAGAGGTGTTAAAAGCCGGTCCGGATCTGAGTTTTTTTGAACTTTTGACCTGCATGGCTTTTCTTTATTTCGAGCGCGGCGGAACCGATATCGCGGTCATCGAAGTCGGCATAGGCGGGCGCTTTGACGCCACCAATGTCCTGCCCCGGCCGGAGCTGGCCGTCATAACTTCGGTGGATTACGACCACGAAAAATACCTGGGCGGCGAGATCAAAGAGATCGCGGGGCAGAAAGCCGGCATTATAAAACGCGGCGGTATCTGTCTGGCGCCTCTTTTGCCCGAAGCCGCCCGCGGCCCGATCCTGCGGGAAGCGGCCGGGATGTCGGCGCAGGCGCATTTTTTCGCGCCTGTTTTTGAGATCACCGGCCATGACTGGACGCGCGGCCTGATGAAATTACGGCATAAGAAGACCGGTATGGAGTTGGAATTAGGGCTCCTGGGGGAAGCGCAGGTTTCCAACGCCACGCTGGTATACGAGGGGGCGGCCGTTCTGGCCGGCTCCGGCTTTAAAATAAGCGGGGAGCATCTCGCGGCGGGGTTCGCGCGCGTGAACTGGCCGGGCCGTTTCCAGATCCTTAACCGGGGCGGGGTCGTTTATATTCTGGACGGCGCGCATAATCCGGAGGCGGTAAGGGCTTTCGCCGCGACTTTTGAAAAATCCCCTTTCAAGGATAAGGACGCGGTGTTCGTGGCGGGTTTTCTCAACGACAAGGATCACGCGGCCATCCTGGGGACGCTGGCAGCCTGCGCCGCGAAAGCGGTGTTCACCAGGCCGCCTTCCCCGAGGGCGCTGGATCCATACGCGCTGGCTGATGAGTTTTGCGGCCTGCGGCCCGGCGCCGAGATAGAAGTTCAGGAAGATATAGAAGCGGCTCTCGCGGCCGGAGCGCGGACGGGAACGGCGGTGGTGCTTGGGTCTTTTTACCTGGTCGGCGCGGCGCTGGAGATTTTAAAAAAGGAGCGTTTATGAAAGGTATCGGCATAGATATAGGCGGGACCAATACCAAGCTTATAGTCATGGACGACAGGAACACGCTCCTGCACGCGGAAAGGTTCCATACCATGGCCGCGCGCGGCCGGGCCGATTTCACCCGGAGGCTGGCGGCGGCGGTCAAAAGGCTTAAAAAAGCGTGGGATCCGGTTTCCATCGGTATAGGCGCGGCGGGCGATGTAGACCCCGATAAAGGACTGATCCGCTTTTCCCCGAACCTGGCCGGGTGGCGCGGCGTCAGTCTGACGCGCCCTCTTGAAAAGGCCGCTGGTCTGCCTTGCGTGCTGGAAAATGACGCCAATATGGCCGCCTGGGGCGCTTACGAACTGGAACTTAAAAGGAAATACAGGAACGTCATCGCCGTGACCATGGGCACGGGCATAGGCTGCGGCATCATAATGGAGGGAAAACTTTATCACGGCGCGAACGGTTCGGCCGGGGAACTGGGGCACAGCAAACTGGACCGTTCGGGGGAGAGGTGCCATTGCGGCGGCAAAGGCTGCCTGGAGGCATACTGCGGCAGCTATGCCATAATGCGCGCGGCCCGGCGCGGGATAAAGGATCCGGGCGCTTTCACCGCCGCCTATTCGGAGCCCGGACGAAAAAAATTCAACACCATCTGTCTCACCAGGGCGGCCGACCGGGGGCACAGGGCCGCGTGCGGGATCTGGCGGGATGTCGGAGAAAATCTGGGCCGCGGACTGGCCGGCGCCATACTGTTTTTTAATCCGGACTGCGTCGTGCTGACCGGCGGAGTTTCCAGGGCTTCCCGGCATTTTCTGGATCCGGTCAGGAAAGTTTTCTCCTCCCAGCAGATAAAGACGCCTTTCGCGCGATTAAAGCTGGTGGTGGCCGGGAACGCCGATCTGGGCGTTTACGGCGCGGCGCTGCTGGGGATGGACAATTTTTTACGCGGCAAAAAATAAATTGATGCGAATCACGAATCTCGTTGTAATGATTGTTGCCTTATGCGCCGCGGCGGCGCGGGCATACGACCTGCCTTCGTCCACCGGCACGCACAGGATAGTGTTCTCCTCGGATCAGGGCGATTTCAACGAGAATACCCGCATCATAAATCTTCAGGGCAACGTGCAGCTGGACGAGCTGGGCCCGGACGAAAAGCTGGTGAAAACCATCAAGGCCAGACGCCTGACGGTAAAGTCCTCCAGCAATACGGTCTACGCCCCGGAGGATTTTGTGATGAACAACGCTTCCGGAACCGTCTATGGCAAAAGCGGGGTTTTCGACTACGCTTCCAATACCGGCTATATAAATTACGGCCGGTTCGCTTATCAGGATTTTTTCTTCTCCGGTAAAAAAGTGGAACTGGATCCGCAGCGCTATCTTTACAAAAAGGCCGAGATCACTTCCTGCGACGAGACGCCGCCGCATTTCAAGATAAAATCCTCCCGGATCTATCTCGCTCCCGGTAAATACTTCCTGGCTTACAATAACTTTTTTTACCTGGGCCGGCTGCCGATCTTCTATTTCCCGGTGCTGTACAAGCCGCTGATCGGGGGGACGCCGTTCGTGAGCAGTTTCTACCCCGGTTACGATGAGCGCAGCGGGTTCTACATCAAATCCAACTACGCCTACAGGTTCAATTCCAGCGTGAGGGGGAAACTGTACCTGGATTATTTCACCAAGCTGGGCTTCGGCACAGGCGGCGAGGTGGATTATAACAAACCGGAAAAGACCATCTCGAATCTTTCCGTCTACCGCATCCGCGAGGCTGACACGAAGAAAGAACGCTGGGGGCTTAACGGCGGTTTCTGGCACAGGCTCAACCGGTTCAGCGAGAGCGATAACGCCGCCTATTACGCCCAGTCCGCCTACCGCCTGCTTTCGGATCCGGAATTCAACAACGATTATTTCAGAACCAACCCTTTTGCCATAAGCCCGGACAAGCAGGCCAGCCTGGCTTTTACCCGGGCCTCCAACACCACGGTCACCAGGGTAAGCGCTTCCACCAAATACTACCGCGCCGGCGACCGTAACGGTTTTTACAAGGCCTATGAATCCGCTCCGCGGGTTGATTTTCAGAAAATGCCGTTCGCCATAGGCAAGCTCCCCGTCCTCCACTCTTTCAGCGGATTTTTTGAGAGCGCCAAGGAAGTCGGCCTGCCGTATTACCAGCGCAAAGGCGCCGGTACCTGGACTGTTTCCCGGACGGTGCCGCTGACGCGCGGCCTCACGCTGCTCCCTTCGGTATTCTACAATCAGTCGCTTTTCATCGCCACCAGCGCCCAGACCACCAACCAGTGGATAGGGCGCTACGGCACAAACGTGAATATGCGCTACGAGCGTCTCCTGGGCTCGCTGGATCTGAGCTACGCCTACCAGGCGCGCATGGTAGTGAACCGCTTAGGCCGGGACCGGCTCGCGGCGGACAAAGGCGAGGAAGTAAAGTCCCTGTTCTCCCAGCTTTTTATCGCACCCGCTTACAACACTTACTTTAAGGCGTTCACCACCTACGATCTTCGCGACGGAGTGGGGGGGAGCCTGTCAAAGCGCCTCGCGCCGGTGAACCTGGAGCTTTACCACGCGCCCAGAAAAAATCTGAACGTCTATTTGCAGGACTCTTATAAATTCGGCCAGGGGAACGAGAGTCTGGTGACGCAGCTCTACTCGGGGGACGAAAAAAATTACTTCGGCCTGGGTTTGGCTAATTACAGCAGCGAGCCCAACACCTATGTCGTGAACCAGATGATGGGCTTCCGGATGCCGTGGGCGCCGTCCTGGCGGGCCGAAGGCGTGCTGCGCTACAAGATAGTCCGGTTCGCCGGCCCGGAAGACAGGGGTTTTGTTTTTTTTGAAAAGGGCCTGACGCTGCACAAGAATTTCCACGATTTCCATACAAGCTGGTTTTTCAAGGTACGGAAGGACGTGAAAGAATTTTTCTTCCTGGTAAGTCTGAAAATGAACGACCGGGGCAAGCGCGACGCGTTTGAGGACGTCTCCAGGAATTACTGGCACCCCTGGCGCAAAGAGGGGGATTTAAGGGACTGACGCTCCGTTCCGGCGGTTTTTTGATTTTTTCAAAAATGGTAAACTATAAGCGTACCGGGGAATTTACATGAAAAAACCTGTGTGGTTAGTGACCGGCGGGGCCGGCTTTATAGGCTCCAATATAGTGGAGGAACTGCTGCGCAGACGCTGCCGCGTGCGCGTCTTTGACAATTTTTCAACCGGCAAGAAAGAAAACCTGGAACCTTTCGCCGGTGAATTCGAGCTGGTGAAAGGCGACTTGCGCGACCCTAAACACCTGGTTAAGGCGATGAAAGGCGTTGCCTATGTGCTGCACCAGGCGGCTTTCCGGTCCGTGCCCAAGTCAGTGGATAACCCGCGCGCGGCCCATGACAACAATGCCACGGGCACGCTCAACGCTCTTATGGCGGCTAGGGCGGCGGGGGTCAAGCGGTTCGTTTACGCCGCCACCAGTTCCGCTTACGGCGACTGTCCGATATTCCCTCAGAAAGAAACCCTTCCCACGGCTCCCATCTCGCCCTATGCCGTGAGCAAACTGGCCGGAGAGCATTACTGCCGCGTATTCGCCAAAACTTACGGGCTTGAGACGGTGGCGCTGCGTTATTTTAATGTTTTCGGACCCAGGCAGAATCCGGAGGCTGTCTATTCGGCGGTCATCCCGCGCTTTATGGAACTGGTTATGCAGGGCAAGGCGCTTGAAATACACTGGGACGGCAGACAGTCGCGTGACTTTACGTTCGTGTCCAATGTGGTGGACGGCAATATCCGGGCGGCCCTGGCGCCGTCCAGGGTTTCCGGCCTGACCATAAATGTGGCCACCGGCACCAATATTTCACTTCTGGATATAGCGCGTGAACTTGAAAAAATAACCGGGCGCAGGATAGAAAAAACATTTTCCCCGAAGCGCCAGGGCGACATCCGTAAAACCTACTCCGACATCTCGCGCGCCCGCAGGGAGCTGGGATATAAGCCGCTGGTGAAGTTTCCGGAAGGACTCAGGTTTACCTGGGATTATTTTTCAGCTAAATTCAGGGGGGTAAAATGATCTTTAACGTCTCGAATTCTTCCGGCTGGATAGAGGTGGTCTGCGGGAGTATGTTCTCCGGCAAGACCCAGGAACTTATAAGGCGTCTGCGGCTTGCCAGTATCGCCAGACAGAAAGTGCAGGTTTTCAACTCGCATCTGGATGTGCGGTACGGCAAGGAACATCTCGTTTCCCACGACAAATCCATGCTTCCCTCCCGTCCCGTAAAGACGGCCAGGGACATCCTCAAAGAGGTGGATCACGACACCCAGGTTGTGGGCATAGACGAGGCGCATTTTTTCAAAGAGGATATAGTGGAGGTCTGCCAGAAGCTGGCTAACTCCGGGAAGCGCGTGATAGCGGCGGGCCTGGATCAGGATTACCGCGGGGAGCCTTTCGTTAATATGGCCAGCCTGATGGCGATTTCCGAGTTCGTCACAAAGAACCTCGCCATCTGCATGGTCTGCGGCAACCCGGCGCATTTCAGCCAGCGCCTTACCGACAGCTCCAGGCGCATAGAGGTCGGCGCCGCGGACAAGTATGAGGCGCGCTGCCGCAAATGCTTCACGCCGGAGAAGTAGCATGTACCGTTCCGACAAGTCCAATGAGCCCATGCTTTTCCCCAGGCTTTTTCACCTCGGGGCCAGGCTGGACTATTCCAACCGCTGGCTGAAACTGGCCGAGGCCATGCCGTGGGAAAAACTGGACGAACTGTACGGGAAATATTTCGCGAAGAATTCCGGCCGCCCCGCCAAAGACTCCCGGCTCATAACGGGGCTTTTGACGGTGAAGCTGGTGAAGAATCTTTCAGACGAGGAAGCCGTTAGGGAATTCATGGAGAGTCCCTACATCCAGGCTTTCTGCGGCGCCGAATATTTCTCCGTGGAAGACGTCCTCAGTCCAAGCGTCCTCTCGGAACGCCGCAAGCGTCTCGGCGAGGATTTCTTCTCTTTCTTCGATTCGGAAGTAGTCCGCCTCCTCAAAGATTCAAAAGCCTTCCGCCTTAAATCCGTCAAAGACCCCGGAAACGCCGGTCTGATCGCCCGTCTAATAACCGCAATAAAAAACATATTCGGTTGATTCCCGATATAAGGTAACGCCGGGCTGGTTGGCTTTGGGTTATGCTTCGCTATCCTGCGGTTCTATACCCAAAGCTGTTTACGGGCTCCAGTTGGGGGTGGTGGTGCGGCCTTTCAGGTCGGTCAGGGGGTGGGGGGCCGAACCGTCGGCGTCCATGATATACAGTTCCCGCCGGCCCCTCCGGCTGGACGTGAACGCGATGAACCGGCCGTCCGGCGACCAGGACGGATCCTCGTTGTCGCCGCTGTTGTTGGTCAGACGGCGTATCTGACCGCCCGTCAGATCCGTAAGGAAAATATTCAACTTTTCCTTAGCCGTCTCCCGCCCGGAAAAAACTATCCATTCCCCGGACGGAGACCAGTTGGGGGAGTCGCACCAGTTCAGACGCGTAAGTTTGCGTGTTTTCTTCGTCTCAAGATCCAGCACGTAGATCTGCGGGTTTCCGGCCAGATCGGAAATAAAGGCTATCTGCCGCCCATCGGGGGCGTAGGTCGGTGAAGAACTGACGCTGAAACGGGTCAGCAGCTTTTTCAATTCTTTCGTGACCACGTTAAGGCTGTAAATATTGGGGTCGTCGCCCCTTGAAAGGGTCATCACCATGGTCAGGCCGTCGGGCGAGAAGCCGCCGGGGATGTTCAGGCCCTGGAAAACCGTGAAAGGCCTTATCTTTCCGGCTTTCAGGTCTATCTCAAACATATCCGGATTGCCGTAGCGGTAGGTCGTGTAATATATCCTGGAGGAGTCCTGCGACCACCTGGGCAGCAGCGCTATGGAGCGGTCGTCCGTGAGCTTCGTCAGGTTCTCTCCGTCGTAGTCCACGGAGTAGATCTCCTTGGAGCCGGTCGCGTTGTTGGAGAAAGCGATCTTTGAATGCGCGATACCCTTTCTTCCCGTCACCCGCAGGATCACGTCGTCCGAGAAAAGATGGGCGGCCCGCCGCATGGCTCTCGGCTCTCCCTGGTAGAATTTTTCCAGAAGGATCTTCCCGCTCTCCAGTTCGTGGAGACGGGCCGTGAAGGTCCAGACTTTTTCGTTTTGGGAGGCCTTGCCGCTCACCAGCCATCCGGCGCCAAGAGTTTTCCAGAATTTAAGGGCTTCGGGGGCCGTGGACAGGCTGGCCGGGTTAAGGGGCTCTTCCTTGATATCGAAGTACCGTGAATACATCAGATCCGCCCGGATGATGTCGCGGAACCGGCCTGCGAGCTCCAGGTCTTCCGGCTTTTCCGGTCTGGCCGGCAGGAAGTCGGCGATGGCCAGGGCGGTCTTATTGTATTCCTTGCCGGCGGCGACGCCGATATAGACGTCGGTCTGCGCCCCCACGCGGCCGGCTCCGGCCAGGCAAAGGATCAGCACCGTTACGAAAGCTCTTTTCATCAGGAGGAGGCTTATTTGGTTTTTTCGGTTCTGGCTTTAGGTTTTGACGTTTCCGCTTTCGGCGGACGCAGCTTCGTTATGTAGGCCCTGGCTGTGGCGGCTTCCTGCGACTTGGGGTAGTCGCGGGAAATGGATTCCAGATATTTTAACGCCTCGGTTTTCTTGTCTTCGGGGAACTTCAGTATGGAGAGGGCGTATTTCAGCCGGGCCGCGGGGATCCGGGGAGAGCCTGGAAATTTGTCCAGGATCGTGGCATAGCTGAGAGCGGCATCCTGCCACTTTTCCCTGAGATAAAGCGCCTCGCCGAGATAATAATAGGCCCCTTCGGCCATATCGCCCCCCGGGAATTTGGACAGGTAGGTCTTGAACCCGGTCGCGGCTCCGTCGAAGTTATTATTCAGGAAAGCGTTGTAGGAATCGTTGTAGATCTTCGCGGGCAGGAGGGCGGATTCCACGTCCTCCTGCTGTTTCTTGATGCTGGCTCCGATGGCGTTTACGCGCTTGTTCATCCCGCTGTCCACTTCGTCCAGCCGGGAGGAAAGACGGGTCATCTGCGCGGTGATATCTTTAAGGGTTTCGGAGAAAGCGTTGAGACTGGTGGAAAGGGTATCTATCTTGACCGCCAGATCGGCCTGGTTCTTCTGCATATTATTGATGTTGGTGTTCAGATCGTCCATCTGGCTCTGCATCTGGAGCATATCCTGCTGCGTCGCCACGCAGCCCCACAGAGGGGCGAGCGCGGCTAGGACGGCGGCGGTCTTTAAGAAAGTTTTCATATTGTTCCGGACTTACTTCGCTTTCACCTTGGTGTCGGCCCGTCTGTTCTTCGCCCAGCAGTCGTCAGTTTCTTCCTCGCAAACGGGCTTTTCCTTGCCGTATGAAATGGTTCCGATAGAGGCCTCGGGTACGCCCAGGCGGAGGTAATACGCGCGCACTTCCTTGGCTCTTTTCTGGCCCAGGGCGAGATTGTATTCCACGGTTCCCCGGCTGTCGCAGCGGCCCTCCACCAGCACAACCCACTCTTTATGCGCTTTAAGAACGGCGGCGTTCTTCTGCAGGGTCTTGCGGATATTGTCGGAAAGGCCGTATTTGTCAAAATCAAAGTAAACGGGCTGGACGGTCTCCTGGGAAACGAATTCCCCTCCGCGGATGTCTCCCTCCGTGCTCATGGTGTCGGAGCTTCCCTGTATGTCCATGGACGGTTCCGCGGAAATATCGGTCGTCATGTCGGCTTTAAGGCCGTTGTTCTTGAGATTTTTCTTGCTGCAGGAAACGGCGGCCAGCGCCACGAAAACGGAAAGCAGGCTTACGGACAGGGTCCTGAATTTCATGTAATATCCTCCGGTCAAAGTGTAGCGTCAGTTATAATCTATAAAAAAAACAGCGATAAAACAATCGGAAAGGTCAGATCCACAGGCCGGCGGAAAAAAGCAGGCCGAAGACGGCGACGAATTTTGCGGTTTCTCCGACCAGCGGCGGAAAATTTTCCCGGGCGCACATAGCGTCGAGTTTAAGGGCGGACGGGAGGGAGACCGCGGTGAAAACCGCCGGCCAAAGCCCGCCGAACAGGGCGAAAGCGTACGGGGCGTACAAAAGGGCGCGGTAAAAATTCTTGGACTTTTTCCGGCCCAGCGTCCCGGCCAGGGTCTTTATCCCCGAGCCGAGGTCGGAATCCAGATCGCGCATATTATTAGCGTGCAGAATGGCCGCTATAAGCAGCCCCACCGGGGCGGAGGCCCACAGAGCTTCCGGGAGGAACCGGCCCGTCTGTATGAGCGCCGTGCCGGCCACGATGAGGGGGCCGAAAGCCAGGAAAACGCCGAAATCGCCCAAAGCCTTGTACTTGTAACTTATCTTCCCCGCGGTATAAAACCAGGCGAGCAGGAAACCGGCCGCGCCCAGACCGAGCAGCAGCGGGAGGCGGAGGCTGAACGCAAAGTAAACGCCTATCGCCGCCGCGGCGCCGAAGAGCGCCAGGGAGAGCTTCAGCGCGGCGGGAGGCGTTATCAGCCCGTCCACCAGCGCGCGGTCGTCGGAGAAGTCCGGCCGGTCTATACCGTTCCTGAAATCAAAGTATGTGTTGGCCAGGTTGGCGCCGGAATGAACCGCCAGGGCCGCGAGCAGCGTCAGGGCCAGGGCCGCCGGAGAAAAAGCCCCGGCATTGTACGCGATGACCGTGCCGAGGACGACGGGCACGGCCGAGGCCGGCCAGGAATAAGCGCGAAGGATGACAAGTGTTCTTTTCATAATCGGTTATTTTGTGCGCGTGGACATGGTAAAAATAAAATCCTTGAAAACGCCTGCCGCTTCCCGTTCGGGCAGGAGGGAGATCTCTTTTTCAAGAGCGAGCGTTTTGGCGGCCGCCGCGGCGCGGGCACTTTCGGTGAAACCGTTCTCTTTTACAAGGGCGGCTACGCGGAGCGCCGGCGCCAGATCTCCGTTAGCGGCGGCTTTTAGCTCCGCGAGACCGGTTTCTATCTGTTCCGCGAAACGGGCGTCGTTAAGCGCCAGTATGAGCGGCAGCGTGGTTCTGCCCTCGGTGATGTCTTTGAGCGCTTCTTTGCCGGTAAATCCGGCCTCGCCCTCAAAATCCAGGATATCGTCCACGATCTGAAAAACTACCCCCGTGGTTCTGCCGATTTTTCCGCAGGCTTCGTAGAGATCCGGTCTTTTGGCTATTCCGGCCGCGGTAAGGGCGCACCAGCGGAAAAGTTCCCCGGTTTTAAGTTCCAGTATTCTTTCCGCCTGCGCGGCCGGGATCTTTTTGTAACGCAGATTTTCTTCCAGAAGGGCGCCCTCCGTCATCCTGCGCACCGACCTTACCAGATCCCCGGGCGCGCCGGGAGCGATACCCGCCGCGTAGTCAAAAGCGAAAGAGACCACCAGGTCGCCTGTCAGAATGGCGGTGTTTACGCCGCGCCTTTCGTTCAGGGTCGGGAGGCCCCTCCTGAGGGCCGCCCTGTCTATACAGTCGTCGTGCATCAGGGAAGCTGTGTGGACGAGTTCGGCCGCCGCGCTTATGCGCTCGGTCGCGCCGCGTTCCAGGCCCAGGGCGTCTCCGAGCAGCAGGGTGAACCGGGATCGGACGGCTTTCCCCACGAAAACAAACCCGTTATTGCCGTGATCGTATACGGTTTTGTCCACGCTGCCCAGAAGCGAATTTATTTCCCGGTTTATGCGGGCCAGGGAGTCGTCAAGAGGGCGCGGGATGTTCATATCGGCGAAAAAGTATTTTAGCATAAATCCATAACCGCCCAGGTCGCCAGGTTCATGGTTAATCTGAACAGCCGCTTTCAACCGGTCATTTAGGGTTTACACGGATTGCAATTGTTATATAATTGAGTGCGGGAATGTGGCTATGAGCGACCACTGCTATAAAACTTGATTTCTTGCCGCCCACTGACCACTGATCACTACCCACTTCTTCAATCATGTCCGTCTCGATCATCAGAAAAAAAGTATCCGCCTGGCGGGCCGCCTGGTTCTGCCTGCTGTCGGCCGGAGTTCTTCTCGATTGCCTGACGGCCGCCCTGTGGCTGGCCGCGTCGGTGGCCGGGGCGGTACTCCTTCTGGACGTGACGCGGGAACAGCGCATTCTGTTCACCGCCCTCTCCGCCGCCTGGCTTGTATGGAAACTGGGTTCCGGCTTCTCGGTTTTTCTGCCCGGTCTGCGTCTCAGGCGTTTCGCCGCTCGCGTAGAGGCCGCTCTCCCGGAGCTGCGCGGCCGCCTGCTGACCGCCCTGGATCTTGCCGCCGGGGCGCCTCCGCCGGGAGCTTCTCCGGCTTTCGTGCGGCGGCATCTTGAGGATTCAGCGCGGCTGATCGGGGCCTCGCCGCGTCCGGCTTTTATTTCCTTTAAAAAGCTTTTGACCGCCGGCCGCCTGGCCGGACTCTCTTCGGGGCTTTTCGCCGCGGGCATGATCGCCTGGAGCGACCCGAAAGCTTTTTACTGGTTCCTGCGCCCGCTGGCCCTGCGGCCCCTGGAAGACGCGATGGAGATAAGTCCCGGCGACGCCGAAGTTCTGAGGGGCCGTCCTTTCAGGATCGAAGCGTCATTCAAACGCGGCGGAGAAGGGGAGCCGGCGCTGTTCCTCCGGGGCGCTGGCTCATCCTGGAACAGGGGTTTCATGGCGGCGGCCGGCCCCGGCCGGTTCGTTTACGCCGGCGCGGCCCTGGAGTCGGATCTTTCTTACCGTCTGGCGCACGGGGAACTTCAAAGCCGGGTCTACCGCCTGAAAGCGGCGGAGCCGCCGGTTCTGAAAGACCTCCTTTTTTCTGTCATTCCGCCGGCCTATACCGGTGAAAAAAGGCGCGATTATCCGTACCTGCCTTTTGAAAGCGCGGCGCTTAAAGGGAGCCTTGCGGTCGTTTCAGGCGCGGCGGCCGGGAAGCCCTTTTCGGCGGCCTTGGTATTTCAGGGAGCGCCGCCGCTGCCTCTCCGGCCGTACTCCGGAGGGAAGCTGGGGGCTGAATTTACGGTTACAGGCGACGCTTCGTACCGGCTTGTATTGAAGACGGCGGACGGGGTTGAAGACGGGTCTGCCGAAACTCATTCCATAAAGGCCCTCTCGGATCAGTCTCCCTCCGTGGAAGTCCTCTCTCCCGCGTTCGGGGCTCTGGAAGCCGCGCCGGAAGAGGAGATCACGGCGGTCTATGAGGCTTCCGACGATCTAGGTCTCAGGGAAGTACGTCTCAGGCGGTCGGTGTATTCCGCGGGCGCGCCGGTTCCCGCCCTCTCTTTCGAGCGAGGCGTTAAGGCCTTTACGGAATTTTCGGTCAGGAATTTTTCGGGAGAGGCCGCGCTCGATCTGTACGACCTGCCCGATGGGACGGAGGCCGAATTCTATTTTTCCGCCTGCGACCGTTCGCCCTCCGGCGTCTGCGCGAAAAGCGGGATCATTAAAATCAAAGCCGTGGATTTCTCCGCGCGGCACGCTTCCGCATACGCCGGGCTCGATGCTCTTAAAAAGGAACTGGGCGCCCTTAAAGAGAGGGAGAACGGGATAATCGCGGATCTGGGTAAAGGCAAGGTGTTTACTTCGGAAGAGATGTCGGCTTATGCCGAAGCCTGGCGGAAAGCCGCCGCTTCCGCGGAACGGCTGGGCGCGGAAGTTAAAAAAGATCCCTATATGGCGTCCGGGACGCAGGCCCGTTACGAATTACTCGGGGACGACATGGCTTACGGCGCCCGCACCGCCCGGGAAAAGGCCGTCCCGGAAACTTTGTCCGGGCCGTCCGCCGCGGCGGCAAAGACCCATGAAACTTTAAGGAACTCGCTTGAAGCCGGAGAGCGGGATCTGGAGGCGGCCCTGCGTTTTGAAGGAGCCCGCTTGTCCGCGTTCGGTTTTGAAAGCATGGCGCGGAACGCTTCGGCAATGGCCGGGGAGTTATCGGCGTTCCCAGGCGCTTCGGAGAATTCGTCCGGCGGCGCGCCGGTGGACGAGGATTGGCGTAAACTGGAAAGAACTCTTGAGAAAATAAGCGCTGAACTCTCCAGAATAAACGCAATGCTCAAAGACCGTCCGCCCCGAAAATCCGACGGCAGGACTTTCGTCCTGCCCGCCGGAAGCGCTCTGACGGCCGCGGGAGAGCTGGCCGCCGCTATAAAAGCGAAAGACGCCGGCAAAGCCGCGGCGCTGGCCGCCGGACTCGCCGAAAAACTTTCGCAGATGCGACGGGTGATGGAGGAGTACGCGGCCTATCAGTCTTCCCCGGCCGGGGGGGAAAGCGGCGGAGATAAAACTTCGGAACTGTCCGGGCGCTGGAAAACCCTTTATGAGGAGCAGGGCGCGGAAACCGCCGCCGGCAGGGATCTGGCGGAAAAATTATTCCCCAAGACCGAACGGGCGCGAACCGCCCTGCTCGCGGAGCTGGAAGCCGCCCAGGCCGGAACCGCGGAACGTCTGCTTCCGTTCAGAAAGGAAGAGCCGGGTGTTTACGCGGCGATCCTGCGGGCGGGGGAAAAACTTAAAGTCCGCGACATGGATTCCGCCAGCGCGGCGCTCGGTGACGCGCTGGCGGAGATCAGGAAAAGCACCTGCGCCCCCTGCGCCGCCGTTTTGCGCGCGCTCCAGGCCGAAGTCGGCGGCAGTCTTGACGCTTTCTCCAGATTGAAATCGGACGCGGCCCTGCTGGGGCCGGACGACCTGTCCCTTTTCCCGCCGGCCGCCGGGAGGCAGGACAGGATCCGGCAGGAAAGCGGCGAATTATCGCGTCTGATAGAGCGGGAGTATTCCGGCGCCCTGGCCGGCCGGTTGCTGGAACGGCTTGAAAGAGCCGGTTCGCACATGGGTAAGGCCGTCGAAGCTCTTTCGGCCAAAGAAATAAGGCCGGCCGCGGAGGAGCAGCTGAAGGCGCTGGAGGAGCTTGAACTGGGCGGCCAGAGTCTCGACGAGATGCTTGAGAAAATGAAGTCGGCCGCTTCCGGGACGGATCCTTCTGCCAGGCCCCGGGGTGTGTTCGTCCGTCCGGCGCAGGGAGTGGACGCGGCGCCTGTAAAGCTGCCCAGGGCCGGAGATTACGTTCCGCCCGCGGAGCTGCGCAAAAAAGTAATGGAGTCGCTTAAAGAACGCTACCCCGCCTCGCAAAAAGACCTGATAGAGGAATATCTCAAAAACGTGGCGAAATGAAGCCCCGCCATTCTATCGTAAAAAATCCTGGTCGGGCCAGTCGCCGGGGCGGCCTTCCACCGAACTCAGGCGGAGGTCTTCGTTGGAGAGGGCGCTCATTCTCTGGAAAGATTCTTTCAGTTCCGTGAGCGAAATGTCCGATTTTTTCACTTTCATCAGGACGAGATAGGTGACCGCCGCCATGACCAGCGACAGCGGCAGGATCATAAGCCAGGCCGAAGCGTGCAGGCGGAAAAGCAGCCATGCGCAGAGGAGAACCCAGAAGCTCAGGACGGCGCTGGAGCCGGAGATCACGTAGGAAATTATGATGTTGTGCTCGTCGTTTTTTGGCAGGGAAAGAAGTATTACCATCAGGGCTATGTCCAGGAGCAGCAGATATACCGCCCTCGCCACCCAGTTCTTCCAGCGGTTTTTTGAAACCATGAACACTCCCTGGACGGGATCGTTTATCAGTTCGGCGTCGGCATAATCCACGGAAACGGTCTTTTGCTGCACCTCCGGCATTTCCGCTGGGGCCGGATTGTAGTCAAAGGCCTGCTGGCTTTCCTCGCTGCCGTACTGGGCCGAAACCGGGAGAGAGGCGGCAAAAAAAGCGAGCGTCAGCGCCGCCGCGGCAAGGCACCGGGGCGCAAAGCGACGGAGGAAAAGAGAGGCGGAACGTCCGCCCGGATAAAATTTTTTCCGGCTAATTGCCATTGTTTTCCTCAGGCAGGTCGGGGATAACGGGCAGGGCGCTTTTTTCCTCCAGCCTGTAATAACGCGTGGCGCCGACCTGGAGCTTGGGCGCGAAATATCCGACTTCCTTCAGTTTCTGGAACTCGGCCGTTCTGCTGATGCGCGGCTGTTGTATCCTGAAA
Organism: Elusimicrobia bacterium GWA2_56_46; assembly: GCA_001799575.1. Taxonomy (GTDB): domain Bacteria; phylum Elusimicrobiota; class Elusimicrobia; order Elusimicrobiales; family UBA9959; genus YA12-FULL-51-18. Next base: position 106,887 of record MGTT01000028.1, read on the forward strand.
TTGCGCTGTACGCTTATACGGTCGGAAAAATGCCAGTAGGAGGAGACAAAGCCGGCTATCGCGCAGGTCACTATGGCTCCGCTCAGAAAATACTGCTCCCGGTCTTTTCGTATCCAGAACTTTCTGTTTAGGATCATGAGCCCAGGTCCTTTATTATTTCTTTGAGCCGGCTTAACCTGCTGCCGGTGTCGGCTTTGCGCAGCGTTATCTTTTCAACTTCTTCCCTGGGCGCGTGGCTGATAAAATTCACGTTTTTAAGGCGCTCTTCCGAAACGGCCAGTTCTCCGGCGAGTTTTTCTATCTCCCCGGCCAGGCGCGCCCGTTCTTTGTTCAGATCTACCACGCCTTCCACCGGGATGTAGATGTTGAAAGCTCCCGAAAGGGCGGTCACGGCGCGGCGCGGTTTTGAGAGCCCGGCCGCTATCTCCAGCTTTTCTACTTTCGCCAGGCGGGTGATGTAGCCCGGGTATTTTTGAAGGAGGCCGAGTCCTGACGTGTCGGCGGAAGCGATAAGCGCGGTTATGTTCTTAGCCGGCGAGATCTCCAGCTGGGCCCGCACCATTCTTATCTGGGTGATGATATCCATGATCTTTTTCATGTCCGCTTCGGCGGTTCCTCCGGAGGCGCCGCCGCTCCGCGGATAGGCCTCTTTCAGCAGGAAAGGTTTGTCTGAGCCCAGCCAGGGCTTGAGGCTGGAGAAAATCTCCTCGGTGACATAGGGCATGAAAGGATGAAGGGCTTTCAGGGTTCCGCCGAAGACGTGGAGAAGCAGGCCCAGGACGCGGTCTTTACCGTCCGCCGTTTCCAGGCGGGGTTTTGCCAGCTCCAGATACCAGTCGCAGAACTCGTCCCAGAGGAAACCGTAGAGAGCTCCCACGGCCTTTGGAATGTCGTAATCCTCCATGGAGAGACGCGCTTCTTCCAGGGTTTTATTGTAGCGCTCAAGGATCCATTCATCGGCCAGTTCCAGATCCGCCGGCGCGGCCGCCGGGGCCGCCGGAGTTTCCGGCAGATGCATCTGGATGAACCGGGAAACGTTATAGATCTTGTTGACGAAATTCCTGCCGCCTACTATCGCCTCTTCGGAAAAAGGAATATCCTTGCCGCCGATGGCCTGGCTCAGGATGGTGAAGCGCATCGCGTCGGTCCCGTACTTGTCTATCATGGTCAGCGGGTCGATGACGTTGCCCAGCGATTTGGACATCTTTTTCCCGTGCTTGTCGCGCACGATGCCGTGCACGTAGACGCGGCCGAAGGGAACGCCGCCCATATGCTCCAGTCCGCTCATGACCATCCTGGCCACCCATAGGTAAAGGATCTCATAGCCGGTCACCAGCACCGAGGTGGGATAGTAGTATTCAAGTTCTTTGGTCTTGTCCGGCCAGCCGAATACGGAAAAAGGCCAGAGGGCCGACGAGAACCAGGTGTCCAGCACGTCGGGATCCTGTATCAGGTTGTGCCCGCCGCACTTAGGGCATTTCTCCGGCTTGTCCATGCTCAGGATGGGGTTCGAGCCTTTTCTGGAGCCGGGCAGCAGCGTGCCGCCTTCCCCCGCCGTCCCCACGATATAAGGCAGGGCGTCCCGGTCGCAGCCGAGGCAGTACCAGACTGGTATGCGGTGGCCCCACCAGATCTGGCGGGAAACGCACCAGTCCTGGATGTTCCTGAGCCACTCTATAAAAGGTTTTTTCCAGGAGACCGGATAAAATTTAACCTCTTCTTTTTCGGCCGCGGCTATGGCCGGCGCGGCCAGGTCTTTCATTTTCACGAACCACTGCTCCGATACCAGCGGCTCGATGTGCTGGTTGCAGCGGTAACATTTATTTACGGAATGCTTGTAGTGTTCTTCTTTCTCCAGGAAGTTCCCGGCTTTAAGATCTTCCAGCACCTCTTTTCTCGCCGCCTGGACGCTTTTGTCCTCGTATTTCCCGGGACAATTTATCATCTTGCCGTTGAAATCTATGACCTGCCTGGTTTCAAGTTTGTGCCGGCGGCCTATCTCAAAGTCCAGCGGGTCGTGGGCGGGGGTCACTTTAACCGCCCCGGTGCCGAAAGTTGTGTCCACTTCTTCGTCGCCGATCACCGGGATAGGGCGGCCGGCAAGCGGGAGCAGCAGCGTTTTGCCGATGAGGCCTTTATACCTGGGGTCTTCCGGGTTCACGGCCACGGCGGTGTCGCCCAGCATGGTTTCAGGGCGCGTGGTGGCGACCACCAGGCCCCTTGAGCCGTTTTCCAGTGGGTAATGGATATGCCAGAGTTTTGACTTTTCCTCTTCGTATTCCACTTCTATGTCCGAGAGGGCGGTTTCGCAGCGCGTGCACCAGTTTATCATGCGTTCGTCGCGGTAGAGCAGGCCTTTCTCCCACAGGGATCTGAAAGCCTCAAAAACGGCTTTGGCGCGTTGAGGATCCATGGTGAACCGGACATTATCTTTGTCGGTATCCAGGGCGCAGCCGAGTTTCCTGAGCTGGTTCAGTATGGTTCCGCCGCATTCTCCGTACCAGGCCCACATACGTTCCAGGAATCGTTCCCGTCCCAGGTCTTCCCTGGTTTTGCCTTCGGCCCTGAGCATCTTCTCCATGACGTTCTGCGTGGCTATGCCGCCGTGGTCGGTGCCGGGAACCCAGTAAGCTTCCTTGCCGGTCATGCGCTCATAGCGCACCAGCGAGTCCTGGAGGGAATTGTTCAGGGCGTGGCCCATGTGGAGCGCCCCCGTTATGTTGGGCGGGGGGATGACCACGACGAACGGCTTCTTGTTCTTGTCCGTCGTAGAGACGAAAAGTTTTTCTTTCTGCCAGACTTCGGACCACTTGGCCTCTACCGGTTTGGGATCGTAAACTTTTGGGAGCATGGGGGTCCTTATACGAATTCGCGGAAGACGACGTTGGAAACGTAGAGTGCTTCTCTTTTTATCCTTATGCGCCGGCCCGAAACTTCCAGCAGGCCGCGGGCGGACAACCCGTCTATCCGTTCCTTAAATTCTATAAATATATCCTCCGGCAGTTCAATTCCGCCGGTTTTGCGCAGGCCCAGCATTATTTTCTCAGCCCGGCGCCGGGCCGGAGTAAGGGTCTCGGAATATTCGAGAGCCGGGCCGCCGGGGCCGGCGGCCGTCCTTATGTAAAGTTCCGGGTCTTTGGTATTGGCCCGGCGGACGCCGCCGCTGTGCGAGGCCGCGGCGGAGCCAAGTCCCAGATAATCGCCCTGATCCCAGTAATTCAGGTTGTGCAGGGATTCCCTGCCGGGCCGCGCGAAATTGGAGATCTCGTAATGCCGGAAGCCTCCGGCCTCAAGGACGGGCAGGGCCAGCGCGAACATCTCGGCGGCCGCTTCGGGCGCTTCGCGGACGCCTTGCGCGGCGAAAGGCGTGCCCTCGTGCACTTCCAGGGCGTAAAAAGAGATGTGCTCCGGCTCCAGAGCCATGATTTCTTTCAGAGACGTCATGAAATCTTCCGGGCTCTGCTCCGGCAGCCCGGTCATAAGATCGATGTTAATGTTGTCGAACCCCGACAGTCTTAAGTGTCTGAAGGCTTTTAAAAAATCCTCAAAGGACGCCAGGCGGCCCAGCCGGTCCAGAAGGCGATCCTGTGACGCCTGAAGCCCGAGGCTGACCCTGCCGATCCCCGCGGTTTTCAGCAGCGCCGCTTTTTCAGGAGTTAGGCTTTCCGGATTCGCCTCGAAGGAGGCCTCCCTGAGATCTTTTATCGGGCCGAACCCCGTTTCTATCAGGGAGAAAAGCGTTTGAAGCCGCTCCGGCCCCAGCAGGCTGGGCGTTCCGCCTCCGATATAGAGGGTATCGGGTTTTGCGAAAACGGCTTTTGAGCGCCCGGCCTCCGCTTTTAAAGCCCGCAGGTAGGGGTCTATAAGTTCGTCCCTGCCCGCCAGTGAGGCAAAATCGCAGTAGCCGCACTTGCGTCTGCAAAAAGGTAAATGAACGTATAAACCGGGCATAGGAAGAAGGGGAGACGGCGCCAGACCGCCGCTCCCCTTTTGAACCATTCGCCGCACTACACTAGCCCTGGTTCTTCTTGAGGAACATCTGTATCAGATCCATCGGCACTGGGAAGATGATGGTCGAGTTGTTGTCGGTCGCTATCTCGGTCAGGGTCTGCAGGTACCTGAGCTGGATGGCGGCGGGGTTGATGGCCATGATCTGCGCCGCGTCTGAGAGCTTCTGCGCCGCCTGGAATTCGCCTTCGGCGTGGATGACCTTGGCGCGGCGTTCGCGCTCGGCTTCCGCCTGTTTGGCGATGGCGCGCTGCATTTCCTGCGGCAGATCCACGTTCTTCACCTCCACGCTGGAGATCTTTATGCCCCAGGGCTCGGTGTGCAGATCCAGGATCTCCTGGAGGTTTTTATTGATCTTGTCGCGGTTGGCGAGCAGATCGTCCAGCTCCTGCTGGCCGAGGACGCTCCTGAGCGTGGTCTGCGCCAGCTGGCTGGTGGCGTACATATAATTTTCCACGTTCAGCACCGCGGCCTGGGGATTGACCACCCTGAAATAAATGACGGCGTTGACTTTCACCGAGATATTGTCCCTGGTGATGACGTCCTGCGGCGGGACGTCCAGCACTACCACGCGGGTGCTCATGCGGAACATCTGCTGGAGGCCGGGTATGATGAACGCCAGGCCCGGACCTTTGACGCCGGTGAAGCGGCCTAGCGTCAGTACCACGCCTCTTTCGTACTCGTTAAGCACTTTGATGCTGGTGAAGACCACCACGACGGCTATTATGATGAGCGGAGTCATTCCTACGAACATTGAAACCTCCCTTATCCTGTACCGGATTTTTAGTGTAGTGAAACAAATCCTGTCCCGATTAAAGTCTACTACAAAAACCGCAACCCGTAAAGCGAAAAGAGCGGAGCGTCCCGGGAATTTTGTATCATATTAACAGGATGGGTTCTCTATAACGGACAAAGTATGAGCAAAAGACGACTGGCCAGGGAAAATTGTCTGCAATCGCTTTATCTGGCCGATATTTCCACGCTTGAGACGCCGGACATCCTTGCCATATTCCAGCTCCAGGAGTTCGCCCTGGAAGAGAGCGTCTTCGGGTTCTATAAAAATCTTTTCACGGCCGCGGTCTCCAACCGCGAAAAAATAGACGGGATAATCACCGCCACCAGCAGGAACTGGGATCTGGAGCGTATGTCGGCCACGGATCGCTGCGTGCTCAGGCTCGCCGTCTGCGAAATGATGTTCCTGGAGGACGCCCCCGTCCCCGTTATTATCGACGAGGCCATAGAACTGGCCAAGAAATATTCCACCGAAAACTCCGGCAAATTCGTGAACGGCGTGCTGGACAGCGTCGCCAAACAGCATAACCTGAAAAATTCAACTTGAAACTGAATTTTTAATGAAAAACGATTTCAACCGCGAGGATCCCAGGCGGGAAATAGAGCGCCTCCGGCGCGAGCTCCGCGAGCACGACCATTTTTATTATGTGCTGGACAATCCCCGTATCTCGGACGGGGAATACGACGCTCTCCTGGCCCGCCTCAAAGTTCTTGAAGCCGCCCACCCGGAACTGGTGACCCCGGACTCGCCCACCCGGCGCGTGGGAGGAAAACCCTCCGCCGCTTTTGCCCCCCTGGCCCATAAGATCCCGATGCTGTCCCTGGACAACGCCTATTCCGCGGAGGAATTCCTGGAATGGGATAAGCGGGTGCGTAACGGCCTCAAAGGCGAGCCGTACGAACTGGTGGTGGAGCCCAAGATAGACGGGCTTTCCTGTTCCATAGAATACGAGCGCGGCGTTTTCGCGCGGGCTTCCACCAGGGGCGACGGGGAGACCGGCGAGGATGTTTCCCTGAACGTGCGGACCATACGCGCCGTGCCTCTCAGGCTCAATCTCGAAAACCCGCCGGCTTTTTTCGAAGCCCGCGGAGAGGTCTACATCGAGAAAAAAGATTTTGAAGCCATCCGCGAAGAACAGCTTGATCACGGCGCGGAGCCGTTCGCCAATCCCAGGAATGCCGCCGCCGGATCTCTCCGCCAGAAAGACCCCGCCGTGACCGCCGGAAGGAAATTAAAATTTTTCGCGCATTCCTACGGCTATCTGGAAGGCATAGCCGAGCCGGAAACCCATTGGGATTACCTGGAATATTGCAGGAAAGCCGGGATCCCTGCGCCGGATCTGGGCAAAAAGCCCCGCAGAGGCGCGGAGGAGATCCTGAAATTTTACGAAGAATACGCCTCCGGAAGATTTACGCTTCCTTATGAAATAGACGGCCTGGTGGTTAAGGTGAATTCGCTTAAACAGCAGAAACTGCTGGGAGCCACTTCCAAAAGTCCGCGCTGGGCCATAGCCTTCAAGTACCCGGCGCAGCAGGCTACCACGACCGTCAGGAACGTGTGGTTCTCGGTGGGACGCACCGGAGTTATCACGCCGGTGGCGGATCTGGAGCCGGTGAAATGCGGAGGCGTTATGATTTCCAGTTCCACGCTGCATAATTTCGACGAGATAAAGAGGCTTGGGCTTAAAACCGGCGACAGGGTGGTCATAGAAAGGGCGGGCGAAGTCATACCTAAAGTGATAAAGGTGGTGTCGGACGCCAGAACCGGGGCTGAAAAAGAGATACACCCGCCCCGACGCTGTCCCTCCTGCGGTTCCGAAACGGTTAAGGACGAAGCAGAGGTGGCATACCGCTGCCTCAATCCTTCCTGCCCCAGCCAGATACGGAGAAGCCTGCTCCATTTCGCGTCCAGGGACGCCATGAACATAGATGGCCTGGGCGAATCATCGGTGGAACAGCTCACGGATAAAAAACTGGTGGCGGAGTTTTCCGATCTCTACCGGCTGAAAAAAGAAGACCTGCTCGGGCTGGAATTATTCAAGGATAAAAAAGCCGAAAATCTTCTGGCGCAGATAGAGGCGAGCAAGAAACAGCCGCTTTCCCGCCTGATCTACGCCCTGGGGATACCGCATATCGGAGAGAAGAGCGCCCGCGTGCTGGCCGGACATTTTAAGACTATGGAGGCCCTGACGCACGCCGGATCCGAGGAACTGGGCCGGATAAGCGACATCGGGCCGATAATCGCCGGATCCATAATCGATTTTTTCAGTGAAACACACGTGCGCGAACTGGTGCGGGGGCTGGAAAGCCTGGGCGTCAACATGGCCGAGCCTGAAAAAGCGAAAGGCTCCGGACTGGAAGGCAAAAGTTTCGTTTTCACGGGCGAGCTTAAGACAATGACACGCGAAGAGGCCGAACTGCGGGTGCGGGAGCTGGGCGGGAAAGAAGCCTCAAGCGTTTCTTCAAAAACTTCGTATGTGGTCGCGGGTGAGGCTCCCGGCTCCAAATACGAAAAAGCCAGAAAGCTGGGCGTGGAAATTTTAAATGAAGAGGAATTTCTGAAATTGATAGAAGTAAGAGGCAGGAGGTAAGGAACAGTTGCGTTTTATGAACAAAACCGCTTACCTTAGCGTTTATGATAAGACCGGGATCGTGGATCTCGCCCGGGGCCTGGACGGCCTGGGCTTTGAGATCTACTCCTCCGGCTCCACTTTCAAGCTCCTTAAGGAATCCGGGATAGACGCGGAGGAAATACGCTACTCGCCTCCCGTGCCGGTATCGGTGCTGAAAGCCATTTCAGGTTTCCCGGCCGTCCTCTCGGAGAACGGCGTGGAAGTGCCCAAGCCTTATCTCGTGGCCGCGAACCTTTACCCCATCGCCAATATCGTGGGGCAGGAGGAATTCGCCGTGGAGGAACTGGCTGATTATCTCGATCAGGCCAACGCTTCCGTTCTGCGCGCCGCCGCGCGGGATTTTGAAAATATCATAACGCTCTGCCGTCCCGAAGATTACGGGCCGGTTCTGGAAACGCTTGGAGAGGCGGGGGGGCTTGAGCCGGAGAAGAAGCGGCAGCTCTCCGCAAAGGCCTGGCAGTATATGGCCGCCTACGAGGCCACTGTCGCGCAGTATCTTTCCGAGACGCGGGATCTGCTGGGAGAGGAAGTGGTCATGAGCCTTAAGAAAGTCATGGATCTCTCCTACGGGGAAAACCGCCACCAGAAAGCGGCTTTTTACGCCCTGAGCGGCGCCAGGCCGCGCGGCCTGAATTCCGCCAGGATACTTTCCGGCGGACAGTTCAACCTTAACCATTATCTGGATCTTAATACCGCGTTTGAGCTGGCCGCGGAATTCGAGGAGCCGGTCTGCGTTATCTCAAAACACGCCCGTCCGGCGGGGGTCTGCGCCGCGGCCAAACCGGTGGATTGTTTCCGCGGCGCGTTCAAGGCCGATCCCGCCGGGTCGGCCGGCGGCACCGCCGCGTTCAACCGGGCGGTGGACGAGGAAACGGCGCTTGCGCTGAAGGAAGTTTTTATCGAGAGCGTGGTGGCTCCGGATTACGGCAAGGAAGCGCTGGCGCTTCTGCGCGCCAAGGAGGGGCTCAGGGTCATCGCTCTTCCGGCCCCGGTTCTTTCGCCCCGCGAGGTGGAGCTTTATTCCGTGTCCGGAGGGCTGCTGGTCGAGATAAAGGATCAGGAGGTGCTGGGCTCCGGGCTCCAGTGCGTGACCAGGCGCAAACCGTCCGATGAAGAATTACGCTCGCTTAAACTGGCCTGGAAGATTTCCAAATACGCGAAAACTTACGCGGTGGCGCTGGCGTCCGGGGGAGCTTCCGTTTCCGTGAGCGCGGGAGAGAGTTCCACTTACGACGCGGTGCTCGGAGCGGTCGCGAAGCTCAGGGAAAAACACCCGATATTCGGGAATAAGGCGCCGCTGGTGATGGCTTGCGACGCCGCGCTGCCTTTAAAGACGCTGGAAGTCGCGCTGCTGGCGGGGGTGAACGCGGTGATCCAGCCCGGCGGCTGGCGCGAAGATCTCCTGTGCGCCCAATTCTGCGACCTGAAGAACGCCGCCATGCTCCTCACCGGCGTCCGCCACTTCAAACACTGAGATATAAGATTTTTTATATTCCCGAGCCCCCCTTGCGGATTTTAATTTCCTCCGCTATACTATCGTAGCGGTTGCGCGTTGGTTTGAATGGTTCGGTTTGAGCGGAGGAAACTTGTATGAAATGTAAAAAGATCATCGTTCTGGCTCTGGCAATGGCTGCCGCTAATACCGTCGCTTATGCCGGGGACGAATATTCGGTTACGCAATTGCCGGAGCTTGATTCGCAGTCGGTTGCCGTTGTGTCCCCTCCGGCCCCGCAGAAAGTAGCGGCTCCTATAAAGAACTTTGGGGTGGCGGTATGGAAAAATTCAGAACGGGGCCCGCGGGAAGGGCTGGTTTTCAGGGGCGGCACTCCCATGGGCGAAGCCGCGTTCAAGTTCCTTGCCGAACTGGGAATTAAAACCACGATTAATTTGCGCATGACGCACACGGATGACCAGCAATTGTGCGCCGCCAATGGTATAGAGTGCCTGGAATACGGAGTTATTCCCATTCCTGTCATCAACATCGTCTGGCATGTAGATTTCAGGCGGGCGTTTGCGCGAGCTGCGGCGGAGCTGGACGCGGGGCACAAGATTTTTATTTCCTGCCAGGGAGGGCGTCACCGCACCAGCGCGCTGGTGGCGGCGCTCACTATAAGAAATGCCGCCTGCGGCAAGGCCTTTGATAAAGAGGAGTTACGCAAGCATCTGGAGCAGTCGCTTGAGGTCTTCGGTTTTCATAACTTCAACGGTAAGCTGCTCGGCTCCTGGGAACATGAAATACTCGAGTGGGTGGATGATTTTGAGGAGAACCAGTGGCTCTGCGAGTGAACGAAAATTTTTAACCAGGATTTTTTCACCCCGCTCCGCCCTGTCGACGGCCGGTCGTGTTTCAATTCGCCGTTATCCACTTGACAAAATCGTCCCATCCGCCCTCTTTGGCCCAGGCGAGTTCGTCGTAGGCCGGCTCGTATCTGTAAGAGGGAAGATAGGCGGCTACGCCGTAGGCGTTCGCGAACCTGGCCCCGGTGGCGCCGTTGTGCAGGATCACTCTGCTGCGCAGATGGTCTATAACGGCAGAAGTCCTTGCCTTTAGATCGGCGGACGCGGTTGCGGCGCGTACAAGTTCCAGGAAATGTATCAGGTCGCGGGAACCGGCGGTTCCGCGGAAACCGGTGGAGGAGTCACGCGCCTTTTTTATCAGGGCGGGATTTTCTTTCATGGCCGGTTCGGCCCACTGGTCCAGCAGGATCCGGAAAACCTCCAGCCCCGAGGCTCGCAGCGCGGACTGGGTTGCGGCTACGCCTTGCTCTTCATAGAAGGCTTTGTAGCCATCTACCGCCGCGGCGGCCATTACTTCCGGAGTCAGGCCGGTTTTGTTGGCGTGCACTTGGGCCAGGAAGTGGTCGTAAGACCAGCCGTCAGCCGGTTCAGTTTCCTCCGATCCTACGATGATCCCGGCCGCGTCCTTCAGCTCGTATGCGACTTCGGCCATTTGCATCAGGCAGGCGTCGGAGGCGTAGATGTCCACGCCGCCCATCCCGCGCACGGCGCGGCCCAGGTCGACGGTGCTGATGGCGTTGCCAGTCTCGTAGTCGTAGGAGATGCCTCTCGCCGGCGGCGGGCCGGGAATTCTGTCTTTCCAGCCGGTGCCGTGGTTCCAGACTATGAGCATATACCTTTTAGCGGGGTAGTTCCGTTTGGCCCAGTTGCCGAAGTCGATCAACTGTCTGTAGTCTCCCATATCAACTTTCCCCAGGTCCGCCAGCATGGTGGAACTGAGGGCGGGGTTATCGCCGTCGCCAGCCACCAGATACCGGCGTACTCCGGTCCAGTTGGCGGAGGCGTCCGGGACGCCGACTTCACGCGCATCCCGGGAGACGGAAAGCCAATTAGGACTGGGCCAGCCGGGATGCGGTATGGTCGGGCCTCCCCCCGGGAAAGTGTCGTCATAACCGCCGCCGGGATAGTAGGACGGAACCTCCCTCATGCGGCCGGCCTGGGTGACTATATTGATGTTTTCGGTCGGGCCGAACTTTTCCATTTCGTTCATATCGCTTGTGACGTATCCGGAAAGGTCGTTCTTGCCGTTCATGAAAACCATGATGGTCCACTGTTTCTGGGCGCGCGTATTTTTGGGGCGAAACGGGATGGGGACTGAAATTTCAGCGCTTTTGATCCGGATTGCGATGTCTTTTACGGAAAGCAGACCGTCCAGATTCTGCGCGGCGGCGGATGTGGTCAGCAGGGTCGAGATCAGCAGCAGTTCGTTCATGCAGGTCTTTTTCATTAATTGTTCCCCTTTTACAGGTCTGGAAGCCGCTTGTTATAATGATACTCCATTTCGGGCTTTTGTTTATGGGTTTATGTGCCCACTCCGCCGAAGTTATTCGGCCTGCCCGCAAAGGGGACTTTAGTCCTACGCGTGTGCGGGACAGCGGCCTGTGAAAAAATTCATGGTTGCTGGGGGGGTGGGGATAGACGCCGCGCAGCGGAAGCCGCGGCCGCGGCCGGACAGATCATGGAAAATATGAAAAAGACTGTTAGTGCTTTCATCGGTTCCCCGGTGTGAGTCGGTTTTTCAGATAATCCCCAGTTCTTTGCCGGCTTTTTTGAATTTTTCGATCGAGAATTCCAGATCCTTTATCGTGTGTCCCGCGGTCACTATTGTGCGCAGCCTTTCCTTGCCGCGCGGCACCGTCGGAAAGCCGAGGGCGAGCGCGAACACGCCCTCTTCGAACAGCCGGCCTGAGAATTCAGCGGCCTTGGGCGTCATTATCGGGGTTATCGGCGTCACCGAGGCGCCGGTATCGAATCCCGCCTTTCGGAGTTCTTCCTTTAAAAAAGCGGTATTGTCCCAAAGATTCTTAAGGTGCCGCGGATCCGTGAGCAGGATGTCCAGCACGGCCAGGCAGGAGGCCGCGACCGAAGGCGGCTGGGAGCTGGAGAAGAGGTAGGGCCTGGCCACGGAACCCAGGTAATCGCGAAGCTCCCTGGTCGTGGCCGCGTAACCGCCGACGGCGGCGAAAGCTTTCGAAAGAGTGCCTATCTGGATCTCCACTTTGCCGTCCAGGCCGAAATGACTGACGGTGCCGCGGCCTTCCTTGCCGATGACGCCGCTGGCGTGCGCGTCGTCCACCATCACAAAAGCGCCGTATTTATGCGCCACGGCCACGACCTCGTCGAGCTGCGCGATATCCCCGTCCATGGAAAACACGCCGTCGGTGACCACCATTTTGCGCCGCGCTTTTTTCGCTTCGGGGGTTTCCAGGATCTCCGCGAGGTGTTTCATATCCTTGTGGCGGTAGATCTTCCTGGGGGCCTTGGCCAGGCGGGCGCCGTCTATGATCGACGCATGGTTGAGTTCGTCGGAGATGAGAAGATCGTTCTCGCTGGACATCAGCGACTGGCAGACCGCGACGTTGGAGGTGAAACCGGACTGGAAGAGGATGGAAGCGTCGGCGTGTTTGAAAGCCGCGAATTTTTTTTCCAGCTCTTCATGAAGGGACATGGTGCCGATTATCGTGCGCACCGCGGCGGAGCCTACGCCGTATTTTTCTATGGCCTCGATGGCGGCTTTCTTCACTTTCGGGTTGTTGGCCATCGCCAGGTAGTTGTTGGAGGTGAGGTTCACCACTTTTTTGCCGTCTATGACGGAAACCGGTTCCTGGGCGGATTCGAGAACGCGGGGTTTCAGGAAGCGGTTCTCCTTTTTAAGCGCGGCGACTTCTTCTTCGGCGAACTTCAGGGTGTCAAAGTGCATGGGTTGGGCTCCTTTTCTCCGTCTCCTTTATAATATAAAAAAAGAAACCGTAAAAAAATGTTTTTAATGCGGGGGAAATTTAGTAGATTATTCTTAAACAGGCTCCTGATCCGCATCCGCCTTATGTCTGACAAAACTAATTTAATCCTTTCAACCGACAAGGTTTATCTCCTGCCCAGGAACCCGTCCGCCTTTTTTATCTGCTGGACCTGGGGCAGATCCAGGGCGGAGGCTTTCGAGGCCCGGGAGTATGAGTCCGAAATACTTGTCAGGCTTTCCGTCTGCGAGGATAAGGCCGTTTCCGGGGAAGCCTCAGTCCGGTGGGATTCCGGCAAGCTTTACATGAAGCCGCCGGCCGAAGGCCGCACCTGCTCCGTGTCCGTTTACGGACGCAGGAAAGACGGCGCTCAGGAAAAACTGCTGGAGAGCAACTCCGTAGCCGCGCCCGTCCCGGCTCCGGCGCCGGAAACCTCGTCCGGTTATTCGAGCGCCGAATTTTTCCGTAAGGAACCGGTATGAGCTCCAAGGGATCCCTGATTTTTCTTCTGCACGCGCATCTGCCTTACGTCAACCACCCCGAACATACCGATTTTCTTGAGGAGAACTGGTTTTTTGAAGGCGTGGTCGAGACTTATATCCCGCTCATCTCCGTGCTGGACAGGCTGGTGCGCGACGGTATCCGGCCCGGTATCGCCATTTCCGTTTCCCCGACCCTTGGCGCGATGCTGGAAAACGAACAGCTGGAAAAGAAGCTGGCCCGGTATATAGACTCCCGCCTGGAGTTGATAGAAAAAGAACTTCTCCGGACGGAGAATGATCCCGTCCTCTCAAAGATCGTGCGTCTTTACGCCCGGCTTTACGAGGAAGCCGCGGCGATGATCCATAAATACAGCGGCGATCTCATAACCCCTTTGAAACAGCTTCAGCACGCCGGGCACATAGAGATCATCACCACTTCGGCCACGCACGCGGTTCTTCCGCTGCTGGCGCATCCGGAAGCGCTGCGCGCCCAGATAGCGGCGGCGGCCGACGATTACTTCGACAGGTTCAATATCAAGGCGTCGGGTTTCTGGCTGCCGGAGTGCGCCTATGATCCGCGTGTGCAGACTTATCTCAAGCTTTCCGGTTTCGAATATATCTTTACGGAATCGCACGCGGTTAATTTCGCCGATCCCGCGCCTGGAACAGGGGTCTATGCCTCCTATCGCACCCAGAACGGGATAAATATTTTCGCCCGCGACGCCGACTCCTCCAGGGAGGTGTGGAGCGCCAAGTTCGGCTATCCCGGCGACCCGTCCTACCGGGAGTTTTACCGCGACATGGGCTATGACGCGGACTACGATTATATAAAACCGTATTTAAGCGCCGACGGCCTGCGCCGGTCGCTGGGCCTGAAATACCACCGCATTACAGGCGAGGTGGATCTTTCCAAAAAACTTTATTACGATCCAGACGAGGCCATGGCTACCGTGGAGCGCCACGCCGCGGATTTCCTGGACCGGCGCATGAGGCAGGTGGAAGAGCTGCATTCCTCTAAAGGCATCCGGCCTGTGATCGTAGGTTGTTATGATGCCGAGCTGTTCGGCCACTGGTGGTTCGAAGGTCCAGCTTTTCTGGAAAGCGTTTTGAGGAAGATCCGGGCCGACCGGCTGCCTTTGCAGTTCGTTACGCCGGGCGAATATCTCAATTCCTGCCACGAGCCGGCCGGGCTCAATCCGCAGATTTCATCCTGGGGGGAGAACGGTTATTTCGATCCCTGGGTGAACGAAACCAACGACGCCATCTACCCCAGGGTGCTGGATCTGACGGACAGGATGATAGAGACCGCCAACCGTTTCCGCAGCCAGGATCTGTCCAGCGTGACGCTGAGGGCCCTTAACCAGGCCGCCCGCGAAGTGCTGCTGGCCCAGAGTTCGGATTGGCCTTTCCTTATGTACATCGGCTCCCATTCCCAGTACGCCGCCTCCAGAGTGGACGGCCACGCGGCCAACGCCGCCCGGCTGCTCTCCGAGGTGCTGGAGAGGTGCGTGGACGAAAAATTCCTCGGCGACCTGGAAAAAAAGAACAATCTGTTCCACAGACTGGATTTCCGCCTCTTCGCCTCCGTCTCAAAATTCTAAAAACGAGGGTTAAAAGCTTTTGTCATTCCCGCAGGCTGTTAGCGGGAATCCATAAATCTTTACTCAATGGATCCCGGCCAACAATACCTGCGTAGGTGCCGTTTCAGGGGCTATGCCCCTCAGACGGCCAGATCGCCGGGATGACAGAGCTTTCTATTTTTCCGCTTTCTTGATTTTTGTCCATTCGCGGCGGAAATCTTCCGGGAGGTCCGCTTTTAACGTCATCTTCTTGTTCTTCGAGGGGTGGAGGAAAGTGATCTCCCGGGAGTGGAGCAGCAGGCGGGAAGATCTTTCCCCGCCGTAAAGCCTGTCTCCGACCAGCGGATGGCCGATGAACTCAAGGTGGATCCTTATCTGATTCGTGCGGCCGGTGCGGGGATAGATCTCCAGCAGAGCGTGTTTCTTTGTTTTTTCCGTTATAAGGAAGTCGGTCTGCGCGGCCCGGCCGTATTCCCAGACCTTTATTTTCTTGAAGCCGGAAGCCCGGCCGATCGGTGCGTCTATTGTCCCGGATTTTTTGGCCGGCACGCCGCCGACGACTCCCACATACGTTTTTTCCACCAGCCTTTCGCGGAACTGGGTCTGCAGGGCTGTTTGCGCCTCAAGCGTCTTTGCCACCAGCATAAGACCGCTGGTGTCCCTGTCCAGGCGGTGCACCAGGCCCATGCGGGGCAGCATATTATCTCCGAGCGCCGGCCGGGCCTTCAACAGCATGGAGACCAGCGTTTCCTCGCTGACCAGGCAGGTTTCGGGGCGGCGTTCCCAGTTGGAGTCGTTGGGGTGCACGGGTATGCCGGCGGGTTTATCAACGGCCAGCAGGTCTTTGTCCTCGTAGATTATGATGGAGTCCAGGGGGGCCGTCTCCTTTTTTCCCATGGCGGGCAGATCCAGCGCCACCGAGTCGCCGGGGCTGAGCAGGAAAGAGGGTTTCCTGGGCTTGCCGTTGACCAGCGCCCTGCCGTCATTTATCAGCCGTTTTACGAACTCCCGCGAGAGCCCGGTTTCCGAGCGGGTTATGAAGATGTCCAGCCTCTCCGGCGCGCCTTCGAAGATCATTGCCTGTGGTTTCATTTTTTTATCCTGACTATCATAAATACCGCGGCCAACGCCGCGGCGGCCGACACCGCCTGGGCGGGTGAAAGCCCCAGCCAAACTCCGCCCCTGTCGTCGCCCCGCAGGAACTCAAGGGAGAACCGCAGTACGGAGTACGCCAGGATGTAGGCGGAGAGAATCATTCCCGCGGCGGAGGTCTTTTCCCGGCGGGATAACCAGACCAGCCCTCCGAATATGAGAAAATTTCCGGCGGATTCGTAAATCTGAACCGGGTGGAGGGGTACGTCGAGCCAGGCGGCCGGCACTTCGCATCTTGGGTCAGTAAAAATCACGCCGAAACTGTTTCCTGAAGGCCGCCCGTAGCAGCAGCCGGCCAGGAAGCACCCCAGCCGCCCGAATCCGTGCGCCAGAGCCAGTGCCGGGGCGAAGTGATCGGCTGTCATTAAAAAATCAAGTTTATGGCGCCGGCAATAAAAGAAAAATGCCGCGGCTCCGGCCGCAAGACCCCCGTAAAATACGAAACCGTACGGGAATGATTTGAAAATGTAGATAAGACGTGAGAGCGTATCAGGGCCAAGTTCGGGCCAATAAGTGAGCGCGTAAGCCGCTTTCGCGCCCAGGATGCCTGCCAGGGCGGAGTAAAATACCAGATCCGCCGCCCGATCCCGGTTTAAAACGGCGCCTGCCCGGCTTTTAACGGTCATCAGATAGAGAATGGCGGCCGCGTAGCCGAGGGCTATCATGAATCCGTAAGCGGGCAGTTTGAAACCGCCGATATGGAATAAAACAGGGTGCATAAGGATTCCGCGCTCACACTGCCGCTTTCAGGAACTCCGCTTCGCTTTTGGCGGCTAGTTTCATATATATATTATATTCCTTTTGTGCGCCGATGGTGGAAGTGTCTCCATTGTATGAGTGGCCGGGGTAGAGCTCCGTCCCGTCCGGCAGAGCGGCCAGTTTTAGAAGGCTGCGGCGCAGCGCCCGCGGATCCGAGCCCGGCAGATCCGCGCGGCCGCACGCTCCGACGAAAAGCGTATCTCCGGAGAAGACGGCTCCCTCCGCCAGGTAGCAGACCGAGCCGGGGGTATGCCCCGGAGTGTGGATGACCTCTATTTTAACACGTCCGATCTCCAGCTCTTCGTCCCCGGCCAGCAGAGTCAGAGGGCCGATGCCCGGCTCCAGAAGAAAAGTATCTTCCTTATGTACGGTCAACGCCAGTCCCTTATCTTTTCCGAGAAAATAACGCGCGGCATTTGCATGATCCGGATGGGCGTGCGTGAGCAGGAGGAGCCTGACGGAAAGTTTCTCTTTCCGCAGGAATTCTTCCACGGTCTCCGGCTGCCAGGCCGGGTCGATGACAGCGGCCTCTTTCAGACCCTTATCCCAGACAATGTAGGAGAAATTGTCCATGGGGCCGAGCTTCAGCTGTTTTATTCTTACTGTTTTTTCCCTCATCCTTCATCCTTCATCCCTCCCTTATTTGGGAGGGGGGAAACGGTATTCGATTTCGTCGGGTCTGACCAGGCCGAGTTCTTTGCGGGCCATGTGTTCGATCCGGCCGGGTTCTTTCATTGTCCTAAGCCGTGTTTCCAGACGGATCTTTTCCGCCTCGAACTTCACTTTCTGGTTTTTCAGCCGGCGGTACTCCAGCGAGTTCCGGATCAGGGTTCTGAATCCTCTGTTGGACAGCAGGAAGAGGGCCATCAGGAGCAGGACGGCGTATTTCAGCCTGGCGCTGTGTTTTTTTAACTGCATGGCGGGAGAATCAGCTAAAGGCACGCGGGAATGACAGGGATTCGCCGCGTCCCGCTATTAGAACCTGAAGACCATGTCTTTCGCGTACCGGGCCTTATTGCCCAGTTCTTCCTCTATCCTGATGAGCTGGTTGTATTTACAGAGGCGTTCCGAGCGGCAGGGGGCGCCGGTCTTGATCGCGCCGGCGTTGGTGGCCACGGCCAGATCCGAGATGAAAGCGTCTTCCGTTTCTCCGGAGCGGTGCGAGATGATGGTCGCGAAGCCGGCCTTGTGGGCCATCTCTATGACGCGTACGGTCTCGGTCAGGGAGCCTATCTGGTTAAGCTTGATAAGGATAGCGTTGGCGATGCCCTCTTCGATTCCCCGTTTAAGGCGCACGGGGTTGGTCACGAAAAGATCGTCTCCCACGATGCGGGCTTTTTTTCCAAGATGTTTGGTCATGTGTTCCCAGCCGTCCCAGTCATCCTCGGCAAGAGGATCCTCATAGGAGACGATGGGAAAATGTTTTTTCCATTCCGAGTATTTGGCGGTCAGTTCCTGGTAGGTGAGATTGGAACTTTCAAAAACGTAGCGGTCGTTCTGGTAGAATTCGCTAGCGGCGGAGTCCAGCGCTATCTGCACTTCCTTGAACGTGTACCCGGCGTCCTTGATCGCCTTGCAGATGGTTTCGATGACCGCCTCATGGGTGAAGATCTTGGGAGCAAAGCCGCCCTCGTCGCCCACGGAGACGGTGTAGCCGCCCTTGGAGAGGATGCTCTTGAGCGTATGATAGATCTCGGAGCCGACGCGGATGGCCTCGGAAAATTTCGCCGCCCCGGTCGGCACTATCATGAATTCCTGGATGTTGATGCCGCTGTCGGCGTGCTTGCCGCCGTTCACGATGTTGAGCATCGGGGCCGGAATGATGAAATTTTTGTGTTTCAATCCGTAGGCCTTGCGGATGTAGGCGTAAAGCGGCAGGCGGGCCGAGGCGGCCGCCGCGCGCGCCAGCGCCATGGAAACCGAGAGGATGGCGTTCGCCCCCAGCTTGGATTTGGTATGGGTGCCGTCCAATTCTATCATCAGCCCGTCTATCTTGACCGGATCGGCTTTGAGCCCGGCTATTTCGGGGGCGATCAGATCCGCTACGTTCTCCACGGCCTTGACCACGCCTTTGCCCATGTAACGTTTGCCGCCGTCGCGGAGTTCCAGGGCCTCGTGGGCGCCCGTGGAGGCGCCGCTGGGCACCGCGGCGCGGCCGAAAGAACCGTCCGTCAGGTAAATATCGGTTTCCACGGTGGGGAACCCCCTGGAATCAAGGATTTCCCTGGAAATGACTTTTTTTATTTTGGCGTCCATAATTTTCTCCTTTCAAAATCCGGCCCCGTACGCCTCAGGCGGACGGTGTCGTTCCGACCAGCTGTTGTTCTAAAATTTTCCGTTCACGATCTTTTTTCCGGAATCTATGAGCGCGTCCATCCTCGGCTTAGTGGCGGCCTCGGCGTAGATCCCGACCGTTTGTCCCGCGCCGGAGGGATGAAGGCCCAGCCAGCTGCCGTCTTTCATGATGAACTTGAAACCGTCCGTATGGTCTATTCTCCAGACCGAGGCGCCGGCCAGGGTCAGCGGAGGGCGGTGCGTCAGTTTCTCTATGACGGCGGCGAAGTTCACGCCTTCGTCCACCCTCAGTTCCATTCTGGTGTTCACGAAATCCCCGACTTTTTTATTGAGTTCCGCCAGCAGCTTTTTTATGGGTTTGCGTTCGTAGGCCGCCATTTCCGCCATAAGCAGGCAGGCCAGTATACCGTCCTGTTCCGGAGTGTGGCCCAGGATTGAAAGTCCGCCGGAGTCGTCTCCGCCGATCAGGTACTGGCCGGTGCGCAGCAGATTCCCGATGTGCCTGAAGCCGACCGGGGTTTCTCTTACCGCAAGACCGTAATGGCGGGCGATGGAATCCACGAAATGCGAGGTCATCAGCGACCGGGCCACCTTGCCTTTGAGGCCGCGGTTCTTTACCAGGTGTTCCAGCGCCAGGCCCAGCACCAGGTTGGGATGTATCCACGTCCCGTCGGAATCTATTACGCCGTAGCGGCCGGCGTCGCAATCGCAGGCCAGGCCCAGGTGAAGGCGGTTCCCGGTCACAGTTTCCCTCAGGACTCTGAGGTTTTCCGCGTCGGTATCGGGAGCCGCGCCGCCGAACAGCACATCCCGGTTTTCCCGCAGGGGGATGACCCTGACGCCGAGCTTCTCAAGCGCCGGCCGCAGATAAGCGCGGGCGGCGCCATGACTGGAATCGGCCGCGACTTTAAGGCCGGCTTTTTTTATGGCTCCCGCGTCCAGCAGGGAGTAAAGCTGGTTGAGATAACTTTCGCGAAAATCCAGAATTTTTATGACTCCGGCGGAGAGAGCCTGGTCGAACGGAACGATCTTTTCGGCTTCGGCTATGGTGAGGCCTTGCGCGCGGGCATCAAGATCGTCCGCTATCTGCGGGAGGGCCGGCCCGCCCCAGTAGGGGATCCATTTGAAGCCGCTATAGTGGGCGGGGAAATGGCCCGCTGTCACCGTTACTCCGCCCGCCGCGAAAGTTTTCATGACCGTCCAGGCCACCGCGGGGGTCGGCGCGTCCGCGTTCGACAGCAGCACCGTCAGGCCTTCCGCGGCGAACGCTTCCGCGGTGTTTTTGGCGAATTCCTCTGAAAAGTAGCGCGTATCGTAGCCCACCGCCACGTGCTGGATCTTTGGGGCGGTTTTTCCGTTATTTTTCAAATGCAGGAGATATTCTTCGCTTTTATAGCCGTATTCCCGGTTTTCCTTTATGTGCTCGGCGGCGGCATGGGCGGCTCTGCGCAGATTGGTCACGTTAAAACCGTCGGCGATAACGGCCCTCCAGCCCGAGGCGCCGAATCTTATATTTGCGGTTGCCATAGACTGAGAATATAGCAAAAAATCCGGAGTAAAGCAAAAAAACCACAGCGGGTATTTTGCTAGAATGTTCTACCAATGAAAAGCATCTCCGCCAAATCCACGGTTTACCTTATAGACGGTTCCAATTTCTCCAGGAGTTTCTGGGATCGGAGGCAGGGGGAGAAGCCGGACGCGCTTGAGGCCGAGTTTCTCGACTGGCTGGATGAGGTCTCCAGACTTGAACCCCTGAGCGCCTCGTGTTTCCGGGTCATCTTTGACGGCGGTTTCCGGCCCGTGCGGAGCCTGGCCAATCCGGCCATCAGCGTTCATTTCAGCGGGGACGAGCCGGCGGACGATTTTCTGCTGGAGCGGTCTTATTTCCTGGTCACCGAGGGCGCGCGGTGCGTAATCGTTTCGAATGACCGGGAGATAAGGGAAAAGGCCGCGGCCGAGAAAGTGAAGTCCATGCCCTGCGAAGTTTTCTACCGCCTCTGCGACGTGGAGCTGAAGAAAGGAAACAGGTAAGGCGTGCCTCAAAAGTTCACGTAATTTTTCTGTCATTCCTGCAATTTGTTGGCAGGAATCCAAACAACGTTTATGGGGATTGCTTTTGGACGCCCTCAAAAGCCTAACTTTCCGCAGTAACTGACACAGGGAACACCGCTATGCGGCGTTCCCTGTGTGTGTCCTCAAATGGTCGGAACCTGTTGTTTTCTAATCTTACTTCCCGACTACACCACACAGTATTCTAACCAGGCCCTCAGCAGCTGTGTGCATACTCAGCGATGCGGGATCTCCGAGCTTGGGCAAAGCCATCATGGCCGTGCCGCCGAAGTCCCTGTCACCAGTACGACTGATCATTAATACCAAACCAGCCTCTTCCTTAATAGCGCTGAACCGGAAAGAGCGTATGACCCCGGTGCTGGCAACACTCTCAGTCAACACTCCTAGTTCCACTTCTGCCATGTTGGCGCCAAAACCTAAATACCCATTGCACGAATATTTTTCACTGGCTACGGCCTTAACACCGACCACTGCGGGAACCGGGGTGACACCATCGGTTCCAGAAGAGCTATTAAGCTGTTCCACCACAGGCCCGGCATAAACTCCGCCAGAGAGCCCAAGCAACACTGTCGCCATCGCTATTATCTTTTTCATTTTATTTTCTCCTCTAAGTTTAAGTTCCACATCTTGTTTTGATATCTGTCGCCCATAGTAAACCTTGTTGCGTTACTATAGTTTAGCCTGTAAAGAAGTTCCCACCAAGAGTCATAAGACCCAATCGTTTTTTTTTGACTAATTTCACCTGGGCCTTTCGGTCCGTAAAATATAGGTGCACAAACATGGTTGTCGGGTTAGTTGCCTCGTCACACCGGCGCAAGTCGTTCGGCATACCGGCGAAAGCCGCTATCCAGCATTAGGAATACCTGGATTCCGGCTTGCGCCGGAAAGACGACTTGGGCTTATGTGAGCTTTTGGGGATAACAGGTAAGGCAAAATCTCCTTGGCGGGAAAAATGCTAAAATAAATCGTAGATTTTGTGCGCTAAATAGTGGGAAGAGAGCCCGGGTGCTGTAACTGGTAGCCAGAGCTGACTTAAAATCAGCTGGAGGTTTCCTCCGTGTGGGTTCGAGTCCCACCCCGGGCATTATAGGCGTTTTTTGAAAGGATATCAGCGAGAAATTTGAGGATTAAAGGGTCATAAAACTTGATCCGCAAAGAGGTGAAAAATTATGGGTATAGTCCCCGAAGGCGTAAAACTTATCTGGATCGGAGCCGCGGCCGCCGTAGTGGGCGGCGTGGCGTCTTTCTGGCTGAAGTGGCTGGGCGTGCCGGTGCTGGCCCTGGGCGTTTTTTTCGCGGTGTTCTCGGCTTATTTTTTTCGCGACCCCGACAGGGACAAGATCTTCGCCCCGGGCGAGATCGTCTGCCCCGCCGACGGTAAAGTGCTGAGCGTGAGGACCGAGGACGATCCCAATGTCACCGTGGTGCGGATCTTCCTTTCCGTTTTCAACGTGCATCTCCAGCGGTCGCCGATGGAGGGAAAAGTTGAGAGCGTCACTTATACAAAGGGTAAATTCGCCATCGCTTACAAGCCGGAAGCTTCGGAAAACGAACGCAACCTTATAAAAATAACGGGCGCAAACGGGCGTTTCGCGCACGTCGAGCAGCTTACCGGCTCGATAGCCAGGCGCATAGTCGCTTATGTCAAGGCCGGAGAGGAAGTAAAGGCCGGGGCTAAAATAGGCATGATCTATTTCGGTTCCCAGGTGGCGGTGTATCTGCCCAAGGACGTCCGCGTCCTTGTGAAGCCCGGAGATAAAGTCCGCGGCGCTGAAACTATACTGGGACTTTGGTAGGAGGCGACATGGAACAGAACGAGCGGCCGCGCGGCGGGATAGACATACAGAAGCTCAAGAAGACGGGGGCTGTGGTGCTCCCTTCTCTTTTCACTATCGCCAATATGGGTTTCGGTTTCTTTTCCATAATCTCGGCTTCCGAACGCAATTACGTTCTGGCGGCCTGGTTCGTCATCATGTCTTATGTGATGGATATGCTGGACGGCCGCATCGCCCGTCTGGTGCATGGGGAGAGTTCTTTCGGCGTGGAGATAGATTCGCTGTCCGACTGGATCTCGTTCGGCATAGCGCCCGCCTATCTGATGTACAATCTTGTGCTGAAAGACTACGGTTTCTGGGCCTATCCCGTGGCCTTTCTTTACGTTCTGTGCGGGGCGCTGCGCCTGGCGCGTTTCAACGTCAAGGCCCATTTAGGGGAGAGTTCAAAATCCTACTTCCAGGGTCTGCCTATTCCGGCGGCGGCCGGCATCCTCGTCTCTTTTGTCCTGGCGTACAGCCTGCTGGAGGCGGAGGGCAGCGTCAGGAACATAAAACTGATCATGAATCAGATGCCTTTTGTCTACGGTATCGCGCCGTTTATTATGATAGCGTTGTCCCTGCTGATGGTCTCCTCCGTACCCTACGCCGCTTTCAAACAGGGCGGCTTCTTCAAGCCCGCTTCCATAAAGGGCATGCTTCTGATCCTGAGCGTGATCTTTCTTATAGCGGCTTATCCGCAGGACGCGCTGTTCCTTTTCTTCTCGCTGTACGCTTTGTCGGGCCTGTTTATCGGTCTGTTCAAAGCCGCGTATTCCATAGGAAAGGCGAAAGCCGACAGTAAACCATAAACGACGGGCAGCCCGCCAGTCAGCCTCTTCTTCCGTTCTCCCGGATCCGGGATCCTGTTATTTCTTTTTCGGGAACAGCGCCGCCGCCTTTTGCGTTTCAAAGCCGGCGGCGGAAGTCCTGGCTACCGCCAGGCCCAGCTGCATTCTGGTGGCGGTATCGGGCATGAAGGGGTAGATCCAGCCGGCGATGGCCCGCAGGGACCAGACAAGGTCGTATAGAAAAAGTTTAAGAGTTTCCGGTTCCGTATCGGCCAGTTTCCAGGGTTGTTTTTCTTCTATGGCCTTGTTGAGCAGCGCCACGGCCCGCCGGACATCGTCCAGCGCTTCCGAAAATCTAAGAGCGTCTATCTTCCTGTCCAGCTCCGGGCCGCCGGCCGAGATCTTTCCGAAGAGCTCCGCGTCGCCGGGACGGTCGGGCAGGCGGTCGGCCAGGTATTTCCGGACCATGCCCAGAACCCTGGAGAAAAGATTGCCCAGGCCGCCGGCCAGATCCGAGTTGTAGCGCCGCTTCAAAGTTTCAGGGGAAAAATTCCCATCGGCGGCGAAAGGGACTTCGCAGAACAGATAGTAACGGAGCGCGTCCGCCCCGTATTCCCGGATGATCTCTTCCGGCTCGATAAAGCCGCTTTCCGTTCCGGCCGCGCGGGCTGCGAACATCTTGCGCCCGTGGAGGTGGATCGTCTTTGGCGGTTCCAGGCCCAGCGCCAGAAGGAGGGCTGGCCAGAGAACCGCGTGAAAATGGAGGGACTCTTTCCCCGTCACGTGCGCGTCCGCGGGCCATTTCATCTGGAAATTATCGGAGGGAGCGTCCGGATCATAGCCCGCCCCTGTGGCGTAACCGAGCAGCGTGTCGAACCACGCTGAGATGGTGAGCCTCGGGTTTGCGGGTATTGTTATTCCCCAGCCGGTTTTGGCGCTGGAAACCGGGATATCTTTGAGACCCGATCCGACGAAGTTCGCCGCTTCCCGGGCAAAGCGGCCGGGCGTGAGGAACATCGGGTTGTCCGCGTAATGCGCGAGCAGCGCTTTCCCGTACCCGGAGAGCCGGAAGAAGCAGGCGTCCTTTCCGTAATAGATGTCCCCGGTCTTAACCAGTTTTTCAAAAGCCGCGCGCACCGCTTTTTCGTGCGCCCGGCCGCTGGTTCCGGTGAACAGGTCGCGGCTGATTCCCAGCGATTTCCAGAGCTTGTCTAATTTTCCGGAGACCGAGCCGCACCAGGCTTCCGCGGTCAGGCCTTTTTCCGCGGCCGCCCTTTCGACCCCGGCGCCGTGTTCCGCGGCCACGGTCTGAAAAAAAACGGGGATCTGGCGCGCGCGCTTGTGCCGGGCCAGGATATCGGCGGCCAGGGCGGAGTAAATGTGGCCGAGATCGGGAGCGCCGGTCACGGAACAGGGCGCGCTGGTGATATAAAAATAGATCTTCGGCATTTCAGCGGTTCCGGAGACCGTCCAGGGATACCGACAGTTTGTCGCTTTCAAGCAGCGCCGCTTCCAGCACCAGTCCGTGAGAAACGTTCTGGTTCAGGAACCGGCGGTATTCCATAAGTTTACCGATCAGGGCCGCATAGGCGCGCGCGCTCCCGCCGGGGGGCTGCGCCAGCCAGCGTTTTCTGGCGGAAACCAGCAGCATCTCCAGCATGAGCTTCGCTTCCTCGCGCGCCAGATAGGGTTCGCGGGGAAGGCTTGAGACCAGTTTGAAAATTTTGGCCGGGCCGGAAGCCGCGATGCCTGCAAGCCGGTCGCGGACCTTTTTGATATCGACGGCTTTTTTTACCGAGCCACCCGACAGTTCGCTCAGGACGGAAGCTTCGTCCAGCGTCATGCCGTCCCTTTCCAGAAGCTCTTCCACCGCCGCGGCGGAAAGCCGCGTGAATTCCACGGCGTAGCTCCGGGAGATGATGGTCGGAAGGAGCAGGTTTTTCTTGGCGGCGATAAGGAGGAAAACGGTGCCGGGGGGCGGTTCCTCAAGAACCTTTAACATCGCGTTCTGGGCGTTCGCGTTAAGCGTGTGGGCGTCGTTTATAATAAAGATCTTCCACTCGGAGAGAATGGCTTTTTGGTAGACATGGCGCGTGAATTCCCTTACGGTGTCGATGCGCAGGGTCTTCTGTTTCCGGGCGTCCTCTTCAAGAAGGAGCCCCTGGAATTCGGAGTCTATGATCCTCACGTCGGGGTGCACACCTTTGTCGATCTGCGAGCAGGAAACGCACCGGCCGCAGGCGTCTTCAGAGGGATGAGGGATGAGGGATGAGGGATGAAGGGGGGAGCCGGAGGAGGGGGCGAAAAGGTCGTCTTCGGGTTTTGGTTCCTGCCGGGGGGTGTGGGTGCAGTTAAGAGCTTTGGCGAATTCTTTCGCCGCCAGGAATTTACCGGTCCCTTCGGGGCCTGAGAACAGAAGCGCGGGCGGTACGCGCCCGCCGGAGACGAGGGCCTTAAGTTTTTTTATCGCGCTTTCGTGGCCGAGGATGTTGTTGAAAGACATGGTTGTTTGAAAGAGACAGGGACGTAAAGTAATTCAGTTCGCAGACTTTACGTCCTTGTCCAGATCACTTTGCAGCTATCCCAAACCTTGCCGCCAGCCTGGCGGTTATGGCCGCGTGTATTTTCTCCACGGATCCGGCGGCGTCGATCCTGAAAGAGCCTGGACGCGCGGCCAGAGCCGAGTAGGCCTTGTTGACCCTGAGCCTGAAAGCGGTGTCCTGGCGTTCCATCCTGTCCGATCCAAGGTTCCTGCCGCGCTTGAAAAACTCGCTGTCAGGCATGGTGAAAACGATGGTCAGATCCGGCTTGAGGCCGGCGGTGGCTATGCGGTTCAGTGTCGCGACCATTTTGAGATCCAGTTTTCTGCCGTAGCCCTGGTAGGCCGTGGTGGCCATGGTGAAGCGGTCGGAGATGATTATTCTCCCGGCTTTCAGGGCGGGCCTGATTATGTCGGCGGTATGCTGCGCCCTGGCGGCCTCGTAAAGCAGGAGTTCGGTCAGGGGGCTGATCTTGTTTTCAGGGTCGAGGAGAATCTCGCGGATGGCCTCGGAAATGCGCGCCCCTCCGGGTTCGCGGGTTAAAACCGTTTTGAGGCCTTTTTTCTTCAGCCAGGCGGCCAGAAGTCCGGCCTGGGTGGATTTGCCGGAGCGATCCGGTCCCTCGAAGACTATAAAGAGGCCTCTTTTCATACCTATATGATAGCAACAGAAAGCTAAAGAAAGCAACGGAACGCCAATCGAAGTAATGTAACGCCGAGCCAGTGGATTTTGGGTGAAGCTCCGCAGGATAGTAAAGCGGGGGCCTGCCGGGGTGAGGCCTTTTCGCGTTCCGTCGGCGGCCTGCCGGGTCGAAAAGGCCTCACCCCGGCACCCCGCATAAGGCTTACGCGCTTGATGGTCGCTCGACTAAATTTCCCGGCGCTCGCCTCAACCCCAAGCCACTTATAAAACAAAGCCGCCGGTTTCCCGGCAATGGTGGTAAATGCACTGTATCTTAAAAAGGGCGGGATAATGATGTTGTGTTTTAGGTCGTAACGTGAGGAACTACAATACGCGTAAGTTTTAGGGAGGGGCGGCGCCGGGTTTTCTGTGCGCTCCATTCGGAGGGTTTTAAGACCGGGGTCTGGAGCGTATCCCTCCGGGACGGCGGTGAATGTTTGAGGCAAAAAACTTTGCTTTTTTGCCGAGTTCGCACGCCGACGGAAGACCCCGGTCTTCTTCTCCATAAAACCCGAACCCGGAGCGCGCGGGAAACCCGGCGCCGCCCCGACTCCGCTATCCTGCGGTTCGTAACTCAAAGTCAATCAGCCATGCGCAAGTTTACGAACATCCGGAGCGGCCGCAGTCGTGGCAGGTGGGGCCGGAACAGCCGGGATTCATAACTTGCATGGGAGGACTCCCAGGCGATGCCGACGCTGGCCGGTGATACGTGATGTTTTGCCGAGCCGCGAAATTAAACTATAATCTGGAGATGTCAATGAGGACAGGTGTGGCGATGATTTTAACCGCTAATATACCTTTAGGCAATATTTATGCAACACGGAAATACTAAAGTCAGTCTGGAGGCGCGGCAATCTGGAAGCGGGGCAATTTATAGCCTTACATCCCGAACCTGAACCGCTTTACGCCTTTGCCTCTAAGCGGTTTTGCATCTATATAACGGAGCGAATAAAATATGCCCGATCAATTCGACGAGTCCTCGCTTAACGAGGAAGCCATAACCGACGTGGAAACGGCCAGGCTGGCTTTACGCTGGGCACTGGACAAGATCCGCGCTTTGCAGGAAGAGGCCATGCGTTCCAGGCAGAATCTGCAGGAGAAGTCTTCCCAGGCGGCGTTCATTGAGAACCAGCTGAAAGGGAAGAACTCGGAGATCGAAAGGATCCTGCGCACCCACGAAGAGGAGCTGAAGTCCACCCAGAATTCGCTGGAGTACCAGTTCCGCTCAAAACTGGAGCGGCTCGCCGAAAGAGAAAAGGAACTGGAAGACAAGTCCTCCAGGCAGGAGGAGATCCTTAAGCAGAAAGAGACCAGACTGCTTGACGATTATCAGAAAAAATCTGACGAGCTGCGCGCCCGCTGGGCCCAGGTGGAAGCCGAGCTCTGGCGGCTGCGCCAGGAACATATGCTCAAGCAGCAGGAATTCGAGAAGCTTTATGCCGCCAGGCTTGAGGACGAGCGCGCCAAGGCCGCCGCTGAAATGGAGAACGTCCGCGCCGGGTTCGAGAAGACTTACGCCGACAGGATCGCGGATCTGGAAAAAAGGGAACGCGCCGCCGCCGACGAACTGAAAAAGCAGGAAGCCATGCTCAAGTGGTCCAAAGACAGCTTCCAGGCCGAGGCGGCGGAGCGCGAAAAAGCTTTAAAGCAGAAAGACCTGGATATCGAAAAAAAATTGATGGAGAAAAACCAGGAGATAGAGGATTACAGGGTAAAAGAGGGCCTGCTTCAGAAGCAGTTGTCTGATCTGCCCGAGGCTGTCCGCAAGCGCGATGAAGATCTGAACAGGTACAAGCAGGCCATGGAGAGCCTCGAAAGCGTCATCCGCACCCTCGAAAACGAGAAAAAAAACCTGCGGGCCGAGCTGGAACAGAAGGTGTCGCGCCTGAACGAGGCCCTGGAGGCGGAGAAGAAAAAGTACGGAGAAATGGAGGCTGAGATCCCCAAGCGGCTCAAGATCGCCGTAGAGCACGAGCGCGGCCGGCTGACCGAACGGCTTGCCGGCGTGGAGGCCGGTTACAAGGAGGATCTGCGCCGCCGCCAGGAAGAGGCGGCGTATCTTGAAAGAACCCTTAAGACCCTGGAGGAGAACAACAAGACCCTGCAGGCGGAGCGGGACTCTTTTTCGTACAAGATAGAGCAGTTACAGACCCAGTACGGCATAAAACAGGAGGAATTTTCTTTCAGGGAAAAGCAGCTTCAGTCCGAATATGACGTCAGGCTCAAGGTGGAACTGGAAAAACAGTCGGAGGCCATGAGGAACGAGCTTGAGTCGGCCCGGCGTATTTACGAGGACAATCTGCGCCTGAAAATAGAGGAGATAGCGCACCTGCGCCGGGAACTGGAGGGGGCCGTAAACGACAGGATGTCTTTCCAGACCCAGGCCGCCGAATTACGCCGCGCCGTGGACGCCGTCAAGGCCAAAGGCGAGAACGAACTGTCCGCCCTCCGGGCGCAGCTTAAAGGCGCGTATGAACGGCAGCTTTCCGCGGAGCTTGCGGAAGCCGGGGATCGCCAGGCCGCGGAAAAGCAGAAGCTCGCCGCGGCTTTCGACGCGCGGCTCAAAGAAGAGGGGCTTGAAGTTTCCAGAAAAGAGGAGGAACTTCAGCGCCTCAGGAACGACATGAACAGGCTGGAAGCGGCCGGCAGGGAGGCCCTGGCCGCGGAGCGCCAGCGCGGGAAGACTGAGCTCCAGGTCCAGGCGGCGTCGTTCGCCGATACGGTGAAGATCTACGAGGACAAGGTGAGCAACCTTAACAAGGCGATGGAGTCGCTGAAAGTGGAAAGAGAGGAGATGATCCTCCTGGAACGGGAGCGGCTTGAGAGGTTATATTCCGAAAAAGAGAAAGATTTCGACGAAAGGCTTTACCGGAAAGATCAGGAAGCGGTGCGTCTGCGGGAAGAGGCCTCCGGCCTGCGCAACGAGCGCGCCAATCTCGCCGCCGAACTGGCCAGGGAAAAAGAGCTGGGGAATGGGCGGATCCGCGTTCTCAACGAGAAACTGACGGGCAAGGAAGCGGAATTCCAGGGCCGCCTGGACGAAGCCCTCGGGAAAGAGATGCGGCGGGCGGGGGAAACGCTTGACAAAAAGAATCAGGAACTGGACGCTCTGCTTCAGGCGAAAGAGACCCAGGAAAATATGTACCGTAAGTCGCTGGAGGAGTTCCGGGCCAGGCTTTCCGAGGCCGTGACCAGGCTTGAGACGCTTAAAAAACTGGCTGATGAACGGGGCGCGCGCGTGGACGCCCTGGAGCGGGAACTGGATCAGATCCGGAAGTTCTCTTCCGAAGAGAACTCCTCCCTCGCCGCCAGGCTGGCCGCAAAGGAAAAGGACTGGCGCGAGCTGAGGGCCGAGTATGAGAAGCTGAAGAATGGGGGATGAGGTAAATTTGGCTGAAAACAAAAATTCCCCGTCCGCTTTAAGCGGACGGGGAATTTTATTTTTACCCTGAAATTTTCCAGGTTAATCCAGCAGTTCGGCGCAGTTGGCCGCGCCGCCGGGGCAGGCCGATATTACGACAGCCGGCGAGTCTGGAACCGTGGCGCTTATGGCGTAGGCGCCGTACCGGGGGGCCACGGTGGGCGTGGTGCGGCGCGTCATCGTGATCCTGTATCCGGGGCCGCCGCCCGCGGCGACCACGAGCGCCAGGCTGCCTGTGAAAAACTTGGTGGGCAGGACTGTCGCGGTCATTGGAACCCCGGAGTAGGAGTAGGAGATGTCCAATTGCGTAAAATCGGCGGTATATACGCCGCCCTTGGCGAGAAAGCGCTCTTCCGCGGATTTTATGGTGGAGATGACGCTCATGGCCTCGGAAACGCGCGCTTTTTCCACCACTTTAAAGTACTGCGGTATGGCGATGGACGCCAGGATGCCGATGATCAGCACCACGACCAGCAACTCGATGAGTGTAAAACCCTTTTTATTCGCGGTCATAGTCCCCCTGCCGAGAGAATTTTGTTTTGCGCCCGGCGCGATTCGAACGCGCGGCCACTCGCTTAAAAGGCGAATGCTCTACCCCTGAG
This sequence comes from Elusimicrobia bacterium GWA2_56_46, assembly GCA_001799575.1. GTDB lineage: Bacteria > Elusimicrobiota > Elusimicrobia > Elusimicrobiales > UBA9959 > YA12-FULL-51-18. The sequence continues at coordinate 137,759 of MGTT01000028.1, forward strand.
CTACGGGCGCAAAGTGCTACGGATTGATTATACCAAAATACGGCCGCCTTGCAAATTTTGCGATCTTTTGAAATTACACGGGGTAATGAAATATAATGTACGGATGGCTCCGGCGAAAAAGTACAGAGTTAAGGTGCGTCTGAAAATCCGGAACCGGATTTTCAGGAATGCCGGGTTTGCGCTGTCCTCGTTCGCCGCAGCCGCCGTCCTCGCGTACTGTTGTTTCAGCGCCGCCCGGTTCGCCGCCGCGCGTTTCCCCGGACATTTTTTTGCTTTCACTTTTAAAAGCCTGTCGGTGGAGGCTCCTTCCGGAGAGATCTCCGCGGAGATTTCCCGACGCCTTGACGGGAAGCTGGGCGGGACTTTTTCCACGGGGGAGGCGGCGGAGTTCGCCGCCGGCCTGAAAAAAAACTATCCCGCCTTGAGCCGGGTGGAAGTCAGCCGGAATTTTATCAGCGGACGAGTGAGCGTTCGCGCAGAGGCCGAGAAAGTGGTGGCAAAAGTCCGGCTTAACGGCGGGGAAACTTTTTATCTTTCGGAGAACGGGCGCCTTCTCAGGGAATACTGCGGCGTCGGGCCGGAAGACAGCTTTGAAACCGAGATCTACGCCGGTCCGGCCGCCGGCCTGGGGCCGTTCGCCGTTTTTTTGAGGGAACTTAAGACCATGACTCCGGATTTCTTTTCCCGGCCGGTAAGGCTGGAATACCGCCTCCCGGGCGCGGAGGGCCGTTCAGGAACAAGCCCGGGATCCCCGGCCCCGGCGGCCCCCGATCCCCGCATCCCGCGTCCTCCGGACGGCGGATACTGCCGGCTTACTCTTGAAAACAGCGCGCTGGTGCTGTGGGGGGAATTGGGATTTACGAAATCCAAGATCTCGCGGCTTAACGAGGTTCTCGGCGACGCCGCGCGCAGGATAAACGGCCCCCTGAAAGTGGACTTCCGTTATTTCCGGGACGGAAAAGTTTTTGTTTCTAAACTGGCCGGTATTTAAGTAGAATAAAGGAAGACGCCGGATTCGCGCGGCTCCGCGGATTTGGCGCCCCTTTTCGCGGCAATTTTCTGATAAAACTGGAGCTCTCATATGGCAAAGTCAGACATCATCGCCGGACTTGACATGGGGTCAAGCCGGGTAACCTGCGTTTTGGCCGAGCACGATCCCGGATCGGAGAAAATAAGGATCCTCGCCGGCGCCTCGGCGCCCTGTAAGGGGCTCAAAGGCGGCGTGGTCGTCAATATCGCCGAAACGCAGCGCGCGATAGCCAATGTCATGGAGGCCGCCGAGGAAAAGGCCAAAGAGATCGTCGGAGAGGTTTATCTCGGCGTGCGCGGCGGACATTTTCAGACTTTCAATAACCGCGGAGCTTACAATATCGCCCGCGCCGACAAGGAAATCACCGCCGAGGACGTTTCCAACGTCATAGAGAACGCCAAAGCGATACCTATTCCGTCCGACCGCGAGATCCTGCACGTCATTCCCCAGGGATTTTCGCTTGACCGCCAGCGCGGCGTGCCCAACCCGGTGGGGATGGAGGGCGCGCTTCTGGAAGTCGGGGTTCACATCGTCACCGCCCAAAGTTCTCACATCAACAACCTTATGAAGTCGGTGTCGCAGGCCGGTTTCCGGGTGGTCGATACCGTTTATAATCTGCTGGCTATAGGAGAGCTCGTGGTCTCGCCCGAGGAGAAAGATCTCGGCTGCCTGCTTATCGATATCGGCGGCCAGACCACCGCCGTGGGGGTTTATTACGAGGGCAGCCTGCATTTCTCCAGCGAGATCCCGCTGGGAGGGGATCACGTGACGCGCGACATCGCTTACGGCCTGGGAACCTCCATGTCCACGGCCCAGGAGATAAAGGAGAAATACGGCGCCGTCCTTTCAAGTCTGGTGGATGGCGACCGGATTCTGAACATAACCGGTCTGGACGCCAGAACCAAGAAAGAGATAAAGGCCCGCGATCTGCTGGATTATGTGCAGCCCAGAACCGAGGAGATGTTCGAGCGCGTGAATACTTTCCTGCAAAACTGTAATTCTTCCGACCTTCCCGGCGGGGCCATTCTCACCGGCGGCGGAGCCCTGCTGAAAGGCATGAACGAAGCCGCGGAGCAGCTGCTGGAGCTCAAGCAGGCCCGGTACGGGTTCGCCCGGCCCGACATTATAGAATGTCCAGAGGAGTATCTCAGCCAGACTTATACTTCGGCGATAGGCCTGGTATGCTATCAGTACCTTAAACCCTGGGCCAACGAACCCTCGGCCGCGCGCCGTCCGCCCATGATCCCGGCGGCCTGGTGGCGCTGGGTAAAGGATTTGTTTTAAGGTTTTTATGACCGACGCAAGAATCAGATATAACGGGGATTTTCAGGACCGGGAAGCCAGGATAAAGGTCATTGGCGTGGGAGGCGGAGGCGGAAACGCCGTCAACCGCATGGTGGAAGCGGATATCCGCATGGTTGACTTTATTTCCCTCAACACCGACGCGCAGGATCTCCGCCGCAATAAAGCCCCGAGCCGCGTGCAGATAGGGGAAACTCTCACCAAAGGTCTCGGGGTCGGCGGCGATCCGGCAAGAGGGCGTCAGGCGGCGCTGGAATCGGAGGAACTGGTAAAGGAAGCCGTTTCCGACGCCGACCTGATCTTTATCACCGCCGGCATGGGGGGCGGAACCGGCACCGGCGCCGCTCCCGTGGTCGCCCAGCTGGCAAAGGAGACTTCCTCGGCGCTGGTCATCGGCGTGGTCACCCGCCCGTTCGAATTCGAAGGTACAGTCAGGGCCAACCAGGCCGACCAGGGGATCCATGAGATGCGCAAGCACGTGGATTCCCTCCTTGTGATCCCCAATGACCGTCTCCGCGACATAGTCGGGAGCGATACGGCGGCGACCGAGGCCTACCGCATAGCCGACGACGTGCTGAGGCAGGCTATCCAGGGCATCGCCGATGTTATAACCACCGCCGGTCTCATTAACGTGGATTTTCAGGATGTCCGCAAGATCATGACCAAGTCGGGAGAGGCTTTGATCGGCATCGGCCAGGCTTCCGGCGAGAAGCGCCACCTGGACGCGGCTTCCCAGGCCATACACTCCCCGATGCTGGAGAACGCCGTTATAGACGGGGCCAAAGGCATCCTGGTGAATTTCACCAGCGCCAGGAACCTGAAGCTCTCGGAGATCCAGGAAGCCATGGAATATATCAGGAAGTCCTCCAACCCCGACGCGTTCATAAAATTCGGGCAGGCGGACGACGACGCCGTGGGCGACGCCCTGAAGATAACCGTGATCGCGACCGGGTTCCCGTCGCGTCCCAAGACCGACCTGAGCATAGATCTGGAAAGGCACCGCCATAAAAAACGGCCGCGTCCCGCGGGGGATTTTTTCGACAGTATCGACGGCCCGAACATGATCAATTCCGGTATGCCGGACGAGGATCTGGACAGGCCCGCCTTTATGAGGCGTAAAACCGGAGGCCGGAGACTGAAATAAATCCAAATTTATGGCTATAAATCTTAATATGCTGCTGAAAGTGATGGTGCAGAACAAGGCGAGCGATACGCATATAAGGGGCGGCTCTCCCGTGTTCCTGCGCATAGACGGCCGGATCACGCAGATCAACGACTCTTCCATGACTCCCAAAGAAGTGGAAGATATGATTTTCCCGCTGATGAACCCGCGCCTCCGGTCGGTGTTTAACGAGAAACACGAGGTTGATTTTTCGGTGGACGGCGGGGACACGGGCCGCTTCCGTTTCAATGTCTACGTTCAGAAAGGCAGGATCTGCGTGGCCATCCGGCATATTCCCCTGAAGATCCCCACATTTGAAGAGCTCCGGCTCCCCGTCGACCCCGTAAAGAAGCTGCTTGTGAACGAACGCGGCCTCATCCTGGTGACGGGTATTACCGGTTCCGGCAAGACCTCCACCCTGGCCGCCATGGTGGAATACCTGAACCAGAGCTGGGAGAGCCACATCATAACCATCGAGGATCCGATAGAATTCGTTTTTACGGACAAGAAAAGCATAATCAGCCAGCGCGAGATCGGAACCGATACCAATAGTTTCGTGGACGCCCTGCGCGCGGCCATGCGTCAGGATCCCGACATTATCCTTGTGGGAGAGATGCGCGACCTGGTGACCACGCAGGCGGCTATAACCGCCGCGGAGACGGGACACCTGGTTTTCGCCACAATGCACACCGTCAACGCCGTTCAGACCCTTTCCCGGATCGTGGATCTTTATCCGCCGCACCAGCAGCCGCAGGTGCGTATGCAGCTGTCGGAAACTCTCAGGGGCGTAGTTTCCCAGCGCCTGCTGCCCTGCACCGGCGGCGGGCGTATCCCGGCCGTGGAGATTCTCACCGGCACGGCGCACATAAAGAAGATGATCGCCGAGAATAATATGGATTCGATAAGCCAGGCGATAGCGAAAGGCGCCTTTTACGGAATGCAGTCTTTCAATCAGTCCCTGGTCGGGCTGCATAAAAAAGGCCTGGCGAAACTTGACGACATTATCCAGGCGGCTTCTAACCCGGACGATGTTCTGCTGGCCATCAAAGGCATAGAGCAGGAAATAGAGACGAAACATTAGGAGATAATTATGTTCGCAGAGGGTTATATCGGCGTGGCGGGTCTTATCGGCGTGGGAAAGTCCACTCTCACCATGGAGCTGGCCAAGGCCCTCAATTTCGAGCCCGTGCTTGAGGAAGTGGGCGGCAATCCCTACCTGGAAAATTTTTACGGCGACATGAAAAAATACGGAACCATCATGCAGATCTGGCTTCTGAACCACCGCTTCCGACAGCACCGGGAGTTCGTTTCCAGGATAAGTCTCGGCAAGATCCGCGGCGTGGTGCAGGACCGCACCATCTGGGAAGACACGATCTTCGCGCGCATGCTGAACCAGCATCCCGACAAGATCATAAGCGACATGGATTATAACACCTACCTGGATCTCTTCGACAACATGGTTCTGCGCGAGCTGGTGTTTCCGCAGCTGCTGATCTTCCTGGATTGCCGCGTGGAGACGTCCATAGAACGGATAAATTCCCGCGGCCGCAACATGGAAAAAGCGATCGAAGCGGACTATCTGAAGAGTCTCCAGGAGAACTATTACCAGTTCATCGAAGAGATGGAGTCCGCCGGCGTCAGGATCCTGCGGCTCAACTGGGAAAATTTCCAGCCGATAAGCGAAGTGGTGCGCCTCGTGAACGAGTACTCGCTTAAACCGTCCAATTTTACGAAGTGGGTCCGTCCGTTGAGGAAGATGGGGATGGAAAATAAGGCCAACCTGCCCAATAAGATCACGGTGGCTAAGTGAGAGTGGTCAGTGATTAGTGGATAGTGGTCGGTGGGGAAATAGAAACCGCTTACCCGGGTAACGACAGAATAATTCACATGGGAAAACGTCCGAAAGGCATCATTGTGGCGATAGACGGGCCGGCCGGTGTCGGCAAGTCCACCATAGGCAGGATGGTGGCCTCAAGCCTTGGCTACAGCTTTATAAGCACCGGGAAAATGTACAGGGCGCTGGCCTGGAAAGCTCTCGCTTCCGGCGCCGATCTGGGCGACGAGGCCGCCCTTATGCGCCTGGCCCGGGCGATCAAATGGGAACTGAAACCTTCCGGGACGCCGGAGCCCATGCTCTGCTTGGACGGGGCGGTTCTCGACCGGGAAATAACCGACGAGACGGTGGGCAAAGCTTCCAGCTCCATCTCTAAATTTGCCGCCGTCCGCGTGTTTATGCGGGATATGCAGCGCGCCGCGGGAGCGGAAGGCGGAGTAGTAATGGAAGGGCGTGACATCGGCACCAATGTCTTTCCGGACGCGGAACTTAAGATCTATCTGGACGCCTCTCCGGAGGCCCGGGCGCGGCGCAGGGCCGGGCAGCTCAGGGATCAGGGGCTTGAAGCCGATTACGGCGCCATACTGGACTTTATAATCAAGAGGGACGAACAGGACTCCGGGCGGAAGAACAATCCTCTGAAACAGGCCGAAGATGGCCATTATCTGGACTCCACCAGTCTGAGCCGGGAGGCTGTGGTTGCGGAGATACTCGGGTTATGCGACAAAGTTATGGCCTGATGGCCGGAATATCCCTGAGGTCGTTCCTCTTTTTTGTCCGCCTGTTTTTCAGGATCTTCAACCGGATAGACGTGAAAGGGCTGGAGCGGATCCCGACGGAGGGCCCGCTCATCATAGTCGCCAACCATGTTTCCAACGCGGATCCGCCGGCTTTGATGTCGTATGTAGTGCCGGTGCGGCCCGCCGGCATTCTGGCGAAGAAAGAGCTCTTCGCTTTCCCGCCGCTTGGCCGGCTTTTTCTGAGCTGGAAGGGAATTCCGGTGGACAGGCGCCGTGAAGGCGGCGATATAGGCGCCCTGCGCGGAGGCATAGAGCTGTTGAAAGGCGGCGGCTGTCTGGTGCTGTTTCCGGAGGGCACCAGAGCCAAAGGGCCTCCGCTCAAACCCAGGCTCGGCGTGGCCATGCTGGCGCACAAGACGGGCGCGCCCGTGCTTGCCGCCAGGATTTTTAACACTGAAAATTTCTCAAAATTAGGTAAAATAACCATTAAGTTCGGAAATCTCAGGAGTTTCGCCCCGTCCGCCTCGGACGGACGTAAAGACGCTTACGCTGAATTTTCCCGGTCTATCATGTCGGATATATTCGCCATAACGGAGGGCTAAGTATAGTCATGGAAATCAATGAAACGCAGCGCAGTCTGGATGACGGGGAAGAGATGTCGATGGAAGAGCTTCTGAAAGCCGAGGCTGAGGTTTCCGATAAAATTTATTCCCGGGACATAGTCAAGGTCAAGGTCGTACAGGTCACGGCGGAACATATCCTGGTTCATATAGGCGAGAAAAAGGAAGCCGTTATCCCGGTCGCGGATTTCCAGGGCGAGAAGCTGCCCGAGATCGGTGCCGAAGTCATGGCGGTGCTGGAGCGCAAGGGCGGCGAGGGGAAGAGCACGATCCTGTCCCACCGGAAAGCCAGGGAAAAAATCGCCTGGCAGTGGGCGAAGAAAGTATTCGAGGCCAAGGAGCGCGTGAAAGGCCGCGTCACCGACGCGGTGAAGGGAGGCTATATCGTGGATCTTTCCGGTCTCCGGGCCTTTATGCCTCTCTCCCTGTCGGAGATAGGCGGCGCGCACAGGCATTATCTGCCCTCCAACGCGAAGATAAGATTTTATATAACGGATCTTTCCGAAAAAGACCGGAAAATAGTGGTTTCGCGGCGGCAGGTGCTTGAGGAGGATGAAAAAGACCGCCGCGCCGAAGTTATGGGGGGGATCTCCTCCGGCAGCGTGGTGCGGGCGGTGGTTTCCAGGATCGTCGCGGACGGTATGTTCGTCAGGTTTCAGGGCATAGAAGGCTTTGTGGCTCTGAGCGATGTGGACTGGAAGAACCCCGCCGAGTCGCTGAAATCCTATAAACGCGGCCAGCGCGTGAAATGCAAAGTTCTGTCCATGGACAAGGCGACCGAGAAAGTGTCGTTCGGCCTTAAACAGCTTATTCCCAACCCGGTGGATGTGCTCAAAAGAAAATTTCCTTACCGGTCCGTTCTGAAAGCGACGGTGATTTCCGTTTCCGAGGCGGGGGCCAGGGTGAAGATCTCCGAGGCTGTCGAGGGCTTTATCGCCGCGGAAGAATACGGCTATGCGGCCGCGCCCGTCGAGGGCCGGGAGCTCAGAGCCGTTCTTATCGGCATCGATCCCGCGGCCTACACGCTGGTGCTTTCCATCAGAAAACTGGAAGAGCAGGAAGATCGGAAAAAAGTGCAGCAGTACATGAAAGGCGCCCCGACCCTCACGCTGGGACAGATCCTGCTGGAAAACTCGGAGGATGAGGGTGAAGCGTAGTGACTGAGTCCCCGCTGAAAGATCTTCTCCGTCATTCATTGGGAAAAATTACGTCCCGCGCTTTTGGGCGCTTTGACCCGCAAAGCGTCCAGGGCGGCGGCAGGCGCGCCGTTGAAAGCCGGGTTCTGTCCGGCTGGCTGGCGCCCGCGGGACTTCTCGCGGTTTTTATTTTTATCGCGGCTTACGCGCTTTTCACGAGGAACCGCGGCGCCGCCCCCGGGCTGTTTCCCCGTTCCAGCGCCGAGTTCATGGAGGCCGGCCGGCTGGATCGCAGGCTGGCCGGACTTGCGGAGCGCACCGGCAAAGACCCCAACGACATTCAGGCTTTTTTTGAATCCGGCCTTCTGAAATTTCAGAAAGGCGCCGCCAGCTATATAGAGGCCATTTCCGACCTTGAAACCGCCCGCTCCAGGGGGCTCGCCGATATCCGCACGTTCTACTACCTCGGACGTATGTACCAGGCCGAAGGCCTGTATGATTTCGCACTGGAGGAATACCGGCGTTTCCTCAATAACCGCCCCGGCGATTTTGAAGTCCGTATGCTGGCGGGGAAACTGCTTTTTTCCTTGGGACGATACGCCCAGGCGGTGAAAGAGTATGAGATCCTCAAGGACGCGCAGCCGGAGAACTTCCTTGTGCTGGAAAATCTGGCTTTGTCCCGCTGGAAGAACAAACAGGATCCCCAGCCTGTGATCGACCTCCTTCGCGGTATGGGTGCGGAGGCGGTTTTCAGAGCCGGGTATGTTTCCGGCCTTGTGGCCTACGAAAGCAGGGACTATGCCGCGGCCGTCCCGCTCCTGGAGCGCGCCGCCGGGGAGAGTACGCGATACCCGGAATTTTCGGATCTGGCGGGAATCTACCGGATGCTCAGCGATTCCTACGTGAAATTGAAGTCCGAAGCGAAAGCGGTTTCCGCTCTTGGCGAGCTGCTGAAAATAAATCCGTCCGACGACGAGGCCCGCTCGCTGCTGGCAAGGCTTTCCAGGGCGCAGAGACGCGGGGCTCCAAAGGCGCAAAGCGGCAAAGGCGCAAAGTGAGAACGCTCTTTACCTCATTGTTTCTTTGCCTCCTTATTTCCTCCTCTGTCCTTTCCGCCCAGGAAGAGAACAAGGTCATAGTCAGGAGTTTCGACTGGAATATTTACGCGACCGCCCATTTCGACATCCACTATTACGCGGAGTCCAAACCCTGGCTGCCGCATGCGGCCCGGGTTCTGGAAAAAGCTTACAAAGAGGTCTCTTCCGATCTTAATCCCGCGCTGAATAAGCGGGTGCCGTTCTTTCTCTATGCCTCCATAAACGACATGGAGCAGAATAATATCGCGGACGTGGGCGACGGGGTGGGCGGCCTGACGGAGCCGTTCAAAGACCGGTTTATGGCCTGGTCGGACGGCTCGAAAGGCTGGCTCGAAGACGTTATCACTCATGAATTCGCGCACGAGGCGCAGTTCAGCGTCCTGATAGACGGGTTCTGGAAATCCGCCCGCATACTCAAGACTTTTGTTTATCCGCTCTGGATGATGGAGGGCATCGCGGAATACGAGACCGGCGGACACGATCTGGCCCTGGAAAGTATGTACGTGCGCGACGCCGCCCTTTCCCCCGGCGGCCTTATCCCGCTTATCCGTCTTACCCAGTTCGCGCATCTGAAGCCCCACCAGATCACGCTCGCCTATAAGACCGGGGCGCAGGCCATCAGGTTCCTCGCGCGGCAATACGGCCCGGACAAGCCGGCCCGCATGCTTGAGCTGTTTAAGACCCGCTACGAAGCCTCTTCCGTGCTTCTGCCGCTTATCGGCCTGGATCTGCCGGCTTTCGACGCCAAATTCAGGGAATATGCGCAGCTTAAATACCTGGCCGAGGCCCGGGACGGGAATTTGCAGGAGCCCGCGCGGTTCGGCGGCCGTCTTACCGGTGAAAATGGGAGTATCCCTGAATTTAACATGAGTCCTGTATTGAGCCCGGATGGCGGCCGGCTGGCCTGGCTTTCCACCAGGGAGGGCCATCCGCCGGTGGTGATGATCCGGGAGCTCGCCTCCGGGAAGTCGTCGAAACTTACCGCATACGACGCCGGCGCGGAGAATATTCCGTACGGCAGATTTACCAAACCCTGGAAAAGCCTGGCCTGGTCCGGCGCCGGCGGATATCTGGCTTTTTCCGGCCAGAAGAATCACCGGGAATATATTTTTCTGTACGATGTCCGGGCAAAGAAGACGATCCGCCTGGCCTTTCCGGATTTCGCCGAAGTCCGCCAGCCGGTTTTCTCTCCGGATTCCTCCAGGATAATGTTTGTCGGTATGCGCGGCGGTTTCAACGACCTTTACGAACTCAGGCTTGACCCCGGGCTCCTTAAGGCGGGCGCCGCCCGCCTGGGGGATCTGAAGCGCCTTACAGAGAGCCCTGAGGATGAATCCTCGCCCGCGTATCTGGCCGACGGCTCCGGAGCCGTTTATTCCTGCGAAAGAGACGCCGCCGGCGGGCCCCGGCGGGAACTGTGCCGCGCGGATTTCGGCGGAGACAGTATGCCGCATACTGTCTCCCGGACGCTCGCGCGGATGCCCGGGGGAAATATTTATGACCCCGTGGTTTCTCCGGACGGCCGGAAAATACTCTTTATTTCCGATGCGGAAGGACGTTACGAACTTTACGAACTGGAGAGCGGAACCGGGGAAATAACGAGGCTGACGCGGGTCATAGGGGGGAATTTCACTCCGGCTTATTCCCCCGACGGCGGAAAAATACTTTTTTCTTCTTTCCGCGGCGGGAACATGAATATCTATTCCGGCGCCCCGGCGGATTTTCTGCGCGAGCCGCTGGGCCCGCGCGAGACACAAGACATAAGACACAGGTCACATGAGGAGGAAACGCGGGGAGGCGCCCGGCCGGTCTCGGCGTCCACGGGGACTTTAGCGCCGCCGGAGGAAACCACCGGAACTTTTAAACCGTATAAATTCAAGGCCTCCACCGACCTGTTCTTTCCGGCTTTCATGTTCTCCTCTCCCGGCGGGCTTTTCTGGATGAATTACTGGCAGGCCTCCGACATGCTGGGAAACAACAACCTGAGCCTTTTTTTGAATTACAATTCGGGCAGCGAGTTCCTCAGTTACCAGGTGAATTACAGCTACGCCCGGTACCGGATGCCGATCTTTCTCCAGAGCGCGGGACTTACGTCGAAAAACAACATAAGCGATCTGGATCTGGAATTCGACAGGAAGGACGCGCGGCATATGCTGGGAACGGCCTATCCTTTCGACCGCCATAACCGCCTTGAATTCTTTTTCATCCATAAGAATGTGACCGATAAGTTCGATTTTACGGGCGAGGCGGCGCATTCGCGCACAAGAGCGGCGCAGACTTCTTACGTCCGCGACACCGTAAGCGGGCTGTACCTGACCGCCGTGAGAGGATCCAGGACGGAACTAGCCTATACCAAGGCCGGGGAGGCCCTGGGAGGCACTGAGAGATATGACGCCTACGTGTTCCAGCGGCTCCAGTATGTGCCGCTTTCCAAGCGCAGTGCGCTTGTGGACAGGTTCCTGGCCGGGGAAAGTACCGGACGCGACAGGAAATCTTTCGGTTTCGGCGGTCTCGGCGGGGTGAGGGGGTTTTCCTCCGGGTCGGATCTGAACTACGCCTCAAGGGTCTTTATGAATAATTTCGAGGCCCGCGTGCCGCTGTTCAAAGACCTGAACTACTATATGTGGTTCATGTTTCCCGATTTTTATTTCAAGGCGATCTATGCCAAAGTGTTCTTTGATTCGGCCTACGGGTGGGATCGCGGATCCCAGCTGCGTTCGTTCAGAGCGTCCGACATCAGGAGTTCCGCCGGAGTGGGCGTGAATATCCACACATTCATCCTGCAGGCATTCCAGTTTATTTTAAGTTTCGATTACGCCGTTCGCACCCATGACGGGGGAAAAATATTCTATTTTTACCTGGGGCCGATGTTTTAGGGGGAATCCGGTCGCATTATGTCCAGAAAAAACAAAAATAAGCTTTACGGACACCAGAAAGCGCCGGCCCGGGATCCAAAACCGCCGGCCGCCCCCCCAATTACAGGCGCGGAGGAGGGGGGGATAAGCAAAAAAGGCGTTATGATCCTGTCGCTGGCCGTTTTGCTCATTGCGGCTGGGTACGTTCTCCTGGGAAAGGTTGACCCTGCCGGATCCAATATCTATTCGAACCTCGCTCCGGCGGCTCTTTTGTCCGGCTACCTGCTGGTGTTCCTTGGGTTAAGAGGCTGAAATTGGAGTGCCGGCGGTTGCTAGTTCGGGGTCCTGTCGGGGCCAGGCCTTTCCGCTTCACAAGCCCAGTGTCCGTAGCAAAACATAACAACGGTGTAGTCCACCCGGAAACCTGCGGGACGAAAAGGCCTGGCCCCGCCACCCCTCCAATTATACCCGCCGGCAAATTCCTTTCACTCCCCCGTCATTTATTCTTTCCGCGGTCACTTTTGGTATACCATGAAAGCTTTGCGTGCCGGAGCCACGGTCTTTCCACGGCTTTGATGGTGTTTTAAATCCCCCAATAAATCTACGGCCCTTTTCCTGCCAGGCTGCTTTTTTGTTTTATAGCGGCCCTAAAGCCTTTAATGGTGTTTTCCAAAAACAGGCTGATTCCTGCTTTCATCCCTCATCCTTCATCCCTCATCTTTCCGGAAAATCCAATTTGGATTTTCCGGCTTGGTGGTGTTTTGAAATGGGGGGTATCAGGATACCCTGATTTACGTCCTGGGGCATTTTAGGCCGGGCTTAGTTTTCTGGTTTTTCCGGGATCGGAGTCATTTTCGCCAGAATGCCATCTAAGCCGGGGAATCGCTTAGATGGTGTTTTGGGCGGCTGGAATCCGGCAGCCGGCCGGCGGTTCATGATCCCGGGCTTTCCTTAATTTACCAAAAAATCAGCCTGATTTTTTGGTTTTAAAACAACCATTTTTCAGAGAAGATATGGGAACTGCCCGGAAGCGGCCTGCTAGTTTTGAATATCTATAATTTGTATGAGAATTTGAATAATAATGCCGATCTCTCATAGCTAAATTAAAAAACATTGACTGTAATTATAGGTGAGGGGCTCGTAGCGGTATGGGGTATTTAAGTTAACATAATATATATTATCGTAAGCTGGATAAGGTAGGGTTGAGATGATCCCGGGATGCTGGTTTTATGTGGTTTGGGTCGGGCTTTATTGTCTTGTCATCCCGGCGATCTGTTGGCCGGGATCCATGAGAAAAGATTTATGGATTCCCGCTAAAAGCACGCGGGAATGACTGGTTTACTGAATATTAATTTTTAATCATTAGGCGCCACTTTCTTCATCGCCGTATAGGCCCTTTCCAGGCCTTTCTGGGTTATCCGGTAGGTTCGGTTTCTCTTGGTTCCGGAGGCTGTGGCGCGGCCCTCCCGGATCTCTTTTGAGAGCAGTCTGTCCAGTCTGTCCGGTTCGTAGCCTGATGATTTCAGCGCTTTTGAGAGCGTTATGGCGCTTAGGTCTTCTTTCCTGCTCAATGCTCTGCTGGCGGCCATCAGGATCAGCGCCGCTTCCGCGGCGCCTATTTCCGGCGATTTAAACCGGAGTCTCAGGAGACCGCCTTTGTCGGTTATTGTTTTGTCCCAGAAGCCGGTTAAACGATCTTCCGCGTCCGCCGCTCCGCCGGTCGCAGGCCGAAAGCCAGGCTGCGCGCTGCCGGGCGCCAGACCCGCCAGGAAGCTGTTTTTCTCGGCGAGTATGAATTCCGCGGTTCCTTCGGCCTCAAACTCGGCCCCGGAAGGGTCTTTCAGCCTTAGTTTGTAATTGGTCATGGTATCCCTCCGTGCTCGCGGCCTAATTATATGTCACATATTTTAACGTATAAGGTCTTATATGTCAACATATGCCATCATTAGGGCAATCTTATGTCATCAACATGTTGATAACCATGTTGATAAGTGCCTGGGATGAGAGGAATGAGGGATAAAGGTGTGAATTCAGTAAATCCGTCATCCCGGCGATCTGTTAGCCGGGATCCATTGAGTAAAGATTTATGGATTCCCGCTAAAAGCACGCGGGAATGACGGACGAAAAAAGCGGGAATGACGGGTTTACTGAATATTTACGGATAAAGAGAGGCTGAAAGGCGGAAAAAATCCTTATCAACCTGCGATTTTAAGGTCAGAACCTGGCTGTGAGGCTCAGGGAGACCAGTTTTATGGGGTTGGTCTGGGGGTAGAGGCCCAGCGGGTTGAAAACGGCGTAAACGGCCTTTAAGCGCAGACTGTCGCCCATAGGGTAGGCGGCTTTCAGATCCCATTCGCTGCCGATCTGCGTTGAGGTTTTATTGATATTCTGCGCGGCCTTGAACTTAAACAGGTCAAAAGAGAGGATCAGTTTTTTGTAAGGCATATCCGCGCCGATATTGATAATGTTCAGGCCTGAAACGCCGTTAGGCAGGCCGTTGGCGGTGCCGGAGGTCTGGATCATATCGTAAAGGGTCGCGCCGGCTATCTCGCCGAAGCCGTCGCGCTCTATGCCTTTGAACCTGTGGCCGAAAGTGGGCATGAAAGCTTTGTCTTTCGCGCCCACGGGCCCGGAATTGCCGGAAGATTTGCCGTAGGCCATACGCATCCTGGACGCGCCGAAAAAGCTGATTTCCTGGCTCCAGACGCCCTTGAGCAGGAAAGCGTAGCCGTCGTAGGCCACTTTCCCCCCCTTTGCCGGCTTCTCCGAGGAGCCCCGCTGGATTACGAACTCCCCGTCGAAGTTGAGCTGATTGTAGCTCATGAAGTATCTGAGCCCGGTGAATTTTTTTGTCCTGGAAACCGAGTCGTGCCCCGGTTCCGTTCTTGGCTGCGCGTCCTGTTCCCAGAAGTGGTAGAGGTGCCAGAGACCCTCGCTCGAAGGATAGTAGATCCCGCCGCCCGTGACTTTTACGTAATCCGTTCCCGCGTAGGGCCGGAAGTAAAAAAATTCTCCCTTAACATTGCGCACCATCTTTTCCATGTCCACGCGCGCGCCCGGCAGGCCCAGGCCGTCGTCCGAAAGCGTTATTCCCTGGCCCAGAGTGAAAGCCTGGCGGCCGAGCGTGGCCGTAGTCCTCGGATCCAGGAACTTGTAGATCCGTATATAAGCTTCTTTCGTGAAAGGCGAGCCGTTGACGTTAGGGTAGCGGTTTATCGCGTCGGAGAACTGCGCCGCCGTCACCGTATTGGTGGAGGCTCCCGTGCCCACGCTGTTCAGGACTATGCCGACGTCCATCGAAGAGTTGTCGGTTTTCTCAAGTTTGATGTTCTTGATTATGAAGCCCAGCGTGGCGTTTTCGGTGTAGACCGCCTGGCCCCGGCGCTGGTCGCCGGTAAGGAGGCCGGTATAATTGGCGGCCTTGATGTCCACGTTAGAGGAAAGATCCAGCTTGGTGGCATTGGCGGCCGCCGGGAGCAAAGCGAGAAGCGCCGCCGCAACGAATAGCGAACAGCGAGCAGCGAATAGCAGATAACGCGGGTTACTCATGGATACTTAATTATATAAAAAAAGAACCCCGGGGGTTAGCCCCCGGGGTTCCGTTTTCATTTCCCTTGCGGGAACGTCTTAGAACTTGACGCTCGCGTAGAGGATCATGAGGTTGACTGCGTCATGTTTGGTGGCGATGGCAATGTCCTTATCGGGCATAAACATCGCGTAGGCGGCCTGAATGCTGAGGTTATCGGAGTGCGCCCAGGTGGCGGTCATGTCCAGCTCATTCCCGATGTCCTTGGCGGTGCCGACTTTCTCGGTATATTTCAGGTTCACGTACTTGGCGGTTACGTTGAGCTTGGAAAGATCCTTGGGCATGGCTTTCAAGGACGCGTTCCAGCAGGTCAGGTTGTCAAGGCTGGTGAACTTGCTGGCAACGCCGGCGCCATAACCGTTAGCGCTGACGATGATGCCGGGCCTGTAGTGCGAGTTGATGGCTTTGAAGCCTTCATTTTTGCTGGCGCTGGCTTTATCGCCGGTGCCGCGCGCGAATTCTCCGGAAGCTTCCAGATTGCCGAGGCCCAGGCCGAAGTTGTACTTCGCGTTGAATTTCATGGCATTGCCATTGTAATCAACGGCTGTGGCTGCGGTCCTGTTGGAGCCTTTGTTCATGGCGTATTCCGCAGCGTAGGTGACGTCCATGTATTTGCCTTCGGCTTTAACGCCGGCGACAATCAGCCTGTTCTCAAGCGTCGCAACGGTGTTCCTGTCGTCGCTGCGATAGATATAGGCCGTGGGTTTGACGATCTCGGAATAATCGTAGCTCGCGGTCAAACCGGAGATGTCTTTGTCGGTCAGCGTGGTCGTAAGACCTTCATTGTATTTGGCGGAAAGACCGGTGACCACCAGTTTGTCTTTTTTCCATATACCGGTCCAGCCTTCCAGCGAGGCGGCGGTCATAATGCGCGTGGTCCAGCCGCTGGGGCCGTAATATATTATGATATCGCCGGTTTTTCCGTAGAACTGTTTGCCGACTTTATGGTCGATGCCGAACACGTTCTTGAGGTTCAGATAAGCCTCATAGAATTTGAAGGCGTCTATGGTTCCGCCGGCGACTGTCTGCTGGACGGTTGAATCATACTGCCTGTCGCACTTTATCGCCGTTACTCCGGCGCTGGCGTCTTCGTTCAGGTCGAAGCTTGCGCCCAACGAGACGCGGGACCTTGTGTCGCTGAAGCTGTCGTTCGGTGATTTTTTCTTATCGAAGGTAACAGCGTTCTGTTCCGAGAAACTAAGCACTTCCACTTTGCCGTCGTACTTGAAGTTCTTGAGCAGTTCGGCGCTTGCCATTGAAGAGGCAAACGCGACCACCGCAAGCATTCCTATTACTTTTTTCATTAATACTCCTCCTGTTTTTGTCGTAAGCCCCCGTTACCGGGGGGTAGTTCCCCAGCCTTGCGGCCGGGGCGCTTCGCGCTCTCCCCGCGAAAATTTTGAAGCTTTCGCGGTTAGGGCCCCGCCCCGTTTCCGGGGCCTACGGCCTTCAAGGAGAAGCGCCTTTTAAAATCGGCGCTCCGCTGCCCCCTTTGGGTTCTGCGGACCTCCCCCTTCTTGAAACCGGGAGGCTCCCTTACAGAGCAAAATAATGTTACAAAAACGTTAAAACCCTGTCAAGCCAAAGATGTCTCCGGGGTTGTTTCGTCTCATGTATTTAAAAAAAGGCCCCCGCCGCCATCAGGCGACGGGGGCCGGCCCCGGTCTTGCGGACGATTACTTGATCGGAACGAATTTCTTGCTTACGATCGCCTGGCCTTCCGGCGAGATCACATATTCAAACAGCTTCTTCAGATCCCCGGACGGAAGCGTTTTGGAAACCAGCAGCATGGGCCGGGACAGCAGATAGGAGCCTTTCTTGATATTCGCGGCTACGGGTTCCACATCGTTGACCGCGACGTACTTAACTCCCTCGATTCCCAGCGAAGCGGAGGCGGCCACAATGGCGTTCTCGTCGGTGGAGACGTACTTGAGGCCCTCCTGGACAGGCTCTATCTCTTTGGCCGTGCCGTAGTCGGTATTGTCCAAGACGACTTCCTTGAATACCTTATAGGTGCCGCGGCCCGAGGCTTTCACTTCGGTCACCACGACAATTGTGGCGTTAGCGCCGCCGACTTCTTTCCAGTTGGCTATTTTTCCGGTGAAGATGCCCTTGAGCTGGGCTTTGCTGAGTTTTTTGACCGGATTTTTAGCGTTGACAAAGACGGCGATGGCGTCGTAGCCTATGGTCTGGGCATACAGCTTGTTCTTTTTCTCTTCCCTGGTCAGCGCGCGGGCCACACCGGCCACGTCAGCCGCGCCCTCCATGACCGCTTTTATGCCTTTGTCCACTCCGGCGCTGCCGACCTTATCTATTTTAACGCCCGTTTTGGCCTCAAGACCCGGGGCCATAACCGTTATTATCGTTTCCCCCATCGTGGACGAGCCCTCGTAGGCAAGCCCGGCATAAGCCGCTTCCACCTGCGCGAAAGCCAGCGCTGACACAAACGCGGCCGACGCGATATACGCTCTCTTTATTGTCATTGTTCGTTCTCCTTAAGTTTTTCCAAGATTACCGCAAGCGACGCATTGCGGCTCGACATCCCAACTCTCTCCCGCCCCAAGGTTGACAGCCTGCTCCCCATGCTCAAAATGCTCAAACCTTGAATTTGTTCACCTCGGACTGCAGCTTGTCCGCGCCCGCGGTCAGGTTGTCCGCCGTATGCGCTATCTCGGTGATAGCGGAGGTCTGCTCCTCTATGCCGGCAGTCACTTCCTCGGCCGAAGCGGCGGTCTCCTCGCTGGTGGCGGCGATGGCCTCTACCTGCCCGCTTATGCCTTTTATGGACGCGGCCATCTCGCCGTAGCCATTGCGCATCTTTATCATGAGATCCAGCACGGCTTTCGTTTCTTCCACGGATCTGGCGGAGGCGGCTACCACGCCCTCTGTATCGGAAGTTATCTCCTTTATTATCCCGGAGATCTTCTCGGCGGACTGGCTGGAGGACTCAGCCAGTTTTCTGACCTCGTCGGCCACGACCGCGAACCCGCGCCCCGCTTCCCCTGCGCGGGCCGCTTCTATGGCGGCGTTCAGTGCCAGCAGGTTTGTCTGGTCGGCTATTTTGGTGATCAGGCCCACGATCTCGGCGATCTCCTGCGAACGCTGGTTGAGTTTGTTGACGGAGCGCCCCGTATCGTCTATCGTTACCTGCACGCTCTTGAAACTCTCCAGTACTTTGGAGACGTCGGAACTGCCCGCTTCCGCCGCTTTGTTGGTGTGAGCGGCCAGCGCCGTTATCTCCTGGTTGCTTTTGGCCACCTGAGATGTGGCCGTGGCGATCTGAGCCACGGAGTTCTGTATCTGGGACATGGTGTTGGAAGCCTGGGAAGTGGTTTTGGCCACGGCAGCGGAGTTGTTGCGGGTGTCGGCGGAGAGACGGGTCACTCCGGTTATGAGATCCTTGAGGTTAGCGGCCATGCGGTTGAAAGTTTCGCTCATCTGGCCGATCTCGTCCCTGCCCGAAAAAGTCAGTTTCTGGCTAAGATCGCCGGTGGCCATAGCCTGCATCACGCGAACCACCCCTACCAGGGGCCCGGTTATGGATTTTGCGATCAGAATCCCAAGCAGGACCGCGACCGCGTAAAGGGCCAGTGCCGTTAAACCGGAGAACAGCGTTATACTGAAAGAGGTCTTTTGGGCCGTTTTTTCGATCTCTTCTACTTTCAGATTTAGGATGTCCCCGGCGTTGCCCGTCTGCTCCATGAAAAAATCGCTTCGCTGCTGCTGTATCCCCTGGGTAAGAGCGCGGGCTTCGGCGGCGCGCCCCGTCATCACAGCCGGAATAAATTCTTTGTCGCGGGCCTCCTTGAATTCGGCCCAGGTGGCTTTGGCGTTCTGAACCGGAGTCAAAACCTCGTCGCTTAGTTTTTTGGAGAGTACCTCCTCGAAGGCAGCGTCTATATCGCCGCTCAACTGGGGAATCTCTTCCTTAAGCTGTCCCATCTTGTCTTTGTCGGACTCTTCCAGAAATATCCAGAGGTAAGACTTGTGTTCGCTGAGGGCGTTCCTGAGGGAAGCCAGCTTCCGGTCGGCGTCGTGGTATTCCTTGATGCCGTTGTATATCCCGCCGCCCACGCGAACCCTGGAAACCAGCCAGGCGCTCATGCCGGCGAAGGTCAGGGACGCGAAAAGAAATATTCCCATCAGCAGGCCGAGTTTGGTTCCAACCCTTAGGTCTCCCAGAAAATCAAAAACTTTCAGCGCGCTTTTCATGCACTTTTCCTCCGATCCTTATATCATCCCGGCTTTTACCGGCCGGAACGGACTTGTCCGCGGCCGGCGCCGGAAGTCTGCCGGCACGGTCAGGGTATCATTATATACTATTTTTTGTCCGGAAATTTTGCCGCCGCCGGTTTACGCGCTTCGTCCTCTTTTTTCTGCGCGGGCATTATTTTTTCCTTGGACATGACGGCCCAGGACGTTTCGGGATAAAGGAGGACTATTTTCTCGTAGGCCGCTTTGGCCTCGGCCTGGTTTCCGGAAAGTTCATGTACGCCGGCCAGCGAGAAATGAACCTCGGGGGCCAGAAAATGCTCTGGGAAAGCGGTCAGGAAATTCTTATACTGGCTTTGTGCGCCGGTCAGATCCGCCGCGGCCTCTTTAGCCCTGCCCAGGTTGTAATATGCGAAAGGCATAAGGTTCTTTGGGCCTTTCACGGCCAGTTTCGCGTATTCCTCGGCCGCTTCCTTGAATTTGTTCTGTCTGAAGAACAGGTCGCCCTTGGTGAGCGCGGCAAAACCCCAGGCGCTGGTATTCCTGTAATTGGTTTCTATGGAGTCCAGCTTCGTTCCGGCTTCCGCGTAACGGCCGCTGAAACCGATCTGCTGGGCGATAAAAAGGTCTTTCCAGGCCGCTTCCCTGAGGCCGGAGTAGTGTATCGCCACCCAGACGCCGAAGATGGACGCGGCCGCCAGCATGACCAGCGAGCCCGTGACGGCCTCGCGGTGTTCCCTGATCCAGGCCAGGGTCTTAGCGGTCTTGCTCGGCGCCTGGGGATTTCCGCTGTGTATCCATGTCGAGTTGGGCATATTTTATCCTTTTCTGAAACTGGTGCCCCCGAGAGGAATCGAACCTCTATTTGGAGTTTAGGAAACTCTCGTCCTATCCGTTGAACGACGGGGGCGGAGAAAGGCTTAAGGATTAGGGCTAAAGGATCAGGGCGGAAAAGATTTAGTTGTTTTTCCGCGTTGTTCCTTTATCCTTGATCCTTCATCCTTTATCCTTCTGGAAATCGCTTGCGATTTCCAGGCTAGTATTTTATCAAAGAATCCACTGTGCGGCCGGGGAGCTTGGCTCGGCCGTGCAGAAATTCCAGCTCTATGAGCACGGCTACGGCTTCCACTTTTCCGCCCAGCTTCTCCACCAGGGCGACTACGGCCGCGGCGGTGCCGCCGGTCGCCAGCACGTCGTCCACGATCAGCACTTTCTCCCCTTTTTTAACGGCGTCTTCGTGCATCTGCAGAGTGTCTTCGCCGTATTCCAGGGCATAGGTCGCGGAAATGGTCTTGTAGGGCAGTTTGCCCTTTTTGCGAACCGGAACCATGCCCGCGCCCAGTTCCAGGGCTATGGGGCCGGCCAGAATGAAGCCGCGCGCTTCTATTCCCAGCACCTTGGTAATCCCCAGCCCCCTGTACTTCTCAGCCAGGCTTTTTACGGCTCCGGAGAAAGAGGCGTTGTCGGCCAGGAGCGGCGTGATATCTTTGAAGATGATCCCTTTTTTAGGGAAATCAGGCACGTCCCGGATCACCGTTTTTATACGTTCCATCGTGTCGGCGCTTTTCGCATTATTATTCATCTGGATTATCCATGACCGGTTATTTCTTTTTCTTTCCGTTCTTGCCCTGGTTTCTGGGGACGTACGGTTTCGACGGCAGGGCGTCCCCCAGCAGATCCGTCTTCAGTCTGGGCTGGTTCCAGCCCGGCTGGAGATTGGTGTGATCCGGCCGCTTTCCCATTTCTATCAGGCCCATCCTGGCGGCCACGCGGCGCAGGCGCAGAAGCGCCCGTTCCTCTATCTGGCGCACGCGCTCCCGGGAAAGCCCCAGCTTTTTGCCGATGTCGTTCAGGGTCATCGTGGTCTGGCCGGTGAGGCCGTAGCGCAGCTCTATTATCATGCGCTCCCGCTCGCCCACTTCCCCCAGCGCGTCCTTGAGCTCGTCGTGGAGGCGCAAGATGGAGATCAGGCTCTCCGGAGTTCCGGAGCCTTTGTCCTGCAGCATATCTCCGACGGTGTCGGAATTCTCCTCTCCCAGAGGAGTTTCTATGGAGGAAAGCCCGGTGACGATCTCGGAAGCGTTGAGCGCCGTGCGCACCTGGTTGGCCGTCCAGTGCATCTGGCGCGCCATCTCCGCAAGCGTTGGATCGCGGCCCAGCTTGCCGTGCATGGAATCCCATTGCTTTAGCCATTTCCTGAGGGCGGTCCAGGCGTGGGGCGGGATGCGTATTGTCTTGGAATTCTCTTCCACCGAGCGTCTGACATACTGCTCTATCCAGTAAGTCGCGTAAGTGGAAAACCTGTAGCCCTTTTTGGGCTCGAACTTATCGATGGCGTGCAGGAGGCCGAGATTCCCTTCTTCAACCAGATCCATAAGATCCGCGCCGGGATAAAGAAAGCGCTTGGCCGTGGGGATGACCAGCTTAAGGTTTAATTCCACGATGCGGTCTTTGGCTCGCCGGTCTCCGCGCTTGACCCGTTTCCAGAGCTCATGGGATTCTTCCCGCGAGATCTTATGGTCTATCTGGCTTATCTTCCTTATATATTGGTTGGTGGAATCGATATTGATGTCTTTTAAAACTTCTTTCTTCGCTTTCTCGGCCTGGGGCGCTTCGTCCTGCCCCGGTTCCCGGCCTTCTTTTTCTTCAGCCATTCTGTTTACCTCTCCTGCCGGGAAGAATCTATTACGAAATCTTTTTCCCCCGCCAGTTCTTCCGTTATATTTACTTCGGCCTTTGTTATCACGGCCAGCGGGTGGCCGGTCTTTAACTTCAGCATAAGAGCGTCTATCGCTTTTTTACCGCCCTGCGCCTCGCCCTCTACGGAACCGTCCCGCAGGTTTCTGACCAGGCCCGTCAGGGCGAGTCCGGCGGCGGCGTCGCGGACGAACCACCTGTAGCCTATGCCCTGCACGCTGCCGTAGATCCTGAAAATAACGCGCATAAAAAACGCAACAGGTAAAATAATACTAAAAAGGATTATCTCGAAGCAAGATGCCGGCTTGACAAGGCAATGCCAGTGCCGTAACAGGAGAAAGATGGCGCGAAGTATACAAATAAAGCTGGAGGGGTGGCTGACAGGCCCCCGTACCCGCATTGAACTTTGGCGTTATAAAAGTGTATAATTAAAACGTCGGGGCATAGTGAAATGGTATCACACGCCGTTCGGGTCGGCGGATTTACGGTTCAAATCCGTATGCCCCGATTTTTTTATTTCTCCTCCGCTCCTCTCCGAATGCTGTCCGCTGCTCACTGACCACTGTCTACTGTTTTTAGCAGCCGCTCCATTATCGCGGCGGCGATGTCTTTGGCCGCGCACGGCCGCGCCATCCTGGCAATATTTCTTCTGAACGCCGCGAGCGGGGCCGGATGCCGCAGATACCGCTCTACCAGAGTTTCGAGCTGCCTGGGGTTTTCAGCCAGCTCTGCCAGCCGGTTCTTTACGAGGAAAGCGGCGTTCCGTTCTTCCTGGCCGGGGAGCGGCGAGAACAGCAGCATCGGTTTATTCAGCGCCATGGTCTCGGCTATCGTTATCCCGCCCGCCTTGCCGATGATGAGATCCGCCGCCCGGTAATGATCCGCCGGATATTCTACGAAGCCGCCTGAGATCCTTATATGCTTCTGTCCCGCCAGTTTCTTTTCCAGGCCGGCGCATAATTTTTTATTTTCCCCGCACATGATGAGGAGCTGCAGTTTCCCCAGAAATTTCTTAAGCGTATCCACCGAAAGCTGGATCTCTCCCAGACCTTTGCTCCCGCCGGCGATCAGCACCGTGAAAAGATCCGGGGCCAGGCCAAGTTCCTTTCTTTTCTGCCGGGCGTCTCCGCGCAGCAGAAATTCTTTTCGTACCGGGATGCCGGTAGTGATTATTCTGGCCGGATCCACGCCGTTTGCGAGAAGACCGGCGTCCGCGGTTCTGCCGGAGGAAAAATACAGATCCACGCCTTTGGCCGGCCAGTAGGAATGCGCGTAAAAATCCGTGAGAACGGCGAAAAGCGGCGACGGCCTTGCCGTTTTGCCGCTTTTCGCCAGAAGCAGCGCGGCCAGGGCGTGAGTGGAGACTACGGCCTTGAGATCCTTTTTCCGCAGAGCTTCCGCAAGTTTCCCGGAGTAATAAGGAAAGATGGCCGTCTTCAGGCCTTTGGCCGCCAGCGCCACCAGGTCGTTGTCGTAGACATAGTCCCAGAGAGCCGGGGTTTTATTGAGAACCTCAAGGTAGGTTTTTGCCACGAAAGAGCCGAGGTTGGGATAGACTTCCGAGAGATCTATGAAAACGGGCTCTATAACGGAGGCGGGGAAAAAATCCGCGAGCGCCCTGGCCGCGAAGTAGTGACCGGATGGTTTATGCCCGTAGAGCAGGCCTACCCGTATGGGGTATGTGTGGTTCTGTGCGTGCATTATTATCGGGGCGCCGGGAATTGAACGGGTACAGTGTCCGGGGTATGCGCAAGACTGCGGTAAAGTCCACGCGGAGTCGAATTGTGTCCAGGGATGGCGCAGGACTGCGGTAAAGTCCACGCTCGCATTTTTGACCCGCCTTATCGGGGCGCCGGGAATTGAACCCGGAGTCTCTCGCACCCCAAGCGAGCGCTCTACCATTGAGCCACGCCCCGGTAATGCGGGTCAAAAACTTTGCCCCAAGCGAGCGCTCTACCATTGAGCCACGCCCCGAAAATTACAGCTTTGCCGAGGGGTTGTATAACTTAATACCGTACAATTATACAAATTATTCCGTCAGCATTCCTTTATTATGTGCCGGAGTTCGTTCCTTATGTCTTCCAGAAGCTCTACGGTGTCGTCCGGAGGGCGGGAATTCTGCCAGGCCGGCTGCTTCCCGGATTTCTTTTTGGAATAGATGACCTTTTTGGCTCCGGCCAGGGTGTACCCTTTCATCAGTACCAGGTCTTTTACCTCATTGATGATTTCCGCGTCCCCGGACGTATAGCGCCGGTGGCCGCCCGCGAGCCGCAGGGGCCGCAGAAGTTTAAACCGCGATTCCCAGTAGCGGATGGTGTATTCCGGCACCTGGGTCTTTTTCGCCATCTCGCTTATGGTAAAGTAATTTTTTTCCATGCCGACCACTTACTCCTATAGTATGCATTCAGTAAATCTGTCATCCCGGCGATCTGTAAGCCGGGATCCATTGAGTAAAGATTTATGGATTCCCGCTAAAAGCACGCGGGAATGACGGGCGAAAAAGCGGGGTTCACCGAATAGTTGCTCCTATATTCCGCTTGTCAGTTTTTTTGAGGGCTTGAACCTTATGCTCTTGCGCGGCCCGACCATCACTTTCTGATTGGTCTTCGGATTTCTGGCCTGGCGCGGCAGCCGGTCTTTTACTTTGAACGTGCCGAAATTGGAAATGACCACTTTCTCGTTGTTGCGCAGGGCGGACGCCATCAGCTCGAAAGTCTTCAGTACGGCCAGTTTGGCGTCCTTTTCCGTGGTAAGATGTCTGCCTATCTCGCGGATTATCTCAAGCCTGTTCATCTTCTTCGTCCTCCCCCTCGGTTCCCTCGTTTTCTTCCCCTTCTTCCGCTTCCCCGTCCGTGCCAGGATCTTTGCGGCGTGTGTCGAACAGTTGGCTTATGATGTCGGTCGGCTTAAGATTTTTCAGATCCTGCTTGAACCTCAGAACTTCCCCTTCGGTTATGGGCTTGGAAAGCACCTGGGCTTTTTCAAAAACGCGTTCGCTTACGTATATGGGGCAGCCGAACCGTACCGCCAGGGCCACGGCGTCGGAGGGCCGGGCGTCTATGTCGCGCAGGTTTTCCCCGCCCTTGTCCGTTACCCGGATCGTGGAATAGTATGTGTTGTCCACAATATCGGTGATGATCACTTTCTCCACCGTGAGTCCCAGCTCTTTTAAAATGGAGAAGAGCAGATCGTGGGTCATCGGCCGCGGCGAAGGGTAGCCGGAAAGCCGTATGGCTATGGCCTGGGCCTCCATGGGCCCTATCCAGATGGGCAGGATCCTGGTTCCGTCCGTCTCGTCCAGGAATATTATGGACTCCGTCATGCTGGTGGCGATAGAGTAGATCTTCACTTCCAGTTCGGTTTCGTCCGTTCGTTCTTCTTTGTTCATTTTGTCCCGTCCCCGGAGGCGTCGGCCTCTTTGTGTTCGTAGGACAGCTCCCGGCCGCGCAGAATACGGCGTATGTTAGCGATATGGGTGTAAAAAATAACGGCGCAGACGACGAAAGCCATGATGGTGAAAGGTTTCTGTCCGGGCCGCGTGTTGAGGACGGAACATAAGATCGGCAGCGCGACCGAAGCCGACATGGAGCCGACCGAGATGTGGTGCGTAAGCGCCACCGCCAGGCCGAAAACGACGAAAGCCCCCGCCGTCGGCAACGGCAGGAGCGCCATGAAGACGCCGGCCGCGGTGGCCACGCCCTTGCCGCCTTTGAAACCGAGGAAAGGCGTCCAGATATGCCCGGCTATGGCCAGGCCGCCGGCGGCCACGGGTATCCACCAGTGCCCGGCGCCCAGATAGAAAAATTTTATCGCCAGGTACGCCGGCGCGAAGCCTTTAAGGAAATCCGTGGTGAAAGTCAGTACGCCCGGCCATTTGCCGAGCGTCCTGTAAACGTTGGCGGTGCCCGGGTTGCCGGAGCCGAATTTCCTTATGTCTATTCCCTTAATGCGGCCGATGATGTAGCCGGCCGGGATGCCGCCCAGAAGATAGCTGGCGGCCAGCAGGCCGGCGGTCAGAAGGTCCGTTTTGGTCATAGATCCAATTATATAAAAAAACCGCTTTGCCTCTACCTTAAATCGCCGGCCCCAGCAGCTTAAGAATGCGCTGGTAATTTTCTTTGGTGGCTCTGAAATCCAGCGTTATCTCTTCGGGGCCGTAGCCCGCGCTTTTGACCATGGCGTTTTTGTAGATCTCGGAGAGAAGTTTCTGTTTCCGCGCCGGCAGAACCAGTTTGTAGTCCCCCCACCGGGCCGTCAGGGCCTTTTCCACCCGGTCCAGCAGTTCTTTCATTCCCTCGCCGGTCAGGGCGGAAACGAAAACCGGCCGCGCCCGCCGCAGCGTCTCGGAGTAAAAACGATGATCCGGCACGGCGTCTATCTTGTTGTAGACGTTGATCACCGGGATGCCGGCCAGATCCAGATCTTTGAGCGTTTCCTGCACCGCCGCGTGCTGGAGCTTCACCTGGGGAGAGGACAGGTCGTGCACATGAATGATGAGATCGGCGTAGGCGGTTTCCTCAAGCGTGGAGCGGAAAGCCGCCACCAGGTTGTGAGGCAGCTTCTGGATGAAGCCGACCGTGTCTGTGAAAAGCGCCCAGCCGCCGCCGGGCAGGCGCACGCGCTTGGTGGTGGGATCCAGCGTGGCGAAGAGTTTGTCGTCGGCGTAAATGGCGTGTTTCTGCGCGGTGAGGAAGTTGAGCAGGGTGGATTTTCCGGCGTTGGTGTAGCCCACGATGGCCGCCTGGGGCATGGGAACGGAGTCCCTGTTCTTGCGCTGGGTGGCCCGTTCGTCCCTTATGGCGTCCAGTTCTTTCTGCAGCCCGGTTATCTTGTCCCGCAGCGTGCGCCTGTCGTATTCAAGCTGGCGTTCGCCGGGGCCGCGCGCGCCTATCATCCCGTGCTGCTGTCCCATGGCCGCGCCTTTGCCGGTCAGGTGGGTAAGGTCGTAGGAAAACCGGGCCAGCCTGACCTGCAGTTTGCCTTCCCGGGTCCTGGCCCTTCGTGAAAAGATCTCCAGGATCAGATAAGTGCGGTCTATCACGGGCACGCCCAGCGCGCGTTCCAGGTTCCGCTGCTGGGCCGGCGTGAGTTCTTCGTCGAAAATGATCAGGCCCGGTTTGGCCTCTTCCACGTGCTTCCGGAGCTCTTCCACTTTGCCGGAGCCTATAAGAGTGGACGGGTTGTACTTTGTCAGACGGATCAGGAACTTTTCGCGCACTTCCAGGTCGGCGGTTTCCGCCAGCCGCGCCAGTTCCTCCAGCCCCACCGCCGGAGCCGGGGAACCT
Source organism: Elusimicrobia bacterium GWA2_56_46 (assembly GCA_001799575.1). Taxonomy (GTDB): domain Bacteria; phylum Elusimicrobiota; class Elusimicrobia; order Elusimicrobiales; family UBA9959; genus YA12-FULL-51-18. Next base: position 165,315 of record MGTT01000028.1, read on the forward strand.
TTGGGTTTTTTCTTCAGCGCGGCGCCGATAAGCGTGACTTTCATTGTGACAGCACCTTCCTGGACAGGAGTTCAGGATCGTAGTCGGCCGGGGCCGAAAGGTTCAGCAGCAGGGCATTCTTATACCTGCCGAACCAGGTGTTCTGCCTCTTGGCGTAGGCCATCGAGACGACGGCGATGGCGCGCACCGCTTCCGCGCGCGGCATACGTCCGGAGATAAAATCTATTACCTGCGGATAGCCCAGCGATTTCAGCCCGGGCGCGTCTTCCGGATAGCCGCGCTCCAGCAGCGCCCTGGTTTCTTCCACCCAGGCGTCGAAGACCGAGGCTGTCCGGCTCTTTATCCGTTCGTTCAGGAGATCCCTGTCCCACTTGAGAAAGACGAATTTGCCGAGATGCGCAGGCAGGGCGTCGAGGAACCTGCCCGACCACAGCTCCGAGACCGGCCGGCCGGCCAGCCTGGTGATCTCCAGCGCCCGTATCACGCGCTGGAGATTGTTGGGAGGTATCTGGGCGGCCGCCTTGGGATCCAGGGCCGCGAGTTCAGCGTGCAGGGCCTCCCTGCCTTTTTCTTCGGCGAAAGCGGCCAGAGATTTTCTAATGTTCTGATCCGCCGCCGGCAGGGGATCCAGGCCGTTCCAGAGCGCCTGGATATACATGCCGGTGCCCCCCGCGATGATGGGGGTTTTGCCCTCGGCGGAAATGGAATCTATGAGCGCCCTGGCGCTCTCGGCGAAAGTCCCCGCGTCGTACGTGTTCCTTGGATCGGCGATGTCCACCAGATGGTACGGTACGCCCTCCACAAGGTAGACTTCGTGTCCCCGCAGGGTCGTCCAGCTGCCGGCCGGCTTGGAAGTCCCGGCTGATAAATATTTGTAGATCTGTTTGGAATCGGCGGAGATTATCTCCCCGTCCGTTTTTTTGGCGAGTTCCAGGGCCAGGCCGGTCTTGCCGGAAGCGTTGGCCCCCATGATGGTGATGGGTTTGGAGATTGGAAGGGACATTTTGAGGGTTGGAAGGTTAGAGGGTTGGAGGGTTAGAAGGTTGGAGGGTTGGAGGGAAAAGCCATCTTTCTGGCCAACCTTCTAAACCTCTAACCTTCTAACCCTCAACTTTCCAACCCTCGTTTCTACTTCTTCTTGAACAGCGGTTCGTCTTTCTGCGGCTTGTTGCACAGCCCGTGGGCTTTGCAGGTCGCCACGCAGACTTCCGGCAGTTTCAACGCGATGCGGGTGTCGCAGTCCACGTAATCTTCCGCCATGTCGCTTATGCGTTTCCTGTCTTCCGCGCTGATCCCCGAGAAAATGATGCCGTTCATAAAGACGCCGCCTTTTTCCTTTACCCAGGAGATGCGGCCGGTTATGGGCATTTCTTTCACGCCGGCGAGCTTGAGGATCATATTGAGCTCTTTGGAGTGGGGCGGCTCAAGAAAAGTTATCAGGCGCATGCCGCCGGCCGAGAGATCCACGAGGATGGCGGGCTGGGGGTGGTGCTTCCCGTCCGCGCCTTTGGCGTAGAACTCCAGTTCCACGGGTTCCAGGATGCCGTGGAGGATCGGCAGGCGCACGTGTTCCCGTCTTTCTTTGAAAACCTTGCTGTCTTTCTTGGTCATGGTATAAGTTTTCCCCTTAAAGTGTTTTTGCGCGTTCCCGTTATTTCCGCCCGGATCAGGCTGCCGGCCGCAAGCCCCGTATTCCGCTCCAGCCTGACTACAAAGTTCGCCGAAGTCCTTCCATGCTCCCCGGTCTCAAGCAGAACTTCCTCTATTCTACCAATTCTTTTGTTTAAAATGTCATTTGAATTTTTCTTCACTTCCGCCAGCAGCCGCTCAAGCCGCTCCTCCATTTCCGGTTCCCCAAGCTCCGGGGCCAGGCCTTTGTCATCGGTGCGCTGTGAATATTTGAAGCAATAGGCGAAAGAGACTCCGCTTTCCCCCACCAGCGAGAGCGACTCTTTAAAATCGGCCTCGGTCTCGCCCGGATAGCCCACGATAAAATCGGTGGAAACGGCGGCGTCGGGAGCCGCGGCCCGGATCTTTTTTACTATCTCCAGGTACTGCGCGCGGGTATAGCCCCGGCGCATGGCCTTCAGGATCCGGTCAGAACCGCTCTGCACCGGCAGATGGACGTAGCGGGCTATCTTAGGCTCTTCCCTGAAAGCGCGGAAAAATCCGTCGTCAAAATAAAGCGGGTGCGGGCTCATAAAACGCACGCGGCTTACGCCCGGAACGGCGGCGGTTTTTTTAAGCAGATCCGCAAAGGACAACGCGGCTTCCGGAGTTTTATAAGCGTAAGCGTTAACGGTCTGGCCCAGCAGGATGATCTCGCGCGCGCCCGCGGCGGCTTTTGCCGCGGCCTCGGCCAGGATCTCTTCCGGCGGAAGATAACGGGCCGGCCCACGGACCGACGGCACGATGCAATAAGAGCATTTAAGCGAACACCCGCGCATGGCTGTAACAAAAGCGGTAACCGGTGACCGGTAACCGGTTACCGGTAAAGAATTAGTAGTTACTGGATACCGGTTACCGGATACTGGATACTTTCTCTCCACCGCCGCGTCCACGCTGTTTATACTCTTCGCCCCCACCACCTCATCCACGAACGGAAATTGTCCCTTTATTTTTTTGCTTCCAAGTTTCTCGGCCGCGCAGCCCACGATGAATACGCGCCTCTCCGGCCGCTCCAGTTTCCATTTGCGCAGCCGCCCTATCTGAGAGATCGCCTTATCCTCCGCCCGCTGCCGCACGGTGCAGGTGTTGACCACCACCGCGTCCGCGTCCTTAAGATCCGCCGTCACCTCAAACCCCCGTCCGCGGAACGACTCCGAGATCAGCTCCGAGTCCGCCTCATTCATCTGGCAGCCGAAGGTAATGATGTGGACTTTTTTCATTACGTATATTTTACATTTTAAACCTGAACCGCGTTCGGCTGAACTATGGTGCACCTCCTTGCGTGGCCGGGCAGGCCGTACAGCGCAGAATTTAATTTTTTTCTTATTTTTAAATTATGGCCACCGATAAGGATTTACCTTATTTCCGTTTCCCCTCTTCCAGGGTGGCAATAATTTTCAGTTAGAAGACTTCTCTGCTCTCTTTTTCTCGTTTTCTTCTTGCAAGGCATCACGAGTTATTATCGGGAGCTCATGTGTTACCATCTGGCGGTAATGCCATAGTTTAATGGGGATATTAGGGTTTAGCGAGTCTATTTGGATAGTTACAGGCCCCGTAGATTTATCCAGGTTTTCCTTGAGATATTGTGCGTTTGGCTTAAATTCGGCTTCGGGGACACGAATATTTCTCTTGCCCAGATCAATAGCGGTTCCGAATAAATCCCCTTTTTCGTCTTCAAAATCGAAATGGTAGCGATATCCTTCAATATAATCAGCGGGTATTAATCCACGCAAAAATCGTTTTTTTTCATCGAGAGTGCTTAATGTGATGGTTATGGTTTTGCCTAAAGAAATTTCTTTTCCTCGTAAAACCTCTCCGATGTATTTGATCTTCTCAATATCTACCATGGTGTATTTGGTTCTATATCTAAATTTTATACCGAAGTATCTCTCGATCTGAACTATTTCTTGCAAGATGCTTTCGATTAACTCGGCATTATCACGGGACATTATATTGGTGGGTAAAACATGCCCTGTCCGGAATAGTGGGGAATCTTTTTCTATATCCCAAAATACTAGTCGAGCGTTATTGGTTAAGGCTCTTATAAACTTTGAGAAGTCCAATCGATTTGTGTAAGATGCATCTTCTTTTGAAGCATTGAAAACAACGTCGCCGAAGTAAAATATCACATTTCTGGTTGATCGCATATAATAAAAACGGAGTGTGGTCGGGGATTTGTCATTTTCATTGCTGAAAACCAGATAATCTGATGTTTCTTTAATCAAACGGAATTGTTCATAGTCAAAACAGTTGAACGATGAATATGGGTCTTCTGAAAAGATTCGTAATGGCGGCAACGCCTTGGTTGAGAAAACACTTGCGGGAAGTTCTGATTGAGTGTCAAAGTAATACTTAGACTGCTCAAGGTTTACGCCATAATCAGCGATGATTGTTGGAGAGTAGCCCTCAAGGATACGGTCGATATATCTGGCTGCCCAGCGGTAAATCTCATCTTTGTTGCTGCTGGGCTTAGCGATGTCGGAATGGTTTGTCTGAGCGGGGAGAGGCCCTGCTGTTAAATCATCGTGATATGGAAAAAGTGCATTGCGATCAACCAGTATCTTTCTGAAAAATAAAACCCCGGTCTTCTTGGTTTCATATGCGACATGAATCTGTGGCAACAACTTATGTTCGCGCGCTCTTTCTTTTGTTAGCTTCAGCCAGCGGGTGTCTAAATTCTGTAGGAAAGAATTGGTATTTGATGCTTCTAGTTCATCCATAATTTGGCTAGGAACTAGATATCTCAAACTCTTTGTTACGATGTCTGTTCCTTTAAATGGAACCGCGAGCAGAAATATCCCCTTAATCTTTTCAAAAACTTTGGTCTCTGAGTCGGCCAGTTTGCTAAGGGTGTCCATGGTAATGATGCCGCCAAAACTATGGGCAATGATGAAAACGTTATTGTATTCCTGGGTCTTTTGCATTAAATACTCAAGAAAACGAGTCGATAATTCGTTTGTCGTGAGGCTTTGTTGCGTTAGGGCAGCGGTGTAAGAATAGGTGTCTGTGTCAAAGGATAAAAATTTATCGTCGGATTTAATTAGGTCTGGCCAAAATGCCTTAGAATCGTGGTTTGTCCAAGTTGCCTGGTTGTTTCCCATGAAGCCATGGATGAACACGATAAGGTTTTCTTTTTTGGGGGCAGTAGGCGATTGTGCCCCTAATGCTTGTGAGGCAAACAGAATGTATATTAATGCAAATTTTATAAATCTCATGCCTGCTGCCTTGGTAAACACTTGGTTTTCAGTAACTTAATTATCGATGTGTTTTTTTAATCTTTTATATTCCAGAAAAATCCCATTAGTGGGCAATAACGAACAGGCACTGGCCACCGCAACAATTAATTATATAGATTTAACCCGGGGCGCTTGCCATTAAATTAACGTGGCCCAACCTAAGCTGGCGCGGAAACTATGATTTTATAGGACTTCTGCGGCGCGGTTTCCTGAAATTCTAGCCCCAACCGTCGCCAAATTTCTTTAAAAGCGAGTTCCCCCGCAGGGATAACATCTTCTTCCATTTTTCTCCAGGAATCAACTGAGAGTAATGGGCTGTGCCTTCGGAATCTATTCAGGAACGTGGTGGTGGAGCCTTGAGTGTACCTTTGCATGAAAGGTAATTGCTTTATTTCTGGGGAATCGAATATTAAAACCTCTTCGCCGGTGGCATCTGCTAGCGCGCGGGCATGAATATACATGACGAACAAATGTTCAGTTGCTGATTGTACGTTCCCCCACATCTCTTCTAGAGGTATTTGCCGCGTTCTATAGCTGTTCACATAGCCTGGAAATACTTCCCCGGCTTTAGAAATATGCTGCTTAAGGCTTTCAAGATATGTCTGCCCGAAAATATCCCAAATGTGTGCCGGCGAGGATGCGCCATTTATGGTCTTTGTGCAAAGATGGTTTACAATGAGAGCGGCTAGAGAGTCCGCATAATACTCATCAATTATTATCCGGGTAAGGCTGCGGGCGGTTTCGGTTGGTGTAATAAACGGATAGATAACGTCTTTGGCCGCGCCGCTGGCGGATCTCATACGCATTAAATATGGGTGGGCGAGTTCGTGTGCAATAAGTGCCAACTGCAGCAGTTTCCCGTCCCCAGTGCTCGACATTTCCCTGCTCCAGTCGGAGGCATTGAAAATGATGATTACATGGTCATGGGAATCATCTTGTGAAAGGTTCTTGGCTGCCACATGCCCGAATGGCCGCTCCGAAGTAAATCTGGCCTCATGTTCTTTCTTCCTCATCTTTTCAAGCACAATGTTGTCAAAATCCTCGGCCAAAATTGTCTCTATTAGTCTGGGCATCCCAGCTTCAACCGCCATTGTTGTGAATACCTGGTGGCATAGTTTTATGCTTTGCTCGAATTCTTTAAAAGTATCTGGCGCCACATTTGTGGCTGCTAGTCTGCAATTGATAATGTTTGCCATAAGTTAAGAAGCCGGCTTTTGTGCCGGGTCGCTCCGTTTTTCTCTAAAGGCGTATTGCACTAAGCTTTCACAATATGTAATTGCCAATTCCTCGGTGGATGTGTTTCTTAAAATATCCTGATTTGGCCAATGTTTCATAAACTCTAAAAGGCGTTCTCTAGGTGATGATTTGTAGGTCGCATAGAAGAAATCGAAAAGTTCAAGCGGAGTATTGGCTTTCTGGTTCGCCTGTAGAGGTACTCCAAAGAAAGTTTCAGGTTGCCTTTTGTAAGCAGTAAGCTCTTCTCCACTCATCGGATACGTGATAATAATATTCTCGCCGGCCATAGTGTGGTAAACTCCTGTAATCTCCTTTTTGAATTCCGAAACACAGGCTGTAGTAAGTTCTCCTTCAACGTCCTTGCCATCCTTGCCAGGAATCAAATATTTCCTGCCAATAATCAGACGCGGAGGAGCATTGTCCTGGTTAAAAGAGAATTCTGGATACTCTCCATCAAATGTTGACGGGATCTCGTCATGTTCTCGCATTGAGTTGACTAGAGTAAACATATCCCGGTGTTTGGCTCTCGCCTTTAACAAATCACGTATGTTCCCAAAAGTAAACTCAAAATCAAAATCTGGGATCTTAAATCCATGTCCCAGCACAGACTTGCTCTCGTAAATACCGTTAAGCCCGTATTCGAAGGGATAATTTGTAATAAAAAGATAGGCAGAAGGGGCTGGTTCGTGGTCAATTTGCAGCTCGGTTTCGTGCCGTCGTATTTCCGCCATAATTTCATCGACACGGGTGACAAAGTTCTGAATGTTCATGTCGATAAATACGACGCGCTCATAATCTGCTTTTTTGACGAGTGCCTTTGAAAGTTGTGTGGTAATGCTCACATTATCTTTACCGGCCTGTCGGGCTTTAGCTTCTACCGAGTATTTTTTCCCAGAATCCTTGGCGGTCGCGATGAATTCACAGTGAGTTGTATTCCCGTCCGTTTCATCTTCCAGTTCAATTAAGAACCCTGCTTTGATAAACTCCGCAGCTACATATGTTTCGTATTTTGCGCCAATGAACCGATTCGTGTCTTTAAGTCTTTTAATCAGGTGGCTTTGGAGCTTCACATTGTGCGCCAGTAGGTAGAGGTTGTAGGACAGACTGATATATGAAATTAGTGCCCCAGTCATAGGCGCGGTTTGAATCTGGGCATCACCGGATTGGTTGCCTTTCATGTGGGCGTATGCAAGATTTCTCCATTGCACAATAGGGTGTTGGTTCTCTGGAGATTTTTTTAGTTCGGCAGTTCCCCATACGGGGCCGAACAAGTGCGGAATATAATCCAGAAGAAAATCATGGAATGTTTTCCATTTCGAGGAATAATGGAGCTTGTTGGCAACGGCAACAAACCGAAAACCATTGTGAAACTCGGAAATGATCTGTCTGCCGAGGCCCTGCTGCTTCTGGGTTTGTAGCTGCCGCGCTTTAAGTCGGTTCACGATATTTGTGGGCAAAACTGGAGCGCCTGCATTTTTGTCTAGGCAGCACTTCTTGAACTTTTTGCCGCTGCCGCAAGGGCATGGGTCGTTTCTTCCTACAGGGTTATTCATTTTTTTAAGTCTATCTCCAGGGCTTCATGCATCTATTCTATATTTAAAAGTATAGCAGACCAACCCGACAACGTGGTGTCGTGATGAAAATGGCTATTTTTGTTGTTATTCGCGTTCCCGGGTGGGTAATTCTGCTGTACCATGGGCGTGGGCATTTAAGGCGGGCCAGGGTCAGGGGCGGCGGCCATCACGAGGCAAGCCGCTACTGGCCCTGGCTTCTCCATATTTTCTTTGCAGGCTTCCCCCTCCCCACGGGGGCTACATGATAATAACAGAAAAGCCCGCCAGGGCGAGCGAACGCGAGCCGAGGCGGGTTTTTAATTAACCAAGGTGCCCCCGTTTAAATCCCCCTCTCCCGGTGGCCATAATTTAAAAATAAGAAAAAAATTAAATTCTGCGCTGTACGGGCCGCCTTTGGCGGCCCGGGAGCGGCCCGGCCAAGGCCCTGTTGAGGGCCGGCTGGCCGCGCATAGGGCCGAGCCGGCGAACCCATTTAAAACATACGGCCTGCCAGAGGCAGGCCGTACAGCATTCCCCTTTGGCTACTTTTTTATAAAAACCTTATAGTTAATTCTGCTGGTCTGAATAGGGCCGGGCAAAACTGGTTGCCTCGACGCCGTTTTTTCGGAGTACTGCCCCCCAGTAGTATCGGTTCGCAAGTAATACGAATACCCGCATGAATAGCTTTGAAAGAAGGGTTTGTGTTTCTGGTTTCGAGTAATTCTTCAGAAGATGTCTATCCAACATCCCGTCAGTTCCGAACGCTCTGCCAATCATGGAAATACCAGCAATAATATGTTTGTTCCTGCTTTTTGAGCTTTTGGCAAGGCTATCGCAGCCTCCTTTTATTATTGTGCCCAAGTATGCGCAATCTAGCAGGCTGGACAGGTGTTCCAGATACTTCTCAAGAGGCCTTGCGTGCACGGCTTCCGGGAAGCCATACTGTACCAGGAATCCGACCTTTTTCCCAGTACACTTCCCTTTCAGCGGCTCTAATCTTTCAATAAAGTCCTTAACCACCGCTGGCATGGAGTAATTGTATAGCGGGAAGGCGAGAAGAATATGATCGGAATCTTTGAATAACGCTACAGCTTCGGTTAAGTCTTTAAAAGAGTTTAGTTTGTAAGCTGTATAAGTGTTGCCGGGGATAGCGGAAAACCCATCCACAAAACCTGCGACCAGAATCTCTGTATTAGTTATTCCCGTTTTTTGAGAACCATTAAATATCGTTAAGTGCATTGGCTACCTCCTTAACCGGAGTGTTCATCGTCTTGGTAAAAAGGAATCGGCGTGTCCGTCCGCTTTTGAAAATATTTTCTATGAGGCCCGTGCTGGATATATCATCCTCTGTCGCTCCAAGCAGTACAGCGGAGGCGGGATATTTCGCGTAGCGTGGGATATGTTGGAGCCGGTTGTCTTTTATCAAAAAGAATGGAAGGGAAAGAGGAAGGAACCGCTCCTGCGCGCCTTTCAATAACGCACTGATGAATCCCATTAATACAGGGGATGCGTAGACGGCAAGGTCCGCCTTAAGGAATTCGGTGAGCAGCCGCGGGCCATCATCATTGAAAACACAGACACCTGGAGTTTTCAGCCAGCAGGAGTAACATCCCACACAATGGTTAATCTTCATTTCTCGAAGGCAGATTGTTTCAGTTTCGTTGCCGAGGGAATTAAGTTCGGCTGCCAGGAGTTGAATATATCCTTCAAATCCCTGGTTCTCGGGATCGGGGTTGCCATTTATAATAGCGATTCTCATTAGCTTCGCCTTTTTTTCATATTCCGTAAAGTTCGGGATACCTTTTTTTGGGTTAGAACAAAAAGCGCCCGGTAGAAAACATCCGAAAGAGGCCTTCCAAATCCGCTGCTTGTTTGCCCTCTCCAACAGGAAACATCTCAGCAGCTATTAATTCTGCGTCGCCAAGCCTTTCCCGGAGAAGGGCACGTCCTCCTGTCGCAAGTTTTACATAGCTGACGCGTGCGTCACGCTCGCTGGCTTCTCGTTTGATTAAACCTATCTTTTCCATTGGGGCCAGCATCCTTGTTATGCCTGAGGCCGTAAGGGCCATTTTCTCGGCAAGGTCTATGCGGCGCATCCGTTCCTCATGCGCACAACTGAGGTAATAGAGTACTTGGAAGTCGCTAAAACTCAGGCCGCCGCCGAGCTTGTTGTCAAATGCACGTGTGATTATCGCTTGCGCCCGGGCAAGCCATAGCAAGAATTTCAATTGTGGGGTTAGAGGTTTCATAAGATTTTAATAACTTGATATATACTTGACATATCAAGTATACATCGGGCGTGTTCGGTAGTCAATACTCTGTTTTGAACTGACTAGGAAGTGGGAGTGGCGGAATCGCTTTGCAGGTTCCCCCTCTCCCGGTGGCCATAATTTAAAAATAAGAAAAAATTAAATTCTGCGCTGTACGGGCCGCCTTTGGCGGAACCGGGGGTAGGGGGTGGAGCGAAGCGACACTGCAGTGCGGCCCGGCCAAGGCCCTGTTGAGGGCCGGCTGGCCGCGCACCGTGGCCGACCGTGCGGCTATCGTGCGGTGCAGAGGAGCGGTGCGGGGCCGCGCTGCGTGGCCACGCCCGCGACGACTCGCGGCATCATCGAGCTATCTAGGCGCTAGATCTATAGAGATTTTTTAGGAACCGATACAGAGTAATGCGGAATCGTCCCCACAGGTCAACCAAAGGTAATAATGCAGACTCTTTTCCGCGCGCGCGGAGCAGAATCCGCGGATTCCGATTTAATGTTGTTTGACATTTTAAAAAACTATTTTTTTGTAAAGATGATCGTTACGGCCGCCTTGGTCTTGTTACCTGCGGCTTTGGCTTTGTAAGGCCTCGCACCAGCGTTGATATAGGCGGCAAAAGCTTTGGCGGTCTCAATAGACGTTTGCTTGGACTTTAACGCCAAAGAGATATTCCAGCCGGCTACATGGTTGGTCGTGCCATCGGGCCGTTTGTAGCGGAAAATAGAAAGCCATAAATTTATGGTGCCGTCTATGCCCGCATCCTGCTTGCCGGTTGCAATTCCGGCAATCACGGCGATCCCTGGCTTCCCCCCTACCGTCACTTTTCCGGCAGTAACGCTGATTTTCTGCGTCTTGTCGTAGGAGGCTGTTGTTAGATCAGCGCCTTTCGCGAGTTCAACTTCCGGGTTATAGCCATCGCCGGTTTTGCTTTCTTTATTGTTCGGACCTTTAAGCATTTTTACTGCTTTATCAAAATCAGAGATGTAGGTCTTGTCCTGTTCTATGCGGAACGCTTCGTATTCTTTCTCGGCTAAGGTAAGGGCGACTTCCCGCGATACTTTCCCTTTGTCTTGCAGGACATCCATCTCATGGAATTTTAAGAATGCGTTAAGTTTCTCCACCCAATCTTTCATTTTCATCAACCGGCCACGGCTAGCCTGTAACTCCGCGTAATCGAGGTACATGTCCACGATGTGATTCAGTTCCTTTATTTCATTTTTTTGCAGGTAGTTCTTCGCTACTCCAACGTCAGGTTTTAATATCTTGCCAGCCGGGGCTTTCCTCCAGGTGGTCAGGCCCATATGTGGTTTATTTTTGTCCGCCCTTTCTGAAATGATTTCAGCGGCGGTTTGTCCGGTTATGGCCCAGTGCATCTTATTTTGGACTGTCGCAAAAAACTTTTCAGCTTCCGCCGTATTCGGGGAGTAATCAACCGCTGTGGCGTAAATGTCGGTGATCTTCTGGTAAACCATCCGCTCGCTGGCCCGGATCTCGCGGATCTCTTCCAGGAGTTCTTCGAAATAGCGGGTGTCGAATTTATTGCCGTATTTAAAGCGGGCGCTGTCTATAGCAAAACCTTTTAGTATGTAATTCTTCAGCTTGTCGGTTGCCCATGTGCGGAACTGGGTACCGCGCGCTGAATTTACCCGGTAGCCGACAGCAATAATGGCCTCAAGGCTGTAATGAGTGACTTTCCGGGTTATCTCACGCCCGCCCTCGATTTGAACTACCGAGTAATCCTCGGTAGTTGCCGCTTCATCTAGCTCTTTTTCGTTATAGATATTGCGCAGATGTAATGAAATGTTGTCCGTGCTGCATTCAAACAGGGATGCCATCAACTTTTGAGTCAGCCAAAGGTTCTCATGCTCAAAACGGACATCTACTTTAATTTTTCCGTCTTCCGTCTCATAAATCGCGACTTGATTTATATCCCTGTTTTTATCAGTCATGGCAATTCCCTTTTCGGTTATCGTAATCGTGCCATTCTATGGTTTCCGCGTTATACGTTTAATACTTCCGGCTTCTGGCTATAAACTTTTGCGTTCAAAGTGCGTCCAGCTTTCTTCCTGTTTATGCCGCCCCACTGCCTGAAGAAAAGCGGAGTTTTGTGACATATATTTGTCTTGTCTATTATATTCTATGATACTTTTGGCCCTGTCCCAATTGCTTTAAGCTCCGCTTTTTCAGCCGCCGCGCAGACGGCGCTTTTCATCGTTGATGTCGCGTACCATGCGGCCGAAGCTCCGCAGCCTGCGGTTGGCCGCCAGGCGCTTCTTCAGGTCGGTGCGCAGTTCCTGCCGCTCGGTTTCCCGCCGCAGCTTGTTGTAGCTCTTCAGGCGCTCCGCCGGAAGCGTGCCCGCTTCCACCGCCGCTGCCACGGCGCAGCCGGGCTCCCCGGAGTGCGAACAGTCCTTGAATCGGCAGCCCGCCGCCAGTTCCCTGATATCGCTGAACGAAGTTGCCAGGCCTTCCCCGGCGAATGCCACACCGAATTCCCTTACGCCCGGGGTGTCTATCACCTGGCCGCCGCAGGGCAGGAAGTACAGCTGCCGCGCGGTGGTGGTGTGCCTGCCGCGCGAGTCGCCCTCCCTGACCGCCCCGGTCGCGGCGGCTTCCCGCCCCGCCAGACGGTTGAGTAGCGTGGTCTTGCCAGCGCCTGAAGACCCCACGAAGCAGCAGCGCACGCCGCCGGCCAGCTCCGCCTCCACCCCGGCCACGCCATCTCCGGACAGCGACGACAGGCACAGCACCCGCGCCCCTGGCGCCGCCAGCTCTACAGCCGCCAGCCTGCCGGCCAGTTCCGCTTCCGGGCACAGGTCTCTCTTGGTCAGTACCACCACCGGTAGAGCCCCGCTGTCCCAGGCGGCCACAAGCAGGCGTTCCAGGCGGGCTATATTATAGTTCCCGTCCAGTCCCATTACAATGAATACCTTGTCGATGTTGGCTGCCAGCGGCTGCGCGTCGCCAGCGGCGCCAAGTTCCTTGCGCAGCAGTATGGACCGCCGCGGCAGCACCCCGTGGATGACGGCCTTGGCCCCGCCGTCGTGCAGTGACACCGCTACGTCGTCCCCCACTACGGGGAAGTCCAACCTTGAGGCGGCCTCCCCCGCAAGTTTTCCTGCCGCGAGGGCAGGCAGTTCCCTGCCCTCTAACCGCACGGTAAAACTGCCTCTCTGCTCCGCCGTAACGAGCGCGGTCATTGATTTATCTTCAAACATTGTGATCTCCTGGTTAGCGTCAATAAAGCGCGCGCGCAACGCGCGGGCGCGGACCCGTACGGCTTATACCGGAGACCTCTGGATTGAATCGGACTAAAGAAAGAAGGAGGCCCGGCTATCGCGGTTTATGACAATCTCCATATAAGCCTCCTGTGATTTGAAATAGTGCTACCCGGATATTATACCTCGCAGAAAAGAAAACCGCAAGTTCGAGATAATCGCCACAGGCGTCGGATTGTCTTGCCGTTGAGCGCCGGCGCGGGATCTTTTGGCCGGCAGAAGCGCTATTTGTTCTTGGCGGTTCGGCCGCGTTTGAGATCCCAGGCCTTATAGAACGTGATATAGTACTCCATGCCGCTATCCTGCCGGCGTAGTTTCGGATAATCTCGCCATGAGTATTTGGCGCCGAGCTGAACCACGTCGTTGCCAATTTCAAAGCCGGACGAAACTTCGCTCAGGTTGAAATAATCGGCGTTTTGAGTACGCAGGCGCCAGTCATACGCCACGAAAGGTCCGGCCATGTAATTACGCGGCAGCCAGAAGAGATCCGCCTGTAATTTGGCCCAGCCCATGGTGGAGGAGCCGTTCTGGCGGCCCAGGTCGTAAGCCGCATTTCCCCAGGTGGAGAGCGGGAGAGCCTTTATGAAGTCCGACTTGCGCCATTCCTTAAGGTTCCGGTAGCGGGACCAGCTGGCGAACACGGAATAGTCCTGGCTGCTGTTGGAAAGCCCGGTGTAACGGGGCCAGCCGAATTCCGCCCCAAAGTCCACGTATTTGAAAGACAGCATCGTCCCCATGTACGGCGTGTATGAATTGAAATAGTCTTTGTTCACGTTCCTGAAACGCCAGTTATATTTGCCGTAAATCTGCAGGGGCTGCCCGCTTTCCAGGCGCAGGATCTCGACGCCCTGCCGCACCATGCCCTGCGTGTTCGTACCGTCAACCCCGTTGGAGTCCCTGCCGGACGTCATCCACGCCGCCCCGGGATAGGCAGTCGGGGAAAAGGCGAAGCCCGGGACATGGTGGTGGAAAACCAGGCAGGAGAGCAGGATCGAATATTTAACCAGGCCGCGTTTCACTGAAAATAATGTTTTCATGTTTGAATGCCGTTTCCCCGGCTTATTTATCCCTGAACATCTCCAGCATGGAGTCCGCCAATTTGTTGTGGGCCATTTCCTCTTTGTGCAGCTGCATGAATAATTCTTTCATTTCCGGATCTTCGAGCTTTTCGGCGCAGCGCAGGAACTCGACGCTCATGCTATCCTCTATTTTTTTTATCTGGAGGAAATATTTAACGTAATCCTGTTTAGTAAACATCTTTTCCCCCTTTTCCAATCTTCTCCTTTAAAGCGTTGAGCTTCGCCGAATGCCTGCCGGATTCCTTTATCAGCATATTCAGGGAAATGCTCAGTTGTTTGCGCGTCAACTCCGGGAAGCCGCTCCAGAAAAGGGCAGTGTTAAGATGTTTGCTGTAGATCTGTATGGCCCTTTCCTCCAGGTCCGCGGCGTCATCTATGAATTTCATAAGTTCCTGTTTTGTCATGCCCATATTAATCTCCAAAGAACCAGTTTAGGCGTCCGCCATCGGCTTTGAAAAAACCGGCGGCCGCGGCCCGCCCGTAGATCCCGGCGGCCGCGCTGTCGGAAGAAAGCCGCCAGTCGCACTCCTTGTTATAATCGAACCACATGAAGCCTTTCACCGCCGTGTAGCGCGTCTCCAGCCTGCGCAGCAATTTGGACAGCCACTGCGCTTTCGAGCCCCCCTCGCGGCAGGCGGCTGTCTCGGTCAGGAACAGAGGCTTGTCGGGCGCCATTGCCAGCGCCCTCCGGTAGGGGCTTTTCAGCAGCCTGCCCGGCGCGATCCAGGCGGACCACCAGCGCGATTCCCCCCAGTTATACGCGTCCAGCCCCACCGCGTCGGCGTAATCGGGGCCTGGATAATAATTTTCAAACTTATTCCAGCCGGCGCGCGGCTTGTCTTCCCCGTTGACGCTGAAGATCAGCTTCAGCTTCGATCCGGCGCCGGTACGCATCAGGCCGGCCATGCGCCGCCAGGCTTTTTTGTACTCCTCCGGGGAGTTTCCATTTTTTGCGCCGCTCCAGGAATACCAGTCCCCGTTGGGCTCATGTCCCCACCTGAGCATAACGGGGCGGCCGTACTTTTTTATCGAGGCGGCCATGGCTTTTATGTAGGCATCGTATTCGCCGCGTCCTATACCGGCCAGCAGACTTTGCTCCCGTCCGGTCTTAAGGTACGGTTCCCAGGTCAGCGCAAGTATGGCGCCGCCGCGGTTGGCTTTTGCTATCTCGGCGGAGGGAAAATTGTCGCCCCAGGCCAGGTAGAAATGCGCGAAGCCCGTCGGCAGCTCCAGCGAGGCGTAATCCCCGGAGATAATGCCGGCTACGCAGCCGGGAAATTCTTTCTCGAAACGGGCGAGCGGCCGCCACAGTATGCGGACATCCTCATAGTTCAGCCAGTAATAGGACAGGCCTAAAACGGCTGCCGCGGTCAGGATCCGGATCCATTTCATGCCGCCGCCTTTTCCGGCGGCGCCGGCGGGTTGTTGAAACGGAATATATTGGCAAGTATGAAGATATGATAGGCGGCCCAGAACATATTAACCCCTATGGCATAAGGATCGTTGCCGAAGCGCAGGGCGCCTACGGCGATAGCGGCTGCATTAAGGCCAAGCATCACGCTGTAGGGCCAAAGCCCTTTCCAGTCCAGTCGTTCCCGTCCGCCCTTGGTGGTAACCACGAAAGTCATTTTTTCCCCCGCCAGGGCCAGCAGGGTGGATTTCATAAGCACCGGGAAGCAAAGCGAGCCCAGTATAAGTCCGGTATAGATCTGCTTGAAGGTGTAATGCCGCTCGCTCATGGTGGAGTAAAAAACAAGCAGGGAAAGCGAGAAGTACGGTACGAAAGTGGTCAGGTAGATCTCCGGCCGCAGGAAGAAGGACGGTACGTTGAAGAGCAGGAAAGCTATGGGGCAGATCATCAGGAAAAAGAAAGCCCAGCCCACAAAATAGTAGCTGCCGGCCAGGAAATATTCCAGCCACTGCATGGGCGTCAGAGAACGCGGAGACCTGAAAAAGAGCTGGATGATCCGTTTGAAAACACTGACCGTTCCGCCGGACCAGCGGGCCTGCTGTTTGAAGTAGGCCGGCAGCGTATCCGGGCCCAGGCCGAACACTTTCACATGCGGGTGGTAGAGGGATTTGTAGCCCTTTACGTGCAATTTCACGGAGGTGGCGAAATCTTCGGTTATGGAACTCTCGTCGAAACCTCCCACGCTCATCAGCGCTGTACGCCGGAAGACCACGTTGGTGCCGCAGCAGAACATGGCGTCGTTTAGGTTCTTACCCTCGCAGATGCTCTCGTAGAAGATGGCCTGCTGCATGGCGGCGCCCATGGCCACGGGGCTGTCGCCCACGTTGGAGTAGAACTGCGGCGTCTGCACGAAAGCCAGGTTCTCGTTCGCTTCCAGATAGGGCAGCAGTTCGTCGAGAAAGTCCGGCATCGGGTTCTGGTCCGCGTCAAAAATGGCCAGATATTTCTCCGGCATACCGGCCATGAAAGCGTTTACTATTCCGGCCTTGGCGCCGCGCCGCTCCTCCCGCCGGAAGATCTTTATGCCGTGGCGCGCGGCCAGCCCGTCCGCTTCTTCCTTGTAGCGCTGGTCGCTGGAGTCGTCCAGGAAATAAATGTTCTTATTGGGGTAATCCAGGTTGCGGAAAGTAATGATGGTTTCTTCAAGTATTTCTTTCGGCTCGTGCCGCGCCGCCACCACCACGGCCACCCACGGCTCTTCCCCCTGCCTTATTTCCGCGCGCGGAGCGGTCAGTTCCCTGCCGCGTATATTGAAGACGTTTATCATGTAGCCCAGCGCGTGCACCAGCATATAGGTTTCGCCGGTAAGCAGCAGTATGCCGAATAGTTTCTCCACCGGGCTGTAGTAGGAGTAGGAGAATATTATTACGCGGGCCACGAAATAAAGACAGACCGCCACGCAGCCGACCAGCGTGAAGATCCTTAGACGAGTCAGAAAAAAACGGACGAAGTTAGACATAAAAACTTTCAGGCGCCGGTTGCGGATGATCCGGTTTCCCCCTTCAGAACACCAGTCCGAACAGTATCCCGGAAGAGAGAGCGAAGAGCAGCCACCAGGCCGCGTAGATCAGCAGGCCGCGCCTCCCTATAAGTTTCTGCGACATTATCATGGTGGGGATGCAGGTTCCCACCGAACCCAGCAGGAATGCGAAAGCCGGCCCCGGCCCGAGGCCCAGTTTCATCAGCGACAGGGTCAATGGTATTTCCTCGCCCTCGCAGACATAAAGCGGTACGCCCAGCAGCGCCGCGCTGAGGTAGGCCAGCGGCCCCGAGGAGCCGATGTAGCGCGTGATCACACCCGCCGGGAGGAGCACCGTGAGAAGCGTGGCTATGGCCATGCCAAGCAGGAAATATTTGCCCAGGTCTTTGAGAATGTCCACGAAAACCGGCCAGAATTTACGGGGTTCATCGGTTTCCCCGCCGTCGGCGCAGCCGCAGGCGGAGCAGCATTCCTTGACCGGCTCCGGCGCCGGGATGTCCAGGAAGCCTGAGCGCTCAAGCCGGAGGAAGATGGCGCCTATCGTCATGGCCCCGCAGAAAGCGGCCAGAGCGCGGGCGGCGGCGAATTTCCACCCCAGCATGGCCCAGGTGAGCACCAGGGTCTGCGGGCTGACCAGAGGCGAAGCCAGCAGGAAGCTGGTAACCGTGCCCAGATCCGCGCCTTTGCGGCGCAGGCCGTCGGCCATGGGCATGGTGGCGCAGGAGCAGCCGGGCAGAACCATGCCCAGTATGGAAGCTTTCCCCATGGAAAGCCAGCCGCCGCTCAGATGTTTCAGCGCGAATTCCGGCTTGACGAAAACGTCCAGCGCCGCGCCGAAAGCGGCCCCGCCGAGAAAATAGGGCAGCACTGTCCAGGTCAGCGTCAGGAATTCCTTGGCAAAGGCGTAGAGGTAGTTCATAAGAGCGGGTTCTGTCTGCGCCGTGAGGCGTCTTTCAGGGTGTTGCCGGAGTTGTCCGCGCGGCCTTTTCTTTTAAGGCGTTCGTCATGATCCGTTTTGGTTTTAAGGGAAGCGGCTTCTTTGCGCAGTTTAAGGTAATTTTCGTAATGCGCGCGCGGCAGCGTTCCGGCCTCAAGCGCTTCGCGCACGGAGCAGTCCGGCTCGCTGGAGTGCGAGCAGTTGCCGAACCGGCATCTTTCGGCCAGCGCGCGGATGTCGTCGAAAGTCCCGTCGGCGGCGCCGGCGTCTTTCCAGAGCTCCAGGCCGCGCATTCCGGGGGTGTCTATAAGCAGCGCCCCGCTGCCCGGCAGGATAAAAAGTTTCCGGCCTGTGGTGGTGTGCCGCCCGCGGGCGTCCTCTTCGCGCACCGAAGCTGTGCGCTGGAGTTCCGCGCCCATCAGGTTGTTTATTATGGTGGACTTGCCCGAGCCGGAAGAACCCGCCAGAACCACGGCGCGGCCGGGGGTCAGGAGGGCGTTCAGGGCGTCGTAGCCCGTCTTGTTTATGGAATCCAGCGGCAGAACCGGCGCACCGGAACTCATTGAGCGAACCTCGTCGGCCTTAAGAGCGGCGTCCGGATCCAGATCCGCCTTGTTCAGAAGCACCACGGCGGAGGCGCCCCCGGCTGTGACGGCGGCCAGGTAGCGTTCCAGGCGGTTAAGATTGTAATTCCCGTCCAGGCTCTGGACGATGAAAACGGCGTCTATGTTGGCGGCGATAACCTGTTCCTCTTCGCCGCCGGGGTCGCGGCGGGAAAGTTTTGAGCTTCTGGGCAGGAGCGCCTGTATGGTCTGACGCTTCGCGCGCGGCTCGAAACTGAGGGCGGCCCAGTCCCCGACAGCGGGGAAATCGGCTTTTGATTTCGCGGCGCGCCGGAAGAGGCCGGAGACTTCGGCCAGGAAAGATCCGGCGGCGCAGACGACTTCGCAGGCGGAGCGGTGCTCGGCGACGACTCGCGCGGGGATGAGGTTTTTATCCGAAAAAATTATGAAAGCTTTAGCCAATACCGGATTCCAGCCCAGGGTTTCAAGTGCGGGAGTGTCGTGGGACATAACGTAAAGGGCCAAAGTCAAAGCCACCCGCAGGCACAGGCAGGCATATTTAATCCGCCGTGCATCCGGATGGCTTTACATCCAAACCGCTTTGCGTCCGGTTTCTATCAGCTGACTTTGCAGCGGCGGCGCTTGGAGATCAGGTACTCGCCGTTCTTAGTGCGCATTCTGGCCGTAAGCTGATGGGCGCCCGGAGCGAAATTTGTCCAATCGAACCACCAGTAACCTACGGAATGCCTGCAAGCCTGCCAGGGCTGGTCGTCTATGGAGAGCTCTACGCCGGCGGCATTGCTCACGGAGACCCGGACAGCGTAATGCCTTGACGTGATATTCTCCAGGTTCCTGGGATGGTCTATCAGTACGTATTCGTTTACGGCGGCCGGTTTTGTTTTGGCGGCGGTTTTCGAGCCGGCGCCCTTTTTCGCGGTTAATTTAAGCATTGTACTCTCCTCCCCTTGCGTATGAACTGCGCTGATCTCCCGCGGCCGGGAAATCCTTTCATTAAGGCAGCGCAGGGACTTTTCCAACGGGTGCTTCAGATGAATTCTTACAACGCGTCTGTTTTTGGAGTCCAGAGCTTCGAAATCACCAGCGGCCTGGGCCATTTCCAGCTGCCCGAAAGTGTATTTTTCCCCTGTGATATTGATATCATTTTTGACCGGGCCTGTCAAGATAAGGAAGAGGGCGCTGTCGGGCCCGCCTTTGTGGAGCTGGCCGGAGGAATGGAGGTAGCGCGGGCCGTAGGAAAGCGTTGTCGCCGCGCGGGTCCGGGTTTTGAGGGTTTCCCTGAGGTTTTTCAGTTCTTCCTCCACCTTCGGGAGATTGGGCAGATAGGCCAGCAGGGCGAGGTATTCCTTTTCTTTCAGGGCGGAGAAGAGACCCTTGAACACTTCGTCGTAGCCGGCCGCGCCGTCCAGGGCCCCGCGCAGCGCCCTGGAGGCGTAGACAGAGAGCCTGTCCGAGGAAAACTGCGGTCTGGGTTCCGGGGCTTTTTTCCCGGCGGTCATGGCGGCCAGCGTTTTGAGCGTCAGGTCTTTCGCCTCCTTGACGTTGGGCTGGTCGAACGGATCTATCCCCAGCAGCGCGCCGGCGGCGGCGGTGGCCGCTTCCCACCGGAAGAATTCCCCGCCCAGGTCGTAGGCGTCTTTCATGAACATGGTGTAGACCGGTTGTCCGGCGGTCTTCAGTTTGCCGAGCCTGGCGGCAGTATCGGCGTCAAGGGAAGAACCGAGCTGGGTATGCGCGAAAAATCTGTCTTCCTGGTAAGTTTCCGGCGCTGAGAACTTTTCAAGGCAGACCGGCACTATTCCCATGCCCTCCTTGCCGGTGCTCTCGGCCACAAGCTGTTCAACCCAGAGGCCGAAGACTTCCAGCTTTTTCGGCATGACGAGAGTCAGCTTGTTCCGGCCTTTGAGGGCCATGCCCCCCATCAGGGCGCCCAGCAGCGCGCCGGGATTGCGGGTCAGTTCCGGTTCCTTGCAGAGGTTGGCCATGTCTATGGCCCGTTCCAGCATTTTTTTGATGTCTGCGCCGCAAAGGGCCGCCGGCACCAGCCCGAAGTAGGAGAGGGCGGAGAACCGGCCGCCTATGTCCGCGAAGTTGAGAAAGATTTTCCTGAACTTCTTCTCTTTGGCCAGCGCGGCCAGGCCCGTGCCGGGGTCGGTGATGGCGGCGAAATTATTGCCGGGTTTCTTGACGCCTGATTTTTTCAGCAGGCTCCAGAAATACTTGAACTGGCTGGACGGCTCGATCGTGCCGCCGGATTTGCTGGCGAAGATAAAAAGCGTTTTTTTGAGATCCAGCTTTTCCTTGACGTAGAGGATCCAGGCCGGATCCGTGGTGTCCAGGACGTGGAGCCGCGGATTCAGCGGGTTCTGGAATACCGCGCGGATGACTTCGGGCGCGAGGCTGGAGCCGCCCATGCCGAGCAGCACCACGCTGGAAAAGCCTTCGGCCAGGATCTCGTCGCGGAAGCGGCCTATTTCTTTCACCCGCGGGAGCATTTTGAACGGGGCGTCCAGCCAGCCGAGGGAATTGTCGATGATCTTTACGTGCTCCGGCCCGGTTTTCCAGAGGGAGGCGTCTTTTTTCCAGAGGCGCTTCACGAAATCTTTTTCTTTCAGCCGTTCAAGGGCCGGCCCGTACTCGGTGTAAGGAAGTTCGGGGAGGAGGGCGCCGCTTTCTTTCGCGCCCGGAGCCGCTCCCGCCGTAGAGAGCGCCCGCTTTTTCTCCTCGATATGGCTGATCAGGGAATCGTAGGCGCGGGAAAATTTTTCCACGCCGTCGCGTTCCAGAAATTCCAGAATGGCGCGGAAATCCACTCCGGCGGTCTCCAGTTTAGTGAAAAAAGATTCCGCGGCGGCCAGCCTGGCCGGGAGCGGGGCCTTGTCCGGGGAGCCGTGGTCGAGGAACGCTTTCAGCGCCGCCCCGGGCAGGGTGTTTACCGAATCGGGCAGGAGCAGGGAATCGGCGTACAGCGTGTCCCTGTAGGCGGGGTTCTTCACCCCGGTGGAGGCCCAGAGTATGCGCTGTTTCAGGGCGCCTTTTTCCCGGAGCGCCAGGAACTCCCGGCTTGAGAAGATCAGCGCGTATTTTTTGTAGGCGACAAGGGAATTGGCGACGCCCGTCCGGCCCCTGGCGGCGTTGGCGAAGTCGTACATCTCCTCGCTATCGAACGATTCTTCGGCGGCCAGCAGGGTTTCTAGCTCCTCGTCGGTCTGGGTGTCTATGCGGCTGACGAAGAAGCTGGCTACGGACGCCAGCGTGTCCACCGGGAGCCCGCTCTCCGTCCGCCAGGTCAGGGCTTCTATATAGGCTTTCACCACTTCCTCATATCTGTCGGGCGAGAAGATGAGCGTAAAATTGATGTTGACGCCTTTCTTAAGGAGGGCCTTGCCGGCCTGCACGCCTTCCAGGGTGGCGGGAACCTTTATCATTACGTTCTTGCGTCCGATCTTGGAGAACAGCCGCTCTCCCTCTTTGACGGTGCCGGCCAGGTCATGCGCCAGCGAGGGCCTCACTTCCATGCTTACGAAGCCGTCGGCGCCGCGTGTCGCGTCGTATATGTTCTTGAATAGGTCGGCGGCGCGCTGGATGTCTTCCACCGCCAGCGTTTCAAAAATAACTTCCGCCGTGAGGTTCCTGGCCGCGAGGTTTTCCATGGGGCCGGCGTAGTAGGAGGACTTTAGTATCGCGGTTTCGAAGATGGAGGGGTTGGAGGTAACGCCTGTCACGCCGGAATTTTTTATCAGCGCGGCCAGGGAACCGTCCAGGAGCATGTCCCGGTTCAGGCTGTCCAGCCAGAGACTGGCGCCGGTAGTTTTGACTTCTTTTAAAATGTCCATAATTTCTCCTGTGCGGATCATTGCTGTTCGAAAGACCTGATTTTGTCCAGGCGGCGGACGTGGCGCGCCTCGTTCGAGAAGACCGCGTTTACGAAAGCGTCGGTTATCTCCCGCGCGAGTTCCGTGCCTATGACCCTGGCGCCCAGGCATAAGATGTTCAGGTCGTCGTGTTCCACGCCCTGGCGCGCTGAGTAGGTGTCGTGGCAGACCGAGGCCCTGACGCCGGTGAATTTGTTGGCGGCCACGCAGGCGCCCACGCCGCTGCCGCAGACCACGATACCCCTGCCGGCCTTGCCTTTCGTCACGGCCAGGGCGACTTTGGCGGCGAAGTCCGGGTAATCGACGGAGACATCGGCGGAATCCGTTCCCAGATCCTCGACCTTATGCCCCATGGTCTTAAGGTGTTCGGCGAGATACTTTTTTAAAGGAAACCCGGCATGGTCGCCGGCAATCGCAATTTTCACATTATCCTCCGTAAAATCAAGCCCCTAAATTTTATCATTTTGCCGCCGATTATTCCCGTTTGTGCAAAAAGGTAGACGCTACCTTTTTACGATGGCCGGAGTGAAGAACTTAAATAATCCGAGGATGTTTATGGCGTTGGGTAATGCGTGGGCCCGTGATGCGGACGGGAGGAGGAATGGGTGTCGGCCTGGGTTATAGCGAAAAAGCCGATACGCAGTCTATTAAAGTCCGGCAGTTTTGGCGTATTTTTCTTTAAGTTCTTTAGCCTTAGTCAGGCCTTCTGGAGTGATATAGACCGATTTTGCGCCTCTGGAACTTTGCAGATAGCCCTTTTCGGCAAGCGTATCCAGGATTTCGAACCGGTGATTTTTCCAGGCCCGGAAGCCGGGGACGTCCTTCTCCGTCCAACTCGCAAGATAAAGCCCCAGCAATGTCAGTTCTTCCTCAAGTACGTAGTCAGGGTCATTAACGTTTATCATGTTTTATCCCTCACAAATATTAATTTTTTACTAAATATTTAGGCCAATCCGACCCGGTTTGAATGCAAACCTCAAGACCTAGCGCTCATTCCACTTGTGTGCGCTTTTATGGCGGTGTAAAGTTTTTTGGCGAGCTGCGTTTCGTCCATGCAATAGACGGGCTTTTCCCCGTTTCGGCAGATGTTGAAGATATGTCCGCCTTCAGATATCCCGCTCAGGTCATTATGAACGACCAGATCTGCGGAACGCAGCCGTTTTACAGCTTTGTTTATTTCTGCGGATGAGCGGGTGTCCGTGAGTTTAAAGCCAACCAGGAAAGGATTGTACGGATTCGCGCCGATGCGGCAGTAGCCCCTTATTCTGTCGATTATTTTGAAATTCTTCTTGAACGTCACGGTCATGCTTCCGGCTTTAGAATCTATCTTTCCCCGCACTCCCGACCAGCGGTTTTTAGCGCCCACGCTTACAGAAGCCACCGAATAATCGCTGACGGCGGCCAAATGTATGACCGCGTCGAAAATATTTTTACTCAGGAGGGCGCGCATTTTTGAGTCCAGATCCTTAAAATCTGAAAATTCCACCGTCTTTATTTCCTGAGAGGACGGTCTTAAGGCTCCTTGTCCGACCAGGGAGACGACCTCGCAGCCTTTTGAGGCCAGGAGGCCGGCTATCACGCAGCCGGTTCTCCCCGTGCTCAGATTGGTTATGAAGCGTACACTATCTATGTATTCGCGTGTCGCGCCCATGGTCAGCAGTATTTTCATTTCTTGAATTCATCCTTTATCGCGCCGAATATCTCCGCGGGTTCAAGCAGCCGGCCTTCTCCTTCGACGCCGCAGGCCTGGTAACCGTAACCCGTTTTGAGAATCTTCACCCCCCAGCTTTCCAGCGTCTCTATCGACTTTTTAGTGGCCGGATGGTTAAGCATATTTTTATTCATGGCCGGCGCTATCAGATAAGGCTTCGCGAAGTCGAAAGCCAGGAACGTGGTGGAAATATAGTCATCTGCTATGCCTGCGGCGAGCTTGTTGATGATGTTGGCCGTAGCCGGGCATATTATCGCCAGATCCAGCCATTTCACTATCTCAATATGTTCAAGCGCGAATTTTTCCTCGAAAGTGTCTACGTAGACCGGGTTATGAGTCAGCCCCTCAAGAGTTGATCTGCCTATAAATTTCAGCGCGTTTTCCGAGCATATGGTTTTGACCTCAAAGCCGTCCTGAACCAGTTTTGAGACGACACCGCAGGCCTTGTAGCAAGCTATGGATCCGGTGAGCTGGAATAGTATGTTACCTTTAGATTTTGACATTGTATGCAACCTCACTTTCCAGAAAATAATCCGAGGATGGCTTATAACATCGCAGGGTGCTTTTTCGACCCTGGACGCAAGGTGAACAGAGCGGATTGAACCGCAGTTTTGGTTTATTCATGGACACAAACAGTCCAATTTCTCGACGGTGTTGCAAAAAATAATCTTACCTCAAAAGAATAAGTGAGGAGAGCGGTATGGGAATTATGCTCGGGTCGCCGCTTGCCGCCTCCTCGTTAAGCGTTACAAGGATTCCGAAAGGGGCGTTGTAATGGGCTTTTCCCATGAACTCCTGATGATCTATTCTCCCGCGGTACTTGATCTTCCAAAAATATGGGGCGGAAGGTTCTTTGTGGAAACTGGATTTCGCTGGCTTTCTTTTCAATGAACTTATCGGCAAAATGGCATATATCCTTAAAGAGTTTGATGTAATCAGCTTCGGTTCCCAAACCTACTGTAGCCCGCCGATCATCAATACGCTCTGGATCTTCCATTGGCAAAGGCTCCCAAGTTCCCGGGCCTGTACATTCCCCCTGAGTACCGTAACGCTGTAAGGTTGTTTGGGTCGGGTCGTTGAATGAAGCCGCAACACGATCAAACAAATAAGCGTAATTTGTCGGATTAGTTTCGCCCTTTTGCCAAAGACCAGACAAAATAGTGAGTACGGATTTTTGAAAGGCGTAGTCCATGTCCGCATGCTGTACCAGCAGCCAGGCGTTCTGGTCTGCACGTTGTCCGAATTCACTGATCATGAACCAGGTATAGATCTTGATAAGTTCCTTGAGATCGGAGGTGTTGTTTGTATCTACTGAGCGCCAACGAACCCCGAACTGATTGATGAATTCTGATTTTTCAGCATTAGAATAAGCATGATCGTAAGGAGTATTGTTATATTTCCTCGTGTACTGATCCACATCGACCATGTGTTGGAGCTTAGATACGATCCATTTCTTATCACTGGGATTAGCGGCGGTCTGGTTGAATGAGGTATTTAGTGTCGCGACTTTGTCATCATAAGTTGTGATATCTGCATCCACCCGCGGAAAACCTGAGGCGCGAGCCGTTTGGATTAACGCGATCAATGGTATGACTGTGAGATAAAAAAATTTAAGTCTCATTTTTATTTACTCTTGAAAGCAGTTAGGATTTGGATGCGAATTCCGGTCTCTCATGTCTGTTCGGAGGATTACAGGTGTCCCATGCAAGATAATATTACAAATCTTTTGTATAAGAGAGTAGTGCCGCAAGGCCCATAAGGGGATGGGCCTTTAGGGAAGATAAATACTGAGGGCAAAAGGCCGTATACTAAACAGGGCAGAGCCAGCGAACTGGCAGATCCACTTTTAAATCTTCTCCGCGG
Source organism: Elusimicrobia bacterium GWA2_56_46 (assembly GCA_001799575.1). Classification (GTDB taxonomy): domain Bacteria; phylum Elusimicrobiota; class Elusimicrobia; order Elusimicrobiales; family UBA9959; genus YA12-FULL-51-18. The sequence goes on from MGTT01000028.1 coordinate 191,542, forward strand.
AGGTTTTTTTTATCCAGCCTTTTATGCCTTCGCGGGGGATGCCTATCTCGTAGTAGACGTCGTCGGTGTCGTCCAGCACTTTCACCAGCCTGCCTTCCGGCAGCGAAGCGTACGCCTTGAACGTTTCCCCCGGCCCGCTCAGGAGCTGCGCCGACCCCTCCGCCGTTATCACCGCCGCCTCATTGAACGGCGAAGATGCGCGGGCCATAAGCCACAAAAGCGAACCGGCCAGGAGCAGTCCCGCGCCCAGCAGCGGCCCGCTCAGCCTCTCCCGCAGGCCGGCTTTCAGCGCGTAAAGCGAAAGCAGCAGACAGGCCAGCCACCAGAGAACGACCGCCGCGGCCTTGAGTTCCCCGTCGGAGAAGAAGTAGTAGAGGTAATGGAGCGCCTTTGGCATACCCTCCGGCACGAACGCCTGCCCCGTGCGCTTCATGACGAGATCCATATTCGCGCGGACATCGGAGTCGCGCGGATCCAGCCGGAAAGCCTTACCGTAGTACAGGAGTGCCAGCCCCGGCTTATTCATGCGGAAGTAGGCGTTCCCGGCGTTATAAAAGGCGCTGGGGTTGCCGGGTTCTTTCGCGGCCATTTCTTTATAGCCGTCCAGCGCGGCCTGGTAGCCGCCGTTCTTGTAGAGGTCGTTATATTCCGCCAGGATGTTCCGGTCATAGGCGCCGGCGGTATGGACGGAACAAACGGCGAACAGCGTGAATAATATGGTTTTCTTCATTTTCTTTTGGATTTCTTGAATTCCCTTTCCAGCAGATCCAGCAGGGAGGAATACTTCTCGATCATATCTTTGACCTCCCGCGGCCCGGCCCCGCCCGGAGAAAAATGCGCGGCTTCCAGCTTTTCCCAGAGATCCCTGATCTCGGCCAGGGAATGTTCGCCTATGTCCGGGAATTTTTCCCTGAGCAGGGAAAGCGCGCGTTTCATCGTCAGGCCGCTCGCTTTAAGGCCGGACTTGCCGTGCAGATAGGCCAGCAGGGAATCATAAAGGAGAGGAGCCGCTTCTTGGGGCCGGCCGGCGGCGAGTTTTTCCGCGGCGGCGGCGAGGCCTGCGCGCGCGGCCCCGCCGGCTTTCCTGAAGCGGAAGAGCAGCGGGTTTTTGAGACGGGAATCGTTGAGGCGCGCCAGCCAGAGGCTTAAAAGCACGGCCGCCGCCGGAAACAGATTAAGCCAGAGGGGCAGGGCGGAGACGCGGCCGGCGGCCGCCGCCAGGAGCGGAGGAACGGCCCTGTCGCTAACGTAGCGGATATCGGAAGCCAGCGGGGTTATGCCGGCCGGCTGTCCGCCGTGGGCGAAAGAGAAATTCTTCCCCTCCCCGTCGCCTTTTTTCACCAGCAGTTCGAACGGCCCGGCCGTCAGTTCCCTGTAAGACCTGGTTTGCGGATCCAGGAAAGAGAAGCGTATCGGGGGGATGATCCGCCTGCCTTCGGTTTTCGGGATAAGGATGGTGGTGAAAGTCTTTTTCCCGCCGATGACGTCTCCGGTTTTGGAGATATCCAGCGAGCTCATCGTGTCGTAGACCTTGAAGTCCGGCATATCCGGGAGTTTCGGGGCGGTGAGGATCTTGAGGTTGCCTTTGCCGGCCACGGTTACTGACAGGTTCAGGGCTTCCCCGGTCTTGATCTCTTTATGATCCGGCCCGGCGGAGAGCGTAAAATTTCCCACGGCGCCGTTGAACGACGGCGGCGCGCCCGCGGGGAGCGGCAGGATCCTGATCTCGACGGGGTTGCTGGCGACCCGCCGGGTCTCGCCCTGACCGGCGCTCATGGAAAAGAACTGCTGGAAAAAGTTTGGGTCGAACGGGTCTATCGCGCTCTCGCTGTGGATCTGGGCCACTACCGAGGCGGGGTTGACGGAGGCCCTGCCCTCTTCTATTCCAAAGAGCGCCGTCTTTATCTCGCTGTAGGAGTAGCGCGCGCCTTTTACTACGGTTTCGCCGTTCCTGACCGGAGGCAGATCCTCGGAGATGAGGTTCTTGAACTGCGGAGGGACATACTGCGGGTTGGAGGTCAGCGGCACCGCGGTGTAGAACCTTATGGTCAGGTTTATCTGCTCATTGGGATAGGCGGCTTTTTTGTCGGTTTCGGCGGTCAGGTAGAGCAGATCTTCCGGTTTCATGGCGGTCCGGGTCTCGGCGGACGAGGGCTGCCTCCGGGCCGGTCTGCCGGACTGATCCGTCCCGGGCGGATGGGCCGTCGCGGCGGCCTTTGTCACCGTGATCTCTATTTCCTGCGTGAGATATTTCTCCTTGCCGTTAAAGACAGAGATGGGAGGGATCTTCTGTTTGCCTATAAATCTGGGCGAGAGGATGTAGGTAAAGGCGACCGAGGTGCTTATCTTTCCGTTTATAATAGAGATGTTCTGGCTCCGGCCGGAGGAGTAGACGTTGAAGTTGTCCATCCTGGGGAGGGCGGGTTCGGGGACGGAGGCGGAGTCGCCGGTGACGGTGAGTGTGAGGTAAAGGCTGTCGTTGATCTCGACGGTCGTCTTGTCGGTTTCCGCGGAGATGGAGAGGGCGGCGGAGGCGGGCCGCGCCGAGAGGAATGTTAACGCAACGGCCGCGAAAGTCATAAGGTAACGCCTGGCTGATGAGCTTTGGGTTAAAGAACCGCAGGATAGTAAAGTCGGGGGCCTGTCGGCGGGCAGCCTTTTTGCTTCCCTCAGGGGCCTGCGGGACAAAAAGGCTGCCCGCCGCCACCCCTCCAGTAAACTTTCGCACATGATGGTTTTCACGTTTTCAATATCCCCGGCGCCATTCTAAGATGTAGGATCTTTAATCCCACCCAAGTTATTACTTGAATTACCCGCCCTATTATTAACTTCAATTGCTCTTCGCGCTTTACTTACTACCATCGGCCGGTTACCAATCTTTGCCCGAGGCGGGGTCTTTCTTACGGGGCTGGTTGGTGAAGCGGGCGTTCATCATATCCTTGTTGGCGGAGGATTTTTCCTTTTCTTTCATCAGTTCCAGCAGTTTGTCCGCGGCCTGGCGGGCCGCTTCCTTTTTTTTCTGTTCTTCCTGTTTTTTAGAGTCCGCCTGATCCTTTTTATCCTGGTCCGTTCCCCCGCTTTTGTTGTCCGGTTTCTGCTGCTGGTCTTTCTTTTTCTGGTCCTGTTTATTATTTTTATTATTGCACTGGTTCTGTTTCTGCTGTTCGAGGGCTTTTTGGAGATTATACTTGGCGTTCTGATTGTTTGGGGCGGCCAGTATCGCTTCGCGGTATTTCGCTATGGCTTTCGGCAGTTCGGAGTTTTTGAAATAGGCGTTCCCGGCGTTATAGTCCGCGGCGCTTTTGAGTTTGGGGTTTTTGGCGGCTTCTTCGAATTCTCCGGCCGCTTTCCCGTAATCTTCCATGCGGTAATAGGCCGCGCCCCGGTTGAATACCATCTTTTTGTTCTTTGGGCTTTTCTCCAGGGCCTTCGAGTAATACTCGTAGGATTTCGGGAAGTCTTTTCTGGCGTAGGCGGAATTGCCCCGGCGCGCCAGGCTTTCCGCCGAAGCCGCGCCGGCGGCGCGCGGCTGGAGCGCGGAAAGAGCCAAAGCGGCGAGCAGCGCCGCCGCCGGCGCTTTGCGGAAGCGGGAAAGGAATTTTTTGAGGAATGGAGGCGCGGCGAATCCTTTTTCCATGAACATAAATTCTATCAAAAACAGGAGTAAAGCGAGGAACAGCGGTATCTGGTAGCGGTTCTTGTAGGCGGCCCGGCCGAAACCTTTGGTCTTGGACATGGCTATTCTGCCCACCGTGGAGCGTATCTCTTCGGCCGCGGCGTCCGGGTCTCCGCCGTAACGGATATATTCGGCCCCGGTTTTCTGCGCTATCCTGAGGAGCGTGGCTTCGTCCAGGCGCGTAACCACCGTTTTGCCGGTCTCGTCTTTCTTGTATCCCGTTGTATTTCCGGCCTGGTCCGCCACGGGGATCAGTTCACCCTCCATTTTGCCTACGCCCACGGTGAAGATCTTCAGGTTGGCGGCCGCGGCCGAATTCAGCGCCTCGTCCACTTTGCCCGCCAGGTCTTCTCCGTCGGTGATAAGCACCAGCACTTTCTGGCCGGAATAGCCGCCCAGCATGCGTTCGGCGGCGGTTATAGCGGAAGAGAGATCCGTGCCGGGCACTGGCAGGATGCCGGGCGCCAGGTAGGAGAGGAAATATTTTACGGCGTCCGAGTCGGTGGTCAGGGGGCATTGGACATAGGCGTCGCCGCTGAACGCTATTATTCCCAGCCGGTAGTCCTGGAATTTATCCGCGATCGAGTTCAGCAGGAGTTTGGCGTTCTCTATCCGGGAAGGCTTGATGTCTTTCGCGCCCATGGAGAAAGAGGTGTCCACGGCCACCACCAGGCTGCCGTTCAGGTCCGCTAAGGGAGACATTTCCATGCCCCACTGCGGTCCCCCGGCTGCCGCCGCCAGGAAAGCGAGCGCCGCCAGGTAGAGCCGATCCCGGATCCGTTTCCGGGACAGGGCTTTTTCACCCGAGAGCAGGGAAAGCCGGCTGTCGTCCATGAGTTCCCGGGCCGCGCGCGCGGAAGCGGCCCGCGCCCTGAAATAGAAGAACACCAGAGCGGCGAAGCCCGCCAGGAGCCAGAGGAGTTCTATCGGATATCTAAAAAGTTCCATAACCACTTTCCCTACGGTATAGTCCTCAAGTAAGTCTTTTCCAAAATAAAAATGAGGGACGCGAGGACCAGGGCCGGTATCAGGAAAAGCAGATACAGGTCGGTATAGTCCACCAGCGTTTTTACCTCGAACCTGGTTTTTTCAAGGGCGTCTATCTTTTCGTATATTTTCCGCAGTTCCAGGAAGTTCCCCGCCCTGTAGAACTCTCCTCCCGTTGTCGCCGCCACTTCCATAAGCGTGGCTTCGTCCAGATCGTCGTTTATGGCCGCGTAGGGCTGTATGGGGTTTCCGGTGGGGATCCGGGCCGGGCCCTTTGTCGCCGTGCCTATAGCGTAGATCTTGATGCCGTAGGCCAGGGCGGTTTTCGCCGCCATCACGGGGTCGGTGATCGTGCCTACGTTGGAGCGGCCGTCCGTCAGGAGAATAATGAGCTTGCTTTTGGCCTTGCTGTTTTTGAGGTGGTTGACGGCGGTGATAAGGGCGTCGCCTATGGCCGTGCCGTCCGCCCTGGTCATATTGATCGAAGCGGAATTCAGCAGCTCCAGCAGGGACTGGTAATCCAGGGTGAGCGGGCAGGAGAGCACCGCCACGCCGCCGAAGATCAGCATGCCTATGCGGTCGTTGGCGCGGCGATGGATGAAATCGGCCGCCGCGGCCTTGGCGGCGTCCAGCCTGTTGTAGGGAGTGAAATCTTCGGCGGCCATGCTGTATGAGGTATCCAGACACAGCATTATGTCCACGCCTTCTGCGGGAGGGAGTTCGCTCCTTTCCACCTTTTGGGGGCGGGCCAGGGCTAACGCAAGCAGCAACAGGACTATGACCCTTCCCCAGAAAGGCAGATACCGGAACAGCAGAGTGCGCCCGGTTTCCCGGATGGGCAGGGACGCGGGCAGTTTGAGCGCAGCCAGGCGCCGGGAACCCATGCTTCGGGCGGCGGCCGCCAGCAGCAGGATGACGGGGATGAGCGTCAGGATATAGGGATGCCGGAAAGTCATTGTTTCCCCCCCTCTTCCGCCGCCGGCGGTGCCGCGTTTTCCGCCCGCCGGTTGAAGAATAAGAGAAGGTCTTTCAGGGAAGCGACGGCGTCGTCGCGCTCTTTTTCGCCCGGTCTGAATCTGGCGAATTTTACCAGGTCGGCGCTTTCCAGCAGTTCCCTTGTCCTGATAACGGTCTTTATATCGGCCCCGGTCCGGCGCAGTTCCCGGGTGATATCGTTCGTGGTCAGCAGCTCCGCCTTTATGGCGAACTGCGCGTCCAGGTAGCCGCGGAAGATATCCGCAAGGCGGCTGTAAAATTCTTTGATCCGGCCTTCCGCCCAGATGCCGGAAGCGGTAAGTTCGGCCAGGGCGGCGGAGGCTTTTTCGTAAGGAGAGCGGAGATCGGGCGCGCTTTCGGGACCGGAGGAGGCCGCGGCGTTTATCGCCGCTTTATACCGTCTGTAAAGGAACCAGGCCGCGGCCGCCGCTGCCGCGAGGCCAGCCAGCAGCCATAGCCAGGGGATGAATTTAAAGGGCGGAGAGATGTCCCTGATGCCTTCCTGCCCGGTTTTCCCGGCGAAAAGCGGCAGTATCTCAAGTGCGAACGGCGGGCTTTTCGCCTGTTTCTCTTCCGCGCCGGCCGTCAGGAGCCATGTTATCTCAGGAAAAGTGCTGACGCCGATGTCGAAAGCGGCGGCCTCCAGCTCGAAGACCCCGGTTTTCAGCGCGCCGTCCGCCCTTTCGGAAACTTTTTTGATTTTCAGGAGCGAGAAAATTTCGTTGGAAAAAGCGGCGGTGTCCGGCCTCACGGAATAAGCGGCCGGGCGGGTGAGTTCGAGGCGGATCGTGAAAGATTCGGCGAGTTTCGGTTTATTTGCGGGCGGAGCGAGTTTGAAAGACACCGTCAGGTCGTTCTCTTTCGCCCCGGCGTATCCGCCGGACAGCAGGAGCGCCGCCAGGAACGCATATTTCAGAAAGCGCGTCATCTCCGTATCTTCCTTTCGCGTTTTTTGAAAAATTTAACCACAGGGCCGTAGATATCCCCCGCCGGATCCACGAGGATCCAGTCGGCGCCGGCGCTTTTGAAAGTCCGCGCCACGGCCCTGGAAGCTTCCGCCCGGTCGGCCGCGTACCTGGCCAGGAAATCGGGGGACGAGAGATCCGCCAGGAACGGAACGGCGCCGGCGTCTTCCAGGAGCTCGGCGTTCAGGAGGCCGCCGATTTTCGGCAGCGTCCGTTCCAGCCTGTCCTCCACCATTACCGGTATGAGGTCGTGCCTGACGGCGGTGCGCCGCAGGGCCTTTTCATAGCCGGAGTCGTTGAAATCCGAGATCAGGATTATTATGCCTCTGCGCTTCATCAGGCGGTTGACCGTGTCCAGCGCCCGGGCCACCGAAGTCCCCCGTTCGCGCGGGGAATAGGCCAGGATCTCCCGGATGATGCGCAGGATATGGTTTTTACCTTTCCGGGGCGGGATATAGAGCTCCGGCCCGTCGGTAAATACCAGCAGCCCGGTCTTGTCGTTATTCTTGAGCGCCGAGAAAGCGAACATGGCGCCCAGTTCGGCGGCCGCCTCGTTCTTGGCTTTGGTTCCGCTGCCGAAGAACTGCGAGGCGGACATATCGCACACGATCATGAGCGTGAGTTCGCGCTCTTCCACGAAGCGTTTGACGAAAGGCCTGGCGTAACGCGCGGTCACGTTCCAGTCGATGGTGCGGACATCGTCGCCCGGCACATATTCCCTTACCTCGGCGAATTCCATGCCGCGCCCTTTGAAGACGCTCTGGTACTCTCCGGCAAAGGTCTCGCTGACCAGCCGGCCGGTCTTGATCTCTATCTGGCGGACTTTTTTAAGGATTTCCGCGGTGTTCATAAATTTAGCGAGGGTTAGAAGGTTCGAAGGTTGGAGGGTTGGAAGAAGGAAATTCCTTTAAAAAGTTTTTCCCTCTAACCTTCTAATCCTCAAACCCTCTAACCCTCGTTGTTCCCTAAGGCACTTCTATGGCTTCGAATATGGTGTTCAGCACGGTTTCGGAATTAACGTTCTCGGCCTCGGCCTCGTACGTCATCAGAACGCGGTGGCGCATGACGTCCAGGCCCACGGCCTTGATGTCTTCCGGCGTCACGTAGCCGCGGCCCTGGATAAAGGCGTAGGCTTTGGCTGCCTGCACCAGGAAGATGGTGGCCCGGGGGCTCGCCCCGTAGAGGATCCACGGCTTGATCTTTTCCAGGGAATACTTTTCCGGGACGCGGGTAGCCTGGACCAGATCCAGGACGTAATTTTTGATCTTGTCGTCTACATAGATCCCGTCGGCGGTCTCACGGGCTTTGAGGATCTGTTCGGCCTGAATTACACGGGCTGGCGCCGGGATATGCTGGCGGGCCATGGTGTCGAGGATGCGGCTTTCCTCGGTTTTAGAAGGATAGGTGATGTTGATCTTCAGCATGAAGCGGTCTATCTGGGCTTCCGGCAGGGGATAGGTGCCTTCCTGCTCTATGGGGTTCTGGGTCGCGAGCACCATGAAAAGCTCCGGCAGACGGTGGGTGGTGTCGGAAATGGTCACCTGGCGCTCCTGCATCGCTTCCAGCAGCGCGCTCTGCACCTTGGCGGGGGCGCGGTTTATCTCGTCGGCCAGCAGGATATTGGTGAAGACAGGGCCTTTTTTAACGGAAAAAGCGCCGTCCTTGGGATTAAAGATCATGGTGCCGATGATATCGGCCGGCAGGAGGTCGGGCGTGAACTGTATGCGCTGGAAAGCGGCCGAGACCGTCTGCGCGAGAGTTTTGACCGCGAGGGTCTTGGCCAGGCCCGGCACGCCTTCGACCAGGATGTGGCCGTTGGCCAGCAGGCCCACGATGAGGCCGTTGACCAGGTCTTCCTGGCCGACGATGATCTTCGCGATCTCCTTTTTCAGGTCGTGCACAAAAACGCTTTCCGCCTGTATTTTTTTGCCGAGCTGCGAGATTTCAGAGTCCATATATCCTCCTTGTCAACGGGCAGGCCGCCCTGCCCGGTTAATTTACCGTGAAAAGCGGACGTTTAACCAGTTCCTTGATCTGCTGTTCCTTGTTGGCCTCGATGTCGCCGCGGACGCGGTTAACGGCCTCGATGGATTTCAGCCTGACCTCCTCGTCGTAATCTTTCATCCCTTTGTTGAGAACCAGGATAGCTTCCTTATTGGAGAAACCGCCGATGGCTTCCACGGCCAGCAGCCTGGTGTTTTTATCATAATCGTTCATGGCTTCGGAGAGGAGGGCCAGGCTGAGCTTGCTCTTGTCTTTCGCGATCATCGCGATGAGACGTTTTTTAACGCCGGTATCGGTTTCTTCCTGCAGCATACGTTTTATTACGGAAGGGGCCTGCTCGTCCTGGAGTTCCCACAGGAGTTCTATGGCCGCGAAACGCACCTTTTCGTTGGAGTCCGAGGCCAGAGTCCGCAGGGTCTGCAGGGTTTGCATGGAAAACTGTATGACGTGTTCTTTTTCCGGTCTTACGGGCAGAGGCATTTCTTCTATCGCTTTGATCTGTTCCTGCTTCGTCTTGTCCGCCGCCGCTTTCCGGCGCGCCTCCATTCCGCGCTGATTGACGAGGTAGTAGATGCCTGCGATGAAGACGAGAAGCATTAAGAACCATTTCATGTGGATATCCTTTGGCCCGAGATTAAAAAGACGTTCGGCGCGTACAGTTATTAAATCAATTTTTCCCCGTCCGTTCAACTGCGTAAGGAGATGCCGGGGCTGCCAGTTCGGGGGCCTGTCGATGGGCAGCCTTTTTGCTTCCTTCGGCTGCCTGCAGGACAAAAAGGCTGCCCATCGCCACCCCTCCAGCTATACCCCCGGCACTTTTGTCGATCATTTGCTAAAATAAACAAGATAGGAGTCGCAAAAGTCGGCCCGGAAGATTCAGTGGAGCCCTGGTTTATGACGGATAAGCTGGAGAATTTTAGGAAAATTGCTGTAGCGTTCGCGGACGGCCTGAAAGCTGTCGCCGGAGTGGAGGAAATTGCGGTTTTCGGTTCGGTTGCGGGCGGCGATCGGTATCCGTCCGATGTGGATGTCGCGATAATCTTGAGTTCACTGTCCGGTTTAGCGCAGGTAGCCAGGCATAAACGTAAGGTGGATAACTCTAATTATCTCGACGTGTTCCTTTTCGACGGGCGAAAATTTATGGGCAACGTGTGCCACCGCAAGGATTGTCCGGGCCAATCCATGGAGTGTTATCAGCCAGGCTGCGGCCGTAATAAATTCATCAGAGTGCGCGAGGGTCTGGTGCCGGATCCGGCACGGTGGTTTAAAACGCCGCTTATAGTTCTCCAAAAGCATGATGATAAAAGCGTTTTTCTGGATTGGCAAAAAGATATCTTGCGCAGCCTTGGTCTGACAGCCCCGGAAGCCTATCAGGTCAGGGGAAGCATTACGGAAAAATGCCGTCAATGCGGAAGCGGATTTGAGATCAATCCGGGTGAGCAGAAATATTTTGAAAGCATGGGTTTTAAACTCCCCAAACGGTGCCAGCCCTGCCGCGACGGGAGCAGGGGTCTGGAAGAAGTGTAGAGAGAGTTAGGTAACGGCAGGCCTGCAGGTTCGCGGGGCCTGCCGGGGGGTGGGTTCCCCTGTCCAGGAGGCCCAAGTTTAGTTATAATTATCGCAGGATGCAATCTTCTGAATTCCAATTGAGGAATTCGGGGTAGGAGATATATGGAAAACGAGAATTTTCAGTTTAATCCTGAGACCGTCGGCGGGATTTTACCGCCGGAGGAACCGCGCGGCGCGGCGCCGGCTGGGTTCAGCGAGCGTTTTCTCGCCTACGCCATCGACGCGGCCCCTTTCGTCGCCGGGGCTTATGTAACGTTCCTGGTTATGGTAAGGAGCGGGGCCGTGGAGTATTCCGCCGCCGCCGAGCTCAGGTGCAAACTGTTATGGATCCTCCCTTACCTGGTTTATGAGACGCTGCTCTCCTCCGGGGGCCGGGCCACCCTCGGGAAGTATCTGCTGGGCATCCGGGTGAAAGCCGCCGACGGTTCGGATCTTTCCGTTTCCAGAGCGTTCATACGTTCCGGTTCTTACTTTGTCAGCGCCGCGGTTCTGAACCTCGGCTATCTCATGGCGCTGGTCACGCCGGAGAAACGGGCTCTCCACGATTATATCTGCGGAAGCCGCGTGATAAGCGTAAAGGAGCGAGGCGAGTGGGCGGACGGCCTGGTGCTGGTCGTTTCCTGGGCGCTGATGGCCGTCCTTACGGGTTCCTGGATAAACAGCAATTTTCTCCGGCTGACCCCGGAGGCGAAAGAAAAGGTGGTCATGGCCGAGACCACTCTTTCAAAAGTCGCCAAGCTGGAAGAGATCCACAGGTTTAAGTACGGCCGGTATACGGAAGATCTGACGCGCCTGGCCGCGCTGACCGGCAACCCGGACGCGGTGCGCCGTGAGATCATGAGGACTCTGGAACCCGATACCCTGGTTCTGTCTACGGACGGCCGGGCCTACGTCATTTCCGGCAAGGCCAGGAATTGGCTCAAAACCGAAGTGTCGGTCACGTCCATCCCCCCGCAGAAAAATCAGTAAAGTGACGCCGCTGGGCCGGTAAGCTTTGGGTCAGTGCCCCGCAGGATAGTAAAGCGGGGGCCTGGCCCCCTGGCACCCCGCGCACAACTTACGCACATGATGGTCGCGCGGCGTTGTTAATTCTCCGGCGCTTCCTTAAACCAAAATAATATTATCCCGCCCTTTTGATGATACGGCGTAATGACCGGCCCGTTGGTAAACGAATATCCTCAATCCTTTTTCGTATAGGTTTTAGCATTGGTGATATTCTTGACTTCAAATCTGCCTTGCCGCTTGCAGACTTTTCCTAACTCGCAAAAGAATGTCGCTTGCACATCAGGTGGAAGCATCCTGTGATCCGACATCGTCCGCATAAGACCGAGATATGAATCTGAATCGTACTCTGTATCAAACTCATAGGAAATATTCCCCTCTGGGAAAAAGTATTTTTCCTGAAGCGAGAGGCTCGATTCAGACGAACCTGGAACGGGGCTTGAGGACTTTACATTTGTAAAGGCCGCATTGAATTTCTGATAAAGGATATCGAGTTCGTCCTTGAGTCCGGATTCAAGCTCACGTCTGATCGTCAGGATCGCGAGATGTTTGCCCGGTTTCAGCAAACGATGCGCTTTTCCCCAAGCGACTTCGGGGCTTATCCAGTGAAAAGAATTTGCCGCAAAAATAAAATCATATCGCTGGCTATCGCTTTTATACTCTTCAAAACTAAGACACTCAAAACTAACGGAAGGGGTGTCCGAGAAACGCTTTTTTGCGATAGAAATTAATGCCTCACTAGGGTCAATGGCGAGCACGTCAAAATCAAGTTTGCCAAACGCTCTTGTGGCCTGGCCGGAGCCGCATCCGATTTCCAGGAGCTTTGACTGTTTCACCAATCTGACGTGTTTCGCGATCTTCTTCACAAATCCCACCGGATATTCAGGACGAAAAGAATCATATTCTTCCGCAAAACTGTCAAATATTTTATTTCTAGATTTCATGTCGGAATCCAACTGCGTTATGATAACAAAAACCGAACGGGGCTTCCATAAATTCTCAACAGTTTCAGTATGCCCCTTAAATATCCCTGTTAAAAACAACAGGGGCGGGCAATTACGCCGTACCATGATTTGGGCGGGATAAATTGTGTTTTGGCGAGGAAAGGAGCGCCGGGGAATTTAGCCGAGCAAACATCAAATGTGTAAGTTTTATGGCGGGTGGCGACGGGCAGCCTTTTTGTCCCGCAGGTTTCCGAGGGAAGCAAAAAGGCTGCCCGTCGACAGGACCCGCCTTTGCAATCCTGCGGTTCTCGCGTCAACGCCCATTGCCCAGGCATTACATTATATATCCTGTTAAATGAACCCCCCCGGCCACTTATAAGGCGGACGGGGGTTTTTATGCTTGTCGGCAGCCGTTACTGGCGGCTCTTTTCGGAGCCGCTCTGGCAGGGCAGGCAGTAGCGGGCGGAAGGCAGCGCTTTGATCCGTTTCTTCTCTATCGGGGTTTTGCAGTGCTCGCACAGACCGTAAACGCCGTTGTCCATCTTGCGCAGGGCCGCGTCTATGCTGTCCAGCATCTTGCGCTCATTGTCGGAAAGTTCAAACAGTATTTCCTTGTCGAGGCTTTGCGTGGCCTGGTCTATGGAATCCCCGACTTCGGGCTCCAGCATATCCAGATTTTTCTTGTCTTCCACGTTCTTGGAAAGGCTGCCGCGCATTTCGTCCAGTTTGGTTTTTATTTCCGCCAGTTCTTTTTTTGTGAAGCCTTCCGCCGGATGTTTTACCGCGGACTTGGCTTTCGCCGCGCGTGGAGCGCGCCGCGCCTTTTCCCCGGCTTTCGCTTTTGCGGCTTTTTTGGTGTGCTTAGCCGGTTTTTTGTTTTTCTTCATTGTGTCGCTCCTTATCCGCGCAAATAAAACGGTATTTAACGATACTTCCCCCGCTTACCCCGTAAAAGAATGAATGAAAATCTATAAAATTTGACCCTGGAAGTCAAACTGCGGATTTTATTTCAATGATACGGCTTTCATCTTTGTAAAGATGGAGCGGTCGCGGCGGTTGAAGACCGGATTTCGGAAAGGGAAATCGAAAGTGACGGAGATCTTGTGAGTGGAGCCCAGTTCCCCCAGCGGCACAAAGGCGTAGTCCAGGCTGAAGAAGTGAAAGGTTCCGCCCACGCCCATAGTGAAGCCGCCGAGCCCGTCTTTCAGGCGCTGGGTGTTCAGGCCCGCCCTGGCGCTCAGGCGGGTGAGTTCGTTGGGTTCGGTCGAGAGTTCGGAACCGAGAAGCAGGCTGGGGGCGTTCTGCTTGGGGAGCACCAGGTCGGCCGAGAACAGCATGTTCCTGAAAGGGTTTACCGCGCCCGCCAGTTTAAAGGTCAGCGGCAGGGGGCTGGAATCCACGTCGTAGCGCATGCCGGAGCCGAGATTGGTCATAGTTACGCCCAGACGGTAGGGGATGCTGGCGAAATTATAGGTCATGATGCCCAGGTCGCCGGCATAAGCGTGAGCCGATTCCACGATCTGGGACTTTATGTATTTGGCCGAAACGCCGATGGACACGTCCATGTTCCTGTCAGAGAACTCAAGGATCGCCTTACTGTAGGAAAGCGTTAACACCTCGTCGCGCGGCGAGAAAGTCCCCAGTTTGTCCCCGCTGGCGTTCGTGCGGTCTATGGCGCCGATGTCGGTCAGCAAAACCGAACCCGCGAGAACCGAATCGTATGAAAGGCGGTGGGCGTACGCCGCGTACTGGTAAGAGATGTCCGCCACGTATTGGGATCGCATAAAGATCGCCGAAAGTTTGGGTATCTGTACGAGCCCGGCCGGGTTCCAGTAGATCGCGGAGGCCTCTTCGCTGATAGCGCTATAGGCGCCTCCCATGGCGGCGGCCCTGGCGCCGACGGGCAGGTTTAAAAAGTCCGCGCTGGTGGTGCCGGCCGCTTTCGAGGAGAAAAATCTGTTCTTTTCTGTCGCGCCCGCCGCGCCGGGAAAGAGGTATATGAGCGCAAGCAGGCACGCGGCGGCGTAAACCGCCGTCTTCGCGTTAACCCGGATGTGATCAAGAGCTTTCATAACTATCCGTGCCTGCCCGTTCCGCACACTATGCCGTTACCTTTCCACCGCTATTTTCACGACTTTCTTGCCCGCGCTGGAATCTATTACGGCAAGATAAATTCCGCTGCCCACCATGACGCCGGATTTATTTACGGCGTTCCAGGTGAGGATGCCGGTGGTTCCGGCCGTGCCTTCCCACACTTTTTCTCCGGAGAGCGTATAGATCTTGACCTTGGCCGCGGCGGGCAGGTTGTCTATGGTGATGAAGCCCTGGAACCTGTTGGTATAGAAAGGGTTGGGGTAGACGCGCACCGCGCTTAAACTTGAGGCGGCGGTCTTCTCCATCAGCTGAAAAATGCTGAAATGGTTCAGGTTGGCGGTTATGGTTCTGTTCCCGGGGCTTAAAAGAGTGTCAAGCGGCAGGCAATCGCCCGAAACGGGATTATATCTCCCCAGAACTATATGCTGGCGTTTTGCGTCTATGGTCGCCCAGGCCGGCCCGTCATAGCTCAGATTGAGCGTCACAGGCACCTGCGGCTGGGCGTTGTTCTGCGTGTAAACCTGCACTTCCACTACCGGGATGCCGGACTGTCCGCAGGAATTGGTGGCCGAGGAGGAAATGGCGATGGCGGTCTGCGTCGGGAAAGCGCCGGAGGGGACGGTCAGCGAGACGGCGCGGCCGTCGGGCAGGAGGCCGGCTATCATGACGTCCCTGGAGGGGTCGCTGGTGCCGCCCAGCGAACCGCCGGGCGCCCCGCCGGGCCCCGGCAGCGTATAAGCGGCCGGTACGCATTGAGTACGGGCCGTTTCTACGAAAGCGCCGTTCATCGCCGCGACGTCGAAATAATATGTGGTAGCGGTTAAAAGTCCGTTGATGGAGAGAGTGTTCGCCGTGTAGGCCTGCGCGAAAGACTTGAGTTTTGTCACGGTTCCGGTAAAGCCGGGGTTGGTTGTGAAGCGCACCTCGTACCAGGTGGAGGCCGGATTGGTTCCCACATTCCAGGTCAGGGTTATGCCGGACATGGAAATCTCGGCCGGCCTGAGATTCGTCGGAGGCTGCGCCAGAGTGTACGCCGTTCCCAGGCTGACGGAAGAGGTTTCCAGGTTAGACTCGTTCATCGCGCTCACGCGGGCAAAATATTGTTTGTTAGGGGATAAACCGGTGAGGCTGACGGCGGTTCCGGTCGTGGTCTGGGCCACGGGCGAGGTGAAATTTATATCGTTGGCGTAGCTGACGTTATACCGCGTCCCGGAAGGGTTCCCGTTGGCGATCCAGTTCAGCGTAAGCCCGGAGGAGGTGATGCCGGAGAAAGCCGGCGCGTAAGGCAGGGGCTGCACCGCCAGGGTGTAAACGGCTTCGGAGTATGCGGCGGGGCCTTTGTTCGCCCCCACAAAGGCGTTTACGCTCACCGCATGGGCGGTGTTGGTGCTCAGCGCGGTCTGGGTGAAGCTGTTGACCGTGGTGGAAGCGAGGAAAACGGCGGTTCCGGGGGCGGTGCCGGCGGTCACGTCGTAAATCTCATAGGAAGGGTTCCCGAGCGACGGATCCCACGACCAGTTGATGGCCGACATCGTCAGCGGAGTGCCGGACAGGCTGTTGATATTGCCCACGGTTATCGTGGATACGTAGGGGGCGGTGTTTCTGTCATAGAGCGTGGTTACACCCGCGCTGTTTCTGGCTCTTACGCGGAAATAATACATCACGTTGGGCGTCAGGGAGGTTATGACCGCGCTGGTGCTGGTATGGTTGTTTGTGAAGGGTATGGCGACGAATTCGCTTGAAAAATTGGACTGCTGGGACACGGAAAGTTCGTAGATCGTGGCGTCTGAATTTCCCATAGGGTTCCAGGTCAGCCCGACGGTTTCGAAGCTTGCCGCGGTAACGGTCAGGGCCTGGGGCGCCGCGGCCAGGGTGTGGTAGGTCGGAGACATCTGGAAAGAGCCCGTGCCGCCGATGTTATAGCCGGCGACCTTTATGGAGACCGCCGTATTGGGAGGCAGATTTTTCTGGATGTAAGAGGCGGGGCTGGTGAAAGCGGCGGTGCCCACAAAGAGGCCGTTGGTTGAGGAAAAGATCGCGTAACCGTTATTTTCACCGCTGACCAGGGACCCCTGGGTCCAGGTCCACTGGATAGAGTTCTGGTCCAGAACCGTGCCCGCGGCGGCGTCGGGCAGGCCGGTCGGACGGGGGAGCGTGATCTGCACCGTGTGGGCGTTTGAGAACTGGCCGTTGGCGGCCACGCGCATATGATACCAGCCGTAAGGCAGTTCCCCGGGGATGCTGGGCACTATGACGGTTATGGAAGAAAGCGTTTGTTCCCAGGAAGTATTGGGGCCGCCGTAAAGCGTGTAGAAGCGCGTGGTCAGATCGGTCAGGAAACCGCTGGGGCTGTCTATGGCCTGAAGATAGACGCGCGGATTCTGGAAAGAGGAATTCATGGGGCCGCCGCCGCCTCCGGAGGCTTCCGTTAATCCGTGAAAATTGGTGGCGCCGCTTATGAGAGTCGCCCGCTGCCCTCTGTCCAAAAAGACTGTTCCGGTGGAAATAGCCGGATTTCTGGCCGCCTTGGGGTCAAGGCCGGAGAGGTCGGGGTCGTATGAAAAGTAGGCGAGATCGGTGGAGTCCAGATATTGCGTCCCGTCCCAGCCGCCGATATTGATGACGGAACCGTCGTTCATGAGCACGGAGGTGTGATTGCTTCTGCTTTGGATGGCGCCCTGAGGCTGCCAGGAACTGTATTCCACGTCGTAGCCTTCAGCGTAGCCCTGGGCCACGCCGGCGGATTCGCCGCCCGTAGCCAGGATCTTCCCGTTAGGGAGAAGGACGCTTTTGTGGTTGGTTCTGTTCAACTGCATTTCGGAGATCTCCGCGCCTTTGCGTGAATAAGTCCACGCGGCGCCGTCGTAAATTTCCGACGTCATCTGGCTGGAAACGTTGTCGGAGCCGCCTATCGTTATGACCCGGCCGTCCTTAAGAAGGTTCGCGGTATGCGAGAATCTTTTCTTGTTCATGGCGGGGCCCGCGGCCCAGGCCCTGCTTTGCCAGTTGTAGATTTCGGAGGAGCTTAGGCCGCCGGAACCGTTCAGGCCGCCCGCCGCCAGAACGTTCCCGTTCTTGAGCAGCGTTGCCGTGTGCTGCGCCCGCGCGCTGACCATGGTTCCGGCGCTTTGCCACTGTGTCATGCTTGTGATGAAGATCTCGGCGGTATCGGAGTAGGCGCTCCCGGTTCCTCCCCCCGCCACAAGGACATTGCCGTCGGGGAGCAGGGTCGCCGTATGGTTCTGTCTGGGAGAGTTCATGGGATCAGTGAGCACCCAGCGTTTAGTGTCCGGATAATATATTTCGGCGGTTTCTACGGCGGAACCGGAATCTCCGGTGGCGCCACCCGAGGCCAGCACGGCTCCGTTCGGCAGCAAAGTAGCTGTATGTCTCGCCCTCGGATAATTCATGGAACCGGCGGGCGCCCAGGTCTTATCGTAACCCAGGAGTTCGCATGTGGCGAGTGTCGCGGTCCCGTCGCTCCCGCCGCAGGTCAGGATGGTTCCGTCCGGCAGCAGGGTGCTGGTGTGAAAAGCCCTTTTTGCGGCCAGCTTCCCGGAGGAAAGCCAGGTCTCCCGCCTTTGATAGATATAGGCGGCGTCAGGCGCTCTGGGCGTGTAAGACTGGACAGTTCTCAGACAGCTGGCGTAAGGATCGACATCGCAGTTCTTGCCGCCTATCATTAGCATATCCGCGGCCGGGGTCAAAAGGGCGGTATGGCTGAACGAGGGTGACGCCATAGTTTCCTTGAATTCCCATTTGGAGGCGGCCGGATCGTATCTTAAATCGTCGGAGAAAATCATTCCTCTTATAACTATAGTAGACACATCGAAGTCGTAGGCAGATCCGGAGAGGTTGACCGGTGTCGCGGTGTAGTTCAGCGTCAGGGCTAAACCGGTAAGGGTGGCTCCGGTAACGTCTTTTGGAGAGCTCAGCGCCGTGTCGGTTGAGTTGAGTATGGTGCCGGCCAGATTATCGAACCTTATCGTGGTGGTCACGAGGCCTTCCCCGGTGTCCGGATCCCGCGTGACCGTACCGGAGTTAAGATCTCCAACCCCCCCGGTCAGGGTCAGGCTGAACGTGCCGTTGGAGGCCGTTAAGGCCCCGGAAGTTAGAGTGGCGGAACCCGTTATTACTCCGCCGATATATATAGCGGGGACGGGGATAATTACATTCTGGTTTATCCACGAGGAGGCGTTCAGCGGGAGGTTGGCGCCCGCCGCGAGAGGGCCGGCGAAAACTATCTGGGAGCCGGCTACAAGCCCATCCCTGGAGGCGGTTATCTGCGGATCGAAAACGGCTATGCCCGTCGGGGCCTGAAGCTGCAGAATGTCGCTGAAATCTCCCGAAACACGCGCGGAAGAGGAGATCATCAGCCCCACGGGTGAACCGTCCAGCGGCGCCGTGCTCCTGTTCAGGTACACTTTCAGGTTGTACGCCCCTATGGACTGGCTGGCTGAATTGACGGGCAGAGAAATGAAAAAATCCCCGTCCACGATCCGTCCGTCCACCGTCCGTGAAAGTTTGGTGTCCAGCAGGAACCGCAGCGAGCTGGAGGCGCTTATGGCAGCCGTTGAGACGCTTATTCTGTTCAGGGCGAGCGAGCTGCCGCTCTCTAAAACTACGGAGGGCGTGACAAAGGTGGGGATTATGTTCCCATAGCCGCCGGTCATATGGTGGGCGCCGTCGGGGCTCAGGATGGCCGAATGGCTGCTGTTCCTGTAAGGCAGCACCAGAGAATCCTCGCCGGAAACCATGACCCTTCCGCCGTTCGGATCAAAGATCTCCGCGCTGTCCAGGATGCCGCGGTTGCCGGCGTTCTGGTTTGTGACATTCTTGTAATGCCAGGCTTCGGTTTTTATATCGTACACGTTCTGTTCGTTATAGCCTCCGGCGATGAAAACATTCCCGTTGTTAAGGGTTGTGGCCGAATGGTTTGTCCTGCCCATAAGCAGAGATGTGACCGGGATCCACTGATTGGTCTGCGGATCGTAGATCTCGTTGGTGGGCAGGTATGTCCACTGGGAGACGCCGTCCCAAACCTTGCCTCCGGAAACGAAAATAGTGCCTTTGCCGGTAGAACAGGCGGTATGCCCCATCCTGGAACTGGTCATAGTCGCCGCGGCTGAAAAATTATTGGCGCCGGTATTGAAAAATTCGCAGGAATTCGTGATGGCGCTGACGCTCGCCGTGGTCTGGCCTCCGCAGAGAAGCACGCTGCCGGCCCGGGATCCTTTATTTATGAGCGTGGCGGTGTGGCCGCCTCTTGCGGAACACATTTCGTCGGTGCAGGGCGTGACGCCGTTCAGAACAAGCGCCCATGTTCCTGTGCGCGGATCGTAGATCTCGGCGCTTTGCAGCGGCGTGCCGGTGTTAAACCCGCCAGTGATCAGCACGCGGCCGTCGGAAAGTAATGTAGCGGTGTGGGAAGACCGGGCCACCGTCATCGCCGGGCCCAGGCCCCAGGATCCGGAAGAAGAGAAGAAAATCTCCGTGGCTGCGGTCGGCGTGTTCGCCGTATCGATCACCCCCCCGGTTACCAGGATGTCGCCATCCGGCAAAAGGGTCGTGGTATTGGCGTGCCGGGCGGTAGTAAGCGCATGCGCCCCGTATAAAGGAGCCAGCATCAGGGCAAGAAATATCTTCGCGGTTCTTTTATCGCTCATAATCCCCGGTATAGTGTACCCCAGGCCTGTTACAGGATTGTTGCGGAATTTTTAAAAGCAGGGTACCCGGGCGGAGCCTTTTCCACCCTGATCCCCGCCGCCCGCTTATTTATTATCTTCTGCCGCAACCACTGCGATGGATTCTCCGGAAGGGGCTTTAGTCTTGCCTGGATCCAGCGCTTTTTTCCCATCAGCGACGAAGTGGTAGAGGTAATTGCCGGGAAGAATATAGACTTCGGTTCTCCAGACGCCGTTCTTTCTGGTCATCCTGGCCTCTTTCCATTTCGTGAAACTTCCGGCCAGAGCCACGCTTTTTGCCGAAGCGCTCTTATATTCGAAAACCGTTTTTACGGCTTTCGGTTTCCGGGGTTCTTCTTTCGGTTCTTTAAGTTCCGGCGGGGCCGCGGCCTGCTCAGCGGAGCCGGCTGGCTCCACTTTTGTTCCGATCAGGTTCCCGGCCGGCGACTCCGGCGCGGGGCCGGTCTCCGCGGCGTCGCAGGCGAATTGAACGGCGAGCCTGGTATAGATAGAGTAACCTGAGAAACCGGCCGCCGCCAGCGAGATGACGGCGATTACCGCCCAGAAACCTTTGGATTTGGTCATAATTTTAAATCTTAGCGGGCGATGGGACTCCTCCTCCCTCGCTCCCTCCCGGTCGCTCATCCGGAGCCAGCCGCCACGGCTGACGCTTCGCTTTTCATCCACCGGATGCGCCGTGGTCGGCTTCGATTTCCCTCGCCCGTTTTAACGGATCAGAGGGAACAAATCTTAGCGGGCGATGGGAATCGAACCCACGTCTAAAGCTTGGGAAGCTTCCGTTCTACCATTGAACCACGCCCGCGTTAAAACAGATACTGTAGATACTCGGTAAACCCATCATCTCCGCTTTTCCGCTCGTCATTCCCGCGCGCTTTTAGCGGGAATCCATAAATCTTTACTCAATGGATCCCGGCCAACAGATCGCCGGGATGACGGGTTTACTGAATGTATACCAGATACTTTGCCTCCGACTCTGAAAATTCTACTTAAATACCCCGCTCTTTTCAACGATTATTTAGCGATTTTTGTATGCCACACGGCCTGTGAAAATGGTCAAGGTGAAGAGTAAATCGTAAAGCTCCGGCCTTTACGCTTCACGTTTTACGGGAGAGACGCGGGGCGTTTATTTGGAAACTATGTCCAGCCACTTGCTGGTGGCGGTAAGCTTGCGGGAGGAAGCTTTGAGGGCTTGGAGGTCGGCCGAGAGCCGTTCCAGGGCTTGCTGTTCTTCAAGTATCTGGGTTAATTTTTTTCCGTTCTGGATTCTTCCGGAGTTTTTTGAGGATACGGCGTCGCGCATAGCCGTTTTTTTACTTGTGAGAGCGGCATGAGCAAGAAGCGCGCCGATCTTTGCGGTTTTCCGGGAAATGGAGTGGCTGTAGCTTAAGATCGTCCTGGTGTAGACGGAGAGGGCCGCGTCCGGCCGCGCCTCGGAGAAAGATTTCTTGTTTCTGGCGGAACCGGCGTCCAGGCCGCCCTTTACCGTTTTGAGGGTCAGGCCAAGGGTGGAGATCTCATGGGCCGAAAGTTTTGATCCGGAGGAGTTGAATTTGTCAATGACCCCGTCCAGAGTTTCATCCTGCCGCACCAGGTTGAAAAGAACGCTTTTCATCCGTTCCACTTTTGCGGCGGTCTCGTTTACGATGACGCCGGCCCGGGCCTTGGCCCCGGCCGGGCTTGCGCCGGCGGGAATAATGACAGCCGCGAAAACGGCTGCAAAAAACGCTGCCGCAAGCGGATTTGTTCTCATAATATAGATCCCCGTAGTCCCCGGTTTTCCCGGAAAATCCGCCCGTCTCAGGCGGATTTTCCGGGTTAATGTCACATCATTTCACGCAATACGTTGTTTACTTGCGCATCTGTTCCACTATGAAGCCCCAGCAGTCCCCTTCTACATTCGGGCCGCCGTTGTATTCGGATTTGAACACCGCCTCGCTCGCGTCTAGTTCGCCCTTTTCAACCGCGTAATTAGCTCCGTAATTGGAATCCCACTGCTGCCCGGAGAAGAACGCCACCTCTATTTTTTTCATATCCCAGGCGAAGCCCTGTGGTAT
The DNA here is from genome assembly GCA_001799575.1 of Elusimicrobia bacterium GWA2_56_46. GTDB lineage: Bacteria > Elusimicrobiota > Elusimicrobia > Elusimicrobiales > UBA9959 > YA12-FULL-51-18. Next base: position 213,538 of record MGTT01000028.1, read on the forward strand.
GAAATCGTAGATCCCCATTTCCGCGGCCATAAATCCCGCTCCATTCTGTTCTTTGGCCAGGCTGACTACGCGTTCCACGGTTTGTGAATAGCCGGAGTAGCGGTTCATGGCCGTCACCCTCACCACGGCCTGGATGCTGTCGCTGCCGCCGAGGATGCCGCTGCTCTTGTAAGCGACGGCGAATTTATTCATTATCCCGCTGGAAACGGTAGCTATGACAGCCGGACCTTTGGACGCGGCGCGCACGGTCTGATAGGTGTAATTGCCTGGGTAATTCGCCGCTTTAGCCGCCGCTCCCGCGAACAGTACCAACGCAACAACTGCCATTATTTTTTTCATTCTTTATATTCTCCTGTTCGAAATGCCGATCCAACTTCTATGGATAAATTATAGCGGGTAACGGGAGTTCCAGGTAGAAGCGAAAGGCCCGGTTAGAATATGTTTTTAGGCCCACGCGGGCCTGGGTACTTTGGGAGGGAGAAAGGTTAAGGCTAAAGGACAAAGGCTTAAGGCTAAAGGAAAAGGCACAGGGGATACAAGGAACTTTTTCCGCCCTTTAGCCTTTATCCCTCATCCTTTATCCTTTCCAAAGCTTTTAAGGTATTCCAGGGCCTGGCGGCGGGTCTTGATCCTGCCCTCGAACTGGCGCAGGCTGACTTTTTCCAGGACGCCTCCCACTTCGGGCCCCGGTTTCATAGCGAGGATTTTCATCACGTCGTGGCCGGTAATGAGCCGCGCGGTTTTTGCTTTGATATTCTTCGCGACGTAGGTTCTGAAAAGGGAATTTAATACCTGCAGGAAACGGAGCGTTTTTTTAATGCCGTCCCGGGGCAGGCCGCCTTTCGGGATGGCGAACGGTTTTTCTTTCATCCTGGTTTTGAGCGAGCGCAGCTGGGCAAGAGTGATGTAGCTGGAATGATCGGCCCAGCACAGAAGAAGCAGCGGGATAGTGTATTCGCCCATATTGCGGAAAAAGCGGAACACGGCCCTGTCCGAGATCGCGTCGTTGGACGCCAGGTTGCCCGGCCGCAGATGGCTGCCTATCGTCCGTGTCAGGAGTTTAACGTGATCCCTCGAAAAGCGCAGGCGCTCCAGGATGCGCGCGGCCATCAGCGCTCCGTGTTCTTCGTGGCCGAAAAAGCGGAGCCTGCCTTTGATCATGCGCGCGCACGGCGGCTTTGCCACGTCGTGCAGGAGGGCGGCCAGCTTTAAAATTTCTTTCTCCGCCAGGAACTCGCCGAACTTGCGCCAGTCGGGTAGGTAGGCGCCGGGGTCGGCGAAAAGATGGTCAAGCCTTTCTATTACCGCGAAAGTGTGTTTCAGCACTCCGCCTTTGCCGTAGTAGACTTCGGCGCAGGAGCGCTGGGCTTCCAGCTCCGGCAAAATGGCGGTGAGGAGACCGGACTTGTAAAGTTCCTTTACCCTTGCGGCCGCGGCGGGCGAGGCTAGGATCATGAGCAGCTCGTCGTGGATGCGCTCGGGGGCGGAGCGGGTTATGAGCGCGGAGTGGATTTTTATAAGTTTAAGCGTGGCAGGCGCTATTTTAAAACCGAGTCCCGACGAGAATCTGAAAGCCCGCAGCAGGCGCAGGGGATCTTCGGTGAGCGCCTTGGGCGTTACGAGGCGGATGGTTCCGCTCTTAAGGTCTTTCAACCCCGCGGCGGGATCTATAAGATCCGTTGTTTTTACCGCCGGTAACATGAACAGCCCGGTCTTTTTGTCCCGGATCGGGCTGAAGCCGGGGGCCAAAGGCAGAGCCATCGCGTTGACGGTGAAATCGCGCCTGAGCAGGTCTTCAAGGAGGTCTTTGCCCTGGAAAGGAGAGATATCCAGCTGGAGCCCGCGCTCCTTTTGCTCCGGCGCCGTGCCGGAAGCGCGGGGCGCGTCCGCGCTCCGCAGGGCCAGGCGGTACACGCGGTGTTCTTCGTCCAGGATGAAAACGGAGGCTTTCAGCCTGGACGCAAGTTTTTTGACTTTGGCGTCGAAATCCGGGCTGTCCCTGACCGCCAGATCCAGATCTTTTACCGGCCGTTTGAGGACTGCGTCCCGCACCGCTCCCCCCACGATAAAGGCTTCCTCAAAAAGTTTCAGTATTTCAATCGCGATCCGGGCAGGTCCGGCTGCCCGTGACTCGTGGTTCGTGGCTCGTGGCTGTTTGGGGCGCGGGGTCATGCCACATCCGTCTTGACGCGTTTTTCCAGTTCTTTCCTGAGCAATTCCCTTTTAAGGACTTTCTGCATGGTGTTCTTGGGCAGCGCGCGCATTATTTCCACTTCGCGCGGGCGCTTGTAAACGTCCAGATTGGCCCGTATAAAAGTCATTATCTCGGCTTTGTCCAGGACGGTGTCGCTTTTGGGTACGCAGAAACATTTCATGGTCTCGTTGCCGGAGCCGTCCGGGATGCCGATGATCGCGGCCTCCTGTACCTTGGGGTGGCTGGTGATGATCTGCTCTATCTGGGCCGGGAAGACCTTGAGGCCTTTCACTATGACCATATCCTTTTTGCGGTCCCGGATGAAAAGAAAGCCGTCCGAATCAACCACGCCGATATCCCCCGTCCTGAGCCAGCCGTCGCCGGTGAAGAGTTCCTTTGTCGCTTGCGGATTTTCGTGGTAGCCGCTGGTGATGTTCGGCCCCCACACGCAGATCTCGCCCTCTTCCCCGTGAGCCAGGCGCCGGCCCTGTTCGTCCATGATATGGATCTTTACTCCGGGGATCGCTTTGCCGACCGAGCCGTGTTTTTTGGCTTTGGGGTGGGTCACGGTCACGATGGGGCTGGTCTCGGTCAGGCCGTAGCCCTCCAGGATGTGCAGGCCGAAAACCTTTTCAAAGCGCTGTTTCGTGGCGTGGGGCAGAGGCGCCGCGCCCGACAGGCAGAGGCGGACTTTGCGCAGGGACCAGAACCTGAGGAAGAATTTTTTGAGCCCTTTGGCTTCCTTGGCCAGCACTCCGTAGATCTGCGGCACCGCGACCATGATGGTCACGCCTTCGCGGCCCATGGCCTGGAGCCAGAGTTTAGGGGGCGTTATGCTGCGTACGATGAAAATCTTGCAGCCCAGGAAGATGGGAATCAGGACGTTGCCCGTCCACGAGAAAGTGTGGAACATGGGCAGCAGCGCCATGAAGACGTCTTTTTTCCGGGGCCCCATCGCCTGGATGGAGGCCCTGGCGTTCTCTATGAGATTGTGATGGGTCAGGAGCACGCCTTTCGGGTGGCCGGTGGTGCCGGAGGTGTAGAGAATGGACACGACGTCGTGCTCGCCGGCCAGAACTTCCCGGGTCTGGGGGTGGTGATGCGCGTGCTTGAGATACTGCCGGAAGTCCAGAACCTCTGTGTCTCCCGCGGAGTCCACCGAGATCAGGAATTTAAGGCAAGGCAGCCGTTTTTTCGCTTTTTTGTAGCAGGTTATGAATTCCCCGGCCGTGACTACGCCTTTGCATTTAGCGTTTTCCAGAATATAGCAGATCTCGTCTTCTTTGGAGACCAGGTAGTTGACGGGGACGGCCACGGCGCCCAGCTTGGCGAGGGCGAAATAGGAAATTATGAATTCGGGCGAGTTCCGGAGAACTATGGCCACCGTGTCCCGCTGCCTTACGCCGGACTGCCAGAACATATCCGCCGCCCTGTCCACGGAGTGGAGGAGTTCGCGGTAGGACGTGGTCTTTTCGTCGTCGCTGAGAGCCGCGTGTTTAGGGTGCAGGTTCGCGGTTCTGGCAAGGCAGGAATACAGATCTTTCGGTTGGTGCATTTATTCCCTCCCCGCCTCATGCACCTGGATGTAGCGCCGGGCGAGCAGCAGTCCCACAGGCGTGATCAGCGCCATCAGGCCGACTATCAGCCAGATCGTCTGCGAGTCGCGCGGCCCCTCAGCGGGGCAGTAGCGCGCCAGCAGGAAGCCGGAGATGGACCCCACGAAAAACTTGGCCACGAAGTAGGGAAGCATGGACAAGGCCAGGTAAGAGCCTTCCTGGCCTTTCGGCGCTATGGCCGCCGGATACTCGTAGAGCCGCGGGGAATAGAACGATTCTCCTATGGAATACATCACCACGCAAAGCACGATGGCCACGTAGAGCGGATGCACCGGTCCGGAGAGTCCCAGCCAGGTGTGGCCTATCAGGTTCCCCAGCCATCCGTCGGCCAGGCTCTGGAACAGCGCCGGGGGCGCCGCCATGAAGAATACCGACAGCGCGGTGATGGCCGTGCCGATGACGACGGCTTTGTAGGCGGAGAACTTCTGTGTCAGCGCCCCTACCACCGGGGCGAGTATCACCACTATGACCGCGTTCAGCAATCCGAAGATATGGCCTATCGGCGCTCCCTCCCCCAGTTCTCTGATTGCGAACTTCGGGAAAGTGTAATACATATGGTAGAGGATCAGCTTTACGAAAACCACCAGGCCGAAGAAAGCCAGGAAGCGGTAGAAAGCGGGCTGGATCCAGAGGCTGGAGAAGATACGGGCCCAGTCCCTCAGCGCGTCGCGGAAGGAGAACAGCATGGCGCGCAGGAACGGCACGCCGGGATACTTAGGTTCCTCCGCCCTGATCTGCACGCCCTCGTCGGTAGCTTCTACCCCGGCGCGCAGGGCGAAGTAGGTGATCAGCAGATTGGGGATAGTGAACAGCAGGCCGAGGAGGATGATGGTCTGGTAGGTGCTGATCTGTATGCCGGTGAAGGGGATGGCGTAGTGCCCGTACTCGCCCAGGCCGGCGCGCACCTTGTCGAACGTCCAGGCCGCCGCCGCGAAGCCGACGTTCATCATCGAATAGTAGATCGAGAAAGCTATGGAGCGCTGGCGCGTGGTGGAGAAGCGCCGTATCGCGGCGACCATGACCGGGGTCTGCAGGGCCTCGCCGAGGGCCAGCGGAAACAGGCCGAACGGCACGGCTATCCACTGTATGGCGAAGAAAGCCATGACGAAGCGGCCGAATACGCACAGGCCGAAGCCGGTCAGCAGGGACTTGCGGATGCCGACGGCGTCTACGAGCGACCCCACCATCACGGTGGAGATGGTCAGCAGCGAGGACCAGACGGCTATCACGACTCCGGCTTTCTGGTCGCTGAAGCCGAGATCCGACGACAGCCACAGCACCAGCGTGGAATTGACCAGGCTGTAGGCGATGATGGTGAGTATCTTGGTCCCGAAGATGAGCCAGAGTTCGCGCACCGCGCCTTTCAGCACCATAAATTTACCGATAAACGATTCTTCTTTTACTTCAGTCATTGCGTGTCTCCGTTGTCTCTCGCGGGCCTATAGTCTTGCCGCGCCCACTATCCTTACGGCCAGGCGGGCGCAGGCGAAAAAATCTTTCAGATCCAGGTATTCATGCGTTGTGTGCACGTCGCGCATACCCGTGGAGAGTATGGGCGCTTTTATGCCGTGGCCGTACATGATATTGCCGTCCGTGCCGCCGCCGGAAGCGGAGGGCTTCATCGTGAGACCCTCCTCGCGCATGGCGGCGGCTATCAGCGCCAGCACCGGGTTGTTTTTTTCTATCCGGAGGTTAGGGAACTTGCGCTCCACATGGAATTCGTAACGAGGGATCAGCAGTTTGCCGTCGGCGCGCACCTTTATCTTCTTCACGGCTTTCCTGAGGCAGTCCTCCATGTGGCGCGTCTGCTTTTTAAGCCTGGCCGGGTCGTGGCTGCGGGCTTCGCCGGAGAGTTCGACCAGAGGCGGGATGATGTTTATGGCGTTGCCGCCGGAGATAAAACCGATGTTGGCGGTGGTCTGGGCGTCTATGCGGCCCAGCTTCATTCCGGAGATGGCGTCTGACACCACCTTTATGGCGGAGATGCCTTTTTCGGGGGACGCTCCGGAGTGGGCGGCGGCCCCGTAAACTTTTATCTCCATTTTGTCGGCGGCCGGCGCGCTGGTGATCACGTTCTCAAGCGGCTGCTCGTTGTCGAAAATAAGGCCGCAGCGGGAGCGCAGTCTGGAGTAATCCAGGAACTTCGCGCCCAGCAGGGCTATCTCCTCGCTTATGGTGAAGACGGCTTCGATGGGCGGGTGCGGGATCTTGTTCTCTTCCAGTGTTTTGATGACTTCGAGTATTATGGCTATGCCGGCCTTGCAGTCCGCGCCGAGTATGGAATTGCCGTCGGAGGCGACGCGGCCGCCGCTTACCTGGGGGCGGACATTCTCCGCGGGGCCGACGGTGTCCATATGGGCCGAGAGCAGAAAGGGAGCGCCGGGGGCGCTGCCGGGGAAGCGGGCGATGAGATTGCCCGTTTCGCCGCCTGTTTTTTTGCCGGCGTCGTCCATGTGGACTTCGGCGCCCATGAATTTGAGAAGTATGGAGAGGCGCCGCGCTATGGCGCCTTCCTTGCCCGAAAGCGAGGTGATGCGGGCCAGGTCGCAGAACAGCTGCACCATCCGTTTTTCGTTTATCCTGAAATCCATGACTTGGTCTATTATTTAAATTTTGAAGCGCATTTACAACCCCGATTGACCGTGCGCCGCCGCGATGGTATAATCCTCCCTGATGATTTTTGACAAAAAACAACTTGCGCCGATGGTTCTTGCGCTGGCTTTTTGCGCCTGCGGCGGCGAGCTGGCTTCGCCCGCGGCCAGGGCGCTGCATCATTACCTGTCAAAACCGGCTTACGTCGATCCGGCGGCGTTTAAAACAGCCGCATTTCCCCCTCCGCCCGCCGCGGATTCCGAGGCCCAGAAAGCTGATCTGGCCCTGGTGCTGGACCGGCAGGAAAAGAGAACCGAAGCCGAATGCGCCGGGGCGCGGGTTACGGCCGGCGCCGGTTACCGGTTTTTCTGGGGCGATAAAAGCCCTTTTCCCGCCCCGCTGCCCGGGGAAGTAAAAGATTTTTTCAGACGGCTGGACTATGACGCCGGCGAATCGGTGACGGCGCTGAAAGACAGGTTCCGGCGTCCCAGGCCTTTCAACGCTTATACGGAAGTCCGGCCATGCGTAAAAAAGAGCGCTGGTTATTCGTACCCGAGCGGGCATTCTTCATGCGCGTGGTTATTCGCACTGGTGCTGGGGGATATTATACCTGCGCGCAGGGCCGAATTTATAAAAAGGGCGGATGAGATCGCCATGGATCGGGTGACGGGCGGGGTTCATTACCCTAGCGATGTGGCGGCCGGAAAAGTTTTCGGCGACGCGTTCCACGCCGAGCTTCTGAAAAGTCCCGCGTACCTGGGTGATATTGAACGGATGAAAACACTTTTAGCTAAATGACACGGGGGCATAGATGAAAACGCATTTTTCGGACAAAAAGGGCGGCGCGGGCTTCACGCTGATAGAACTTATGATAGTGGTAGCTATTATCGGCATCCTGGCCGCCATCGCCGTCCCTAAGTTCTCGGACATGATCCGCAAATCGCAGGAAGGCGCGACGAAAGGAAGGCTGTCCACTTTACGCGCGGCCATTCACATTTATTACGGGGATAATGAAGGCGCTTTCCCGGCAGACGATCTGGCGTGCCTGACCGTCGGCGGCAAATATATTTCCACTATTCCCGAGGTCTATGTCCCGCGCTATCACGGCAAGAACACCACGGTCAAGACCAACACCGATTATGGCATGGGGATAATGCTGACGGCTGATACCGGCGAATGGCTGTACTGGAACTGGGTAAACGATCTTCCCGAAAGGCACTGGGGCGACGTCTGGGTAGGCTGCACCCACACCGACGCCCGCGGCGACATCTGGACGACTTTCTGACGCGCGCCGGGTAACGCCGGGCAAAGGTGCCAGGCTTATTTTTCAGCAGAAAAATGTGCCTGGCTCTCTTTGCCGAAAATGCGGGGCTGATTGTTTTTACCGGACAGCTGTGCTTGTGGAATATGGTTTAATTGTTTAAAGTGGGATGCGCAAAGACCCGCGCGCCAATGGACTAGCCAAAGTGAGGAATAAAAAAATGAAAATAATTCCAAAGGGCCGCATATTCCGCGCGGCGCCGGTTATCGTCGGCATAATGATCGGATGTTTAACCCCCGGCGCTGCGCAGGAAGCGGCGCCGCCGAAGAAGGATACTGTCCGCATTTCTATTTCAGCGATGATCTCTCCAAAAAACACTTTCGTTTACTACCAGGGGATACTGGGATACCTGTCAAAAAAGCTGGGGAAACCGGTAGAACTTGTCCAGCGCCCCACTTACGCCGAAGTCAACGACCTGGTAGAGAAGAGGGATATCGACCTGGCCTTTGTCTGCGCCGGGCCGTATGTCGCTGGAAAGAAAAAATTAAATATGGAACTTATCGCCGCTCCGGTCGTGCATGGGGAGCAGGTATATTACTCCTATATCATTGTGCACAAGAACAGCCCTATTAGATCGCTGAAAGAGCTGAGGAAAAAGAACTTCGCCTTTACCGACCCGAATTCCAATACGGGCTTTATCGTTCCGAAATACTACATCACAAAAATGGGCGAAACCATAGATTTGTTCTTCGGCCAGTATATATACACCAAGTCGCACGATAACTCGATAAAAGCCGTCGCTGAAAAAACCGCCGACGGAGCCGCGGTGGATAATTTGATCTGGGAATATCTGAACGGCACGGATCCGCAATACACCTCTCAAACCCGCGTCATAGAAAAACTGGGGCCTTACGGAATGCCTCCCGTGGTGGTTAACCCCGGACTCGATGCCGGCATGAAAGCGAAAATAAGAAATATTCTCACCACAATGCACCGGGACAAGGAAGGCAGGGCCATACTGAAGAAGCTGTTTATCGACAGATTCGCCGCCATAAAGGACGGCGATTATGCTTCTGTCAGGGAAATGCAGGCATGGATAGATAAAAGTGAAAAATGAAACGGATATTTATAAACCTGCCGGTCGCGAATAAACTGCTTGTTCTGGTTTCTATCATACTGGGCGTGTCTTTTTTTGTGACCGCCTGTATTATTGTCTCAACCGAAACGAGACATTACCGGCGCATGTTAGCCGGGCAGGGGCAGGAGATGTGCGCTCAGCTGGCCCATTTATGCGAGGTTCCCTTGTTCAAAAAAGACTATGCGCGCCTGGATGACCTGGTCCAGAACGCGAACAAAAATCCTTCCGTTTTTTACACCTACGTGGAAACTCCGTCCGGTGAAAAAGTCACTTCTTTTTTTGCGAGCCTGAACAGTGCGATAGCTGTTCCCGTTATCGATCCCGCCGCGGGCGATTCCATCGATATGCGGCGCATTATTGAGAAAACAAAAAAAACCGAACCCCTGATAGAAGCTTCCGCGCCTATTACTATCGGAGGGAAAACAGCGGGGCGGGTGGTCATGGGGGTATCAACGCGCAGTATGCGCGCCCATCTCCGTAAAGATGTGCTTCTGCTGGCGCTTACCTGTATGCTGGTTCTTCCCATCGGTTTCATTCTGGCGCTGAAACTGGGCAAGATGTTTTTAACTCCTATTTTTCAGCTGCAGCGGCTTATGGCGCTTATTTCCAGCCGGGAAGATTATACCCTGCGGGCGGAAACCGGACGCGAAGACGAATTCGGCGAACTTGCCCGCGGGTTCAACAAACTGCTTGAGAGCATCCAGGATTCACAGGCGAAACTTAAGGAATCGCAGGAGAGACTCGTCTGCGCCGAAAAAATGTCCGCTGTGGGGCAGCTGGCTGCGGGCGTGGCCCATGAGATCAACAACCCGCTGGGGATCATCCTTGGATTCGCCCAGAGCGGGGTGAAGCAGATTAAAAACGAGAACGATCCATTAAAGCTGCCGCTCAAAACCATAGAACGGGAAGCGGTGCGGTGCAGAGACCTGGTTCAGAACCTGCTGATTTTTTCAAGAACTTCTAAAACCGAGGTTATGGAGAAGCTGGACTTGAACGCCGCGGCGGAAGGCGCCCTGTACCTGATCGCGGTGCAGACCAAGACGCGCGGCGTAAAACTGGTAAAGGAGCTGGGTGCCGGCCTGCCCCATATTCACGCCAATAAAACCCAGCTTCAGCAGATCATCATAAACCTGGCCAATAACGCCATAGACGCGATGTCTGAAGGAGGAACGCTCACCATCCGCACCTCGCTTTCCGGCAGTCGTCCCACGCATGTGGAGATCCAGGTTCGGGACACGGGCAGCGGCATTCCAAAGGAGGTTCAAAAGAAAATCTTTGAGCCTTTCTTTACCACCAAGGAACCGGGAAAAGGCACCGGACTTGGGCTGTCGCTTGTATATGAACTGGCGCACAAACATGACGGGGCCATAGAATTTAAAAGCGAAGAAGGGAAGGGGACGGAATTCACCGTATTCCTGCCGACTCAATCCGCGGGCGCCGGCAATGCCCTGCATTTATAGCCAGTGGCATTACCTCAACTGCGGAGTCATTTCATCACCTCAATAATGCTTGATTATTCCACAAAAGCGGTGGTGTTTTTATCAATTCCCGCAAATTCTACCAGTGCGGATAAAAATGTTTTTGCGTATACGCACCCCGACTTGCGCGGCGATCTCTGTTCGATAGGTGAGCGTTGTGCGCGTGGTTGGGATTAAAAAGCCCGCGGCTTTTCAGCCGCGGGCTTTTGGATTAAAACACCTTATTATTTTCAGCTCAGTGCGGCCAGCCTGGCGTCCACCAGGGCCTTTTCTTTCATAACAACGGCTTTCTGTTCTTTTTGATGTTTCAGTTCGACCGCGGAGCCACTGATAATCATAGCTGCACCCGCCCTCGGACTTAAACTTGCGTCTGCGAACTCGGGTGCCGTGGCAATCTTTTCTATTATCTCGGCATCGGTTAAGTTAGCGTATTCCGCGCTCTCTCTTAAATACCGGCAATTGGACTCGATCTCGCGGGTTTCATGGGAAATCATATAATCAGTTTCCCTGTTCAGGTTGCTGAGCAGCATCCTTACCTCAATAAGCTCCGCCCTGTTCGTTGAGATCTTGAGAAGCCTGTGCATTTCTTTCTCGACGAGTTTTTTATCGGCTGGATCGCTGAAGCTGTCCCCTGCCCACAGCTCGTACATACTTTTGATGCCGGTCTGTTTTGCGGAAACCGCTCTCGCGGGCATAACCACCCTGGCGTCCGCGATTTTAATATCAAGAACCTTGGCGGCCTGTAAATCCTCGAACTCAGCCGCGTAAGCACCGCCGGACATCGCCGCAAGAACCGCTATCATTATAAACTTCTTCATATTTTTCCTCCCCTAGTTTATCGGGCCGCCTCATGCTTCCTGCCCGTCTACAAATATTATGGCCTTTCATTCCTTAATCTTCATGAGCACAAAGGCCCGTAAACCGGCGGTTTTTGGGCCTATGCCGATATGGGTAATTCGATTTTGCTTTTTTAAAATTTGCGGTGAAAGCCGCCGGGGAAACTATCGTGAGGATCATCAAGCGCGTAAGCTTTACGGCGGGTGGCGGCGGGCAGCCTTTTTGTCCTGCAGGCGGCCGAAGGAAGCAAAAAGGCCGCCCGCCGCCAGGCCCCGCCTTTACGATCCTGCGGTGCCCGAGCCCAAAGCTCATTAGCCCCTCGCATTTTTGGCAAAAAGATGCCGGCAAAAAGGAGCCAGGCACATTTTCTGCTGAAAAATAAGCCTGGCACCTTTTTCCCCGGAGTTAGTATCAGAGCCAGCGGGTGGCGGGGTAGCGGCCTGTGAGCAGGCGGCGGAGGGACTGCCAGAGGATCTGGCGGCCCCAGTTCAGGGGCGAGTAGAGCCTGATAAACGAAAACATTTCGCGAAGTATTCCGAGCCTTTCGCCCGGCGTCAATTTTTTCATCGCGCCCCGGAAATCCGCCTCGTGCGGCCTGCCGAAAGCTATTTGCAGCGGATTCCACTGGTCGGAGCAGCGCCGCACCTCGGACGCGATCATCCCGCGGTACGTCCGCTGCGCGTCTTTGGAACTCCTGAACGCCTCCACGGCCGCTTCGCCGGCTATCGCGCCCGAATGCAGCGCGCAGCTCATCCCCTCGGCTATCATGTTGAAAAACCCCGCCGCCTGCCCGGTTATCAGCACATTGCCCCTGCCGAAAATATAACGGTTGATGAGGGACGGGCCGAAGTTCGCCGTGACGGCCTCCGGCTCCTCGGCGGGCCCCAGGCGGACATGGTGCTTCCGCTCCAGATATTCCACCACCCGCTTATGCCTGTTATCGAAGTTTCCCCCCTTCAGAAAACCCACCCCCACTATCTGCCTGCCATCCCGGGCGTGGCTCCAGGTATAGTGGCCCAGTTCCGGATGGAACCAGAAATGGAAATATTTATCATCCAGGGGACAGTCTATTATCCGGTGGAATTTCTGCCCCACCACGAACCAGGGGAGCCGCGCTGCGTAATCCGGATAAACAGCCCGCGCCACGGCTAGGCCCGGCCCGTCGGCGCCTATCACGAAGCGCGCCCGGTAGCGGACGATCCGCTCTTCTTTCCTGGTGGAAACTTCGACGTGCGTTCCCTTGTCTTCAAGCCCGATGAATTCGGTTCGGTCATGGATCTCCGCCCCGCTTTGCTTCATGGCCCAGTGATCCGCGAACTTGCGGTTGAGGTGCGGCGTGGGGCCGCCGTCGAACTCCATGGAAACCGTCCGCATACTGGGAAAGTGGAATTTTACTCCGCAGGCCGACGAGGGAGAATGCAGAATCTCTTTTGGCAGGGGGCCGAAATTCTCGATGAGGAACCTGTGGCCGCGCGGGGAAAGGATCCCGCTGCAGGGTTTGCGGCGCGGAAGCTCTTTGCGTTCCAGGGCCACGGTTTCATACCCTGCGTCCGTCAGGCGTTTGGCGCAGGCCGCCGCGGCCGGGCCGGTTCCGACGATGAGCGCGTCCACTTTCCGGCCCTCATCCCTCATCTTTCATCCCTTGTCCCCGCTAATTCCGATTGAGGAATCCGGGCCAGTTCCGCGATATGGATAACTTCCGGACTTTCCGGCGTCCGCTTGAAAACTTCCAGATCTTCCACGGATTCCGCCACTATCCGGGCCGGGCGGCGCTTGTGCAGGATCCAGCGGGCCTGTTCCGCGGTGTCCAGGCGGCCGACGGTCTGCCGGCTGGCCGCGCCGGTGGGGATCGCCGCGCGCTGGAGGCTCGTATTGAGCCCGCATCCGGTTTCAAGCCGCATCCGGTCGTAGAAAGTCACAAGACGGGTGTGAGCCGCGTGATAGCCGCGCGTTTCGATGATATAAAGATCTCCGGCTTTCAGGGCGTTCTTTATTTCCCGTTTCCGCAGCAGGGCCTCGCCGAGGCCTGAGACGCGGACGGCGGGCAGCCATTGCCGGAGGTAGCGGTGCAGAAAACCGTCGGCGGCCGCGATCTCCGTCACGCCGGACATGGAATGGATGAAGTTCTTTAATTCTTCCGGTTCCGGCCGGCCGCCGGTTTCCATCTCCCCGGCCAGTTCTGAGAGCCCGGCGTCGTCGAAAAGCGTGAACCCGTCCGTTTCAAGCAGGCTTGCGGCGCGCCGCAGCAGTTCTCCGTTCCCGCGCAGGGCGGCGCCCGGAAAGAACAGTTTTGCGGAGGGCTTTCCTCCGCCGGAAAAAGACCCGCGCGGCGCGCGGGCCGCCAGGGCCGCGCGGAGTTCCGTGGTCAGGGCCACCGTGTCCACGCCCGCGGGACAGACGGCGGCGCAGGCCCCGCACAGGACGCAGGCCGTAATGGATTCACGCATCTCTTCCGGCGTCCCGCCGCTCTGCAGGACGCGGGAGCGTCCGCCGGCCGTGAGTATTATGTCCCGGGTCTGATGCCAGACCGGGCAGGTAAGCGTGCAGACGGCGCAGCCCGTGCATTTTTCATAGCCGGATCCCGCTCCGCGGTTAGATGTTTCCATGTCGGTAGTATTCATTTTTTATTCCTTAAAATATCACGTCCGGATTCAGGATCATCGCCGGGTCGGCCGCGCGCTTCATGGCGAGATGTTTCTCCACAAGTTCGTCCCCGAACACCCGGCGGATGTAGCCTTTCATCATTCCGCCGAAACGGTAGTAGCTGGTCTTCATCTCCACGCCAATATCGTAGATCTCGTTCTTGAACGCCTGGAGATATTCGCGGCTGTAGTCCTCGCCGCCCAGGATCGGCTCGAACTCGCAGCCGTAGGCGAAACCCTCCGCGTCCGGCGGGATGCAGGAGAGCTCGTAGCGTTCGCGCCGGCCCGAAAGCTTGATGCCCACGCAGTAAAGGGTGTAGCGCGGAAAATACTTCCTGCAGACCGCGTTGCCGCGCTCTATGGCCTCCACGAACTTTTCGGCGCTGGTGGCCAGATCCGGGATCACCATCCGTTTCCCGCCCCAGAATTTCCATACCGAGTTACTGAATACCACCGTCCGGTCCACGATCTTGTTTTTTTCCAGGTGGTGTTCCGGCTTGAACGCCGGTTCAAGCGCCCGCTTGCGGCCCAGGAGATAGAGCGCTTCGCCGATGCGCCAGGGCCTGAGCGCGTAATGCCAGGTCATGCGGAGCGCGAAGCCCAGTTGGCCGTGGCCGCGCAGGCGTCCCCGCCAGCCGGAGAAAAAAGCGCGTTCCCGCTCGTCGGAATCGAAAGCCACCAGCAGGTTGACCGCCTTGTCCAGGACGGTGAGGATGCCGCAATAATCCGCCGCGTCCCCGCGCACCAGCAGCTGGAGGTCTTCCATCGCCTCCCGGAGAGAGCCGTAATAAAAGTAATGCATCGTAAGGGGCGTGAATTTGCGGATACGCATAGAGGCTTCCGTGATCACGCCGAACTGGCCGTAGCCGAGCAGGACCCGTTCAAAAAGCTCCGGATTTTCCGATTCGGAGCATTCTTTGATCTCGCCCGTCGGGGTCACGACCTGGAGGGAGACCGCCTGGTCGGCGCTGCAGCCCAGCCGGGGAGAGTTAATGTCTATGCCGCCGACGGACAGCGTGCCTCCGACCGAGGAAGTCATATTGAGAGGGGCCGACAGGTAATCCAGGCCGTCGCGGCGTAGAACCTCGCCCAGGGTGTGCCAGTAAATGCCGGCCTGCGCGCGGACCGTCATGTTTTTCGCGTCCACGGAGAGCACGCGGTTCATGGCCCGCATATCCAACTGAAGGCCGCCGAACGCCACGGATTCCCCCTCCGTGGTAAGTCCGCCGCCCTTTACCGTCACGGGGACGCGGTGAAGCTGGGCCTGTTTCAGGATGGCCGAGATCTGTTCCGCCGACCGGGCGAGCGCCACGCCGTGGGGCAGGCCGGAGGCCAGGCCTCCGGAATCAACCGCGTAAACCCGGCAGGTCTGTTTTTTTTCGCAGATCTCTATATTCTGCGAGCGAAGAGCGTCCGTAAAAGCTCCCCAGCTTCCGCCGTTCCAGCGGGCCGGATTGGTTTGCCGGCGCGGGATGCCTTTCAGCGAATCCGGAGCCACATGGTCAAGAATGTCCGTGGATGAAATATTTGCCGTAGTCATAAATTTCTCCCTTAACAGACTGTTAATCAACGTCCCCGCATATTATGATTATAGTTAACTTTGGGGCGGCAGGGAGGCGGAATATTGTCCCGGAATATTTTATTTGCTCCCTGAACGCGGCGCGTCTATAGTATAATGGATGAAAACGCGCCCAGGCGCAGCAGTTCACAGGAGATTAAAGCTATGGTAACCGGACTTGTGCTGGTGAAACTTATGCCCGGCAAAGAGAAGCAGACCCTGGCCAAATTGAAGGCCATTACAAGCGTCGTCCATATGTCGGCCGTGTTCGGCCGCTGGGATCTGGTGCTGGATATGGAGACCGACGATCTGCCCACGCTGTCGAATCTTGTGGTGCAGGATATCCGCTCTATTCCGGGGGTTCTTACCACGGAAACGCTGGTGACAACCTCGCTGTAATTCAATTGGTTTGTCACACCGGCGCAAGCCGGTGTCCAGATTCCGGCAAGGCCTGGATTCCGGCTTTCGCCGGAATGACGAAGCAACCTTTGATCCTGAATCCGGATTTGGATATGTTGAAGCTTCTTTTTATCCTTACGGCGGCCGCGATGCCCGTTTCAGCGCAGATGTATCTTGGCGCCGAGATGGGGCCGGACGCTTTTATGAGGAGCGAGGAAGCGAAGCTGAACCAGCGGGACGAGGATGTGTTCGCCAAAGCTTTTGTTCTTGAAAATTCCACGGCCGCGCTTTACGCGGTGTTCGAATCCACAAACCCGGCCCGCGCCGCGGCCTCGTATATGCGCCAGGGCGTTTACCGGCAGGAACTGCTGATCCTGTTCGCCATCGCCAGGGACTCAAAAAACACGTTCAAGGCCCTGGCCAGGGAGCGCGAAAAGGGCGCAACGCTCCAGGCCATAGCCAAAAAGAACAAGGCCGATCTCATGAAACTTTTCAGGGAATCGGAGGAGCTTCAGAAAAAAATAGAGGTAAGGGCGGTTTTTGTGGACCCCCCGGCCGCGGCTTTCGCGGCCGATTCCTCCTCCGGCGCTTCCACGGTGGAGCTGTCCACGGCGGTCCGGTAAACGCAAATGAAAAGGGAATTCTTTTCAGTCCTCCTCTTTCTGTTTTTCGCGGCGCCGGCCGGAGCTTTGGAAATACCCAGGGGCGCCTCGGAGGCCCTGCTTGTTCTGCCGGACGGGTTCAAGGTCAGGGTGGAGCTGGCTTTGACCGGGGAGGCGCAGGCGCGGGGGCTGATGTTCCGCAAAGAACTGAAAGAGGATCGCGGGATGCTTTTCGTTTTCGGCGAGGCCGGGGAGAAAAGCTTCTGGATGAAGAACACTTTCGTGGAACTGGATATGGTGTTCCTGGACGCAGGTTTGAAAGTGGGGAAAGTTTTTCACCGCGTACCCCCCTCCAGGCCGGGGCAGAAAGATTTTGAGGTCGCCGGCGCGTCGGCCCCGGCTTCCTGCGTGCTGGAACTGGCCGGCGGGGCGGCCCGCAGGCACGGGCTCAGGCCGGGGGCGCGGCTTAAAATAAGTTTTCCCTCCGGCGGGACGAAAAAGCGGTCTTCAGTCTGAACGGCGGGGTTTTTAAAAATAATGGGGATCTGGAAAAACGCTTTCAAACTGCCGGGGCGCGGCGTAGTCGCCGAAGAGGAAAAAAAATTTCTCCGGGATCTGGCGCTTAAGGTTAAGAAGCGCTCAATGGGTTCCGTCGCCGCCCTCGCTCTTGAAAGCACGCGGCCCCTGCACGGCCTCGGTTCCCAGGCGCTCGTTTTCCTGACGCCCATGCTTAGCGCCCTTTTCAGCGGGGCGGAAATGGAAAGGCTGGTGAAACTGCTGGAGAACCCCGAAGCGGTAACATTTTTTGTAGAGGAGCTGGACGCGGACATTACGAAAGCGGACAAATGATACGGGAGAACTGCAATGTCAAAAGAAAATCTTGAGATAATAATCGCGACGGACTGCGGCAGCACCACCACCAAGGCCATCCTGATAGAGAAGAAGGGCGACACCTACCGCCAGACTTTCCGCGGCGAGGCTCCCACCACCGTCGAAGCCCCTTTTGAGGACGTCACCAAAGGAGTGCTGAACGCCATCACCGAAGTGGAAGAACTTTCCGGGCGCAGGATCCTGGACGGCGAACGCATCATCACACCCAATAACGGCAATACCGGGGCCGACATCTATGTCTCCACTTCTTCGGCCGGAGGCGGCTTGCAGATGATGGTGGCCGGCGCCGTGAAGGCGATGACCGGCGAATCCGCCCAGCGCTGCGCCCTCGGCGCGGGCGCCATCGTCATGGACGTGCTGGCTTCCAACGACGGCCGTGCCGACCACGAGAAGATCGAGCGCATCCGCCAGCTCAGGCCTGACATGATGCTGCTTTCCGGCGGCACGGACGGCGGCAGCGTGACCCACGTGGTGGAACTGGCCCAGTTCCTGAAAGCGGCCGACCCCAAGCCCCGCCTGGGCGCTTCTTACAAACTCCCCGTCATCTACGCCGGGAATAATAAGGCCCAGCCGCAGGTAAAAGAGATCCTGGACTCAAGCACGGCCCTTATCGTCACCGAAAATCTGCGGCCCTCCCTGGAGCGGGAGAACCTGATGCCGGCCCGCCACAAGATCCACGATATTTTCCTGGAGCACGTGATGCAGCAGGCCCCCGGCTATCCGAAACTGATGAAGATGGTGGGCGCCCCCATCATGCCCACCCCGGCCGCCGTGGGCGTCATGACGGAGAAATTCGCCAAAGCCAATAATTTCAACGTGCTGGCCGTGGATATCGGCGGCGCCACCACCGACGTATTTTCGGTATTCTCCGGAGTGTTCAACCGCACCGTGAGCGCCAATCTCGGTATGAGTTATTCAATCTCCAATGTCATGGCCGAGGCCGGCCTCCCCAACATTCTCAGGTGGCTGCCTTTCGACCTGGAGGAGCAGGATCTCCGGAACCGCCTTAAGAACAAAATGATACGCCCCACCACTATTCCGCAGACCGTGGAAGACCTGCAGGTGGAGCACGCCGTGGCGCGCGAAGCCCTGCGCCTGGCTTTCGACCAGCATAAAGCGCTGGCCGTGGGCCTTAAGGGCGTGCAGCAGGAACGCTCCATTTCCGACGCTTTTGAACAGTCTGCGAGCGGGGCCAGCCTTATCAACCTGATGGATTTGAACTATATCATCGGTTCGGGCGGCATCCTGGCGCATTCCCCCCGTCGGACGCAGTCCATGCTGATGATGATAGACGCCTACCAGCCGGAGGGCGTTACCATGATAGCGGTGGACTCGATCTTTATGATGCCCCATCTGGGCGTTCTGGCGCAGATAAGCGAGAAAGCGGCCCTGGACGTGTTCTATAACGACTGCCTGGTGCGCCTGGGCACCTGTCTGGCCCCGAAGGGCATGGGCAAGGAAGGCCAGGTTATCATGGAGTGGGAACTTATCGAGGAAAACGGCAAGCGCCACAGCGGCGAACTGCGTTTCGGCGAGATCCTGCACGTTCCTTTTACCTCGCCTAAAGGGAAAGCGATAGTGAAGCCGGCCAAGGGTTTCGATATGGGCGCCGGTTCCGGCGGCAGGGTGGAGGCCGCTATCGAAGGCGGCGTGGTCGGCGTCGTGCTGGACGGACGCGGCCGGCCGTTCGATCTGGCCAAGGTTCCGGCCAAGCGCATCTCCGATCTGAACAAGTGGTACAAAGCGATGGAGATGTACCCGGTGTAAGGGAGTGAATTTTTGGAGGATATAATTTATGGCTCACGCTTATACGCCCGGTCTGAAAGTCATACCCTGCACGGTACTCAGGAAGAAAAGGCTCCTTCCCATCCCCGGAAAAGTCCTGGTGGAACTGGACCGGCAGGTGGAGGCTCTGGACGTGGTGGCCCAGACCCAGCTCCCCGGCAAGGTGTTCTCGGTTAACGTCGCAAACCGTCTGGCCGTGGGCCCCGAAGAGATCCAGGCTTTCATGCTGAAAAAAGAGGGCGAGCCGGTAAAAAAAGGCGAGATCATCGCCGAGAATAAGCCTCTGCTGAAATGGTTCAAGACTTCCGTGGAGTCTCCCGTGGACGGCACGATAGAAACGGTTTCCGCCGTGACCGGCCAGGTTCTTCTCCGCGAACCTCCCAAGATCCTGCCCATCAAGGCTTATGTTAAGGGGAAGGTCGTGGAGGTTACCCCCAATTTCGGCGTGACGGTGGAATCCGAGGGCACGTTCATACAGGGCATTTTCGGGATAGGCGGAGAGACCAACGGGGAGATCGATGTCGTGGCGGCCAGCCCCGACGAAGATCTGGCCCCGGAGGCCCTGAACGCGGCGCACAAGGGCAAGATCGTTATCGGTGGCAGGCACGTCAGCCTGGCCGCCATAAAAAGGGCCGTGGAGCTGGGCGTGCACGCCATAGTGGCGGGCGGCATTCACGACCGGGATCTCCGGCAGTTGCTGGGTTACGATATCGGCGTGGCCGTCACGGGTACCGAACGGATCGGGATCACGCTCATAGTGACGGAGGGTTTCGGCATGATCCCGATGGCGGAGTATACTTTTAAACTCCTGTCGTCCAGGAATGGGGAGAAGGCGTCGGTCTCCGGCGCCACCCAGATCCGCGCGGGTGTGATGCGGCCGGAGATCATAGTGCCCGGTTATCCGAAGAACGTGACTACCTGCAAGAAGGAAGATGGGCGCGGGTGGATCGAGCCGGGGGATCCGGTGCGGATCATCCGCGAGCCGCATTTCGGGGTTATCGGGACGGTGAAGTCGCTGCCGCCGGAGCTGACCAAGGTGGGCAGCGAGTCGCACGTGCGGGTGCTGGAAGTGGACCTGCCGGGCGGAGAGACGCTGGTGATCCCAAGGGCCAATATAGAA
This sequence comes from Elusimicrobia bacterium GWA2_56_46, assembly GCA_001799575.1. Classification (GTDB taxonomy): domain Bacteria; phylum Elusimicrobiota; class Elusimicrobia; order Elusimicrobiales; family UBA9959; genus YA12-FULL-51-18. The sequence continues at coordinate 233,651 of MGTT01000028.1, forward strand.
GTGCTGGAGAAATAAAGGATAACTCCGGGCCGGTCGGCTTTGGGTTAGAGAGCCGCAGGATAGTAAAGTCGGGACGGCGGCGGGCTGCAAGTGCGGGGGCCTGCCAGCCATGGGACCCATCGGGCCTGCGGGGCCCGGCGACTTCGCGCCGGTTCCCCTCCGGCCCGATCCGACCCATGGCTGTCACCCCTCCAACTATACCCCGCCGCCGTCCCTCCATGAAACTTTCGCGTATTGTGATCCCTCAAGTCTCAACAAACCCACCATAAATCACGGGTGCGCTTCCTATAATTGTCAACTAATTTGTCGTGACGATTCGGAAATCTGGCTCCTTAAATTACCGAAAACTTCCTAATAAGCGATGTTGTAGACTTGTATCGCGCTTATTTTGTGCTGCGCGCGCCCAAACAGCGAGGGCGGCACTAAAACCGGAATCCGCGCCCGGGGACAGTGCCTGAAAAAATCAGCCCGCTCAAAAAACAGCGGGCTGATTCTCCGGCTTAACCGCACCGGACGGGATCCATGCTCACGTCAGGGTCACTTACCTCACGAACCGATTTGCCACAACAGACTCTCACCCCCGAGGCTCAACGAGATCTCGCAAGGCGGAACCCGACGTTGCCGTAACGTTCTTCAGGGACACCGCTACCGCGTTTGTCGGCCCGCACGTAGCGGGCACTCTCGGCGCGGAAAGAGCCGCCACGCATCACCCGCAGACCCGAGCCCTCCACTGCCCCACCGTCACCAGGCGCCCCCTCATATGAATCTCGATACACATCCCTCACCCACTCCGCCACATTTCCAGCCATGTCACACAAACGCTGTTCTGTCTTCCCTGGTCTCGAACACACGGGCATCGTGCCATCGTAACCACAATCGCGCACACCATCGTTGCGCATTATAACGTAGTCGCAGGTCGGTTCATCATTACCCCAGGGGTATTTATGATTTTTGCCGCCGCCTGTAGCCGCATACTCCCACTCGGACTCGCTGGGCAGTCTCGCGTCCTTAAACTTGGCATATTCATCCGCCTGTTTCCAACTCAGACAATTAACCGGCGAATCTTGCCGGCCGGCTTTAAGCCAATTGCAATAATGCTTGTTAGTATCCGGTTCCGTACATTTTCCTTTCACGACGCATTCGTTATATTGCGCCACTGTAACCTCTGTTCTGGCCATGTCAAAGGTTTTAATGGTGACCGTGTGTATCGGCCTGGCACTTTCAAAACCTTTTTCTACGCTGTCAGTCCCCATCATAAACTTTCCGCCTGGAATGGTTACCCACTCAACCGGCCGCTCGGGCACGCCAAGAGACGGATCGCTTCCGCCTATATAGCCTTTACCCACAGCTCCGGTCTCGGCGTGAGCGGGGGCTTTCGGAATCGGAACAGTTCCGTTGCCTTGCTCCGTGGCGGCGAACCGGGAATCCAGGGCGGCGCCGTCTATCACCGCGTCCCTGAGATCCGTCGGTATATTCCTGTGCGAATTGTTAACGTAGGCAAGCCCCGCCGCCGTCACCAGCACGGCGCCGAGCGCATATTTTTTCCAGCTATTCATAACCCCTCCGCTACAACGTTTGATTGAACTCCATGAAACAAGTATACCCCCCCCCCCCCGCAGTTTGTCAAGGGCCGTTCGAAAAAACTTCGCAGCAGATGAGATCAGGCCCTGTTTTCCACAAGCCATTTCCACAACGGGATAAAACAGATTTCTTTGCCCCTCGCGTCCAAAGTCTCTTCGTAGTCCCAGGTTACAACGGTAAGTTTATCGCAAGCCAGTTCCCCGCCGGCCTCCAGCAACGCCTTGATCTCGCGCTCCTTAACTCCGGGCACGTCGAAGCCGTAAGATACTTGCACCAGGGAACTTATTTTAAGCCCTTTCCTGAGCGCAAAATCCACCTCTCTTCCATTTCTGGTTTTATAGTAAAATAAATCTCGGTTTGGCGCAAAGCCGGCTTTAAGCAGCTCGCCGAAGACAAGGTTTTCCATAAGCCTGCCCCGGCCCGGGGAAAGTTGCACCGCCGCGGCGGCCACGTAACCATTGTCCACCAGATATATCTTTTTGGGCGCTCCGGACCGCTCGGCCGCTTTATGCGAATAGCGCTGGAGCACATAAACAAGATACGCCTCTTTCAGGTGCCCGATATATTTTTCAAGCGTGGTAACGCTGGAAAAGTTCAGCCTCGTGTTCCGTCCCACGTACTTAGCCCCAGTTTTGGCGTAGTAAATCCCACATAACCGGACCCACTTAAGGGTGGGCCAATCCCACATACCTGGA
>MGTT01000029.1 GCA_001799575.1 Elusimicrobia bacterium GWA2_56_46
GCCATGTCGGTGACTGTAAATTTAACCTGATTGGTCGCGCCGCAGGGCGACGCTCCGTTGCAGGTCTGCGTATTGGTGGACTGGACCAGATTAAGACCCCGGGCGGTCAGTGTCTGCGCGGCCAAGTTACCGTCGACGCCGGTCAGCGCAGCCGCCACCGGCGAAACCTGGAAGACCTTCCCATTATTGCCGCTCCCGGCGTAGAGCCTGCCGTTGAACGCAGACAGGCTCCGGATATGGATCTCCCCGGGGCCGCTCATAATATGTTTCCAACTCACGCCGTCAGCGGAAGAATAGATCATGCCGCTGGAGTATGTCCCGGCGTACAGCTTGCCATTAAGTACAGCCAGGCTGTTAATGTAAGCCTCCCCTGTACCGCTCAGTGCTTGCGTCCAGGCCGTCCCGTCGGCGGAAGAATAGATTTTACCGTTGGCCCCGGTGCCGGCATACATCCTGCCATTGAACACGGTAAGACTATAAATGCTTATCTCTCCGGTGCCTCCCATAACTTGCGTCCAGACCGATCCGTCCGCGGAAGAATAGATCTTGCCGTTGGCGCCGGTCCCGGCATACAGTTTGCCATTGAATACGGCCAGGCTGTAGATATAAGTTTCCCCGGTGCCGCCCAGCACCTGCGCCCAGCTCGTTCCATCCGCGGAAGAATAGATCTTGCCGTTGGGACCGGTCCCGGCATAGAGCTTGCCGTTAAACACGGACAAGCTCCGGACGACCTGCTCGCCGATGCTGGGTAATGCCACCGTCCAATTTAAACCATCAGCGGAAGAATATATCACACCGCTATTCCCGGTGCCGGCATACAGTTTCCCGTTGAATACGGCAAGACTGTAAATACCAATAGCCCCTATACCGTTCATAGACGGCGTCCAGCTCAGTCCGTCAGCGGAAGAGTATATCTTGCCGTTTGCCCCGGTTCCGGCATACAACTTGCCGTTGAACGCGGCAAGACTAAAAAGAGAAGACTCCCCCGTCCCGGACAGCGTCGCCGTATACGTTGACCAGTCCACCCAGCTTGCGCCCGCGTTCGTGGAATACATCACGCCGTAGCCGCTGGTCGCCCCGGGATCGTCGTGGCCGTCGCCTCTGTGGATCAAGGCCCCGGTTGAAACCGCCAGGCCCGACAGGATATCCTGCACCGTTATCTGCGCTGTCACGCCCGAAGCCAGATTGTTCCATTGCGTCTCGCCTGAAATCCCGGAGGTCGAGTTGTAGCTCATGAAGCCTGAAACCGTCGGGCTCGCGAAATCGGTGACAAAACTGAACACCTGCGACCAGGGTGAATCGTTACCGATCACGCTCCGCCCGCGCACGCGCCAGTAATAAGTAGTCGAGTTCGCCAGCGTATAAGTCGAAATATAAGCCCCGGCCCCCACGCTCGTCATCGTGCTGGTAAACGCCGGCGTAGAAAGGTTAATCAAAGTAGTAGCGAAAGACGGATCATTGGTTGAAACCTGCAACTGATAGGAAGCCAGCCCCACAGCCGTCCCCGTGCTGGGCCCGATCCAGTTGAAGTTAGGCTGCATATTCACATAGCTAGTATTAGCCGGAAAAGACGGCGTTGAAACAGCCGTATTCACCGGGCACAATTCCACCGGCGCCGGATTCCCCCCATAAGCCGACCCATTGCCGGGGTAAAGATCCGCGGCGTAAAGAAGGGATGAGGGATGAAGGATAAGGGATGAAACCAGGAAAAAAACAAACCCAAAAGCGCAGGAACCTGAAAAGGTACCTGTTACCTTTTTGAAGGTGTTTAGCGCCTTATCGGCCTTTTTTGCCGTTTCCTGAGTCATAATTTTAGAAGTCAGATCTTTTCTAACCTCTTACCTCTTCCCCAGCTTTAGCCTCTGCTATCTTTCCCAGGTGTAAATGGGAAAAAGAGCAAGGGTTAACTAAGGCGTCCTGGCACAACGCGCACCGAAGGAGCTGCTACGACTAGTGTTAGCCCAACTAGTGAAGTAGCGGTCAGACACGCGTACGTACGACGCAATGTATGACCAGCCGCCGCCGCGCAGGCCGGCGTTAGTGGCACCCGGCACGGGCCATCCTCCAGGCCAGTATACCGTCCCGGTTCCGTTCGCGGGTACGCTCGCGTAACTGCTGTTTAATATGAACTCCCACACATTACCGGCTAAATCAGGTATACCCCACGGCGATGCTCCGGTTTCGGCTGCTGTTCTATACATATCTCCGCTCATATACCGGCCCACGTCAAGCACTTTTGTGCACCCTGCCGTATTGTTGTAATTAAGGTACTTACTTATGCAGGTTCCGCCCTCGTTCGGCGGAGTGTAGGTTAGAATGTCCGGCGCGGTATTGCCCCAGGGGTATGTCCGGGTGTCGCCGTTGATATCACGCCCCGCTTTCTCAAATTCCATCTCGGTAATCGGCCGCAACCCCGCCCAGCTCATATAGCTCCAGGCGTCGGATACCGACAGATAGTTCTTGGCCGCGTTCCTGTCCACAGCCGCATATTTGTTCGGATACGTTCCGGAGTTGGTCATATTATGCCCGTTTGCCACGCCGCTGTAGTAAAGCACCGCCGCGGTGCTGGACCATACGGTGTTCAGGAAATCAGCATACTGCCCCTGCGTTATCTCGTAACGCCCTATATAAAAACTGTTGTAGCCATTGGGCCAGCCTGCCGGCGCGCCGGTTGGAATATCATTTGCGGACGCCACCGTCGCCTGCGCGCCGCCGCCGTAATTATTGTATAAACTGCCGCCTATGCCGCCCGCGTTATAGACGAAACTGCCGGACGGCACGCGCACCATGGAGACGGCGAAGACTTTCACCATGGCGGAATTGGCCGCGGTCGCGCCGCCGGCCGCGTAATTCCAGGTCAGCGTCACGGTAGAAGACCAGAGGCTTTGGGCGGCGGTATGGTTCAGAAAAACGCCCATGTTGTCGCTTGCCGCTGTAAATGCCGCGCCCGCGCCCACGGAACCGCCCGTAAGCGCGGCGTGGTTCCAGGAGCCGTCCGCCCCGGCCTGGGTTGAAAACTTGACAAAGATCCAGTCAGCCGTATTATACTCGCCGCCTCCCGGGGACGTGCCGGTGGAGACGTTGTTTTCCCGGATATTGAAAGTGATGACGGCCGACGAATCCGTGGGGCTGGAAATGGAAACGTTGCCTATAAAAATATTGTTAACCGGCGCCGGCGCCGCAAATTCCCCCGTGGTGAAACTGGCCGTGCCTGACCACGCGCCGTAAGCGCCGCCCGAAGGCTTGGCCCGCGCCCGCCAGTAATACAAGGTATTGGCGCTAAGCCTGGCACTTGAGGAGTAAAACGCGAAAGTGGCCGTGCTTAGGCTGTTGTAAGCGTCGCCCGTAACTGTAATGGTGGAATCCTGACCGCTGAACGCCCCCGAAGACGCGAATACCTGCGCCGAGGTCTGGTCGAAGTCGCCCTGCGGCGAGCCCCCCTGAGAGTCCATCGTCTGCACCGTGTCCACCTGGAAATGGTACTGCACCGAGGCGCCAAGCGTCAGATCCGCCGCGCTAAGCGCCGGGCTCTGGGAAACGGCCGCCGCGGCCGCCGCCGGGGAAAGCAGGGAGGGAGCGGCAAACAGCGGCGCCGCGGCCGCCATAAGCGCCGGCGCAAAAACAACTCCCGTCATCATCAGCCGTTTAATAAGGTTCATAAGTGTGGCTGTACGGCACCCTGCGGCCGGTATCCAGCAACCGGCACGACATAGTGTACGTGATTCGTTTCAGCAAATCCCGAAGAAATTCCGAAGTTTTTTATTTTTTTTCATTCCGGCGAAGCCTTATTAAAAAGATAACGCTATTTTGAGGGCGATTGCATTGTTTTTCCGACCATTTCGCGGAGCCGGTTCAGTATTACGGTTAAATATTCCAGCTTGTTCTCCAGATCGCCTATGGATGAGGCCGTTGAAGCCTGGTTCTTTTCCTGCCGCGCAAGCTTCCCCGAAAACCCGGTAAAAGCGGCCTCGATAACCCCCATTTTACGCACACAGAAACGGAGTTCCTCCGCGGAAACCGGGGTGTTTTCCAAAGCTTCCCGGATCTCGCTTATTCCGGCTTTCAGCTTATCCATGGAAGCGAAATTCTCTTCCAGTCCGGCAAGCCTTTCGAGAGCCTCTTTCAGCTTCCGGGCGGAAATCTCCTCCCTGGCGCCAAGAGCGTCCAGGCCATCTTCCAGCCGTTCCAGACTCCCGGCCTGCGCGGCCGCGGACTCCCCGGACAATTCCTGCTTGACGGAGAGTTCCCGCAGCCTGCGGTCAATTCTGTCGAATTTGGCCTTTACGGCGGACTCCAGGGCGGCGAATCTCGCGTCGCTTTCCGCTTTAAATCCGGAAAAACCGGGATCCTCTTCGTTTGCGCCTGAACTCACGACTCCCCTCCCTCCGCGTTATACGGGCTCTTTAGGCCGCTACACCCATATTATACGATTTGGGCCGTATACAGGGTATTGCCGAAAAATTAAGGAACTGTTAACCCGGGAGCCTGTCAGGGAAAGACGGCGGGGACTTTGAACCAGAAAGTGGAACCCTTGCCCAGACCGGCGCTGGTAGCGCCTATCTCCCCCCCATGCCGGACAATGATCTCCCGGGCGATTGAAAGGCCCAGCCCCCAGCCCAGTTTGCGAAGCTTCTCGTCTTTCTGGTGCCTGGCCTGATAAAATTTCTCAAAGATCTTGCGGGTCTCGCTCGGATGAATGCCTGCGCCGGAATCTTTCACGTTCACTATCAGCCAGCGGCCCTCCGCCCGGGTGCCGACTTCCACAAGCCCGCCCGCCGGGGTGAATTTGACGGCGTTGTTCAAAAGATTCTGAAGCACCTGGGAGAGGCGGAACTTGTCCCCGTCCACTACCGCTTCGGAGTGGACCCGGTCGTATTTCAGAACCACGCCCTTGCCGCGCGCGATTACCTCCATAGAGGGCAGCAGACCGCTTATCAGGGCGCCGAAAGCGAACCGCGCGCGCTCGATCTTGAGTTTTCCGGCCTCTATCATGGCCACGTCGGTCAGGTCGGCGATAAGGCGGCCCAATTGGTCGGTGGAAGTAACGATGTTCTTGAGGTACCGCGCCTCTTTTTCTCCGGCATTTTTTTTGAGCAGCAATTCGCTGAAGCCCCTGATGGAGGCCAGCGGGGTCCGTACATCGTGCACCACCATGGAAAGGAATTTGGACTTCATGTTGTCCATCTGCTCAAGTGTCAGATTGGCGCCGGCCAGCTTTTTGGCGAGTTCCTCCAACTGCCGGGATTTGACATACAGCCGGTTTTCCGAAACGGCCATCGCCCGCGTAAACTGCTGTATCAGCCTGTCAGACCGCACTTCGCGGATCCCGCCCAGCGTTGAATTTATATACTCCGCGCCCCGGAAGAGCACGAAAAGCGCGACGAGCAGCCCAAAGCCGCATACCCCCAGCAGCACCAGGATCTCAGGGGCCATAATACCTGTTTCGCCCTATCAACATCCTCATATGATACAAATTACGAGTTACAAAATTATTGCGGGAGGGGGCGGAGATTTTTGTATACTTTATATCCGAAAGTCACATTACGACGACTGTTGAAATACCTGAATGCCAAAAACACCCGGCGCAAAAAAGATCTGTCCACACTGCGGAAAATCCACCCCGGACAAGACAAGCATCCCCCCGCATATCTTTATTTCAGCGCTGCTGCTCGGCGCGGCCTTTGTTTTCTGGGCCTCCGGCCGCGGACGCCAGAGCGCGCAGCAGTTTATGCCTGTTTCCGGCAAGCTGACCGACGGTATCATAGCTTATATCAACTCTCCCGAGGCGGATACCGCCTGCGGTCCATGCCTGGCCTCGGCCAATAATTTTCTGAAAGAAAAAAAAGAGGCGGAACTGCGGGAAAAAACGAAAGATATGGCTCGCCTGCCCGCCGGAGAATATTTTATGGGCTCTCCCGAGGGCGCGGGAGATCCCGACGAGCATCCACGGCACGCCGTTTATCTGGACGCTTTTTACATTGATAAATACGAAACCACTATCGGAGACTATATGCGGTTTGTGAAAGACACTTCCGGGAATTATCCCGAATGGGCCAAACCGAACGGAAAATTCAACATAGACTCCGGCAAAGAAGATTATTACAAGCGGCTTTATTCCCTGCTTAAGACCTGCGAAACCTGCCCCATAGCGGGAGTCACGGCCCAGAACGCGCAGGCCTATTGCGCCTCAAAGAACAGGCGCCTGCCCACCGAGGCGGAATGGGAAGCGGCCGCCCGCGCCGGCTCGGAAACCGAGTTTTCTTTCGGAGGGAACTCGGTCCCGGCCGGGGATTATGCCTGGCACGATGGGAATTCCGGCGCGAAACCGCACCCCGTGGGCGAAAAGAAACCCAACCCCCTCGGCCTCTACGACATTCACGGCAATGTCTGGGAATGGACAAGCGACTACTATGAGAAATGGTACTACCAGAAAAGCCCCAACAGAGATCCCCGGGGCCCGGAGAAAGCGGAAGAGCGCGTGATCAGGGGCGGCTCCTGGGCTTTTGACGCGGACGCCGCCAGATCCGCCAACAGAGCCAGCAACGACAGATCCAACGATGATATCGGTTTCCGCTGCGCCGTCTCCGAAAGCGCGCTTTCAGCCGGAGAAGAAACCGCCGCGAATCTGGCGATAGAAAAACAATGAGCATACACCATAACCAGCCGAAAGGACTGTTCCTCCTGTTCTTCGTAGAGATGTGGGAGCGCTTTTCCTATTACGGGATGCGCGCGCTTTTAGTGCTCTACATGGTGAAGTATCTCCAGTTTTCCACCGAGAAATCCGGCCAGATCTACGGCTGGTACACCGGAATGGTGTATCTTACGCCGCTGCTCGGCGGCTATATCGCCGACCGCTACCTGGGACAGCGCAAGTCCATCGTAATCGGCGGAACGCTGATGGCGCTGGGGCATTTCGCGATGGCTTTCCCGCCGCTGCCGTTCTTCTTCTCCGCCCTGATACTGCTGATAATGGGCAACGGGTTTTTCAAGCCTAATATTTCCACGGTGGTCGGCTCGCTTTACGAAGAAAACGACCCGCGGCGCGACGCGGGCTTCACTATCTTCTATATGGGGATAAATCTGGGCGCTTTCTTCTCGCCGCTGGTGTGCGGAACCCTGGGAGAAAAAGTGGGCTGGCATTACGGCTTCGGGGCCGCCGGTGTCGGCATGGTGCTGGGACTTGTGATGTACCTGTGGGGACAGAAGGCCCTGCTGGGCGACAAGGGGCTCAGGCCGGCCGCCGCGGGCGGAAAGCCCTATGTCCCTTTTGTGCTTATCGGGATCGTTCTGGCTTTCCTTACGGCCAGCGCCTTCCAGTTCAGCGGCTACGATATAAAGGGAATGATCCCCTCGTATGCCTACACGCTGCTGATCCTGGCGGTTCTGGGCGGTCTGGTATACGCCTACGCCGCGAAGCCGGAGAAATCCAACCTCACCCATACGGAGAAACAGCGCATAGCCGTGATCTTTATAATGGTCTTCTTCAGCATCTTCTTCTGGTCGGCTTTCGAACAGGCCGGCAGTTCGCTTACGCTGTTCGCCGACCGGGAAACCGACAGGGTGATAAGCCTGTTCGGCTGGAGCTGGGAAATGCCGGCCAGCTACTTCCAGTCCATCAACCCGCTGCTGATATTCATCTTAGCGCCGTTCTTTTCCAGGATGTGGGTAAGCCTGGGAGAGGCCGGCAAAGAACCGTCAAGCCCCGTCAAGTTCGTGATCGCCCTGGGGCTCCTGGCCATCGGTTTCGTCGTCATGATAGCGGCCGCCGCGATGTATCAGCAGTCGGGTCCCGTGAGCGTAATGTGGCTGATAGGCGCGTACTTCTTTCACACCCTGGGCGAGCTGTGCCTGTCGCCCGTCGGCCTGTCCCTGGTCACGAAACTCGCGCCGGTGCAGTTCGGCTCGCTTATGATGGGCGTCTGGCTCCTTTCAAGTTTCGCGGCCAACTTCGCGGGCGGCTTCTTCGCCGGAAATTACGACGCGATGAACCACACGCTGTTCTACATGGTTCCGACCGGCACCGCGCTCGGAGCCGCCGCGCTCCTCCTCCTGATCACCCCCAAATTAAAAACCTGGATGCACGGCATACACTAAAAAGGTGCCTGGCACCTTTTTAGTCCTGCGCGGATGACCGGCTATTGTTTTGCGGGGATATTGCCGACGTTTATAAGACCGAAGCCCTGCTGGTCGGAGGTGAGGCCTGGGAGTTTTACGGCGGCCCGTTCAAGCGCCCCTCTTATTTCAGCCGGAGTGACATAGCCGAAACTCATGGCGAGGGCGGCGGCGCCGGCCACGTGCGGAGCGGCCATCGAGGTGCCGTTCATCGTGTTGTAAGAACCTTCCAGCGCGGTCGAGTAGATAATCTGGCCGGGCGCTATGATGTCCACTTCGGGGCCTGTGGACGCAAGAGGGTCGACGCCCTCCGGTGTAAGAATTCCAGACACGCTCCAGGTTTCGGGCGTGAGGGCCGAAACGGCTATAACTTCAGGATACGCCGCCGGATAGGAGACAGAGGCTTTAGGATCGTTACCGGAGGCGGCAATGATGGTCACGCCTTCGGCATAAACGGCTTTTATAGCTTTGTATGCGGCTTCCGACGGCTTCGGGCTGCCGAGGCTCATGTTGACTATCCTGGCGCCTTTATCCCTGCACCAGCCCAACCCGTCTATAAGCCATGAAATCTTGCCGCCGCCTTTTGCGTCCATGGTCTTCCCCACATACAGCGACGCCCCTGGAGCCATGCCTATAACGCCGAAACTATTATGCGCGGCGGCGATTATGCCTGAGACATGGGTGCCGTGACCTGTGTCGTCTTCCGGAGCGGCGCCGGGATTCACAAAGTTATAGCCGTCGGCATAATTAGCCGCGAGATCAGGATGATCGGTGTCTATGCCGGTGTCCAGAACGCAGACTTTCACACCCCGGCCCGTAACTTTCTGCCAGGCGGCCGAGGCCCCCATTCTTTTCATGCCCCACGGCAGTTTCTGGGTGCTTACGGGCTGTTCCGCCGGCCGCGCCGCGGGGACCGGCGCCTGGGCCGCGGCCCGCATGAAATTTTCGAGAGACGGAATGCCGGAAGGAATCTCCTCCCCGAGAAGCCAATATAAATATTCGTCATTTTCCACCAGTACCACGCCGGGCATCCGGTTCAGGGACTGCGAAGCGCTCTCCTCCGAAGGAAAGCTGGCCACGACAGCGTTGATGAGGTTCAGCTCTCTCGTTATTTCCCCCCCGCCCCGCGTTATGACGGAAGCAGCGCGGTTTAAGTGTGAAGATCCGCTGAAAACCACTATTTTCTCCACCGGGCCGCTCCAGGCGGAAACGGAGGACAAAAGCATCAAAACCGGCAGAGAAAGGCCGACCGCCCCCAAAAAACCCGTGGATTTACGCATATGATATTCGACCTCCCGGTTAGGAACTCACGGCTGAATGATATTGTACAAATCGCCGGGAATCCCCAAAAGGGCCGAAAGACCCCTAAATAAAAACCATAAGACCCCCAAAAGGTGCCAGGCACCTTTTTAGATTTTTTTGACGGGGATGTATGTTTTGGCGGGGTCTACGGGAGTTACGTAGGGGCCGTTCCAGGCCCGCGCGAAAATATCTTCCAGCGGGGCGGCCCCGGCCGCGCCCTCCACGATAAGCGCCGCGCCGCGGGTGGCCGTAAAATAGTCGGGAGACCAGTTGGACGTGCTCAGCATGGCTTTCTCACCGTCAACGACAATATATTTGGAATGATCCACCCGCGAAAACGGCACAAAACCTTTGCTATTGACCGGGAAGGACGCTATCTTCACGCTGACATTTATCGCCTGGGACAGGCTTTTGATATCCTTATCGTCCCTGCCGCCCATGGACCAGTCCGCGAAGATCATCTCCACTTTCACCTCTCTTTTACCGGCCTCGCGCAGGGCATTATCAAGCTCTTCCCAGCGGTTTTTTTTGCCGTACGGGAAAAGGGAATAATTCATCACCTGGACATGGATGGTCCGTCTCGCCCCTTTTATCAGCTTGAGCAGTTCCTTTATCTCGATATCAAAGCCGCGCGGAAGCAGGCCTGCCGGGCTGAAAGCCAGGCGGTATTTTACCGCGGCGCCGCCGACAAGGGCCGTCTCCGGATTGGCGGCGTTAAGCGGTTTGGCCGTTTTTCCGAACGCTTTCCCGGGTTCCGCGCCGCCGGCCATGGCCCAATCCGCCTCGAAGATCGCTCCGAAGTCCCGCGCCGCGCGTTCGCTCTTTATACGCGCGCCCACTTCGTGGATCTGGCTCAGCGCGCGCCAGTCGAAGTTCTGGCTGCCCACAAAAACCTCCCGCCCGTCGGCCACGATGAATTTGGCGTGCTGGATCCCGCCGCCTATTTTTTTGAACTCTATTATCCGCGCCTCTATATTTTTTCCGGCCGTCAGACCGGGCAGCGCGTTTGAAGTCTCTTTCATCATCGCTTTTTCCACTATAATGCGCACCTTTACCCCGCGGGCAGCGGCGGCCCTGACCACCGCCAGGACCGGCTCCAGGGCCTCGCCAGGCTTATCGGCGATATAAAACTGCTCAAGCTCCAGGGTCTTGGACGCCCCGTTTATCATCTCTATCCACATCTGTGCGGGGCGCGCTGTGAGCGTGGAACCGTAAACAGTTTCCTCCGGCACGCTCTCGGCGAATTCGATTTCCGCGGCCCTCAAAGACGGCGCGGCCAGCAGCAGAATAACCAGCAATCTCTTTTTCATTTAGTTCTCCTTAAAAAGGAGCCAGCCTCCTTTTAGCGGCTGTAGATGTACGCCACCGCAACTATACCCGTACCTGAAGGGGTCTTTCTGACATCTTCGATATCTAACAGCATCTCGGTGCAGCCCATATGCTTGCCGCCCGGAAAACGCGGCATCCTGCCGTAATTGGAAACGGCTAAACGGGCGTTCATATCGGCCCTGTAAAACACCTCATGCTCGGAAATATTCTGCACGCACCAGAACACATGCTTCCCAATATATGTACTTTTGCCAGAGACGACTTTCTCATAATCCAGAGCCAGGTTTTTGGCCTCTTTTATCGTCGGGGCCATTTGCCTGTCCATTTCCCAGTCCGCCGCGGGATACGCCAGGTAAAGCCACGCGACGGCCAGCAACACAGCCGCCGCGGCGCCGACAGCATAAGCCATTTTTTTATAATCCATAACAATTCCTCCGTTTACACCGGCAATATTTCTTTTTTTACGGCGCGCGGGAAGTAGAACTTGGAGAACTCGCCTGTTACCATGCCGGCGACTATCAGCAGGCCCCCGGCGGCTTTTATCGGGACAAAGTTCTCTCCACCCAGAGTCCAGGCGAAAGCGGCGGCGAAAACCGGCTCCAGAGTGAAGATGATGCCGACCTTGAAAGGCTCTGAAGTCTTCTGGGCCAGCATCTGTATATAAAACGCCGTCAGCGTGGGGAAAATCGCTAATAATATTATAACGCCCCAGCCTTTCACCCCACCCACCCCCAGCGGGCAGCCCGTCAGCAGCGCTATGGCGAAAGAAAAAAGCGACACCAGCCAGAACTGGTGGAAAGCCAGCATTACCGTGTCGGCACCGGCTTTCACATATCTGTCAGTAAAGATCAGGTGCGCGGAGTAAGAGGCCGCCGCCCCCAGCGTCAGCGCGTCCCCGAGGTTAAATCCGTTCACCCCCCCGGTAAGCAGCCACATGCCCGCAATGGCCAGCCCCGCGGACGCAAGCTGCGTACGGGCGGGTCTTTCGCCCCTCAAGAGGAACATAAAAGCGGGAATGAAGATTATGAAAAGGCCGGTTATGAAGCCGGAATTGGAGGCGGAAGTGTACACGAGGCCAATGGTCTGGGCGAGGAAAAGGGCCGAAAGGAAAAAAGAAAGAATAAAACTCTCTTTCAACATCGCGGCCTTATTTTTCCGTTTAAGAACCCAGGGCAGCAGCAGGAGGGCTGCGATGAGGAACCGCATTCCCACCATCGACACAGGATGCACCGAATCCAGCGCGCCTTTCACCAGAACGAATGTGGAGCCCCAGATAGCGGCGCAATAAACAAGGCCTATGTCGGAGAATACGCTCCTCCGGCCGACAGGCATTTCCATTTAAAAATTATACCTTTTTAGAAAAGCCGTCATCCCGGCAATCTGTAAGCCGGGATCCATCGGGGGGAAATTTATGGATTCCTGCTAACGGCACGCAGGAATGACGGTGCCCCCAAAAGGTGCCTGGCACCTTTTGAGTTGTGGGTTATTTTATGGCGAAAGTGTTGGGGGTGTCGGTCGCACCTTTTTTCTGCGATAGTATTTCTGGGGCCAGCAGCACGTCTATGTTGCGGCCCTGGAAAAGGTTCGAGGTTACCACCATTTCAAGGTTGAAGCTGCCCTCTTTCAGGAAAGAGGTGGAATCGGCCAGGCCGGGGATCCCGAGGATCTCGCCTTCGTTGGAAACCAGGAGCTTTCTCGACGATAAGGTCGAGCCGTCCCTATAGGTGGTGCTCACCAGGTAGTCCGCTTTACCCGGACCGCTGGGATTGGAGACCGTGGTTACCGGACTTATCGTGAGATTCTCGGTACCGTTGTAAAGGCCGCCGTTGTCCACAATATCGTTCGTGTAACCGTATTCCTGTACGTCTACGGTGCTGGTCGGGTCTAAGGTTATCTGTTCCAGCACTCCAAGATTGCCCAGATTATTGATCACGCTCTGCGTCCAGGTGAACTGGCCCGGAGTGGTGGCGTTATAGTCCTGCAACTGCCGGAACTGCATACGCTCGTCGGCGTTGAGGCCGCCCGCGCCCGCGCCGGGGGCCAGGGCCACCCCCGGACCGGAAAGGATCTGCTTGTAATCCACAAAAGAGGGATAGTAGCGCGAACCGATATCGGCGCCGTAGCCGGAAAAATCGACCGGCACCGGATTGCCGAAATCTATTGTTTCTTTCACGCTGTCTACGGTATTCGTCAGGTAGACCTCAAAATACTTCAACCAGTTGGCGGGCATGGTCTTCGAAAAATACATGCCGTCGATAATTTTGCCGACCTGGCTTATATCGTCCGGTATTTTGGAATTAAACCGCTCCGTAAGACGGCCCCAGTCCAGACTGTCGGCCTCGGCGCGGCGGCTGAGGAACAGCACCTGGAATTCCTTATTGGAGGGCCTCAACAGATACTCTTCGATGCGGACGCGCTTGCCGAAAGCGTCAATGGAATCCTTGCCCAGCTGCGCCTCGTTGGCTTTCAGCTCGCGGTTGCGCAGTTCCTCCATCATGGTGCGGGTGCGCTCGCGGGCGGTTTCCTGGCGCACTGCCATGGGGCGGGCGGCCATGCCGGCGCGCTCGTCGCCCAGAGAGATCGTTTCCGGCCTGGACATGCCGTCCATGCCGACCTTTATCCTTTCTTCGGAAGAAACCACGGCCATGGCGCCTTTGGAATCATTCACCTCCACCAGACCTTCGGCGACGTTCATCTCCGTGCCGCCGTTCTGCGCGACGTCTATATCGAACTCGGTGCCGCGCACGGCGCAGACGGCCGACGGGGTTCGTACCTCGAAGCGGTTTGAAAACAACCCGGCGACGGCGGCTTTCAGGCGGCCGAATTTAAGCTGGAAGCCGGCTTTCTTTTTATTGGCGGTGTCTACGGAGAAAAGGGTATTGTTACCCAGCATGAACCTGGAACCGTCCGGGAGAAAGACCCCGGCCTTGGAATCCTTGCCCGTGCGTATTTCGGCGCCGGGGGCTATCCTGACGTTGCTCTCCACCGGGATCCACTCCGAAGAGGGGCCGGTGCGCGCCTCCACTCTGCCCGCCGGGGACATTATTATGTCGGCGTTCGCGCCGAGACATGGCCGCGCAACAAGGAGCGGCAGAAGAAAAAGATAATTTATTCCCCTCATATATTAAAACCTCCATTCCAGACCGGCAAAATACATCGCGCTCTCGTAGTTGTAGCGGTAAACCTGTTCGTAGCGGGTATTGGACCGGGAAACCGCCCAGCTGCCCTGCAGTTTAAGATCCAGCGGACGGGCCAGCGGATAGACGGCCTCAAAACTGACGCTGCTGGAATACTGCGCGAGGCGCCCCGAAGCGTAAACCCCGTCCGACTCCTGCGCCAGCCTCTCGACGTACCTGCGCGCGGCGAATTCGTAACCCAGGCGCGTTATGAGACCGGAGGAAAGAAAAGTGAACTGCGCGTTCGGGGCCAGGCGCGTCTCCCAATAGTCATAGTAAGACCTGATGAATTTAAGATGCTTGGGATCGGTGTCCAGGTGGTTCTGGTTGGAGATCAGATTGGCCAGGCCGGCGGTGACCCCCAGCACGGGGCGGATCCCGCCCAGCGCGTCCAGGTCATTGAAGCGCTTCGACAGCCCCAGGTTAAGCGCCTGATACGAATCGGAACGCTTGGAGGACAGATAACTGCCGGCCGAGTTTATGACTTTCTGATCCGGGTAATCTATGAGAGAAAGCGCGGCAAAAAGATCCGCTTTCATGAAACCCGGCAGATCCAGCTCGCTTTCATAGGAGAACTGGTTGGTTATGGTGTCCAGAACCCTGCTGCCGGGATCGGGAGCCGAAAGTTCCTGTCCGTACTGGCTGGCCAGGGATTTAAACCGCGTATACCGCGTGCTGTATACGTCCCAGGACAACTGGTAAAGCCACGGGGTGGACAGGCCCAGGCGCGTCTTGCGCTCAAGGGTAAGGCCCGCCTCGTAACGCCAGAAGTCGTACAGGCCGCACCCCCATTTTTCGTCCTTGGTTTCACGGAACAACTGGTTCTTGGCGCCTATCCTGGG
This sequence comes from Elusimicrobia bacterium GWA2_56_46, assembly GCA_001799575.1. Lineage (GTDB taxonomy): Bacteria > Elusimicrobiota > Elusimicrobia > Elusimicrobiales > UBA9959 > YA12-FULL-51-18. The sequence continues at coordinate 14,762 of MGTT01000029.1, forward strand.
CTTAAGCGAGAAACCGCCCTCAAAGCGCTTGATCCATTTCGCGCCCAGGGAATTGTCCATGCTCTGCTGGAAAAGAGTGCCGCCGCCGGACAGCTCGTTCACCTGTTTGAAGCCGGTGTAAATAGAGCGGGCGCTGACAAAAAAGCCCGAACTGGAAGAATAACTCTTGGCCAGTTGGGCGTCGAAACTGCCGTAGCCGTTAAAAGCTCCCGACTGTTTTTCGAAGAAATACTGGCCTCCGAAAAGATCCAGTTTCCCCGTAAATTCAAACCCCCTGGCTCCGGCGCAGGCCGGCGCCAGCAGCGACACCGCGATTATTATTTTTTTCAATGCAGGCTCCTGTTAACAGCCAGTGGTTAGTGGCTGGTGATTAGTGGTTAAAAGTTAAAACCGAAAGTCATCCTGTGGGTGTCGCCCAGGTCGCCGAAAGGCACATAGGCGTAATCCAGGCTCATCCGGTCCAGCTTAAGTCCCAGTCCGGCGCCCAGCCCCACCAGGCCGCTGTTCAACTCGTCCTGGCTGCGGCCTATCTGATAGCCGGCCCTGAAAGACAGATGCTTGCTGAGCGCGTAATCCGCGCCCAGATCCGCGTAGAACCGCTCGTCGTACACCAGCCAGTCCAGGTCGGCCGCCACGGACAGTTTGCCCTCAAAAAAACCGGTCGCCGCACCGCCTTTCAAAGTCAGGGGCAGCTTGTCCGGGCCTATTTTGGTGCCGAAATTGCGCACCGTGAAAGCCGCCGTCCAGTCGGAATTGATTTTATATGAAGAACCCAGGTCCAGCGCTATCGCCTTGTCGTTCTGGGTATCCAGTTTCTGCTGTATATACTTGAGACTGGCGCCCAGGGACAGGTTGGGGCTAACTTCCGCCCTGGCGTAGGACAGGTTGACGGCGGTATTATTGTTGTCGAACTTGGAATCAGCGGCTTCCGTATCCCCGGCGCGCTTTTCGATGTCGGCTACGGTCAGATAGTTGACTCCGAAGCCGATAACGCCGGTATTATTTTTGAGCGGAGAGGCGTAGCCCACGAAGCCCTGGGACTCGTCTATGAAGAGCATATTATAGCTGGCGGTCAGGCTCCGCTCTTTCAGCCCGGCGAGGCGGCCGGGGTTCCAGTTGACGGAATTCGCGCCTTCGGTAAGCACGCTCGCGGCCGAACCCATGGCAAGCTCTTTCGCGCCAACCCCCACCTTAAGGAATTGCGCGCCCGTGGTTCCCACGCCCGCGGCCCGGGCCGCGGACGCCGCCAGCATTAAAACCGCTGAAAGCAATATTTTCAGTTTCATAGTCTCTCCTATTAAGTGACCGGCCCTACTTTATTACAGCCATTTTGAAAGTGGCGTCTTTCAGGTTCGGCGACTTGCCGGCCAGTTCCACAACTCCGTAATATACGCCGTTGGCGACCTGTTTGCCGTTCTTGTTCCGGCCGTCCCAGTTTACGTAATTATGCTTCGCGGCCTCGAAGTTGACGCTTATATCTTTCACAAGTTCGCCCGCCAGCGTATAGATGCGCACATGTCCCGCGCCGCCGTTGGCCGCGGGAACTTCCACGTGAATGGTGGTGCCGCCGGTATCGGCGACGGTGGCGCCGAAGTTGGAAGTCACGGTCTTGGATTTCAGGTTGAAAGGGTTCGGGAAGTTGAACACTTTCAGTTTGCTGCCCGTATAAGCGGCGCCGGCCACCGAGGGCTTTATGACCGCGAACGTGCCGGACAAAACTCCCGTCCCGGACGTCTGAGGCCTGACCACATATTCCCTGCCGTTGAACACGCCCATGGGGGCGGAACCCCGCTTGGCCGCCAGCACGGAAGCCAGTTGTTTAAGTTTCACTTTTACGGTGCCTTTTACGGGATTGATCGTGGCCACGGCGGGAACGTCCTCCCACTTGGCGGTGGCGCTGTTATAACTCGCTACCGCAAGGTCGTTAAGGTCGGCCGTGGCCTTGTCGTAGGCCAGGGTCAGGTCGAAACCCTTGTCCTCGTTCGGCGCCACGCTTGACAGCGAGACGGTATAGAGATTGCCCGCGAAAGCGCCGGCGCCCAGCGCGTCAACCTTGGCGGATACCGAGGCGTCGCCCTTGTCGGTGCCGGAGAACGTGCAGGAGGGGATGGCGGCCGTTGAAACCGGCTGCATGGCCCCGGCCGGGAACACCAGGGACGAGGAATCTCCTCCGGATTTGTCCATAGGGGCTTCGTTGCTCTTACGGCCCATGCCGTCGTCGGAGTCGTCTCCTATGATGAAGTCATCGATATGCTGGTCGGCGTTGCCCTTGTAGCTTCTGCCGAACAGCAGTTCCTTGTCCACGGTTTTGCCGGAATAGGAGGTAGCGTTACCGTGCAGGACGTACGTGATCCCCGCGGCAAGCTGGCTGAGCGGTATGGAACCGCGCAGTTCGCCGCTGGAAAGTTTTTCAAGGTTGAGCTCGGTCGCGGCGCCGGCATTGTACGGCGCGGCGCTCCATTTGGCGCTTCCTTCCTTGAAGTCCTGAGGATTGAGCACCGTGAACTCATACGCGTTCTCGCCAAGCCTGCCAAACAGCTCTATATCCAGCGGCTTGGTCAGCATGGTGAAGTCTATCCCGGGAAGCACGCCGCCGGTGGCCGTAACCGACTGGTTCAGCGTGTACTTGCCTTTTACTTTGAGAAACACTTTATATGTGTCCCCGGCGACAAGTCCTGAAAGGGAATAAGTGCCGTCGGAACCTGTGATCGTCTTAAGCAGGGGCAAAGGCAGGGCGGGGTTATTCCCGTTATAGGTATCGTTATACGCGTAGATCAGCGCGCCCGGCTGCACCTTGGCAAAAGGCATTTTCTGCGAGTACACCGTTCCGCTTATGGAGCCGGCCGCGGCCGACAACGCAAAATTCTGGGTGTAAACGCTGCTCCCGCTCAATTCTTTCTCCGCCTCGCCTGAAGCGTAGCCGGAGATGGACACCTTTATTCTGACATCGCCCGCCGGCAGCCCTTCGAACTTGTAGGCGCCGGAAGAATTGCTCACGACCGTACGCGGGTCTATGCCCTCTCCGGAAAGGGCGACATCGGCGTTCGCGAGCACAACGCTATTGGTGTCTCTCACCACCCCCTGCAGAGTGGCGCCGGCGCCCACGGCCGTATCCAGATTGACGGACATTGTCGTGGTCGAACCGGCCACCCCCGTACAGATCCGGCTCTGGTAAGGGGGATAGTTGGGAGTTGTCAGCACCGCCGTATAGCAGGTGACGGGAGCGAGCGACCTTATCTGGTAACCGAAAGTGCCCGCCGAATCCAGCAGATTCTTGAACGCCGGATAACCCTGCGCGAAAGCCAGGTCGAATTCCTTATCGTGCTGGGCTATAAACTGCGGGGAAGGAATAACTATACCGGCCGCTTTGAACGCCCCGTTGGCGTCGTAAAGAGAAACCACCGGCAGATACTTGGTGAATTTGTCGAAATCGCCGCCCGTAGCGTCGTAATCGCTGTTCCTGAAGAAGTTGGCCGCGCTCACGGCCCCGAACAGGGTGGCGTTACCCCGGCCCGACAGATCGGAGGGCGGGGTAAGGTTCACCAGCACGCCGCTGGCGGTTGACATGGAATAGGCCGGGCGCACGGAAGCGATGGCGTGAGCGTCATCAATGATGACGTTCCTGGACGAACTTACCAGCGTAAAGTGCGGATAGGGCGTATCGCTCACCGTATTAGTGGATTTGCCGAAATCCCCCGAATGCACAAGGTAGAAATCGTAAACCGTCGGAGACGGGATGCTCGCGGCGCAGAAACCGCCGGGCCAGTTGTTACCGCACGGCCCGCCCTCGGCGCCGGTGACGGGGGAATACCGCATGGTGCTGTTGTAGCCCTCATCCCCGCCGACAAGCATTTTTGTTATGGTTTCGCTCTTAATGACCGAACCCGCCGGCAGAGGAATGACCTTAAAACCCAGCAACGCGTCGGATTCGCTCAGCACTATGGACTTATCCGGGGCCCAGGCGAGATTAAAGGCTATGCCCACGTAATTTGAATTCACGAGATTCAGATTGACCGTGGCGGTGCTCCCGGCCACCACCGTAACCGTCGGCGCCGGGGAGGGAACGGCATAATTAAAGGTACTGCCGTCGCCGCTGGCTGAAATTGAAATCCTGTTGACTCCGGGCAAAGCATCGGTCATGCTGAAAGTTCCGTCTTTCTGCAATTGAGAGCCTGTCCAGCCGTTATTGGTGCCGGCGCTGACCCAGATCCACTGGTTGTTCGCGGGCGTAAAGACGGTGCCGTCGGGTTTATAAACGGTGCCGGAGATGGCGCCGGCCCTGGCGAATTCCATATCTATCGTAACCGTGCCGGTGGACTCCATATGGACGGAGTTGTCCCCGCCGCCGCGCTGCACCCGGCCCCAGCCTCTGGAGAGAACATTCATGTAGTAAGAAAAGCCGCTTGAGACGTTTATTGTGTATGGATAACTATCTGCCGCGGTGCCGCCTACCGCCGTGAAATTACCGCTGACCCCGGCGGGGCAGCCGGTGGTTCCGCAATTGGGATACAGCGTTATCATTATCGGGGTATCGGTCAGATCCGTAACACCCGGGAATTTGAGCGTGCCTTTAACCACCCCGGAAGTGTTGCCACCGGCGGATACTATATAGGTAATAGAAGAAAGCGCAACGCCATCGCCGTCAAGAACAAACACCCCGCTACTGTCATAGATATGCAGCGACTGCGCGGTGTTGGTATCAACCGCGATACGGTAGTCGTTTACCCCAGTGCCGTAGCAGTGGGCCTGGACCCAGTCGGCGTTGACGGTGTCCACGCCGAAAGCGGTAAAACCATCCCCATTGCCGTTGTATGGCGCGGGGCCGGTGCCGCTATTGGAGAAAGGCGTCCAGACGTTTATCATATAATTGCCGCTGGGAAGGCCGGTAAGGTCGGCGCAGCCGGTGGCGCCGGTATTTACGGTTTTATTGGAAAATCCTGGGCTGGAAAAATAAACCGCAAAGTCGTTGTGGGTCTGGCAACCGGTCCCGACTTTTGGCCACGGACTGGAATCCGGATTAACATTGACGTTGGCGTTGGGGATAGAAAGGCCTGAAGAAGATTTTACGCACACCTTTATGACGCCGGTGCTCTCCAGCATCTCATCAAGCTCTATTCGGTGATATACCGCGTCTGAGCTCACGTAGACAATATCCTTTGATGCAACGGTCAGAGCGCTAGTATCGGCGGCGCATACATCCTGCGCATTATACCCGGGGCTGCTGTAAGGCGCATAGCAGGCGCCGGGGCCGTTCTGGGTCCAGGTGCAGCCGCCCATAGCCTGCACGTAATAAGTGACGCCGAGGGTAAGGCCGTAAAGCTGGAAACGGCCGTTCTCGTCCGAGTTGGCCCAGGTATTCCATTGGGTTCCAATGCAAGCTTTAATGCCCAGGCCCATATGGGAGATGGCCACGCCGCCGGTGCTGACGAGCATGCCTTCGACGCTGGCGCCGGAAGAACCGGATCCGCTCTGGGCAGAATTCTCAACCCTGGCCGGGGGCACGGACTGGTTAAAATTGAGGGCGGCATAGGAAATGGTCTGGCTCCCCGGATACTGCGAAGAACCATCCCCGAGATCGCTCATCACGTTGCGGCCTATTCCCTTGTTCTGTTCCGGATCGTAAATACCTACATTGTAGGTATTGGCCAGCGCGAAAGGGACATTATCTACTACCAGAGTGCCGGCCCCCGCGCCCGTGTACACTATACCAGAGGCGCCCTGCTGCTGGGAAAGCATATTGTAAACACCGCCGAAAAGGACTTTGTCGGCGGTAGCGCCTATAAACGGCTGCACGATCCTGCCTACCCCGGTCAGGCCGGAAGTCACGGTAAAAGTGGAGTAATATTCACTGGTGCCGGTAGTATAGACATACCTGTTGGGATCATACGCGGGGTTATTGAACTGGTCGGAAATGCTGGGGGAATAGCCGTGGGAACTGTAATAGAGGTTAAAACCTTTGTTATTCTCCAGGGTAAGAACCGCAGACCCGTTGGAACCGGTGAGGCCCACCTGCGTATAAGTGGACGGGCCGTTCATGCCGAACTCGATGGCGGCCACGGTTACGCTGGAGACTGGATTGCCCGCCTGGTCCTTTATATAAACATGCAGAGTGTTTGTGACCGCCGAAGCGTAACTGAAAGGGATCAGGACAAGTGCCGCCGCTATGAAGTTCCTTATAATTCTGCGCATAATTTTGTTCCTCCGGATAAGATACACACCATCCGCCGTGAAAATTCCGACGCGCAACCCCGGCCCGCGGAGCCGCGCTTCAAATCCGATCCCTGGTGTTGAACACGAGCAAGTCGCTAAGCATGATGCGGTCTGAAACACCCGTACCCTGAATATTATAGCCGCGCCGGCGCCGCCGGTCAAGGGATAAAAATATCAATTCCGGATTTTAATTTCCCCCGCCGCCGCCCGGCCCAAAACCGCCGTCTGAGAAACCCCGGAGGCCTCCGCCCCCCCTGTGACCAAAGTCACACGCGCGGCGGCCCGCGTTTGCGCCCGAACTTTTTTTTGAGTATCCTACACTCCGGGCACGGATTACAGGAGACGCGCGGATGGCGGAGACTCTGAAGGAAAAATACGACGTTATAGTGGTCGGTACCGGCCCGGGCGGAGCCATGACCGCCAAATGCCTCGCCGAGAAAGGTAAAAAAGTACTCATGCTGGAGTGGGGAAGCGGCGCCGCGGTGAAAGGCTCCAAAACGCAGGGGCTCTCTTATTTCGCCGGGCTCAATAAATCCGTGTATTTCACGGACGAAATGGTAATGCTGGTCAGGGCCATTACCGTGGGAGGCGGCTCAATAGTGTTCCACGCGACCGCTTCGGAACCGCCCTACGGGCTCTTTGACAAATACGGCATCGATCTCCGCGGCGCGATAGCGGAAGTAAAGACGGAAGTCCCGGCCGCCCCCCTGCAGGACGGGCTCATCGGCCCCATGGCTAAAATTATCGCCCGGAGCGCGCGGAATCTCGGTTATGACTGGAAACCCCTCAATAAGTTCGTTTACCAGGATAAATGCCGCCCCAACTGCGGCAAATGCAGTCTAGGCTGTCCGTATGGGGCCAAATGGAACGCGCGCATGCTGGTCGGAACCGCCCTGGAGAACGGCGCGGAGCTTCTGGATCTCGCGCGGGTCGACCGGATCATAGTGGAGAATAAAAAAGCCGCGGGCGCGGCTTTCACGCGCAAAGGCAGAAAACTGATAGCCCGGGCCGACAAGATAGTTTTAGCGGCCGGCGGGATAGGCTCGCCCATGATCCTCCAGAACAGCGGGATCGCCGAAGCGGGCTCCGACTTTTTTTACGATCCTTTCATAACGGTTTTCGGAACTCTCCGCGACGCGGCCGGGGGCGCGGAGTTTCCGATGGCTATGGGCGCGGAATTCCCGGAAGAGGGCTACAGCATAACCGACATGACCCTGCCATGGATGATCTACGAAATGTTCGCCGCGCGGGCCGGGCGCATTGACAAGCTGGCCTCGCATTCGCGCCAACTGACCGTCATGGTGAAAGCCCGCGACGGGCTGGGGGGCAGGATCACCGTCGGCGGTTCCATAAGAAAACCCCTGACCGAGGCGGAAAAAGGGAAACTAACGAACGGGTATGCCCGCGCCCGGCAAATCCTGCGGAACGCCGGGGCGGTGGATATCTTCAAGTCCTGGTGGATGGCTTCGCATCCCGGCGGCACGTGCAAAGTCGGAGACATCGTGGATTCGAACCTCAAAACCAGGTACGACAACCTCTATGTGTGCGATTGTTCGGTCATTCCCGAGGAATGGGGCCGGCCTCCGGTGCTCTCTCTATTGGGTCTGGGGAAACGTCTGGCCGGGCATCTGGAAGGGCGGAAGCCCGGCCGGTGAAAATTCACGATCCTTTACCGGCGTCTTTTCATTTGCGCTTTTTCCATTTTTTGAACACGGCTTCAAAGTCCTTGTTCAAGTCCGATATCAACTTTTCCTGATCTTTCTTCACCTGTTTCTGATAGGTCTCTTCCTTTTTGAGCCTGGCTTTAGCCGCTGCCTCTTCGGCGGCGGACAGCTTACGAACGCTTTCACCCGCGGACGGAAGAGGCGGGATGATATACCTGTAGGAGTATTCGGAAGCCTCCGGAGGCAGCGGCACCCCTTCCGGCTCAGGAATAATACTCTGAACCGGCTGGGACGCGGGAGCGTAATAGTTTTTTTGCACAACGCGCAAATATATTATGGCGGACAGCAAAACCACGAGGATCAGGATAAACCATTTATTCATATCAGTATATCGGAGTCTTACCCACGGAAGTACATGCATGGTATTCCGACTGCGGGGAAACCACAACCAGGCACGTCGAATAAGCCCAGAGCTGTCCCACGCAGCCATAACTGGCCCAGGCCCCTGCGGAGACACCATTAGCCGTGTAAGATACCGGACAGCGGTAAAGCGCGGCATAGCACGGTTTATTAGTGGAATTTTCAGGCGTTCCGGCGTTGTTGCAATTCGGCAGCCCGCCCCCGGGGAGCTGCCAGGTGGCCGCCCCGTCGGCGTCCGACGTCAGGATCTTGCCGGCGCCCTGCGTGCCATCATCCAGCAGAAAACTGCCTTTCACATGCAGCTTGGCCGAAGGCGAGTTTGTTCCCACCCCCACCAGCCCGCCTTCCCTGGCCAGCAAGGTTTGCCCTGTGGTCAGGAGAGTGGCGTAGCCGCCGTACGGCGCGGGATAATACGTGGTCAAAGTCAGCGTCTCGGAATTCAGGGAGCCGGGACGCCAGCAGAGGAAAAAAGCCGCCAGGGAAAAAATCGCTTTTCTCCGGGTCAACCGCAATCGCAAAGTTAAGACCTTTCCGTTTTCCATAAAAACCTTCTCCCGCTATCGCCGCCGCCGAAGACTGCCGCGAAGCCGGCCGCGCCGGGAGATAGATTCTATCTATTTCCCCCCCTTTCCGGCAAACTCCCTCCGCCCCCCCGACTTTTGGTATCATTAAAAAATGCTTTCAGGCGGATATGGGTTGACCGAATATATTTCGCGGCTGGCCGGGCGGGCGGCGGAAACGGCCCGGCGCGTTTTGCGGCGCAAAGGAGACGCGGACTTTCTTTATCTGGAGGTTACGCACCGCTGCAATCTGCGGTGCATCTGCTGTTACACGGGGGCGGGCGTAGAGAAGCCGGATGCGCTGACGCTCGCGGAGCAGAAAGCGGTGATCAGACAGGCTTACCGCATGGGGGCGCGGACGGTGTCATTGAGCGGCAGCGGCGAGCCGCTGCTTTACGGACATATACGCGGGCTTATCGATTACATCGGCTGGCTCGGGATGCGGGTGATCATATTCACCAACGGAACGACGCTGGACAGGGAAACGGCGGATTGGCTGATAAACCGGCGGGTGAGGATATGCTTTAAACTGTATAGTCTGGAGCCGGCGGTATATGACAGAATGGCCGGGATGGCAAAGGCCTGCGAATGGGTCGAGCATGACTGCGGAAGCTCCGGGAGATTCCGGATCCCGGCCGGTTTAAAACATCTGCTGGACGCCGCGCAAAAGGCGGGAGAGAAAAATCTTATCGGCATCGAGGCCGTGACTACCCGGCTGAACCGCGGTTCACTGGCGGAGGTGGCCGGATTCAGCCTGGCGGCGGGGGTGTTCTTCTATCTTGAGACGCCGATCTTCGCTGGCAGGGCGATCGAGAATTATGAGGCTCTGGCGCTGAGCGGGGAGGAGTACCGCGGACTGCGTAAGGATCTGGAAACGATCCTGGGAAAAGAATATTTTAAAACCCATCTCGCTCAGCGCTGTCCCGTTGAGCGGAATCCCGCGGTGTGGACGAACGGCGAGATCGGATTTTGCAGCGGCAGACCCGCGAACATAGGCAACGTGCGGAAAACACCCCTGAAAAAACTTTTTGCGCTGGCGCAGAAAGAAAAGCGAAAACAGGATGCTTCGATCACGCCGGCCGGACTGAACGGCAACTGCTTCCGGAGCTGCGCGACAAAGCGGTATTACGCGGCGAAGCACGGGATAAGCTGCGATTATTGAATTTTACAGCAATCCGATACCACGATAATATTTTTTCAGCTCCTTAAGAGCGCGCCTGTCCGCGGGCCCAAGACCCGCGGACGGCCTGTTTTCGGCCAGCATGAGCGTAAGGCGGGCTTCGGGATGATCCGGATCCGCTTTTAAAGCCCTTTGCAAAAAGTCTTTAGCGGCGCGGCTGTCGGATTTAAGGCGCAGCATCCCCGCCAGGAACAGCGCGTCGGCCCAGCGGGGCCGTTTTGTAATTATAGCGTCGGCCTCCTGCGCGGCTTCGGCGCGCCGGCCGCATTTGGCCAAAGCGTAAGCCCGGAGCAGTCTTAACTGGAAATTCCGCGGATCCGTCCCGGCCGCCTGTCCGAGCTGATCCAGGGCGGCCGGGCAGTCGCCGGAATGCATGTACATCGCGGCCAGATTGACCCGCGCCCTGGGCACGGACGGGCCGTTTTCCACGGCTGCGGAAAAAAATGAAAAATTATCCCTGAAGTCCGGGATCCGCCCGACGCTGTTAAAAGCCAGCGCCGCCGCCCAAAGCCAGGCGGCCCCGGCCAGGTAAAACCGCGGTGTTCTCCCCAGGCGCGTTATAAGGATAAATATCTGCGCGGCAACCACCGCAAATCCGGCGAGCGGCAGATACAGGTAGCGGTCGGCTTTTATGTTGTATATCGGCCAGATATTCAGCACGGGCAGAAGAGTTATAAGGATAAGGGCCAGGCCCAGCCCCTCAAGGCGTCTCTTTACAAGGAGCAGGACGGCCGCGGCCGTTACGGCAAGGTTCGCCGCCAGCGGCCAAAGCCCCCGCACGGCCGAGATGATCACCGGAGGATTATAGTCCGAATTGAGATACAGCGGGAGCGGAAAGGCCGTGAGATAGTCAAGCGCCACGCGCGACATAGTGTAAAGCCTTGCCATGGGGTTTTCATAGATCAGCCGCCAGGGAAGAACCATGGAAACCTGGCTTGTTTTATGCGCGGCGTAAGGAAAAAGGAATTTCGGATAGAAGAAGGAAAACCCCGGGATGCCGGGACTGGACACTCCCGGCATCGCGTAACCACTGCGCGGTATTCTGAACCATAAATAGAAAACGGCCGCGAGCGCCAGCGCCGCCATAAGCGGACGGATCCTTCCCATGCCCTCTTTCCCGCTTTCAAAATAAACCGCCACGAGCGCCGCGGCCGGCATGACTACCGCGGTTTCCACGCTGAGCATGGCGGACAAATAGCAGACCGCCGCCATGACCGCGGTTAAGAGGTTTGGTTTCCTTGAGTGGAAGATCACGGCCGCCAGCCCCGCCGTGAAAAAGAAAAAACCCAGGAGATGCGAGCGGAAAGTGATCACGTGCACGGTTTCCGCGGACGCGGGATGCAGGGCAAAAACCAGGGCTCCGAAAAAAGCCGGCAAACCGGAGCCGCAAAGCACGAGAATAAGCAGAAACACCAGAACCGAATTGAAAGCGTGAAGGAGGGAATTTGTCAGATGCAGTCCCCCGATGCTTCCGCCGGCGCAGGCATCGGCTATCAGGGTGGCGTTCACCACCGGCCGCGCGCTCATAGGAACAGGCAGCATCCTGAACAGGTTGAGCGGATTAACGGCCGGGCCCAGATTCGCGCAGTCGCCGGCGAAAGCGTTATGCTCCACCAGATAGTAGTCGTCCCATAACAGTTCGCGCGGCGCGAAAGGCGCGTAAAGCGCCAGCGCCGCGGCAAAGACAAGCAGCGCCCCCAGCAGTATCCTCCGCGGTTTTTCCACGCAGACCATGCTGGTTATGATACCTAATTATTTGAAACTCTGAGGCAAGAAAAGGTAAACTGACAGTCCCATGAAAGAAAAAATCCTGAAAAAGATCGAAAGCTACGAAGCTTACGCGATAGAACTGCAGAAAGGCCTGACTGCCATACCGGCCATCTCCCCCTCAAGCGGCGGCGAGGGCGAATACGACAAGGCCGTCTATCTGGAAAAAGAGCTGAAAAAACTTAAATTTGATTCCATCGAATGGATAAACGCCCCCCATAAAGAGGCCAAGAACGGCATACGGCCCAACCTCATCGCCCGTTACAACGGGACTAAACGCGGAAAGACCCTGTGGCTTATGTCCCACCTGGATGTCGTCCCGCCCGGCGAGCTGAAACTCTGGAAATCCGACCCGTACAAACTGAAAGTGGAGGGCCGGAATCTCATAGGCCGGGGCGTGGAAGACAACCAGCAGGCCGTTGTTTCAAGCCTGCTGGTGGCGCGCGCCATGATGGATCTGGATTTCAGGCCGGAACTGGATCTCGCGCTTTTGTTCTGCGCGGATGAAGAGACCGGCTCCGGCTTCGGAGCGGACTATCTCGTCGAGCACCATCCCGGGCTCTTCGGCAGGGAAGATATGTTCTTCGTGCCCGATTCCGGCACGGAAGACGGCTCCGCCATAGAAGTGGCGGAAAAATCCATCCTGTGGCTGAAAGTTTCCACGCACGGCAAGCAATGCCACGCTTCCCGGCCGGCTCTGGGCGTCAACGCTTTCAGGGCCGCGAGCGCGCTGGTGATCAAATTCGGCTCTCTGTATGAAAAATTCCCGCACAGGGACGGCCTGTACGACCCGCCCATCAGCACCTTTGAGCCGACCAAGAAAGAGGCCAATGTTCCCAACGTCAACACCCTGCCCGGGGAAGACGTGTTCTATATGGACTGCCGCGTCATGCCTAAATACCAGCTTTCCGACGTTAAAGCGGAAATGCGCCGCCTGGCCGACGAGGTGGAAAAAACGCACGGTGTAAAGATAGCTTTTGAACCGCAGCAGGAATCCCAGGCCGCCCCGCCCACCGACCCCGGCGCGCAGATCATTACGGCCCTTAAAAAAGCCATAAAAGAGGTCTATAAAGTGGAGCCCAAAGTTCTGGGCATAGGCGGCGGCACAGTGGCGGCCTGCTTCAGGCATCTCAACCTCCCCGCGGCGGTCTACTCGCGCCTCAACGAAAGCGCGCACCAGCCCAACGAATACTGTATCCTGGACAATCTGATAGGCGACGCCAAGGTGTTCGCGGTCTCAGCGCTGCTCCTCGGCGGCAAACAGACAGCCGCGTAGCCGCGGAAATTTCTTAATGATGGCAAACGATCCCCACGGCTCCTGGACGGACGGCGGCGATTTCCGGACGAAGCGGGCGCCGGAAGTTTCGGTCATCATACCCTGCCTCAACGAGGCCTTGAACGCGGCGCTTTACGAGGAGACTCTTTTCACGCCCCTTGCCGCGGCCCCTTTCGACAGCGAGGTGATCTTCTCGGACGGCGGCAGTTCGGACGGCACTCCTGAAATAATAGAGCGGCTCTCCGCGCGAAAAACGGAAGTGCGGGTGCTCAGATCGGAAAACAACACGTGTTTTGCCGAGTCTATCGCCAGGGCGCTGGCCGTCTCCAAAGGCGAATACATAGTTCTGTTCGAGGCCGACCTCTCTTTTGCGCCCGGGGACATCTCAAAATTGCTTGCTGCCGCGAAAGCCGGGAATTACGACTGCGTCTGCGGGTCTCCTTTCCTGGGAAGTTTCGAGGGCCTCGGCTTTACAAGGGAAGCCCTGACGCGCTTTGCCAATCTGCTTCTGCGCCTGCGCTTTGACGGCAGCGTCACCTCCTACACGCAGATCTTTAAACTTTTCAGGGCCGACTCGCTCAGAACCCTGGATTTTGAAAGCAAAGGATTTTCCCTTGACGCCGAACTCCTGGCGAAATGCCTGTCGCGCGGGTTCAGGATCAATGAAGTGCCGGTAATAATGAAAGGCCGGGAACTTGGCGACTCCAAATTGAACGTGGTGCCCGAGATCCTCAACTGCCTGGGCCTTATCTTAAAGGGCGTACGGTAATTTATGAACATTTCACCGGATAGGAACGCGGCCGGAGCAGGGCGCAAGGTGCTGTTGATCACCCCGCGCTTCCCTTTTCCGCCCGTCAGCGGCGGAGAAAAATGGGCCGCCAGCCTGGCCGGAAGCCTGGCCGCGCGCAACGAGATCTCCCTTTTTTCATTTACAAATCCGGGGACGGAAAGCCATCAGGCCGCGCTGGCGATGAGTCTGGAGGCCAGGCTTTTTAAAAAGGTCTTCCTTCTGCCCAGGCCCTCCGGCGGGGCGGACAAAAGGCTGCCGTCGCTGCCGGCCAGTTACTGGTCGCCGGAAGCCGCGGCGAAACTTTCGGAGGCCGTGGCGGAATCCGGCGCGGAAATAGCCCATATACTCTTTTCGGAAATGGCCTGTTACGAGGCGGCCATTCCCGCCGCCCTGCCGGTGGTCTACACGGAGATAGATTCAAGCTACCTTTACCCGTGGAAGTCTTATCTGCGGGAAACGGCGGGTTTCAAGGGGTTTTTCAAGGCCGGGGAATTTTTCAAATCCCGCTCCTACGCGCGCAGACACTACGGCCGTTTCGCCGCCGCCACTTTCATAACCGCGAGCGACGGGCGCGACATAGCCCGCTACCTCGCGACTGGGATAACGGCGGTGACGCCCAACGCGGTAAACCCCGCCGAGTTCACCCCGCCGCCGGAATTTGAAAAAAGACCGGGGGAAATAGTCTTTCTGGGCCATTACCCCCATTACCCCAACGAGGACGCGGCCCTGCGCCTGGCGCTGGATATTTTTCCCCGCGTCAAGGCGGCGGCCGGGGGAACAAGCCTGACCCTGGCCGGTTCCTGCCCCACGCCCGCGATCACCGCCCTGGCCGGACCGGATATTTCAGTACCGGGCACCGCCGCCGACATCCGCCCTTATCTCTGGCGGGCGCAGGTGTTCGCCGCGCCCGTGCGTTACGGTCTGGGCACAAAGGGGAAGATCCTGGAAGCTTTCGCCGCCGGCCTGCCGGTAGTGGCCTCGAAAGAAGCGGCCGCGGGCGTAGAAGGAGCCGAAGACTCCAGGCACCTGCTGACCGCGTCCTCCGACTCTGATTTCGCGGCAAAAGTCGCGCGGCTTCTCGGCGATAAAGCGTTAAGGGAACGCCTGGCCGCGGAGGCGCTGAAACTTGTGGGCGGGAAATTTTCCTTTACCGGCGTAGTGTCCACGGTGGCCGGAATTTACGGGCGGGTGCTGGATGGCCGTTGAAGCCCTGCATCTGGAACTGCTGCACGCCTGCCCGCTCAAATGCCTGGCCTGCGACCACCGCGCCCTTGGCGCCGGACGCCTTTCCGCCCGGCGGATAAAAGCGGTTTTCTCCGCCGGAGAATTTAGAAACCTGCGCCTGGTCTCTTTTTCCGGCGGCGAGCCCCTGCTTCATCCCGGCCTGGCCGGCATAGTCTCGCAGGCGGCTTCCGCCTTTCCGGCCGCCGCGCTGGTGGTGCTGACCAGCCTTTATGACACCGGAAAGTTAGATCGTTTTCTGCGGGCGCTCCCGGCGGGACCGCGCGGCAGGCTGCATCTCGGTTCTTCCCTGGACGGCCCGCCCGCGGTGCACGACGAAATGCGCGGCCGCGCCGGGGCTTTCGACGGACTGAAAGCCTCGGTAAGATCCGCGAGAAAAACTTTTCCTTTTCTTTCCATAGGGTGCACTTTCACCGCCACTTCGCGGAACGCCGCCTTTTTCTACGAGGCCTGGCTGGAAGCAAGGCGGACGCTCAACGTCCCCCTGGGAATACAATTCCTTGTTCCGAACGCGAATACCGCGGGACTGGAACTGACGGCGGCCGACAGAAAGGCCCTGGCCGCCGGGATAAAAGCCGCCTTGTCCGGCCTCGGAAAAGAAAGCCGGCGGAACCCCGGCGGAGAAGCCAACTTAAAAGCGGCCCTGAAATTCCTGGACGGCGGAACCCCCGCCGGAGTATGCGGGGCGGGAAAAACCTTTCTGATGCTTTCCCCCGACGGACTTTTCTACCTCTGCCCCTTCCACAAGGAGGTAACGGCTCCGCTCCCGGAGATCGCCTCCCTGCGCGGACGGCTGAAAGCGGCCGCCCTGAAAGACTGCTCCGTCTGCTTCCTCCGCTGCGCGCAAATTGTATAATCAGACTATGGGAAAGGCCGGATTAAATAAACTTATCGCTTTGGCCGGCGTAGAGTGGCGCCTGCGCCAGCAAAGCACTTTCCTCGGCTTCCTCTGGACCCTGCTCAACCCCGCCCTCATGTTCGCCGTGCTCTACGGCCTTTTCGTGAAATGGCTGGGCCGCGCCCAGGACGGCTACGCCGTCTTTCTGCTGATCGGCATAGTACAGTGGAATTTTTTCGCCTCGGCCACCTCAGCCGCCCTTTCAAGTCTTCCCAGGCGCGGCCCGCTGCTGGAAAACTACCCCCTGGCCCTGGAGATCCCAGTTCTGGCGGCGGTTCTCAGCGTATATTTTTCCCATCTGCTGGAACTGGCCTCCCTGGCCGCTATACTCGCTTTTTTCCAGGCTCCGCCCTCCGCCGCCTGGCTCTGGCTGATAGGCCTGGATCTGGCCTATCTGGCCCTGGCCGCCGGGATCGGCCTGATCCTGGCCGGTCTCTTCGCCTTTTACACGGACATGGAGAGGATCTGGAGCATCCTGCTCTCCGCCGGCTTCTTCCTGACCCCGGTCTTTTATCCGCTCTCCGTCATAGCGCCGGAAAAGGCCCGCCTGATAGGCTCCAGCCCCCTCACCGCCGTCATAGAAAGCTCCCGCGCGGCCCTCTCGGGCGGCGCCCCGCTCCCGGCGGATCTGATCCGCCTCTGTCTCTGGGCCGCGGCGGCGGCGGCGGCGGGCGCCGCTTTCATGCGGCTGAACCGCTCCAGGATAGGAGACTCGCTGTGACCGGCCTCTCGGTAAAGAACATCTCGAAGATCTTCCGCGTGGAGCTCCCGCGCGAGGACACTTTCTCCGCCCTGACCCGGTTTTTCAGCGGCCGCTCCCCCTCCGCCGATTTCCTCGCCCTGGACTCCGTCTCTCTGGATCTGAAACCCGGTTCGGCCCTGGCGATATGCGGTCCGAACGGTTCCGGGAAAACGACCCTGCTTAAGATCCTGGCCGGGATCACGCTGCCTTCGTCCGGCTCCGTCTCAGGCGGCGGGAAAAGGGCCTGCCTGCTGGGTTTCTCTTCGATCCTGCAGGAGAGACTGAGCGTCAAGGAAAACGCCGCGCTCTGCGCCGTCTTTTTCGAACTTCCCGGCCGAACCGCGGATAACGCCGAAAAGATCATGTCCTCGTCTGACCTCGGCCATCTGCGCAACGCGCGCGCCGGGGAGCTTTCCGCCGGCATGAAGCTGCGCCTGCCGTTCATGGCGGCGCTTGCCTCGGGAGCGGATCTGTTCCTGATAGACGAAACGCTGGCCGTGGGCGACGCGGGATTCAAAGCGAGATGCCTGAAAGAACTCCGGGCGCTGCAGGCGCGCGGAGCGATCCTGGTTTTCGCGACGCACGACGCGGAACTGGCCCGGACGCTGGCCGGCGAGGCCCTGGTGCTTGAAAACGGCCGCGTGATCTTTCACGGCGCTCCGGATAAAATGCCGAAGCCCGGCGGGGCCGGCATGATGGGAGCGGATTTCGGGAGGGGCCTGGAACGGATCCCGCTCCTTTACTCGCTGCTGAAAGAGGCCGGCTTCGGATTTTCCGGATTCCCTCCGGCCTCCGACGAGGATCTGCTGCTTGTCCACTCCCGCTCCTGGCTGGCCCGCCTCAAAGCCAACGACCTGAACCCTGAAGAGGAAAAGGAACTGGCCCTGCCGCATTCAAAATTAATCCTCCCTTATTCCTGGCTTCTGGCCGGCGGCGCCATAGCCGCGGCCCGCGGCGCGCTGGAGCGCGGCCTGGGCATCTTTCCCCGGGGCGGCGGCCACCACGCTTTCCCGGAGCGCGGCGAAGGCCTTTACCCGGTCAACGATATCGCCGTGGCCGCGCGCGTCCTGCTGAAAGAAAAGCTGGTTAAACGGCCGGCCGTCATAGACCTGGACGCCCATCAGGGCAACGGCACGGCTTTCATATTTTCAGGAGGCGAGGTCAAAACTTTTTCCGTCCACAGGGCCGACGGCCACCCGCGCAACCGCGTGCGCTCGTCCATGGACGCGGAGATCCCGGCCGGCGCGCGCGACCGGGTCTATCTGGAGGCCGTAAAAAAAGGCGTAAAAGATTTCCTGAAAATGGCGAAACCGGATCTTGTTTTCGCTCTTTGTTCGGCGGACGCTTTCGAAAAGGACTCGTTCGGAGGCCTCAGGATCTCTATGGAAGGGCTGAAAAAAAGGGACACACTGCTGTTTAAAACACTGGCCGGCCTGGGAATACCCGCCTGCCTGGTCCTGGGCGGCTCCTACAGTTCTCCGGAAGAAGCGGCCCGCATAAATTTAAACACCATAAAAGCCGCCGCCGAAGCCTATCCGGCCTTCGATAAAACCGTCCTGGAGTCCATCCGATGAAACCCGGCGATATATGGCTCAAAAAAGTGGCGGCCTATTACGATTCCAAAAAAAAGGATCTTAACTGGCGGCTTGCCGCCGACGGCATAATTCATCACCACAACGGCCTGATATTCGACAAGACGTCTTTCCTCAGGAAAATGAAAACCGCCGGAACGGCCGCCGGAGAAGCCCTCATCCACCGTTCTGAAACGGAACTGTCTGGATTCGGTTTTAAGTTCCTGGACTGTCCGCGGAAACGCGCGCGGCTGCTTGACGCGGGCTGCGGCCGGGGCGGCTCAAGCCTGCTGCTGGCCGAACGGTATCCGCTGCTGCGGATCACGGGAGTCACTCTCTCGGCTTATCAGGCCGCCGCGGCGCGCGCGGCCGCCAGGGCGCGCGGCCTGGACGCGAGGATTGAATTCCGCCGCGCCTCGATGCTTTCCCTGCCGGTTCCGGAAAACATATTCGACCGGGCCTGGGCCTGCGAGTCTACGGAGCATCTTCCCTCTCTGCCGGCTTTTTTCGGCGAAATGGCCAGGGTCTGCGTTCCCGGCGCGAGACTGGTGGTGATAGCGGGAGTGCGAAATCCCGGACACCCGGGCGAAAAGCGGTTCACCAGGCTCGCCAATCAGGTGTATTTCCTGAAACTGCATACGGAAAAAGAATACCTGGACGCCGGAGCCTCCCGCGGCTGGGAACTGACCTGTAAAAAGGATCTGACCCGGCCGGCGGCCAACTACTGGAATATGCGCGCGATGCTGCAAAAAGGGTCGGGTACGGAATTTTTCGCCGCGCCGGCCTTTACCGGAGGCGCTTTTCTGTACCATCTGTACGCATACGATCTTGTCAAATGAGGGATCCAACATGAACCCTATGGAAACCATGCCGGGAAAAGATCCGGACATTCTGCTTGTTTCGGAGGAGGAAAGTACTTCGTCCAAGACCCAGCCTTTCGCCAGATTCCTGACCGCGCCCCGGGAAGCCGTGTCGGCCAAATTCGGCCTCCCCCCTCTTCCCAAAAATCCCTCCCACCAGCTTGGCATAGTGGCGCTCGGCACCTACCTGCGAAACAACGGCTTTACTCCCCTTCTGATGGACAGGATCCTGACCGTGCCGGGAAACTGGTCGGATTTCGAAAAAGTCCTTTCCCGCGGAATACCGGCCGTGGGGATCTCCACCTCGCTTTTGATCACCAAGGAAACCGTTAAAAAGATCACAGACGCGGTCAGGAGCGCCTCCCCGAAAGCGCTTGTGATCCTGGGCGGGCAGGGCGCTTTGATAAATCCCGACATCATGGTTCTGGGAGATATCACCGTGAAAGGCGCGGGGGAAAAACCGCTGCTGGAGATCATGAAAGCGCTGAAGAGTAAAACGCCGCTGAAAAAAATACCCAATATTTACGTGAACCGGGGCGGGAACTGCACTTACACGTTCGACGCGCCGCCGCTGCCGCTGGACGAACTTCCTAGCCCGGACTGGAGTCTTTTCAAAGAACGCCCCTTCTCCGGCTGCGCGGTAAGAGCCTCGGAAGGCTGTGTGCACCGCTGCGCTTTCTGCGCCTGGGATCTCCCCGGGAAGCAGGAATTCAGAAGCGCGGCGCTTGTGGTTGAAGAAATGCGTCTCAACAAAGAGCTCCACGGGTTCACCTCCCAATGGATCATAGATTCCAATTTCACCTCCTCCTCGGCGAGAGTCTCCGCCATATGCGACCTGCTCCTGGAACGCGGGGTCAAGGCGGAATGGGCCTGTTTCGGCAGGACCGACGATTTCGTAAAGAACCCGGACATGGCGGAAAAGATGCGCGCCGCCGGCTGCGTCAGCGTATTATGCGGGGTGGAATCCGGAGACGACTCCATTTTAAAGGCGATGCGCAAAGGCACCGACGTAAAAACCAATCTGGAAGGCATCCGCCTCCTGAAAAAGGCGGGCTTACGCCCCTACGCCAGCTTCCTCATCGGCTTCCCCGGCGAAACGGAGGTCACAATACGGAACACGCTGGACTTTATACGCGGCTCGGAAATAGAAACCTCCGCGCTCATAGCTTTTCGCGTTCCGACCAATACGCATGCCCGCGTCTGGGTGGAGCGGAAAACTTTCGGGGTGGAAGGCTCCTGGAAAAACTGGAAGCACGGGACTATGACCTCTAAAGAAGTCTATATCCATGTGCAAAACGCGATAGAACGGATATGTCTCGAAATGCCGGGCAAGACGCTTGGGGGGCCGATCCCGGATCTGCTGGGGTTCGGCTTGACCGTGAATGAAGTAAGCGCGTACCTGGGAGCGGTCAGGGATTACAATTTCGCGGAGAAAAAGAACGAAGCCGCGCTGCTGGCCTCCGCCGAAAACCGGATAGCCGACGCCCTGAAAAAGATCCATTCGATCTGGAACTCCCGGCTGTCCTCTCCAGGCGTTCCCGCCGCCTGAACCCTCCGGAGGGGAACGCTGAGATTTTTGGGTTATCCGATATGAAAACAATACTTGAATTCCTGTCCTTGGCGCGCGTGCAGCCCCCCCTGATGGCCCCGCTCGGAGCCCTTTACGTTTCCCTCTCGCTGGGGCTTCCCCTTTCCGGCGAACCGCTGCGGCTGGCGCTGGCCAACTGGTTTTTCATACAACTCTCGTTTTCCGCAGACAGTGCTTTCGCTCCGAAGGAGGACATATTTAATAATTGCTCCCGGCTGCCCGCCGGCCCCGCGGCCAAGGCCGCTTTTTTTATCGCGATGGCGGCTGTCTCGGCCTACCTTTCCTCCATGCCAGGCCAGTGGATGCTCCCGGCTTCGGGACTGATCGTTATCGCGCTTTACTCCCTGCCCGTTATGGGGCGTTACAGACTTAAAAATTTTTTCTTCGCCAAAACGCTCATAAGCAGCTTTTTCTTTCTGTGGGCGATAGTGCTTTCTCCGGTCATATTACGCTACGGCTTTTCCTCCGCCGTTATATACGAGGCGCTGAGCTCAGGAGCCATAATAGTCCCGATAAGCATGTGCCTTTCCGTTCTTTTCGACATCCGCGACGTGAAAGGCGACGCCGCGGCCGGAATCAGGACCATCCCCGTGCTGATCGGGGCGCGGCCGGCCTCGTTCTCCATCGCCGCGCTGGCGGCTCTGCTTTGCTTTTACGCCGCGCTTCACGGCAACGCTTACGCGGCGTCATTCTGTTTTATCCTGGCCCTGGGCGGCGCCTTCAGCGCCGGCAAAAGCCGGGCTTATTACGAAGCCTGTCTGCTGGGACTTAACCTGGTCTCCGCGGCGGCGCTTGTTCTGAAGATAGCGGCGCGGTAATGCCGCAGAAGAATACGATTTTAGCGCCGGGATCCTTATGAGCCGGGGCTGAACACCGCCCGCATTTCCTCCCATAACGGGCCGGTGTCGCTCCCGGAAAAGCCGGCTGCGGCCAGCCGATTGCGAAGATAATAGATCCGGCTGACGTCGCGCGGCAACAGCCCGGGAAGCTCCGGGATCTCTCCGGGATAGGCAGGGGAAATCCACGGGTTGATCAGGGAAGGGAGCGTCTTCATAAAGTCGGTGGCGGCGGTAGAATCAAAAGTGGAATGACTCCAGTTCCCTCCGTAACCGCGCAGCCCGTAAAGTTTACGCCCTTCCAGTGAGCCCGCGTAACTCATGGCCAGGGGAATAAATAAAAGGAATAGATGGCGGTGGGCGGCACTGGCGTCATCGGGATAGGAATTAAGCAGTTCCACCGTCCGTTTAAGCGTCTGTTCCGTTTCCCCGGGAAAGCCGACCAGAAAATAGTTCTTGGTGTGGATCCCCCTTTCGTGGAGCAGCTTCACCGAGCCGAGGATCCGCCCGATATCATCGCTCTTCCCCATACGTGAGCGCACGCCGGGATCGCCCGACTCCACACCCAGCAGCGCCTCACGGCAGCCGGAGGCGCGCATAAGATCCGCAATTTCAGCGTCTATTATTTCAGGACGGATAAAGCCGGTCCAATAAATTTTCATCCCCGAGGAGATCATCGCCCCCATAAGGTCGCTCGCCCTTCGGAGCGACGGAAAAAGGTTATCATCCGTGAAAAACACCCGCCTTACCCCTTCGGATTCCGGAATCGAGAAGATTTCGGCGATTACAGCGCTAACCTCCCGGTCACGGGATCCGGACGAAACCGAGCTAAAATCACAGAAGCGGCAACGGAAAGCGCAGCCCTCTGCGGAGGCCACCGGGAAATATTTATCCGAGGCGGCGGGAAAAGCCAGGTTCCAGTCGACATTGGACATTTCCTCGCTCGCGGCCGGGACATCCGGCATATGCCATCGCCCGCCCCGATACCTGGCAAGCCCCTTTACGCTATCCCATGGCCTGCCACCGCATACCGCCAGCGCAAGATCGGAAAGGATCTCGGCCCCGGTCGGGGAGATAACCGCGGCGTCAAGGGGCGTCGGACGTTGGGGCTCGATAAAATAGTGATGAACGGACGCCCCCTCCAGGCTCTCCCGGGACAGCGAGCCGGCGCGGGTAAGCTCCAGGATACGATGCGATTTCCAGATAAGGGGCCCGCCGGCGACAACAACCGCGCCTGGAAGAACGGATTTGACATAAGCCGCCAGCGAATCCACAACCCCGCTGTAGACTATAAACGTCGTCGAGATGGCCACGACCCTGGGCCGGCGGCGCAGGAAGCTGTCCAACTCTTCTTTCCGCCCTGAAACCGTGTGAAGGGCCTCCGCCCTGAGTCCGAGAACCGAAAGCCGCTGCTGTAAATAAACTGTGGCTCGCGGTACAAAGCCGGGGAAGCGGAGATCTTCCTCCGCGGCCGAAACCAGCCCCCCCGACCCGAAATAGGCCCGCAGAGCCCTGAGCGTGGCCGGGGCGCGGCCTATCCGGAGATAGCCTTTTTCACGGTGCTCTTCAGCGATTTCATGCCTGATCTCCCCGCCTATGATCAGCACATCCAGTCCCGGATCTTCCTGTCCGCCCATTTAGTCCTCTGCCCGCGCTGAAGCCTTCAGCGGGCCTTTTCGTTCGCACTGGAGATAAAATGGAAGCCATTCTTCAATATGTCCTATAATACCACAATGGCGGCTGCACAGACAAAATCGGCGCATGACAGGCCGCTTGATCATAAGAATTACTACCGGCTTCCCTGGAGCGCCAACGATAACGCCTGTGCCTGGCTGGAACCCACAAAAAACTGCAACATGGCCTGCGAGGGATGTTACAGCGCCAATGATACGGGCGTACATAAGACCCTGCATCAGGTGCGCCAGGATCTGGATGTTATAGGCCGCTACCGCAATACCCACACCGTCATGATCTCCGGCGGCGACCCGCTCACTCACCCCCAGGTGGAGGATGTCGTGCGGCTTGTCTCCGCGAGAGGTTACGTTCCTGTCCTGCTTACCAACGGCTTGGCGCTTACGCCGCGGCTGCTGGACGGACTCAAACGTGCCGGGCTGAAAGGCTTTAACTTTCATGTGGACAGCAGACAGAAACGGCCCGGCTGGACCGGGAGGAACGAGATTGAATTAAACGAGCTGCGCCGCACTTACGCTGAAATGGTGGCCCGGCCGGGGGGGCTGACCTGCTCGTTTCATACCACCGTGTACGGAGACACGCTGAAACACGTCCCTGGTATTTTAAAGTGGGCGCAGCGGCATATAGAGTCGGTTCATCTTATGACTTTCATCGCTTTCAGGACATTCAGGGAATACATGCCGGAAGGCCGCTTTGAGTATTTTGCCAACGGCAAAAAGGTGGCGCTGCCGGCGGCTTCGGACGACGCCGGCGGCGCCGCCTCAAGAACGGATATAACTTCCAGGGAAATCGTGCGAGAAATACGCCGGGAATATCCGGATTTCGAACCATGCGGCTACCTGGGAGGGACCGAGGACCATGACGCCCTGAAATGGCTCTTTACCATACGGATCGGAAAAAATGACGGGATATACGGCTGCCTGGGACCGAAACTGATGGAGATCTTCCAGATCTTCCATCATATGTTCACAGGAAAGTACCGCGCGAATATACCTCCGGGGATCCGCGCGGCCTCGAAATGGCTGTTCCCGGCCGCGCTTATAGACAAGCCCGCCGCTATGGCTTTTAGGCGATACTTGAGCGCCTGCCTGAAAGATCCGTCAAAACTGCTGTCTCCCGTCCATACGCAGGAGGTGGTGATCCTGCAGCCGCCGGATATACTTGCCGACGGCCGTCAGTCCATGTGCGACGCCTGTCCGGATATGACGGTGTGGAACGGACGGCTTGTATGGTCCTGCAGACTTGAAGAGCTTACGCGCTTCGGCTGTTTTCTTACCCCGGTTCCGAAGCCGGAACAGCCCTGACCTCAATCTATGTTTAAAGCGGGAAAAACTCGCGGCAGCAAAACCCCGGACGGAATAAAAATCTCCGGCAGGGTAAAGCTGGACCTGGCCGTGTTGAACGCCAGGCTGCCGGCCCTCCCTCCCGGGGCGCCCCGCTATCTTTTCCTCGGCCTCACTTCCCGCTGCGACCTTGCCTGCCCCCACTGCAAATATTCCGGCGCGGACGTGCCGGCGCGGAAAGCGGATATGCCAGCCGGCCTGCTTGAACGCGTCCTCGGGGAGGCCGCTGGCGCCGGGATACCGCGCGTGGTTTTTTTCGGCGGAGAGCCGCTGCTGTACCGCGGCCTTGAGAACGCCGTATCCGCCGCGGCCAGGCTGGGCCTTTTCACGGAACTGGACACCAACGGGCAATCCCTGGATAACGCCAGGGCCGCGCGGCTGGCCTCGGCCGGACTCTGCGCGGTACGCATAAGTCTCCATTCGTCCTCCCCGGCCCGGCACAACGCCCTGTCGGGAAAAGGGACTTTCGGCAAAGCGTTGTCCGCGATCGCCGCCGCAAAGAGGGCCGGCCTTCTCACGTACATTTCCTCCTGTATTTTCTCCGGCGGCCTGGCCGCCGGGGAACCGGAAAAGCTCGCCTTTTTCGCCGGACAACACGGCGTGCACGGCTTAAGGTTTCTGGCCTATTCCCCCCGGAGCGGAGTCTCCCCGCTCCCGCTGCGGCTTTCAGCCCGCCTGGCGCGCCTCGCCCCGGACGGCTACGCAAGAACCTGCGTTCCGCCGGGAAAAAAGAAGTGCGCGGCGCTCCGCGGAGAACTGCTTTACGCCGACCCTGGCGGAACCGTGAAGACCTGCCCGTACTCCTCCTCCACGCTCGGCTCGCTGCTGAAAAATGATCTTAAAAGCATCCTGCGCGGCGCCCGCTTCGGGCGGGCCGCCGGCCGCGGCTTCCCATGCCAAAAATCGGGTTGATTTTGCTACAATAAACATATGCCCGCGGAAAAAAAGAACCCATCGATCTCGGAAGCCGTAACCTGGCGCAAGACCGGGGAAGAAGCGGTGATCCTTAATCTGGAGACTTCCGAATATTATTCCACCAACGGCGCCGGCGCCTTTATCTGGGAATTGCTGAATTCAGGCAGGAACCACTACAGGATCGCCGAAGCCCTGGCCGCGGAATACGGCATCCCGGTGAAGCAGGCCGCCGCGGACACGGCTGAGTTCCTGAACGATCTGAGAAAACTTAAAATACTGGATCCGGAGGCTGGCAGATGAAGAACCAGAAGAAATCCGCGCGGAAACCCGGGCCAGCCGCGGACGGCGCGGCAAAGGCCGGCGGCGGCCAGACGGCCGGATACACGAAACCCCGGATAAAATCCCATGGCAAGATAAGTGAAGTCGCTTCCGCGTTCAAACCGTAAAACGGCTTTCCTGTTCCCCGGCTCGGGCGCCCAGCATCTGGGCATGGGCCGGGCGCTCCGGGACGCTTTCCCTGACATAGAGAACGGGCTGATGGAAATAAACGGCGTCCTGGGCTGCGACCTCGCCTCCGCGATGGACGGGCCGCCGGAACTACTGTTCCCCCCCGTAGATTCGCGCACCCCTACCATTTTCATGGAAGTCACGATGGCCCTCTCCCTGGCCGTGGCCCGCTCGCTGGCCCGGGCCGGGGCTTTTCCGGACGTCCTTGCCGGGCGCAGCATGGGAGAGTACAGCGCCGCCTCTTTTGGCGGAGTATTTGGAACGGGCGACTGCTTCCTGATGGTAAAAACCGTCACGCTGTACGGGCAGGAGGACTGCCTTGAAAACCCCAGTTCCCTGGTCACTATTTACGGACTGAGCAGAATGGAATTGGGCAAGGTGGCGGAGGAAATGTCCGCGGCGGGACATCTGTGCGAAGTGGTGGCTTTCTACGACAAACCCCGCATAGGAGCGGCGGGGCTCAGAAATTCCTCCCTGGAGGAACTCAGAAAACGCCTGGCTCCGTTCAGGCACAGGATCTCCGTTTCAAAGGAAGTGGGCGCTTTCCACAGCTCCCTTTTCGACAGGCTGGCGGGAAGGGCCCGCGGCTTCTTTTCCGGCATCCCTTTTTCTCCTCCCGCGCGCCCGCTTTACATGAACCTGGACGCGGCGCCGGAAGTTTCGCCGGACGGCATAAAGGAGAAACTGGCTTCCGCGCTTAACAGCCCCGTGCTCTGGCAGGAAACCATACGGAATATGCTGGCCGCGGGCGTGCGCACTTTCGTCGAGATGGCCCCCGGAGCCATGCTGACGGAATTCATCTGCGACCTTCCCCAGGACGCGGAGGTGCTGCGCACCGATACGCCGGAACATTACAAACAGACCATGCGGCGCCTCGCGGAGAAACCTCGTGCATAACGCCGCTTTTGATTTTCACGGCTGCGGACTTGAATTCAGGTCCGAAGACCCGGAACTTGTTGCGTGGCTCTCGTCTGATTTCTCCGCTTTCGCCAGTACGCGCGCCGCGGCGCCGCTTATAACAGTAACGGCCCTGCGGCGCGACCCCGCGCTTCAGGAACCGCTTCCGGCGATCCTGAAAACCAAAAAATTACATATCCTTGCCGCACCGGCCGGACGGCGGCGCGTCTGGTATCCCGAGGGCGCCCTCTGCGAATACGACTACCGGGCCGGAGCCGGTCTTGTGATGAGCCGAGACACCGACCTCCTGCGTGAATTGTCCTATCTGCTCATACTTTCCCGGGTGGGGGAGGCGCTGGATCTGCGCGGACTGCACAGACTGCATGCCGGCGCGCTGGCGTATCGCGGCAAAGCTCTTATTTTCTGCGGCCGGCAGGGAGCGGGAAAAACCACTCTGCTGCTGGAACTGCTGCGCGATAAGGATTTCTTTCTGCTTTCGGATGACACGCCGCTCATTTCCGGGGACGGCGGGGTGCACCCTTTCCCGGCGCGCATAGGTCTGGGAGAGGACAACCCTCATCTGCCGCGGCTGGGCCGGCTGCGCGGCTTCAGACGCAGGCATTATCCCCCGAAACGCCTTCTGGATATTTCCGGCTGCGGCATAACGGTTTCCGGGCCCACGCCCCCGGCCCTCATATTCAGGCTGGAAAGAGGCGGCCAGCCGCGCTTCCTCCGCCCAGGCCCGCTTGCCGGAGCGCTGGAGGGAGCAAAATCTCTCGTGGCCGGAGCCGGAACTCCGCAAATGGCCGAATATTTTCTCAGGGCTTCGCCGGAGGATCTGGCCCGCAAAGTTAAAATAGCGGCCTCCCGCGTCTCCGCGGCCAGGTCGCTTTTCGCCAAAACTCCGTTCTGGATCTTCAGGAGAGGTCCGGATCCGGCCTCCAACGCCGCAGCTTTTAAAGAATTCCTTCGCAGCGGCAGCGTAACGGCTTTCTCCTCCTGAAAACTTTTTCCGCCATAAATTCTGCCGCGCCATAAAGCCAGCCCGCGGCGTATGCGGAGTGCAAGGCCGGAAACAACGGTATGAGCGACGCCTTAATCTTCCAGCCGGGCCCGGAGAAAGCGGCGGCGGCGCAGGCGGCGCCATACGCCGCGGCAAGCGGGACGAAACCGGAAGGGAACACGGCCGCGGAAAAACCGCCCAGGAAAAGCGCCGCCGGCGGCAGCAGGGTAAAGGCCGAAAAACCGTCGCGGCTTAAGAGCGTGATCTGGGCCCGCCCGCGGCCCGAACTGAAAACCTGCGCCAGGAAATCCGGCAGGCCGCTCCGCCGCCTGTGAACAAGGTTCAGATCCCCGCTTAAGATCATCCCGGCCCCGGCCGCCGCCATGCGGTTCATCAGCAGATTTTCCTCCGCGCTGGTCAGATGGCCCTCGAACGAGAGGCTGTGTTCCGTAAGGAATTTACGATCCACGATCAGGTTGCAGAGTATGAATTTTTCCGGGCCGGCGGGCCGGGTCCCCCGCACCGGGGAAAATCTCTCCGTAAAAGGCCCGCCGCCCCAGCGCGACGACAGCAGGGCGTAAACCACGGCTTCAAAATAACCGGCCCCGGCGTACAGCTCCTGCCCCCCGCCGAAAACGGAACAGTCCGGATTTTTTTCGATAAGCGCCGCCAGCCGCGTGAAATACCCCTCCGGAACGACGGTATCGTCGTCGAGGAAACAAAGCCAGCGCCCGCGCGCCGCGGAAACAAGAGCGTTGCGCGCCTCGCCTCTGCACATACGGCGCAGGTTTACGGCCCTCACGGTATCTTTAAAGCTTTTAATCACAGCCAGCGACTCCGGATCCTCCCCGTTGACGCCGGCTATTATTTCCGGCGGCCCGCCGCCGGCTATAACGCTTTCAAGGCAGGCCCGCAGCAGCGCGGGACGCCCGCGCGTGATCATGATAACGCTCATCC
Source organism: Elusimicrobia bacterium GWA2_56_46 (assembly GCA_001799575.1). Taxonomy (GTDB): domain Bacteria; phylum Elusimicrobiota; class Elusimicrobia; order Elusimicrobiales; family UBA9959; genus YA12-FULL-51-18. Next base: position 43,680 of record MGTT01000029.1, read on the forward strand.
CTCCGTCAACCGCCATCGACCGCCTCCATAAGAGCTGTTGTCTGCGCCGCGATAAACTCATAATTGCCGCGCCCGGCCCCGCCGGCCAGATATGCCCGCCAGTCCGGAAAAGAATCCCCGAAAGCCGCGCGAAAACTCTCCGAAAGTTCCGCGGGACGGGAGAAAGGCGGGGAGGAGCCTTTTTCGATCAGGAGACGCAGGCCGGCCGCCCGCGTATAGAAGTAGTGCGGGGGCATTTCGCCCCAGAGTCCGCGCCAGGAAGCCGAGAAATGCCCGGCCGCCAGAGCGGCGCAGGTCTTCAACTCGGAAGAAGCGGGCGGCGGCGGAACCTCCGCTCCGGAACTGTAAATACCTCCGTCCTCCGGCGACACGCCCGCGGCGGGGCGCGCGAGGTCAAGCCAGAAAAGCGGATTATTCAGATAAGGCAGGCGTGAAAGTCCGCGGAAAGCGGAGCGGGTGAGCAGCAATGGCGCGGCCGAAAAACAGGACGCGGCAAGGGAGGCGGCGCGCAGGGCGGACGCCGCCCGCAGAAAGGCCGCCTTGTCCCCATAAACTTCGTCGGGGAGCACAAGGTAAACCCGGTACAAAGGATCCAGCACCACTCCGCTCCCGCGCCCCGCGGCCTCCGATAAAGAGGCGCCGGCCGCCTCAAAAGCGCGCCGGTTGAACCAGCCGCCCGGCGGCGCGTCCGCCGGCCCCGTTCCCGGGCCGGCGGCCGGAGAAGCGGCGTGCAGCGCGCGGAAAGATTCGAACGCCGCTTCGGAAAGATCGAAAGCGGAAACGCCCTCAAGATCAAGCCCCAGCCCGGCGGCGTAGGCGCTCCTGGAGGCCCGCAGCGGAGAGGAGAAATCAAGATAACGTTTAACGTCCACCATATTTTTAAGACAATTTCTTAACCGGAAAGACGGAGGCATCTCCTCCGCGAAAAAATGCCGCAGCAGCAGCGTATAGGCGTAAAAAGCCTCAGTCTGATCCGCGGCGCGCCCGCCGCCGGGCGGCCGGGAAGAGATACCCGGGCCGGCCAACAGTCTGGAGGCGGCCGGGAATTCAGCCCCCTTTACGCCCCAGGAAGACATAAAATAGGAAAAATGCTTCTCCGGCGCCGTAAGAATTTCCCCGGTAAAAGGGAAAACCGCCCTGAAAGCGCGGAGACGGCGGCGCAGGGACTTGTATGAAAACCAGTCTTCCGCCGGCGTCCGGCGTTCCAGAACCAGAGCAAGATCCATGTCGCTGAGAGCGGGAACCCAGCCGGGAGCGGCCATGCCGCGGTAAAGGTAAAGGGAGCCTCTTCCGCGCGGCCGCAGAAAAACTCCCGCCGCCCGAGCGGCCGCCAGGTAGATAAGACGGTAAAAGGAGGAGAACACCGGAAGACGGGCAGTAGCCGCGGAAAATCTGAACAGCGCCGCGCGCGCCGTATAAGTTTCAGCCGAGGAACCCGGCGGACGCCAGGGAACGCCTTCAAAAACAACATTCCTGCAACTGAGCAGGGCGCCGCCTTCCGCGGAAAGTCCCGGGTGCGGCGAGCCGCTCAAAACCGCTCCGTCGAAACGGGCGCTGCCGCCGGAAATATGAACCCCGCCTCTGGCGCCGCCGGAGGCGCGCAGGCCTGAAACGCGCAAACGGACCCCGGAGCAGTTCACGGCATAATCACGGGCCCGGATCTCAAGTTTTTTCGCGCGCACCTCGGAGGGGAAAGACGCCAGCAGCCCGCCGGCCCCCGTCGCGGAGACCGAGCGCAGAACAGCCCGCGCCATCGAAAGGTTCAGGGCCGCTCCGGAATCTGAAAAAAGAGAGCAGGCCTCCAGCGTTATAGAGGAGCGGCCGCGCGCGAAAACGGCGTCGGAACCGGACTTGAACTCGGAGCGGGCGGCGTGAAAAAAAGCCAGACCGTCCAAAGAAACCGCCGGACCTCCGGAACTGTCCGCCATTGAGCGTGAAACCGAGGCGCGGGAGCGTCCGGCCAGAAGCAGGGAGGCCGGGACTCCGCTAAAAGAACACTCCGCGGCGGAAAGTTCCGCTCCGTCGGAAAGTTCGAACGAGGGGCCGGCGTTCCGGTCAAAGCGGCAGGCGCGGGCCTCCCCCCTGGAAAGGCCGGAAAAAGCGGCGCCTGAAATATTGTCCGTAAAAGTAGAGTTTTCAAGCCGTACAACGGCGCGCCCGGAACACAGCAGCGGAGCGCCGCGCTGGTTCTCAAAGGCGCACCCGGCCGCCAGGGCGGAGACTTCTCCTGAAAAATCTGCGCCTACGGAATTACCCCTGAAAACGGATCGGGAAAGATCCGCCCTGCCGCGCCCGGAAGAGCAGAGGGCGGGCCCGGTGTTCTCCTCAAAGACACAGTTCCCGATCACAAGTCGGGAATAGTTCCAGGGGAACGGGGAAGCCTCAAGGGAAATACCGGCCGCGTTCCCCCTGAAAACAGAATCCGCGGCGGACAGCGACACCAGCCGTTCCACACGGACGGCGTGACCGCGGATCCCGGAGAAAGAGGACGATCTTATTTCTACGCGGTTAAGACCCCCCCCCTCTATTCCGCTCTCACCGTTTTCAAACACGCAGCGCCGCGCGCTGAAAGACGCCCTGCCTGCCAGGCTGACTGCCTGCCCGGAATTACCGGAGAACCGGCAGTCGTCCATCCTGGTCTCATTGCGCCCGAAAGCGCAGAAGGCGGGGCCGGTATTCTTCTCAAAAATACAATTCCTGATCAAAAAACGGGAACGGTTCCAGGGGAACGGGGAAGCCTCAAGGGACATGCCGACAGCGTTCCC
>MGTT01000030.1:0-80568 GCA_001799575.1 Elusimicrobia bacterium GWA2_56_46
AAGCCACAGGAGCAATACGCAGGATCACGGCAACAAAGCGGACATTTCTAAATGCCGCTACTACCGGACATTTCTATTTGCTTGCAACACCGCCCGATTTCCGGTTTCTTCCGGTTTTCTTCCGGGTTTATTTAAGTACGCCGGTGGACATCAAAAGCGCGATGACGATGCCGATGATGGACTCGCCCGCGATTATACCGGAACTGGCCGGGATGATATATTTCTCCGCTATGGTTTTCCAGTTTTTCTCTATGATCAGGGCTATGGCTCCGCCGATGAACATGGACAGCGAATTCCAGAACGGTATTACCATGGCCAAGCCCAGGCCCATGGCCGAAGGAATATATTTCCGGTATTTGGGCAGGGCCAGTTCGAGCATGGGGATCGCTATCCCCACGAGGCCGCCGACCAGAAGTCCCAGCTTGGCGGTGGGATGCAGGGAATGGATGCCGTTGGACAGCAGCCGCGCCACTGCCGCCCAGACCTGGGCCGATGGGGCCGGCCACTGGTCGGTGCCGAGCGAGGCCGCCGTGGGTACCAGAATGTAAAAGGCCGGCACCACGATCAGCGTGCCGGCGAAGATGCCGAAGAACTGTGCCAGGAACTGCTGGCGCGGGTTGGCGCCCAACAGGTAGCCGCTTTTGAGGTCGGTGAGGAGGTCGGCGGTGGCGCCGGCCGCTCCGGCGGTGACCGAGGCCGTCATGAGATTGGTGGTCATGTTGGACGGGGCCAGTATGCCGAAAGTGAGCTGGGTTATCTTGCCCATGGCGCCTATCGGCGTTATGTCGGATTCTCCGGTGGCGCGCGCCGCGACTATCGCTAGGAAGAAGGTCAGCACGACGGCCACCAGGCCCATCCACCACGAGGTCTGGAAAGCGTAGTGCAGCACCATGATGCAGCCCAGGCCGGAGACGGCGGCGCCGGTCACGAACCATGACCCGGGTACCTCGATGTGGGCCAGCGGGTCGGCCTTGGTGTCGGCGCGCTTGTGAAAAATATTGGAGAGTCCGCCGAAAGCCCTGAGGACTGTTTTCCATTGCAGAGCGAACATGAACAGTCCCGATGTGACCATGATGGCCGCGCCCGCCCAGGTGCTCCACTGCACCACGGCCCTGTAGCCGAGTTTGGCGGTGTCTATGGCGCCGGCCTGGACGGCCCAGGGGGCCAGTACGCCGTAGTTTATTATTCCGCCCAAAAGCAGCGACCAGGACACTTTCCAGCCTATGATGGCGCCGGCCGCTATCATCATGGCGCCGACTTCGAACGAGAAAGTCCATTGTGAAAGAGGAAAGCCTTTAAGGGTGCCGGGGAAAGCGAGAGAGCCGGGCAGGGCTATCTTTTCCGGCATCCAGGCGGGTTTGCCGAACCAGGAAGCCTGGATGCCGGCATCGCGCATCCAGGCGATGGCGGCTCCGAAAGCGCCGGCTATACCGAGAGATTTGGCCTTATCCGCGGCTTCCGTGCCTTTGGCATGCAGGCTTTTTAGCGTTTCCGCGGCGGCGATGCCGCTTGGGAATTTGAGCTGCTCTATGTTTATCATCTGGCGTTTCATGGGGATGGCGATGAACACGCCCAGGGCGGCCAGAAAAATGGTCCAGAGCGTCAGTACCGTCCATGGCATATGGGTGCCGGTGATGATGAGGTAGGCCGAGATAGCGGAGACCATGGTGCCTCCGGTGGAGTAACCGGCGGAGGAGGCGGTGGACTGCATACAGTTGTTCTCAAGGATGCTCATGTCGGTCTTGAAGAGGAAAGGCAGGGCCGCCATCAGCGTTTTCCAGATGGTGTAGGAAAGGATACAGGCTGTGATGGCTACGCCCAGGCCCCAGCCGGTCTTGAGGCCGACGTAAAGGTTGGAGAGGGACATGAAGCCGCCCAGCAGAGCGCCCATTATGACGGCGCGCAGGGTGAGCTGTTTCATGTTGTCGCCCTGGTAGACTTCGCGGTACCATTTGAGCTCTATGGCTTCGGGGGTCAGGCCGGCCACGTGCGGTGTTTCTTTGGGCTCGGTTATGAGTTCCACGCCTTCCTCGGCGCGTATCTCTTCCAAAGGCAGGTCGTCGCGTTTGTCGTCGGTCATTTGATCGGTTCCCCCATATAATATTCGTTAAATCTGGTGCGCGGTACAGGATTTGAACCTGTGACATCCTCTGTGTAAGAGAGGCGCTCTACCGCTGAGCTAACCGCGCGATGGCTCCGCATATTCTACCAAAGAGGGGGGCGCCAAATGTTTAAATTATTGCGGTAGAAATAGCCTGGTGTCCGCCAGGGGCGTCCATTGTGTGCGAAAATAGTCCCGCCAAAAACCGCTTGTCACCGGATCCGCCGGGCGGCGGGGGCCTTAACGCGCATGGGAATTTTACTTATGGCTGCGCGTATAACTCCGCATAGCGGTCACAGGCTTCCAAAAAGTATCGTGTAATATAAATGCGGGCCCGGGTCGTGCGTACCGGATTTGCGCCGGTTCGCGCCCGGTGATGCTGGCGCGTCGCGCTTTCTTCCGAACTCCCGGCTTTTGGGGGCGGGCGTTCCGGAAGGGGTAAAGATGCCGCTATAAACGGTATGTCGCAGGGAGGGAGTATGACAAAGACAGGAAACATGATAGAGGCGGGTATCGGTCTGGCGGCCGTCGCCGCGCTGGGGGCGTATTTTCTGTACGGGAAAAATGGCGCTCAGAACCGGGTTAAAATCGCCGGCTGGACGCTTAAGATGAAAGGTGAGATCCTGGAGAAAGTGGAAGAGCTGAAAGAACTTAATAAGGAAGAGTACTATAGGATAGTAGACGAGGTTTCGAAGCGATACGCGGCTCTGGAGAAAGTCGGCGCGGAGGAACTGGGCCATTTAACGGAGGAGCTTAAGGCTGCGTGGAAACATATAAGCAGGCAGGTTGTGTGAGTATGACCTACACCAGCGGGAGTGTTGAGATCCAATACCTGCGGGTTAAGGCAGAGGGGCCGTGCCCAAGTGTTATATCTCAGAAGCGCCCGCCGGTCCGAAAGGCGTGAGGTGGTGTGAGCGGACTGATTCCGGCGGAACGATAAAAGGAGAACGTGTCATGAAATCAATATATCCCTGGTTGATGTTTGCGGCCTCGGCGGCTCTGCTCGCGCTCAGCGCGCCCGCGAGCGCGTCCAGAATAGACAGCCGCATAGAATTGGCCGCTAAGCAGTCATATGTGTTCATGACCTACCTTAAGGGCGATGATGTCAGGGTGGAGTCAAAGGACGGCGCAGTGACCCTGACAGGGAGCGTCTCCGCGAACTCTCATAAGTCATTGGCTAATGATACCGTAATGAACCTGCCGGGTGTTAAGAGCGTGGATAACAGGTTGGAGGTCACCGGCCCGCCCACCGCGGACTCTGACGCATGGCTCAGCGACAAATTGAAAATCTCGCTTTTATTTCATAGAAGTTTGAGCGTAGGAAAGGCGGATGTCGAAGTCAAAGACGGCACGGTGACCCTGCGCGGCCAGGCTATAAGCCAGGAGCAGAAGGATCTGACTACCGAGTGCGCCAGGAATGTAGACGGGGTCAAAGAAGTAAAAAATGAGATGACCGTGGCTTCGACCTTTGAAGCGGCGCCCCAAACCGCCGGTGAAAAGATAGACGACGCCTCAATTACCGCCCAGGTCAAGATGGCGTTGCTGCTCCATCGTTCGACCAGCGTTTTGAATACCACTGTAACCACTAAGAGGGGGGTGGTTACAGTGGGCGGCAAGGCCCGGAATACGGCCGAAAAGGAGCTGGTGACCAAACTTATCAGCGACATAACCGGGGTAAAGAGCGTAAAGAACAGGATGACGGTGGAGCAGGCGTCCGCCAATTAAAACAGAAACCGGAAAGGAGAAATAATTATGAAAACGATACCACGGATCGCGATAGCGGCGTCGCTGCTGGCGGTCAGCGTTTCTTTATACGCGTCGGAGCTGGACAGCCGCATAGAATCGTCCGCCAGGAAGTCATATGTGTTCATGACCTACCTTAAGGGCGATGATGTCAGGGTGGAGTCAAAAGACGGCGCAGTCACGCTTACCGGGATAGTCGCCAAAAACTTCCACCAATCGTTAGCCCAGGAAACCGTAGTCGGACTTCCCGGAGTCAAGAGCGTAAAGAATATGCTGGTGGTTAAAAACTCGCTTCCCTCCGCGAACTCGGATGCGTGGCTCCGCGACAGGGTGAAGATCACTCTTATGTTCCATAAAAGCGTTAGCGCCATGAAAACTGAAGTTAAAGTTGAAGAGGGTGTGGTAACCCTGGGCGGCCAGGCCGAAAGTCAGGCGCAAAAAGAGCTTACGACCGAATATGCCCGGGATGTCGAAGGCGTTAAAGATGTGAAAAATGAAATGACAGTGTCCATGGATTTTAAAAATGCGCCGCAGACGGCCAAAGAGAAGATCGATGACGCTTCCATTACCGCCCAGATCAGGATGGCGCTGCTTTTTCACCGTTCGACCAGCGCCCTGACAACTTCCGTCAGCGCCGATAAAGGCGTGGTGACATTGGGAGGCAGGGCCGGGAATGACGCGGAAAAGGCCCTTGTGAGCAAACTGGTCGAAGACGTCAACGGAGTAAAAAGCGTAAAAAATCTTATGACCGTAGACTATTGAGCCCATTATAGGGGATCAACCCGTTAAACGTAAGTTCATCCCCGGTATTTCGGCGCGGCTATATCAGTAATACTACGTATAAGAGTACGTAAAGATCCGCATTAGAAAGCAGCGGCCCCATTGGGTATAATTGTCATGTGCCGGCTAAAATCGGGAATATCAGCGGTCATGATAAGGGTGTTTTAACGACAGGATTTTATAAATAATTCTCTCCTTGCCCGGAGCGCGTCACACATTGTATAGTTATCCAGGGGGCATGTGAAAAGAATTAATAAATCCGGTAATTTCCTCATAGCCGCCATCGGCGCTTCCGCCGGCGGGCTCAAGGCGTTCTCCGATCTTTTGGGCGCCCTGCCTCCCGCGCCGGGCATGGCGTTCGTGCTCGTGCCCCATCTGGCGCCCCAATACAAGAGCCAGTTGTCCGAGATCCTGGCGCGCATCACCAAACTTCCGGTCAACGAAGTCAAAAGCGGCGACAGGGTCATGCCCGACCGGATATACATCCTTCCGCCCAACCGCTCGATGCTGATAAAGGATGGGATCCTCCATCTTTCTTCATCCGGACATAAGTCCGACTGGCGCAATCCTATAGACAGCTTCTTCCGCTCGCTGGCCGCCGACCAGGGGGAAAAGGCCGTCGGGGTTCTTTTGTCGGGAGAGGGAGAGGATGGAACAGCGGGCCTGAAAGCTATCAAGGAAAGCGGCGGAACAACTTTCGCGCAGGACGTGAGCACCGCGGCTCACCCCAGTATGCCTAATTCGGCCGCCGTCGCCGGCTGCGCGGACTTCGTGCTTTCCCCCGCGGAGATCGGAAAAAAACTCATCTCCGCCTCCGGCGGCGGACGGCTCCAAAACGGGAAAAGGCCGCGGAACAAGCCGAAGGACGAACAAGTTTTAAACAGGATTCTGGAACTCATGCGCACCGCCAAGGGCGTGGAGTTCGAGTATTATAAACAGAGCACCTTGCGCCGGCGCATACTAAGGCGCATGACGCTTAAGCTGATCCAAGAGCCTGAGATATACTTTAAAACGCTTAAAGCGGATCCCGGAGAGATCGAGCGGCTTTACAGCGATATTCTGATCTCCGTGACGTCATTCTTCCGGGAACCTGACGCTTTCAAAGCTTTAAAGAGCGCGATCTACCCGCGCATCCTTAAAAACACGTCTTTCGGCGCGCCGATCCGCATCTGGGTCCCCGGCTGCTCCACGGGAGAAGAAGCCTATTCCCATGCCATAAACCTGGCGGAGTTCCTGGGCCCGCGGATCGCGCAGCAACCCTTCCAGATCTTCGCAACGGATGTGAACCCCGCCGTTATAGAAAAAGCCCGCGCGGGGCTCTACGCCAAAAAGATCAGAACGGACGTTTCCCCAGAGCGGCTGCGGCGTTTTTTCGTGGAAACGAATGATGGCTACCGCATTTCGCCGGCCATCCGCGAGCGGTGCGTATTCACAGCTAAAAATCTGCTGAAGGATCCGCCTTTCATCAACCTGGATCTGGTCAGTTGCCGCAATCTGCTCATATACCTTGGACCGGCGCTGCAGGAAAAAGCCCTGCAGATCTTCCAGTACGCCCTTAAGCCGCGGGGAGTCCTGATGCTGGGTCATTCTGAAACCCTGGGGGATTTTTCGGATGGGTTTTCGCTTGTGAACGTAAATAAAAAAATTTTTTTTGAGAAGAACTCGGTTTCCAATGCGCCGCTGGATTTTATGAAATTCGGCCGTTTCCTTGCGCCCGCGGCCGTTTTCAAGGATTTGGGGCAGAATGGAGAAGGACAGGACAAAACGGCCCGGGACGCGTCAGTTCTGCAGGGAGAGCTGGACAGCGTTCTGCCCGCGCGCTATGTCCCCAACGGAGTCCTGGTCAACGGCGACCTGGAGATCATCCGCTTCCTGGGGAATACTTCGGCTTATCTTCGTCCCGCGCCCGGCAGGCCGAGCATGAATCTGCGCCGCATGGCCGCCGGAGAGTTCCTGCTGGAGTTGCGGACCGCGGTATACATGGCTAAAAAATCCGCCTGCGCCGTGCGCAAGGAGATAGCGGCGCCTTATCCGGGCGCGTCCGGGCGCATCCGGATAGAGGTTCTGCCGGTCAAGGCTTCGGATATTCATCAGGATTATTTTCTCATACTGTTCGAAGAGCAGGCTGCCGCGAAGACCGGCATGTGGAAAGCCGGCAGGGCGAAGCGGGGCGCCGAGAGCCGCCGCGTCATAGAGCTTAAGGAGGATCTGGCTGTTTCGGGAGATCAGCTCAAAGCTGTTATTGCGGAGCAGGAGTCCGCCAATATGAGGCTTCAGGTAGCCAACGAGGAGCTCCTTTCCGGCAATGAAGAACTGCAGAGCGTGAACGAGGAGTTCGAGACCGCGAAGGAAGAGCTTCAATCCACCAATGAGGAACTGATAACGTCTACCGAGGAACTCGGGGATGCCAACCGGATATTAAACCTCGCCAATAATGATCTCTCCAACCTCTTGGCCAGTATCGACATCCCGATCCTGCTGCTGGGGCCCGATCTGGTCATTCGCCGGTTCACGCCGCCGGCGGAGAAAGTCCTGGGTATGTCACCCGACAAGATCGGGCGGTATATAGGGGACATCAGGCTCCCGCTGCTCCTTCCCAACCTGAGGCAGCTGCTTCTGAAAGTGAGCAGGACAGGCAACGCTCAGAAGCTGGAAGTCCAGAGTACGCGCGGCCGCTGGTATTACCTTTTTCTTCGGCCTTACCGTACTGACAGGAATAAGACCGAAAAAAGCAGGATCGAAGGCGCCGTTATGGCTCTCGTGGATATTCACGACCGGAAACGCTGGGAGAAAACCCTTCTGCGGCTTGCTACTTTGGTGCGCGATTCCAACGACGCGATCATTATACGCGATCTCAAGGGCCGGATCGTAGCCTGGAACAGCGGCGCGCAGAAAATGTACGGCTACACCGATGCGGAAGCCCTGGAGAAGCGCCTTGCGCGGCTGATGCCTGAAAAGGATCGCGTCCGGATGCGGGAACTGGTTCGGATCTCGGCGTCGGGCAGGCAATCGGAGCAGATAGAAGCCCGGCGCCGCACCAGGGACGGACGGATTCTTGACGTACTGCTTACGGTCACGGTGCTGCGCAATGAGAAACATCAGCCGGTGGAGATCGCCGCCACCGAACGGGATATCACGGAACAAAAGCGGAGCGAGCGGGAGCGCCGCAGTCTGCATTTGCGCGCTATTTCCGCGCAGGAAACCGAGCGCAAACGCATCGCCCGCGAGCTTCACGACGGCGTCGGCCAGATACTTTCCGGAGTTAAATTCAGGCTGGAGGCCCTGCCCGGAGAGGCCGCCCTGAGCGAAAAGACCGCGGCACGGATCGTTAACGTCGGCGGGTTCCTGAGCCGGGCTATTGCGGAGGTCCGCCGCGTTTCGCAGAATCTGATGCCTTCCGAACTGGTGGATCTGGGCCTTGAGCCCGCCCTGCACGCGCTTTGCCGCGAGTTTAAAGGCCGTTCGGGAGTATCGGTGACGCTTCAGATCAGGCGGATCCCGGCGGGCGTGGCGCCGGAGTTCGGGTCGGCGCTTTTCCGCATTGTTCAGGAGGCGCTTAATAATGCCGGGAAACACTCTAAGGCGGACAGCGTGACGGTGGATCTCTCCCGCAGGGGCGGGGAATTTCTCCTGAACGTAAGCGATAACGGCATCGGGTTCAGGCCGGGCGAAAAGCGGTCTTCGGGCGGCAAAGGGATCGGCCTCGGGAATATGCGGGAACGGGCGGAATTGCTGGGGGGGTCGTTTGAGTTGCAGTCGAAGCCCGGAGCCGGTACCGTTATCCGCGTCCGTATTCCGCTGACCGGTCTTAAGGATAAAAACCTATGAAAAAAAATAGTCAGGCCAGGATAAAAATATTCATTGTGGATGATCATCCCGCCGTGCGCGAAGGAGTCCGTTCCTGTCTGAACGGCAATGGCGCCTTCCTGGTGGTGGGCGAGGCCGGCGACGATAAGGAAGCTTTGCGTAAACTCAGGAATGTCGGGGCCGATATCATCCTGCTGGATATTAATCTGCCCTCTTTGGACGGCGGCGAACTGGCTCGCAGGGTGCGACAGACGATCCCCGCGGCCAAGATCATCGCTTTCAGCATATATGCCAGTCAGGAACACGTGGTCCGTATGGCCCGCTGCGGCGTCCACGGCTACGTGACGAAAGATGCTCCGATAGCCAGGCTTATGGAGGCCATACATCACGTTCACCGGGGAGGCCTCCATTTTCCTCCCGATATGACCGACGCCATCCTGTCCCCTGGGACCAAGCCCGCCGGAGAAGGCGGGGATAAAGCCCTGCTGACCGCGCGGGAGAAGGAAGTGCTGGTTCTCCTCTCCGAAGGTCTGGCCAACAAAGAGGTCGCGCGCAAACTGGGGATCAGCGTGCGTACCGCGGAGACGCACCGCGAACACGTGCTGCGTAAGCTGAATATTACCAACATCGCCGGTCTTACCAAGTACGCCATCCAGCACGGACTGACGCCGCTGGGCCCGGCAAAACCTAATAAAGCCTCTCCGTAATATCCCCGTCCACGTTCCGCGTATAATTCCGCATTGGCAGGGCCTGCGGCATACGGTATGCTTTGTATAAGCCCGTAAAGCGGCAGGGGGAAATATTTATGAACGCGTACAGGCGTCTTGTTTTCTTTATGCTCCTGGCGGCCGGTTTTTCAGCGGTCCGCTCCGCGCGCGCGCAATTCGATGCCGAAGAGAGCCATGGGCCCAGGCCCGGATTGTCGGTGGGCGCCCGCGCCGCCTATTACCGTCCCAAAGACGCCGATCATGGGGATCTGGCGGAGGGGGCGCAGGTGCGGTATCATCTTACCCGGAGATGGGCTTTGGAAGGTTCGGCGGATCTGCGCCAGGACGTTTTCGGCGGGACGAAGGTAGACGTGGTTCCGCTCCAGCTCTCGGTTCTTATCTATCTCATGCCTCACGGTTACAAGGTCGCCCCTTACATTTTGGCGGGAGGCGGCTGGTATTACACCCACGTCTACGCGCCGACGGACAGTTACGAGTTCCGTTTCGGCCCGCATGCGGGAGGGGGGGTAGAGTTCTACCTGGACAGCGCCTGGTCCTTCGACGGTTCTTATCGCTATCTATGGAACGAGGATATTCACTCCCGGGACGCGGGACATCCGCTGGGCCGGAATTTCACGGATAAAGGTTTCATGCTCACGGCTGCGGTGAATTATTCTTTTTAGAGATACGGGGAAAATAATGTGGCGGAAGATAGATTTAAAAAGATAAAGGTTTTCCTGGTTGACGACCATCCGATATTGCGCGAAGGCGTGCGTTCCTATCTGACCAGCCACGGGATAACAGTGGCGGGAGAAGCTTCCGACGCCCCGGAGGCCCTTCGCAAGATCAGGAAGATGTCCCCCGATGTTGTCGTGCTGGATGTGAACCTGCCTTCGCTGGATGGCGGCGAACTGGCCCGCCGCCTGCGCCGGCTTGTTCCCAAAGCCAGGCTGATCGCTTTCAGCATTCATTCCGGAGAGGAATACGTGGTGAGGATGGCGCGCTGCGGCGTGCGGGGCTACGTTATGAAAGACCAGCCGACGGCGGAACTGCTGGCTGCCATTAAACAGGTGTTCCAGGGCGGTCTGCATTTTCCTTCCGGCCTTACCGACGCTATCCTGGAACCGCCGCCGAAGCTTTCTGTAAATCAGCCGGAGCAGGCCGCGCTGACGGGCCGGGAGCTGGAAGTGCTTACCCTGCTCGCCGAAGGTTTTTCCAACAAAAGCGTAGCCGCCAGGCTCGGCATCAGCGCAAGAACGGCGGAAACCCACCGTGAACATTTGTCCCATAAGCTGAATATCCTTACTGTCGCCGGTCTTACCAAGTACGCCATACAGCACGGGTTGACTTCGCTTAAATGATCCGGCAGCTCCTTTTCAGTAATACTACGGAGCTTGGAGGGCACAATTCCTAATATTTAAAAAATAAGGGAAGGGCTATACTTTATATCAAGCCTGCCGCGGGGGTGCTGCTGAGCGAAAGGAGATCGTGAAATGAAACGTAAAATGAAAGGCGGTTATTGCATATTTATCATGTCGGTGGCGGCGGTTTTTTTTGCGCTCAGTATGCCTGTCTCCGCTTCTAAACTGGACAACCGCATCATATTGTCCGCCAGGCAGTCTTATGTGTTCAAGGTTTACCTTGAAGGCGATGACATCAGGATCGAGTCCAGGGACGGCGCCGTAACCCTGACAGGGATCATCGCTGACGACTTTCACAGATCGTTGGCCGAGGTTACCGTAAAAGATATCGCCGGGGTAAGGAGCGTGGATAACAGGCTGGAGATTAAAGGTTCCTCCCCCACCGCGAACTCGGACGCGTGGTTCCATGATAAAGTGAAAACCACGCTCCTGCTGCATCGGAGCGTACGCGCCGCCGCCACCGAAGTCGATGTCAAAGACGGGATTGTGACCCTGAGGGGCGCCGCTATGAACCAGGCGCAAAAGGATCTGATAACCGAATACGCAAAGGATGTTGAAGGAGTGAAAGACGTGGTTAACGAGATGACCGTGTCGGCCGACAAGGAAAGCGCGCCCCGGACCACGAAAGAAAAGATAGACGACGTCTCGATCGCCGCTCTGGTCAGAATGGGCCTGCTGCTGCATCATTCCACCAGCGGCGTTTACACCACTATCGCGACGAAGCGCGGAGTTGTCACGGTGGGCGGACGGGCCCGGACCGCGGCTGAAAAAGAGCTGGTGACCAGAGTCGTAAAAGATATAACCGGAGTGAAGAGCGTAAAAAATCTTATGACCGTCAAGTGATCTTTAGGCGGGAGGAGAAATATTATGTTGTGGACGATTTCCGTAGTGCTTATAGTTTTATGGCTGCTGGGGCTGGTGAGCAGTTACACGATTGGCGGGTTTATTCATATTTTGCTTGTGATCGCGATCATCGTGCTGCTGGTCAGGGTCATTCAGGGGCGAAAAATAGTGTCGTGATCCGTTCCTCGCCTGAAAAGCCGGGTGTTTACAAAGGCGGCGGTAAACGGGGCGAGGAAAGATCAGGAGGCGGCTGGTCATGTCCCAACAGAGTTCTTCACCCGGAGAGACGCGGTTTCTTTTTATAACGGCCGCGGTTGTGGTCATTATCTGGGGCATCAATCAGGCGCAGTCGGCCCTGACGTCCTCTATCGTCGCGGTTTTCCTGGCCGTACTCGGTATCCCGGTGGTGCAATGGCTTGAGAAAAAACGCCTTCCTTCGGTCGCAGCGGTGCTGATCGTGCTGGCAGGTCTTATCGCCATCCTTTTGACCGTGGGCGGCCTTGTCGGGACGTCCCTCAGCGGCTTCAGCGATTCCCTGCCCTCCTATCAACAACGCATACAGGAACAATCCTTGGCGCTAAGCGGGCTGCTGGCAAAGAAGGGTATCCATATCACCCACAAGGTACTGCTCGAATATATGAACCCCGCGGCCGTAATGAAGCTGTTCGTGGATATGCTGGGCGGGCTGTCTTCCGTGGTCTCTAATATCGTACTGATCCTGCTGACCGTGCTGTTTATCCTGCTCGAAGCCTCAAGTTTTCCCGTCAAACTCCGTGCCGTCCTGGGGGATCCCCGGCAGGCATTCCCGGAATTCACGGAGTTCGTTGAGGATCTTCAGCGCTATATGGTAGTAGCCACCGGACTTAATCTGACCGCTGGCATTTTGATCGGCATATGGCTTACCATCCTCGGCGTGGATTCTTCCGTGCTCTGGGGTTTCCTGGCTTTTATGCTTCTCTACATTCCGCATGTGGGCTCTATCATCGCGGCGATCCCCGCGGTCAGCATCACTCTTGTCCAGTTCGGGGTCGGCCGCGCCGCTCTGGTGGCGGCCGGCTACGCGGTCATTGCGTTCAGTATCGGCAATGTGGTCCAGCCGAAGCTCATGGGGCGGCAGTTATCCCTGTCCACCCTGGTTGTATTTCTCTCGCTGATCTTCTGGGGCAGGATGCTCGGTCTGGTTGGCGCGGCCCTGTGTATACCATTTACCATGACGCTGAAGTTCGCCTGCGAGAATCATAAAAGTACGCGGTGGATAGCCGTTCTGCTCGGACCTGAACTGCCCGCAGGCGGTATTCCGCCTGCGTAGAATAAGACCCGGCCGCGATCTCCCGCCCCAAAGCGCGAAACTGGTTTTTGCGCGCTTCCCGCGATAACTGTTATATGCGCCCTACGGATAATGCCAATGTGCGGGTGGTGTTGATAACATTGTTAGTCGTGTTGATAGCTGCATACACTGTTCCCGCCCGCGCGGTCGATAGTTCCAGGCCCTGCCCCCGGATCCAGTTTGCCGGAAAGAAGAAGATCGACCTTACCGCTATGGAGATCCGGCTGGTCTGCGGCGACCCCGATACCGAAGGCTGGGGACATATCCCTTTCAACCAGGCCGAGAATTTTCTGCGCGCATTCCTTCAGCAGAGGGGTTACCAGGAGCCCGGGTTCGAGGCGGGGCATGACGTCCTGACGGTGTACCCCGGCGGGAAGACCCGGGTGAGTGCGTTTACCGTCACCGGTATGCCGCCGGGTATAGAGCCCCGCAAGCTGCGAAAGATCAGGCGACAGGTGCTGACGCCCCGGCTGCTGGATACGGCTCAGACCGTCCTGCAAAGCGCCCTCCGGAACCGGGGGTACGCCTGCCCGGTCATTGAAATGCGGGGCAATGGCACTACGGGGGAGGTCTCCGCCGACGTCCGGCCCGGAGCCGTCTACCGGTTCGATCACATTTCCGCGAAAAAATCGGCGGAGGTGGATACGGATATTTTCTACCGCTATGAGGCCTTCCGGCGCGGCCAGCGTTTCGATTCCAGGCTGCTGGATCTTACTGCTCAGCGGGCCATGTCCGATTCTCTGTTCCTGAACGTATATTTTGAAGTCGGCTGCTCCACGGGGGGGCTGATCATAACCGAGAGGGTGGTAGCGGGAAAACCGCAGGTCTACAGGCTCGGCTTAGGTTTCGACACGGAAGGACTGCTTATAGGCCGGGCCAGGTGGCAGAACTCGCGCATAGGCGCCAGGGGTAATTCCATGGAAGTTACGCTCTATTCTTCCTACCGCGGGCAATCGGCGAGCGCGGATTACCGCTATTTTATGGCGCCGGCCTCCAGGTTATTCCTGATGCCCAAACTGACCTTCGGGCGTCAGAACGAGCCGCAGTATGAATCCCTTCATTCGGAGCTGGCCCTGCTACCGGGTACCAGTTGGGAAGCAAAAAGCCGGAGGGTGGAACTTTTGGCCGGTCCTGCGCTGGAATACACGCATACAAGCCGCGGGCTGGGTCCTGATAATACCTACGCCGCTTTCCAGACCCAGCTTGAGTTCCGCGACCATCTGTTCGAATACTATGCCGGCGATCCCCGCGCCGGCGGCCGGATCGCATTCAGGTCGCAGTCGCGGGTAGCGGGGATCTATTCAGGCATAACGGCCCATTTGTTGAGCCTTAAAGGAGAGCATGTCTGGAACCTCGGAGGTTATGAACCGCCGGCCCTGGTGCTGGCGACGCGCTACCTCGGTCAGACGACCCTGGTGAGAAAATCGCTGTTGGCCGCCGGAGAAATACCGCTGGATATGCGCTTTTTTCTGGGCGGGGACTCCAATCTGCGGGGGGGCGGACTGAATAAGATCCCGGCCGACGCCGCGGGGCTGCTGACAACTATTTATGACGGCGTGGAACTGCGTATGGGCGACGTTCTTCCGCATGGGCTTCAGCCGCTTATCTTCCTTGATGCCGCCATGGCCGGCAGGAGCTGCTTTAAACTGGATCCCAACGTTTACTGGTCGCCCGGGTTCGGCTTCAGATGGAATTCCCCCGTGGGGTCGGTGCGCGCCACGCTTGCGCGCGGATTTGTCTGGCGCCGGAACCCCGCGGCGGAGGTTCTGCTTGTGCCCCAGTGGCGGTTCTTCCTGAGCCTCGGGACGGAGTTCTGATGCGCAGGTCGATAATTTATAAGCTGCCGCTCACGGCCATAGCCACGCTCGGCGCGCTGTCGGCCTTGCTGATTATGTTGTCAGCGCTGTTAATTGCCGAACCGCAATGGTTCCTGACGACCCGTACCGTTACCCGGGCGGCGCAAGTCTTCGGGAGTTCGTACCATCCCCGCTGGAAGACCCTGGTCTTCGATATCCGTTCCTTAAGTTTTCCCGAAAAACAGGTCCATATAAAGGCGCAGGACTTTTGCTTCGGGAATCCTGCGGTCAAGGTGGAAGGCTGCCTGAAGAGTTTCGATGTCCGGTTCAATGTGCGGCTTTACTTTTTTGGCGCCAAACTTACGAAATTATACAGTCTGGAGGTTTCCGGTGACCATCTGAACCTGGACCGGACCGGTAACAAACTCACAGCGCCTCTTAAAAAGAGCGGAGGTCTGCCTGTCAGTCTGCCCAACCTTATCCCGGAGGTGCTGCGCGGCCTGGAAATCGGATCGCTTCAGGTGGACATGCCTGGGAACAAGATAGTTCTGAACGGTGGCACGCTTCGGGGCCGGTTCCGGATGAGTATGAGCTCCTCTATGCCGGGGCCATTATTACTTAAATTAGAATTTGAGCGGAGTTCGGGGACAATTACCAGGCACTACCGCGGCGAGGCTTCCCTGGCCTCCGATATCCTGAAAGGCATGCCAATGACCCATCTTGACGCCTCGGGGAGCCTGAAGGCGGAGGGCGTAAACGCCGGATTTAAAGCGCGGGTGGAGCAGAACGGCCCCGGCGCCCTGGCCTATAGTTTAAGCGCCTCGGCAAAGGTGCCGGCCTGGCGCGCGGAGGCGGACATGCTGGGTTCGCAAAAAGGGCAGGACCTGACTTTCAGGGGTTCCGCCGGGATCCGGGACTCCACGGGGCCGGTCAAGAGCGTCCGGCTTAAGGATTGCGTCCTGGCGGTCAGGCTCAAGGCGGACTCCACCGAATGGGACACGGTTAAATTCGCCGCCAATTTCGAGGTGGAACCTGAAGCGTTCAGGGTCAGGAAGATTAACCGGAGTTTAGCAAGAACGCTGGAGGGGCGGCTGGCGTTCAGCGCCCGTTCTACCCCGGAAGCGCTGGCCGGAGATCATTTTGACGCGGAGGTGTCGGCGGTGATAAAGCCGGTAAAGGATTGGTACGAGTTTTATGGCGGGGCAGAGGCGAAGATCTCCGGACGCGCCGGCCGGGTGCGGGAGCTGAAGTTAAGCCACAAATTCGCTCTCGGTCTGAAGGTGGAGAAATTCGAGGACCTGGTGGCGTTCCTCGCTCACACCCCGTATTCGATCCCGGCGCCGGTCAATGTCCTGCGCGGGCCGTTGGGCGTTACCCTTAAGGGCGGCGGCGACTCCCGGTCCGCCGTTCAGGAATTGGACTACACGGTAGTAAGCGGCCTGGCGGCGGACCGGCAGGCGCTAAGATTCAAGGCCAGCGGGAAAGTTACTTCGGTCGGACTGTGGGCTCCGGGGCGTTCTTTCAGGGACGATACGGACTTAACGCTTCAGGACATAGCGCTCCAGCTGCCGCGGGTGGATATAAAAGGGGCGGCGGCTTTAACTCCGGACAGCCGCATCAGGACCGGGCGGGAAACCGATAAAATAAAACTGGCCAGGGAGGAGGAGGGCCTGTCTCCCGCTAAAAGTTCCGTGCCGTCTATGCAGGCGGAAGTGCGCGTAAAAACGGCCAAGCCCGCTATCCTCTATTCCAACCTGGCTATGGATCCGGTTCCGCTAGAGCTTGCTCTTACTCTGAGGGCGCCTTCCGGAGGGATCGAGGGGACGGTGGATGTCGGAAAGTTCCGCGCCAATATTTTCCGTCGTACCGCTTCCATCGAGTATGTAAAGATCACCGGCCGCGCGGGTTCGCCCGTAATGAACCTGGACGGGCTGATACTCTACCGGGCGGCCGAGGCGAAGATTTCCATACGTCTGCTGGGAACCACGCAAAAGCCGCGGGTACAGTTCGAAAGCAACCCGCCGATGAGCCAGGCCGATATCGTGGCCATGCTGCTCTTCGGTAAATCCCCGGAGCAGTTGGATTCGGATCAGCAGTCGAGCGCGGCTAATGCCCAGACCGCGGCGGCAAACAGCGCTTTCGGCCTTGCCTCGCTCTACCTGCTGGCCTCCACGCCGGTGGAATACGTCGGGTATGATCCCGCGTCCAGAACCTATACGGTGAAATTCCGGCTTCCGGGGGGGGCTACGCTCCAGATGGGTTCGGACGATCAGAGCCGCGGCGTGCAGCTCCGGAAGCGCATCTCGTCCCATCTGGCGGTGCAGACCGAACTGACCAGCACCCAAACCCAGGGAGACATCGTTACGACTCTCCTGGAATGGTACGGCCGTCGCTGACGATTTTTTATGGATAAATATTTTCGGCATATCCGGCGGTACTTTGTCGGGCTTGTTTTCCTTGTCCTGGCTGGCTGGGGGGTAATGGAAATGATCTATTCCGAACTCCCGGCCGGGCTGCGCCTTATTGCCGCGGGATCATTCGGAGTATTGGGACTTGCCGGCCTCATTCTTCCCCGGGGGAGCGGGTGGAGAGCGGGATGTTTTATTTCGGTGTTCGTGCTTGTCCCGGCATGCTGGCTGGCCCAGTCCCCAAGCAATGACCGGGACTGGCAGCCCGATGTGGCGAAGCTTCCTTACGCCGGGGTGTCCGGCGGCTCCGTTACTATTCACAATATCCGCGACTGTGATTACCGGACGGAGGACGATTACACCGTCCGGCACTATGACCGCACGTTCGAGCTCGGTTCCCTGCGCAGCATGGATCTCTTCCTGGTGGACTGGGGCGCGCCCCAGATCGCGCATACCATGCTCAGCTTCGGTTTTGGCGGGGATAAGTACGTCTGTTTCTCTATAGAGACACGGAGGACGAAAGGCGAACGGTATTCCTCCGTCGGAGGTTTTTTCAGACAGTATGAGTTGACTTATATCGTTGCCGACGAACGCGATGTGGTGCTGCTGCGGGCCAATTACCGCAAAGGCGAGGATGTTTACCTGTATCGCCTGAACGCTCCCCCGGAACTGATCCGTAAGGTCTTTATGGATTATCTGGTCAGCGTCAACCGGCTGCGGGAGCGGCCTGAATGGTATAACGCTCTGACCGCGAACTGTACTACGGCCGTCTGGAAACACATCGCGCCCTACTACCGGGGGGCGAAGTTCGACTGGCGCATACTTGCCAGCGGTCATGTGGATGAAATGGCGTACGATCTTGGCGTGACGGACAGGACGCTTCCTTTCCGGGAACTCAGGCGCCGCAGCCGCATTAACGAACGCAGCAGGGGCGCCGGGCGGGACCGGTCATTTTCCGCGATTATCCGGCGCGGGCTTCCCGGCTTTTAATAAGAAAAAGAGAGCCCGGCAAAACTTCTGTGACCGAGCCGGTCGAAGCGCAGCAAAGTTTCACCGTAGCCGTACCAATACTGGAAATAAAGCGCGAAATTCATGCGCGGAAGCTGCTGGCGGAATTCGAACCCGTAAGATTTTTTTCGCCTGTACCGGAACAGCGGCGTCTTTAGATCCAGTTGGTGATTTTTCAGGCTTCCTCCCCATAAAAAGTTCCTGACGCTTATCCCGGCTTCTCCCTGCCCCATATAGTCGAGGAAGTTGTTTTTGCTTCCGACAGCTCTAAGGTAGTCGTTCTGGCCGGAATAACCGGAGGCGCGCCAGAGTTTAACGTACAGCAGCGCTTTATCGGCCAGGAAAGAGTTAGGCACTTCCAGTTTTTCACGGGACTCAAGGCCGAACCTGAGCATAATGTATTGCCGGTTCCAGCTTCGCGACCGGTTCCCGGCGAGGCCGTTGGATTCGTGCTCCAGGGGGGCGATGATGATATTGCGTAATTTGACCCGGCCGATGCTCAGGACGTTTACAGGGTAATCCAGAAAAAACTCCGGATTATAGTCGCTCTCCTCGAACGGCATGGATTTTTGGCCTTCGTTCCAGAGCGACTTCTGCGTATAACCGATATAGGCGGGGAAAAGATTGTACCTGAGGACATACAGGTTCGGTTCCAATACCCGGAACTTCATGCTTATCTGGAACTTGACCTGCGCGTTGCTGTCGGAAGGCCAATGGTTTATCGCGAAGTAATTCACTTTATGCGCTGAAACCGCCCTGTCGGTTTTTCTTCCGAAGTAAGCGCTTTGAGGCGACGTCCGCTGCTCTTCGGTGGGCAGGGTGTTTTCGGGGTTGTTCACGTCTTCCTGCCGGCTTGCAGCGTCGGCAGGCGGGGCCGCCGCTACGGGTGGAGTTTGCGCCTGAAGTCCGCCCGTCAAGACATCAAAAGCGGAAAGCAGCGCGTAAATAAAAGCGATAACAGATATTTTCATGAGCCAAAACAAGGCGTTATTCAGGAAATATTTTTTCGCGGCAGGGCGCTCCTGTTTCCAGGTCTTTTCCGAATACCTCGATATATTCGACTTTGGGCCCCAGCAGCTTTTCGCGGGCCTGGATGAACATCTTTTCCAGAATAACCGGCCGGTCTTTAATTTTAACCTCGGCGTGCGCCGCGTCCCCGTCCTTTTTTACCAGCAGCGGCAGCCAGGAGGCGCTCGCTAAAGTCAGTATATAACCGTTAGGCGCGGGCTTTATCTTTATACCGTAGGCTTTCTTTTTTTCCAGCCAGTTGAGTTTCTTCCGGCGTCCGTCCTCCGCCAGGAGCACCCAGTACGCGATCACCGGCCCGGCGGGATCCAGCTCTCCGGCGTCTGTGAAGACCGCTTCGTAATGCACGACGTTGGCGTTTTTGTTCCGCTCTATCAGGAACAGCGGCTGGGTATTTAAATGCGCCGCCGCGGCCTTTTTAGCGGGAACGGCGGTCTCTTTGGGAACCGGAGCGCGCCCCGGTACTATTGTCGCCAGGCTTTTGCAGCCGGTAAACGAAAATAACGCGCCCAGAAGCGCGGGAACGGAAACCCGCAGCATTATTCCTTTCATTAACTCTCCCATTACCGCGTCATCGTGTGCGTGCGGTGTCAGCGTCCGAAGTAGTAGCGCAGGCCGATGTTTACGTTAACCTCCGCGGCGTCGTCGTGGGACAAAAAGAAGACGGGAACTATATCAAGAAATATCTCCACGGTGTCGCGCGGCAGCCAGTAAGCGGCGCCGGCGACCGCGCGCAGCCCTAAGCCGCTATGATGGTCGTCGCCGAGCTGTGCGCCCAGCCCCAGATAAACGGGGAGTCTGCCCTTGGCCGGTTGGGGCAGAACCTTCCAGCTATGCCACAAGTAGTCGCCATACAGGGTGACGTCTCCGTCGAGACCCAGCCCCATATCCAGCGCCCGGCTGTCGTCCAGCCATAACTTGGCCGTGGCGCCGGAGGGGTCGCCCAGAACCACCCCCGCGCCGAAATCGCCCGCCTTTTGGGCCCGCAGCGGGCTTGCCGCGAAAGTGAGCGCGCAAAACAAAGCCAGCGGTATTTTCATTAGTGTGTCTCCTTATCCCTGCAAGGGTAGTTATCCTGAACCGCTAACAGGATACCCATTACGCGCACCGGAGCGCTATGCGGAATTATACTTGCGGACGTACGTAAGATCCACAAAGATTTGAAATAGTACTAATCGCATTAGTCACAAATCGCTTGACTTGTAACCGGCGTATTTTTATAATTAATGAGGGGGGCGGATCATTTCATGATCCGCGCATGACGCTTTACTCATACCGTCAGTTTTTCATCTCGTTCCGTTTTTCCGCGGTATCTTTCACGCACCATAACCGGTAACACCGGCTCCCTGAAGTGATGTGCAGGTAACTGCGGGGGGGGGGCTTATGAAATTTTGCGAGGTCAGCGGTGTCACGGACTCCGGGCGTTCCGGTGCGCAGGTCCCTGGTAAGGAACCGGCTCAACTGGAACTCGTCGATATCCGTGATCATCAATTGGCGGAAAGAAGCGCTCTGCGGCTGGCGGCCCTGGCGTACGACTACGGCGATGCCGTCATTATTCGCGATTTTAAAGACCGGATCATCGCCTGGAACAGGGGCGCGCAAAAAATGTACGGCTATAGCGAAGAGGAGGCGCTGGGGATGAATATCAGGCGCCTCATACCTAAAACCCCCCCTGTCCGCGAGCGTGAACTTATCCGGCTGCCGTCGCAGGGACGGAACCCGGAGCCGATCGAGACCATGCGCCGCACGAAAGACGGCAGAATCCTGGAAGTGCTGGCGACATTTACGGTTCTTTGCGAAGAGAACGGTTCTCCGGTGGAGATCGTCTCCACTGAACGGGACATTACGAAGCAAAAACTGGCGGAGCGGGAATTGCGCAGGCTGCACACGCGGGTCGTCTCCGCGCAGGAAACTGAGCGCAGACGTCTTGCCCGTGAATTGCATGACGGCGTCGGTCAGATACTTTCGGGGGTAAAATTCAGGCTTGAGTCTCTGCCCGGGAAGATAGCGCTGAGCGGGGGGGATAAGGAGAAAGTCCTTGAGCTGGGCGGGTTCCTGGATAACGCCATCTCGGAAATCCGCCGGGTTTCCAAGAACCTTATGCCTTCGGAACTGGAGGACCTGGGTCTTGAACCGGCCCTGCGCACGCTTTGCCGCGAGTTCAAGAGCCAGGCGGGAGTCCAGGTAACGCTGCGGATCGGACGTATTCCGAAAGTCGTCGCTCCGGAGCTGGCGCTGGCGCTTTTCCGCATAGCCCAGGAGGCGCTTAACAATATAGGGAAACATTCCGGAGCGGACATGGTTTCGGTCGACCTCTCATGTAAAAAAAGGGAGATCGCGTTAAGGGTGAGAGACAATGGCGTCGGATTTATTCCCGGCGGCGGCAGGCCGCTGAACGGGCGCGGTATCGGACTCGGCAGTATGCGCGAACGGGCTGAGTCGCTCGGAGGCGGCATCGAATTCCGTTCGGCGCCGGGCGTCGGGACTACGCTCGAGGTTCACACGCCCCTATTGAGCGCGGGGGGGTACGCAAGATGAAAAAAAGAATCCGGGCCGGGATCAAAGTATTGCTTGTCGACGATCACCCCGTTCTTCGCGAAGGGGTGCGTTCCTATCTGATCGATCACGAGATCGTGGTCGCGGGTGAGGCTTCCAATGCCAGGGAGGCCCTGCGCAAGGCCAGGGAGCTGGCGCCTGATGTCATCGTTCTGGACGTGAATCTGCCTTCGCTCGACGGGGGAGAGCTGGCCCGCCGGCTGCGCCGGACCGTACCCGCGGCCAGGATCATCGCTTTCAGCGTCCATTCCAGCGAGGAATATGTGGTACGGATGGCCCGCTGCGGCGCGCACGGCTATGTGATGAAAGACCGTCCGACGGCGGAACTGCTGGAAGCCATCAGGCATGTATCCGCGGGCGGTCTGCATTTCCCCTCCGGCATGAGTGACTCTCTTCTGGCTCCGCCGCCCGGGGCCGCACCCCGCCCGCCGGACAACTCCGCGCTGACGAGCCGGGAACAGGAGGTGCTGGCTTTGCTCGCCGATGGGCATTCCAATAAAAGCGTCGCGGACAGGCTCGGTATCAGCGTCCGGACGGCTGAAACGCACCGGGAGCATCTGTCGCATAAATTGAATATACTCACAATTGCCGGGCTCACCAAATATGCGATCCAGTACGGACTGACTTCCCTTAAGTAAACCCCTGCGCCTCTTTCTCCGTCTGAGAAAACATATCCCTCAGTAGTTCCCGCCGATCCGCGTCAGCGTAATACTACTGACCTGACCAGGCATAATTCCGAATAGATACGGAATCGGAGAAGGGCTATACTTCTCTAAACGCCAACATTGGCGGAACGATATGGAGGTACAGAAAATGAGATTGATACCGTTGATTCTTAGGATGAGCCGATTGTTCATGGCGATGACTTTTATGAGCGGCATCGCAAGCCCGGTCTTCGCGCTGCCGGTGAACGCGCCGGCTTCCTTATATAAGGAAAGGGGCGTCATCCCGCAGGCCGGCCCGGTGAAAACAAGAAAAACCGCGCAAGCCCTTTCAAAGGCGGGCCGTTTGACGGCCCCTATGTCTTTCGAGGCCAATCGCGGCCAGACCGACGCGTCGGTAAAGTTCTTTACCCGCGCCGCCGGCTACAACCTGTATCTGACCGCTTCGGAGGCCGTGATGGTTGTGTCCAAAACCGCCGCCGAGGGGACTGAGCCCGAAGTGCTGCGCATGAAACTGAAAGGCGCCAATGCGAACCCTTCCGTACGTGGCATGGAGATTATGCCCGGGTATACCAACTATCTCCTGGGAAATGACCGTTCAAAATGGCTGACGGACGTGAAGCGCTACGGCAAAGTGAAGTTCGGCCAGGTCTATCCCGGCATCGACATGGTGTACCGTTTCGAGAAAGGTAATGTGGAGTACGATTTTGTAGTGGCGCCCGGAGCTAATCCCGGACGCATCCTTATGGGTTTTAAAGGCGCTAAAACCCTTCGGCTTGACCCCCAGGGCAACCTGGTTCTCCGCACCGGAACAGGAGAACTGACCTGCAAGGCCCCCGAACTGTACCAGACTCTGGGCGCCAGGAGAGTTCCGGTAAAAGGGCGCTTTGTGCTGGCCGCTAACAATAACGTCCGGTTCGAAGTAGGGGATTATATAAAGAGTAGGGAGCTGGTGATCGATCCCTCGCTGGGTTATTCAAGTTTTCTTGGCGGTACCGTGGACGATAAAGGTTACGCGGTCACTGTCGACGCGACCGGCAACGCTTACCTTACCGGGACGACCATTTCGGCGGATTTCCCGGGGGTAGCCGGCTCGACCCAGACCTTCAACGGCGGCGGCACCGATATATTCGTGGCCAAGGTCAACCCGTCCGGATCGGCTACCGTGTGGGCCACCTATTACGGCGGCGCCGGAGATGACAGCGGACTCGGCATCAGCGTGGACGGTACGGGCAAAGTCTACGTCACGGGTTCCACCACCGGCACGCTCCCCCTCAGAACCTTGCTTGGTCCCGGAGGCGGCACTGACGCTTTTCTAACGGCTTTCGCGGCCGACGGCGCTTCGACAATTTATTCGGTTCAATTCGGCGGAGCGCAGGTGGAGAGCGGCAATGGGGTAATCGTGGACGCGGCGGGTAACGCTTACGTTACCGGCGTTACCGGCTCTATCGCTGTAAATACTTTCCCTACTACCGCGCTCTCGGCGCAGCCTCTCGCGGTCGCAGGCGCGCAGACCGACGCTTTCGTGGCGAAGTTTAACGCGGCCGGCGCGCAGGTCTATGCCACCTACCTGGGCGGAACCGGCATCGATAACGGCAACGCGATCGCCATTGACGCAGCCGGCAATGCCTATGTCACCGGCAAATGCGGAGACGATTTCGTATCGGTCGCTGCGTACCCCACTGTTTTTAAGAACACCGTCAGCGGGGCTTCAGACGCGTTCATTGTCAAAGTGGATCCGACCGGCGCTAATTTTGTCTATAAAACGTACGTGGGCGGCTCGGGCATTGACGAGGGTGCCGGCATCGCGGTAGACAGTCTGAACGATATTTATGTGACAGGCTACACGTTTTCCGCGGACTTCCCCGGCCCCGGCACTGACACCGGCGGTATCCCGTATGCCAATGCCAAGATCGGGCAAACGACCATCGGGACCGCCCCGGATGCGTTTGTCTTTAAACTTCGCCCGTTCACCGCCGGCGGCGGAGCTAACGACGGAGTGTATTCCACCTATCTGGGCGCTTCGGGCGATGACAGGGCCGCCGCTATCGCGGTGGATAGCGCGTTCAACACTTATGTTACAGGGATCACTTTCTCCGGAGATTTCCCCATGGTGAGTCCGATCGCCGGAGGCGCATCGCTCGTCGGGGCCCCGGAAGCGTTCGTTACGCAGATCGGCCCGACGGGCGGGGTCATCGGCTTTTCCACCTATCTGGGCGGAACCGTGATGACCGGGGGACAAGGGATCGCCCTGGATAGCGTAAAGAACATCTATGTGACCGGATGGACGAATTCATCGGCCGCGACTTTTCCAACGGCCACTCCGTTCCAGGCGGCTAACGCGGGCTCGTTCGACGCCTTTATCTCGAAGTTCGGCTCCGTTTCGTTCCCGGCGTCCGTCTGCACTATCAACGGCGTCAGCCCGGTTTCCGGGTTTACGCTCGGGGGAACCACGGTGACCATTACCGGTACGGGGTTTGTCGCTAACTCAGGCCCGGGAGGCGTGACTTTTGACGGGATAAACGCTCAGAGCTATGCGGTGAACGCTTCCTCCACCGTGATCACCGCGGTGACTCCCAGGCATCCCCTTGCGGGGGCGCTTGTGGCGGGATCGGTGCCGCTCAACGTGGTGACCCTGGCCGGCACGTGTTCTTCGGCGTATAACTATCTCATTGCGCCGGCGGCGGCCAGCGGAGCCTGCGGGGAGGACTTCTTCTTCCCGTCGCCCGCGACCGGAAACACCGGTAACTTCGCGTACTGCATGGCGCTGCCCGGCACGGTCAAGATCCGTATCTATAATGCGATCGGGGATCTGGCGGCCAAAATAGAGGACACGAAACCGGCGGGCGCCCAACTCTCGACTCTCAATACCGCCAGGCTGGCGCCGGGCGTTTATCTCTACCGCCTGGAAAAGAACTACGGCGGCGGGAATTCTACCACCTCGAAAGTAAAGAAATTCTTAGTTCGGCATTAATGGAGGATGTTCATGAAAATATTATCTATAGGAATAGGGGTTATCTGCGCGGCCCTGCTCTGCGGCCCGGTCTCGGCCGTTGAAACAGATTACGCGGCGGGCTCGGCGGCCCTGCCGCTGCAGCAGGCCGGAGGTTCGGCCAGGGCCATGGGTATGGCGTCGGCCGTAGTCGCGGTTCCGCAGGGATCGGCGTCCCTGCTCTGGAACCCGGCCGGCTTGAGCCGGATGGACTGTACGGAGGTCGGTCTTCACCATAACACAGGCCTCGGCGATACCCTCCAGGAGGTAGCGATCTTCGGCATACCCCTGGGCCCGGTTAAACCCCTGGATCCCGCCAATAAGGAATGTCGGGGGGGCGCCCTGGGCGGCCTCGCCGCCTCTTTCGGCTACGTTGACTATGGCAGTTTCAGCGGCAGAAACGACCTGGGAGTTCAGACGGTGAACTACCACGCGCGGGATTATTCCGGCAGCCTGGGCTGGGGTATTGGGCTGTTGCGCGGCTTTTCAGGAGGTATAGTCCTGAAAGGCAATCAGTCGGAATTCCCTGACAAGACCTATTCGGCCTATACTACGGATGTCGGGTTCTTGTGGACCGTGCTCCCTGCTTTAGACCTGGGTGTAGCTTATTCCAACATCAGCCTGGGCAGCAATATCGGTAAAATAGCCTCAGGATTGCGTCTGGGAGCGGCCTGGACCGTGGATAAACACTGGCTCCTGGCGGCTTCAGGCGAACTGCAGAATAACGCGATGAACCGCCTCCAGTTGGGAACCGAATATCTGATAGGCAACACTGAACAGAAATCCAATATTCTGGCCCTTCGCGCCGGCTATCAGGCCAACTATCCAAATCCGCAGTTGAGCGGCCTGACCGGCCTCACTATGGGTCTGGGCTATACGTTCAGCCGGTCAATGGTCCTGGACTATGCCATGGTGCCCGCCGGAGAACTGGGAGCCTCGCATCGCTTGAGCCTGACCATCAAGTTCGATTGCCCGAAAAAAAAGAAACGCCCGGTCGTGGTGGTGGCCGTTGCCGTGCTCGCGCCGAAGCCTGCGTCTGCGCCCCAGGCCAAGGTCATTGTGCCGGCCATTGTGGCCAAGGAAGTAATTCTGGAAGATTCGTATTTTGATTTCGATTCGTCGGCTCTCAGGCCCGAGGGCATGGAGGCGATGCGAGAAAATGTCCAACTCCTGAAGGATAACCCGGATACCACAGTCAGCGTTGCGGGCTACACCTCCAGGCGCGGCACCGAAGAATACAACCAGAAATTGAGCGAGAGAAGGGCGGTGGCGGTGGCGGATTTCCTGGTTAAAGAGGGCATCGCTCCGGATCGGATCACCACTATCGGATACGGCGAAACGCGGCCGGTGGAGTTCGAGGCCACGAATGAGAAAGACACGCCCGCCGCCCAGGCCAATAAGCGGGTGATTTCCACGGTAGAAGAGAAGTAGGGGGAACAGGGGTTGCTTTGGGGGGGACTGCGCCCCTGCCATACAGGGCAGGGGCGCAGCCGTTTACGGGCGCCCTCTCCAGATCCTTATGCGTTATCTGCTCCTGCTGTTTTGTGTTAATGCGGCGCCCCTGGCCGCGGCGCCGCGCGCGACCCTGCGCCTGCCGGCGGGACTTATTATTTCCTCGATCACGATCGAGAGCCACAATGTTTTTGAAACGGAGCTCCCGGCCGAAAATAAATTTCTTTATCGGACGGCCAACCGCGTCCATTCTGTCACGCATGATCAGGTGATCCGGCGCGAACTGCTCTTTGAAGTCGGAGACCGCTACGACGCGGCCCTGGCCGCGGAGACGGAACGCAACCTCCGCGCCCTGCCGTTCGTCCGGCGCGCCGAGATAGAGCCGAAGGTCAACGGGAACGGCACGGTGGACGTACTGGTGCGCACTTACGACTCCTGGACCCTTGAGGTCGTAGCGAACTATAAGCGCGCCGGCGCCGCCACCAGCATTAAAGCCGGGCTCGCCGAGGGTAATATTATGGGTCTGGGGAAAGCCGGTTCCGCCGTCTACAGCAACGACTGGGGCGCGGGATCGGCGGATTTCAGTTATAAGGACCGGCAATTCCTGCGATTTAAGCGGCTGCAGTACTCTATGGCGGCCCGCGTCGCTCCTGGCACCCGGAATCTGTCGCTGTCTTTCGACCGGCCTTTCTATGCCTCGATAGCGCGTTCGGCGGTGGGCGGCGCCATCAGCTACGCTTCCACCCCGGCCGGGGCCGCTTCCCGGAGGGTGCTGGAAGCCGGGGTTAACTACGGCATCTCGATGGCCCCCTCCACCGAGCGGACGCGGCGCGTTAAATTCGGTATTCTGGCGCATCGCGCCGAGTCCACCGGTCCGCTGCCGGACAGAGAACGGTCTCTTACCCTTAAACTGGGCGCGGATTGGGAGGAACTGGACTTTCTGACGGCGCGGCGTATACGGAAGTTCACGCATGATGAAGATTACAATCTCGGACTCGGGGTTTTCCCGGCTCTGGCGTGGGCTCCGGCCATCCCCGCGCTGGGAATAGCCCAAACGCCGCTTATGCCCAGTATAAACGTGCGCAAGGGCTACACTTGGGGAAACCAGCTTGTCCTGCTGGAATCCGGCTACAGTTCTAATTATTTTAAGGGGCATAACGGCAACATTGTGGCTTCTTCGGACGCTTCGTATTTCCTGCGCGGCTTAAGATTCCAGACGCTGGCCTGCCATATCAGCGCGGCTCTGGGCTGGCGTCTCGACCCCGCCGCGCCGCTGCTGCTGGGCGAGTTCAACGGCTTGCGCGGTTACGGCGGCAGCGAGTTCTCGGGCAGCCGCCGTTTTCTGCTCAACATCGAGGACCGTGTTTATGTGTGGGACGAACTTTTACGGCTGATGGACGTGGGACTGGTGTTCTTTTACGATTCCGGATATGCGTGGCCGAAGTCAAGCCCGGTCAGGCTGGCCGACCTGAAGAACAGCGTGGGCGTGGGGCTGCGCGTGGCCCCGTCGCGCTCGTCAGGCAACAGCCCCGTGCGTATCGATCTGGCCCGCGCGCTCAACGGCGACAGTAACCGGCCGAGCTGGTCGCTGTCTATCCTGGGGGGACAGGCTTTTTAAATATGAACAAGATAAAATCCGGCGAGCTGGTTTTCGCGGCGTTATTGTTAGCGGTTATGCTGACGTTCTTTGTTTTGTCCAGGCTCGCGGACAGGCCGGGCGCGGTTCCGGCGCCGCCGGTCCGCGCCGCAGCCGTTATCAAAGAAATAAGCAATGAGATCCCTGAAAACGCGGCAGAGAGCGGAGCGGAAACGAAGAAAACGATTAAAGCGGCGGAAGAGCCCGCGCAGCGGAGAAAAAAACGCGTCTCCAGCCTGC
Source organism: Elusimicrobia bacterium GWA2_56_46 (assembly GCA_001799575.1). Lineage (GTDB taxonomy): Bacteria > Elusimicrobiota > Elusimicrobia > Elusimicrobiales > UBA9959 > YA12-FULL-51-18. The sequence continues at coordinate 28,506 of MGTT01000030.1, forward strand.
GCGAGCCGGGCGAAGCTTTCGGCGGCGGGCACTGAGATTCGGGAATGAACCATGTTAACAACGGGACGAACGCGCGGTCATATCCACGCCGGCGGCGGGTCGCGGCTCAAATTCCGGCCGTGGACGGGCCGCGGCTTCCGTGTAATGATCTGCGCTTTTTTTCTTTTCCCGCCCCCGGTAAGCCCGGCTGAAAGCATAACCGCCGGAGACGCCGAACCTCAACGTCTTTCCGCCGGGGGGGAAGCAGAGCTGCGCGGCATAGTGGCCGCCGGCCGCCTTGAGATGCTTCATTGGCCGCAGTTCGGCGGCTACCAGGCGGAAATAGGGGAATTCTACCGGTCAGGAGGTTACACCCTGAACTGGGTGCGGAATTCCAAGCCTACGCCTACGGCCCGCGCTGTAATTAAACGCCTGCAAGCGGCGGACAATGAAGGCTTGCTGGGGCAGGACTACGACAGCTCTTTATGGCCCGGGCGGCTCCTGGAGCTGGAGCTTCCCGGCAGCCCTCCTTCGGAGTCCCGGCTTCTCCGCTTCGACCTGGCGCTTACTATCTGCGCGATGCGTTACATTCTGGACCTGCGCCTGGGCCGGATCAACCCGCAGCCTTTCCGCGCCGCCGTTGATTTCGAGCCGGATGTGCACGGCCCCTCCGATTTCCTCCGGAAACGGATTATATCCGCCAGGGATCTGGAGTCCGCGTTCAGCGCGGTGGAACCTCAATTTCCTTCATACCGCAGGCTGGTTCATGCCGTGCAGCTTTACGCGGAACTGGCCGCCAGGGATGATGGGGAACAGCTGCCTTCCGAAAAACTGCCGGTAAGGCCCGGGGACCGGTATTCAGGAGTTCCCAGGCTGGCGCGCCTGTTGCGGCTGCTGGGGGATCTTCCGCCGCGGGCGGTTCCGGGCCGGGAACTTTATAACGGTCCGCTCGTTAAGGCCGTTAAACACTTTCAGCGCCGGCACGGTCTGCCGCCGGACGGGATCTTGGGCGAACGGACGCTCAGGCAGCTTAATACGCCGCTGGAGCAGCGCCTGCGCCAGCTTCGCCTCACGCTGGAGCGGTGGCGCTGGCTGCCGCACCAATTCCCCCGGCCGCCCATACGGGTGAACATTCCGGAATTCCGGCTCTACGCCGGCGACGAACCGTCTCAGAAAGTGGTGGTCGGCATGGCCTTCGAACACCAGACCCCGGTTTTCTCAAGCCGGTTGACTGAAGTTATATTCCGCCCACCGTGGAACGTTCCCGCAAGCATACAGCAGAGTGAATTAGTCCCGGAAATAGAGAAAGACCCCGCCTATCTTAAAAAACACGACTTCGAGGTTATAGACGGAAGGGGTAACGTCGTAAGTACGGGGGAGATCAGCGGGGCGGTTCTGGCCCAGCTTAGGGATGGGATCCTTTACCTTCGGCAGAGACCCGGGCCTAAAAATTCACTCGGCCTGGTGAAGTTTCTGATGAGTAATAAGCATAGCGTCTATATTCACGGGGCGCCTTCAAAGAGAGGTTTTTGGGGATCGCGGCGGGATCTGAGCCATGGTTGCATACGGGTTATGGATCCCGAGGCCTTAGCGGCTTGGGTGCTGCGCGACCGGCCTGAATGGACGCCGGAACGCATCAGGAAAGCTATGGAGGGAACGGAGACGCTGACAGTTAAACTCACCGAACCAATCCCGGTGCTGATCCAGTATGGAACGGCGGCGGTAGCCGAGAATGGCGAGGTGCGCTTCTTTGACGATATTTACAGCCGCGATACTGCGGAGGGAGCGGCGTTTGAGGAGCGGTCGAGGACGGCGGCCAGGTAAGGGCGGTTACCTTACCACCGCCGCACCCTGCCTGTATCCACGTGGACAAAATCGGCGCCCGGATAATATCCTACGCCGCCTCGGCGCAGCGCCAGCGCGGTGTCGCGCAAGCGGGAGGTCGGCACTCCGGGCAGGCGGATATCGATGGCCTCCGCTTTCATATGCAGGCTGTTTCCGGCCACGGCGGGACTGCGGCTCCGGAGGTACCTGTTGCTCCCGGGGGTGCGGTAGCCGCAGATAATGTGAATTTCCGCGCCGGGTCTATTTACTCTGGATCCCAGGTCGGTGAGCAGATCGAAAAGCCGCGGATCGTAGTGCCTGACCTCATCTGCGCGCCAATCGCGCAGGAAGCGGTCGAGCTTCGCCAGCGCCTGGCCGTCGTAGACGCCGTCCCGGCGGTAGACGATGTCTATGTGTTCCAGTGTATGCGTATTGAATAATCGTAAACGATCCTCGCGCGGCGCCGGGAGCGTCCCGTGGGCCAAAGAGCAGGGTATAAGCACGACCGCCAGGAGAAAGTGCCTCATGCCTATAGTCTAGCAGGTATTCTCCGGTATTCACAGGGGGGCGGGCGGAATAATGCGATCGCGTCAGGCGGTTTTGCCTATGTAAACAGCCGCGCGAATGTAACAAATAGCAAATTGCCGCGGCACGCTTTGCAGCGTTTTTACGTGGCTGGAGGAGTTGCTATTGTTACCGGCGCGGGCGGAGGGGCGGTTCTCAGCGTGAGCGCGTTATTTTTCTTTCCGTACAGGGCCGTTAACCGGCAGTTCAAGCCAGAAGGTGCTTCCTTTGCCCTCTTCGCTGTCCACCCCGACATTTCCGCCGTGAGCTTCCGCGGCCATCCTGCAGAAGGTAAGTCCGAGGCCTGTGGAATATTTCTGACGGCCGGCAGGAAGTTCCACCTGCGCGAATTTCTCGAAAATCTTTTCTCTGTACTCGGGTGCTATTCCCGGCCCGTTATCCCTCACGCTTAAGCGTACCCGGCCGCCGGCGGACTTGAGGTCCAGCCGGATAAGCCCGCCGTCCTGCGTGAACTTCAGCGCGTTAGAGAGCAGGTTTTGAACTATCCTCAGAATTATATCCCTGTCCGCAAGAACTGTTACCGGCGTTTTGTCCGGGGTGAATTGTATCTCGCGGGTCTTTGATAACGCTTTCAGACCGGAGATGCTTTCCGTCACCATGCTTACGAGGTCGCATTGCTCCACCTTGAGCTCCATCCGCTGCTCTTCCATCTTGCTGACATCCAGAACATCGTTGACCAGCTGGATCATCTGCTTCGCTGTTTTCAAGGTTTGTTCAATATTAGCTAGCTGATCCCCTGAAAGGGTTTTTTGGGCGTTTTCTCCGAGGAGCTGAAGATGAGCGTAGATGCCGGTGAGCGGGGAGCGGAGATCGTGTATGATCATGTGCACCAGGCTGTCCCGCAGCTTTTCCAGCGCGAGCAGCTTGTTATAATTTTCCTGCAGCAGTGATTCCTGGCGCCGCAATTTCAGGTGCGTTTCGATGCGCGCCTCCACTTCCTCCAAATGGAAAGGTTTGCTGATGTAGTCCACGCCGCCGGTACCGAAAGCTTTTACCTTATCGATGGTCTCGCTGAGGGCGCTCAGGAAAATTACCGGGATATCTTTAAGTTTGTCCTCGGACTTAAGTATCCCGCATACCTCGTAGCCGTTCATGTCCGGCATATTGATGTCCAGAAGGATAAGGTCGGGGGGGGAGTTGCGGGCCGCCTGCAGCGCGAGCTTTCCGCTTATCGCAACGCGCACCTTATAACCCCGCGCTTCCAGCATCCCGGAAAGCAGCTCCAGGTTCGCTGGTGTGTCGTCCACCATCAGGATATTAGGAGCTTCTTTCTGTATGGCGCCGGTATCAGTCATTGGTTCAATCCTTCCCCAGCAGATCCAGTATCCGCTGCGTGTCGAAATTGCCGGCGAGTGTGCGGAGCGTCCCGGCAAGGCGCAGGTCCTGGGCTTCCACGCGCCCCGTCAGCTCTACCAGCAGGTGGAAGTCGCCGTTGATGGCGGCTTCCCGGAGCTTGAGAACAAGTTCCCGCGGCAGGTCGGCTAAAGATTCCCGCCCCCGCGCTCCCGGATCCCCGCCTGCTTCCGCCGGGATATCTTTCTCGTAAACATACTCCGCCCCGATAAGGGTTTTGATCTTTTCGAACAGTTCCGATTCCCTGAAAGGCTTGAGGAGAGTGTCGTCCGCCCCGGCCCCCAGCACATCTGGACTAGTTTCTTTAAAGATGCTGGCGGTCACCGCAATGATCTTTACCTCTTTGCCTCCGTCAGAGGCCCGGATGCGGCGTATGGCTTCATACCCGTCCATAACCGGCATTTTCAGGTCCATAAGTATAAGCTGCGGCCGCCAGGTCTCAAAATGTTTGACAGCGTCCGCCCCGTTAACAGCCTGCCGGACATCAAAGCCCGCAGGGCCGAGAAGTTGGGACAGGAATTCGCGGTTATCCCCTTTGTCGTCGGCAATAAGAACCCGGTACCGCGGTTGTCCGGGCTTAAGTTCTTTTACCTGGCGCGGCTGGATTTTTTCCGCCGCGTCCGCGTTCGAGGCCTTTGTTACGGCTACGGTAACGCTGAAAATACTGCCCTTGCCCGGCCGGCTCCTGACCGTGATATCGCCGCCCATCAGGTGCGCATATTCCCGGCTTATGGCCAGCCCCAGCCCCGTGCCGGCGCCGCCAGACCTGCCCGCCTGCGCCTGCTCGAACGGATGGAACAGCTTGCCTAATTCCTCAGGCGCTATGCCCGGGCCGGTGTCCTCCACCGCGGCCGTCAGATATAATTCACATTTCGCGCCGCGCCGGGCGCCCACGTTCAGAGTAACTGAGCCTTTAGCGGTGAACTTTAAAGCGTTGCTGACCAGGTTGAGCAGGATCTGGCGCAGTTTGGACTCATCCGCCGATATAAAGCGCGGCAAGTCCATACCCTTTTCCACCGCCATTTTAAGGCCTTTGGCCTCGGCGCGCGGCTGCATCATCATCTCCACATCTTTTATCAAAGTGTGGAGATCAAATGCCGACGGGTTGAGGGTAGTCCTTCCGGCTTCCGCCTTTGCCATCTCCAGGATATCGTTTATCAGCGCCAGCAAATGTTCGCCGCTGCGGTTTATGATCTCTATCTGTTGTTTTTGTCTGGCGGTGGCCGCGGGGTCGCGCCGCATTAACTGGGAGAAGCCCAGTATCGCGTTCATCGGAGTGCGTATCTCGTGGGACATATTGGCGAGGAAAGCGCTTTTAGCCCGGTTCGCGGCCTCGGCCGCTTCTTTTGCGCGGCCCAGTTCGGTTTCGAACCGCTTGCGCTCGGTAATATCTTCTATGGCCAGAAGTATTATGCGCTCTTTTCCCAGCACCCTCTGTATCTGCCGGGCGTTCAGCAGCATTGTCCGCCTGCCGATCTCGGCAAAATCGTGTTCTACCTCGTAGTTGTCGAACGTCGCTTTCTGGGGCAGGATGTTCTCCAGCAGTTCCCGGAGCTTCGGAATATCCCACTGTTTGTTGCCCAGGTCATAGATAAGCTGGCCCAGAGTCTCGTCGGGTTTAACCTTGAAGACTTCATAGAAAGAGCGGCTGGCGGAGACGACCCTTAAATCCTGATCCAGGGAGATCAGAGGCTCGCGCACGGTGTTTATTATGCTTTCGGCTAATTCTCTGCCTTCATCGGTGGTTTTTTTAATTACTTCAAGCCGGGTCTTCCCCAGTCCGTTTTTTGTTTCCATGAAAATTCCCCTTTTTTTCAGCAGCTTGCCGGTTTGCGCGCCGGGGAAGCGGTTTTATCTTCCCGGTCCGGAGTCTATACCGAACCGCCCTCTTATGTCCGGCCAGATCTTGAGCAGGGAGATCAGCATGGCCGCCAGGATCGGCCCTATAAAAACGCCTAATATCCCGAAGAGCTGTATGCCGCTGAGAATGGCGATAAGTCCCACCAGGGGGTGCATATCGGCCCGGCCCTTTAATACCAGGGGCCTTATCAGATTGTCGATGACCCCGGCCGCCAGCGCCAGGACGATCATTAAAACCATCTTTATAGGAGCCCCGTGCGTCACATAGAGGTAGATCATCCCGGCAAGCGAAGCCGGGGCGGTTCCCATCATGGGGATCCACGCGAAGATGAAGGTAAGGCCCCCGGCCAGGAAAGCCCCCGGCACATCGATGATAAGAAACCCCGTCATTATCAGCGCGGTCTGCGCCGCGGCGGCGGCCAGTCCGGCCAGTACGGCGGAGACCGTGGTGTCGCGGAACGACTTGGCCAGTTTCTTCCGCACGCTCCGGTCGAAAGCGTCCAGGCCGGTAAGCCAGGCCGCGAACTGTTCCCCGTTGAGCAGGAAAAAAAAGAAAGCGATCAGGGCCAGAAAAAGCTGGAGAAGGAATTTCGGCACGCCGCTTCCCAATTTCAATATGGTGGAACTTGTGAACTGCCCGGTGGCCTGTATTCCGTCCTTGATCCGCGTGTTGACCTGCGCCGGGTCGCCGATCAGCGTCCGGACAAGCGGCCAGCGGCTGAGAGAAGCCGTGAGCGCCTTGGGGGAAAATTCCTTGAGCTCGGCCATCTCCCGGCTGATGGCTATCCCCTGTTTTATGGACAGGATAAAGATGCCGGTCAACGGCGCCATGAAAAGCAGCAGCAGGATGGCGGTGACCGCGGACGCGGCCAGACGCGGGCCGCATTTCTTTTCCAGAAGCCACTGGTAGCCCGGGTAGGCCAGCATGGCCAGGGTGCCGCCCAGGAAAAGCGAGAGCAGGTAAGGGCCCACCATCCATAAGACGGCGGCGGCGCAGGCGAAGAGCGCGCCCAGGAAAGTGATGAGATGCGTCCGCTTTGTTACCGCCGGAACAGCCGGAGCTTCTTTCACGAGTCCTCCTTAAAGTGGTATTTACTCCCGGCGGCGCGCGGCCGAGTAACCGATCCACGGGATCCGTAATTTTACAGGTACCAACGTGAACAACCCCATGGTCGGCGTATTCACAGGATACCTTTCCGGCGCCCTTGGCCGCTATACGGAGTTATACTTGCGGCTATAGGTAAGAATCCCTCCGCCCCGATAGCGGCTTTAAAGATTTCTATATTCTGTTGTAGATGCGGTGCGCGGTATAAGTAGAACGATCGCAGGGGAAGTAATTTGTTGACAGGTGGGCAAAACGACTATTTCCCGGCGCGCCAGGCAAGTAGGGCCAGGATCAGGAACTGCGAGTCTATCAGGGTTTCCGCGGTCGTGCGTTCCGGGATCTTGCGGAAATAGAAGAAAAGCATCAGGGCTATATAATAAAAGAGGCCGGCGAAAAGGGCCGAGGCCAGCTGGGGTTTCCAGCCCATGTTTATCAGGAGCACCAGGACGGTTTCCAGGAAAATGAACATGGCGCATAAGGTCAGGTAGGTGAACTTAGGTCCTGCGGCTTTGTAGAAATTTTCCTTGCCCACTATCATATCGCTGTGCGCGTGGCTTATGCCGAAAAGTACGGAGCGGATGAACACCAGCAGGACCGCGAAAGCGACGGCCAGGTGGGTGGATTTATATAGTATGGAGCCGTGCCAGAGGCCTGGCGCGTAGGCGCAGACGAAAGCCCAGCCCAGGGCGGTGACGATGTCCTTGGAGGCCGGAAAATTTCCGGATTTTTCAAGGCCGAACGGCAGCTTGTACGGGTAAAGCATGCCCGCGCCCCAGAAAAAAGCCGTCGGCAGGAGAACCCTCGGGCCGAGCGTGGCCGACAGGAACACGGCCAGCGCGCCGGAAAGAAAAGCGGCGGCTTTGACCGCGGAACCGAAGCGGATGAAAAGCAGGCGGTTGGCTTTATCCGGGGCGGCGGTCCCTTTTTCCCCGGCGCGGTTCGCCATATGCAAGCTCAGGACGAAGAGGCCGGCCATCAGCAGGAGTTTGTCCGAGACGGGGGAATTCTCCAGTTTCATGCAGACGTAGGAGAGTGCCACCGCGGCCAGGGCCGTATAAGCGCCGCTGGTGATGCCGAGCTTCCACAGGAAGAAGAGGCGTTCTTTCAGCGGATTTTCGCCGGTTCCGGTCAGTTCGCGGATATGCGCCAGGACTTTTTCTATCATCCAGCTGGGCGTGGAGGCGCCGGCGGTTATGAAGATCTTTTCCCTGCCTTCCAGCAGGGCGGCGTCAAGATCGTCCTCTTTTTCGATGTGTACGGCGGCGGGCGCGAGTTTGCGGCAGATCTGGAAGAGGCGGGCCGTGTTGGCGGAATTCCTGCCGCCGACCACGATGACAAGATCCGAATTCTTCGACAGGACCACGGTTTCTTTCTGGCGATCCTTTGTGGGCTTGCAGATGGTGTCGGAGACCGTCAGTTCTCCGGTTTTTTCCCTCAGCGCTTCCACCGCGGCGAGGAAAACTTCCTCTTCCTGCGTGGTCTGGGCCACGACATTGGCTTTTTCCATGCGGGGCAGGAGGGAGACTTCGGCGGGGCCGCTGATGACGTGTCCGCGCCCCATGGTATAACCCATAAGCCCGATAACCTCGGCGTGGTCTTTGTCGCCCACGATGACGGTGTCGCAGCCTTTTTCGGCGTAAGCGGCGATAGTGCGGTGCACGTGTTTGACCAGCGGGCAGGTGGCGTCCACCACTTCCAGGCGCCTTTGCCGTATCTCCGTCTCCAACTCCGGCGGGATGCCGTGCGCGCGGATGACCAGGATGGCGTCCTTGTCTTTTATCTCTGAAATATCATTTACGGCGCGGATGTTCTTTTCCCTCAGAGTTTCGATGACCTGGCGGTTATGAATGAGGGGCCCCAGCGTGTAGATGGGCTTTTTGGCGCTCTTGGCGAGTTCCAGCACTTTATCAATGGCGTTCTTGACGCCCGGGCAGAAGCCGGCGGTGGAAGCCACGGTGATCTGGGGTCTGCGGCGCATGATTCGGATTGCTGCCGGCGGTTGCAAGTTCGGGGTCCTGTCGACGGGCAGACCTTTTTGCTTCCCTCGGAAGCCTGCGGGACAAAAAGGTCTGCCCGTCGCCACCCCTCCAACTATGCCCGCCGGCAGCGGCCGGTGGGGTTTATATAGTAAGTTTATTTCAGCTGTTTGCTGATGTGGGCCCAGGCGTTTTTAAGTTCCACCGTCAGGCGTCTCAGCTCGGAAGCGCTGACTTTCTCCAGCTTCGCGTAGCGCGACGCGACTTTATCCACCAGTTCGGTATAAGCTTCCCTGTCTATGCTCTTAAGCGCCTCTACTTTTTCCAGGACTTCGCCTTTCATTCTCAGGGTCCAGCCGGAGATCCTTTCCCGGTTTTTGGCTCCCCGTTCCCCGTAAAGGAAATACGCGCCCGCCGCGGCGACCGCCGCCAGCCCGACACCCGCCCCGATAAGTTTTCCGGATTTTTTCATAAAACTCTCCTTTATCAATAAACGGTTATCCCCTCACCAGCTATTAGAATATTACAAAATAAAACCGCGTCTGCAAATTGATAAAATCTAGGGATGGGCGAAAAGTTCAGGCTTGTTTCTCCTTTTAAACCGAAAGGCGGCCAGCCCGCGGCCATTAAGGCGCTGTGCGGGGGGATAAAAGCCGGCAAGGCGAATCAGACCCTGCTGGGCGTGACGGGCTCCGGCAAGACCTTTACCGCCGCCTCGGTCATAACCGAACTGAACCGTCCCGCGCTGGTAATTTCTCCCAACAAGGTGCTGGCGGCCCAGCTTTATTCGGAGTTCAAGACCTTTTTCCCGGATAACGCCGTTGAATACTTCGTTTCGTATTACGATTATTACCAGCCGGAGGCCTACATCCCGTCCAGCGATACCTACATCGAGAAAGACGCTTCCATCAACGACCATATAGACAAGCTGCGCCTGAAAGCCACCAGCGCCATACTCAGCCGGCGCGATACCATCGTGGTGGCGTCCGTCTCCTGCATCTATAATATCGGTTCGCCGGACAACTTTTCCAAGCTCTGCCTGCATCTGCGCCGGGGAGACGCTTACGACCGGCGCGAGCTTACCGGGCGTCTTGTGGCTATCCAGTACGAGCGCAATGAAACCGAGTTCGCCAGGGGCGTTTTCCGTATGCGCGGCGGCGCCATCGATATTTTTCCGGCCGATATGGAGACGGCCTACCGCGTGGAGCTGGGGGACAGGATAGAGAGCATCAGGGAGATCCACCCGCTTACGGGCGACACGCTGAAAGAGCATAAGGAAGTCATAGTTTATCCCGCCACCCACTTCGTGGCCGAACCGGCGGAGCTGGAGCGGGCGCTTTGCGCCATAGAGGCGGAACTGGCCGGGCGCCTCAAAGAACTGAATGCCGGGGGAAAACTGCTGGAAGCCCAGCGCATCGAGCAGCGCACCCGCTACGACCTGGAGATGATGCGCCAGACCGGCTATTGCCACGGCATAGAGAACTATTCCCGCCATCTGTCCGGCCGGCCCTCCGGCGAGCGCCCGCTGTGCCTGCTGGACTATTTCCCGAAAGATTTTCTGCTTTTTATGGATGAGTCGCACGTGAGCGCGCCCCAGATCCGCGGTATGTACCACGGCGACCGCTCGCGCAAGCAGACGCTGGTGGATTTCGGCTTCCGCCTGCCGTCCGCCCTGGACAACCGTCCGCTCAAATTTTCGGAGTTCGAGGCCATGCGCCCCGCCACCGTTTTTATGTCCGCCACGCCGGGGCCGTACGAACTGGAGGTCTGCGGAAAGGAAGATATAGTGGAGCAGATCATCAGGCCCACCGGCCTGGTGGATCCGGAAGTCACAATACTCCCGGCCCGGGGCCAGATAAGAACGCTCATCGGCGAAATAGAGAAGCGGGCCGCCAAAAAAGAACGCTCGCTGGTTCTGACCCTCACCAAGAAGACCGCCGAGGATCTGAGCGAGTTCCTGGCGGAGAAAAAGATCAGGGCGCGGTATATCCATTCCTCCATGGACACTTTACAGCGTCTGGACATCCTGCGGGATTTCAGGAAAGGGGACTTCGACGTTCTGGTGGGCATAAATCTGCTGAGGGAGGGGCTGGACATCCCGGAGGTAACTCTTGTCGCCATACTGAACGCCGATAACGAGGGCTTTCTCAGGAGCGACACCACGCTGGTGCAGATCTCCGGCCGCGCCGCGCGGAATCTCAAGGGGAAGGTGATCCTTTTCGCCGACCGGGAGACGGGTTCCATGAAACGCGCTTTGGGCGAGATGAGCCGGCGCCGTTTGATCCAACTGGCCTACAATAAGGAACATAACATAAAGCCGGAGACCATCCGCAAGAAACAGATGGAGTACGACGAACTGCACACCCAGGAAAAACGCGCCGCTTTCCACCTGGTAGGGGCGGTGGCCGCGGCGGACGTGAACAAAGGCAATATCAAAGGCATCATGAAAGAGTTGGAAAAGCAGATGAAAGACGCCGCCGATAACCTCAACTTCGAACTGGCCAAAGAATTAAGGGACCGTTTGTTCGAACTGCGGGATATGGGCGCGGGCCGGCGCGGCGCCGGAAGGATGAGGGATGAGGGATGAGGGATGAGGGAATACGGCATGAATACTCAACTTGGCGTCATCGAAGGGTTTTACGGGGAGCCGTGGAGCTGGGAGGAACGCGCGGAATACGCGCCCTTCCTGAAACGGCACGGCTTTTCGTTCTACATCTACGCGCCGAAAGCGGATCCCTATCTGCGCAAAAAATGGCGAGAGCCTCTCCCGGAAAGCCGCGAGCGGGAACTCACCAGTTTGTCCGCCCGCTGCCGCGCCGCCGGCATAGAGTTCGGCGTCGGCTTCAGCCCTTACGAGATCTACCTGTCCCCGTTCGACGAAAAGGCCAAGGGCCTGCTTCAGAGCCGTATAGACGCGTTCAACCGTATCGGGACGGACAAGTTCGGCCTGTTGATGGACGACATGAGAGGCGATTTACCGGAACTGGCGAAACGCCAGGTGGAGATAGTCAACTGGGCGGCCGCGCGTTCCGAAGCGAAACAATTGATCTTCTGCCCCACTTATTATTCCCTGGATCCCGTGCTGGAAAAACTTTTCGGAAAAAAACCGGAGGATTATCTGGAGCGGTTAGGCAGGGAGCTGGATCCCAAGGTTCGCCTTTTCTGGACCGGGGAGGCGGTCTGCTCCAAAAGTTACAGCGAGGAGCATCTCCGCGCGACGGCGGGAACGCTTGGCCGCAAGCCATTCCTCTGGGATAATTACCCGGTGAACGACGGCCCCAGGATGTGCAAGTTCATTCATCTCAGGCCCGTTACCGGCCGCCCGTCCGGAATCGGGCGGTGGCTTGACGGCCACGCGGTGAATCCTATGAACCAACCGACGCTTTCAAAAATACCGCTGCTCACGCTGAAATTCAGTTATGAACGCGGCGCCGCATACGCGCCAGATACGGCTTTCCGCGAAGCGGCGGAGACGGTCACCTGCCGGGAGATGGCCGCGCGGCTGGAAAAAGATCTGCCCGATTTTATGGACCGGGGCCTGGATCAATTGACGGACGATGAGCGCGCCCGGCTTAAGGATGTCTATAAGGGGTATCTGAATTCCGGCGAAAATTCAACCGCCGGGGCCGCGCGTGAAGTGATAGACTGGCTTAACGGCCGCTACACGGTAACCAAGGATCTTTTCCTCACGCAGTAGGCGTGGGTTGTTGCGCGGCTTTGCGGTAAACAGTTAATATAAATGCCGGTTATATAAGGAGAACACGATGAATAGGGCGAAAGGAACGATTTTGTTTTTTATTATAGTTCTGGCCGGCGGCCTGCCTGTTTCGGCCCAGCAGGAAACTTCCGGGACGGAAACGCCGGCGGCCGCGATTCCCGTAATAAAACCCTCGCTCCCGCCCGGCGGGATGGCGGCCGAATGGGAATTTCTAAAAACCCGCGGCAAAGATAAGGACGAAGATGTCGCGGCCATCGTTCTGCCGGAACTGTCCGACTGGCTGAAGCTTTACCCCGATTCCGAATACGCCGCCGAGGCGCAGCTTTTGAAGGCGGAGATCCATCTGACGCTGGGGGACTACAGATCCGCCATCGTGGATCTTTTAAAGCACACGCAGGAATATCCGGAGTCAGGCTTGAACGCTTCCGCGGTGAAACTTCTGAACGAGACGATAGACAAAAAAATGGATAAAAAAATGAAGCTCGTTCTGAGCGAGGCCGGGAAAGCTCCCGAAGCCGGCGGCAAGGCGGAGAGACTGGCCGCGCTCCTGAAAAAACTGGCGGAGCGTGCGGGAGAAGAGCTTTATGAGCCGGTCGCGGGGGAATTGGGGGAATTTTCAGGCAGATTCCCGTCGTATGCCGGGCGGGACGAACTGTATTTTGCCCTGGGGGAGCTGCATTCTAAAAAGGAAGAACATCTCCGGGCCCGGCTGGCATATGAAAAACTGATCGCGCTGTATCCGGACAGCCGGCTTATGGTGAAGGCTAAGAGGTCCCTGGGGGACGTGCTGGCTGATGAACTTAAGGATTACGACGGCGCCATAAGCGTCTATCAGGATGTGGCCGCGAATTATCCGGGAACCGAAGAGGCGTGGGCGGCTTACGGCCAACTGGCCAAACTGTCGGAGCGTCAGAAAAAATACGGCCTCGCCGTGGACGTGCACGAAAAGATAATCGCGCTTTATCCGGAGAAAGCCGCGGCTTACGATTCTTTCCAGGCTGAAGCCAGGATCCTGCGGGACGAACTGTCGAAGCCGGCGGAGGCGGCGGCGGTTCTGGGGAGGCTCGCGGATAAGTACAAGGGGGAGAAAGCGATAGAGGCGCTCTATCTGGCCGCTAAAATAGCGAAGAAGGATCTTAAGGACCTGGAAGCCGAGATAAAGATGTATGACAGGATTTCCACCGAGTATACGAACGACAAGGAAGCGCCGAAAGCGCTTTTCGCTTCGGCTGAGGCTTACGAGGCCGCCCAGAATTTCGAGAAAGCCAGGGAGTACTATGGGAAAGTTTCGGAAAAATATCCCGAGGATTCCCTGTCCGCCAAAGCCCAGAAACGCCTCAACGCGATAATAAACAAATAGAGGTAACGCCGGGCTAATTAGCGTTGGGTTACGCCCCGCAGGATAGTAAAGCGGGGGCCTGTGACCCACCCTGCATAAAGGCTGCGCACTTGATGATTGCGCGGCGTTTAGGAACCCGACAGGACGCTGTCGGGGTGGTCTGCTAGAGTATTTACGGTCAAAGTGGGTGCCAGCCACGGGGGAAGGGAGTTGGTATGACAGACTCAATGGTTGTTTTTAAGGGAAATAAAATCAGGCGGGTTTTACATAAAAACGAGTGGTGGTTTGTTGTTGAAGATATCGTTTTGGCGCTTATTGATTCCAGTGACGTCAAGCAGTACGTTCAGCGCATGAAACAACGCGATCCTGAGCTTGCCAAAGGGTGGGTACAGATTGTACATACCCTTGAGGTTTCCACGGGAGGCGGGAAACAGAAAATGAATTGCGCCAATACGGAGGGCGTTTTCCGCATAATCCAGTCGATCCCTTCCCCAAAGGCCGAGCCATTCAAACGATGGCTGGCAAAAGTTGGTTATGAGCGCGTCCAGGAGATAGAAAACCCCGAACTGGGCACGAAAAGAACGCGCGCCTTGTTTAAAGCCAAGGGATATTCGGACGAGTGGATAGAGAAACGGATGCGGGGCATTGCGATCCGAGAAGAGCTTACTGATGAATGGAAGAGCCGGGATGTTAAACAGCCTAAAGAATACGAAATCCTCACCGCCGAAATAGCAAAAGCGGCGTTTGGAATAACCCCATCGTTGCATAAAAATTTAAAAGGACTAAAACGGGAGAACTTAAGGGACCATATGACGGATCTTGAATTGATCTTCACAATGCTTGGCGAGGCATCCACCACAGAGATCGCCAGGGTAGATGATGCGCAGGGTTTTATCGAAAACAAGCATGCGGCGGTTAAAGGCGGGAGCGTCGCTGGAAAAGCCCGGAAAGACCTTGAAAGAAAAACCGGCAAGAAGGTAGTTTCCAGTGAAAACTATCTTAGCGAGCCCGAAAACCGGAAGAGACTCGGCAGAAAATAGCAGTGAAAAAATAGCGTAGCGAAAGGCTCCTGCTGCTTTTTGATGACTGACTAACGCTTCGTGCGTGAGTTTAATGAAGGGGTGCCCGGCGGGTATGGGTGGAGGGGTGGCGGGGCCGTGCCTTTTCGACCCAGCAGGCCGCCGATGGAACGCGAAAAGGCACGGCCCCGACAGGACCCCGAACTGGCAGCCGTCGGCATTACATCTTTCTTCAGTTATCATGCACTTGTTAAGGAAAATATTATGAATAATAATGTGGTTTTGATCACGGGGGCTTCTTCGGGGATCGGAAAAGCTGCGGCTAAGCTGCTGCTTGCCAAAGGCTACAAGGTTTACGCCGGCGCCCGCCGCGTCGACAACCTCAAAGAACTTGAATACCTCAGCGCCAGGATCATGTCCCTGGACGTCACCGAAGAAGACTCCCTCAAAAAAGCCGTCGAAATGGTAATGGAGACCGAGGGCCGCCTGGATATCCTCGTCAATAACGCCGGCTACGGCGCCCACGGCGCCATAGAGGACGTTCCGATGTCCGAAGCCCGGCGCCAGTTCGACGTCAACCTCTTCGGCCTCGCCCGCCTCACTCAGCTGGCCCTCCCCATAATGCGCAAACAGGGCTCCGGAACTATAGTCAATATCTCTTCCATAGCCGGCAAGATCTCCCTGCCGCTCGCGGGCTGGTATCACGCCACAAAGCACGCTCTGGAGGCTTACTCCGACGCCCTGCGCCTGGAAGTCGGACGCTTCGGGATAAAGGTTATACTTATCGAGCCGGGCGCGATAAAGACGGAATGGGACACCGTGGCTTTGGCGAACCTTTCAAAATACTCCGGCTCCGGCCCTTACGCGGATCTGACCGGCAGGATGACGAATAAGTTCAGGGCCGGCTACAGGAAAGGGGCGCCAGGTCCGGAAGTGGTGGCTGAAACAATTCTCAGGGCGCTCCGCTCCGGCCGCCCGGCCGCCCGCTACGCGGCGCCTTTCCAGGCCAGGGCCGCGCTTTTTTTAAAGCGCTTCCTGCCGGACAGGGTTCTGGACGCCGTGATCAGGTTTTTCCTTAATTAGCACTCCCCCGCGGGTATTGACAATTAAAAAAACATGGTGTATAATTTTGTTAGCACTCAGGCAGACTGATTGCTAGTTATGGAGAGACAGCATGCGCGTGCTTAAGCCGGAAATAGCCCAGAACAGGAAAGAAAAGATCCTTAACTGGGTGGTCTACAATTATGTCAGCACCGGGAAGCCGGTCAGTTCCGACGTCATCGCCGCCAAGGGCGGGTTCAATATTTCCAGCGCCACTATAAGGAACATCCTGAAAGAGCTGGAAGAGACCGGCTACCTGTTCCAGACGCATACTTCCGGCGGCCGTATTCCCAGCGACAAGGGCTACCGGGTTTACGTTGACAACATCAGCCGCCTGCAGAAGCTCGCCGCCGCGGAGAAACAGAGGGTGGAGGAGGAATACGAGCGCCGCGTGGAACAGCTGGACGGTTTTCTTAAACACACTTCAAAAGTCATCTCCGATCTTTCCCATTGCGCCGGCTACGTGATCTCGGCCGATATCCAGGAGGACGCCGTGAAGCGCCTGGATCTGATAAGCCTCGGTTCCAAGAGCGTTCTTTCGGTTCTGTTCGTGCACTCCGGCATTATGAAGCATGCCTCGTTCCAGCTTGAACAACCGCTGGACAAGGGCGCCGTAAGGGATCTTTCCGCAAAGCTTAATAAGAGGCTTAAGGACGCGCCCGTGGCGGACGCGGCCCTGGTGGTGTGGAAGGAATTTCTGCAAAAAAGCGGCGGCCCGGAGCGTGAACTTTTGAAGAAACTTGTGGAGTATCTTGGCAATATAGCCAAGAATCCCGATCAGGTTTACCTGGAAGGCCTCAGCCGCATCTACGAGAACATGGAAGAGGGCGATATGAACGAGATGCGGAATATCGCCCGGGTGCTGGAGGAGAAAGAGAAGTTCTCCGGCATGCTGCGCGAGCGCCTCAGGGACTGCGCCGGCAGGAGCAGGGCGCTGGCGGCGCCCGGGGGCAAAAAACATATCGTGGACGTGACTATAGGCTCCGAAAACGATATCAAGGAATTTAAGAATTTCAGCCTGGTCACCAGTTCCTACTGCATGAACGATAAAACGGTGGGCCTGGTGGGCATCCTGGGCTATAAACGCATGGAGTATCCCAGGATGATCTCCATAGTGGATTCCGTCAGTTCCATGGTGGAGCAGATGCTTTCGGACTGGGACAAGCTGGATCTGGCGGACTGAAAGCCAGGGTAGAGGGTTCAGGGTATGGAAAACAAGAAACATAAACATCACGAAGAAAAAAAGAACGGCGGGACTCCGGTTCCGGGCGGGATGGAGTGCGAGTGCGATAAAAATAACGAATGCGTTTGCGAGGAAGTCGCGCCCGCCGCCGGACAACAGGCGGACAAAAAAGCCCCCGCCCCCGATTATTACGCGCAGCTTCTGTGCGTGAAAGCCGATTTTGAGAATTACCGCAAGCGCGTGGAGAAAGAAAAGCCTGAGTTCGTAAAATTCGGCAAGGCCGAGATCCTGCTCAGGCTGCTGCCGCTGTACGATATGCTGCTGCAGGCCCATCTGCATATAAACAAAGTGCAGGCCGGCGGGAAAGAAGAGCCGGGGCAGACGCAGGACATTGTGAAAGGCCTCGAAATGATCTTTAAGGAATTTTCCAAGGTCTTCGAGGCGGAGGGCATACGGCCCATGGACCTGGTGGGCAAGCCTTACGATCCTATGGCTTCGGAGATCATTGGCATAGACGAGGGAACCAAAGAGAACGACGGGCTTGTCACCGAAGAGTTTCAGAAAGGTTTCTACTACGGCGACAAAATCCTGAGACCCGCAAGGGTCAAGATAGCGAAAATGAAGGCCCCGGCTCCGGAAGCCGGGGGAGGGCAGGGCGAGGGCGAGCCGGAAAAAGAGGGGAAGTAAACTTTTGGAGCGAATTACAGGAGGAATACGTATATGGCTAAGATAATAGGAATCGACTTAGGAACTTCAAATACCGCCGCGGCGGTGATGGAAGGCGGCAAAACCACCATCATCCCGTCGGCCGAAGGCACCACGCTGGGCGGCAAGGCTTTCCCGTCCTACGTGGCGTTCACCAAGGACGGTCAGATGCTGGTGGGTGAACCCGCCCGCAGGCAGGCGGTGGCGAATCCGGAATCCACGGTCTCCGCTTTCAAAAGGAAAATGGGCACCGACCACAAATATAAGATCGCGGGCAAGGAATTCACCCCGCAGCAGCTCTCGGCCTACCTGCTGCAGAAAGTCAAGAGGGACGCCGAAGCGTTCCTGGGAGAAAAGATAGAGAAAGCCGTGATCACGGTGCCGGCCTATTTCAACGACAACCAGCGCCAGGCCACCAAGGACGCCGGCACGATCGCCGGGCTGGAAGTGGTGCGCCTGGTGAACGAGCCCACGGCCGCCGCTCTGGCCTACGGCCTGGATAAGGAGGGCCGCGACCAGAAGATCATGGTGTTCGATCTCGGGGGCGGCACTCTGGACGTCACCATCATGGAAATGGGGAAGGAAGGCACTTTCGACGTCATCTCGACCTCGGGCGACACGCAGCTGGGCGGAACCGACATGGACAACGCCCTCATAGACTACATTGCCGACGAATTCCGCAAGGACACCGGCATAGACCTCAAGAAGGATCCGACTTCCGGCCAGCGCATCAAAGAGGCCGCGGAAAAGGCCAAGATAGAGCTCTCCACGGTCATGGAGACCGAGCTCAATCTGCCGTTCATTTCCGCGGACGCCGCCGGGCCGAAGCATCTGGCGCTCAAGCTGTCCCGCGCGAAGCTGGAATCCCTGGTGGATCCCATCGTCAAGCGCTGCCAGAAATCCGTGGACACCGCCATTGCCGACGCGAAACTTAAAACTTCCGATATCCACCGCGTCATCCTGGTCGGCGGCCCCACCCGTATGCCCATAGTCCAGCGCTTCGTGGAAAGTTACGTGGGCAAGAAGATCGAGCACGGCATCGACCCCATGGAGTGCGTGGCCGCGGGCGCGTCCGTGCAGGCCGCGGTTCTCACTGGCGACGTAAAGGACGTGCTCCTTCTGGACGTCACGCCCCTTACGCTCGGCATCGAGACCCTGGGCGGCGTGCGCACCCCGCTGATCGAGAAGAACACCACCATTCCGGTAAAGAAGAACCAGGTGTTCTCCACCGCCGCCGACAACCAGCCGGCGGTGACCATCCACGTTCTCCAGGGCGAGCGCGCCATGGCCAGCGACAATGTCTCGCTGGGTAAATTCGACCTGGACGGCATTCCGCCGGCCCCGCGCGGAGTGCCCCAGATAGAGGTGACATTCGACATCGACGCCAACGGCATTCTGCAGGTGCACGCCAAGGATCTGGGCACCGGCAAGGCCCAGCATATCACCATCTCGGCGCCGAACAAACTATCCAAGGAAGAGATAGACAAGTTCATGAAACAGGCCGAGCAATTCTCCGAACAGGACAAGAAGTATAAGGAGAAAGTGGACGCCAAGAACGAAGCCGACAGCGTTCTTTACATGACCGAAAAAGCCCTCAAGGAACACGGGGACAAGATCTCCCAGGACGAACGCCTGGCCGTGGATCGCGCCATAACCGAACTCAAGGACGCGCTCAAGGGCGACGACGTGGAAAAGATCAAAAAGGCCAAGGACGGCCTGGTGCAGGTGTCGCAGAAACTGGGTGAGGCCGTTTATAAGGCTTCCCAGCCCAAGTCCGGCCCCGGCGCCGGCGGCGGTTCCTCCGCGGGCGGTTCCCCGGAACAGGAACACGCCCACGCCGGAAAGAAAGAAGACGTGGTAGACGCCGAAGTCGTGGACGAGAACAAGAAATAGCGCTGAAAAGCTGGAAGCGCTGAAGAGCTGAAGAGCGGAATTAGTATAATTAATTTCGTTCTGAACTTTCAGCGCTTTCGCGCTTCAGCACTTCAACACTGAATTATGGCAACCAACGATTACTACAGGACTCTGGGCGTGGCGCGGAACGCTTCCGAACAGGAAATAAAGACCGCTTTCCGGAAACTGGCGCTTAAACACCACCCCGACCGCAACGACGGCAATAAAGAATCGGAAGCCCGGTTCAAGGAAGCGGGGGAGGCTTACGAGGTGCTGTCCAACCCGGAAAAGCGGCGTATTTACGACCAGTTCGGGGCCGAGGGCCTGAGAGCTGGCGGCGGAGGCCGGGGCCCCGGCGGGTTCGGCGGCTTCCAGAACGCCGATATGGGCGACATCTTCGGGGATATTTTCGACAACCTTTTCACCGACGCCGGCGGCGGCCACAGGCGGCCGCGCTCAAGGCGCGGGGCCGATCTTAAATACGCGACGGAGATCTCTCTTGAAGAAGCCTTTGCCGGCGTAAAAGTCCCGGTAAATTTCGACAGGACCGAGGTCTGCGGCGCTTGCGGCGGCACCGGCGCCAGGCCCAAAACGGGCCTGAAAAAATGCCCCACCTGCCGCGGGGCGGGGCGCGTGCAGTACGCCCAGGGTTTCTTTTCTTTCAGCCAGACCTGCCCCGATTGCGGCGGCCAGGGCGAAGTCGTCACCGCCCCGTGCGTGGAATGCGGCGGCTCTGGACAGGAAAAAAAGTCGGTTTCCCTCAATATCAAGATCCCGGCCGGCGCCGATGACGGCACCACGCTGCGCGTTTCCGGCGCGGGCGACGCGGGGCTCAAAGGGGGCGATTCCGGCGATCTTTACGTGCAGGTGCGGCTGAAACATCATCCCCATTTCGAACGCGACGGCGTGGATCTGCTTTACAGCTGCGGTTTGACCGTGGCGCAGGCCGCGCTGGGCGGAGATGTCCAGGTGCCGTCGATCGAGGGGGAAAAGGTGACCATCAAGATCCCGCCCGGCACGCAGTACGGCAAGGTGTTCAGGATCCGCGACAAGGGTATGCCGCACCCGGGCGGAAAGCAGCGCGGCGATCTGCTGGTCAAGGCCGTTGTGGAAGTTCCGACCGACCTTACCCCCAGGCAGACGGAACTGCTGGAAGAACTGGGTAAGACTTTCGGCCACGAGCCTCCGGCGAAGGAAAAAGAAGAGGATAAAAGTTTTTTCAAAAAGATCCTGGGTTAGCGCCGCTTATGCCGCAATATTTCATTCCTCCGGAGATGATCCGCGCGGGCTCTTTTTCAGCCGACGAGGAGGAATCGCGCCACATCACGCGCGCGGCGCGCAAGCGCGCGGGGGACGAGATAGAGATCTTTGACGGCAGGGGGAATCGCTACCTGGCGGCGATAGAGGCCGCCGGCGATCGGGTGTCCGGAAAGATCAAGGGCCGGCTGGACTCGCCGGTTTATAAGACCCGGCTGGTGCTGTGCTTCGCCCCGGTCTCGCGGGCGGCGGCCGAAGCGGTCATAGAGCACTGCACCGAAGCCGGCGTCGCGGCGTTCCAGCCCGTTCTGACTTCTCGGACGCAGTTCGACTGGTTCGAGTCCTGGCCGGAAAAGGCCAGGAGGTTCGAGTCTCTCCTCATAGCCGCGTGCAAGCAATGCGGCCGCGCGTCCTTTCCGGAACTTTTGAAGCCGCAAAAATTCGACGATCTGCTGGCCGAAAACGGGCCGGCGGTGATAGCGTCGGGAGAGGCGTCGGGCAGTTTCGGAGCCCTCGCTCCGGCGTTTAATAACGCGAAGGCGCTGAAAGTTTTTATCGGGCCCGAGGGTGGTTTCACCAAGGGGGAGATGGAATACGCCGCCGAAAAAGGCGTAAAAAGTTTTTCCCTCGGAAAGCACACGCTGCGGGCCGAGACGGCCGCCCTGGCCGCCTCAGTGATAATCCTGGACACCCTCGGATAAATGTAACGCCGGGCAAAGGTGCCAGGCTTATTTTTCAGCAAAGGTGCCAGGCTTATTTTTCAGCAGAAAAATGTGCCTGGCTCCTTTGCCCCAGTGTAGGGCTGGTTGGCTTTGGCCTGAGCACCGCAGGATAGTAAAGCGGGGGCCTGCCGGGGCAAGGCCTTTTCGCGTTCCGTCGGCGGCCTGCCGGTTCGAAAAGGCCTCGCCCCGCCACCCCGCGTAAAATTTACACACCGGATGGTCCCTCAGTTTTAAATTCCCCGGCGTTTCCCTATAAAATATCTTGACTTTCGCCCATTCACGATACGGCACTGAAAATACAGACGCAGTGTGCGGTAAGGGTATGGAGATATGGAGAGACTGGACGTAGGTATAAAGACCTGTACGAAACATGCCAAAAAACAGAACCATTATAGGCACAATGGTTCTGTTAGGCAAACACCTAATGTTCTAAACTTTAAGTGTGGAAATAAAGTCTGCACGTATAGTATGTGCACTGGGTTTAAAACGCAGACGATTAAGGAGATTAAAAATGAGGAATGTCATAATGTCAATGGCGGTATTGATAGGATTTGCAAATGGAGCGTATGCCCAAAACACTGTAAAGCAACTTGAAAAATACACTCTGGCTTCAGCAGCGGCCGCAATAACCGCTCCCGCGCCAGGAATGTCCGTCGAGGCGGCAGGGCAGATACGGACTGTTTGCTTCGAGTTGTCAAGAGATGGCGTTTTTTTCTCCCGCACACCTGAAAAGTTTTGTGTTGAGGAAAAGAAACAAAGTGGAGCTATTATTCCTATAAAAGTCGTACTCGGCTTGGATGAAATGGGTAGATTCCGCAAAGTCGCCGAGTTCGACCTGGAACTTTTACAGCGGGCGAAATGCATGGACTGTAATCAGGATGTTTACGGAATTTCCAATCCCTCAAACACGCTCTTCAACGAGCTTGTGATAAAATTCGATGGGACGCGCTCCGTGTTCGATGGCAATGAGTCTGGTTCCGTATCTATCGGAACGATGGTGTTTAAATACAGAAGTATTCCGCGCTAAAAATGGCTTTTACAGCCAAATGAGGAGGCTGGCTCTTTTTGGCTTCACAAAGGCCCATGCGGCGAAAGGTTCAGGCGGTTAAACTATAAGTGGATCTGACTTACGCGCACTAAACGAAAGTATAGGAGGAAAACTTAATGAAGATAACACTGGCGGCGGTAGTGATGGCGGTTTCAACCTGTGCGGCTTATGCGGCGGATTCTTCAGGTTTGCAGACTCTCCGTGTTTCCGACATTAAAGGGATGTCAGCAACGGGTATTTTTTCTCCGGTTGTTGAACCGGCGGCGGCGCTCATGGATGTCAAGGGTGGGACATCAGGCTACACTTTCAGCAGCATTGTCAAAAGTCAGGAGATAACTGTACAGTCACTCTCCGGGCTCTCAGGAGCAGCCAGGGGCGTGGTTAGAATGGGTAAGCAGGCGACCTATTCCGGTTATGATAAATACGAGACCAGAGAGGAGGCTTTAGGGGCACAGGCCGCGCTTGTGGATAAATTCAAACAAAGCGGCATTCCTGTGCTTGGCTCGACGGTTAATCAACGCTATATTGATGGCAAGTTCAGGATTTCGGTGAAGTATTTAGCGAAAGTTTCTGTCATAAGCAAGAAAGTATTCAGCAGCGATGCCTACCGCGCGGAGGCTGATGCCCGCGCTGATATGGCGAAAAATGTGTCCGAGCTGAAAAAGGCGGGGTGTATAATCAACGCGACAAAAGTGGTGGAGGGCGTGGATTCAGACGGTCTTCTCTACGCTTTCCGCATAGATTATACGGAGGAAAAACCGACTCTGCTGACCGATGAATATATCAGCAAAGCGAATACGGATCAGGCGGCGGCCGTTGTTGAAGCCATAGTGGGCGCCTTATCTTCAAAAGGTGTCGTGGTGCTTGAATCCAGCAGCCAACCCACTCCGCGAGTCAGTTATATCGCCAAAGACTTAGACATGTGGACCTTGACCAGCCCTCAATCACGCGATATAGCTACCGCTAAAGCTGATCTGGCAAAACAAATTGCCGATCTGCGATCCCGGGGGGCACTGATGGTGGAGGCTTATCTGGAAAGCGTCAATTCGTTCATGCCGCCTCATAGCACGGCGGTATTTATCCGCGGAGATAATATGCCGGAGCCGAAAACCATAATGGTGCCCGCGGCGGAATTTGATGAAAGACTTAATCAGCTTAAAGCGGAGAACGCCACTATCCTTATGATAGACAGAGGGATATACTCCTCCGTCGTATACATTCCAGCGAAGTGATGAAGTATCGACGCAGGGGACGTTGATTCGTTTATCGGAGTGGTTCAGTAGTAATGACCGGAGGGCTTTGGGGCTCTCCGGTTTTATTTTTGGGATATTTCAACGCGACAGGACGGTGTCGGGGTGGTCTGCTATAGTTTAAAGAGGATAGGGGTGAAAAATTATGAATAAACACAAAGCAGATGAACTTTGTAAACATTCCGGCATGAGAAACGGGCCTATTGCGGGCTCAGATTATGTCCGGTTTTTATCTGACCTTAAAAAACGTATTCTGACGGCGCGGATTTCCGCCGCGCGCGCTGTCAATCGCGACCTGATACTGCTTTACTGGGATATTGGACGTGCAATTGTGGAGAAACAAAAATTACTGAACTGGGGTGATTCCGTGGTGGAGATGGTTGCTAAGGACTTGCAGAGCGAGTTCCCTGAAATACGCGGTTTTTCGGCAGACAGCATCTGGAGAATGAGACAATTTTTCACCGAATATGTGGAGTCCGCCTTTCTGGAACAGCCTGTTCCAGAAATTGCGCGCAGAGCGGATTCCATCAAACATGATCAATTACTCTCCCAATTTGTGAGAGAATTGCTGGCATCAGTTCCCTGGGGACACCACGTGGAACTTCTCAAGAAAGTCAAGGCCCCGGCCGCCCGCCTCTATTACCTTCGGGCCACCGCCCGCTTCGGCTGGTCCCGCAAGGTCCTGTTGAACCAGATCAAGGCCGGCGCGTATGAGCGGGCGGTGAGGGAAAAGAAGACGCACAACTTTCCGCTCGCCTTGCCGGAGTATCTTGCCGAGCAGGCCGAAGAGGCGCTCAAAAGCAGTTACAACCTCGAATTTCTCGGCATCCGCCGCGAGATCAAGGAGCGGCAACTGGAAGACCGGCTCCTTGAGCGATTGCGCGAGTTCATTCTCGAACTCGGTTATGGTTTTTGCTTTGTGGGCCGCCAATACCGCTTGGTGCTGGGGCAGAAAGAGTATTTTATTGACCTGCTCTTTTACCACCGGTTTATTAAAGCGCTGGTGGCTTTTGAATTGAAGGTGGGCGCCTTTGAACCCGAGCACGCCGGCAAGATGGACTTCTATCTCAACCTCCTGAATGAAAAAGAACGTGCGCCCGATGACCGCCCCTCGATCGGCATCATCCTCTGCGCGGAGAAGGATAATCTGGAAGTCGAATTCGCCCTGAAGAGCAAGACCAATCCCATCGGCGTGGCAGAATACCATCTGCAGTCCAACCTCCCGCCTGAGCTGAAAGGCAAACTGCCGACCGCCAGGCAACTGATGGATCTAATCCGCCCCATCCTGCCGACAGAAAAATAGCCGACGGGGGATGTCGATGACTAAATGACCAACTATTACTGATCCGCATTAGTAATTTCAAATAAAAATGTTTTTGCTCCTTCAAGGTCACAATTCGTGACCTTGAACCGAGAGTAAGGACATTTGTTTTGGGGGTGGGTTATTGAGCTGTCCCATCAAGCGGGTGGTGGAGTGGTGTTATTAGTTATTGGGGATGCCGGCGGCTATAACTGGAGCGGGTGACGGGGCGGCGGGTTAGCAAAACCGTACCGGAGCCCGGCGCTTGCGTAAGCGCGACGGGCGAGGTCCGGAAGCGCGGCCACGGTGTGGCCGACGCTGGTTTTGCGTTCCGCCGCCCCGGCAGGCCCCGCGAACTGGCAGCGCCGACATTACCTTGTTAATTTGTAGAATAGTAATGTGAAAGTATACTTTAAGACCGTGGGGTGCCGGGTCAACCAGGTCGAGAGCCAGAGCCTCGCGGAAAAATTTTTGTCCCTGGGTTATGAACCCGCCGCCGCCCCCGAAGACGCCGACGTCGTAGTCCTCAACTCCTGCAGTGTCACCGAATACGCCGACCGCGATACTTTCAATTTCATAAAAAGAACCGTTGCCGCCAACCCGAAAGCGCGGCTGGTCGTGACCGGCTGCGCAGCCACCCTCGAACCGGAAAAAATACTGAAACTGGCTCCCGGAGCCGAGATCTTTCCCAACAAAGACAAGGAAAAAATACCGTTTAAGCTCGCCGACGCGCCGGTTAAAGAGGATTTTTTCAGCGTCGGAAAGTTTGCCGGGCGCACCCGCGCTTTCATTAAGATCCAGGACGGCTGCGACCTCGGCTGCGCCTACTGCCTGGTGCCGGCCGCGCGCAGCGAGATCAAGTCCAAGAACTCGGCGGTCGCGCTGGAGGAGATAAGAAACCTCGCCGCCTCCGGCTTCCGGGAAATAGTGCTCTGCGGCACGCGCCTGGGGATGTATAAGTGTCCGGAAACCGGGAAAGATCTGACTGGCCTCATGAAGGACGTCTTCGCTCTTCCCGGCGATTTCAGGACGAGATTCTCCTCGCTTGAGCCGGTAGAAGTTTCCGAAGAACTGGCCGTGGTATTGAGGGGCGGAGGGAACCGGTTCTGCGATTATTTTCACCTGCCGCTCCAGGCCGGCTCGGACGCCGTCCTCAAAGCCATGGGGCGTCCTTATAATACCGCCGGTTATATGGGAAAACTGGAGATTCTGAGGAAAAATTTTAAGGAGCCCGGGCTTTTTGCCGATGTTATCGCGGGGTTCCCTACCGAGACGGAAGAGCAATTTTCCGAGACCCTGGCTTTTGTGGAAGAGTGCTGTTTCGCGGGGCTTCATGTTTTCAGGTTTTCAAGGCGGCCGGGCACCCGCGCGCACGATTTAAAGCCGCTGCCCTCCAGGCTCGTGAGCGAGCGCGCCGGACGTCTGCGCGCCCTGGATGCCAGGCTGCGCGCCTCTTACGCCGCTTCCATGTGCGGCCGTTCGCTCACGGTTCTGGTTCTTAAGAACAAAAACGGTTCCGCGCTGGGCCTCGCCTCCAATTTCCTGAACGTCAGCCTTAAGGGCGAATTTAGATCCGGCTCTTTTGTCAGGGCAAGGATAACCGGCTCCGCCGGCGGCGTATGTTCCGGAGAAGAGGTTTCTTATTGAGCCCGGTTTTTCGTTAAACTTCCGCGGACAACTTGCTATAATTCAGGTATATAGATATAAAGACGGGTTTGTCCGTATTTTGCAGGCCGGTTTTTATTCCGTCCGGGGGATTTAATGTATGGATGAGAAAGAAAAAAAGAAAGAGTCTATAGACGAGATCCTTGCCGATCTGAACGGCCTTTTAAACAAAATGCCGGATATTCTGGAAGGCATAAAGCTTCCTGAGATAAAACCCGCCGATCCCAGAAGCGCTTGGAAAGAGGAGCCGTCCCCCGCCTCTCCCGGTTCAGACTCCGCGGCGGAACCGGAAAGTACCCCGCCCCAGTCCGAGCCCCCGCCTTATTCCGTGGAGCCGGCCGGGTTGGAGGCGGCTCCCCTGTTGCCGGAGATAAAACCAGTCCCGCAGGAGATAAATCCGGAGCGGGAGTCCGATCTTCCGGAAGCGGAGGAAATTCCCATGGCCGGCGCGGCCGCGCCTGAAATTCCGGAAGATAGTCCTGTCCCGCCCGTTGTGGAAGCGGCGCCGGAAGCCGGGGCGCTTCAGGATCTTCAGAAGCCCGTCGTGGAAGAAAAGGGGGAGGTCGTCTACGATCTTGATTCACTGAGGGAAGAGGAAGCCGCCATTGAGAACGCTTTTAAACCGGAGCCTGAAAAAGAAGAAGAAAAAAAACCCGAGCCCCGGTTCGAAGGCACCAGGGATTTCGGCGTGCCGGATATAGATACTCTCATGAAGCTTTCCAAGGAAGAGATCCTGCCCGATGGCAGGGTAGAGGGGAGAGGGGAGAGGGTGGAGGATGGCGGCATATCGGAGCCCGTTGTTTCCGGCGCCGTTCCGGAAGAGGCGCCGGAAAAACAGGAGGAGCCGTTCCCGGCGATAGAGCAGGCTGTGGAACCGGCCCCGGAGCCGGCTTCGGAATCGGCCGCGGAACCGGCGCCGGCGCCGGAGCCGAGGTTGGAACCGGAGGCCGTCGTGTCAGCGCCGGTTCCGGAAAATATCGCTATAGTGCCCGCCGGCGTCGGCGAAGAAGGGGGAGTAATGGATCTAAAAAAAGACGATTCCGTAAACGAAGAGAAGCCCGAGCCGTCCCCGGAAGCCGCTGAAAACACTCTTTCCGGCGCGGAGAATACCGCCGGAACCGAGCCGGAACAGTCCTCGCCGCGGGAATTTTCTCTTAAAGAAAAAGAGCCCGATCTGGAGGAACCAAAACTTGTGATAGAGCAGGCGGGTTCCGTTTTTAATTCCGATAACGTCACTGTGCCGGGCGGGGAGGATAAGACCGTGGTTATTCCGCCGTCCGCCGGGCCGGAACAGGACAGAACCGTCATTTACGAAGCGGGAACCGATCCCGGCGCGGCTTCGCGCGGCGCCGCGGATCTGGATTCACTGGCGGCCAGGCCCGTGCCCGAGGGCATACCTCCGGAGCGCGTGCGAACCGTGGCTTTTCTTTACGCCGCGGAGGATGCCGGACTTTGCGCCGGGGCGCTGGCGGAACTGGACGCTATCTGCCTCAAATCCCCGGCCAAGCCCATGTTTATAAAAAGGGCTTTCGTGCAGGTCTGCGAGCCGGGGAACAGCGGCAATGTGGTTATGCAGAAAGTCGTGGATTCCGCCGCCTGCGGTCTGGTCTGTTTCGGAGATCTGCCGCAGGAGAACGTTTTTGAAATAGAGAATGTTTTTACGGCCGGCGGCGTGTTCTTCAGGCATCTGCCGCGCGAGAGTTTTAATCATTCCGCCGCGCTGGATCTTGTGACGGAATTTATACTGAAATGATAAAAAAATGGGAGGTGGCTCCCTCGCCAAGCGAAAAGAACCCGGCCCGGCACAAATTCCTCATCAAGGGGGAGATGCGCGATATTTTTCTGGTGGTCAAGAAACTTGGCGCGATCTGTTCCCGGCCCGAAAAACTTACGGGCGGGTTCGATTTTGTCATCTATCTTTCCAAACTTGAGCCGGATACGCTCGTCAAAATAAAGGCGCTGGCGTCGGAACTTAGCGCTCCCGCGGAGAACACTTCTCCAAGGGACGCGTCCGCTCCGGCCGGGCGGGTTCTGGAAATCGAATCTTTTGAAACGCCGCGGCCGAAGATCAGGACGTCCCCGGACGAATCCGTCCGTATTCCGGCCGCGGCCCCGGCCGATCCGGCGCCGCAGGCAAGTCCCGCTCCCGCCGGCCCGCCGCGGCACAAAGCCCGGTGGCCGGTGGAGCTGCCGCTTGTGCCTACGCACAGTTTTCAGACTCTGGTTTCAGGTTCCCATAACCGTTTTGCCCACGCCGCCGCCATGGCCGTGGTGGAAAATCCGGGGGTGATGTATAATCCGCTTCTGATCTTCGGCGTGCCCGGCACCGGCAAGACGCATTTTGTGCACGCCGTTTCCTACGGCCTGTCCTCGTCCATAGGACAGAATAATATTTTTGTCACCGACGGTATCAAGTTGTCCAGAGGGGTGGATCTCGCCGTGAAAGACGGAACCATCTCCGCCCTGTCCGGCGCGCTGGCCAGGGCGAAAGTGCTGATCATAGACGATATTCATCTCCTGATGCTGACCGAAACCAATAAAAAATATATTTCCACGTGGCTCAATGAGTTTATGACCGGGAACAAGCAGATCGTTCTCACTTCCGTGTTTCCACCCAAATCGCTGGAAGGACTTGAGGCGGCCGTGGGCTTCCAGTTCACGCAGGGGTGGATGGTGGATCTGAAGCTGCCGGCGCCGCAGGCCTACAAAGTGATCCTGGATCAGCTTCTGCAGGGCATGGATATAAGGCTTTCGGAGGACGAGCTCGCCGCTATTTTTGTGAGCAGGAGCGTTCCTTTCGGAGAAGCCATGCGCGCGCTGGCCGCCATGAAAAAACTGGAACGGTTCACCTCGGGCGCCGTTCCGGCTTCTTCGCACGCGCAGCTGCTGGATATGCTGCTGGGCTTCAGTGAAACGGCGTCCGGCGGCGCTCTTACGGATTCGGAATATAAACCGGCGTCCGCCTGGAAGCCTTCTTCCTCCGGCTCCTGGTTCAAGTGGGGTATCTTCTATCCTAAAGGCATGGAGCGGGAGGCCCGGTACGCGCTGTACCGGACGCATGAGCGTTCGTCGGAGCTGGGACTGAAGCTGGATTGGGAGCAGCTTTTCCTCGAAGAATACAACCCCGACGAACTCTACGGAGTTCCTTTTAAAGTGGGAGATTTTTCAGGCGCAAAAGGCGTCAACGGCGTCATTATCCTCGGGCCCCAGCCGACTTCGGCCCTGGGAGCCCAGGAAGCCGAGTTCCGGCATATCACCATAAAGATACTTGAAAGTTTCCAGATAAGGGGCGCCTGGGTGGGCTCCGGACAGATAAAGTCCCAGGCCGTTTACGCCAGGGCGCTGATGGATCTGATGTAAAAATGAGCCAATTCGTTTTTTTACTCGTTATCGCCGCCGTGGCCGCGTTCGCGGTATACTGGCACATCAAGTTCAATCACGTCCTGCCGCTTGAAAGCCGCGCCCGCGGCCTTGAACAGGCCTTTGACCGTTTCACCGCTTTCTCCCGGGAAGTCCTGGATCATCTCTACGTTCCGGAATCGGCGGAACATTACGGCGACATCACGAATTACTACCTTATCAAGCTCCATAAAATTTTTCCGGACAGTTCCATGCTGGTTTTTGAGGCTTCCGGAGACCGGTGGAAACTCATCAACTATCTGAAAAGTTTCAAGACGGAGCCCCGGCTCATGACCGCTTACAAAGGGGAGGTTTTTGACAGATGCGCCTTGAACGGGGAGCTAATTCATATTGACCCCGCCGTCCTGGAGCACGATCCGGACGCGGCGGAACTTTTCCGTGTTTTTGGCATAAAATCGGCCATAGCCGCCCCGTTCATGCAGGCCGGCGGTCAGGCCGGCCGCATAATCGTATTCGGGGACGCCGGCGCCGGCGGCTTTAAATTGGCCGGCGAATTATCCTCCGTCAACGGGCAGCCTGACGCCGGGATCCACCCCGCGGAACAGTACCTGCGGTTCATCGTCGCCCAGCTTAACTCCGTTTACAAGACTTCGGAAAAGATCTTTTCCGGAAAAAAAGAGAACGACCAGCTTAAGAGCGAGCTTGCCGCCGTGGTGCGGGAATTGGATATGGCCGGTTCCCGGCTTATCCGGGGCGCCAAGGAGCGCAAAGCGCTCTACGAGGTGGTGAATAAGGTTACCGGGGAAGAGAAAGACGTCAAGATCGGTTCCGCCGCGATCCTTAATGTAGTGGCCAAAATGGTGGACGCCGATGTCGTGGCCTGCATGCTTTTTGACGAAACCAGGAACGAGCTGGCGATCAGCCCCGGTTCTTTCGGTATTCCGGACGAGGAGCGGGCGCAGTACAGCGTTCCTATAAGCAATGCCTCTTCCGCTTCGGTGCGCACGTTTCTCAGCCGGAAACCGTTTATCACCCCGGATGCCCAGAGCGATCCCGACGTTCAGGCGCAGTACGCCCGGCATTGGGACATCCGCTCCCTGATGCTGGTGCCCATCTCGCTTCATGGCCGCGTCATCGGAGTTATGCGCGTTGGTTCGCGGCACCGGGATTTCTTCACCCAGGATCAGCTGGAGTTCCTGACCATCATAGCCGACGAACTGGCGATCATCATCGAGATGGTCGGCCTCTACGACAATCTTTCCAGGACCGCCCAGGAACTGGCTCAGTTGAACCGGCTGAAAGACGAGTTTTTATCCACGGTCAGCCATGAGCTGAAGACCCCGTTGACCACTATCAAGGGTTTCGTTTCCGTCATCCTGAGCGGGGAGGTCGGCACGCTCAACGACCAGCAGACCAATTTCCTCACCGTGGTGGATCATTCGGTCAACCGTCTGACGCATCTCATCTCCAATCTCCTTGATCTGTCGCGTCTCAACGGCAAGGTAGAAATGGAATTTTCGGTGGTGAATCTGAACGAACTCATCCGTAATTCCATTTCCAATATGCTGCTCAAAGCCAAGGAAAAAAATATTCTGCTTTCCTCCTCAGTGGATAAGAACCTCCCTCCTGTTTACGCCGATCTGCGGTGGATCTGCCAGGTCGTGGATAATCTGCTGATAAACGCCATAAAATATTCCGGCCCCGGCGCTAAGGTCTGCGTAAGCGGGCATGACAAGGGTTCGGTGGTGGTGGTTTGTGTGGAGGATAACGGGCCCGGCATACCGGTTAAGGAGCAGAAACTGATCTTTGATAAGTTTTACCGCGGTAAAGCGAGCGCCAGCCAGGTGCCGGGCACGGGCCTGGGGCTGGCGATCTCAAAGTCAGTGATCGAAAAACACGGGGGAAAGATCTGGCTGGAATCCAAACCAGGCGCGGGTTGCAGATTTCTGTTCGCTTTGCCGGTAGCCGGGCATAAGGCTCCCGCGCCTCCGCCGCGGGAGCAGTGATCAGTGGGTAGTGAACAGTGGTCAGAGGGGGACATCCGATCAACAAACCGTCCCCTCGCCGGTGTCGCTGATCACTGTCCACTGTTCACCGACCACTGATTTAATGAGGAGATGTCTTATGACGAATGCTTTTAAAATATTGCCGTTACTAGCGGCGCTTGGTCTCATGGCCGCCTGCGCCGGCCGGACGAAAAGCGAGGTCATGTTCGACAGCGTCGAGGCCGTTGAAGCGGAGGGGGCGGCCGCCTACAACGAGAAAGACTTGTCCGCCACCGCCGGCGCCGCCGTGGCTGACGCCCAGAGAAACGCTCTGGAATCTGTGGCCGGTCTTTTTATGGATGCCCGGTCCAAAGCCGAAAAATACGGCGTACTAAGGCAGAACCTCCTCAGGAGTCCCGGGCTATACATAAAAAAATACAAGGTGCTTTCCGAACGGCGGGAGGGGGCTCTTTACCGCGTGAAGCTGCGGATCTGGCTTTACATCGACAAAGCCGCCTCGGCCCTCAGGGGCCTTTCAATGGCCGAAGCGGGCAGACCCGGCGCCTCGGCGGCGTTGATGTTTGACGAATATCTCGCCTCGGCGGCTTCTCCCTACGGGGACGCGCGCAAGGCTTTTTCCGATTATCTCGCCCGCAGAACCGCCCTGAGTTTTCCGGACACTCCGGCGCTGAAAAATTCGTCGGACGAAAACTCTTTTTTTGAGGCCGCCCGCGCCTCCGGCGCGGATCTGGTGTTTATCGGCCGGGCCGACGCCGGCCCGATGGCGGCCTCCCAGGGTCCGCAGGCGGGTTTCTATCCGGTCCGGGCCCAGGCCGGACTCAAGATCTACGAAGCCGGCTCCCGCAGGCTGCTGCTGGAGATCTCCAGCCGTTCCAACGCCCTGGATCCCTCCGAAGAGGGGGCTTTCAGAAAGGCCCTGGTTTCCGCCGGAGAACTGCTGGGGCAGGAGGCGGTTTCCAAAGTCGACGCCTTTATCAGGCCGGCGGTTCCGCTTACCCTGCGCGTGAAAGGCCTCGGCGGGATAGAGGACGCGCGCAAGCTTAAAACGGCGGTGGACGGGCTGGGGATCAACGGGTCGTCATTTGAAAGTTATTCGGAAGGGGAGGCCGTAATAATGGTTTATCCCGCGCGTCCCGACCCGCAGGAATTTTCCAGCGCCCTGCTCAGGGCCGGCGTATTCGACCTGGGGCTGGAAAGCGTAAGCCAATCCGAAGCGGTGTTCTCGGTAATAAGATAAGGGTATAGGGGTTAGGGTAGGGGTAGAGTTTTTTAACTTAGCCGGAGGCAATATTTTTGCAGGGCTCAATAAATTAATGAGGTACGGTTTGGCGGCGGTTTTGCCGCTGCCGCTGTTTTTAAGCTCCTGCGCCGGCCCGGAGAGTTATCTGGTCTCTCCCGCCCTCAGGGAGGCGGCGGACGGGCGGCTTGCGCTGCTGCCGTTTGAAAACTACTCCAACGACGTTTCCGCGCCTGGTCTGCTGAGGGAGGAAGTTGCAAAACGTTTAGCGCAGCGCGGCTATCCGCTCCTGGAGACGAAGGAGACCGATGAAAAGCTCCGGGCTCTGGGAATCACCGACGGAGGACAGCTTGCCGCGGTAAAACCGGCCGAACTCGGCGCCGCCCTGGGAACCGGACTGCTTTGCTACGGAGCGCTGGAGGATTTCACTTTTCAGAACCTCGGGTTTGTCGTACGCAAGCTGGTCAGGCTGCGGCTCAGGATAGTTTCCGCCGCTACCGGCGAGACGCTCTTCGAAGCCGTGGGAAAAGGCAGGGATACCAAAGTGTTCCTGAACAAGGACGAGGCAAAGACGGCTTTTATCGTTTATTCCGCGCAGAAACTGGTGCAGAATATGTTAAACCATCCGCTTCGCGCGGAATCCGATAAGGCCATAGACCGGGTTTTTGACCGGCTGCCCCAACGCTAGAGACTGGAGGATTCGTGGTTCGTGACTTGAGGACTGCTAGGAATTAAGAGTGCCGGTTGTTCGTTCCTTACGACACGGGAAACGAGCGACTTATTACTAAACGGAGGACTTAATTATGGATAAGAGAAAACTTGTAATGATCGGCGCCGCGCTTATGCTGGCGGCCGGCTGTTCGCCTTCAAAAACGGTAAAGATGCAGCAGGCGCTCAGCGTTCACGAGACCAAAAAGGCGAAGTCCGACTACACCGGTCCCAAGCGCCGCATCGGCGTGGTGGAGTTCGCCAATAAGACCGCCTACGGCCAGGGCCGTCTCGGCGGCGCAGCCACCGATATCCTGGTAACGGAACTGACCAAGTCCGGCAAATTTATAGTGGTGGAGCGCGACCGCATGGAAAAAATAATGGAAGAACAGAAATTCCAGAGCCAGGGCATGACGGATCCGCAGACGGCGGCCCAGGTGGGCCGCGTTCTGGGGCTTGAAGCTATCGTGCTCGGCGCCGTCTCGCAATTCGGCACAAAGACGGAGGGTTCCGATTATCTGATCAGCCAGACAAAAAAACAGGTGGCCGATGTCACCGTGGATATACGCCTTGTGGACACGCAGAGCGGTCAGGTTCTTATGGCTGATTCTGGCAAAGGGCAGGCCAAGTCCAAGAAAGGCTCTTTCCTCGGCATGGGGACCAAGGGCGGCTACGATGAGACGATAGAAGGAGAGGCACTGCGCGCCGCCATCGTGCAGTTCGTGACCAATATCGAGAGCCAGCTTAACAAGAAGCCGTGGTCCTGTCTGGTAGCCGAAGCTTCCGGAGAGGATATTTATCTGAACGCCGGGCACGATTCCGGAGTGGAGGTAGGAACCAGACTGGACTGCTTCAGCCAGGGCGGGGAGATCCGCGACCCGCGCTCAAATCTTGTCATCGGTCATAAGGAAGAATACCTGGGTTCTGCGGAAGTCCAGCGTTACTGCGGCGACACCGGTGATTGTTCCATCGCCAGACTGGTCAAAGCCGCGGGCGGCTCGCCCAAGGCGCGGGATATCTGCCGCATGGCCAGGTAAACGAACCCGACAGTACGCTGTCGGGGTGGGTGTGTATAATATTCCCGGGCCGTAACCCGGCCGGGAGGGCGACAATGCTGTCCAAACTGCGGACTTTGGGTCTCAGGGGAATAGAGGGCTTTGGCATCAGGGTCGAAGTGGACATCGCCAGGGGGCTGCCGACCTATTCCGTGGTCGGCCTGCCGGACACCGGCATAAGGGAATCAAAGGACCGGGTCGTGGCCGCGGTAAGAAATTCCGGCTTTGATTTCCCGGTAAAAAGGATCACGGTCAATCTGGCCCCGGCCGAAGTCAAAAAAACCGGCACCCACTTTGACCTGCCCATAGCTCTCGGCATACTTGCCGCCTGCGGCAAAGTGAAAAAAGAATCCGCCGGCCGCCTTGAAACTTCGGTGTTCATCGGGGAACTGGCGCTGGACGGAACCCTGAGGCCAGTGGTGGGAGTGCTCCCCATGCTTTTGTCGCTCAGGAAAGGCGGGGCCCGCGGGGCGGTGATAGTGCCGCGGGAAAACGCGGCGGAGGCGGCCCTCAGCGGATTTGAATGCCTGGCCGCGGGCAGCCTCATGGAAACTCTGGACTGGATCAATGGCGCGGCCGAGCTTCCGGTCTGCCGCCCGGGGGAAAGAGCGCCCTCCGGCGCCGTCCCCGGGGATTTTTGCGAAGTTAAGAGCCAGGCTTTCGCCAAACGCGCGCTTGAGATAGCGGCCGCCGGCGGACATAACGTCATAATGATAGGCCCGCCGGGCACGGGCAAAAGTATGCTGGCGCGGCGTTTCGCTTCCATTCTGCCGCCGCTTACGGACGAGGAATCGCTGGAGGTTACCAAGATCTATTCGGTCATCGGCCTGATAAAATCTTCAAGCCTTGTCACCGAACGGCCGTTCCGCGAGCCGCACCATACGATCTCGGACGCCGCCCTGATAGGCGGCGGCTCGAACCCGCGGCCCGGTGAAGTGTCGCTCGCCCATAACGGCGTGCTGTTCCTGGACGAATTCACTGAATTTTCCAGGCCGGCCATAGAATGCCTGCGGGAGCCGCTGGAGTCGTGGAAAGTTACGGTGTCGCGCGTAAAGGAAACCGTGGTTTACCCGGCCCGGTGTCTGCTGGTGGCGGCCATGAACCCCTGTCCGTGCGGTTATCTGGGCCATGACGTGCGGGAATGCTCGTGCACTCCGCTGCAGGTTCACAAGTACCGCGCCAAGGTTTCCGGGCCCATAATGGATCGCATAGATCTGCATTTGCAGCTCAGCCCTATCAGGTTCGCGGATTGGGAGGCGCGGCCGGCGGGCGAAAGCTCAAGGACGATAGGGGAAAGGGTGGCCGCCGCCATGGCTGTTCAGCGCGCGAGATTTAAGAATTCCGGCGCCGGCGCCAACGCTTTTATGGGTATCAGGGAACTGCGGGAACATTGCCGCCTGCC
Source organism: Elusimicrobia bacterium GWA2_56_46 (assembly GCA_001799575.1). Classification (GTDB taxonomy): domain Bacteria; phylum Elusimicrobiota; class Elusimicrobia; order Elusimicrobiales; family UBA9959; genus YA12-FULL-51-18. The sequence goes on from MGTT01000030.1 coordinate 65,156, forward strand.
GGCCGGCGCGTCGGGTCTTCTTGAAACCGCCATGAATAAACTGGGTTTTTCAGCCAGGTCGCTGGATAAGATGCTGAAGATAGCGCGCACTATCGCGGATCTGGAAGGCGCGCCGGAACTTGAAAAGAGGCATCTCATAGAGGCGATGCAGTACCGCGCCCTGGATAAGGCCGCCGAGCTGGTGGCGTAAGGAAGTGGGTAGTGATCAGTGAATAGATGGAGGAATATCAATGAAACCGCTTACAATTGTCGGAATGATCTTGGCGCTGGCCGTTCCCGCGCCGGCACAGCAGATCAAACTGCTGGGAGAGGATAACGTCGTGGCCCTGAGCTCGCAAAGCGCGCTCCCCGTAATTATTCCGCCCTTGCCGGAACCCGGGGCGGCGGCAGCCGCGCCGGCCAAACCCGCGGCGCCGGAGCCGGTTCCGGCGCCCGCCGCCAAGGCCGGGACCGGAGGCGGCTTTGCGGTAACCAAAAAACACGCTGTTGCCAGGGGCGAGACGTTGTGGGGGCTCGCCGGTAAATACTACGGCGACTCGTTCAAATGGGGCAAGATCTATAACGCCAACATGGACAAGATAGAAGATCCGGACCGCATTTATCCGGAAGAAGAGATAAACATACCGGAAATCACCGAAGTGGTGAAGCCGGAGTTAAGGCCGGAAACAGCCGCAGAGGCCGAAGTCCCCGGCGGAGAAGAGGCCGGCGTCCCGGCCGCGGAAAAAACCGCCGCCGCTTCCGAAGAGCCTCCCGCGCTTCTTCCGCTTCCCGCGGAAAAGGCGGATGCCGGGAGCGCGGCGCCCCCCGCCGGGGCCGCAGTGCCGCCGGGCAAGGCTTCGATCCCGCCGGACGGGGAGGGTAAAGCCCCGGATTTTGAACTGGCAGACTTCTCTGCCGAGATGCCGGAAGACCAGAAAGAATGGCCGACGGGGGCCGCCGTTATCGTGCCTGAAAACTGGAAAGAAGACGGCGTCCTGGTTTCCAGGGTGGAAGCGGGAGAAGAAGAGGAAGCGGACGGGTTGACCGCGCCCGGCGACCGCGTGCGGGTAAAAGTCCGGGATTCCTCCGGCTTCCGTCCGGGAGAGATCATTTCCGCGTACATGAAAGGCGCCATCGCCTACGATAAGCGGACCAATAAGAAACTAGGCCGAGAACTTCAGAAAACCGGTTCGCTGGAAGTCCTGAGCGTCGAAAAAAACACCGTGATCGCCCGTATCATAAACGCCAATACTTCGGTTAACAGTGGACAGGTGATAAAGAAATAGTCCCGGCTGCGGGGATGGTATGACCGCAAATGTAGAAAGAGAAGCGCTGGCGCGGATCCGCCTGAACGCGGTTTCCTGCATGCGGACCGATTGGCTTCTGAGGCTGATAGAATTTTACGGCGGGGCGTCCGAAGTGCTCTCCAGAAGCGCCGCCGAACTTTCAGCCGACGGAGGCCTTTCGCCGGAAACAGCCGGCAATTTCGTCGCCGGTCTTGCCGCGGCGGATCCGCATAAGGAACTTGAAGCCGCGCGCCGTGCCGGCGTGCGCGTGTTAACCGCCCTGGACGGGGAGTTCCCCGGACTCCTCGCCAAAATATACGATCCGCCTCTTGCCCTTTATGTCAAAGGAGAGCTCGCTTCCGGGCGCGCGCCGGTGGGTATAGTGGGCACCCGCAAACCCACAGATTACGGAGTCCGGAGCGCGGCGCGCCTGGCGCGCGAACTGGCCAAAGCGGGTTTGACCGTGGTCAGCGGCCTGGCCAGGGGGATAGATACCGCGGCGCATGAAGCCGCCGTCAGATCCGGCGGGCTTACCTGGGCCGTTATGGGCACCGGCCTGAATATGGTCTATCCCGCCGAAAATAAAAAGCTCGCCGAAAGGATCCTGGAGGGCGGCGGGGCGATCGTGTCGGAATTTCCGATGGATGACGGGCCGCTGCCGGCGCATTTCCCGCGCCGCAACCGTATAATATCCGGTCTGTCCTACGCCACGGTAGTTATTGAGGGGGATTTTAAATCCGGTTCGCTTATAACGGCAAAAGCCGCGCTGGAGCAGGGCCGGGAGGTGCTGGGTCTGCCGGGGCCCGTGGACAGCGTCATGAGCCGGGGGCCAAACATGCTCATCAAAAACGGGGCCGCGCTGGTGGAAAACGCGGTGGACATTATAGCCGCGCTTCCGCCGGAAGCCGTTTTCGGACTTGCTCCGGCGCCGCGCCGCCGAAAGGAGGAAGATTCTTCCGGGGGACGTCTGTGCGGCCTCTCTCCCGATGCCGCTGACGCCCGCGCGGCCATTTCCGGCAGCGAGGGGGGGCTTAACATTGACGGTCTGGTGCAGGTTTTCGGCTGGCCGGTACAGCGCGCGGCGGCCGCGCTTTTTGAACTGGAGACCTCAGCCCTTGTCGCTCAAAGCGCGGATAAATATAAATCGACGGGCTAACCTAAAAGATCCGTCCGCCTAAGGCGGGCAGATCTTTTAGGTAAGGATAAAGGATGAGGGATAAAGGCTAAAGGGCGGGCAGTTATGCGTCGTGAACGCATCATCTGCGGTCCGGTTATTTACGTTTATTCCATTCGGAGTTCAGCTTGAACCGGCTGTTTTCTGACGTTATATCCAGCGACTGTATGCCTCTGGAATCCATATTTACGGCCCCAGAGGAAGCCGTTCCCTGCACCGTCTTTTCATACGCCAGTTTAGGAATGTAGGCGGAGAGGAGAGAGATCTTGGTCACTCTCTCGCCCTGGCCGTCAAACTGCTTGTTGACTATCGAGGTATAGCAGCCTGCGGGGTTCCACTGGAAGTCCATGTCGCCGCCGACCAGGATCCCCTCTATAAGTTTGGTCCTGGCGTTAAACACCGGCGAACCGGAATTGTTGGCGAAAGTGTCCAGGTTGGCCGTGAATTCGCCTTTACGCAGGCGGCGTACCGTGGCTCTGCCCGCTATCTTAACGGGCAGGCCTTTGGGATATCCTATCGCAAAAACTCCGTCTCCGCGCTTGAGGCCGCCGCTCCGGTTGACGGCAAGAGGCTTATGGCCGACCACCTTGCGATCCAGCTGGATCAGGGCATAATCATAAACGACAGCGTTGTTGTCGGAGGGTGTCACAATCTTTGCGCAGCCGTATACGTCCGCGGCCGGTATCGAGATGGCGGCTCCCCCGCCCTCCTTTTTTACGGCGTAGCCAAATACGAATCTGGTGTTCTTGCATTTCCACTCGCTTGTTATACAGTGGCGGGCCGTCATTATGAGGTCTTCGCCCACCAGGGAGGCGGAGCATGAGCCCCCGCTGGGCTGCTCGCGGAACTTTTCTCCGGGGCAGAGCTCCCAGTAGGTTCCGAAATTGTTGGTTTTTAATTTGAAGCCCGCGGCGTCCTCTGTTATGTCGTCGGATTCCCACAGAGAAACCGTGGAATCTGAAAGAGCTTTCATCTCCTGCGAGACGGCAAAATAGTCCAGGCGGTCGTCGTCTCCGTACACGGCCTTGCCCTGGGCGAAAGAGAGCGCGGGCAGTATCAGGAGGGCCGCCGCGGCGCCCAGTGTCGTTGTAAAGTTTTTCATACGTTTCTCCCGCCAATATCATACAGCGCGGATTGACGGATGTCAATACCCCGCAAAATTTTAAAATTTTTTAATATTGTCGCCTTGGGGCGATAAAAAATATAAAATATAACTTCCGTACCTTGAACTTTGAGACATCTGCTCCCGGAATGCGGGGGCGCATGGAATTAACCAATTATGGCAACTGAAAAGACAGGAAAAAAAGATAAGCCGGTAAAGAGCGCTAGGCCGGAAAAGGCCCCCAAGGCCGCTAAGGCCGCGGCCCCGCAGGCGGGCCGAAAAATTCTGGTGATCGTGGAGTCTCCCACCAAGGAAAAGACCATCGGCAGGTTCCTTAGCGGGGATTATGTGGTGCGAAGTTCCTATGGGCACGTGCGCGACCTGCCGAAGGACGAATTGGGCGTGGATGTCGAACACGGCTTTGCCCCTAAATACGTGCTGGTGGAACGGGCCCGGAAGATCATCCCCGAGCTTAATGCCCTCGCAAAGAACGCCGCCGCGGTTTACCTGGCGACCGACCCCGACCGCGAGGGCGAGGCCATTTCCTGGCATCTTCGCGAGGGGATGAACGCGGACAAGGCCAAATTCCAGCGCATAAGCTTTCATGAGATCACCAAAGCCGCCATCGAGGCCTCGCTCAAATCTCCGCGCGAACTGGATCTTAACCTGGTCAACGCCCAGCAGGCCCGGCGCATCACCGACCGCCTGGTCGGCTATAAACTTTCACCCCTGTTGTGGGCCAAGATAAAAAGCGGACTTTCGGCCGGCCGCGTGCAGTCTGTGACCGTGCGCCTGATAGCCGAACGCGCCATGGAAATAGCCGCTTTCAAGGAAGAGGACTACTACACTCTTTCCGCCAGACTGGCGAAAGAAACGGAAGGCCGGGATTTCGAATCCAAACTGGTGCGCTGGCGCGCCAATCCGGTGGAGCAGACCGTAACGTTGAAACTGTTCGCCGAGGATTACCGCTACAAAACCTCAGTCTTTAAGAAGCTGGAAGATACCGTGGAGGCGGCCACCCTCCTCCGGAACGCCGTCCTTACGGTGTCCAGGATAGAGTCCAAAGCGGTCAGGCAGCGGCCCAAGCCGCCTTTCATCACCAGCACCCTGCAGCAGGACGCTTATAATAAGCTTGGTTTCGCCTCGGACCGCACCATGAAAGTGGCGCAGACGCTTTACGAAGGTGTGGAGCTGGACGGGGACCGCGCCGGTCTCATCACCTACATGAGAACCGACTCCTTCAACGTCTCCGCCGAGATTCAGCAGGAGACCGCGAAGTTCGTGGCCGAACTTTACGGGAAAGAATTCGCGCCGGCCAAACCGCCGGTTTATCTTAAAAAAGTCAAAGGCGCGCAGGAAGCGCATGAGGCCATCCATCCGACCTCCGTCTACCGCAAGCCGGAGGACGTCAGGCCGTTCCTCAATCCCGACCAGGCGAAACTGTACGACCTTATCTGGCGGCGGTTCGTCGCCAGTCAGATGGAGGAGGCGGTGTTCGATTCCGTCAGCGTGGAGATAACCGACGGCAGCGGCGCGGCCGTCCTGCGGACCAGCGGCCGCACCATGAAATTCGAGGGGTATCTTAAGGTTTACCGCGAAGAAAAAGAGGACGAGGTCACGGAGGAGGAGGAGGGCGATGAGGCGTCGATAATCCCGCCGCTGAAAGAGGGCGACAGGCTGCTCCTGAAAGATGTGATGACCAAGGCGCACCGGACCAGCCCGCCTCCGAATTACAACGAAGCCAGCATCATAAAGACGCTTGAGAAGCACGGTATCGGCCGTCCGTCCACTTATTCCGTGATCATCAGGAACGTGGTGGATCGGGGCTATATCAGGCGCGAGAAGGACAGGAAGCTCCTCATCAGCGAACTGGGCGCGCTTGTGACCGAAAAACTCAAAGGTTTTTTCCCGGACATCCTGAGCATCTCCTACACCGCTTCCATAGAGGACAAACTGGACGATATCGCCGACGGAGCCATAGACTGGGTAAAGATGATAAAGGAATTCTACGGCCCTTTCGCCCGGAACCTGGCCAAGGCCGAAACCGACATGGTCAAGTCCAGGCCAGTTGTGGTCAAGACGAACGAGAAATGCCCGCTGTGCCTGAGCCCTCTGGTCATGCGCGAGAGCAGGTTCGGCAAGTACCTGTCCTGCTCCAGATTCCCGAAGTGCAAGGGTAAGATCCCCCTGGACCGGGAGGGCAACAAGATAGAGGTGTTCAAGCCTATCCCCGTGGAAAAAATCTGCGTAAAATGCAATAAATACAAAATGCTCCTGAGAAAGAGCGCGCGCGGTTACTTCCTGGCCTGCTCCGGCTTTCCCAAGTGCAGGAATATAGAGAAAGTTACCGATCCGGAAGTGGAAGAAATCCTCAACAGCGCGAAGCCTAAGGCTTAAGGCTAAAGGCTGAAGGATAAAGGATAAAGGAAAGACATAGGGGATACAAGGGCTTTTTTCGCCCTTTAGCCTTTATCCCTCAGCTTTTATCCTTTCTGGAAAATCGGCCGATCACTTTCTTCTGTGGACATGGTTTAATGACGATTCTTATCGTGGATGACGATCCCGGCTGGATCAAGATCCTGTCAAGGGTGCTGACTTCGCTGCAATACCAGGTTTGCGCCGCTTCCACCTGGGCCGCCGCCATGGCCGCCGCTAAGCTTCGCCGCCCGGACTGCATACTTCTCGATTGCTCCCTCGAAGGCGGGACCGCGGCCGGTTTCTGCGCGGCGCTGAAAGCCGACGCGGAACTTGAGAAGATTCCGGTCATAGTGCTCAGCGGCGCCGAGGAGGAAAGGACGTCCTGCGGGGCCGACCGGTTCATTCTTAAGGGCAGCCATTTCTCCGAGATCACCGGCGCCGTGGCCGAGGTGCTGAAAAAAACCGAGGGTTAGCCGGAGAATCCAGGTTCCACGGTGTCTTTGTGCCTCTCCGTTACTTTGATATAATTTAAACCGATGAAACTGGTAAAAGACCTGCTGGCCTGTATAGACGGCCTGCCGCCCAGGACGCTGCTGATCAGGGCCGTCTATCTGACGGCCGCGGTCTCGGCCGTGGCGGTGCTTGGCGCGTCCCTTATGATGCGCAAGATCCTGTCCGATATCCCGTCCGTGGATAAACTGGATGAGTACACGCCGTCCCTTACCACCTATGTCTACGACATCAATAGCCAGGTCGTAGCCGAATTCTCCGTGGAGAAAAGGACGCTCTTTCCTCTGAACCGCATTCCCATAGACATGCAGAACGCGGTAATAGCCATGGAGGACAGTGATTTTTTCAGGCATTGGGGCATCTCCCCGAAAGGCATAGCGCGCGCCCTTTTGCGGGATCTTATGCATACCAGGGCGGCCCAGGGCGGCTCCACCATCACCCAGCAGCTTTCCAGGAATATCTTCCTGAAACAGGAGAAAACCATCTCCCGTAAGATCAAGGAGATCGTGCTCGCTTTGCAGATAGAAAACAACTTCTCCAAGGCCGAGATACTCCAGCTCTACCTGAATCAGATCTATTTCGGCGGCGGCGTCCTGGGCGTGCAATCCGCCGCCAAGCTTTATTTCGGCAAGGACGTTCCGGAACTGACCCTGGCGGAATGCGCCCTGCTCGCCGGCATCATTCCCTCCCCGGAGCGGTTCTCGCCTTTCTCCAGTCCCGAGAAAGCCAGACTGCGGCGCTACCTGGTGCTGGAGAGGATGGTGGCCGAGCATTACATCACCCGGAAGGAAATGGATGAGGCCAACAACGCGCCCATCCCCTCCGGAAAATCCACTTTACTCGCAAGCCACGCTCCCTATTTTGTGGAATACATCCGCCAGCAGCTGGAACCCAAATATGGTTTTGCCCAGCTCTGGAAAGGCGGCCTGAAGATCTATACGACCCTGGATCTCTCCATGCAGATTCCGGCGGAAGACGTTATGGAGAAGTACCTGGTCAGGTATGACTCGGATTCTTTCAAGGCGCGCCAGGCTGCCGGCGGGGACGGGGCGGAGGTTTCCACAGGCGCGCCGCAGGGGCTGCAGGGCGCTTTCGTCATCCTGGATGTGAAGACGGGCGCTATCAAGGCCATGATAGGCGGACGCAATTTCAGGGACAGCAAGTTCAACCGCGTCACCCAGGCCGCCAGGCAGGCCGGCTCCACTTTCAAGCCTTTCGTGTGGATGTCGGCGCTGCTTAACGGCTATACCCCGGCTACGATCGTGGATGATTCGCCCATGGCTTATTATTACGACAGCAAAGACTGGCGCCTGCTGGAAGGCGCGACCGACCAGTATTCCATCAACCTGGCCATCCAGCCTTTCGTGGGGAATAAGGATTTTAATATCTGGGTTCCGAACGACTTCGACGGGAAATTCCTCGGGAACATAACCATGCGCCGGGCGCTGGAGCTTTCCAGGAACCTGGCCTCCATCTACCTGGTCACACGGATAGGCCCGACCCAGGTGGTGGATGTGGCGCATAAGGCCGGTATAAAGAGGAACCTGGAAGCCGTGCCCTCCATCGGCCTCGGCACTTCGCTGGTGAGTCCCATTGAAATGGTCAGCGCGTTTTCCACTTTCGCCAACGGCGGCATCCACGTAGAGCCGTTCAGCGTGCTCAAGGTTACCGACGGCCAGGGCAGGATCCTGCAGGAATATGTTCCGGAGGAACAGGAAAGTTTTACTCCGCAGACCGCGTATCTGCTGATCAATATGATGAAAGGCGTGGTTCAGCGCGGAACCGGCGCTTATGCCGGCCGTCTTAAGCGGCCTATAGCCGGCAAGACGGGCACCAGCCAGGATTCGAAAGATATGTGGTTCATCGGCATGACGCCGGATCTGGCGGCGGGGGCGTGGATGGGTTATGACGATATGACGTCCATTCCCATGAAAGACTGGACCGGCGGCGGCACGGTGGTTCCCTGGTGGACCGAGATCATGGAAACCGTGCTCAAGGATCAGCCGAAAAGGGATTTCACGGCGCCGGAGGGCATAGTTTTCGTTACCGTAGATCCAGATACCGGGAAGCTTGCCCTGCCCACCTGCAAGAAACCCCTGCTGGAAGCTTTCATAAAAGGCACCGAACCCACCGAATTCAGCGACGCGGGACATTAACAGCAGTGGTTAGTGGTGAGTGATCAGTGGTCAGAAGATAGGGGAATTTTTGACAGTATCTTCTTTTTTTGCTGACTACTGTGCACTAATCACTGACCACTGTCATTTATATATTCTAGGTATTCTCGCGGAGGCGGCGGTGCGGCGGACGGGCAGGAGGACGGGTGTTCCTGTCTGAACGTCAGGGATGCCGGTTATATCCAGCAAAGTGTGGGCGATGCCCGCCCTGCCTACGAACGGGGCTTCCCGCCCGCCTATCATGCCCCAGTAGGCCTGTCCCGCGGATAATTTTATTGATTTCTCCGAGGGCTCAAGCGTGAGCCCGTCGGCGTAGCCGGCCGGTATGGCGGCTATGGTCATGGGTTTGCAGGCGATATAGTCGCTGGCATAACCCAGCGATTCCCCTTTCCGGACTTTTTTTATCGAGATGATCCGTGCGTAGAATTTCCACGGGCGTTCGATGCCTTTTATCGGCGGGCCCTTGGTTCTTTCAAGATAGACCCGGGAGGGGTAGAGCCCGTAGAGCAGATTGCCTATCCTGACCATGTTTAGCTGCCAGTGCGGAAAATCGCACAGTACGGCGCTGTTGGCCGCGTGCAGCTTAAGGCCGGGATAAAACTTTTCGGCGCGATTCCCCAGTTCCCTGAAAGAGGAAAGTTTTTCCTCCGCTTCTATCATATTCTTGCGGGGGGCGTATGCGAGATGGGTGCTTATGCCCGCCGGAACCGCCTTTTTATATTTAAGCGTTTTTTCAAGGAAAGCCGGGAAATCTTCCGGCTGGACGCCCCAGCGCCTGAGGCCGGAATCGATGTCCGCGTAATAACGGGTTTTACACCCGGCGGGCGTTTTTGCGTCCAGGGCCTTTATGAAATCCAGGGAGTCCGCGGTGGGAATAATTCCGAATTTGATGAAATCGGCGGCATAGCCGGCTGGTGCCGGGGCCAGGGCGGCTATGGGCGCTGTCACGCCTTTCCGGCGGAGAATAGCCGCCTCTTCCAGGGTCAGTGTCCCCAGCATATCGGCCCCGTTCGCGAGCGCCGTTTTCGCGGTTTCCAGCGCGCCGTGGCCGTAGCCGTCTTCCTTGACCACCGCCATAAGGGCGACACCGGGCCTGAGTTCTTTTTTTACGGCCCGGACATTTGCCCCGATGAGTTTAAGGTCTATTTCTATCCATTTGAGCATAAAATAAGGGTAGAGGGTATAGGGTTCATGGTAGACCCTAAACCCTTCTTCTTCAATTATAGTAAAATTGAAACTTATGGACGTCAAAGTCATCGGCGGCGCGCCCAACCTGAGCGCGCGGGCCATGTGTCTGCTTGAAGCGCTTGAAGAAAAAAACGGCGATATTCTCCTGGTGGTGAAAGAGGAGGAAGTTTTCGCGGATTTCGCCAACGCTTTCAGTTCGCTTAAAGATCTGTTCCCCGGGGCCGTTGATTTTGAGCCGCTTTTCTGGGGGTCGGATCCGGCCCTGCGCGCTCAGGCGCTGAAATCCCTTTATGCTTCCGCGCCCCTGCCGCCGGAGTCGCGGCCAACATCCGGGGGAAAGCCCCGGATACTGCTTACCACGCCCGAAAGCCTTGCCGAAAAGATAATCAGCCGCGAAGCATATGGAGGGTTGAAGTTCGAATTCAGGCCGGGCGGAACCTATCCGAGGGCGGAATTACCCGGGAAATTCCAGAAAGCCGGCTACGCGCGCGTCGCTTTTGTGGAGAACCGCGGAGAATACGCGGTTCGCGGTTCGGTCGTAGATTTCTTTCCTCCCGATTCCGTGAAGCCTGTCAGGCTTTTTTTCTCCGACACGCTGGAAAGCGCCAGGTTCTTCGAGATAGAAACCCAGAGCACCTCCGGTTTTCTCGAAAGGGCTGTCGTTACGCCGAACACATCAGTGATCAGTGGTCAGTTGACAGTGGCCGTAAAAGAAACGACAAAAGCGGAAGATGGTTCGGGAGAGACCCTTGGGGCGCTTGTCGGGAACGGGTGGAGGGCGTTTTTGGATCAGGGATTGGAACTGCCTGAGGGGTTCAGGATTCTCGTGGACGAGGCATTCGCGTTCTCATCCCTGCCGGCCGGCACGGCCGATGTGAATTTCGGCGCCGTTTCCAATATGAATTTTAATTCGGATCTGGCGCTGGCTGAGGGCGAGATCCGGCGCCTTAAAAAAGAAAAATACGCCGTTTTCCTTTTCTGTATCAACCGGGGCGAGACTGACCGTCTCAGGGATCTTTTTGAAGAAAAAGGCGCGGCGGATCTTATAAATTTCAGAACCGGCTATATTCAGGAGGGCTTCCTCTCCCCTCCAGGCCGGATCGCGGTGTTCACGTCTTCGGAGATCTTTCAGCGCCGTTACCGCATAGATCTCAAAGCCCCAAAACCGAAAGGCAAATCTTTTAAATGGGCGGATCTAAAAATCGGGGATTTTGTGGTGCATGAAGATTACGGCGTGGGCAGATATCTCGGCATCAAAAAAGCGTATTACCGTAACGCGAACAACGAAAATATAGAGGACGCCGATTGTCTGCTCATGGAATACGCCCGCGGCGACAAGCTGATGGTGCCGCTCCATGAGTTCAACCGGGTGCAGAAATTTGTAAGCGCCGAGGGCAAGGTGCCCAAGCTCTCCCACATGGACACTAAGACCTGGCATGAGCTGAAAAACCGCGTCCGCGGCCAGGTAGAGCTGCTCGCCCGCGATATCCTGAAAGTGGAGGCGGAGCGCAGGGCCATGAAAACCATAGCTCTGCCCGACGCGGGGCGTCTGGAACATGAATTTTCCGCGGCTTTCCCTTTTGAGGAGACCCCCGATCAGTTGTCCGCTATCCGGGAGGTGCTGGGCGACCTGGAATCAGCCAGCCCGATGAACCGGCTGGTGGTGGGGGACGTGGGGTTCGGCAAGACCGAGGTGGCTATGCGCGCGGCCATGCGCGCCGTTTTCAACGGCCGCCAGGCCGTCGTCCTGGCGCCGACGACCATCCTGGCGGATCAGCATTTTCAGAATTTCCTCAACCGCTTCAGGGAATTCCCGGTCAAGATAGGCGTGATCTCCCGTTTTGAGACGCGTTCGGATCAGAAGAAGATCCTGGAACGGCTAGCCGGGGGCGGGCTTGATATAGTCATAGGAACCCATCGGCTGCTGCAAAAGGACGTGAAATTCAGGAACCTTGGTCTGCTCATTATAGACGAAGAGCACCGTTTCGGTGTCAAAGACAAGGAAAAACTCAAGGCCCTGGCCAGAGGCGTCCATCTGCTGCTGCTCTCGGCCACGCCTATTCCGCGCACGCTCTACCAGTCTCTGTCCACTTTGAAGACGATGTCGGTGATAGAAAGTCCGCCGGTAGGCCGGCTGCCCATTTCCACCCAGGTCCGGCCTTTCGACGAGACGGCTTTGATCAACGCGGTAAATTTTGAGCTGGCCCGCGGCGGGCAGATCTACTATGTCCACAACCGCGTGCGGACGATAGAGTCGCGGCGGGCCTACCTGGAAAAACTTATGCCGGGCTTGCGCGTGGCCGTGGCGCACGGGGCTATGCGCGGGGAGCAGATAGAAAAATATATGTGGGATTTCCTCCATAAGAAATACGACGTGCTTATGGCCTCCACCATTATCGAGTCGGGCCTGGATATCCCCAGCGTCAATACGATGATAGTGGAGAACGCCCACGAGCTGGGCCTGTCCCAGCTTTACCAGTTGAGGGGCAGAATAGGCCGGGAAAAGCAGAAGGCCTACTGTTACCTGTTTTATCCGGGGTGGATGAAGAAGAAAGCGTATAGGGGGGAGCGCATAGGGGATAGGGTTGAAGACCACGGGCCGCAGGACGAAAAAATAATAAGCGAACTCGCTATGAAGCGTCTTAGCGCGCTGGAGGAATTCACGGAGCTGGGTTCCGGTTTCCGCCTTGCCATGCGCGACATGGAGATCCGCGGCGCCGGCGAACTGTTGGGCGTGCGCCAGCACGGCTTTATAAATTCCATCGGCCTTGAGATGTATATAAAGCTTCTGAACGGGGAGATAAACCGCATCAAGGGGCGCGATCGGGAGGAGGAACTGCCTGACGTCAAGATAGATCTTGAATTACCGGCTTTCATCCCCGAAGATTACATCGGCGACGATATGGAGCGCCTGAATTTCTATAAAAAGCTTCTGAACGCCGATCCTGGAAAAGTGGATAAGATAATGGAGGGGCTGGCGGATCTGTCCGGCCCGGCCCCGGAGCCGCTGAAGAATCTGGCCGCGGTCATCAAGCTTAAAAGAGAGCTGGCCAAGCTCTCTGTCAGATCCGTGGTTCAGAAAGACGAAACATACGAGATCTTTTTCCAGCCCAGGGCCCCGATAGGCATGCCCGCCATAAAAAAATGGCAGGAGTTGTTCGGTTCCTCCCTAATCTTCCTGCCGTCGCGTTTCGGCGACGGCATCCGGATAAAGACCTCCGCCCCCGCCCTGGAGACCATCCGCAAAGCCATGATCGCCGTAAGCGGCAAAGCGTAAAGAGCGAATAGTAAAACAGCGTTTCGCGTCTGCGGTCTATGGCGTTTCATTGGGAAATCTGCTAAAATATACGCACGACGTCGCTTCGCGCGCGTATACAGCGCGGGGTGCGATGACAGATGGGGGCGAATAGGCTCGACGGCAGCTTATCGCGTCAAAGTTGCAGGCCATGGTTGACCAGGCCATGTAAAACAGGGTCAAAAACAAAAAAGCCAACTCAAATGAGATGGCCTGGGCTCACGCTTAAGTGAGCCTCGCTGCCGGACGTCTCTCTGCAACGTCCGGTGAGCGTCAAAACGCAGGGTGCTGTTCCGGCGTCGCGCTTCGTACGCCGGGGCAAAAGACCACACGGAGCTTTGGATCGGTTTTGTCGTCCTGAACTGAGGCCGATCCGAGACAAAATCAGGGCTAAGCCTGTAGCGGCTCTGGCGCGTAATTGTCGGACCCGGGTGCGAATCCCGGCGCCTCCATAAATTTAAAGCCGGTTCCTTTCCAGGAACCGGCTTTAAATTTACCGGGATTCGCAGCCGACCCGAGCGCCCGCGGTGCGGGAAAAGTCCGCCGGAGGCGGACGTCAGCGAGGGCGGCCGGCTGCGGAGGAGCGACCGGGAGGGAGCGGGGGAGCAGGAATCTCGGCGCCTCCACCATTTAAAATCCGCCCGCTTTTAAGCGGGCGGATTTTAATTTATCCTTTCACCTGGTCCAGACGGCGTAGCGCTCGCCGCTGGCGGCCAGCGTCCAGCTTCCGCCGGGGTTCCAGTCCCAGTTCCTGCCGAGCTTGAGGGCGACCTGCAGACGCTTGCCGGTGGTGACCGAGGCGTAAAGCCCGTTGGCGGCCGCTATGATCTGCACGGGGCTCGTGGAGGTTATCCCGGCGGTCTTCCGGATCTCAATAAGTTTGGCTATCTGGTTCCGGTAATCCTGGCTCCAGTCGAAGAAATGCGGCCAGAAGACGCAGGGGATGCCCGGGTGCGTGAGAATATAGGCGTAGCCCATAAGGCGCTGGATCCGGTATTCCTGCGGGGCGGTCTGCAGAAAATTAGGGTCGCGCGGGGAGGTGTCGTGGCTGTCCACGTAGGTGACGGCCTTGGCCGGCCACCAGCCGATGACTCCGGAGGGCCTGCCGTTGTCGGACAGCAGCTCGTAACGTTCGGTTTCCACGGCGGCGATAAGGGCGTAGCGGGTCGTGAAATCGAAAGCCGTGGAGGCGTTGGTCTTGTTAGGATTGGAATCGGTTCCGTCTATCCAGTTAACTATCTGCTGGCGGTCTCCGTCGTAATATTCGCCCACGGTAAAAACAGGGCTGGATGCGGTATTGTACTCCTCGATCCGCGAGGGGGAGTAACCCTTGACCATGTCGTAGCGCCAGCCGTCAAAACCAACCGCGAGTCTGAGCCAGCGCATGAAGACTTTGGTGTCTTCCCTCACAAGCGGGTTGCGGTGATCCAGATCCCTGCAGCCGAACTCGCCCTGGCCTTCGTCGGAGAAAAGGCTGCGCGGCAGCTGGGCGTACGGCGGCTGCGCCCAGACCTCGTCGTTGTTCACGGTTACGTCGCTTGGCCAGTCCGGATTGGTGAAATCCAGCCAGTTGGTGCTGCCGTTGCGGTGGTTAAGCACCACGTCCGCCAGAACCCTTACGCCCGCGGAGTGCATATTGGCTACGGCTTCCAGCAGGGCGTCCTTTTTCCCCCACTGGGAGTCGAGATTATACCATTCCGTAGGGTAATAGCTGCCTATGGAAACCGGAGGGAACCAGACCAGGTCGAAGCCGGCCCGGCCTATCTCTCGGGCTCTCTGGGCGAGCACGCCCCACCAGCCGCGCGGCGGGTGCTGCCAGTAGCTGTCGGCGTACCAGTGGAAGCCCTGCAGCATGACCAGTTCGCTGCCGGCCGTGTCTATGCGGCGTTGGGGGGGAGGGGTGAAAACTTTGCTGGAATATTTACGGACGGCGTCGGCCCAGTCGATCCTGGCCGTCCGCAAAACGGGCGCTTTCGGCGCGGCGCCGGCCGGCGTCCCCGGTTCGGGCGCGGAGACGGCGGGCTTATCTCCGGCGGCGGCTTTAAGCTGTTTGCCGGCGGATTTCGTTTCAGCGGTAGCGGTATAGGCCGGTGAAGACAGGAAAAGAGGTATAAGGAGGGATAAGACAGTTTTATAGATGCGCATCCGGTTTCTCCTCGGCTTCAGATGTTGTGCCGGCAATATTGTAATTTATTCCGAAGCCGGATGGGAGGGTCTAAAGTCCTATATGCCTGTAAATTTGCGCCGCCAACGGCAATTAAAGCATAATGTTGTCGTGCCGCGGCGG
>MGTT01000030.1:80586-89482 GCA_001799575.1 Elusimicrobia bacterium GWA2_56_46
TCGTCATGTGCGAGGCGCAGTTCCCGCGTAAATGCAATAATTGCAAAAAAGAATTCTCGGATTTCAGGCAGTTTATCGGGGGAACTCGTCCGCTCGGGGCGCCGCAATGCTCGCCGAAGATAGACGACCCTTTCGGATTGATCTCGTATGTCAATTGCGAATGCGGCAGCACGGTTCTTCTGCAATGCGCCGATCCGGGAATGCACGCGCGGTTTAAACAGGCGTTGGAAGCGGAGGCAAAAAGAACCGGGCGGGATTCAAAAGAACTCCTGCTGGAGATCCGCGCCGAGGTGCGCCGCCGCCTGACGGGTGAAAAATAGCCATACGCGATGATCGATAATAAGCTTATCCGGTTCTCAGCGCCTTTCGCGATATTCGCGGCCGTTTCCTGGATGGTATGGCGCTACAATCAGTTTTTCCTCTGGATCTTCCCGGCTTACGGCCTGGTTTTTATCTGGTTCTCTTTTTTCCAGGAAAAAGAACTTAAATTTATTTTCATGTTTCTGGCCACGGGCATTGGTTTTGTCCTGCCGCGCCTCGCGCCGCTGGGCAGCCCGGTGGAAGCGGCGCTGCTGGGTTTCGGGGAAGTCGCCGCCCTGTGGGCGCTGTTCTACGCTCTAAACAGCTCCCAGAACCGCAGGCAGGCCGGCGCGGAACGTTTGAGCTCCGAGGCCGCGGAACACGCCGGAAGGGCCCGGGCTCTTGAAAGCGAGCTGAAGATGTACAAAGAGCACATGGGGGCGCTTAAGGACCGGATCAGGTTCCAGGCCGGCCTGTCGGCCTACATTCACACGCTTTCGTCCTGTGCTACCGCCGATGAGATAAAAGCCCGGCTCCGGGATATGCTCAAAAAACAGTTTCCCGGGGTCACGGCCGAGCTGGAGTCCGGCGCGGCGCGGGACTCTCTCGCCGACTGGGTGGCTCAGCGCAAGATCCCGCTGCTGGTGAAGAACAGTGCGGAGGAGAACAGGCTTTCTTCCGAAGTTTTCTCCGAAGGGCAGCGCTCGCTGGTGGTCGTGCCGCTGAATCTTTTCGGCTCCATGACGGGCTTCATACGGCTGGTCTCCGCGGAGCCGAACCGTTTTTCCACTCCGGATCTGCGCACGCTTGAAATAATTTCCACCATCGCCACGGTCAGCATGGAAAATATCCATATGTTCGAACGGGTGAGGGAACTTGCCATCAAGGACGGCCTTACGGGACTCTTTACCCACCGCGCTTTCCAGACCCGCATAGAGGAAGAGATTCTGCGCGCCGCCCGCTCCAAGGTGCCGTTCTCGCTGATCATGAGCGATATAGATCACTTTAAAAGTTATAACGACACTTACGGCCATCAGGCCGGGGACGCCGTTTTGAAAGCGGTGGCCCGTGAATTGGCGGAAAGTATCCGGGACATCGATTTCGCGGCCCGTTACGGGGGGGAAGAATTCGCGGTTATTCTCACCGGGGTCGGAAAAGCGCGGGCCGCGGGCGTGGCCGAGCATATCCGTAAGGCGCTTGAGGCCAGGCGGTTCTCCTTTAACGGCGAGGTTACCCGCGTGACGGCCAGTTTCGGAGTGGCGGAATTCCCGGCCGAGGCCGCGATCGCCAGCCAGCTGGTTCGTTCGGCGGACGAGCGGCTCTACAGGGCCAAGCACGGCGGCAGGAATCGGGTGGTTTATGAGTAAAGACAATTTTTTCGCTTTTCTACTGGCGTCTTCGCCGCTGCTTTCTTATTTTGCGGGCCGTTTCAGCCGATCCGCCGGGCTGTTGTCCGCCCTGGCGCTGGGCGCCGGCTCGATCGCCGCGCTGGGCGCCGGCCTTGGGAGAGTTCCGGCCATCGCGCTCATCGTATGGACGCTGGCGGCTCTGGCCCACTCCCTCGTGGTTAACGCTGACAATCCCGGTTCGGCGGAAGGGGAGCGGAAGCTCGTGGAATCGAAGGAGCGGCTCGGAGAGCTTGAGGCGGCCCTCCGGGTCCTGAAGCTGGAGTTCACGGCCCTGGCCGCCAGTGAGAAGAAGGCCCTTACGCTTTATTCCGCCGTAAAACTGCTTTCCGAGGCCATGGATCTGGAAAGCGCTGGCAAGCAGTTCGGGCGGTATATGAAAGATTATTTCGACACCGCCGATTTCGCTTTCTACGTTAACGACCTGAACTCCGGCGTCCCGGAGCTTTTCGCCTCCGGAGAGAAGACGGGGCTTTCCACGGAGGCGGTATCCCGGCTTGCCGGCGGCGGTCTTTCGTCCCTCTCCGGCATAGTGGTTTCGGAGGCGGAGCGGGCGGTTCTTGCGCCGGTGCTCCATGCCGGGGCCCAGGCCGGTTTTTTCGCGCTGCGTTTCCCGCCGGAAACTTTTAACAAGACCGCTTTGGCCGAAGCGGCCCGTGAATTCGCCGATGAGGTGTCGTTCGCCGTCAGAAGGATACAGCTTTTCAGGCAGGTGGAGTGGCTTTCCCAGGTGGACGGCCTTACCGGCGTTTACCGCCGCAACGCCCTGGACGAGAAGATAGACGAGGAGATCCGGCGCGCGGGCGCTTTCAAGACCACGCTCGGTTTTATGATAGTGGATATAGACCACTTCAAGGCGGTGAACGACCGTTACGGCCACCAGTTCGGGGATTTTGTGCTGAAACGGGTGGGGCTGCTTCTGCGCTCCAGCGTTTACGAGACCGACTTCGTCGGACGTTACGGCGGGGAGGAGTTCGGCATAGTTTTGCCGCGCGCGGATTTCGCGGGCGTGCTCAGGAAAGCCGAAGCTATCAGGACGAGGATAGAAAGCGAAAACTTTTCGCAGGGTTTTGAGACGATAAAAGTCACCGTCTCCATAGGCATGGCCCATTTCCCGCGCGACGTCTCCGCCGCGGCCGGCCGGAGCCCGGGCGGTACGGTGGCCGGCGAGTTGATCTCGAAAGCGGATGCCGCGCTCTACAGGGCCAAGGAAACCGGCAGGAATAAAGTGGTGGACGCAAGTGATGTTTGAACCGGAGGAATAACAATGGACGAACAAAATATTCAGGCCCCGGCCGGAACGGCGGGGACGGAAGTTAAGACCGGGCCGTCCCGAACCAGACTCTGGCTTAAACTCATAGCCGCGCTGTACGCGGTCTCGCTGGCGGCGTCGTTCGCAGTGATCGCCAAAGTAGATGGCGCGAAGCGGGCCAGGCCCAAGGACATAGATCTGTCCGGTTTCGCCGGCCTCTCAGCCAAAAAAGACGCGGTGGCCGTCATCCCCATTTTCGGGGCTATTTACCAGACCGATTCTTCCAGGGTCTGGGAGCGCGGCAGCCAGCAGATCGCCAGGCGCATAAAGGCGTCGGCCGCGAAAAAAGAAGTCAAGGCCATATTGCTGGACATCAATTCTCCCGGCGGCAGCGTCGGCGCGGTCCAGGAGATCTATTCCGCCATCCTGCGCGCGAAAGCCGGGACCAAAAAGCCGTTCGTGGCCCGTTTCGGCGACGTTTCGGCCAGCGGCGGCTACTACGTGGCTTCGGCCTGCGACGCCATCGTCGCGGAACCGGGCACCATCACCGGTTCCATAGGCGTTATTTTCAGCGCGAGCAGTTTTGCCGGCCTCATGAACAAGATTGGAATGCGCAGCGAAGTGATCAAATCCGGCAAGTTCAAGGATATCGGCTCCCCCACGCGCGATATGACTCCGGAAGAGCGCAAGCTCCTCCAGGGGCTTATAGACGATTCATACGAGCAGTTCGTGGCCGCCGTTTCCGGGGGACGCAAGATGCCGGTGGAGCAGGTTAAAGTGCTTGCGGACGGCCGTATCTACACCGGCCGCCAGGCTCTGGACGTGAAACTTGTGGATAAGCTCGGAGATCTGCAGGACGCGCTGGACATGGCGGGTGAAATGGGCAAGATCGGAAAGAATCCCCGCGTTCTGCGCGATGTCGACCCGATAGACCAGTTTTTCTCGATACTTGATTCCAAACTGAGTTTCTTCGGGGGAGCGTCTGTGGAAAAAGCGCTTAACGCCGGCCCCAGGCTTGAATACCGCTGGTACGGGCTGTGAAGGAGCTATTATGAATTTAATTGCTACCGTGGCGGATCTGGTGGACGGGCCGCGGGATTTTATAGACCGAACCGGTATCCGGGAGATGGGCCATGTCGGGCTCTTAGGTTACCTGTCAGGAACCTTGAGCATTTTCCTCTTCCTACGTATGTTTTCCGCGGTTCCTCCCGGTATTTTTTCGTTCCTGAACGTGCTGGTTTTCGTGCTGGGGGTCAATTTCTGCTTCGCCGCCGGCATACATCTGTTCCTGGAGATGACCGGCGCAGGCGGCGGCGCGCTCAAGCTCTTTTTCCTCTTCGGCGTGACGGAATTTTTCTGGGCGCTGCTTATACCGCTTGGCTTCCTGGCCAGCCTCGGTTATCTGAACCCCGGAGCTGACTGTCTTCTCTGTTTCATAATAGTCATTCTGGCCAGGATCTCCGTCATGCGGCGTCTCTATCTTATTTCCAGGAAGAAAGCGCTGCTGTCCCTGGGGCTGCCGTACGCCGCGCTCCTGGCCGGATTTTTCATGGTTTTTGTCTACGCGATATTTTACCTGGTCTGGCTGGTGGTTTAGGAGGGGGGGAGGCTGTCAGTCTGGTCGCTTATGTCCAAAATACCGCAGATAAAAGAATACGGCGGCCTGCCTGTGGTCACGGCGGAGAAGATGAAATATCTGGATAAGAAAGCCGTGATGGAGTACAGCATTCCCGATCACCAGCTGATGGAAAACGCCGGCAAGGCCCTAGCTGAGGAAACGCTGCGTATAGCCAGAGAAGAACTGGGGAAAGCGCCCGGCGGGCTTAATGCCGTAGTGTGCTCAGGGCGCGGCAACAACGGCGGCGACGGGCTGGTTGCCGCCCGCTTACTCCAGGCCGCCGGGGCCCGGGCCCGGGTTTTCATACTTGCACCGGGGGAGAGCGGTTACGGAGAACTTGTTGTTCGGAACATCCAGACAGGGAAGGATGCCGGGGTGCAGATCGTTCTGGTGACCGGCGAGAATATGGAAAGCCTGGCCGCCGAGTTCGCGAAAGCGGATCTTCTGCTGGACGCCCTGCTGGGCGTCAGCGCGGTGGGCAAACCCACCGGCCCCGTCAGGCGGATGATCCAGCTGATGAATAAAAGCGCCCGGCCCATAGTGGCCGTGGACATCCCATCAGGCCTCAGCCCCGATACCGGACACCACAGCGGTGTTTTTATAATAGCTAAACACACTCTGACTCTTGGCTTCGCCAAGACCGGCCTCATGGCCGCGCACGCCCAGCCGAACACCGGCCAAATAAAAGTCCTGGACATCGGCTACCCCCCCGAACTGGTTGAAGAAGCGAAGAAGTAATTTAAACAGGCGACAGGGGCGCGAACTTGTTTTTTGCGCGCCCTACGAAAACCAATAATAAAAAATTTTTTTTCGAACGGCCCTTGACAAAACGCGGGGGGGGGGGTATACTATCGAAGATTCAGGGTTGAGGATAATTTTCTTAAATCCTGAAATCCGGAATCTTAGATCTGGAATCAGAAATTAAAGTTACGGTTGTGGAGGGGTTATGAATAACTGGAAAAAATATGCGCTCGGCGCCGTGCTGGTGACGGTTGCGGGGTTTGCCTATGTAAATAATTCGCACAGGAATATGCCGACGGATTTCAGGGACGCGGTGATAGACGGCGCGGCCCTGGATTCCCGGTTCGCCGCCACTGAGAAAGGCAACGGAACTGTTCCGGTTCCGAAAGCCCCCGCTCACGCCAAGACCGGAGCTGTGGATAAAGGTTATATCGGAGGAAGCGATCCATCTTTTGGCGTACCTAATCGACCGGTTGAGTGGGTTCGCATCGAGGGGACGGAAACCAGGCGGAATCCGGATTGGAAAAAATGCGGATCCGGGAAAGGATTTTGTATGGGAACGGATAGCGTCGAAAAAGATTTTGAAAGTGCCAAGCCGGTACATGAGGTTGTTATCAAAACCTTTGACATGTCCAAAACAGCTGTGACCGTGGAACAATATGCGGAGTGCGTGCGCAAGGATAAGTGCTCGAAGCCGGGCACCGGTAACTATTGTAACTGGGGTGTGGAGGGTCGGCAGCTTCACCCGATCAACTGTGTGGATTGGGATCAGGCGAATCAATATGCCAGGTTTATTGGTAATCAACCCGGGTTCAAAGGCGCGAGACTGCCCAGCGAGTCCGAGTGGGAATACGCGGCTACGAGCGGCGGCAAGAATCAGAAATACCCTTGGGGCAATGATGAGCCGACCTGCGACAAGGCCGTGATGAACGGAAACGGCGGTCTCGGTTGCGGTAAAAGTAGCACGCTGCCGGTGTGTTCTAAAACTGCCGGGAACACCGAGCAGGGATTGTGCGATATGACGGGGAACGTCTGGCAATGGGTGCAGGACAAGTACCAGGATTCATACAAAGGCGCGCCTGTTGACGGCAGTGCATTTAATGCGGGCTTCTACTACCGGGTGTTGCGTGGCGGCTCCTTCCGCAGCGATGACACCAGCTCCATGCGGGCCGATTTCCGCAACTACTCTGGCAAGAGCCACGACGCCAGCGGGTTCCGCCTTGCGAGGTATCGGTAACCCTTGGATATTTGGACCCTTGGCTCTTGGCCGTTTGATGGCCATAGGCCATGATACGGCACCTACGCAGGTATTGGGCTTGAGGCTGTCGCGGTTCGGGCGCGCGCGTGAGCCGCGCCCGGTGCGGTCAGGTAGGCAAATCAGCCCGCTGTTTTGAGCGGGCTGATTTTTTGCAGGTACTGCTCCACGCGGGCGCGGATCCCGGTTTTAAGTTCGGCCGGTTCCAGCACCTCTATGTCGGGGATCCAGTTTAGGATGGTCGGGATGGCCTCCATCAACTGGGCCAGACGGGACTCCAGTATTATGGAACCGTCCGGGTTTTCTTTCGTTATTTTCTGGAGGGGGAAGAACTCTTTTTTGCGGAAAAAATCGGCCGCCGCCGGAGCGATCTTCAGGCGCATCGCTATTTTACGGTCGCGGGCCGGCATGGCGCCCCAGACGCTGGTCGCGTCGCGGATGGCTTTTTCGATGTCGGCCGGCGGGGTGAAAGTCTGGGTCGTCAGCTCCAGGGTTTTTATGTTGTCCAGTCGGTATTTGACGTACTGGCCTTTTTTATCGGACATGGCGAGGATATAATAGAAGCCGTTGTCCACCAGGATCTTGAGGGGGGAGAGCGTGCGGTTGGTAAGCACGCCTTTCTTCAGGTAGTCCACGCGTATTTTGCGGTGTTCCAGGATGGCGGTCTCGGCGTCGGGGATAAGTTTTGCCAGATCAAGGCCCTTGCCCGGCCTGGGCATGATGATGGAATAAGGCGACTCCCAGGGGGAGCTTTTGGCCAGGCGGTGGAAAAGGCCCTCAAAGGATTTGCTGAAAGCCCCGCCCATTCCTTTGAACAGCTCGTTCATGAAGATGAGGGCGGACAACTGTTCGCCGGAGAGGCGCAGTTCTTGCAGCGAGACTCCGGCGGCGAAAGCGTATTCGCCCTTGCCGGTCTGTTCCAGGCCGAAAGTCATGTTGATGCGCTCCATGTCGCGCTGGATGCTGCGTTCGCTAACGTCGTATTCGGCCGCCAGTTCCGCGACCCGGACGCTGCCTTTCTCGTTAAGGCTGTTGAGGATCTTGAGCACGCGGTAATATTTTTTGTCCCCGGCAAAATCTTTCTGCGCCATACGTCCCCCCTGAGGCGGTACTATATAAAAATGGTATAATTTAGCTTTGGTAAATGGCAAGAGCCGTTTTCGCCGATTGACTGGAGCGGGATAAATAACTATAATTAACAGATTCGCGGGCGTAGTTCAATGGTAGAACGTCAGCCTTCCAAGCTGATCACGTGGGTTCGATTCCCATCGCCCGCTCAAGGATTCAGTGGTCAGTGAGCAGTGGCCAGATGAGAGGGAATGATTCAACAGCCCTGAGATATTTCAGTGACTGATCACTGGCCACTGAATACTGGTAACTGTTTTAGTGCTGGGGTAGCTCAGCTGGTAGAGCATCTCCATGGTAAGGAGAAGGTCGTGGGTTCAATTCCCATCCCCAGCTAGTTTTTTACGGAAGCGCGCAGGCTTACGGTAAGAGTGTAGAGGAGATGCGGGTAAGCTGGTAGGCTAGTAGGCTCTTACGCTTACCTGCATACTGGCCTACCAGCTCCCGATTCGTAAATCAGAAGTAAGGAGACTTAAATGGCAAAAGCTAAATTCGACAGGAACAAGCCCCACGTGAACGTAGGCACGATCGGCCACGTGGACCACGGTAAAACCACTTTAACGGCCGCGATCACGAAAGTGTCGGCCAAGCTGGGGCGGGCCAAAGAGATGATGTACGCCGACATCGCCAAGGGCGGTGTCGTGCGCGACGCCTCCAAGATCCTGACGGTGGCCGTGTCGCACGTGGAGTACGAGACTGAGACGCGGCACTACGCGCACATCGACTGTCCCGGCCACGCCGACTATATCAAGAACATGATCACGGGCGCGGCGCAGATGGACGGAGCGATCCTGGTGGTTTCGGCGGCGGACGGCCCGATGCCGCAGACGAAAGAGCACGTGCTGCTGGCCAAGCAGGTTAACGTGCCGAGCCTGGTCGTATTCCTTAATAAGGCCGACCTGGTGGACGACAAGGAGCTTCTGGATCTGGTGGAAGAGGAAGTCCGTGACCTGCTGAAGAAGTATGAATTTCCCGGGGACACCATACCAATCATCCGGGGTTCCGCGATGAAAGCGCATGAAGGCGACACGGGCCCGCTGGGCGAGCCGGCGATCATCAAGCTGCTGGAGGCTCTGGACAAGAGCATCCCGGCGCCCAAGCGTGAGACGGAGAAGCCGTTCCTGATGGCGGTGGAGGACGTGTTCTCCATCACCGGGCGCGGGACGGTGGCTACCGGCCGCGTGGAGCAGGGGAAGATC